>DATHPU010000015.1:0-278860 GCA_035483595.1 Solirubrobacteraceae bacterium
CAGTGGCCGCTCACCCACGTCGGCAAGTACGAGGGCGAGGTGGTCGCCGCGAACATCCTCGGCGAGCCGCGAAAGGCCAACTACGAGGCCGTTCCCCGGGTCGTCTACACCGACCCGCAAGCCGCGGCGGTGGGCGCTTCCACGGGGCGCTTCAGCGCCACGGTCGCACTGTCGGAGGTGGCGAAGACCGCGACCTATACGCGCGCCTACGCCGACCGCAACGCCGACGCCGGCAGCAGCGGCTTCCTGACGCTGCTCAGCGACGGCCAGCGGCTGACCGGCGCCTACACGCTCGGCCCCGAGGCGGGCGAGTGGCTGCAGCAGGCCACGCTCGCGATCCGCGCCCAGGTCCCACTCGGCGTTCTGACGGACACGATCCAGCCGTTCCCGACGTTCTCGGAGATCTACGTCGCCGCGCTGAAGGCGCTCCGCGGCGAGATCGCGGCAGCGTCCAAGACGGTCGGCGCGGGACCACCGATGGCGAGCTGACAGACGGGGACGCGTTTCGAATGCCGTTCGCCCCCAAGCTATTCTCCGCGCGAGCGCTCGCGCGACTGGAGGAGACGCGCCAGCGCGAGCTCGTGAGGGTTCCCTTCTTCGATGGCTTGATGGCAGGGGAGCCCGATGCGCTGGTCAAGGAGATAATCGATGCCGTCGAGGCCGCAGTAGATCGTACCGCTATGGAGGGCATGCTCGAGGCCGCCTTTACGGAGGCGAGCATGGTATAGACGTCGATGTTCCTGTGCTACGGCGACGGCTTGTAGGCTCCCTCGGGGAACAATGAGCGAGTGGTTGGCTTAAGGCGTGGGTGGGCGCGTCGCGCCGGCCGGTAGCAGTTCCGCTACCATCGTCAAAATGGCAACCATTCCCCAGAAGGAGCTGCGCAACCACGTGGGCGAGGTGCTCCGCCGCGCAGAGGGAGGCGAGGAGATCACGATCACCGTCGCCGGTAGACCGGTGGCGCAGCTCGGCCCGACCGAGCGGCGGAGATGGGTCAGCGGGCCGGCGCTGCACGCCGTATGGCGAACCCCGCCTCCGCTTGCGCTCGCCTCAGACCTAGAGCGGTTCCCCGCCTCGCTGACGGACCCGTTCTGGTAGCCCTGTATGCGTGCGCTGCTCGACACCTCCATCCTGATCGGGGAGGAGCCTCCTCATGGGGTCGAGGCCGCGATCAGCGTCGCATCCCTGGCCGAGCTCCATTTCGGCGTGCTCGTTGCCGCGGATGACGACGAGCGCGCGACCCGCACCCAGCGCCTCGGGGCGATCGAGTCGGCGTTCGACCCGTTGCCGGTCAGCGCCGACATCGCTCGCGAGTGGGGCCGTCTTGCTGCTGCGGTGACCAACCGAGGCGGCCAGCCCCGCAGACGTGCAATTGACCTCGTGCTCGCGGCGACCGCCAATGTGCACGGCGTCCCGCTTCTCACCCACAACACCAGTGACTTCCAGATCATCGACGACCTGACCGACATCCGCGATCCATCCACGCTGCAGCGAGTCGAGGCCGACTCGCCGGCGGAGCCCACGACCGACGCGGATCCGGGCGAAGCGCCCGCGACGTAACACGGGAAGGAATCCCCTCCCGAGGATCCAGCCTTGACCGATGGGGCCAAGGCTGGCACTCCGTCAGCTCGTGGCGCGCTGTGGTCCCCGCTTCGGCGCGTCACGAGCACTTTCATCCGCTCAGCCTCAAACCCCGAGCGCGAACAACGGCCAGCGCCCGGGAACCCCCTTCAGCTCATGAAACCCGCGGTCCTCGAACGAGAACGGCCCGCCGACAACGGTCCCGAACACGGTGCCCGACACGAGCACCTCGCCGGCCCCCGCCAGCCCGCACACGCGAGAGGCGATGTGCACGGCCATGCCGCCCACGTCGCTGCCGATCAGCTCGCACTCGCCGGTGTGCATGCCGGCACGAACCTCCACGCCGAGCTCGCGCGCGGCGCGCGTGATCGCAAGCGCGCAGCGCAGCGCGCGCGACGGCGGCCCGTCGAACGTCGCGAGGAACCCGTCGCCCACCGTCTTGACCTCGCGGCCGTCGAAGCGCGCGAGCTCCGCGCGCACCTGCGCGTCATGCTGTGCCAGCAGGTCGCGCCAGCGCCCGTCGCCGAGGCGCGCAGCGTGCGCGGTGGCGTCGACGATGTCAGTGAACAGCACCGTCAGCAGCGCCCGCGCGAATTCCCCGCCGGTGCGCACGCCCGTGAGGAACTCCTCGACCTCCTCGACGATCGCGTCGCTGTCGCCGACGAACGGCAGTGAGTCGATGCCCTCGAGCTCCACGTAGCGCGCACCGGGGATGTGCTCGGCCAGGTAGTGCGAGTGGCGCACGTCCCACACGAGCTCCCGCGGGCGATGCATGATCAGCGTCGGCACGCGGATGTGCTCGAGCTTGTCGCGCACATCGAGGTCGACCCTCGCCTGGGAGATGATCCGCGCCTCGCCGGGGCTCGCGGCCAGGCGCTGCAGGCGCGCGAACCACTCAGCCAGCCCGCGATCCTGCGCCATCGACGGCGCCAGTTCCGGGATCGGGCTCGCGTCGACGTCGCCCCACGTGGCGATGTTGCGCTCGCTCAACGCCGCGCGATCCTCGCTGGTCATGCCCCAGTCGTAGTCGGGCGCCCACGACGTGCGCGAGATCGACGCGTACATGATCAGCGCGCCGATCCGCTCTGGGTGGTCGGCCGCCAGCATCGCGCCCACGAGCCCGCCCTGCGCGTATGTGACCAGCGCCGCGCGTTCGCTGCCCGCGGCGTCGAGCACCGCCAGCGCGTCGCGCGCCTCCTGCTCCAGCGAGTAGGTCTCGAGCACCCGCTCCGACATCCCCGTGCCGCGGCTGTCGAACATGATCAGCCGGCCGAACGTTGTCAGCCGCTCCAGGAAGCGGCGGTTGGCGGGTGCCTCCCACAGTTGCTCCAGTTGCGTCAGCCAGCCCGCCACGAACAGCAGGTCCAGCGGGCCGTCGCCGACCACCTGGTAGGCGATGCTCGCGTCCCCGCTGCGCGTATAGCGGGTGGTCGGAGCCATCACGCGTCTTCGATCAGCGTGCGAAACGGCGCCGCCGGCTCGACGCTAGCGCCCGCCGCGTGCACGCGGTCGCTCAGCCACAGATCCGAGGTGACCACGCGGATCGTGGCCGGCTGATCGTCCGCCGCCAGCAGGCGCATGATCTCGTCGTCGGCGGAGTCGCGGCGCGGGCGCGGCGCGTGCGTCACGACGATCACCGTCGAGCGGATCGGGGGCGTGGGCGGTTGCTCGAAGACCACGGTCACGTCCGCGCCGCTGGTGGCCGCCCAGCGCTCGAGCATGCCGACCAGCTTGAGCATCGCCTCGTGGCGGTTCTTCCACCACGCGTCCGGGCGCGTGCCGATCACGTTCATCCCGTCTACGAGCCAGCGCACGGCGCGCAGCCTAAGGCCTGGCAGCCCTCCGCCGCGGCGCAGGGCCAGCACATGTGGCCATCGTGTGATCGTCACGTGCCGAGCTGGTGCGCGCGCGACGGCGCCGTTCCTGATGGAGTTCGCCCTGCATGAGGCTCGAGGGCATCCACACCGGCGACATCGTCGAGGTCGACATCAGGGGTCGACGATTCCACGCGCAGGTGACCGGGTCCGCGCCCGGGGGGCTTGCGATCACGCCGATCGACCGGCGCGTCACCTACTACTCGTGTCGCAGCCGCGAGGTCGTCGGCCACTGGAGTCGGCGCGGCCGGCCGCGGCCCACGAGCGAGCCGCTGCGGCCGTCCCCGCGCCAGCTCGAGATGGATCTCACATCCGGGGAGGATCGTCCGCAACTTGCGTGAGCTCGAACGCGCGATCGTGCTGTTGCTGTTGAGCGACGAGTGCGAGCCGTCGTGCTCGCGCGCGCAGCTCGCCGCTGAGCTGGGCGCCGAGGCGCAGCCGCTCGAGCAGGCGCTCGGACGGCTCGCCGCGGTCGGAGTCGTTCATATCGACGGCGACGCCGTGTCGGCCGCGCCCGCGGTGCGGCACATCGATGCGCTGGGGCTGCTCGGCATATGAGCGACGGGCACGAGCCGGATCCGCGCCTCGGGCACGGCCGCGCGCGCCGACCGGGGGCGGGCGCCGCCGATTCCGGTCCGGCTCGGCGAGAGGCTGGCCCGGCGCGGGTAGATAGGGTCTCTGGCATGAGCTGCCGCGTGCTCATCCTCTCCTGGGAGTACCCGCCTGTGATCGAGGGCGGCTTGGCGCGCCACGTGCGTAAGCTCGCCGAGGCGCTCGTGCGCCAGGGCGTGACTGTGGACGTGCTCACCCGCGGCGACGGCTGCGAAGGCGAGCTCGATCCCGCGCGCGTGCAGGACAGCGGCGGCGTGAACGTCCACCGCGTGCGCGAGCCCGGCTGGCCGCGCGACCTGGATCGCTTCGTCGCGTGGGTGGAGCAGATGAACCGCGACATGCTCGCCGCCGGCGAAGCGCTCGCGCAGGAGAGCTCATACGACCTCGTGCACGGCCACGACTGGCTCGTGGGGCAGGCCTCGGCCGAGCTCGCGGACAGGCTCGAGGTGCCCTACGTGACCACCATCCACGCCACCGAGCACGGTCGCCACCAGGGCTGGGTGGAGGACCAGCCGCAGGCCCACATCCACGCGGTCGAGCGCTGGATGGCGCAGCGCGCCGACGCGGTGATCGTCTGCTCCTACTACATGCGCGGGCACGTGGCGGACATCTTCGACATCGACGAGCGCCGCGTGGCGGTGATCCCCAACGGCGTCGACCCCAGCGAACTGCGCCCGAGCGGCGATCTGCAGACGCTCAGGCGCGAGTTCGCGGCGCCGCACGAGAAGCTGGTGCTGCTCGTCGGGCGGCTCGTGTACGAGAAGGGCTTCCAGCTGGCGCTCGACGCGCTTCCGGGCGTGATCGAGCAGGTCGGCAACGTGCGCTTCCTGGTGGCCGGCAGCGGCACCCACGAGGAGGAGCTGAAGGCGCAGGCGGAGCGGCTGGGCCTGTCCGAGCACGGCACGTTCGTGGGCTGGATCGGCGACGACGTTCTGCACTCGCTCTATCGCATCGCCGACCTGTGCGTGGTGCCGTCGATCTACGAGCCGTTCGGTCTCGTGGCGCTCGAGGCGATGGCCTCCGGCTGCCCGTGCATCGTCGCCGACACCGGCGGGCTGCGCGAGGTCGTGCCCGTGGGCGAGCGGGTGGGGCTGCGCTTCAACGGCGGCGACGCCGAGCACCTCGGCGTGATGATCGAACGCCTGCTCGTCGACGAGCAGCTGCGCGATCGCCTCGTGACGGAGGCCTCCGAGCACGTCCTGAGCTTCGACTGGGATGACATCGCCGTGCGCACGCGCAGCATCTACGATGGGTTGCAGGAGCTGGCGCCGCGCGAGGAGGTGGGGAGGGGATGACGGGCATGATCGAGGGGTTGATGCAGGACGACTTTCCGCTGACCCTCAACCACATCCGCCGCAGGCTGGCCGGCTACAACCACGGCGCGAAGGTCGTGACGCTCGCCGCGGACGAATCGTCTGTCTACCAGGCGACTCATGCGGAGGTCGCAGAGCGGGTGGACCGGCTCGCGCGGGCGTTGCGTGCGCTCGGCATCGAGCAGGGCGATCGGGTGGGCACGTTCGCGTGGAACAACCAGCGCCACTTCGAGCTGTATTTCGCCGTTCCGTGCATCGGCGCGGTGCTGCACACGCTGAACATCCGCCTGTTCGAGGAGCAGCTCACCTACATCGTCAACCACGCCGAGGACCGCGTGATCTTCGTCGACGAGTCGCTGGTGGGGGCGCTCGCGAAACTGGCGCGCACGTTCCAGACCGTCACTCGCTACGTGGTGATGGGCGGGGCGGAGGTGCAGGACTCGACGCTCGCGCAGCTGCCGGGTGCGGTCCGCTACGAGGACCTGCTCGACGAGGCCGGCGGCGATCCGGCGGGGTCCGAGCCCTTCGAGTACCCCGAGCTGGACGAGCGCCAGGCGGCTGCGCTCTGCTACACGAGCGGCACCACCGGCAACCCCAAGGGCGTGCTCTACTCACACCGCTCGATCAGCCTGCACTCCACCGTGACGCTCGCCAAGGACGGCACCGGTCTCTCCCGCGCCGACCGCATCCTCGCGGTCGTGCCGATGTTCCACGTCAACGCGTGGGGACTGCCCTACGGCGCGGCGCTGGCGGGCGCGGACCTGATCCTGCCCGACCGCAACCTGGCACCGCAGCCGCTCGCCGGCCTGATCGCGAGCGAGCGCGCGACGATGGTCGGCTGCGTGCCGACGATCTTCCTGGCGCTGCTGCGCTACGCCGATGAGCATCCCGAGGTCGACCTCTCATCGCTAACGAACGCCGCGTGCGGCGGCTCGGCGGTGCCGAGGCAGCTGATGAAGGACTTCGAGGAGCGCCACGATGTGCGCATCTTCCAGGCATGGGGCATGACCGAGACGAGCCCCGTCGCCACCTACTCGCGGCCGCGGGAGCGCCAGCACGACGACGTCTACTGGGACGAGCGCGCGATGCAGGGGCGGCCGCTGCCATGGGTGGAGCTGCGTCTGGCGGACGACGACGGCGGCGAGGTGCCATGGGATGGGACGTCCACGGGCGAGATCGAAGTGCGCGGGCCGTGGATCGCGTCGCGCTACTTCGCCGACAGCTCCGAAGACGAGAAGTTCGCCACCGGCTGGCTGCGCACGGGCGACATCGCCTCGGTGGACGAGCGCGCGACGGTGCAGATCACCGACCGCTCCAAGGACGTGATCAAGTCGGGCGGCGAGTGGATCTCCTCGGTGGAGCTCGAGAACGAGCTGATGTCGCACCCGGACGTGGCAGAGGCGGCGGTGATCGCCAAGCCGGACGCGCGCTGGGCCGAGCGTCCCCTCTGCTGCGTGGTGCTGCGGGAGGGGGCCACCGTGAGCGCGCCGGAGCTGGTCGAGCACCTGCGCGACAAGGTCGCCAAGTGGTGGCTGCCCGACGAGTTCGCGTTCGTGGCCGAGATCCCCAAGACGAGCGTCGGAAAGTTCGACAAGAAGGTGCTCCGCGGCCGTCTCGCGGAGGGCACGCTGGAGGGCCGCACGGGCGTGTAGCGAGCCGCCGCCGGCGCTCTGCGGCGCGGAAACTGCGTATGCAGGACTTTACGGCGCCGCGATAGCTGATACACCTTGGTCGGTGAGAGGCAGGCGACTGCCCGCAAACGGCGAACCAGAGACGATGCCTTGCTACAGAGAACCGACGGGACAAGTACGGACACAAGCCCTGCAGCGGGGCTGCAGCGTTCACCAGACCATCAATTGGAGGTTGGCATGACTCGGACCGGTGTCATGGCCTCGAGCAGGCCACAGACAGCAGGAGCAGCGACAAATGGGAGTGGATCGTCCGGCATCGCGCGCGGACTCGTGATGCTGATGGCGGCGGCGCTGGCGGTGCTGGCGCTCGCGCCCGGCGCCGCGGTTGCCGCGGAACCCACGTCGGGCTACACGACGACCACGACGACGACCTCGGGCTACGGCACGGAACCGAACAAACCGAGCACCACGACCACGCCCAAAACCACGCCGAGCACCGGCACGCTGCCGTCGAAAGAATCGGAAAAACCGGCGAGTGAACCGGCGGCGTCGAAAACGAGCACCACGCCGGCGACGAGCACCAAAGCGAGCACGCTTCCCTTCACGGGCTTCGACCTGCGCTGGGACATCGGCTTCGGCCTGCTGCTGATCGTCGCGGGCTGCTCGATCGTGGCCGTGCAGCGTCGCCAGCATCGCGCTGACGGCCGCTAAGCGCGGCAGTTCGACTCATCGATATTGACAGCAGCTGAGAGGGCCGACGGTGCAGATGCCGGCGGCCCTCGGCTGTGATCCCCGGCTGTGCCGCGAGCGGCTTCTGTCATGCCGTGACCACTCGTCGTCAAGGCGCCGCTCGCGTCGGGCGCCGCTCAGATCAGCCCTCTGATGCTGAGGTCGGCCCACACGGTCGCCTCGCGGTAGATCTGCTCGATGTTGGGATGGCGGCGGATCAGCTCGCTGGCCCCGTCGAAGTCGCCGCGCTGGTAGGCGATGACTTCGGTGAGCGTCTCGCCCAGCTCGCCGCTGCCGGACAGCAGCGCGGCGGCGATGTCCTGGCGGAAGGGAAGCTGCTCGATCACGTCGCGCATGGGCGCGTTGGCGAGCGCGTCGGCGACCGAGAACAGGCCGACGGTGAAGTAGGAGTCGCCGGCGGCTCCATCGCCGGCGCCGGACAGCAGCTGGCACATGTGCGCGCGTACGAGCGCCGTCACGAGCAGCACGTCGGGGACGTCCTGGGCGCTGGCGAGCGCGACCATCAGCGCAAAGCGGCGCACCGTTATCGCGCCCAGCCACGCGAGCCCCTCGTGGACGGAGCCGACGCGGCGGGGCAGGGCCACGTACGCCGAATTGGCGTAGCGCAGCAGGCGCATACTGAGGCCGACGTCGCGCGTGATGATGCGGTTGAGCTCGTCGAAGTCCTCGGTCGCGCTGAGGTCCGCCATCGCGCTCAGCGCGGTGAGGCTCTGCGAGGGCAGGCGGTTCTGGTCCAGGCGCGATGGTCGCGCGAAGAAGTAGCCCTGGAAGGCGTGGAAGCCCAGCCTGCGGCAGTGCTCGAAGTCCTCGCGCGTCTCGACCTTCTCGGCGATCAGGGTCAGCGGCGGGCGGTGCTCGCCGAGACGGCCGACAAGCTCCTCGAGCTCTTCGCCGGTGGTCTCGAGCACGTCGACCTTGACGATTCGCGCGAACTTGAGCAGTGGTTCGGTGTCGGCGGTGAGGCGGAAGTCATCGAGCGCGATCGTGAAGCGCTGGTCGGTCAGCTCCTGGAGCACGTCCAGCAGCTCCGCGTCCACGAGCTGGTTCTCGAGCAGCTCCAGCACGACGCTCTGGGCGGGGAGCGGCAGCGGGCGGACGCCGAGCAGGAAGTCGCGCGAGACGTTCACGTAGGCGAGGGAGTCGCCGACCAGATCGAGCAGGCCGACGTCCAGCAGGCCGTCCACGATCACCGCGGCGGTGGCCCTACTGTCGTCGAGCGCGCCCGCGGTCTCGGTGCGAGGCTCCCGGAACAGCAGCTCGTAGCCGATCAGGCGCGCGTCGCGGTCCAGGATCGGCTGTCGCGCCACGCGCACCACAGCCGCGTCCGCGTCGTGCCTGGACGGGCTGGCGCCGCCTTCCGGCCTCGCTCGCGCGTTGCTCTCAACAGCCCACACGCTAACTTTTCGGTCCGACGCGCGGCAAGCTTGAGTGCCGGTCATTGGAATCTGGCCAGGTCCACGGCTGGCGGCGCCGCAAGCGGCCTGGTCGGCGCGAGCGGCTCCAGGGCCGGTTATGCGGATGAGAGGACTCGAACCTCCACCGGGTTGCCCCGACACGGACCTGAACCGTGCGCGTCTACCAATTCCGCCACATCCGCGTGTGCGCTGGCGAAGATATCGTAGAGGCGGTTCGAGGGCCGCACCGGCTGTCGTCGAGGGAAGGCCGCAGCCGTGCCGCAATCGTGGGATCTCGGGGACTCGGGGCGCCGGCTTTGCTAGCCTCCGGGCAGCGATTCTCGCCGCTATCGTCCAGGGGACTAGGACGCCGCCCTCTCATGGCGGAAACCCGGGTTCGAATCCCGGTAGCGGTATGGATGAGGGCTTGACGGGGGCTTGACCGCTCGCCCCGCTTGACAGGGGACCCACGAAGGGTGGCAAGGTCGTCTGACCTGCGGGATGTTCCGCGTTCTCAGGGCCTGCGGGGGCCGTGCTTCGGGCCGGGCGCCTTGTTAGCTGAGCACAAGGCGTCGGCGGCGGCGACGGGCTCGGCTGTGCCTCATGTGGCGACGCTCGACGGGGTGCGGACTCGCGTGCCGAGCGGCCCGAGACGCGACCGGGCCGCAGACGTCCTGCGATCAAGCTAGGCTTGGCTCCGAAATTCGATAGTTTCTGGATAATGGACTCTGCTGATGCTATCGAGGACGAGTCGAAGCTGAGCGGTCCGGGTCAACCCCGGTTGAATCTACGGAAGGACATTCTAATCAGCGGGAAAAAGTCGGAGACGCGCCTCGACTTAAGGGTCTAGACCCGTGACTCTTCTGTATACGCATTCGCGGCGGAGCGCCTGTTGGGATGCGGAGTCTTACGGGTATGAATGGCTCGAGCAGATTCGAGTGTTCACTAATACTGGCGATATGAGCGACTAGCGGGGTAGACATGACTGTTATGTACAAAGCGCGCACAGGGACACCGAGGTTGCGGCCGGGTCCCGGTGGGTTGCCGCGCGGGCAGGTCACGCAGATTCAACGCAGCCGGATGCTCGCGGCGGCTGTCGAGGCCGTCGAGGACGTCGGCTACGCGCGAATGACGGTTGCGCAGGTGATCGGCCGTGCGAGGGTCTCTCGCAAGACCTTCTACGACGTCTTCACCGATCGGGAGGACTGCTTCCTGGCGGCGTTCGAGCAGGCGCTCGGGCAGGCGCGCGCGATCGCCCAGGAGGCCTACGAGGGCGAGTCCAGCTGGCGGGACGGCATCCGTGCGGCGCTGGCGCGACTTCTGGTGTTTATGGATGAAGAGCCGGGGCTGGCCAAGCTGTGCATCGTGGAGGCGCTCGGCGCCGGCGAGCGGGTGCTCGAGCGCAGGGCCAAGGTGCTCGAGGAAATCGCCGAGGTGATCGACCGCGGGCGCCTGGCCACGAACGCGACCCGCGAACCGCCCGAGGTGACGGCCGAAGGCGTGGTGGGAGCGATCTTCGCGGTGCTCCACACGCGCGTGCTCGAACACGGCAAGGAGCGCCTCACCGCTCTGCTCGGATCGCTGATGAGCATGATCGTGCTGCCCTATCTGGGGGCACGCGCGGCGGGTCGCGAATTGAGCAGGCCGCCGCTGGAGATCCCGACCGAGAGCCGCACCAGGACGCCCGCGAGGCACAAGGACCCGCTCGAAGGCCTAAACATGCGTCTGACCTACAGGACCGTGCGCGTGCTGATGGTGATCGCCGAGCATCCCGGAGCGAGCAACCGCGAGATCGCCGAAGGATCTGGCATCGTCGACCAGGGCCAGATCTCCAAGCTGCTCAACCGGCTCGCCCGCCTGAAGCTCGTCGAGAACCTCGGCGAGGGACAGGAGAAGGGCGCCGCGAACGCGTGGCACCTGACGGCGCGCGGCGCGCAGGTGGAGCGGGCGACGCGGCCGCGCTGAGCACCAGCAGAACACAGCAGCACCCCGGTTCGCGCCCAACGATGCGAAGGGGCTGAGGCCGGCCTGATAGGAGATTGCTCGGCGCGTCGGTGACCTGAAGCGTCCCGGATCGCGCCCTCCGTCGGAGGGTGCGTCAGGTGCTTCGCTTCCTGCTGTGGCGGCTGATCGGTCTGCTCGCGACGCTCGCGGGCGTCGCGTTGATTGCGTGGTTCCTCGACGGCGGGCCAGGGAAGCTGCTGCGCGGCGACGCGCACGTTGCTGCCCCGGATCCCATCGTGCTCGCACCGGTGCTTGGGCGGGCGCTGGTTGGAGCCTGGAGCTGGAGGCCGGCGGGCGGCTTCTCGCCGGCGCCGCTGATGCTGGCGCTGGTGGCGGGCCTTGCGTGCGCGGTCGTGGCTGCGCGGGCGCGGGCTCGCACGCGCCGTCGCTATGTGCGCCTGCGCGTCGATGTGTATCGCGACGACCACGCGGAGATAGACGCGATCGTCGCGATGTACGGGGCGCTGCACAAGCGGCTGCTTCGGCGGTGGTGGCGACGCCTCGCACAGGGACAGCCGTCGCTGTCGCTGGAGGTGCACCATACGGGCGGAGCCGTGCACTCGACGTGGCTTGCGCTCACATGTCCAGCGGGTTGCGAGAGGATCGTGGAGGCTTCGCTGCAGGCGGCCTATCCCAACTGTCGGCTCTCGGCGCTGGAGTGCCAGGTGGGGGTCGCGCCGAGCATTGTGAGGCTGAAGAAGCGCCACGAGTTCATCAAGCGGGTCAAGTCGATCGACGGTCTCGCGCGTCGCTTCGAGCCGCCGATCGACCGGCTGCTGACCGCGATGGCGGCATGCGGCGAGCCGGCGTTCGTGCAGATCGCGCTGACTCCCACACCGGCGCTGTTCGAAGCGTTCGCCAAGCACCTGTTCAAGCGCCACGAGGCGCAGCTCTCGCGCGAGCGCAGGGAGCACCTGTTCATGCGCGACCGCTCGCTGGTCGAGGACGCCGAGCTGCGGGGAGGGCTGGACGTGCAGCACAAACCGCTGTTCTTCGCAGACCTGCGCGTGATCGCGGCACGCCGTGAGACGTGCGAGACGATCGCGTCCCAGCTGCGCGCCGAAGGAGCCGAGAACGTGCTCGTGGAACGCGGGACCGCGGTGCGCCACGGCCTGCTCGGGATGTACGGCCGCCGTGTGCAGCGTGGCGAGGGCAACCCGCTGCCGTCGTTTCGCAAGGGCGTGTTCGCGTCCAGCGAGCTGGCCGCGATCTGGCACCTGCCGTCGGTCGACTACCTGACTGTTCCCTTTGCGCGCGCAGGATTGCCGCTGGCACCAGCCCCTCCAGCGGTGCTGCGTCCAGCGGACGGCGTGGGGACCCTGCGCGATGCGCTTGGTCCGGTCTCGATTCACGAGCAGATGCGCAGGCAGAACGTCGCGGTTCCCGGCACGGTCGAGCAGGGCAAGTCCAGCTTCCTCGTCGCCACCGTCGCCGAGGACCTACGCCGGGAGCGTTGTGCTGTGATCGTGCTCGACCCCAAGGGCGACGCGGCGGAGGCCGCCGTCGGTCTCGTGCCGGAGCGGCGCACGTGCACGCTGCTGGACCTGTCGCACCCCACGTGCGGCTTCAACCCGCTGGCGGTGGACGCGCCCGCGGACGTGATCGCCGACTACGTGGTCGCGGCGCTCAAGTCGCTTTTCACCGATGCAGACATCCGCGCGTCCTCGGATCGCTATCTGCGCAACGCGATCATCGCGGTGCTCGCGTACGACCGCGACTCGACCCTGTGGGACGCGGCCAGGCTGCTGTCCGTCGGCGAGGACGGATACGCGTATCGCGGCAGTGTCGGCTCGCGTGTGCGGGCGCTGCCCGAGTTCAAGGAGATCTCGGAGTTCTTCACGGCGGAGCTGAGCGCGCAGCTGGCGGACGCGCGCAGCACGACCACCGCAAAGCTCGACGCGCCCGTGAACAAGCTCGCGCGCCTGCTCAACTCGCCATCGATCAAGCGCGTTCTCCTCAACGACTCGCTGAGGGTCGACTTCGACCGGGTGATCGCCGGCCACGAGGTGCTGGTCGTCAAGGGCGCGCTCGGGGCGATGGGAGCGGGGAACACCTCCGTGCTGATGCAGTTGCTGGTCGGCATGCTCGATGCGGCGCTCGCGCGTCAGCAGGACCTCGTGCCGGCCGAGCAGCGCGTCGCGGTTGCGCTCAAGGTGGACGAGGCGCCGCTGGTCATCAACCGCGGCTTCGCCGAAACGATGGCGCTCAAGCGCTCCGCCGGGCTCGAGACTGTCGCATGCTGGCAGACAGACTCGCAGTGGACCGAGCGCGAGGTGCGCGAGCAGCTGGACGCGCTGTTCGCGCACCGCGTCTACTTCGCCACAGCCTCGGTGCGCGACGCGCGCGATGCCGTGTCACTGACGATGGCGGCGTTCTCCGACACCGTGCGCCCTGACGTCCAGCGGCTGTCCAGCCTCGGCCGGCCCGACGTGCGGCTGCACCTGCCCAAGCACCACGCGATCGCAAGCTGGGTGACCTCGCAGGGACGCCAGTCTCCGTTCATCGCGCAGACGCTTCCGCTGACAGTGGATCGCGATCGACTCGCGTTTCACGCGACGCGTCAGCACGCACGCGGCGGGCGCCATCTCACGGACCTGCGTCAACCGCACTGGGATCGGCGGCCAGCTGCGGGCGACGAACGCGACGCGCGCAGTGCGCCCGAGCGGAACACCGCGCCCGCCATGCCTGCCGCAAGCGAGGCCGCTCTGCCCGGCGCTCCCTCCGACCCCGCCGAGAGCTACCGCGAGCTGGTGGAGCTCGACGGCGCGATCAGCGTTCGCTGGGCGCGGCGGGTCGAGCTCGAGCGTGCGCACGAGCTCGAGCGGCTCGACCTGGAGATGCTCGAGCTGATCGCGACGATGCGGCACGTTCTCACCAGCCAGCTGCATCGCCGCTTCAACCCCGAACGGGCCACCACGACCACGCAGCGCCGTCTCAAGCGCCTCTCCGACGCCGGCCTGGTGCAGCGCTTCCAGTTTCATCGCCGGGATGGAGGCGGCGTTCCCATGTGCTATGTGATCGCCGCCGCGGGCCTGCGCGTGCTCGCGGAGCACGATCGTCTGCCTGCGCCGGTCGGACGCGCGTCTGCTGGGCTGCCGGCGACCCGAGAGGCGAACGGAACCTCCGCCGGCGGAACGCGTGTGGACGCGAACGAGGGCAGACTGCGCCAGGCTCGGCACGACGTTCACGTCGCCGGCTGGGCGCTCGCGCTGCTCGCGGCCTGCGATGCCGGCACGGTGACGCTGCGCGGGAGCGAGCAGTCGGTGCTGTCACCGCCGACGCGCGCGTCATCCGACGGGAGGCTCGCGCTCGCGCCCGGCGACCTGCGCCTGCCGGGCGGGCGCACGCCGCACGAGTTCCTGCGCAGCGACGCCGCCGGGCGGCGGCTCGAGGTGGAGCGCTTCGAGACGGTGCGCCCCGATGCCGTCGTCGAGCTGCGCGCGGCGAGCCGCAACGCGCCGAAGCTCGACGTGATCGTGGAGCTCGACGATCGGCTCCCGGTCGGGCGCGCCGCGCGCAAGCTCGAGCGCTACGACCATTTTCTCGCGGGCTGGTCGCTGCACACCAACCGCTACGGCAAGCGCGCGGAGGCCGTGCCCCTGGTCGTGTTCGTGTGCCGCGATCGGGCACGGGCGCGCGAGTGCGCCAAGCGCGCCGACGTGGTGCTGCGGGCCTGCCGCGCGTATGCCGGGGAGTACCCGCTCGACTGGGAGTACCCCAGCAGGGACGGCACGATCTTCGTTGCCGAGCGCGACGTGCACGAGGGCCTCTTGTGCGGCTATGGCGTTCCTCGCCTGCCACCGGAGGTTCGCGTGGGGGCCGCGCACGGCGACCCCCGGGCCGCGGCGGCGTCGGTGGAGGCCCGGCAGATCACCCAAGCCGCGCGTGCGACCGCCTAGCGACCCCTTAAACACAAAAAGGCCCGCAGGGAGCCCCGATGTCGTGTGACATAGGGGCGCCCGATCAGCGCCCCTATGTAGCCGTCTCGTCAGCGGGGGCCCGACCTGTCGAGCCGGACCCCCGCTGATCGGCCGCTCAGAAGACGAGGTCGTCCTCGTCCACGCCGGCGCCCACGCCGACCAGCTCGCGATCCTCCTCGCCGTCGCCCGAGCGCTCCTCGCCGTCCTCGTCATGCTGCCCGCGCTGCCCGGGCCCGTCCAGGAACTGGACCGTGTCGGCGACGATGCTCACCGCCTGGCGGCGCTCCTGCTCGGCGGTTTCCCACTCGCGCCACTCCAGGCGACCGTCGATCGCGACCCGGCTGCCGCGATGCGTGTAGCGGCTGACGCTCTCGCCGGGCGCGCCGTAGACGCTCACGTCGAAGTAGTTCGGACGCTCGACGAACTCGCCCGCCGGGTCCTTGCGACTCGAGTTGCACGCGATGCGCAACCCGCAGACGCTAGTTCCCGACGGGAGCGCGCGCAGCTCAGGGTCACGGGTGAGGCGTCCGACGAGAACCACACGGTTGATTGCGAAATAGGACATCGATTGGTCTCCATTGCTAGTGGTTGACCCCCCGTAGAGCAAGCTACGCGCCGCTTGGGACGGGACTCGCGATCGCATCGAGTCCGACCAATGCGATCCGCTCGCCTGCGTCCGCCCGCCCGATCGCTCGTTCGAGCGGACCCTGCACCTCCGGTGCGGCGAGATACAGAGTGCCCGCCACGCAGTGACAGCGCGCCCACGCCGTGCAGATCTCCAGCAGTCGTCGCGGCGCCTTGATCGTCAGCTCCACCTCCACGGCGACCGGCAGCGGCTCCTGCGGATCGCGAGGCCAGAGCACGAGATCCGGCCGGTGCATCATCGGGGCGCCGTGTCGCCTGCGGTCGAGGCGAGCGCTCGCGAGCGCCGCGCCCGCCTCGTGCTCGGCCCGGCGCAGCTCCTGCTCGCCCATCAGGCGGTGATCGGGGTAGGCGTGCTCCAGCGCCGCCGCGACGCGAGCGCACGCGATCGCGTGCGCGGCGCCCGTCACGCTCACACGGGGAGGCTCGTATCCATGCAGGCCGGACACGCGCACGCCGGCGCGCGTGGCCGTGTAGAGCGACGGCGCGTCTGCCAGCATGCGTCGGCTGCGGAGCAGCCCGGCGCGCTCGGCTGCGCTCAGCCGCGCTCGCGCCGAGGCGAGCGCCCAGCCTCCGTGCTCCGCCAGCGCCGGCGCGGTGATCGCGCCGAGACGGACGGTCCAGCGCAGCATGTCCAGCAGCTCGGGTGAGTGTGTATTGCTCATGGGGACCATGCGGTCCTCCTTCCTGTGGTTGTGGGGATTGCGGTCAGTGACGCTGTGCCGGTGCGAAGATCCGCGCGATGCGGGCACTGGAGCCGCGACCCAGCACCAGCACCGCTGCCCAGCCGGACCCGAGGCTCATCACACGGTCCGCATCGAGCACCTGCGTGCGGGTTCTCACGCGCGTGCTCCGGCCGTCGCTGTGCTGTGACACCCGCCATGCGCCCTGTGTGCCGGCCACGCTCGCGATCAGCTCGGCGGAGTCGGGGACGACCTGGCGGTGGGCGATCAGCACCGACAGGTTGCCCAGCACCTGCTCAAGCAGGTGCTCTCTTCCGGGCAGCCGCAGGTCGGATAGCTCCTGCGTGCCCAGCAACAGGCTGAGCCCTGCCGATCGAGCTCGCCCGAACAGCCTCACCACCTGCTCGGCCGCCACCGCGGAGAACTCGTCGATCACGACCAGCGTCGGTATCGGCGCGGACTGCAGCGATGCGACGACCGTCTGGAGGTCCTGCACGATCGCCGCGCCGAGCATCTGGCTCAACAGCGGCCGGCTGTCGGACTGCAGGCCGAAGTAGACCACCGCCCGCTGCCTGACCGCTGTGAGCAGGTCGAACTGGGCGGCTCCCGCGGTCAGCGGGTCAAGCCAGAGCCCGACGTCCGACTCGGTCAGGATCGCCAGCCGGTCGCGCACGCCCGCCAGCTCGCTCTGCTGACGGGAGGAGAGCGAGTCCAGGTAGGAGAACACGGCGCCACCGCTGGTCTCTGGCAGGCTCCGCGCGAGCAGCTCCAGGCGCGCCGGCTCGAGGTGCTCGACGATCGCCCGCAGGCTGACCTCGCTGCCGCTCTCGCGCAGCCCCCGCACGACGTGCCCGAGATAGCGCTGAGCCTGACGCAGGTAGTGCGGCTCGGTGAAGCGCTCACCGGCGAGCGCCTTGTCCGCGATCTCGCTCGCCGCGCCGCGCGCGAACGGGTTGTAGACGCTGCCGCCGTCGGGCGTCCACTCGATGAAGCGCCTGCCGGCGAGCATCGCCGCGCGGTGCACCTGCTCGCGCAGTTTGTCATCGCCCTTGGGGTCGACCACGATCGCGCCCATTCCTTGCTGGATCGCACGCAGCGCGATCCACGTCTGGGTCACCGTCTTGCCCGATCCGGTGGCGCCGACGACCAGCGTGTGCGTGCCGCCGCCTCCGTCAGCGAACGGGATCGAGACCGTGCGGCCGCTCTCCTCGCGGCCGAGCGCCAGCTGGCCGTCGCGCCGACGACGCTCGACACCGCGGCGCTCGCGAGCGCGCTCCGCCGCCGCCTGCACGAGTGAGCGCAGGCCGTCCAGCGGGTGGCTGCGGCGTGCCGCGATCTCCGCCAGGTCGGCGCCGGCGTGGACGTCTTCGCGGTGCCAGCGACGCCCGCGAGCAGCCGCCACCAGCGCGGCGAGCGCGAGCGTCGAGCTCGTGCTGCCGAGCGCAAGTCTGATCAGAATCAGCACAGCCAGCGCGACGGCCGCCCAGCTCCAGTGCAGATGCCTGCTGCGCATCAGCCTCGCTGCCAACATTCCCAGGGCCACCGCGATGACGCAGTGGATGCTTGTGGACAGGACCCAGTGCAGGAATTCCTCAACGGTCGCCTGCGGGTCGACCGTGCCTTCGGGGTACGCGTCAGAGGGCATGTGAGCCACTCCCTTCTCGAGCCCGGCTCGGTCGCCGGGCCCGCTCGGGCCGGCGCGCAGCCGGCCGTGGTGGTTGACGACCGAAGGCGAGCCCGAGGGCTCGCCGTCGTGGTGCTTGCGTGTGCGTGTCGGGCTGCTCGCCCGACATCGGTGTCTCCGCCGCCGAGCTACGCGAGCTCGCCGGCTGTGCCTGCCGGGCCGCTTGGGCTCGTCAAGGTCTGTTGCGCGCCGCCGCGCTACCGGCTCAGATCAGCCGGTAGCCAACTCCCCACACGCTGATCACCCAGCGTTGGGAGCCGTCGGGCGCGAGCTTGCGTCGCAGCCTGCTGGCGTGCGAGTCGAGCGTTCGCGTCGACGGGCCGGAGTGATATCCCCACACGGCGCGAAGCAGCTCGGACTTGGCGAACACGCGCTGCGGCTCGCGTGCGAGGTGCACCAGCAGCTCGAACTCCATTCTCCGCAGGCTCACTTCCGAGCCTTCGAGCGTCACCGCGTGAGCGCGGGTGTCGATCCTCAGCGCTCCGACCTCGATCACGCGCTCGTCTGCCGAAGCGCCAGCGGTTCGGCGTAGGACCGCCCGCAGGCGAGCCCGCAACTCGATGTACGTCGCGGAGCGAGCGAGAAAGTCGTCGGCGCCCGCTTCGAAGGCGCGCAGCATGTCGAGCTCGCGAGCACGGGCGCCCACCACGATCGCGGGCAGCCCGTCGTCCCATGGCGTGTCCAGCTGTCCCGCATGGCGAATCTCGCGCAGCAGCTCCAGGGCGCCGGGCGGCGAGTCCAGCCAGCCGAGCACGGCGAGTCGCGGCGCGCTGCAGCGGGCGAGAACCCGCGCGTGCTCGGCGCTGCGAGCCAGCTCGACCGTGAACCCGTCCGCCAGGAGCTGCTCGGTGATCGCATCGCCACGGTGGCGATCGGCCTCGACCACGAGAATCGGCGCGGTGCAGTCGCGGCTGCTCACGGCTCGACCTCGCGCGGGCTGATCCCCAGACCCTGTCGGGCGATCAGCGCCAGCACGTCACTGTGGATCCACGGGGTGGGCGCACCGCGTCCGCCCTCCGGGAGCACGCCCAATCGACGGGCCAGCCAGCTCGTCTCGCCGCTCTCGTTGCCTTTGCGGTCGCGCTTGATACGCCCGCAGCGGAGCGCAATCTCGCTCATACTCAGATCGCCACGCGCAACGATCGCGAGCACCACTTCGCGCAGCCGCCGGTTGAGGACGATCGGGCTCTCTTGCACGCGCGCCAGCTCCGCTCGCAGCACTGCCGTGGAGACCTCGCCGCGCTGAACGTGCAGCGCGAGCGCTCGACGGGTGAGCGAGCACAGCGGCTCATAGCTTTCGAGTGCCGCGATCGCTTCGCGCAGGCTCGCCGGCTCAGACTCCGCAAGATCGCCCGGGCCCCGACGGCACCAGCGCAGCTCGGGAATCGCCATCTCGCCCGGCATGGACTCGATCGAGTAGGACCAGCCGCGCCGATCCGCCGGTGGATCGGCTGCGCTCACCGCCAACGCTTCCAGCTCGGCCTCGTGGGGATCGAACGGCGTCGCGTGGGCATCCTGCGCGTCCAGCGGCCGGCAGTGGCTCGCGCCGGCGGCAACGTCTTCGAGGTAGCGGGCGCAGATCAGCGCGGCGTTCTCGGCCGGCTCGTCGGCGGCCAGATGCGCCACCAGCCGCGCGTCGCCGTGGGTGGCTCGATAGCGGTCGACGACCAGCGTGCTTCCCGCCGCTGCCGGCTTGGCGACCACCTCGCGAGCGTCACCACGACGGTCCGCGTACTCGCCGAGCCGCGAGTCCCTGCTGGTGCTGCGTGCGCGCTTCGAACGAGCGCGGCTGCGCCGTGCGGTCGCGCCGGCCGCTCGTGGGGTGCCCCCTCGGTACGCGGCGGCTGTGGATGTCGGTGTGGGCGTCATGGCGTCTCCTGCCGGTCTGTTGAGTGCCGCCTGCGGCAGTGCGCCGGGGCGTGTTCGGCGGGCTTGTAGGAGCGCAGCGGACGAGCGTCAAGTGATGCTGGCCGGCATCAGGTGGCTGCCGCGCAGGGGGCCGAGAACCCCTAGGGGGTTCTCGGCGAGCAGCGATCTCGAGCAGCTCGTCGAGGCGAACTTGGCGCGAATGCGTTCATGCTGCGAGAGGCGAGGAGCCGGAGGCGGACGCGGTTCGGGCGGCGGCGAAGCTTCGGTCCGAGAGGTCAATAGCCGGAGCGAGCTGGCACCGATCTGCTGGTCTGCGCGCCGAAGCGAGCTGTGGTGGTTCGGCGCGGTCGCCGTACGGCTCAGGGATTCAAGAGGGGGGGAGCGTGAGCGTAGCGGGCGCTCGCGCGACCGGGCCGGGCGTGCGCAGTTCCGCCATCCAGCCACTGCCGTCGCCCTCCCGCCGATACCAGAATTTGGCTCTAGGATGCGCGATCGAGGCCTCATGCCATGCAGTCGCGCCCGCCGGCCGCGCAAGGGCGACAGCCGTGCGCCGCGCATCGGGAGGGTGGCGACTGCATGTAGTGATGGGGCAGATGCGCCCGGGCTCGACGCAACTGCATGGGCGCAAGCGCGCCAGCCGGCGCGTTGTAAACTGCGTCGCCGCAGCAGCCACAGTCCAGCCCCACCCGCAAGGAGCCTTCCTCGGATGCCAGTCAACAAGCAAGCGATCGGCAAGACCTATGAGCCCGTGCTGTACGCGGTGGGCAGGGAGAAGATCAGGGAGTACACGCGCGCGGTGGGTGAGACCAACCCCGTGCACCTCGACGTCGAGGCCGCTCGCGCCGCGGGGTACGCGGACGTCGTGGCGCCGCCGATGTTCGCGGTCGTCTTCAGCGCGCCGTCGGTCGGGCCGCCGATCTTCGACCCCGAGATCGAGCTCAACTTCGCGATGATGGTGCACGGCGGCCAGGAGTTCGTGTGGGGTCCGCTCGTGGTGGCGGGCGATGAGATCACCACGATGGCGAGCGTCAAGGACATCTCGGAAGCGGACGGGCGCGGCTACTACGTGTTCGAGTCAGTCTCAACCAACCAGCGCGGCGAGCAGGTCTGCCGCGGAACGTGGACGAACATCGTCCGGGGAGTGTGATCGACATGCCGGAGCTCCACGCAGGCGAGCAGATTCCCGAGGTCCGCGTCACGCCGGACAAGTTCCTGACGGTGCGCTACGCGGGCGCCTCGGGCGACTTCAACCCGATCCACATCGACGAGGAGTTCGCGCGCGCGGTGGGGCTGCCGGGACGGATCCTGCACGGGCTGTGGACGATGGCCCAGGTGGCCCGCGCACAGACCGAGGCCGCCGGCGGCCCCGAGCACCTCAAGCGTCTATCCGTTCAGTTCCGCGGTATGGGTGTGCCCGAGCAGGAGGTTCTCGTCACCGGCACCGTGCGCGAGCTGAGCGACGGGCACGCGATCATCGACACGGTCGCCGAGCAGGCCGGCAAGCAGATCATCCGCAACGCGGAGGCCGAGGTCGAGCTGTAGCGGCGATTGCGCGCGGGCGTGCTCGCGGACGGCGCCAGCACGGCGCCTACAATCACATCATGTTGAGCCCGCGCCAGGAGCGCATTCTCTGCAAGGTCGTCGAGGATTACCTGCGCACCGGCGCGCCGGTTGCCTCGCGCTCGATCGCGGCGGCCGGCGATCTCGACTGCGGCCCCTCCACGGTTCGCAACGAACTTGCGCTGCTGGAGGAGTACGGGCTGCTGGACCACCCGCACGTGTCGGCTGGCCGCGTACCGACCGACGCGGGACATCGCTATGTCGTCGATCGCCTGCTCAGCGCCGAGCACACACCGCTGGCCAGCGCGCGACGGCTCGAGCTCTCGCTGATCCGCCGCGAGGTCGAGGAGGCGATGCGCACCACGACCGAGACGCTCTCGCAGATGACCAACCTGCTCGCGGTCGTCTCAGCGCCGTCGGCCAACGCCGCGACCGTCCGCCACGTCGAGGTGCTCGCTCTGCAGCCGCAGGTCGTGCTCGTGGTGATCATCACCTCCGCCGGGAACGTGTCGAAGCTGTTCGCCACGTTCGACCGCGCCGTCGACCCCGGGCTGGTGACATGGGCGGGGGAGTACCTCAACGAGCGGCTCGTGGGGCTGGGTCTGGGCGCGCGCATGTTGCAGCAGCGTCTGGTCGAGCCCAGCCTGTCGCCGACGGAGCTCGCGTTCCTGGACCGCTTCTCGCCCGCGTTCGGCGAGCTCGGCGCCGAGGGTGAGGACACGCTGTTCGTGGAGGGCACCGCGCGCCTGTTCGAGGCCGCGCAGACGCGGGGCAAGATCCAGGTCAACGAGCTGATCGACCTGCTGGAGCGACGCGTCGCGCTGCTGCACGTGCTGCGCGCGGCGCTGGCCGAGCCGGGCGTGTACGTGCGCATCGGCCACGAGAACGAGCTGCCGGCGATGCACTCGCTGGCGCTGGTCGCCACCGGCTACGGGGTCGCGCAGCGCAAGCTCGGGACGGTGTCGCTGATCGGACCCGTGCGCATGGACTACGCCGGCGCGATCGCCACCGTGCGCGAGGCCGCGCACGAGCTGTCGCGCTTCGTCGAAGACGCCTACGCCGAGAACTGACCCGGCCGACACATGCCACGTGACCCCTACGAGGTGCTGGGCGTCGGCCGCGACGCCTCCGCACAGGAGATCAAGAAGGCGTTTCGTCAGCTCGCCATGGAGCTGCACCCGGACGTCAACGCGCACGACCCCGACGCGGAGGAGAAGTTCAAGGAGGCCGCCGAGGCCAACGAGATCCTGTCGGACCCCGAGCGGCGCGCCACGTATGACCGCTATGGCCATGAGGGGCTCAGGTCGGGCGGCTACGCCCCGAACTTCGACGGCTTCGGCTCGATCAGCGATCTGTTCAACGCGTTCTTCGGCGGTGTCGCGCAGGGTCGCGGCGGCGGGGCGGCGCCCGGCGGCGATGTCGCGGTGGCAATCGAGCTCGACCTGATCGAGGCGGCCAATGGCGCCACCGTGGAGGTCGCATACGAGGCGATCGATCGCTGCGAGCACTGCAACGGCAACGGCGCCGAGCCGGGCACGCCGATCAACACGTGCCAGCGCTGCGGCGGCGCAGGGCAGCTGCAGGCGGTGACGCGCACGATGCTCGGCCAGATGGTGCGCACGATCGTCTGCCACGAGTGCCATGGCGACGGGCGCGTGCCCGAGCAGCCCTGCGGCGAGTGCCGCGGGCGCGGACGCGTGACCAGCAAGCGTACGCTTGAGGTGGAGGTTCCGGCGGGCATCGCCGACGGCCAGCGCATCCGCCTGCGCGGGCGCGGCCACGCCGGCGAAGCCGGCGCGCCTGAGGGCGATCTGCATGTGGTGGTGCGCGTGCGCGCGGACGAGCGCTTCGTGCGCGAGGGTGACGATCTGATCACCGCGCTCGACGTCGCCGCGTCGCTGGCGGCGCTCGGCGGCGTGCTCGAGGTGCCGACGCTCGAAGACAGCGCCTCGATCGAGCTCCCTGCCGGCACGCAGCCGGGCGAGGTGCTGACGCTGCGCGGCGCCGGGATGCCCGCGCTCGGGCGCAGCCGGCGCGGCGACCTGCGCCTGGTTGTCAACGTGGTCGTGCCGCGCCGTCTCAGCGAGGAGCAGCGCGAGCTGATGGAACGCCTCAACGACAGCCTCACCGAGGAGAACCTGCGCTCGCAGGAGTCCGTGTTCGCCAAGCTGCGGCGCGCGCTTGGCAGCCAGGCCGCGTGATCAGGCTCGCCATCCGGGTTGCCAGCGGGCAGGCCGAGCAGGTGCTCGCGGAGCTGCTGGAGCTGGCGCCGGCGGGTGTCGAGGAGGTGCATGACTGGGCGGGCACCGTCGAGTACGCGGTCTACGGCGCGCCCGGTGAGCTGCCGGAGCTGCCCGACGTGCGTGCCGCCGTCGGCGACGCGCTGGTGGAGGTCTCCACCACCGAGATCGCGGACGACTGGCATGAGCGCTGGAAGCAGTTCCATCGCCCGGTGCTGATCGCGGCGCCGGCACAGGCCGGTGCCATCGGCGGGCCGATCCCGGCGCTGCACGTGCGCCCACCCTGGGAGTCCGCGAGCGCGCCCGGGCCCGACCCGGTGAGCGAGATCGTGATCGATCCCGGGCAGGCGTTCGGCACCGGCGCTCACGCCACCACGCGCCTGTGCCTGGAGCTGCTGCTGGAGCTGGTCGCACAGCAGGAGCAGCGTGGGCCGCTGCTCGATGTGGGCACCGGCTCGGGCGTGCTTGCGATCGCGGCCGCCGCGCTCGGCTTCGCTCCCGTGCTCGGGGTGGATCACGAGCAGGCGAGCGTGACGGCGGCTCGAGAGAACGGCGCCGCCAACGGCGTTGAGATCGAGGTCCGCCGCTTCGACCTGCGCGCGCAGGCGCTCCCGTGGGCCGAGCTCGCGGACACGTCCGCGGCCGCGCCGGTGGTGCTCGCCAACCTGCTGCGTCCGCTGCTCGAGGAGCTGGTCGAGGCGCTGCCGGCGGCGCCAGGGCACATGATCGCCGGCGGCCTGCTGCACGAGGAGGTCGATCAGATCAGCGTTGCGTTCGGCGATCGTCACGGCCTGCGCGAGCGCGAGCGGCGCGTGAGCGGCGAGTGGGCCGCCGTGTGGCTGAGCGCTGCCTGAGCGAGCATCGCGAGACTGCGCGTCGGGTGGCGCGTGGTCGCCTGGTCAGGAGTCGTCGCGGATCTCGGTGGCGGCGCGCACGATCGCTCGATACACGAGGTCGATCGCGGGGCGCACGCCGTCATCGCTTCCCAGCAGCGTGCTCGCGGCGCTGAGCGCCATGCCGATCGTCTCCAGCGCCTCGCCCACCGTGTCCGGCTCGGGGTCGCGGCAGGCCGCGATCGCCATGTCGAGCATCCCGCGCGCCTGCTCGATCGCGCCGCCGAACAGCGCGGGGCCGACGAGGCTCGCGTATCCGTACACGCGCGCCAGGCGCCCCGACAGCCGGATCGAGGCGCCGCGTCGCAGGGGACCCGTGGCCGGCAGCTCGCGCCCGTCGACCAGTGCCGCCATCGTGCCGCCGAGCATCGCCTTCGTCGCCTGCTCGTCGAGGCCCGCCTGCCACGCCACTCGCAGCGCCATGTACAAGGTCGTCGCGGGCAGCCCGTACGGCGGGTCGGAGGCGAACACGATGCGCTCGGCGGGCACGCGTGCGAACAGCTCGATCACGTCGAGCGGGAAGAAACACGACATGTCGTAGAGCACGCCCGGATGGTCGGCCAGGCGCGTGGTCAGGATCCCCTGGTCGCAGATCGCGCCGTGCGCCAGGATCAGCACGGCGCCGGGGTGGCGCAGCGCGAGGTCCACGAGCCCGTCCGCGAGCGGCGGCAGCCCGCGGCCGGCGTGGATCAAGATCGGCACTGAGGCGCTCGCCGCCAGCGCGAACACGTCGTCCATGTCGCCGCCGTCGAACACGAAGTCCTGCGCGCGCGGGTGCAGCTTGATGCCGCGCGCCCCGGCGTCCAGGCAGCGCTCGGCCTCGGCCAGCGGCGCTTCGGCCGGGTCCAGCCGCGCGAATGGCACGAGCCTGCCCTCGCTTTCGCCCGCCCACGCCAGCACGCGGTCGTTGGGCACGCTGTAGGAGGGTCTGCGCTCGGGGTCGTGCAGCGGGAACACGCACGCGCGGCGCGCTTCCGCGCGGTCGAGCTGCTCGAGCAGCTGCTCGAGCGTGAGCGAGCGGCCGTCCTCGTCCAGGCCCAGATGCGTGTGCGCGTCGATCACTTCCGTGTGCGCGGGGCGCAGGCGCTCGACCTCGGCGACGAACGGCGACAGCGCGCGAGCGTAGAGGGCAGTGTCCATGGCCTGAACCCTATTGTGTCCTCATGGCCTGGCAGGTTGTGATCGCGGGCGGTGGCTTCGGCGGCTTCTACGCCGCCCGTGCGCTCGAGCGGCTGCTGCCGGCGCAGAGCGCGCACGTGACGCTCGTCAACGACGCCAACTTCATGCTGTACACGCCGCTGCTTCCGGGGGCGGCGGGGGCGGCGCTCGACCCGCGTCACGTGGTCGTGGCGCTGCGCTCGCAGCTGCGGCGCACCGATCTGGTGATCGGCAGTGTCACCTCCGCGGATCCGGCGGCGCGGACGCTGGCGGTCAAGCGGATCGACGGCCAGCAGCTCGAGCTCGGCTACGACCAGCTGATCGTCGCGCTCGGATCGGTGTCTCGCACATTGCCGATCCCTGGCCTCGCCGAGCACGCGATCGGCTTCAAGTCGCTGTCGGACGCGACCGCGCTGCGCAACCAGGTGCTGAGCTGCCTGGACATCGCCGAGTCGCTCGACGATCCCGCGCGGCGCGAGGAGTACCTGGGGTTCGTGTTCGTGGGCGCCGGCTACGCGGGCGTCGAGGGACTGGCTGAGCTGCAGGACTTCGCCGCGCAGGCGATCGAGCTGTATCCGCGCTGCGCCGCGCACGGAATGCGCTGGGTCCTGGTCGAGGCGCGCGAGCGGATCATGCAGGAGGTGCCACAGAGCCTGTCCGAGTTCGCCGAACGCGAGCTGCGCGGACGCGGCATCGAGGTGCGCACGGGCATGACGCTGCGCGAGCTGAGCGCGAGTGCGGCGACGCTCGCGAGCGGGGAGAAGATCCCCGCGCGCACGTTCGTGTGGACGGCCGGCGTCAAGCCGGCGCCGGTGACAGCGCGGCTCGGGCTGCCACTCGACGGGCAGGGGCGCATCGTCGTGGACGCGACGATGCGCGTGGACGAGCGCGCGCTCGCAGGCGCGTCAGGCGAGGCGCGCGGATCCGCAGGCGCGGCGCACAGGTCGGGATACGCGGGGGTGTGGGCGATCGGCGACTGCGCCGCCGTGCCCGACGCCTCCAGACCCGGCCAGTCGTGCCCGCCGACCGCTCAACACGCGATCCGCCAGGGGCGGCTGGTGGCGAGAAACGTGGCCGCGACGCTCGCGGGCGCAGGCGCGCGACCGTTTCGCTACCGCACCAAAGGCGTCGTCGCCGAGCTTGGAAGCAGGCAGGCGGTCGCGCTCACGCTGGGCATCCGCTGGCGGGGCATGCCAGCGTGGCTGATCGCGCGCACCTACCACCTGCTGCTGATGCCCGGGCTCGGGCGTCGCCTGCGCCTGCTGGTCGACTGGAATGTCGCGCTGGTGTTCGGCCGCGATGCATCCGCGCCGGGCCGCCTCGGTGCGCCGACGCCGCTCGAGCGCGATTGACGCGGCTCCCGGCGGTCACGAGAACTTCCCCGTGCCATCGCCGAACGGGCGTATCCTGATCTGAGGATGGCAATCCTCGAGCAGATCAAAACGGATGTGCAGGGCGCGATGCGGGCCGGCGAGAAGGAGCGCGTGAGCGCGCTGCGCCTCGTCCTGTCCGAGCTGCAGAAGGCGCTCAAGGAGGGGTCCGACGAGGAGCTGGCGGTGCTGCGGCGCGAGCGCAAGCGCCGTCTGGAGTCGGCGAAGGCGTTTCGCGACGGCGGCAGGGACGAGCTCGCGAAGGGCGAGGAGTTCGAGGCGGAGCTGATCGGCGCGTATCTGCCGGCCGAGCTCTCAGACGAGGAGCTCGCCGCGATCGTCGAGGAGGCGGTGCGCACCAGCGGAGCCAGTTCGGCGAAGGACATGGGTACGGCGATGAAGAGCGCCGTGGCGGCGGTCGACGGGCGCGCCGACGGCAAGCGCGTGTCGGGGCTCGTACGAGCGGCGCTTCAGGGATGAGGACGCAGATCGAGCTCTCCAACGACGTGGCGGCGGAACTGGCGGGCAGCCAGGACGTGGTCCTGCGCGCGTTGGAGGCGCATCTGGATTGCAAGGTGTTCCTGCGCGGCAACCTGCTGACGTTCGACGGGGACGAGGCTGAGACGAGCGCAGGGGAGCGCGTGGTGCGCGAGCTCGCCGATCTGATCGCGCGCGGCCACCAGATCGGGCCTGGCACGATCACCGCGGTGACGGGCGCGCTCGACGCGCACGAATCGCCCGCGCGCGTGCTGGAGGACGTCGTGTGGCGCCACCGCGGGCTGCGGGTAGCCCCGAACACGGTCAACCAGAAGCGCTACGTGGACTCGGTGCGCGACAACACGATCACGTTCGGCGTCGGGCCGGCGGGCACCGGCAAGACGTTCCTGGCGGTCGCGATGGCGGCGGCGGCTCTATCGCGGCACGAGGTCAACCGCATCATCCTCACGCGTCCCGCGGTCGAGGCGGGCGAGCGACTCGGGTTCCTGCCCGGCGATCTGATGGCGAAGGTGGACCCATACCTGCGGCCGCTATTCGACGCGCTGCACGACATGCTCGACCCGGAGAAGGTCTCCCAGCACATCGAGCGGGGCGTGATCGAGATCGCGCCGCTGGCGTTCATGCGCGGGCGCACGCTCAACGACTCGTTCGTGATCCTCGACGAGGCGCAGAACACCACGCCCGAGCAGATGAAGATGTTCCTCACGCGTCTGGGCTTCGGCTCGAGGATGGTCGTCACCGGCGACGTCACGCAGGTCGATCTTCCGCGCGAGCAGCAGTCCGGCCTGATCGCCGTCGGCGAGGTGCTGAGCGCGGTCGAGGGGATCGAGTTCGTGCGCTTTGGCGCCGAGGATGTCGTGCGTCACAAGCTCGTCCAGCGGATCGTCGAGGCCTACGGCACGCACTCGCAGCGCGACGCTCCGGCGCAGGGCGAGATCGCCTCGCGCGCCGCGATTCGCGGCGTCTGAGCGCCGATGATCGACGTCGAGGTGTTCGGCGCGGACGGGGTTTCGCATGCGCCGGCGGCGGGGGAGGTGCGAGGCCTGTGTGAGCTCGCGGCCGCGAGCATGGGTATCACGAGCGCGCATGTGGCGGTCGAGTTCGTGGACGCGGCGCGTATCGCCGCGCTCAACGCCGAGCACCGCGGCAAAGCGGCACCGACCGACGTGCTCTCGTTCCCGATCGACGGCGTCGGGCCGCTCGACGCCGGCGACGCGCGCGAGCTGGGCGACGTGGTCATCTGCATCGAGCACACGGCCGACGTGCGCGAGGCGGTCGTCCACGGGATGCTGCACCTGCTGGGGATGGACCATGAGGCCGACGACGGCGAGATGCTGGCGCTCCAGCGCGAGCTGCTGGCCGGGGCAAGCAGTTGACCCGCGGCGGCTTCGTCGCGCTCGCTGGCAGGCCCAACGTCGGCAAGTCGACGTTCGTGAACGCGGTCGTGGGAGAGAAGGTGGCGATCGTCTCGGATCGCCCACAGACGACCAGACGCGCGATCCGCGGGATCCACGAGCACGGCGACTGCCAGCTCGTGTTGGTGGACCTGCCGGGCGTTCAGCGCCCGCGCGATGCGCTGACGGCGCGCATGGCCAAGCGCGTGCAGCATGAGCTCGAGGGCTCGGACGCGGCGCTGCTGGTGCTCAACGCGCAGCAGGGCGTGGGGGCGGGGGACCGTTTCATCGCCGACGCGCTGGCCGGCTCGGGGACGCCGGTGACGGTCGCGGTCAACAAGGTCGATCGCCTGGCGCGGGCTCCGCTGCTGGCGGCGCTCGCGCAGGCCGCCGAGCTCGTGCCCGACGCCGAGGTGTTCCCGATCTCGGCACGCACCGGCTCGGGGATCGATGCGCTGGTGGAGCACCTGGCGATGCTGATGCCCGAGGGCCCGTTCCTGTTCGACTCGGGCTCGAGCAGCGACCAGTCGCGCGAGCTGCTGCTCGCCGAGCTGATTCGCGAGGCGGTCATCAGGAGAACCTTCCAGGAGCTGCCCCACGCGGTCGAGGTGATGGTCGAGGAGATCGAGCATCCGCGCGAGGGGCTTGTGCGCGTGCGCGCGCTGATCTGGGTGGAGAGCGACTCCCAGAAGGGAATCCTGGTGGGCAAGGGCGGGCGCATGATCAAGGCGATCGGCACCGCCGCGCGCCGCGAGCTACAGCGCGTTCTGGGCGCTCAGGTGTATGTGGAGCTGTCGGTTCGCGTGCGTCGCGACTGGCGCGCCGACGAGGGATTGCTGGACCGGCTCGGCATCACCTGACCATCGTCGACCCTGCCCGCTCGACGGCCGGTTCCAAGGAGCGCACGCCGTCTATTACGGATGATTTCCCGCGTGTCCGATTCATTCGGTCTGTGAACCGTGCTCGCCTCCGTTTTGGGATAACTTCTGCGCTGAGTCGGTCTGGCGGGGAGGGTGGATGTCAGCGAAGTACGCGATATTGGGGCTGGTAATCGAGCGTCCGGGCTACGGCTACCAGTTGGCACAGCGTCTGGAGGAGCGTTTCGGCTCGTCCAGCTTCGCCCCGTCGGGCGTCTATTCCGCGCTCGATCAGTTGAGCCGCGATGAATTCGTGCGCGCAGCTGGTGAGATGGGCCCGGGCCCCGCCAGGCGCTCGGCGCCGCGGATGATCTACGAGGCGACCGAGCTGGGCGTCAGCCATTTCGAAGCGTGGATCCTTGGGTCTTCGCCGGCGCCGCCACTGCGCGACGAGTTGCACATGAAGATCGCGCTATGCCGTCCAGACGACCTGCCACGGCTGATCGACCTCGTCTATGGCCAGGAGCTCGCTTGCATCGGACGTCTGCACGACCTCACGCAGAGCACCGAACGCGAGCGTATCGTCGTCAACCGCGACGACTGGCCGCGGACGATGCGAACGCTCGCCAAGGATGCCGAGATCGCCCTGTGGCAGGCGAGGATCCAATGGCTGCAAAGCGCCCGGGAGTTGATCGCGCCGCTCGTCGACCGGTCCGAGCGACTACACGCGCATGCGGTACTGCCAACCGACAATTGTGCCACCGTGCGTTGACGGCGCTACCGGCTCGCGCGGGCCTGAGCGTTCACAGATCGCGCGCGAGACGTGTGGCGATCGCCGAGACTGCCTCCAGGTCCAGCTGCGCGCCCCACACGAACGGAACGCCGACCACGTCGAAGCTGCGGCGGCGCAGGCGCGCCAGCTGGTTGTGCTGAAAGCGCGCGCGTTCGTGAACCGCGCGGGCCGCGCGGGCCGCGGAGACGCTCACCGGGTCACCGGCCTGGAGCGTGGCGATGCGATCGAGCTCCTCGCCCGTGAAGCGACGCGGCAGCAGCGAGTTGACAACGACCGCGGAGAGATCGCGTCCGAGGCGATCGCGCAGGCCGTCCTGCAGCTCCAGCGCCTCGGTGACGGCCATCTCGGTGGCGAGCGCCACCGCCAGGTAGGCGGAGCGCGATGGGCTCTCCAGCAGCTCCTGGACCTGGCGCGTGTGTCCGGCGATCGGGCCGACCCTTGCGATCGCGCCGAACGTGCGCGGCGAGCCGAGCAGCCCGAGCGCGTGTCCGGTGGCGGGCGCGTCGAGTATCACCAGGTCGTAGCTGCCCGAGCGCGTGCGGCGCCTGTTGTCCTCGTCACGTGTGAGCTGCCAGATCTTGACCATCGTCACCAGCTCCTTGGCCCCGGGCGCCGCGGCGGCGAAGTACTGAAACGTGCCGCTGGAGGCGAGCACGCGGCCCGACACGCGCCCGCCGAGCACCTGCAGCCACTCCAGCAGCGCGCGGTCGGGGTCGATCGTGATGCTCGAAAGCCGCTCCTGCAGCGGTGTCTCGACGCCTCCCTCCGGGCGCGCGATCCCGAACAGCTCGGGCATGCGACTCTCCTCGCCCACCTCCACGACAAGCGTGCGCCGGCCGCCTCGCGCCGCCAGCAGTCCGAGCGCCGCCGCGATCGTGGTCTTGCCCACGCCACCCTTGCCGGTGACCACTAGCAGCTTGCGGTCGAGCACCGATTGCATCGCCGCCGCAGTGTGGCTGAAAACCGGCGACATGGCGGCGGACCTACAATCCTGCGCATGAGCGCACCGGGCGGGGACAGCATCGACGAGCAGGTCGAGTACGACCGGGATGGCCTGGTGCCATGCGTGGTGCAGGACTGGAGCAGCGGCGAGGTGCTGATGCTGGCGTACATGAACGAGCTGGCGCTGAAGCGCACGCGCGAGAGCGGCGAGCTGCACCTGTGGAGCCGCTCGCGTAGCGAGCAGTGGCACAAGGGCGCCACCAGCGGCAACGTGCAGAGCGTGCGCGCGCTGCGCTTGGACTGCGACGGCGACACGCTGCTCGCGCTGGTGGAGCCGGCGGGGCCCGCGTGCCACACGGGCGAGCGCACCTGCTTCCATCGCGGCCAACTCGACCGGGGTGCGCCGTACGAGACGCTGCCGGCGCTCGAGCGCACGCTCGCTGAGCGCGCCAGCGAGCGACCGGCGGGCTCCTACACGGTCGAGCTGCTCGACGATCCGCCGCGCATCGGAGACAAGGTGATGGAGGAGGCCGAGGAGGTCGCGCGCGCTGCGCGCGAGGAGTCGGACGAGCGCGTCGACGAAGAGGCCGCCGACGTGCTCTACCACCTGCTGGTGCTGCTTCGCAGCCGCGGGCGGGCGCTCACGGACGCCGAGCGGGTGCTCGATGGCCGTCGCTCCTAGCGCCGCCGGCGCCGTCGCGGCGGGCATCGCGCCGAGCCTCGAGCAGGCGCGCGCTCTTGCGCGCGAGCACGACCTGATCCCGCTCCGCTTCAGCTTTATCGACGACTGCGAGACGCCCGTGTCGGCGTTCCTGAAGCTGCGCGCGCTGGCGCCCGGAGAGCCGGCGTTCCTGCTCGAGTCCGCCGACCAGGGGCAGCGCGTCGGGCGCTGGTCGTTCATCGGGTTCCGGCCGCGCTCGGTGCTGCGCTGGTCGCTGTCCGACGGCGGCGACCCGTACGCGCTCGCGGCCGAGCGCGTCGCGCGCTTCAGCCAGGCGCCGATCGACGACGACGGCGGAGGGATTCCGTTCACCGGCGGCGCGGTCGGCTTCTTCGGCTATGACCTCGTGCGCACGGTCGAGCCGCTCGGCGATCCGCCGGGCGGAGCCGACGGGGACCCGCTGGGGCTGCCCGACATGGCGCTGATGCTCTCCGATGCGGTGGTCGCGTTCGACCACCTCAAGCACACGATCACGATCATCGCCAACGCGGACCTGCAGGACGAGCCCGACGTCGACCGCGCGTACGAGCTGGCGGCGGGCACGATCGCCGAGGTGCGTAGCGCGCTGGCTGGGCCGGTGCCGCGCGAGGAGCCGCCGGAAGGGTCGCAGCGGGCCGCGGACGAGCTGCCGCGGTTTGAGTCGAACATGCCGCGCGAGCGGTTTGAAGCGATGGTCTCGCGGATCGTCGAGTACATCTACGCCGGGGACGCGTTCCAGGTGGTGCCCTCCCAGCGCTGGTCGGCGCGGGTGCCCGTCGAGGCCTTCTCGATCTATCGCGGCCTGCGCGTGGTCAACCCGAGCCCGTACATGTACTTCCTGGACTTCGGCGACTTCCAGATCGCGGGCGCGAGCCCCGAGCCGCTGCTGACGGTGACCGGTCGCCACGTCAACACCAAGCCGATCGCCGGCACCCGCCCGCGCGGCGCGAGCCCCGAGGACGATCGGCGGATCGCACACGAGCTGCTCGCCGACGAGAAGGAGCGCGCCGAGCACGTGATGCTGGTCGACCTGGGGCGCAACGACCTCGGGCGCGTGTGCGAGTACGGCAGCGTGGTCGTCAACGAGCTGATGGAGATCGAGTCCTACAGCCACGTGATGCACATCGTGTCCTCCGTGTCGGGCACGCTGCGCGCGGACGTCGGCGCGATGGACGCGCTGCGCTCGGTGCTGCCGGCCGGCACGCTGTCGGGCGCGCCGAAGGTCAGGGCGATGCAGATCATCGACGAGCTGGAGCCGGTCAAGCGCGGCGGCTATGGCGGCGCGATCGGCTACCTCAGCTACGGGGGCGACCTGGACACCGCGATCCACATTCGCACGGTCGTCGTCAAGGACGGCGTCGCCCACGTGCAGGCGGGCGGCGGCACGGTCGCGGACGCCAAGCCCGAGTACGAGTACGAGGAGTCCGTCGCCAAGTCGCGTGCGGCGGTGCGCGCCGTCGAACTGGCATGTCGGCAGCCGGACTGGGCATGAACGTCCTCGTCCTCGACAACTACGACTCATTCACCTACAACCTCGTCCAGTACCTGGGCGAGCTGGGGGCGGACGTGCACGCGGTGCGCAACGACCGCGCGACCGTCGCGGAGCTGCTCGCGGGCGGCTACGAGCGCTGCGTTATCTCGCCTGGGCCGTGCACGCCCGAGCAGGCGGGCATCACGCTCGAGCTCGTGCGGCGAATGCCCGAAGCCGGGATCCCCACGCTTGGGGTGTGCCTCGGCCATCAGGCGCTCGCGCAGGCGTTCGGGGGGCGCTGGAAGCTGCACGCGCCGGTGCACGGCAAGGCGACGCGCGTCGAGCACGACGGGCGCACGATCTTCCGCGGGCTCTCCTCGCCGCTGACCGTGGGGCGCTACCACTCGCTGGTGGTGGACGCCGACCTGCCCGACTGCCTGCAGGAGTCCGCGCGCGGCGATGGCGTCGTGATGGGCGTGCGCCACCGCGAGCTGCCCGCCGAGGGTGTGCAGTTCCACCCCGAGTCGGTGCTCACCGAACAGGGCCGCGAGCTGCTGGCCAACTTCCTCGGTGGTCCCGTGGCGGAGGCTGTATAGCCATTGCTATACACCGCGTGCAAAGTGACGATCGACAGCGACCCACTGGCCTAAGGCATGCCCAACGCGATCCTGACCCGCGCGATCGACGCGCTCGCGTCCGGCAGCGACCTGAGCGAGGACGAGACCGCGGATGTGCTCTCCGAGATCATGCACGGCGACGCCTCCGAGATCCAGATCGCGGGCTTCCTGATCGCGCTGCGGACGAAGGGCGAGACCGTCGATGAGCTGGCGGGGCTGGCGCGCACGATGCGCGCGCTCGCCGCACACGTGCCGAGCGAGCGCCATGACCTGCTCGACACGGCGGGCACTGGCGGGGGCCGCGGCAGCTTCAACGTGTCCACGACGGCGGCGCTGATCGCCGCGGGCGCCGGCTGCGCGGTGGCCAAGCACGGCAACCGCTCGGCCACCAGCAAATCGGGCTCGGCCGACCTGCTTGAGGCGCTCGGCGCTCGCATCGACCTCGGCCCGGAGGCGGTGGGAGCCTGCATCGACGAGGCGGGCTTCGGGTTCATGTTCGCGCCCGCGCATCACCAGGCCACGCGCTACGTCGTGCCGGTGCGCCACGAGCTGGCGGTGCGCACGATCTTCAACCTGCTGGGGCCGCTGACGAATCCCGCGGGCGCTCGCCGCCAGCTGATCGGCGTCGCCGACGCGCGCTTCCAGGAGACGATGGCGGGGGCGCTGGCGCGTCTGGGCGTCGACCGCGCACTGGTCGTGGCCGGCGAGGATGGCCTCGACGAGGTCTCGGCGCAGGCGTCCACGAAAGTGGTGGAGGTCAACGGCGGCGAGGTGACGCGCTACTTGCTCACCCCGCAGGAGCTGGGCGTGGAGCCGGCCGGCGACCACGCGTCGGCGGGCACCGTGGCCGCTACCGACACAGCCGGCGCGGCGGGCGGCGGCACGCCATCGGAGAACGCGCAGGTGACGCGCGCGATCTTGCACGCGCGCGGCGATGATCAGCACCGGCCGGCGGGCGAGGCGCTCGCGCTGGTGAACGCCGGGGCGGCGATCTACGCGGCGGGCGCGGTGGACACGATCGCGGAGGGCGTGCGGGCGGCGCGCGCGGCGATCGCGGAGGGGCGAGCCGCGGATGCGCTGGAGCGCTTCGTGCAGGCCAGCCATAGGCACGCGCCGGGGGCGGGCGGATGAGCGAGGGCACGACGACGGTGCTGGATCGCATCCTCGCGCAGACGCGCGCGGAGGTGCAGCGGCGCAAGCGCGAGCTGCCGCTGGAGGTGGCTGCGCTTGCCGCGGCGCGGCGGCCGGGCGGTGAGCGCCGCTTCCGCGATGCGCTGAACAGCGGGGGCGTGGGCGTGATCGCCGAGTTCAAGCGCCGCTCGCCGTCGGCGGGGGCGCTGCGCGAGAGCTCCGATCTCGAGGCGATCGTGCGCGCATACGAGCGCGGCGGCGCGGTTGCGGTGTCGGTTCTGACGGAGGGGCCGAACTTTGGAGGCGCGCTCGATGACCTGCGCGCGGCGCGCGGCGCGTGCGGGCTGCCGCTGCTGCGCAAGGACTTCATCGTGGACGATTACCAGCTGCACGAGGCGCTGGCGGCGGGCGCCGACGCGGTGCTGCTGATCGTGGCTGCGCTGGCCCAGGACGAGTTGGTGTCGCTGTACGGCGCGGCGCGCGCGCTGGGGCTGGACGTGCTCGTGGAGGTCCACGACCGCGAGGAGCTGCATCGCGCACTGGAGTTGGGCGCGGAGATCGTCGGTGTCAACAACCGCGACCTGCGCGACTTCAGCGTGGACGTGTCGCGCACGGAGGCGCTGATGGGCGAGATCCCTGCGGAGGTGACGGTCGTGTCGGAGTCGGGCATCGCATCCGCGGAGCAGGTGCGGCGCCTCGGCGTGCGTGGCGTGCGAGCGGTGCTCGTGGGCGAGGCGCTGATGCGCTCCGCCGATCCCGCGGCGGCGCTCGGAGCGCTGCTGTCGCGCTGAAGGCATTTCGCGGCGATCGGACGGCGCACGTCGCGGATGACCGCCGGACATGTTTAGATTCCCGCGCGTCAGGCTTTAGTTGGCGTTGATCGCGGCCGTTCATCCTCATCATCATGAAACGCACGTTCGTCATCCCGTTCATATCCGCCCTGCTCGGCGGCGGTGTCGTCGTGGCCGTGGTCGCCGCGGCGGGCGGCCTCGGCGAAAAAACGAAGACGCTGGTGACGACCGTCGAAGCGGCGCGGCCGGCGGCTCCGTCGAACGCCTCGCAGCGCAGCACCGGGCTGACGCCGCACGAAGCGTATGTGCGCGATGCGGCCGGGGTGGCGTTCGTGACCTCGACGGTCGTGCAGAAATCGGAAGCTTCGCCGTTCAACCTGTTCGGCGAACAGAGTCAGCGCCAGGGCACGGCAACCGGCTCGGGCATCGTGATCGATGCGAACGGCACGATCCTGACGAACTACCACGTGGTCGAGAACGCGGTCAAGGTCACGGTGAGCTTCGAAAAAGGCAAGTCGGTCGAAGCCCAGGTGGTCGGCAAGGATCCGTCGAACGACCTCGCGGTCCTGCGCATCTCGACCGACGGCCTGACGCTGCACCCGCTGCACCTGGGTGACTCGAGCGCGGTGCAGGTGGGCGATCCCGTGTATGCGATCGGCAACCCGTTCGACCTCGAACGCACGTTGACGACGGGCGTGATCTCGGCGCTGCAGCGTGAGATCACCGCTCCGAACGGCTTCACGATCAACAACGTGCTGCAGACCGACGCGCCGATCAACCCGGGCAACTCGGGCGGGCCGCTGCTCAACGTCGAGGGCGAAGTGATCGGCATCAACTCGCAGATCGAGACCGGCGGCAGTGGCGACGGCAGCGTCGGCATCGGCTTCTCGATCCCGATCAACACGGCCAAGAACGAGATCGCCCAGCTGGAGAAGGGCGGGACCGTGCGCGGCGCGTACCTCGGCCTGACGTCGCTGACGATCGACGGCTCGCTGTCGGCGCTCAACCTGCCGGTCAAATCGGGGGCGCTCGTGCAGAGCGTGGAGCCGGGCACGGCCGCGAAGCAGGCAGGCATCCGCGGCGGCTCGGTGAGCACGACCACCGAAAACGGGCAGGTGGCGGTCGGCGGCGACATCATCGTCAAGATCGACGGCAAAGAAGTCGCGAGCTCCGAAGACCTGGCCAACGACATCGAGGAAAAGAAGCCGGGCGCGAAGGTCACGATCGAACTTCTGCGCGCCAACGGCAAAGGCGGATACGAACACAAGACGGTGAGCGCCACGCTCGGGCAGCGGCCGAACTCGGTCGAAAACCCGAACACCCCCGAAGGCTGAGCGCGGGGGCGCACGCCCCGCTACCGTGGGGGACATGTCAGACGCGCCCCGCGTGAAGATCTGCGGCATCACCAATCTGCCCGACGCGGAGCTCGCCGTGGAGCTGGGCGCGTGGGCGCTGGGCATGATCTTCTACGAGGGCTCCCCCCGGCAGTGCTCGCCGGCGCAGGCGCAGGCGATCGCGGCGGCGCTTCGCCGCCGCGTGGAGCTTTGCGGGGTGTTCGTGAACGCGCCGCTGGAGCGGATCGTCCACGACAGCGAGGAGCTCGGGCTGAGCCTCGTGCAGCTGCACGGCGATGAGGGTCCGTCGTTCTGCTCGGAGGTCGCTCGCAGGACGGGCACGCGTGTGATCAAGGCCGCGCAGGTGTCGGGGTCGGGCGACGTGCGCGACCTGGAGCGCTTCCACGTCGACTTCCACCTGCTGGACGCCCGCGCCAAGGCGGTCGCGCGGCAGGGCATGCGCGGCGGCACGGGCGAGACGTTCGACTGGGCGCTCGTGCGCGAGCGCCGCTCGCAGGTGCCGCTGATCCTGAGCGGCGGCCTGACGGCGGAGAACGTGGCGGCGGCGATCGAGCAGGTGCGGCCGTATGCCGTGGACACGGCGAGCGGCACGGAGTCCGCGCCTGGGCACAAGGATCCGGAGCGGCTGCGGGCGTTCTTCCAGGCGGTCTCGCAGCAGCAGCAACCCGAGCGTGTCGAGCCGGCGGCGACGGTGGTTCAGCCGGCGTGAGCGCGCAGACGGACGAGCTGGCGCTCGAGCATCGCTTCGGGCCCTACGGCGGGCAGTTCGTGCCCGAGACGCTGATGCCGGCGTTGGCGGAGCTCGAGCAGGCGTGGCGCGCGGCGCGCGCGGACCCGGCCTATCGGGCGGAGCTGAGCGGGCTGCTGCGCGACTTCGGCGGGCGCCCGACGCCGCTCTACCGGGCGCGCCGGCTGTCGGAGCGCGTGGGGCGCCCCGTGTATCTGAAGCGGGAGGATCTCAACCACACGGGCTCGCACAAGCTCAACAACGCGCTCGGCCAGGCGCTGCTGGCCAAGCGCATGGGCAAGCCGCGGATCATCGCCGAGACGGGCGCCGGCCAGCACGGGGTGGCGACGGCGACCGTGTGCGCGCTGCTGGACCTGGAATGCGTCGTGTACATGGGCGTCGAGGACACGCGCCGCCAGCGTCCGAACGTGCAGCGCATGGAACTGCTGGGCGCGCGCGTGGAGCCGGTGGACGCGGGCGCGAAAACGCTCAAGGAGGCGACCTCGGCGGCGATCCGCGACTGGGTCACGAACGTGCGCAGCACCCATTACGTGATCGGCTCGGTCGTCGGTCCGGCGCCGTACCCGGCGCTCGTGCGCGACCTGCAGCGGGTGATCGGCGACGAGGCGCGCGCGCAGCTGCTCGAGCGCGAGGGCAGGCTGCCGGCACGGGTGATCGCATGCGTGGGCGGCGGCTCGAACGCGATGGGGATCTTCGCCGCGTTCATCCCCGACGAGCAGGTCGAGCTGGTGGGCGTTGAGGCCGGTGGCGAGGGCATCGAGACGAGCCGCCACGGCGCGCCGCTGACGGTCGGCGGCCGTCCCGGGATCCTGCATGGCTCGCGCTCGGCTGTGATGCAGGACGAGGAGGGGCAGATCGTGCAGGCGCACTCGATCTCCGCGGGCCTGGACTACCCGGGCGCTGGACCCCAGCACGCGCACCTGCGCGATATCGGTCGCGCGCGCTATGTCGCGGTGCCGGACGCGCAGGCGCTCGACGCGTTCAGGGTGCTCGCGCGCCTGGAGGGCATCATCCCGGCGCTGGAGACCGCGCACGCGCTCGCGTGGGTGCTCGCACAGACTGACGGGGAGCACCCTGATGGGCACGGGCTTGATCTCGTGTGCCTGTCGGGCCGCGGCGACAAGGATCTGGCCGAGGTGCTGGCGGCCGGCGGCGAGGCGCACGCGTGAGACGCAGGGCGCGGCGGCGGCTGGCGCGATGAGCACCGTCGAGGCCACGGGCGCCGAGCGGATCGCGCGGGCGTTCGCGAGCGCGGCCAAGCGCGCGGCGCTGATGCCGTACGTGATGGGCGGCTTTCCGACGCTCGAGGACTCGCTGCGGATCGGGCAGGCGTGCGTGCAGGCGGGGGCGGATCTGATCGAGCTGGGGCTGCCGTACTCCGATCCGCTGGCGGACGGCCCGGTGATCCACGACGCGGGCACGTGCGCGCTGGCGGCGGGCGCGAACGTGGCGGGGGTGCTGGAGGTCGCGCGGGCGCTGTCGGCGAGCGTTCCGGTGGCGCTGATGTGCTACGCGAACATGGTGTTCGCGCCGGGCGTGGACGCGTTCGTGGAGCGTTTGGCGCGGACGGGCGCGTGCGGGATGATCGTGCCCGACCTGCCGCTGGGAGAGGGCCCGGAGGTGCTGCGCGCGTGCGACGAGCACGGTCTTGCGCTGATCCCGCTGGTGGCGCCCACGACCACCCCCGAGCGTCTGGCGCAGATCGGGGCCCAGGCGCGTGGCTTCCTCTACACGGTGTCGGTGGTGGGCACGACCGGCGAGCGCCGCGAGCTGGGCGGCGATCTTGCGGAGATCATCGCGCGGGCGAAGGCGAGCACGAGCGTGCCGGTGGCGATCGGCTTCGGGATCGCCACGGCGGAGCATGCCCGCCGGGCCGCGGATGCGGGCGCCGACGGCGTGATCGTGGGCACGCGCCTGGTGCGCGCGGCGGGCGAGGCGGGGGACCCGGCGGCGGCGGTGGGCGCGGTCGTGGGCGAGCTGGCGGCGGGCCTGGCGGCGACCGACCGCGACCGCGGGCCGGCCAGCTAAGATTCGCCGCACATGGGATTCATCATCACCGTCACCGCCGGTCTGGTCGTGTGGATCGTGCTCTGGGCGATGGGGACGAAGGGCTTCGACTCGTTCCTGCTGGCTTCGGCGATCATCCTCGTGGGTGCGTCGCTGAAGATCCTCTCCGGCTATCTGCCCAGCCGGCGCAGCTAGCGCCTCCGTGGTTGCGCGCTGGCTGGGCCTGCTCGCTCTCGCCGCGGCTCTCCTGGGCGTGGTCGGTTGCGGCGGTGTAGCTGTCTCGGATGTCGCGGAAGCGACCGGCGGACAGCTGACGGTCTACTCGAGCCTGCCGCTGCAGGGGCCGGAGGCGGCCGTCTCCGAGCAGATCGTCGACGGCGAGAAGCTCGCGCTGCACGACGCGGGCGGACGCGCGGGCGTGTTCAAGATCAACTACGACTCGCTGGATGACTCGAGCCTCACGAGCGGTGAATGGAACCCGGGGATAACGGCGACCAACGCCAAGGTCGCCGCGCAGGACACGAGCACGATCGCCTACCTGGGGGACCTCGACTCGGGCGCGACGGCGATCTCGCTGCCGTTCATGAACGAGGCGGGCGTCCTGCAGATCAGCCCCGCGAGCCCGTACGTCGGTCTGACGTCGTCGTTCGAAGCGGGGCAGGACGAGCCCGGACGCTTCTACCCGAGCGCCAAACGGACGTTCGTGCGCCTGCAGCCTGGAGATACCGCGCAGGCGCAGGCGCAGATCCAGTTGATGCGCTCGCGAGGCGTGCACAGGCTGTACGTGCTGGACGACCAGGATCCGTTCGACGTGCCGCTCGCGAACATCGTCGCCAACTACGCCGAACACGCGGGCATCACGGTGATCGCGCATGACAGCCTCTCCACCCGCCCGGAAGCGGTGTTCACCGGCGAGGTCGAAAAGATCGCCGAAAGCCACGCGCAGGCGGTATTCCTGGCGGGCGGAGAAGGCGCTGGCACGGTTGCGCTGTGGAAGGACCTGCACGAAGCGGCGCCGAGCCTGCTGCTGTTCGGCTCGGGCGCGCTGGCGAGCGAAGCGTTCGTCTCGCAGATCGGCGGCGCGGAAGCCGAGACGTACCTGACGACGCCGGTGCTGCCGGCGCGCATGTACCCGCCGAGCGCGCAGCGGGTGCTGCGCGAGTACCGCGCGATGTTCGGCGGCGAAGGCGACGCGTACGCGCTGTATGGCTATGAGGCGATGACGGTGGTGCTCGACGCGGTGAGGGGCTCGGGCGCCCGAGGCAACGATCGCCAGACGGTGATCGACCGCGTGTTCGCGACCAGGAACCGCAGCTCGGTGATCGGCCGCTACTCGATCGAAGCTGACGGCGAAACGACGCTGTCGCGATACGGCGTCGACCGTGTGAGCGGCGGGCGCCTGGTGTTCGGGGGCGCGCTCGAAGTTACGCACGCGGCGCAGTAGCCCGGTCGCTGTCTGGGCGGGGCTCTCAGCCGGCTGGCGCCTGCAGGCCGAGCGCGAGCCGGAAGCGCTGCACGCCGCCGGCCAGTTCGCGCCCGCCGCCGGCGAGCGTGGTGGTGGCGCGCAGGTAGGGGATGAACTTGGAGATGGAGGGGGCTTCGGTGAGCCCGATGCCTTCGAGCAGCGTGAGCAGCGTGGGGAAGTCGACGATGATGCTCGGCTGGATGCTTTCGCCCAGCGCCGCGGCGGCGGCGCCCCGCGGCGCGGCTGCGGCGAGCGTGCTCGACGGGTTGAGCGCCGTGGCGACGGATGCTTCGCCGATGCCGAGCACGAGCTTGGCCTGTCCCGCGGAGTCGCGTCCGTCGGCGATGTCGAGCACGACCGGCAGGCCGGTGATCCTCGCTCCGATGGCGGCGTCGGTGCCGGGGATCGAGACTGGGGAGACGGATGTGCCGCTCTTGCGCAGCTGCGCGGCGAGCGTCGCGACGGCGGCGCGCGAGGCGGCGGGGCTCTTGGAGGAGATGACGACGGCGCCGCGCAGTTCGAGCAGGTTGCCGCCGCTGGCGAAGATCCCGGCTGAGCCCATCCAGCTGGCGAGCTCGCGCTGGGCCTGCGGGCCGCCGGCGCCGAGCGCGCTGAGGGGCGTGAGCAGCCCGTTGAGGATGCCGCCGACGCTGACGCCGGCGGAGCTTTCTTCGGCGCCGCCGCCGAGCGTGCTGCCGAGCGATGCGAGGCTGTGCAGCTCCTGGACGTCCTTGCCGATGCTCGTGCCGACGTGGCCGACGCCGATTGCGAACCACGATTCGCCGGGTAGTTCGCCGAGCGCCTGGGCGCTTTCGGGGTCGGCGCTCAACAGCCCGCCTGCTTCGCCGGAGCCGCCCGCGGCGAGCGTGTCGACGTCGAGGCCGAGCGAGCTTGCGGCGGGCACGAGCGAGACGTTGGCTTCGTGTCCGCCTGCGAGCCCGCGCACGAGGCCGGTGATGCCCTGTTCCTGCGTGGAGCCGTGCGGGAAGCTCGCGGGGTTGACGTACACGTGCGCGAGCGCGTCGGTTGGCGCGGAGGCGAGCAGCCGGGAGTAGCCGCTGGCGTGCGCAAGCGCGCCGGCGCCGTGGGTCGCTTCGATCACGTCGTGCAGCCCCGCTTCGCTGCCGATGACGGCGAAGCGGTCGACCAGCCCGAGGGCGACGCCGCTGGCGTTGACCTCGTAGGCGACGCCGTGGTAGCTGGCGGCGTGTGCGCCCGCCTTGGCGGCCTGCGCGTCGAGGAACGTGCGCGCCTTGGCGCTGTCGCTGGTGTCGAGCACGATCGCGCCCTGTGCGCCGGAGCTCCCGAACGCGAACACGCCGGAGCTGGAGCCTCCGAGCAGGCCCTGCATCAGCTGCGAGGGCAGCGTGCCGGCGGAGGCGCCGAGCGAGGTGAGGAAGACGCCGGCGTGGGGGCCGAGCCAGGGCGCCACGTCGCGCGCGAAGTTGAGCTGCGCCGAGCCGGGGGTCTGCAGCAGCGCCAGCAGCCGCAGGTATGGGTTGGCGTGGTGGGTGAGCGCTTTGCCGAGCGCGAGCGCGTCCGTCTTCTCGGCGCCGCTGGGCCGCACGCTCGCGCCGATGTAGAGCGCCGCTGTGGGGGGCACGGCGCCCGCGGGGTCGGCGGCGGTGCCGGTGGGGCTGCTGGAGCCGCAGCCGGCGAGCGCGGCGCACAGGCTCGCCACGGCCGCTGCGCACGCGAGCCGCATGCGCGGGCGCCCGCCGGCGTGCGGCCGGCTGCTGCTATGAGGCTGCGACGAGTTGGTGGAAAGCGAGGGCAACGCGTGTTCCTTTCTGTGGGCAGCCGGGCGCGGCGGCGAGGCGATCGTAGCGCCGCGGGCGGATCGCGGTGCGGGCTGTGGACGCGCCATGAGCATGCGCTCGACCTGCAGGGACATGCGGCGTACCTGCAAGGCCCGTTTCAGCGGCCGCGATTGCACGCTGCCTTGCACGCCGTGCGACGAACTGCGGCTGCTGGGCGCCGCCACGAAAACCTCTATTAGCAGGGATTTCGCCGCGTCGGATGGTGCCGGGGCAGGAAAGTGGGACAGAATGTGCAAACGGGGTTGCATTGTGGGAGGAAGTGGGTTATCTTCGCGGCAGCGAGCCGGGGTGGAGGGACTCCTCCCATTCCTCCACCTCGGCTCGGTAATCAATTGGAGCCTTCCCACCCCCGCTCTCCCATGGTCCCCTTCCGCGGCACCTTCGACCACACGCTCGACGCAAAGAACAGGCTCACCGTCCCGGCGCGCTACCGCGCTGCGTTGTCGGAGGGCGTGGTGCTGGCGATGCCGGTGGACCTGAAGCCGTGCGTGGGCGTGTGGCGTCCGGAGGAGTACGAGCGCTACACGCGTCGGGCGCTGGCGGAGCTGCCGCCGCTGTCGCCGCGGCTGACGGAGCTGGAGCGCTTCTTCTACGGCAGCTCCCACGACGCGGAGCTGGACGCGGCGGGGCGCATCATGGTGCCGACGTTCCTGGGCGAGCACGCGGAGCTGGTGAAGGAGGTCGTGGTGGTGGGCGTGGGCGACCGCCTGGAGCTGTGGGCGAAGAACGCGTGGAACGAACATCGATCGACGCTGCTTAGCGGCGTGGCGGAGGTGACGGCTCGTGTCGACGACGCTGCTTGAGGCCAGGGGCGCTCGCGAGCGCGAGCGCGCCGGCGAGCGTCCGGGCGAGCGTCCGGGCGAGCGTGTTGGCGACCGCGAGGGTTGCGCGCCGGAGCTGGCGAGGCGCCGCCGCGCGGGCGGCGATGGCTCCCGCTCGCCGCGGGCGCGCCGCGCGGGCAGCCCCGCGAACAGGTCCGCGGCGGGCGCGGGCGCGGGAGCAGGCGGCGGCGAGGCGTCGCACACGCCGGTGCTGGCGAGCGAGCTGCTGGAGCTGCTTGACCTGGACCGAGTCCCACCCGCCCCGCTGGCGATCGACTGCACGTTTGGCGACGGCGGGCACGCGCGCCTGGTGGCGGAGCGACTGGGCGCGTCGGGGACGCTGGTGGCGATCGACCGCGATCCGCTGGCGGAGGAGCGCTTCGCGGCGCTGGCGGCGGAGACGGCGTGCTCGCTGCGCTTCATCCGCTCGGGCTACGCGGAGGCGCTGGAGCTGCTGGAGCGCGAGGGCGTGCGCGCGGACATGGTGTATTTCGACCTGGGCATGTCCTCGATGCAGGTGGACACGCGCGAGCGCGGCTTCTCGTACTCGTATGAGGCGCCGCTGGACATGCGCATGGACCCTTCGCAAGAGCTGAGCGCGCGCGAGGTGGTGGCGGAGTGGGACGAGCGTCGCCTGGCGCACGCGCTGCGCGACTTCGGCGAGGAGCGCCACGCGGGCGCGATCGCCCGTGCGATCGTGCGCCGTCGCGAGCTGGCGCCGATCGAGACGACGCAGGAGCTGGTGGAGACGATCACTCAGGCGCTGCCGGCGCCGGCGCGCTTCGCGGGCGGTCACCCGGCGAAGCGCTCCTTCCAGGCGCTGCGGATCGCTGTCAACGACGAGCTGGGGCAGCTGGAGCGCGCGCTGCCGCGCGCGTGGGCGCTGCTGCGCGAGGGCGGCGTGCTGGCGGGCATCTCTTTCCAGTCGCTCGAGGACAGGCGCGTGAAGCGCTTTTTGGTCGAGCGTGCGCGCGGCTGCATCTGCCCACCGGACCTGCCGGTGTGCGCATGCGGTCGCGACCCGGAGGCGGCGCTGCTGACGCGCCGCTCGATCGTGCCGTCGGCGCACGAGCTGGCCAGCAACCCGCGTGCCTCCTCGGCGCGGCTGCGGGCGGCGCGCAAGCTGACAGACGGCGGCGAGGCGCAGGCATGACCCCGCCCGCGGCAGCCTCCTCGCTTCCGCGCGGCCGGGTCGCGGCACCGCGCCCGCGCGTGGCGCCGCCGCGCCCGCGGCGTGTGTCAGGTCCTGTCCGCAAGCCGGCAGGGCGCGCGGCGCCGGTGGCTGCGCCGCGGCAGGCGGAGGTGGAACGCGGCCTGGCACTGGGCGTGCTGGAGGCGCTGGGCAGCCTGACGAGCAACGGGGCGCTGGACCGCCTGATGCGGGGGCGCGTGTGGATCGGCGTGATCGCGTTTGCGCTGATCGGCATCGTGACGCTGCAGCTGCTGGTGCTGCAGCTGAACGCGGGCATCGGCCGCGCGCTGGCGCATGAGGCGCAGCTGCAGCGGGCAAACGCGGCCTACAGCATCGAAGACTCGGAACTGGCGGGCGGCGAACGCGTGGAGTCCAAGGCGGAGCACCTGGGCATGCAGCTGGTGGCGCCGGGCGCGCTGCGCTTCCTGACGTCGGATCCGCGGGCGGCTGTCGCGCGCGCGGCGGCGGCGCTGAACACGCCGGTGCACTCGGCCAGCTCGACGTCCACTTCCAGGTCGACGCCCGCGTCCGCCGCGGGCGTCGAAGAACCGCCGGCGAGCTCCTCGAGCGCTGGCACCGGCACGAGCGCCTCGGCGACGGGCGGCGCGAGCGAACAGGCTTCGGGGGGCGAACAGGCTGCGGCGGGCGCGCAGGCGCCGAGCGGCGAACAGGCGCCGGCGGGCGAAGCGACGGCGCAGAGCACGACGCAGGCGGGCGCGAGCACGGCGAGCGAAACGAGCACCGCACACGAACCGACGGCGCCGGCGGGCGCGGCGGGCGGGACCGAACCGCCGGGCACGGGCTAGGCGCGTGGCGGGCGTGCAGCGCCGCGTGCGCGTGATCTTCGGGGTGTTCCTGGTGCTGCTGGTGGTGGCGGCGGGGCGCACGGTGTATTTGGGGGTGGTGCGTGGTGGGGCGCTGCGCAGGGCGGCGAGCGACGAGCAGCTGACGAGCGAAACGGTGATGGCGCCGCGCGGGGTGATCACGGATCGCAATGGCGTGGACCTGGCGGTGTCGGAACCGGCGCAGGACATCTCGGCGGACCCGTACCTGATCAAGGATCCGCTGGAAGCGTCACACCAGCTGGCGCCGTTGCTGGGGCAGACGCAGTCGAGCCTGCTGACGAAGCTGTCGGAACGCCGCGGCTTCGTGTATCTGGCGCGGGCGCTTGCGCAGAAGACGGCGAAGGCGGTGCTGGCGCTGAGGATCGAAGGGGTGACGGGCACGCCGGTGATGCATCGGGTGTATCCGCGCGGCACGCTGGCGGCGCAGGTGCTGGGCGTGGTGGGCGCGGAAGGCAAGGGGCTGGCGGGCCTCGAGTACTCGCGCAACGGGCTGCTGGCGGGCATGTCCGGTCAGCGGCGCGTGGTCAGCGATGAGATCGGCCAGCCGGTGTCGATCAGCGAAACGCGCCGCGAGGTGCCGGGCGCGTCGCTGCAGCTGACACTTGACGCGAACATCCAGCAGCGCGCGGAAGACGTGCTGCAGGCGGTGGCGCGCGTGTTCAGCCCGAAAGACGCGACGGCGATCGTGATGGATCCCCGCAGCGGGGCGCTGCTGGCGCTGGCGAACTGGCCGCAGGTGGACGTGAACGACCCGTCGGCGTACTCGCGGGAAGCGATGGCGAACGCGCTGGAGGACCGCGCGGTGGGCTTCGACTACGAACCGGGCTCGACGTTCAAGGCGGTGACGGTGTCGGGGGCGCTTGAAGCGGGGCTGATCACGCCGAGCACGCCGTTCAACATCCCGGACCAGATACAGGTGGCGGAAAAGACGATCCACGACGACACGGAACACCCGGAAGAAACGCTGACGACGGCGCAGATCCTGGCGCGCTCGAGCAACGTGGGCGCGATCAAGATCGGGGCGCTGGAGGGCGCGCCGCGCTTCAACGAATGGGTGCACCGCTTCGGCTTCGGCGAGCCGACGGGCGTGGACCTGCCGGGCGAGGAAAAGGGCGCGACGCTGCCGCTGAAGGAATACTCGGGCTCGTCGATGGGCAACCTGCCGATCGGTCAGGGCGAGCTGGTGACGCCGATGCAGATGGCAACGGCCTATGCGGCGATCGCCAACGGCGGCATCCTGCGCCCGCCGCACATCGTGCGGTCGGTGGGCGGGCGTGCGGTTCGAGAGCCGGCCGGCCATCGCATCATCTCGACGGGAACAGCGGCGGCGCTGCGGCACATGCTGGAGGGGGTGCTGGGGCCGGAAGGCACGGCGAGCGAGGTGTCGATCCCGGGCTACGAGCTGGCGGGCAAGACGGGCACGGCGAGCAAGGTCGACACGGCGACGGGCGAATACTCGAAATCGGCGTATGTGGCGTCGTTCATCGGCTTTGCGCCGGCGACGGACCCGAAGCTGCTGTGCGCGGTGGTGGTGGACGAACCGACCGCCGGCTCGATCTTTGGCGGCACGGTGGCGGCGCCGGCGTTCGGGCAGATCATGAGCTTCGCGCTGCCGTATCTGGGCATCGCGCCGGGCTGAGCCGGGACGTCGCGCCGGCGGGAGCCGCGCCAGTGGTCTCCTACCCCTTGAGTAGCATCAACGCATGAGACTGGACGCGTTGATCGCGGCGGAGCCGGATGGCGAGGCGGCCGGCGTTGAGATCACGGGTCTCGCGTATGACAGCCGCGAGGTGAGGCGCGGCGACCTGTTCTTCTGCGTGAGCGGCTTCAGCAGCGACGGCCACGAGTTCGCGCGGGAGGCGGTGCGAGCGGGCGCGGCGGCGCTGGTGGTGGAGCGCCCGCTGGGGCTGGACGTGCCGGAGGTGGTGGTGGCGTCTGCGCGCGCGGCGATGGCGCCGGCGGCGGCGCGCTTCTATGGCGAGCCGGCGCGCAGCCTGCGGGTGGTGGGGGTGACGGGCACGAACGGCAAGACGACGACGGCGTATCTGGTGCGGGCGTTGCTCGAGGGGATGGGCGAGCGGTGCGGCCTGCTTGGGACGGTGAAGTCAGTGATCGGCGGCGAGGAGCGCCAGGTGGCGCGCACGACCCCGGAGGCGATCGACCTGCAGGAGGACCTGCGGGCGATGCTGGACGGCGGCGACGTGGCGTGCGCGATGGAGGTGTCCTCGCATGCGCTCGAGCTGGGGCGCGTGGATGCGACGCCGTTTGCGGCGGCGATCTTCACGAACCTCACCCAGGACCACCTGGACTTCCACGCGGACATGGAGGCGTACTTCCTGGCGAAGCGGCGGCTGTTCGTGCCGGCGGACGGCGAGCGCCCGGCGGTGAGCGTGATCAACGTGGGCGACCCGTACGGGCGCAGGCTGGCCTCGGATCTAGACGGCGCGCTGACGTTCGCGGTGGAAGCGCCGGCGGACTACAGCGCGACGGACGTGCGCTGCGGCTTTGACGGCTGCCGCTTCACCCTGACGACGCCGCGGGGCGAGCGTGACGTGGCGCTGCCGATGCCGGGGCACTTCAACGTGGCGAACGCGCTGGGCGCGCTGGCGGCGGCGCATGCGCTGGGCGGGGATCTGGACGTGCTGGTGGCGGCGCTGGAGCGCGGCGTGCGGGTGCCGGGCCGCTTCGAGGCGGTGGATGCAGGCCAGGGCTTTGCGGTGCTGGTGGACTACGCGCACACGCCGGACTCGCTGGAGAACGTGCTGCGTGCGGCGCGCGAGCTGGTCGAGCCGGGCACGCCGCGCTTCGGGGCGGCGGGCGGCGAGCGCGGGCGCGTGCTGTGCGTGTTCGGCGCGGGCGGCGACCGCGACCGTGGCAAGCGGCCGCTGATGGGCGCGATCGCGGCGCGGCTGGGAGACGTGGCGATCGTGACGTCGGACAACCCGCGCTCGGAGGATCCGGAGCGGATCATCGAGGAGATCATGGATGGCGCGGTGGCGGCAGCTGGCGAGATGAGCGCGCTGGTGGATCGCGCGGCGGCGATCGAGGCGGCGGTCGCGTCGGCGCGGCCGGGGGACGTGGTGGTGATCGCGGGCAAGGGCCACGAGCAGGGCCAGGAGTTCGAGGGCGGGCGCAAGCTGCCGTTCGACGACGTGGCGGTGGCGCGTGCGGCGCTTGAGGCGCTGCAGGCGACACCCCGTGGCGGGGCGCAGGCAGGGGTGCGATGAGGGACTGGGACGCGCGCCACCTGGCGGCGGCGGCCGGCGCGACGCTGGTGCGCGCGCCGTTGGGCGCGCTGGCGCCGGGCGTGGCGGCGCACCCGGGCCCGCTGCGCGCGAGCGTGGACACGCGCACGCTGGCGCCGGGCGAGCTGTTCGTGGGGCTGGCAGGCGAGAACGTTGACGGCGGCGCGCACGCGGCGCGGGCGCTGGAGGCGGGCGCGTGGGGGGTGCTGGTGGCGCTGGAGCATGCGCAGGCGGCCGTGGACGCGACCTCCGCCGCGGCTGCCGGCGCGGACGGCGCGGTGCTGTCGCATCCGAACCCGCTTGCGGGCCTGCAGGCGCTTGCGCTGGCGTGGCGGCGGGAGCTGCGGGCGCGCGGCGCGATGGTGGTGGCGATCACGGGCTCGACGGGCAAGACCTCGACGAAGGACATCCTGGCGGCGCTTTTGGGCTCGCGCCTGCGGGTGGCGGCGAGCCCGGCGAACCTGAACACGGAGATCGGCCTGCCGCTGGCGCTGCTGGGCGCGCCGGCGGACACGGAGCTGCTGGTGCTGGAGATGGCGATGCGCGGGCGTGGCCAGATCGCGGAGCTGACGGCGATCGCTGAGCCGGAGGTGGGCGTGATCGTGAACGTGGGCCCGGCGCACCTGGAGCTGCTGGGCTCGCTTGAGGGGATCGCGGCGGCGAAGGCGGAGCTGATCGCGGGCCTTGCGCGGGGGGCGAGCGTGGTGGTGCCGGCGGGCGAGGCGCTGCTCGAGCCGCATCTGCGCGCGGATGTGCCGGCGATCACGTTCGGCGAGGGTGGCGACGTGCGCCTGGCGGAGCGCCGCGCGGACGGCTCGGTGCTGATCTGCCACGGCGAGACGGAGATCGAGCTGCGCCCGTCGTTCTCGCAGGCGCACAACCTGAGCAACCTGCTGGCGGCGGTGGCGGCGGCGCGGGCGCTCGGATACACGCCGCGCGGGCGCGTGGAGGTGCTGTTCTCGGCGATGCGCGGGCAGCGGATTGAGCTGGCCGGCGGCGTGGTGCTCGTCGCGGACTGCTACAACGCCAACCCGATGTCCATGCGCGCGGCGATCGACGACCTGGCCGAGGCGGCGTGTGCGCGCCGCGTGGCGGTTCTGGGGGACATGCTGGAGCTGGGGCCGCAGGGCGTGCGCATGCACCGCGAGGTCGGCGCGTATGCGCGGGATCGCGGCGTGGAGCTGCTGGTGACGGTGGGCCCGCTGGCGGCGGAGCTGCGCGAGGACTTCGGCGGCGAGAGCTACGCGACGCCGGACGCGCAGGCTGCGGGGGAGCTGGTCGGCGGGCTGCTGCGCGAGGGCGACGTGGTGCTGGTGAAGGGCTCGCGCGGGGTGGGCCTGGAGCGCGTGATCGAGCGCCTGGGCGGGGATTCAGCGCGGGGCGATGCGCCGCCGGCGCTGGCGGATGCGCGGCCGGTCCTTGACGCGCTGGCGGAGCGGGGCTGAATGGGCCGGATTCTCTTCGGGGGCACGGCCGCGCTGCTGATCTGCATCTTCCTGAGCCCCAAGTTCATTGAGTTCCTGCGCAGGCGCGAGTTCGGCCAGCACATCCGCGAGGACGGCCCGGAGGGGCACCACCAGAAGGCGGGCACGCCGACGATGGGCGGGATCATCGTGTTCCTGGCGGTGTCGGTGTCGTTCCTGATCCTGACGGAATGGGAATGGCGCTCGATGGGCGTGTTCGGCGCGACGATCGCGTGCGCGCTGCTGGGCTTCGCGGACGATTACACGAAGCTCGTCAAGCGCCGCTCGCTGGGCTTGCGCGCGCGCACGAAGCTGGGGGTGACGATCGCGATCTCGGTGGGGCTGTGGTTCGTGGCGGTGCACGAGGGGCACCTGCCGTCGACGCTCGAGCTGAACTTCGTCGACTACCACATCGACCTGGGCCCGCTGTTCCCGCTGCTGATCTACCTGGTGGTGGCGGGCACGACGAGCGCGGTCAACCTGACGGACGGCCTGGATGGCCTGGCGGCGGGCTGCGCGGCGATCGTGCTGCTGGGGTACATCGGCATCGCGTTCCTGGCGGGCGACTTCGACCTGGCGATGCTGGCGGGCTGCCTGGTGGGCGCGTGCATCGGCTTCCTGTGGTTCAACGCGTTCCCGGCGACGATCTTCATGGGCGACACGGGCTCGCTGGGGCTGGGCGGCGCGATCGCGGGGCTGGCGGTGATGACGAAGACGGAGCTGCTGCTGGTGCTGATCGGCGGCATCTTCGTGGTGGAGGCGCTGTCGGTGGCGATCCAGGTGATCTCCTTCCAGACGACGCGCAGGCGCGTGTTCATGATGGCGCCGATCCACCACCACTTCGAGCTGAAGGGCTGGTCTGAGACGAAGATCATCCTGCGCTTCTGGATCGTGGCGTCGATCTGCGGAGCGATTGGATTCACCATCTACCGCCAAAGCCGCGGGGTCTAGTCTGGCTTGCCTCTCGCTCGTCTAGACGGCTGGGTTGTATGACTGGGAGGCTTCCACGCACTGGCGTCGAAGTGAGCATGGATGCCAGCAGCGCGAGGGAGTGGTGGCTCGGCCACCCGGGCCAAGGCCGGCCGAGGGCGCGGTGCGGGCAAGGCCGTCCGCGCGACGGCGGGCGGCGAGCGCTCGCTGGAGCACAGCATGCTGCTGACGGCGACGATGTGCCTGCTGGCGTTCGGCGCGGTGATGGTCTACAGCGCGTCCTCGGCGACGACGCTGCTGCAGGGCGGCGGCTACGGCGGCAGCTACCTGATCAAGTTCTTCGGCTATGGCGCGGTGGGCCTTGTGCTGATGCGGGTGCTGGCGCGCGACGGCGTGGCGAAAGTGCACACGATCACGGCGCCGTTGCTGGCGCTGTCGTTCGCGCTGGTGCTGGCGGTGCACATCCCGCACGTGGGTGTGAGCATCAACGGCGCGCGCCGCTGGGTCGGTCCGGCGTCGTTCCAGTTCGAGCCGTCGGAGCTGATGAAGTTCGCGCTGGTGCTGTATGCGGCGACGCTGCTGGCGAAGCGCCCGCAGCAGGTGCACGACCTGCGCGCGCTGGCGAAGCCGCTGCTGCTGGTTGTGGGCTCGGCGAGCGTGCTGGTGTTCACGGAGCCGGATCTGGGCACGGCGATGGTGATCTCGTTCACGGTGGCGGCGATGCTGGTGGCGGCGGGGATCCCGCCGCGCCAGCTGGGGCTGATCGCGGGCACGGTGCTGGGGCTTGTGCTGGTCTACGCGATCGCGCGCCCGTATGCGCGTGCGCGGCTGACGTCGTTCATCGACCCATGGGCGCATGCCTCCTCGAGCGGCTTTCAGGCGGTGCAGGGCCAGATCGCGATCGGCTCGGGCGGCCTGTTCGGCGTGGGCCCGGGCCAGTCGGTGCAGAAGATCTTCTACCTGCCGGAGGCGCAGACGGACTTCATCCTGGCGGTGATCGCGGAGGAGCTGGGCGTGATCGGCGTGTTCGCGCTGCTGTTCCTGTACGGCATGATCGCGTGGGCGGGTCTGCGCGCGGCGAAGGCGGCGCGCAGCCTGTACAGCGCGCTGATCGCGGTGGGCGTGACGGCGCTGATCGTCTCGCAGGCGGTGCTGAACGCGTTCGCGGTGCTTGGCCTTGCGCCATTGACGGGCGTGCCGCTGCCGTTCGTGTCGTACGGCTCGAGCAGCCTGATCGTGATGCTGGCGGCGATGGGCCTGCTGCTGAACGTTGCGTCGGGCGCGACGGGGCACGTGCGCGCGGTGGCGACGCCGCGGCGCGGGCGCTCCGCCGACGCGCGGGCGCGCGAACAGGCACGATTGGGCGGTGATGGAAACTACGAAGAGGATCGTGATCGCCGCAGGCGGGACCGCGGGGCACGTGGTGCCGGCGCTCGCGGTGGCGGACGCGCTGCGGGCTGAGGGCGCGACGGTCGAGTTCATCGGCGGCGAGCGCGCGGAGGCGCAGCTGGTGCCGGCGGCGGGCTTTCCGCTGCACACGATCGCGGTGGCGGGCCTGCACCGGCGCGACCCGCTGCGCGCCGCGCGCGCGCTGTGGCTGGCGGCGGCGGCGGTGCCGCGCGCGCGGTCGCTGCTGAAGCAGCTGGCGCCGGACGCGGTGATGGGCGGCGGCGGCTACGTGGCTGGCCCGGTGGGCGTGGCGGCGTTGAGCATGCGCATCCCGCTGGTGCTGACGGAGGCGGACAGCCATCTGGGGCTGACGAACCGGCTGCTGGCGCGCTTTGCGCGGCGCGTGTGCCTGGCGTTCGCGCTGCCGGGCCGCGGCGGGTCCCGCTACCGCGTGACGGGGCGGCCGATCCCGGCGGTCACGCACGACCGCGTGGCGGCGCGCGCGCGCTTTGAGATCGACCCGCAGGCGACGTGCGTGCTGGTGTTCGGCGGCTCGCTGGGCGCGCGCTCGATCAACCTGGCGGCCGTGGAGGCGTTCTCGGGCGCGCCGTTTCATGTGCTGCACGTGAGCGGCAGGCGCGACCACGCGGAGCTTGCGGCGCGCCAGCTGCCGGCTGACTACGACCTGCGCGAGTACCTGCCGCTGGCGGACTTCGCGGACGCGCTGGCGGCGGCGGACCTGGTGGTGGCGCGCTCGGGCGGCTCGGTGTTCGAGATCGCGGCGCACGGCCTGCCGGCGGTGCTGGTGCCGTATCCGCACGCGTCGGCGGACCACCAGAGCGAGAACGCGCGCTGGATGGCGGAGGCGGGCGCTGCGGTGGTGATCGCGGACGCGGAGCTGAGCGGCGCGCGCCTGGGCGGCGAGGTGGCGGCGCTGCTGGCGGACCGCGAGCGGCTGGCGGCGATGGCTGCGGCTTCCGCGGGGCTGGCGCGCCCGGACGCGGCGCGGGATGTGGCATGCGAGCTGTTGGACGCGGCAGCGCGATGAGCACGGTGCAGCGGCCGCAGGGGCGGCGTCATGAGAGCTCCGGCGTCACGGAGCGGCCGGCAGCATGAGCGCGCCGGCCGGGTCGTGGAGCGGGCGGCGCCTGCACTTCGTGGGCGTGGGCGGCGCGGGCATGAGCGCGTATGCGCGCGCGGCGCACGCGCTTGGCGCGGAGGTGAGCGGCTCGGATGCGGCGGGCGGCCCGTACCTGGATCGCCTGGCGGCGGACGGCGTGCTGCGGGCGCACGTGGGCCATCGCGTGGAGAACTTGCCGGCGGGGGAGGGCGTGGAGCTGTTCTACTCCTCGGCGGTCGGGGCGGAGAACGCGGAGCGCGTTGCGGCTCGCGAGCGCGGCATCCCGGAGCGCCCGCGCGCGGACCTGTTGGGGGAGCTGAGCGCGATGCGGCGCACGATCGCGGTGGCGGGCACGCACGGCAAGACGACGACGGCGTCGATGATCGCGCACGCGCTGCGCGCGGCGGGCATGCGGCCGGGGTGGCTGGTGGGCGCTCCGATCGGCGGCGGTCTGGCGAACGCGGAGTGGGGGGAGGGCGAGTGGCTGGTGGTGGAGGCGGACGAGTCGGACCGCTCGATGTTGAGTTTGAGCGTGGAGGTGGCGCTGCTGACGAACGTGGAGCTGGACCACCACGCGACGTTCTCCTCGCTTGGCCAGCTGCGGGAGGCGTTCGGCGAGTTCCTGGCGCTGGCGCGCACCGCGGTGGTGGCGTGGGATCGACCTGAGCTGCTGGCGCTGGCGCCGGCGGGGGGCGTGGACGTGGTGGGCTATGACGCGCCGGAGCCGCAGCTGGTGCCCGGCGGCTCGCGCTTTGACTGGCGCGGCCACGAGGTCACACTGGCGGTCCCGGGCGCGCACAACGCGCTGGACGCGGCGGGGGCGCTCGAGGCGGCGCGCATCGCGGGGGCGGAGCCGGAGCTCGCGATCGCGGGCCTGGCTGGCTTCCACGGCGCGGGCCGGCGTTTTCAGCCGCTGGGCGATGGGCCGAACGGCGCGCGGCTGTACGAGGACTACGCGCACCACCCGAGCGAGATCGCGGCGACGCTGCGCGCGGCGCGCACGCTCCCGCACCGGCGTCTGGTGGCGGTGTTCCAGCCGCACCTGTACTCGCGCACTGCTCTGCTGGCACGCGAGTTCGGCGAGGCGCTGGCGCTCGCGGACGCGGTGGTGCTGCTGGACGTGTACCCGGCGCGCGAGCGCGCGGAGGATCACCCGGGCGTGAGCGGCCTGCTGCTCGCGCGCGCGACCGCGGACGCGGGCAGGGGCAGGCCGGTGTACTGGACGCCCGGCTTCGCGGAGGCGGAGGCGGTGCTGCGCGGCGTGCTGGAGCCGGACGACCTGTGCCTGGTGATGGGCGCGGGCGATGTCGACGCGCTGGGGCGAGCGCTGGTGGCGCCGTGAACGAGCCGGCGGGCATCGAGCGTGGCTACCCGCTGGCGCGCCTGACGACGGTGCGCACGGGTGGCGCGGGCGAGTGCTTCGCGCGGGCGGGCAGCGAGAAGCACCTGCTGGAGCTGCTCGCGTGGGCGGCCGCCGAGGACCTGGCGGTGAGCGTGGTGGGCTCGGGCTCGAACCTGCTGGTGGCGGACGAGGGCGTGCGCGGCCTGGTGGTGAAGCTGGACCGAGACCTGGCGTCGATCGCGGTGGATGGCCGGCGCATGCTGTGCGGCGGCGGCGCGCGCCTGCCGGCGGTGGCGGCGCGCGCGGCGCGCGCGGGCCTGTCGGGAATCGAGTTCGGCGTGAACATCCCCGGCACGGTGGGCGGCGCGGTGCGCATGAACGCGAACGCGTACGGCGGAGAGCTGGGGTCGGCGCTGGAGTGGGTGCAGATCGCGACGGCGTCAGGCGTGAAGCGCCGCGAGCCGAGCGAGCTGGGCTTCGCCTACCGCAGCTCCGCGATCGCAGACGGGGAGATCGTGATGCGGGCGAGCCTGCTGCTCACTGAAGCGGACCCAGCGGCGGTGAAAACGACGCTGGAGGAGATGCGCACTCGACGCCACGCGGCCCAGCCGCAGGGCATCAAGACGTTCGGCTCGACGTTCAAGAATCCCGAGGACCCGCGGGCGGAGGGGCGCAGCGCGGGGCTGCTGCTGGCCGAGGCGGGCTGCAGTGGCCTGACGGTCGGCGGCGCGCGCTTCGCCCCCAAGCACGCCAACTTCATCGAGAACATCGGTGCCGCCGCGTCCGCGGACGTAATCGCCGTGATGGCCGAGGGCCGCATGCGCGTGCTGGAGCGCTTCGGCGTGGCGCTCGCGCCCGAGGTGCAGACGCTGGGCGACGTGCGCTTTCCCTGGTAGCGCTCGCCTGCTGGTAGTTCCACGTCGGGTCCTGTCACCATGCTATGGTCTCCGCAGAGAATACGAATCAGAGAATACGACTTAGGGAGACATGAATGCAGGCATCCATACAGAACCCCGTGACCGTCGCCAAGCGACAGTTCATGTTCGGACGCGATGACGTCGAACGGGCGATGGCCGGTCAGTCGCCCGAGCCGATCGCAAGCCATTACGTGGTCATCGGCGAGGGGCGGTTTCCCCCGAAGCAGGTGATCATCGCGCTCACGGGTCTCGACCGCGCTGACTTCACCACGCACCACGCGCGGCGCATTCTCAAAGGCCTTGGCTTCGCCGTCGGCCGGCTGGATGAGGGTCGGCTGGACGACGAAACCCGCGCGCGTGCGCGGGAGCGCCGCACAAGGCATCGCGAGGATCTCGCCAGCGCAGGCGCAGGCGGCGCGCGCGCCTTGGGGCGGCCGAGCGCCCAGGAGCTCGAGCCGTTCATCGGCAAATGGGTAGCCACGCGAGGCCCGCACGTGTTGATCGCCGCCGACCATCCAAGCACCGTGGTGGACTGGCTTGCCGAACACGCTCAGCAGGCCGACAGCATGTTCCGGGTGCCTGAGACCGAGCAGCAGGCCAGCGGCCTCGCGCCGCTGTGAGATTCGACTTCCAAGCGCTGCCCAAGCTCAGCGGCAGGGCGCGACCGATTATCGACGTCGTGGTGGAGGGGCTCGACTTCGCTCCGCAAGCCTGCCTGCTCGACACCGGCGCCAGCGAGGTGCGGATGGGGGCGCATGTGGCCGAGCTGGTGGGCCTTGAGCTCGACACGGCGGACGTGACTGGGGTCGTGGTTGGCGGTTTGCAGACCACGGGGCGGGCCGCTCGCGTCCAGCTCACGCTTCGCCAGAGCGCGCACACGTGGTTCTCGACCGTGTACTTCTGCGACCCCTGGCCGTGGGCCTTCGGCTTGCTCGGATTGGCGGGGTTGGACCCGTTCTTGACGATCGTCGACACCTACGAGGAGTGGGTCGAGCTTCAGCCGCTCGCCCGCTGATATCGGTAGGGGTTCGCGGCGCGGGGTCGAAGACCTCACGAATGGCTCGCTCGATTGCCGCGCATCCGCCGAAGCGAATCGCCGGTGCTCGAGCGCGGGCGCGCTCGCCCCGTGAGATAGGTTCGCACGCGCTGCGCGCGCCTGCAGAGGCGCTGCGGGCGGCGCTGATCTTCTTCAGGGACCGGCGGCGAGCGCGGATCGCGCTGCTCGCCGTAGTGATCGCCATGCCGGTGCTCGGCGGCGCCTGGCTGCTGCTGCGCAAATCCTCGTTCGTGGCGGTGCAGACGGTGCAGATCACCGGCGTGCACGGTGCTGAGGCCCCGGAAGTGCAGGCGGCGCTGGAACACGCCGCGCACGGCATGAGCACCCTCGCCGTGAACACGGCAGCGCTGCAATCCTCGGTCGCGCCGCTGCGCGTCGTGCGCGCGGTGCATGCCGTCCCGCGCTTCCCGCACGGCCTGCGCATCGAGGTCACCGAGCAGCTGCCGGTCGCGGCGTTGACGGTTGCGGGCGTGCGCACCGCGGTGGCTGCCGACGGCGTGGTGCTCGGCCCGTCGCTCCTGTCCGGCTCGCTCCCCACCGTCAGCGGCTGGGTCGTGCCGGCGCCCGGCAAGAGCGTCAAGGGCGCGACGCTGCTGGCGGAGTTGAGCGTGCTCGGCGCCGCGCCTACGCTGCTCGCCAAGCACGCCGAACGCGTCTTCGTGGGGGCCAAGGGGCTGACCGTGGCGATGCGCAACGGCCTGCTCGTGTACTTCGGCGATGCCACCCGCGCGCACGCCAAGTGGCTGTCGCTCGCGCGGGTGCTGGCCGACTCCGGCTCGGTCGGCGCGTCCTATGTCGACGTGCGCCTGCCCGGGCGTCCTGCGGCCGGGTTCCCCGAAGGCGTGACGCCGCCCGACGCGAGTGCGGCCGAAGGCGAAGCATCGGGGACATCCAAGGAAGCGCCGCTCAGCGGCGAATCGACGATCGAATCGCTCGCCTCGAGGCTCTCCAGAGGGACCGCCGCGGCGTCCGGCAGCGGGACCGAACCGGGAGCCGCTACGCCAACCGGCGCGACTGAAGGCTCCGAATCGAGCGGCGGCGAAGCCAGCTCCACCGGCGAAGCCGAAAGTCCCCAGACGACCACCGGATCCGGAGGATGACAACCATCAAGCTCAACTCGAGGTTGATGCCGTTCGCGGAGGGATTCTCAGGTAGTGGTAGAGAGTCCCGCGTTCTGCAACGTTCGTTGCGAGACTGAACCCCCTCGTTGACAGGGCGAAGTTCCCTGCATAACGTGCACATCTCGGCGGTTCGGCGACCAGTATGCTGCCAACCCTAATTTTCTACTGAAGGCTTCGGACAGAACCATCATGGAGAGAAGCGGAAGCTACCTGGCAGTCATCAAGGTCGTGGGCGTGGGCGGCGGCGGCACCAACGCGGTCAGCCGCATGGTCGACGCGGGGCTGCGCGGCGTGGAGTTCATCGCCGCCAACACCGACGCGCAGGCGCTCGCCATGTGCGACGCCGACATCAAGCTGAACATCGGCCACGAGTCGACCAAGGGGCTCGGCGCGGGCGCCAACCCGGACGTCGGCCTGGCCTCCGCTTCAGAGTCGCGCGACGACATCAAGGAGGCGCTCAAGGGAGCTGACATGGTGTTCGTCACCGCGGGCGAGGGCGGCGGCACCGGCACCGGCGCCGCTCCCGTGATCGCCGAGATCGCCAAGAACGAGATCGGCGCGCTCACCGTCGGCGTGGTCACGCGCCCGTTCGACTTCGAGGGCTCGCAGCGCGGCCGCCAAGCGATCGAGGGCATCGAGCGTCTGCGCGAGGTCGTCGACACGCTGATCGTGATCCCCAACGAGAAGCTGCTCGCCGTCGTCGAGCGGCGCACCTCCATGCTCGACGCCTTCCGCGAGGCTGACAACGTGCTGCGCCAGGGCGTGCAGGGGATCACCGACCTGATCACGATCCCCGGCCTCATCAACCTCGACTTCGCCGACGTGCGCACGATCATGCAGGACGCCGGCTCCGCGCTGATGGGCATCGGCACCGCAAGCGGCGAGAGCCGCTGCGCCGACGCCGCCCGTGCGGCCATCTCCTCGCCGCTGCTGGAAGAGTCCGTCGACGGCGCCACCGGCATCCTGCTCAACATTACCGGCGGCAAGGATCTCGGCCTGTTCGAGGTCAACGACGCCGCCGAGATCATCCAGAGCGAGGCCGACCCCAACGCCAACATCATCTTCGGCGCGGTGATCGACGAGAGCATGGCTGACGACGTGCGCGTGACCGTGATCGGCACCGGCTTCGATCACCGCCCTGGTCGCAGCACGCGCCGCGAGTCGCGCTCGGGAACGCGCCCCGACCGCAACCCGCGCATCTCCGACCGCCAGCGCTCGAACCTCGAGATCTCCGACGAGGACATCGACGTGCCGCCGTTCCTGCGCTGATGTAGCCCAGCTGGAGGGATCGACGGGCGTCAAAAGGTTCTGCCGGCCAGTACAAATTTGTACTGCTGTGTAGTACGCTTCGAGTATGACCGCCTTGAATCCGTTCGTGTGGGGACGCCCGATCGACGACACGTCGAAGATTGTCGGCATGGACGCCTTCGCCTCCGAGATGGCGCTGATGCTGAAGGCGCAGACGAACGTGGTCCTGTTCGGTCCTCGCGACACCGGCAAGACGACATTCACGACGCAGCTCATGCACGAGCTCAGGCGGTCGCACGGGCCAGATGCACCGCCGCACGAGGTCGTGCGCGTCAATCTCCAGCGGGCGATGAGCATCCCCGCGTTTTGCGCGTGTGTGCACGACGCGCTCCTCGCTCACCCCGACAAGGCACTGCGACGCGAGGCGCGCAGGCAACTGCAGCTGATGGAGAAGGAGATCGGATTTGACATCCGGGTCGTGAAGGGGAGCGTCAAACGCTCGGGTGTCACGCCCGAGCAGGACGGCGAGGCGCTGCACGCACAGCTCGCCTCGCTCGCTCGCCTGAGCAAGCACCTGGTGGTGGTGTTCGACGAGTTCCAGATGCTTCGTCACTGCCCCAACAGGCCATTGTCGATCATCCGCTCTGCGCTGATGAGCGCCGGAGCCAACCACGTGACATTGCTTATGACCGGAAGCATCCGTAACGCGCTGCGGATGATGGTGGAGAACAGCGAGGAGCCCCTGTTCGGCGAGGCCTATCAGGCGGAGCTGCCGGAGATCGCCGCGGCGGACTTCCTCGAGTTCCTCGATTTTCAGTTCCAGGCGACCGGCAAGCCGGCACAGGAGGAGGCACTCGTACACCTGCTCAACCTGACGCGCGCGCACCCCAAGCGCACGCAGCAGCTCGCGTGGGCGGTGTGGCGGGCCACAGACACCCAGCTCCCGATCGGGTCCGACCTTGTTCAGGAGGTCTACGACGAGCTCATTCGTGGAACCGACACGCAGGAGTTTCAGGCGATCGTGCAGGCGCTCGCCGATGGCGACGAGACTGCCGCAAACGACCTGCGGGCGCTCGCGGTCCTCGCAGACCTTGGTGGCCAGCACCTGACCAGCAGGGTGAACGCCGGTCTCTATGGGTTCTCCAGCCACACGCGTCTACCGGATGCCTGCGAGCGCCTCTACAGGCGCGGCCTCGTGCAGCAGGCGGCCGGCTCGTGGCGCCTCGTGGATCCGTTCTTCGAGGCATGGCTTCGCGTTACCAGCCCATTTGCGTGGCCCTCAACCGAGGCTGATGTGTGAACGCCGCCGTGGAGAGCGGTGAAGTGTACCGGCCAGCGTACGTTTATGTACTGCGTGCCCATACGTTCAGGCCCCGCGCTGCCTTCGCCCTCTGCCCTCGCTAGCCTGGACCGATGTCCTCCACGGCGCCCCCGCAGCTGCGACGCACCCCTCTGTTCGATGCTCACCAGGCGGCCGGCGCCAAGCTCGTCGACTTCGCCGGCTGGGAGATGCCCGTCCAGTACCGCGGCGTGCGCGAGGAGCACATGGCGGTGCGCGAATCGGCCGGGATCTTCGACGTCTCGCACATGGGCGAGATCGAGACCAGCGGCCCCGGTGCGCTCGAGCTCCTGCAGCGGCTGCTGTCCAACGACGTCGCCAAGATCCCGCTCGGCGGCGCGCAGTACTCGGTGCTGTGCCGCGAGGACGGCGGCGTGCTCGACGACCTGTTCACGTACAGACTGGACATCGAGCGCTACCTGACCGTCACAAACGCCGCCAACCACGAGCGCGACCTCGCGTGGTTTCGCGAGCACGCGGCCGACGTCGCCGACGACGTGGATGTCGCCGACCGGATCGACGACTGGGCGATGCTCGCCGTGCAGGGGCCGCTCGCGCGCGAGATCGTGCAGGCGATCTCCGACTCGCCGCTGCCCGCGCGCATGAGCGCCGAGCCGCGCCGCCTGGCCGCCGCCGAGGCGATCGTGTGCGGCACCGGCTACACCGGCGAGGACGGCGTCGAGATCCTGTGCGCGCCCGCGGACGCGCCCGCGCTGTGGGATGAGATCGTGCGCCGCGGCGCCGTTCCCGCGGGGCTCGGAGCGCGCGACACGCTGCGCCTGGAGGTGTGCTTCCACCTCTACGGCAACGACCTCAGCCTCGAGCGCGGGCCGATCGAAGCGGGCCTCGGCTGGTGCTGCAAGGAGGAAACCGGCTTCATCGGCGCTGACGCCGTGCGCGCCGTGCGCCAGCACGCCCCCGCCGAGAAGCTCGTGGCGTTCGTGATCGACGGCGCGGGGATCGCCCGCCAGGGCAACCCCATCGTCGGCGGCGGCGAGGTCACCAGCGGCACGCTCTCGCCGTGCCTGCAGGTCGGCATCGGCATGGCCTACGTGCCCGCCGAGCGGGCCGCCACCGGCGCCCGCCTGGAGATAGACGTTCGTGGCAAGATGCGGCCCGCCGTCGTCAAGGACAAGCCGCTCTACAGAAAGGACGCGTGAATGGGTCAGGCCAGCTATCCCGCTGATCTCCTCTATCACCCCGAGCACGACTGGGCTCGAATCGACGAGGAGGACCCCGCCCACGCGACTCTCGGCATCACCTGGTACGCGCAGGATGCGCTCGGCGAGGTGGTGTTCTTCGAGGCGCCCACCGTCGGCACGACGCTCACCAAGGACGAGCCGTACACCGAGGTCGAGTCCGTGAAGGCCGTCTCGGATGTCGTCGCGCCGCTCTCCGGAGAGGTGGTCGAGGTCAACCAGATCGCCACCGGGAACCCGGGGATGATCAACGAGGATCCATACGGCGAGGGCTGGCTGGTGAAGGTGCGCCTCGCCGATCCCGCCGAGCGCGAGAAGCTGCTGGACGCCGCCTCCTACATCGCCACGCTGGCCGGCTAGGCTGGCCGTTAGTTGAGTCGCTACACCGCCATCACCCCGGAGGACCTCGATGCGATGCTCGCCGCCATCGGCGTCGGCTCGCTGCAGGAGATCTTCGAGCGCCAGATCCCCGAGCCCGTGCGGCTCGGCCGCGAGCTCGACCTGCCCGAAGGGCTCCCCGAGCAGGACGTCTACGAGCACCTGCGCGCGCTCGCCGCGCGCAACACCAGCGCTGAGGACGAGCTGAGCTTCCTCGGCGCCGGCATGTACGACCACTACGTGCCGGCGCTGATCGACATGCTGATGGAGCGCTCCGAGTTCCTCACGCCTTACACGCCCTACCAGCCGGAGATCTCCCAGGGCGGGCTGCAGGTGATGTTCGAGTACCAGACCGCGATCTGCGAGCTGACGGGGCTGCCCGTGTCGAACGCGTCGGTGTACGAGGGGCCCTCGGCGGTCGCGGCGGCGGCGTACCTGGCCAAGCTGCACAACGGCGCGCGGCGGATCGTCGCGAGCGCCGGTCTTCACCCGCACACGCTGCAGACGCTGCGCACCACCGCGCACGGCTTTGGCATGGAGGTCGTCGAGGTGCCGCTGCTGGCCGGCTCTGCCGGCGGGCTCACCGACCTCGACGCGTGGACCGCCGCGATCGCGGCGGACGGCGGCGGCGACACCAGCGCGGCGATCTTCGCGCAGCCCAACTTCTACGGCGCCGTCGAGGACGCCGCCGCGCTCAGCGCCGCCGCCAAGGCCGCGGGCGGCGAGAGCGGGTCGGGTGGACACCGGCCGGTCGTGATCGCGCAGGTCGATCCGATCACGCTCGGCATCCTCGCGCCGCCCGGCGAGTGCGGTGTCGACGTGGCCGTCGGCGAGGGCCAGTCGCTCGGCAACCGCCTGGACTTCGGCGGGCCGTCCTTCGGCCTGTTCGCCGCGCGCGAGGAGTACCTGCGGCGGATGCCCGGCCGCATCGCCGGCGAGACGGTCGACGTGGACGGCAGGCGTGGGTTCGTGCTCACGCTGCAGACGCGCGAGCAGCACATCCGCCGCGAGAAGGCCACGTCGAACATCTGCACCTCGCAGGCGCTCAATGCGCTCGCCGGGGTCGTCTACCTGAGCTGGCTGGGGCGCCGCGGGATCGTCGAGCTGGGGGAGCTGCTGCTTGCCCGCACCCACTACGCGCGCGAGCGGCTCGCGGAGAGCGACGGGGTCGAGAAGCTCCACGAGCAGCCCGCGATCCGCGAGTTCGCGCTGCGCCTCGACGCCGACGTGGCCGCCGTCAAGCGCCGCTGCGCCGAGCACGGCGTCAACCCCGGCGTGGACGTGCACGAGCTGAGCGGGCGCGAGGAGGACCGCGGCGTGCTGCTCGTGGCGATCACAGAGCGGCGCACGCGCGCCGACATCGACCGGCTGGCGGACGTGCTGGGGGCGGCGATCGCGCTCGAGCGCCAGGCGACGGTGACCGTATGAGCCCGATCGAGCAGACGCCGATGCAGCGCGAGCGCGCGCGCACGATCTTCCAGAAGGGCGCCCCCGGCCGGCGCGCGTTCGTGTGCCCCGAGCTGGACGTGCCGCACGTGGACGTCAGCGAGCTGCTGCCCGAGCGCTTGCGCCGCCGCCGGGCGCCGCGCCTGCCAGAGGTCTCAGAGCCCGAGATCGTGCGCCACTACGTCGGCATCTCCAAGCGCAACTTCGACCTCGACTCGGGCTTCTACCCGCTCGGCTCGTGCACGATGAAGCACAACCCGCGCCTGCATGAGCGCGTCGCCGCGCTCCCCGGCAACGCGCGGCTGCACCCGCTGCAGGACGCCGAGCGCTCGCAGGGCGCGCTCGAGCTGATGTGGGGCCTGCAGGGCGCGCTGGCGGAGATCTCCGGCCTGCCGCACGTCTCGCTGCAGCCCTCCGCCGGCTCCCACGGCGAGCTCGCGGGACTGTTGCTGACGCGCGCCTACCACGAGGACCGGGGCGACCGATCGGAGATCGGCCAACGGCACAAGGTGCTGACGCCGGATACCGCCCATGGCACGAACCCTGCGACCGTGACGATGGCCGGCTTCGAGGTCGTCAAGCTCGCCACCAACGTCGACGGCGGCATCGACATCGAGGACCTGCGCGCGAAGGCCGACGCGGACGTCGCGTGCCTGATGCTCACCAACCCGAACACGCTCGGCGTGTTCGACCCCAACATCACGGAGATCGCCGAGATCGTGCACGGGGTGGGGGCGACGTTGTACTACGACGGCGCCAACCTCAATGCCGTGATGGGCCTCTCGCGCCCCGGCGACATGGGCTTCGACATCGTGCACTTCAACCTGCACAAGTCCTTCACGCAGCCGCACGGCGGCGGCGGCCCCGGTTCCGGCCCGATCGCCGTCTCCGAGCGTGTCGCGCCCTACCTGCCCGTGCCGGTTGTCGTCAGGCGCGACGACGACAGCTTCGAGCTCGACCACGACCGCCCGAAGTCGATCGGGCGCCTGCGCGGCTTCCACGGCAACTACGGCTGCTTCGTGCGCTCCTATGCCTACATCCGCTCGCTCGGCCGCGATGGCCTCAAGGACGCCTCCGAAGCGGCGGTGTTGAACGCCAACTACCTGCTGGCGCGCCTGAAGGAGCACGGCGTCGCGCAGTACCTGCCGCTGGCCTACGGCGAGCTGTGCATGCACGAGTTCGTGCTCTCCGGTGGGCCGATGAACAAGGAGCTTCAGGTCAAGACGCTCGATCTCGCCAAGCGCCTGCTCGACTTCGGCTTTCACCCGCCGACCGTGTACTTCCCGCTGCTGGTCGACGAGGCGCTGATGGTCGAGCCGACCGAGACCGAGACCAAGGAGACGCTCGACGCGTTCGCCGATGCGATCGCAGCGATCCTGAAGGAGGCGGCGGATGACCCCGAGATCGCGCACGGCGCTCCCTACAGCACGCCGGTGCGCCGCCTCGATGAGGTCGGCGCCGCCAAGAACCCCGTGATCAGGGAGGTGTTGAGCTGATGGAGCACCGCAAACTCGGCGCCACCGGCATCAGCGTCAGCCCCCTGTGCCTCGGCGCGATGATGTTCGGCGCCTGGGGCAACACCGACCACGACGACTCGATCGCGATCATCCACGCTGCGCTCGACGCCGGCATCAACTTCATCGACACCGCCGACGTCTACTCGCGCGGGGAGTCCGAGGAGATCGTCGGCAAGGCCCTGGTCGGCGGTCGGCGCGACTCCGTCGTGCTGGCCACGAAGGCCCACGGCAAGATGCACGACAGCGAGGGTGGGTGGGATCCAAATCATTTCGGCAACGGCCGCCGCTGGCTCGTCAAAGAGGTCGAGAGCAGCCTCAAACGGCTGAAAACCGACTGGATCGACCTCTACCAGATCCACCGTCCCGAGCCCGACACCGACATCGACCAGACGCTCGGCGCGCTCACGGACCTGGTGGCCGCCGGCAAGGTCCGTGCGATCGGCTCCTCGACCTACCCGGCCTGGCAGATCGTCCAGGCCCAGTGGGCCGCCGAGAAGCGCGGCCGCGAGCGCTTCATGTGCGAGCAGCCGCCCTACTCGATGCTGATCCGCTCGATCGAGAAGGACGTGCTGCCGGTCTGCCAGGAGTACGGCATGGGCGTGATCCCCTGGAGTCCGCTGGCCGGCGGCTGGCTGTCCGGCCGCTACTCCAAGGGCGGCGAGTCCCCAGGCTCCAGCCGCCGCGCCCAGATGCTGCCCTCCCGCTATGACATGTCGATCCCCGCCAACCAGGCCAAGCTCGAGGCCGCGCAGGCGCTCGGCGAGGTGGCAGACGGCGCCGGCATGGGGCTGATCGAGATGTCCCTTGCGTTCGTGACATCCCATCCTGCCGTCACCGCGGCGATCATCGGCCCGCGCACGATGGAGCAGCTGCAGAGCCAGCTGGGGGCGCTGGAGCGCCCCGTCCTCAGCGGCGAGGTCCTCGACAGGATCGACGAGGTCGTCCCGCCCGGAACCAACGTCAACCAGAACGACACGGGCTGGGACGCGCCCTGGCTCACGGACAGCTCGCTGCGGCGCCGCTAGCGCCGGGCGATCGCGAGCCCAGCACGGCAGACGACAGACGATGCGCATCTTCTCGGGAATCCAGCCCACCGGCCGCAAGCACCTCGGCAACTACATCGGCGCCATCGCGCAGTACGTGTCGAGCCAGGAGCGCGGCGAGGGCATCTTCTGCATCGTCGATCTGCACGCCACCACCGTCGCCTACGACCCCGCGGAACTGCGCGAGCGCCTGTACGACACGACCGCGATCCTGCTCGCGGCGGGTCTGGACCCCGAGCGCTGCATCCTCTTCCGCCAGAGCGACGTGCCCGAGCACACCGAGCTGACGTGGCTGCTGTGCAGCGTCACCGAGCTGGGTCGGCTGCAGCGAATGCACCAGTTCCGCGACAAGTCCGTCGCCCAGCGCGAGCTGGTCTCCGCAGGCCTGCTCCTCTATCCGGTGCTGATGGCCGCCGACGTGCTCGCCTACCGGGCGCAGGAGGTTCCGGTCGGTGAGGACCAGCGCGAGCACGTCGAGCTGATGCGCGACGTGGCAAGGCGCTTCAACTCGCGCTTCGCCGACGGCGAGCAGGTGCTGGTCGTGCCCGAGGACCGGATCCCGCCCGTCGGCGCGCGGATCATGGACCTCCAGGACCCGGCCAGCAAGATGTCAACGACCGGCGGCTCCGAGCAGGGCACCGTGTACGTGCTCGACGAGCCGAAGGCGATCGAGAAGAAGTTCAAGAGCGCCGTCACCGACTCCGGCAGCGAGGTGCGCCGCGACCCGCAGAAGCCCGGCGTCAGCAACCTGGTCGAAATTCTTGCGGCGGTGCGCGGCGTCAGCCCCGAGGCGGTCGAGATGGAGCTATCGGATGCGCGCTATGGCGAACTGAAGGCGGCGGTGGCGGCGGCGGTCGTGGACTACCTGGAGCCCGTGCGCGAGCGCTACCAGCAGCTCCGTGTCGACGAGCAGGCGCTCGAGGAGGTCCTCCGCGGGGGCGCCGAGCGCGCGCGGTCGATTGCCGCTGCGACGCTCGCCGACGTGCGCGAGCGGATGGGCGTCGGAGCGCCCCGTCGGGAGCGGTCGGTACCGTGACGGCGGTGGTGCTCGCGAACCTGGAGCTGGATCTCGACGTCTTCAGCGGGCCGTTCGACCTGCTGCTCACGCTCGTGCTGCGCGAAGAGGTCGATCTGCTGGAGCTGCAGCTCGCTGACGTCGTGCTCGCCTATCTCGACCACCTCGAGCAGCGCGGCGAGCTGGACCTCGAGACGGCCACCGAGTTCATCGTGCTCGTGGCGGCGCTGCTGGAGCTGAAGTCGCGGCTGATGCTGAGCGTCGAGGAGCAGGAGTTGCTCGACATCGAGCCCGAACAGGCCGCCGAGGAGCTGCTCGCGCGGATGCTCGACGCCCGCCGCTACCGCTCCGCCGCGGCGCACCTCGGCGAGCTGCTCGCCGCCGAGCACGGCGTGCGCTTCCGCGCCGCGCCGCCGCCGCCGAGCCTGCGCCGCGCGATCGTGCACGCGGCCGATGGCTCGCACGATCCGCAGGTTCTGGGGGAGGCGATCGGCCGGCTCTTGCTGATGCCGCCCGCGATCAGCGTGCGCCACATCTCGATCCCTCGCGTCAGCGTCGCCGAGCGCCTCTCGCACCTGCGCGAGCTGCTGCGCCGCGGCAGCTTCAGCTTCGACGAGGCCGTGCGCGGCGCCGACCGGATGACTGTCGCCGTGACGCTGTTCGCGCTGCTCGAGCTGTACAAACGCGGAGAAGCCGACTGGGAGCAGCCGGAGAGCTTCGGCGAGATCGCCATTCGCGCACGGGCGCACGAGGCGCCCGCAGAGGCGCTCGCGGGATGAGCGAGCAGCCTGAGCTCGCGCGCACCGTCGAGGCGCTGCTGTTCCTGTCCTCCGATCCGCTCAGCCCCGCCGAGCTGGCCGACGCCACCGACGCCGGCGAGGGCGCCGTGCTCGCCGCGCTCGCCGTGCTCGCCGAGCAGTACGCGCCCGGCCGTCGCGGGATTGCGCTGCGCGAGCTGGGCGGCGGTTGGACGCTCGCCAGCGATCCCTCCACTGAGGACGCCGCGCGGCGCCTGTTCAGCCGTCCGCGCGCTGCCACGCTCAGTCCTGCGCAGGCGGAGACGCTCGCGATCGTCGCCTATCTGCAGCCGATCTCGCGCCCGGAGATCACGCGCATCCGCGGCGTGAGCGCCGACTCCGCCAGCGCCACGCTGCTCGACCGCGGCCTGATCGAGGAGGCCGGACACTCCCAGTTCGGCGCGGTGATGTATCGCACCACGACTCAGTTCCTGAAGCTGTTCGGGCTGCGCAGCCTCGACGAGCTGCCCGACATCGCGCGCTGGGACCCCACGCCCGAGGAGCAGGCCGAGCTGCGTGAGCGGCTGCTGCGCGCCGGCGAGGCGCGCGCGGGCGGGGGAGCCTAGATTAGGGCCCCCGCGCTCAGAGCGCTAGGTGTATCCGCAGCGCGTCGTCCAGATCGCCCATAGAGGTCGCTGGAACTGAGCCGGTGCGTCGCCCGATGCGCTGTACGTCGACGGATCTCACCTGCTCAGCCTGCGCCTTGCTGTCATCCGCAAGTCCGGTCTCGGCCGCTTCGAGCAGCACTTGGAAGGGGTGAACCGTATCGGTGTTGGATGTCACTGGAACGACTGTGAGGACGCCTCGACCGAGTCTGGCGGCTGTCGTGTTCGCGCCGTCGTTGCTGACGATGATCGCTGGTCGCTTCTTGTTCGCCTCTGCACCGATTGCAGGATCAAGATCGACGAGACGGATGTCGCCGCGGCGCATCAGGAGGGGAGACCGTCACCCGTCGCAGGCTCCCAGGCGGCGGCTTCACCGGTGGACTCCCAGGAATGCCAAGCGTCCTCGTACGCGTCGCCGAGTTCAATGGCTCGTAGAGCGCGGACAGCCTTGTGAAGGACCGCCGAGCGGGATTTGTGTCCCTGGGTGCGAGCGTAAGTGTCGAGATACTCGACGTCACCGTCTGGCAAGCTCACACTCAGCTTCATACTTTGATGCTACCACAAGTACGCCATTGGTAATACCTGCCTACTACTGGTGCACCACGGTTGCCGCAGCCTTCTCCTTCCCAGCAGACCGCGCTGCCAGCTGCCCGCACGCCGCGTCGATGTCGCGCCCGCGGGTCAGGCGCACGGTCACGGGCACGCCGCGCGACTCCAGCGCCGCGCGGAACGCCGCGATCGACTCGCGGCCGGAGCCCTGGTAGGCGCCGGCGGCGGTGGGGTTGTAGGGGATCAGGTTGACCTTGAAGATCGGTGGCGCGTCCGCATGTCCGCGGCTGAGCGCATCGGCGAGCGCGATCGCCTGCTGGTAGCGGTCGTTGACGCCCGCGAGCATCACGTACTCGACGAACACGCGCCTGCGCTTGCGCGCATGGAACGCGCGGCAGGCCTCGATCACGTCGCTCAGCGGGTATCGCTCGTTGACGGGCATCAGCTCCGAGCGCAGCGCTTCGTCGGCGGCGTGCAGCGACAGCGCCAGGCGGATCGGCATCTCGCACTCGGCCAGCCGTTCGATGCCGGGGATCCAGCCAACGGTCGAGATCGTGGTGCGCCGGTGCGTGATGCCGACGTCCGGCAGGCGCTCGCACGCGGCGAGCACGTTGTCGAGGTTCAGCATCGGCTCGCCCATGCCCATGAACACGCAGTGGTCGATCGCTTCGATGCGGCGGAAGTGCAGCGCCTGGTCGAGGATCTCCGAGGCGCTCAGGTTGCGCGCGAAGCGCATCGCGCCGGTCGCGCAGAACGTGCACGTGAGCGGGCAGCCCGACTGCGAGGACACGCAGATCGAGCGCCGCCCGCCACCGCCACCGCCGCCGGGGCGGTCGCGATAGCGCATCAGCACCGCCTCCAGCGGCCGGCCGTCGGCGGTGTCGAACAGCGCCTTCACGGTTCCGTCGCTCGCGTGCGCCTGATCGCGCACGCTCAGCGTCGAGAACGGCAGCTCGCGGGCGAGCGCCTCGCGCAGCTCGCCCGGCAGGTCTGTCATCTGCTCGTAGCCGTCCGTGCCACGCGCCGCCCACGCCCACACCTGGCGGGCGCGAAAGCGCGGCTCGCCGCGGGCGGCGAGCGTCTGGTCGAGCAGTTGCAGGTCCATGGTCGGGCGGCCGCCGGGGGGAGGAAGCGGACGTTGCTCATCCTATGGTTGCAGCACATGAGCTCCGTCCCGGTCCTTCGCGCGTGCGCCTAGCCAAGTACCTCGCCCACGCCGGCGTCGCCTCCAGACGCTCCGCCGAGGGCATGATCGCCGCCGGGCGCGTGAGCGTGGCGGGCGAGATCTGCACCGACCCGGCACGCGACGTCGACGAGCGCAGCCGCGTGGCGCTCGATGGGCAGCCGCTCGCGGGCCCCGAGCCGCACGTGCTGTACGCGCTCAACAAGCCCGTCGGCGTGGTCTCGACTGCGCGCGACACGCATGGGCGAAAGACGGTCGTCGAGCTCGTGCCCGCGCGCGGGCTGCGCCTCTACCCGGTCGGCAGGCTGGACGTCGACAGCTCCGGCCTGATCCTGCTCACCAACGACGGCGAGCTCGCCAACCGGCTCACCCACCCGCGCTTCGAAGTGCCCAAGACCTATCGTGCGCGGCTGGCCGGCGCGCCGATCGGCGACGGCTCGCTGCGGGCGCTGCGGGCCGGTGTGAAGCTCGAGGACGGGCCAACGGCGCCGGCGCGCGCACGGCGCCTGGGCGGGCGCGGATCGAACCTGATCGAGCTGACGATCCACGAGGGGCGCAATCGCCAGGTGCGCAGGATGTGCGAGGCGGTCGGCCATCGCGTGCTCGAGCTGGAGCGCACCGGCTTCGGCCCGCTGGCACTGGACGGCCTTGCGCCGGGGGCCCACAGGCGGGTGACGAACGTGGAGCTCGAGCGCCTGCGCGCGCTCGCCGGCCCGTCGGCGGCGAGCGAGCGTGCCGCCGATGGAGGAGCGCTCTGAAACAATCGCGCGCCATGCGACTGTTCGCCCTACGGGGGGCCGTGAGCGTCAAGCTCAACAACGCCCAGGACATCCTGGACGCGACGGCTGAGCTGATGCGCGAGATCATGCAGCGCAACGCGCTCGCGACGGACGACGTCGTCAGCTGCATCTTCACCGCGACACGCGACCTCAACGCCGAGTTTCCCGCCGTCGCCGCGCGCAACCTGGGCTTCGACCGCGTGCCGCTGCTGTGCGCGCAGGAGATCCCCGTGCCGCAGTCGATGCCGCGCGTGGTCAGGGTGCTGATCCACTACCACGCCGACGAGGACCACGTGCCCGCGCACGTCTACCTCGGCGAAGCGCGCGAGCTGCGAAACGACCTGCACGCGGCACAGTAGTCCGGCCGGCGCGTAGCGCCGTCACGGACGGAACACGACACAATGTAGTCATGGCGATCGAGTTCTCACAGCGGATAGCGCGGATCCCCGTCTACCCCGCGGCGGGCGGCTACGCGCAGCAGGAGCCGCTGGTGCGCCTGGCCAGCAACGAGTCGCCGTATCCGCCGATCGACGCGGTGCGCGAGGCGATCGAGCGCGCGCTGGGCACGCTCAACCGCTACCCAGACCCGGCCAACTCGCTGCTGCGCCAGACGCTAAGCGATCGCTACGGCGTGCCGCGCACGCGAATCGCGATCGGCAACGGCTCGTGCGACATCCTGCTGGCCGCCGGCGAGGCGCTGCTGGAGCCGGGCGCGGAGCTCGTGTACGCGTGGCCGTCGTTCTCCGTGTACCCGCACCTCGCCGCCGCCTCCGGAGCGCGCGCCGTGACGGTCGCGCTCGATGCCGAGGAGCGCCACGACCTGCAGGCGATGCTGCGCGAGATCACCGTCGCCACGCGGCTGGTGATCGTGTGCAACCCCAACAACCCCACCAGCACCGCGGTGCCGCGCGCGGACATCGCCGGCTTCCTGGAGGAGGTGCCGAGCCACGTGTGCGTGATCCTCGACGAGGCGTACTGCGAGTTCAACACGCTCGACGACGCCGACGCGTCGCTGGAGCTGCTCGACGCGCACCCCAACCTGGTGCTGCTGCGCACGTTCTCCAAGGTCCACGGCCTGTGCGGTCTGCGCGTCGGCTTCGCGCTGTGCGGCTCCGAGCAGCTGCCGCGGGCGCTCGACCAGGTGCGCCAGCCGTTCTTCTGCAACGCGCTCGCACAGGCCGCGGCCGTCGAGGCGCTCGCACACCAGGACGTCGTCGAGGACCGCGTGATCCGCACGGTCGCCGAGCGGATCTCCGTCGACGAGCGCCTGCGCGCGCTCGGCATCGCCCCGGCCGACTCGCAGGCCAACTTCTGCTGGTTCGCGCTCGGCGAGGAGCACGATACCCCCAAGGGCACACGCGAGCAGGAGGTGATGCGGGGTCTGCAGGAGCGCGGCGTGCTCGTGCGCGGCGGCGGCGCGCTCGGCAGCGACGTGCCCGCGCTGCGCGTCACCTACGGGCTGCCGGAGGAGAACGCGCGCTTCCTCGACGCGCTCGCCGAGGTGCTCGTGCCCGCCGCCGCGCGCTGAGCTGTCTCTCACTCCTCGACCGCGCGCCGCCGGTCTGCTACAAACTCACTCAGACAGTCATGTCCGCGTCGGCTTCAACATTCACACCTGCAGCCCCCGCCCTCGCCGCGTGGCCGTCGTCGCTTGCCTATCTCGCCTGGCGATTTATCTAGGCGCTTCGGCCTGCACCCGTCCGTGAGCGGGTCACACGGCCGTAACCGGTCCCGGATGGGATCAAGCGCCAGCCCACACGGGCGCCGCACGCGTCCTTCTCGCGGACCGACGGAGGGGTGGCACCCGGCACCTCTAACATGCCCAGGCGTAGAAAGGGTTGAATCGATGATGATCGTCATGAAAGAGACCGCCACCGAGGAGCAGGTGGAGACGGTCGTGGACAAGATCGAGCGAGCGGGCGCTCGCGCGCATCGCATCACGGGCGCGCGTGTCACGGTGATCGGCGCGATCGGCGACGTGGAGCAGGACGCGAACGTGGAGCGCCTCGGCCTGGAGGGCCAGCCGGGCGTCGATCGGGTGATGCCGATCCTCAAGCCGTACAAGCTCGCCTCCTCGCAGATCACCCACGGCGAGCGAACGGTGCTCGACATCGACGGGCGCAAGGTCGGGGGCGATCACTTCGCGCTGATCGCGGGGCCGTGCACGGTCGAGTCGCGCGAGCAGACGCTCGAGACCGCGCGCGTCGTGCGCGACGCCGGCGCGACGCTGCTGCGCGGCGGCGCCTACAAGCCGCGCACTTCTCCCTACTCGTTCCAGGGCCTCGGCCAGGAGGGCCTGCGGCTGCTCGCCGAGGCCAAGGCGGAGACGGGCCTGCCGATCGTCACCGAGCTGATGGACATCTCCGACCTCGACGCCGTGCTCGAGGTCGCCGACGTGATCCAGATCGGCGCGCGCAACATGCAGAACTACCCGCTGCTGTCGGAGATCGGCCGCTCCGGGCGCGCTGTGCTGCTCAAGCGCGGACTCTCGGCGACGCTCGACGAGCTGCTGATGGCCGCCGAGTACATCCTCAAGGAAGGCAACCCCAACGTGATGCTGTGCGAGCGCGGCATCCGCACGTTCGAGACCGCGTACCGCTTCACGCTCGACCTGATGGCCGTGCCGGTGCTCAAGGAGCTCTCGCACCTGCCCGTGATCGTCGATCCCAGCCATGCGGCCGGACGGCGCGATCTGGTGACGCCGCTGTCGCTGGCCGCGGCCGCTGTCGGCGCCGATGGCATCATCGTCGAGGTGCACCCCAACCCCGACGAGGCCATCTGCGACGGGCCGCAGGCACTGCGCGCGGAGGACTTCCCCGCGTACGCGCGCGCGGTGGAACGTGCGGCTGCGCTGACGGGCAAAGCGCTCGCGGGCCGGGAGCCGGCTCTTGTCTGAGCCACCCGGAGTCCAGCTGCGCCCGGCCGACTACGTCCGCGACATGCGGATCGAAAGGGTCGTGCCGTTGCTCGCGCCCGATGCGCTGCTCGAGCAGATGCCTCTGAGCCGCGAGCAGGCGGACGTTGTGATCCGCGGCCGCCGCGAGGTGGGCGCCGTCCTGGACGGGGTCGACGATCGTCTGCTAGCCGTCGTCGGGCCGTGCAGCGTGCACGATCCCGACGCGACGCTCGAGTATGCGGCGCTGCTCGCTCAGCTCGCCCGCGACCTGAGCGGCGAGCTGCTGATAGCGATGCGCGTCTACTTCGAGAAGCCACGGACCACGACGGGCTGGAAGGGGCTGATCAACGACCCGCACCTCGACGGCTCGGGCGACGTCAACGCCGGCCTGCATCTGGCGCGCCGCGTACTGCTCGGTGTGCTCGACACCGGCATTCCCGTCGGCTGTGAGTTCCTCGACCCGATCACGCCGCAGTACATCGCCGACGCGGTCTCATGGGGGGCGATCGGCGCGCGCACGACCGAGAGCCAGATCCACCGCCAGCTCGGTTCGGGGCTGTCGATGCCGGTCGGCTTCAAGAACCGCACCGATGGAAACGTGCAGGTGGCCGTGGACGCCGTGCGCGCCGCGGCGGCGCAGCACGCGTTCGCCGGCATCGATCCAAATGGCACGCCGGCGATCCTGTACACGCGCGGCAATCCTGACTGTCACATCATCCTGCGTGGTGGAAAAGGCCAGCCCAACTACGACGCCGCGAGCGTCGCGGCGGCGCTGGAGCTACTCGACGGCGCGGGCCTGCCGACGCGCGTGATGATCGACCTCAGCCACGACAACAGCGGCAAGGACCCCGAGCGCCAGCCGCAGGTGGCAGCCGACGTCGGCGATCAGATAGCGAGCGGCAACGACGCCATCGTCGGCGTGATGCTCGAGTCGTTTCTCGTCGCCGGCTGCCAGGATCTGCAGCCCGGGGCCGAGTTGCGCTACGGCCAGTCGATCACCGACGGATGCATCGGCTGGGAGACGACCGTCGAGGTGCTGGAGGGGTTGGCAGAGTCCGTACGCGCACGCAACGTCACCCGAGCACAGACGGCGCAGCCCTGAGCGGATGCGGATCGCGGTCCTCGGCGTCGGGCTGATCGGCGGCTCGATCGGGCTGGCTGCGCGCACGCGCGCAGGCGCGAGCGTGTGCGGCTACGACCCCGACCCCGATGTGTGCGCCCTCGCCCTCGCTCGGGGGGCGATCGACGAACAGGCCGATGACATCGCGGCCGCGGTCGCCGGCGCCGATGTGGTGTTCGCCGCGGCGCCCGTGAGTGCGCTCGCCGAGACGGTGCGACTCGCCCTGGAGGCCGCCGGCCCCGACTGCGTGGTCAGCGACGTGGGCTCGACCAAGCGCGTGCTCGCGGAGGCCGCGCGCGACGAGCGCTTCGTCGGCGGGCACCCGCTCGCGGGCGCCGAGACGGCCGGCGTCGAGCACGCGCGCGAGGGCCTGTTCGACGGCGCCACCTGGTATCTGACTCCCGCCAAAGGCAGCACCGCGGGCGTCCTGTACGAGCGCCTGCACCGCCTGCTGAGCCGTATCGGCGCGCGCCCCTGCGCGATCGACGCCGATACGCACGACCGGCTGATGGCGTGCGTGTCGCACCTGCCGCACGTGCTCGCCAACCTGCTCGTCGCGCAGGCCGCCGGCATGCTCGGCGAGGAGTCCGAGCGCATGCCCGCGGTCGGGCCGAGCTTCCGCGACGCCACGCGCGTCGCCGGCGCCAACAGCGCCATCTGGACCGACATCTACCTCTCCAACGGCGACGCCCTGATCGCCGGCATCGACGAGCTCACGCGGCGCCTGCAGGACGTGCGCGGCTGGCTCGCGGCGGGCGACGCGGCCGCGGTGCGCGACTGGAACGAGCGGGCGCGCGCCGCGCGCGAGTCGCTGCTCGGCGCGGGTCTGGTGGGCGGCGGCGGGGGGGAGGCGGTGCACGAGCTGCGTGCGTCGGTCCCCAACCGCCCGGGTGTGATCGCCGAGATCGCGCTTGCGCTCGGCGGCGCCGGCGTGAACATCCTCGACATGGTGCTCTCGCCCTCGCCGGACAACCGCCAGGGCGTCGTCGCGCTGTGGATCGAGAGCGAGCAGCACGCGCGCCGCGCGCAGGAGCTGATCGACGGCCTCGGCTTCCCCGTCGTGAAAGCATGAGGGGCAGCCCATGAACATGCGATTCGAGCCCGCGCACGGACTCGCCGGCGAGGTGCGCGCGCCGGCCGATAAGTCGATCTCCCATCGCGCCGCCCTGCTCGGCGCGATGGCCTCCGAGCCGGTGCGCATCGAGCGCTACCTGCACGCCGCCGACACGACCTCGACGCTCGACGCGGTCCGCGCGCTCGGCGCGCTCGTGGAGGTTCACGGCGAGGACGTGGTCGTGCGCGGCACTGGGCTGCGCGAGGCGCGCGAGCCTGACGGGCCGATCGACGTCGGCAACGCGGGCACGCTGTTGCGACTGCTGCCGGGCTGGCTGGCCGCGCAGGAGGGCTCGAGCTTCACGCTCGATGGCGACGAGTCGATCCGGCGCCGCCCCGTGGCTCGGATCATCAAGCCGCTGCGCCAGATGGGCGCCGACCTGCACGCGCGCGAGGAACGCTTCCCGCCGCTTCAGATCCGCGGCACGCGCCTGCGCGCGATCTCCTACGAGCTGGACGTCGCCAGCGCACAGGTGAAGTCGTGCGTGCTGCTCGCCGCGCTCACCGCCGACGGCGCCACCACGGTCGGCGAGCCCGCGCGCAGCCGCGACCACACCGAGCGGATGCTGCTGCGCGCGGGCGTGGCGATCCACCGAAATGGGCTGCGCGTGACGGTCGTCAACACCGACGAGCTGCTGCTGGACAGCGTCAGAGTCCCCGGCGATCCGAGCTCGGCCGCGTTCCTGATCGCCGCCGGCGTGCTCGTGCCCGGCTCGCGTCTGTTGATCGGCGACGTCGGCGTCAACTGGACGCGCACCGGCTTCATGCGCATCGTGCGCCGCATGCGCGGCATCGTGCTGGGCGACCTCGAGGACGAGGCGGGCGAGCTCGAGGCGCACGAGCCGGTGAGCGACCTCGACGTGGCGCACGGCGCGCTCGAGGGCACCGTCGTCGAGCCCGAGGAGGTGCCGCTCGCGATCGACGAGCTGCCGCTGGTGGCGCTGCTGGGCTGCTTTGCCGAGGGCGAGACGGTCGTGCGCGGCGCGCAGGAGCTGCGCGTGAAGGAGTCCGACCGCATCGCCGGCGTGGTCGAGGGGCTGCGCGGTCTGGGCGCCGACATCGAGGCGACCGACGACGGCTTCGCGGTGCGCGGCAGCGGCGGGCTGCGCGGCGGGCGCATCGACGCCCTCGGCGATCACCGCATGGCGATGATGGGCGCGATCGCGGGTCTCGCCTCGCGCGAGGGTGTGGAGGTGATCGGCATGGATGCCGCCGCGGTGTCCTACCCGGGCTTCGTCGATGATCTCGCGCGGCTGTGCTCGTAGCGTCCGACCGCCGCGGCCGGGCTGGACGGTCGTGCTCATAGCGATCGACGGGCCAGCGGGCGCCGGCAAGTCGACGGTCGCGAGAACGCTGGCGCGCGAGCTCGGCTTCACCTATCTCGACAGCGGCGCGATGTACCGCTGCGTGGCGCTTGCCGCGCTGGAGCGCGACAGGGGGACGTTGCCCGAGCGCCCCGGGGCGCTCGGCGATCTCGCCTGGGCCTGCACGATCGAGCTGGGCGACGCGCCGTCGGGGGTGGCCGGTCAGGTCCGGCTGGACGGCCGCGACGTCGGCGAGGCGATCCGCGCACCGGAGGTCTCCGAGGCGGCGTCGGTGGTGGCGGGCGACGCAACCGTGCGCGCGGCGCTCGTCGCCAAGCAGCGCGAGCTCATCGCGCGCGGAGACTGGGTGGCCGAGGGGCGCGACATCGGCACGGTCGTCGCGCCCGATGCCGAGCTGAAGGTCTTCCTGACCGCCGATCCGCGCGAGCGCGCGCGCCGCCGCGCCATCGAGCTGGGCGCCGACGTGGAGACGGTGCTCGCGGAGCAGCTGATGCGCGACGAGCGCGACAGCACGCGCGAGCACAGCCCGCTCGAAGCAGCTCCCGACGCGGTCATGCTCGATACGAGCGGCCTGAGCGTAGATGAGGTCGTGGCGCAGATCGCCGCGCTGGCCCGCAAGCGTCGCTGACCGGGAAGCGGCCCAGCAGCGGTTATACTCACGGTATGACTCCGCCGGCGGCGACATACAAGATGGGTCCGAAGGGTCAGGTCGTGATTCCCAAGCCGATCCGAGATCGTCTGCACCTGGAGCCGGGCGACAGGGTGCTGGTGCACGAGGCCGACGACGAAGTGCGCATCCGCAAGGCCGTTGCCGGTCCGGTTGAGCGCCGGGCGGTTCTCGCGGGCCTGCGAGGCGCGCTGGCGGGTGGGCCAAGCCTGACCGCCGGGCTAGAGGATGAGCGGCGCGCGGAGCGCGAACGCGAGGACGGCGCGATCTCGGGATCGGGACGCTGACGGTCGTGCTCGACGCCTGGGCCGTGATGGCCCTGTATGAGGACCACCCGTGCGCCGCCGAGGTCGAAGCAGCCATCGACACGGCGGAAGCCGTCATGTCCGCGATCAACCTCGGCGAGGTGCTCTACAAGCTCGAGCGAGACCACGGACACGAGCAGGCCGCGACGCTGGTCGATGGCGTGCGATCGGTGACGACCGTCGAGGACCCCGACTGGGATCTCGTCGTCAGCGCTGCCCGAATCAAGGCGGCAGGGGGCCTGTCCTACGCAGACTCGTTCTGCGTCGCCACTGCGCAGCGCCACGAAGCTCCGCTCTACACCGGGGATCCCGAGATCCTGGCGCTGGGCGAGCTCGTCGAGCTCGTCGACCTCCGCGAAGGGCCCCGGTCATGAAGGTCGCCGTCGTCGGCTATCCCAACGTGGGGAAGTCCTCCCTGATCAACCGCCTTACGGGCACCCGCGAGGCGGTCGTGCACGAGCGCGCGGGGATCACGCGCGACCGCAAGGACCTCGAGTGCGAGTGGAACGGGCGCCGCTTCACGCTGATCGACACCGGCGGCATGGACTTCGAGGACGAGGATCCGCTCGCGGGCTCGATCCGCGAGCAGGCGCAGGCGGGCATCGCCGAAGCCGAGGTGGCGGTGCTGGTCGTGGACGCGCGCGGCGGCGTGCGCCCGGGCGACGAGGAGATGGCCGACCTGCTGCGCCGCGCGCCGCTGCCGACGATCGTGGCCGCCAACAAGTGCGACGGCCCCGCCGAGCTGCCGCTCGCGGCCGACTTCCACCGGCTCGGCCTCGGCGAGCCGCTGCCCGTGTCCGCGGCTCAGGGCCTCGGCACGGGGGATCTGCTCGACCGCATCGTCGAGCTTCTGCCGGCCGGCGACTCCGAGCCCGAGGACGACACCGTGCGGCTCGCGGTGATCGGCCGGCCGAACGTCGGCAAGTCCTCGCTGGTCAACCGCTTCCTGGGCGAGGAGCGCGTGATCGTCTCGGATCTCGCCGGCACCACGCGCGACGCGATCGACACGACGCTGCTGGTGGGCGATCGCAAGCTGGTGCTCGTCGACACCGCCGGCATCCGCCGCCAGTCCAAGGTGTCTGATTCGGTCGAGTACTACACCTCGCTGCGCTCCCGGCGAGCCGCCGAGCGCGCCGACGTGGCGCTGGTCGTTTGCGACGCCGGCGACGGCGTCACCGCGCAGGACCTGCGCATCGCCGAGCTGGCGATGAAGGCCGGTTGCGCGACCGCGATCGTGCTCAACAAGTGGGACCTGCAGGCGCCGGAGGACGGCGAGGCGGGCGGGCGGCTGGATCTGGACCACGAGCGTGCGCGTGTGGCCGAAAAGCTGCGCCTGCGACCGCGTGTGCTGACCGTCAGCGCCAAGACCGGCCGCCACGCGGCACGCCTGTTGACCGAGGCGATCACGCTCGGCGACCGCGTCAGCGGGCGCATTCCCACCCCCGAGCTCAACCGCTTCCTGGCGGAGACCGTGCAGGCGCGCCAACCTCCGGTCGGCACCCGCCGCGGCGCCGGCAATCATCGCCTGAAGCTGATCTACATGGCCCAGATCGGCGAGCGCCCGCCGCGCTTCGCGATTCAGATCAACTCGCGCGCCCGCGTCACGCGCGACTACGCGTACTTCGTCGAGAACCGGCTGCGCGCGCGCTACGGCATGGACGGCGTGCCGCTGATCATCGACTTCGTCGAGCGCGGCCAGCGCGGACGCGCCCGCGCCGCATAGACTTCTGCGACTTTTCCCAACGCGCCGCCGGCGAGTCCACCCCGGCGGCCCCTGAACTCCCGGAGTTGATCCCCCAAACATCATGACTGAGCTACCCGAGAACGAGTTCCTGTTCACCTCCGAGTCGGTCACGGAGGGGCACCCCGACAAGATCGCCGACCAGATCTCAGACGGGGTCCTCGACGCGGTCCTCACCGATGACCCCTACGGCCGCGTCGCGTGCGAGACGCTCGTCAACACCGGGCTGATCGTCGTCTCGGGGGAGATCTCGACCGACACGTACGTCGACATCCAGGAGATCGCGCGCGAGACCGTGCGGCGGATCGGATACGACAACGCCGCCTACGGCTTCGACTGCGACACGTGCGCCGTGATCAACGCGATCGACAAACAGTCGCCCGACATCGCACAGGGCGTCGACGCGGCGTATGAGACGCGCCACGACCCCGCCGACGAGGACGAGCTCGACGTCGCCGGCGCGGGCGACCAGGGGATGATGTTCGGCTACGCCTCCAACGAGACCGAGGAGCTGATGCCGCTGCCGATCTCGCTCGCGCACAAGCTCGCCAAGCGCCTGTCCGAGGTTCGCAAGGGCGAGGTCATCCCGTACCTGCGCCCCGACGGCAAGACGCAGGTGACCGTTCGCTACCAGGACGGCAAGCCGGTCGAGATCGAAAAGATCCTGATCTCAACGCAGCACGCGGACGGCATCGACTCCGAGTCGCTGATCAAGCCCGACCTGCTCGAGCACGTGCTGCGCCCGGTGCTGCCGGCGGAGCTGTACGACGAGAAGAAGCTCCAGCGCAACTTCCTCGTCAATCCCACGGGACGCTTCGTGATCGGCGGCCCGATGGGCGACTGCGGCCTCACCGGCCGCAAGATCATCGTCGACACCTATGGCGGCATGGCACGGCACGGCGGCGGCGCGTTCTCCGGCAAGGACCCCTCCAAGGTCGACCGCTCGGCCGCCTATGCGGCGCGCTGGGTCGCCAAGAACATCGTCGCTGCCGGGCTCGCCGAGCGCGCGGAGGTACAGGTGGCCTACGCGATCGGCGTCGCGCACCCCGTGTCGGTGATGGTCGAGACGTTCGGCACCGAGCAGGGCGGCGTCACGCGCGGGCAGATCGCGCGCGCCGTCGACGAGGTGTTCGACCTGCGGCCCGGGGCCTTCCGCGAGGAGCTCAAACTGCACCGCCCGATCTACCAGAAGACCGCCGCGTACGGCCACTTCGGCCGCGACGACCACGACTTCACGTGGGAGCGCACCGACAAGGCCGCTGCGCTGCGCACCGCCGTCGGTCTCTGACCGAGGCGGCCTCTACTGTCAGGGCGATGTCCACCGTCGTCCAGCTCGACGACCGCGCGGCTGGCGCCGGCGCGGCGTCGAGCGTCGCCCTGGTCGAGCCGATCACGACCGCTCGCGCGTTGCGCGGGCCATTCGACTACCGGCTGCCGGAGGCGCTCAGAGACGAGGTCGGCGTCGGCTCGATGCTCGTCGTGCCGTTCGGGCGCCGGCAGATGCTCGGCGTGGTCGTGGGGCTAGCGGACAGCAGCGGCGTGGCCGAGGAGAAGCTGCTCGCGCCGCTGCGCGCGCTCGACGAAGGACGCCCGGCGCTGCCCGCCGACCTGGTCAAGCTCGCGGAATGGATCGCCGCCGAGTACTGCTCGACGATCGCGCGCGCGCTCAGCCTGGTGCTGCCGCCGGGGGCCGCGCGCCGGCTGAGCGGACGCAAGCGGCGCGCGGTCGCCCGCCCGCAGCATCTGCCCGTGGGGGCGCGCAGCGAGCACCCGCCGGCGCTCACGGCCGACCAGCGGGCCGTGCTCGCGCCCGTGCTCGAGGCGCTGCGCGAGCGGCGCACCGAGCAGCGGCTGCTGCACGGCGTCACCGGCTCGGGCAAGACCGAGGTCTACCTGCGCGCCGCCGAGGCCGCGCTCGAGCAGGGTCGCGGCGCGATCGTGCTGGTTCCCGAGATCGCGCTCACGCCGCAGATCGTGGGGCGCTTCATCGAGCGCTTCGGCGACACCGTCGCGGTGCTGCACTCGCGCCTGACCCCCGGCCAGCGCTATGCGGAGTGGCGCCGCCTGCGCGACGGGCAGGCGCAGGTGTGCGTGGGGCCGCGCTCGGCCGTGTTCGCGCCGATCGAGGATCTGGGCCTGATCGTCGTCGACGAGGAGCACGACTCCTCCTACAAGCACGAGGGCGACCCGCGCTACGACGCCCGCGACGTGGCCGCCGAGCGCGCGCAGCGCTGCGGCGCGGTGCTGCTGCTCGGCAGCGCCACGCCGCGCCCGGAGAGCGTCCAGCGGCTGCCCGCCAGCGTGCTGGCGCGGCGTGTGGACGGGCGCCCGCTGCCGGCGGTGCACGTGCTGGACATGCGCGAGGAGGCCCAGGGGTTGCATCCGTTGACCACGCAGGCGCTGGCCGACGTGCGCGCGGCGCGCGGCAAGGCGATCGTGCTGCTCAACCGGCGTGGCTGGTCGAACTTCCTCTCGTGCCGCTCCTGCGGGCACGTGTGGAGCTGCCCCGACTGCGACGTGGCGCTCGTGCTGCACCGCGCCGGCGGGTATCTCGCGTGCCATCACTGCGGGCACCGCGAGTCGGTGCCGGGACGCTGCTCCGAGTGCTCCTCGAGCGCGGTCGCGCGGCACGGGACCGGCACCGAGCGCCTGCAGCACGAGCTCGCGCACGTGCTCGACGACGGCCGCTTCCCGGTGTTCCGGCTGGACGCTGACGCGGTCGGCGAGGACGACAGCGTCGGCGCGATCCTGCGCCGCTTCGAGACGGCCGAGTGCGGTGTGCTGATCGGCACCCAGATGGTCGCCAAGGGGCACGACTTCCCCGATGTGAGCCTGGGGGTGGTGCTCGACGCGGACGCAACCCTGCGCTTTCCCGACTTCCGCGCCGAGGAGCGCACGTTCGCGCTGATCGCCCAGCTCGCCGGGCGCGCCGGTCGCGGGGGGGATGGCCGCGTGCTCGTGCAGACGATCGCGCCCCAGGCGCGCTCGATCGTGCACGCGGCCCGCCACGACAGCGACGGCTTCATCGCCGGGGAGCTCGAGCGCCGGCGCGCGCTCAGCTACCCGCCGTTCTCGCACCTGATCAGGATCGTGCTGTCTGCGATCGAGTCGCCGCCCGCGCTCGCGGCCGCCCGCGAGGTGCACGCCCGCCTGTCCGGCTCGCTGGGGCAGTCCGAGACAAGCGTGCTCGGCCCGGCCGCGCTGTTCCGCCTGCGCGGCCGCGAGCGCCACGTGCTGGTCGTCAAGGCCGCCGATCGGCGGGCCGCGGTGCACGCGGTGGGCGCCGCCGTCGCCCACGTCGCCGCCGAGCGCTCGCATGCGGGCGTCAGTTTCAGCGTCGACGTCGATCCGCAGTAGCTCCATCACTGCGCACGCGAAGAACCGGCAGTTGTATATGGATTCGAGCGTCTGGTAACTTCACGCGACTCGGGGCACCGCTACATGGAGGTGAGGCGGTGGAGATCGGGCCTGCTCGTCGCCGAGCAGGTGCTCGGCGACTTCGTAAGGAGGATGTGAAGATGCAGGCGCTCTGCGCTCGGCGTGCAATGTCGCGGCTCTGGATCGCGCTCGCGGTGCTTGCCTGCTGCCTGGCCGTCGCTCCCGGCGCGGATGCGAAGTCGTCGCGTCGGTTCAAAGGTGCCCGCTACGCGAAGGTGAGCCGGGTGTGTCCGGCGCCCAAGCCCGGCGACGCCACCTGCTTTGCGCTCGCTCGTGTTCCCGTCTCTTCGAGCGCCGCCGATCAGCCGGGGGTACATCCCTTTGTCGCGGCGGCTGGAGCCGTCGAATCGGGTCCCGCCGGCGGTCTCACGCCGGCGGATATGGCGAGCGCCTATGGGTATGACCCCACGGTGGGCGGAACGGGACAGACGATCGCGATCGTCGACGCCTACAACGACCCCAACATCGAAGGCGATCTCGGCGAATTCGACACGAACTACGGCATCGCGCCGTGCACCAAGGAAGATGGCTGCTTCACCGACGTTTCCCAGGCCGGCAGCACCACGCTGCCGGAAGACGACACTACTGGCTGGTCCGTCGAGATCTCCCTCGATGTGGAGATGGCGCACTCGGCCTGTCCCAACTGCAAGATCCTGCTCGTCGAGGCCCAGAGCGAAAGCCTCGAAGACCTTGCGACCGCGGTTGGCGAGGCGGTCGCGCTCGGCGCCACAGAGGTCTCAAACTCCTACGGCGGGCCCGAGGCTGCTATCGGCGCGGCGATGGAAGCCGATTACAGGCATCCCGGCGTCGTCATCGCCGCTGCGACCGGCGATAGCGGCTACTACGACTGGACTGAGGCCAACCAAGGCGTCCCGCTGAGCAAACTCGCGCAACGCCCGAACGTACCCGCGTCGCTCAACTCCGTCGTGGCCGTAGGCGGAACCACGCTCGAACTGGGCGGCGCAGGCAAGCGCGACAGCGAGACCGTATGGAACGGCGATGGCCCGTTCAACGAAAGCTACTTCGAATACGGGCTCGCCGAAGGCGCTACTGGCGGCGGCTGCAGCAGGCTGTTCACCGCTCAGCTCTGGCAGCAGAGCACCCCAGGCTTCGCGGCCACCGGCTGTGGCAGCAAACGTCTCGCCGCGGACGTCTCGGCTGACGCAAATCCGTACACGGGCTTCGACATCTACGACAGCTATGACTGTGGCCCGGAATGCCAAGCGTTTGGCGCGGGGGAAGGATGGCTGACGATCGGCGGCACGTCGTTGTCGACGCCGCTGATCAGCTCGCTGTACGCGCTTGCCGGTGGCAGCAACGCGGTCGCCTACCCATCGCTGACGCTGTACGGACACCTCGAAAACGCCTCGGATTTGTACGACGTGACCGAAGGTGGCAATGGCTTCTGCGATGACAATGGGCTCGCGTGCGAAGCAGACGCGGAATACGGGGTGGACATCGACTGCGAAGGCACTACGGCCTGCAACGCGGCGCCCGGCTTCGACGGGCCGTCGGGCGTCGGGACGCCAAACGGGCTGGGCCTGTTCGAGCCGCTGCTGCCGACGGCTGTGCTCGTGCCGCCCAGCTCCCTCAAAGTGGGTGTTGTCGCAAGCTTCAGCAGCGCGGGCTCCAGCGATCCCTACCCGGGCGCCGAACCGGTCTACACCTGGAGCTGGGGCGACGGCTCCAAAAGCACCGGCCTCGCGCCCGCCCACACCTACTCAGCGCCGGGCGAATACGCGGTCACGCTCAGCATCAGCGACGGGTACGGCTTTGAAAGCGCCGCCGCCACGACCACGGTCAAAGTGACCGAAGAGACGGCCAAAGAACCCAAACAAGAACAGGAAGCGAAAGAAGCCAAAGAACGCGAAGAAGCGGCAAAGAAGAAACACGAAGAAGAACTCGCCAAATCGTCCGTCAACGCCGGCTCTCAGGGTGTGAACGGCTTCCAGGCGCACCTCGCCGCGCCGGTTCCGGACGCGCAGCTGGCCAGCACCTCGCTCCGGGTGAGCTCCACCGGCTCTGTGACGCTGAAGATCAGCTGTCCCGCTGGCGAGACCAGTTGCGTGGGCACCGTCACGCTGCGCACGCTCGCCGCGGTGATCGCTGGCGACGCGCGCATCGCAAGGGCCAGAGCATCCGTGCTGACGCTCGCGTCGGGGTCGTTCACGGTGCCGGGCGGCAACACTCGCACGATCACGTTGCACCTGTCCGCGAAGGCGCGCGCGCTGCTCGCGCGCGCACACACGCTGCGCTCCCGCGCCACGCTGCTCGCGCACGACCCCCAGGGAGCCGGCCACACCACGCTGACGCTGATCACGTTGCGGGCCGCCAGCACCCACCGCAAAGGCTGAGCGGCGCCCGCGGCCGACCCGCGCCATCGGCCCTCTGCTCATAAACTCAGACGCACGATGACCGCCGACGACGGCACAGCCGGAGCAGACGCGTCGCTCGAGCTTCCCGAGCCGGTCTCCGATGAGGCCGATGTCGAGGTCGACCGCGAGCAGGACGCGCCCGAGCCCGAGGAGCTCGACGAGGAGACGCGCGCGCGCCGCGACGCGGCGCTGCGCTTCGTACGTAAGCTTGGCGACCCGGTGCTGCGCGCGACCGCGGTGCCGGTCGATCGCTTCGACGACGAGCTGAAGGCCGAGGTGCAGCGGATGGGCGAGCTGATGCAGGACGCGCTCGGGGTCGGGCTCGCCGCAACCCAGATCGGCGTGCTGCACCGCGTGCTCGTCTACAAAGCCTACGTCGATGACCCCGTCGTCGCGCTCGTGAACCCCGTGCTGGAGTGGGCCAGCGAGGAGATGGAGCCCGGCAACGAGGGCTGCCTGAGCCTGCCCGGGGTGCACGTCGAGGTCGAGCGACACGCACAGGTGCGGGTGCGCGCCCGCAACGAGACCGGGCGCGAGCTCGAGCTCGAGGTCGAGGGGTTCGAGGCGCGCGTGATTCAGCACGAGGTCGACCACCTCAACGGCGTGCTGATCCTCGATCGCATCTCGCGCGAGGCGCGCAAGGAGGCGATGCGCGCGATGCGCGAGGCGCGGGAGCAGCCGCACGAGAGCGTCCCGGCCGAGACCCGCTCGGCCGACGCCGCCTAGCACCGGCGGGTCCCGGCGGAGCGCGTTGAGCACGATCTTCATCGGCACCTCCGAGTTCGCCGCGGCGGTGCTTGAGCGTCTCGCGCGCAGCGACGCCCACCGACCCGCGCTCGTCGTCACGCGCCCCGATCGCCCCAGCGGCCGCGGCAGGCGCCTGCACTCGCCGCCCGTCGCCGACAGCGCCCGCGCGCTCGGGCTGCCGCTGGAGCAGCCGCAGAACGTCAACGGCGAGGCGGCCACGGCGACGATCGCCCGAGCCGCCGCGCAGACGGTCGTCGTGTGCGCGTTCGGCGCGCTGATCAAGGAGCCGCTGCTGTCCGGGTACGAGCTGCTCAACGTGCACCCGTCGCTGCTTCCGCGCTGGCGCGGAGCAGCGCCCGTGGAGCGCGCGGTCATGGCCGGCGACGAGCGCACCGGCGTCTCGATCATGCGCCTCACCGCCGGTCTCGACAGCGGCCCCGTGTGCCTCGCCGCGGCCGAACAGATCCGCCCCGACGACACCTACGGCTCGCTCGCCGCGCGCCTGCAGGGGCTCGGCGGCGAGCTGCTCGTGCGCGCCCTCGACGAGCGGCCCGCGTTCGTCGAGCAGCCCGAGGACGGCGTCACGTACGCCGAGAAGCTCGGTCCCGACGACCGCCTGCTCGACCCCGCGCGCCCCGCCGTCGAGCTCGAGCGCGCAGTGCGCGCGCTGCACCCGCACATCGGCGCGCGCGTGCAGCTCGAGGACGGGAGCCTGCTCGGCGTTCACCGCGCCGCGCTGCTCGACGCTGCTGCGTCCGAGGCCTCGGCGGGGGGCACGTCCGAGGCCACGGTGGACGGCGCATCCGCGCGCCCGGTGCAGGACGCGACCGGCCCGACCGTACGCGACGGCCGCCTGCTGCTCGACTGCGCGCCCGGCGTGCTCGAGCTGCTCGTCGTGCAGCCGCCCGGCGGACGCGCGATGGACGCCTCGGCCTATCTACGCGGTCACGCCCCCGGCGCCGCGCCCGGGCGCCGGTAGCCGGTCACGTACGCCGGCGGCGCGATCCCCGCGCGCAGGCGCGCGTCGGGCTCCGGCGCTCGCGCGGCGCTCGCCAGCGGGATCACGCCCGCCCACGCGGGCAGCGCGTAGTCCTCCTCGTCGTCCATCGGCCCGCCGCTGCGCACCTTCGCCGAGGCCTCGTCGATCGCCAGCGCCAGCACCGACGTCGCCTTCAGCTCGTTGTCCGTCGGCGCGCGCACGTCCTGCCAGCGGCCCGGCACGATGTGCTCCACGACCGCGCGCAGCGCCGCGCGCTTCTCGTCAGGGTCCTCCACAACCGTCGCGCGCCCGATCAGCATCGCCGAGCGGTAGTTGGCCGAGTGGTGCATCGCCGAGCGCGCCAGCACCAGCCCGTCGATCAGCGACACCGTCAGGCACGTCGGCGCGCCCGCCGCCAGCGCGCGCAGCGTGCGGCTCGCGGTCGAGCCGTGGCAGTAGACCACGTCGCCGCTGCGCGCGTGCAGTGTCGGGGTCACGAACGGCTGGCCGTGCTCGTCCACGATGCCCAGGTGCGCGATCAGCGCCTCGTCCAGGATCGCGTCGATCGCCTCGCGCTCGTAGCTGCCGCGTTCGCGCTTGCGCCGCAGCCGTACGCGCTCGGAGGGGGGTGGGGCCGTGGTCGTGTGAGCCGGCTCGTGTGCGGGCACTTCGCGCTCCTCTCATATAAATATTAGATCTGTAATAGTACAGAGCAGTGACTGACCTGAAACAGTATCTGATGAAGGCGGCGAGCGCGCGGGACCTCGTTGACGGCATCGAGGGCGCCCTTGCCGCCGGCGCGCTCGTGCCCGACCAGCGGCTGCCATCCGTGCGGCGGCTCGCAGCCGACGTCGGGCTCAGTCCCGTCACCGTCGCCGCCGCCATCGCCGAGCTGCGCCGCCGTGGCGTCGTGCTCAGCGAACCGCGCCGCGGCACGCGCATCGGCTCCGGGCCGCCGATCGGCTCCCGGCGCGCCGCGCTGCCGGTGCCGCAGGGCGCGCGCGACCTCTCAAGCGGCAACCCCGACCCCGCGCTGCTGCCCGACCTCGACCGTGCGCTGCGCAGCACGCCGCTGCCCGCGCGCCTGTACGGCGAGCGCCAGGCGCTGCCCGCGCTGCTGGAGTTCGCGCGCGAGCAGCTGCACGACGACCGCATCCCCGCCGAGGAGCTGTGCATCGTCAGCGGCGCCATGGACGCCATCGAGCGCGTGCTCGGCGCGCACCTGCGCCCGGGAGACCGCGTCGCCGTCGAGAACCCCGGCTACGCCGCGCTGTACGACCTGCTGCGCGCCCACGGCCTCGCGCTGGAGCCCGTCGCCGTCGACGATCGCGGGATGCTCGCCGGCGAGCTGCACGCCGCGCTGCAGCGCGGCGCCATCGCCGCCGTCATCACCCCGCGCGGGCAGAACCCCACCGGCGCCGCGCTCGACAGCGGCCGCGCACGCGAGCTCAGCGCCGTGCTGCAGGAGTTCCCCGACACGCTGCTCGTCGAAGACGACCATCTCGGCCCCGTCGCCGGCAGTCGCATGCACGCCGTTCTCGCCGAGGGCGCCCGTCCCCGGCGCTGGGCCGCCACGCGCTCCGTCGCCAAGGCGCTCGGCCCCGACCTGCGCCTCGCCGTGCTCGCCGGCGACGCGCACACGATCGCGCGCGTGCAGGGACGCCAGCAGTGCGGGCCCGGCTGGGTCAGTCACATCCTGCAATCGCTCGTGCTCGGCCTGTGGAGCGACCCCGCCGTGCACGCGCTCGTCGAGCGCGCCGGCGCCACCTACGCGCGCCGGCGCGAGCACCTGCTCGCGTGCCTCGAGCGCGAGGGCGTCGCCGCGCACGGCGCCTCCGGGCTCAACGTGTGGATCCCCGTGCACGAGGAAGCCGCCGCCATCGGCGCGCTGCTGCAGCGCGGCTGGGTGCTCGCCCCCGGCGCGCCCTACCGCCTCGCCGGCGGCCCGCGCGGCATCCGCGCCACCACCGCCACGCTCACCGAGCCCGAGGCCGCCCGCCTCGCCGGCGACATAGCCGAGGCGCTCGCCCCCGCGCTCGCCGGACGCAGCGGATAGCCGATCATGTCTCCCGTGCCCACCTCCACCGCCGCGACCGTCGGCCCCGCCCGCGGCTGCGCCTACACGGTGCTGCGCCGCGTGTTCGAGCAGGGCGCCTACGCCGACCGCGCGCTCACCGCCGAGGCCGCTGAGCTGGACCCGCGCGACCGCGCCCTGGCGATGCGCCTCGCCTACGGCGCCGTCCAGCGCAGGGGCACGCTCGACCACCTCATCGAGCAGCTCGCTGAGCGCCCAGTCGCGGAGCTCGACCCGCCGCTGCTCGCCGCGCTGCGGCTCGGCCTCTACGAGCTGCTGTACCTGCGCGGCGCGCCCGACTACGCCGTCGTCGCCGACGCCGTCGAGCTCGCCAAGGCCCACGCGCGCGCCGGCCACGGGCTCGTCAACGCCGTGCTGCGCCGCGCCGCGCGCGAGGGCCCCGACGCGCTGCTCGGACCCCTCGGCGACGACACGCCGGAGCAGGCCGCCGTCAAGCACTCCCACCCCGAGTGGATCGCCCAGCTGTGGTGGCAGACGCTCGGCGCCGAGGACGCGCGCGCGCTGATGGCCGCCGACAACGAGCCGCTCGAGATCGCGCTGCGCGCCAACACGCTCGTCACCGACGCCGACGCGCTCGCCGCACAGCTGCCCGTGCGCACGCACCGCGACCCCCACATCCCCGAGGCGCTCGCGCTCGAGGAGCCATTCGATGTGCACGGCTCACCGCTGTGGAAAGCGGGCGCGTTCCATGCGCAGTCGCGCGCCGCCATGCGCGTCGCGCACGCGCTCGACCCCCAGCCGGGCGAGCGCGTGCTCGACCTGTGCGCCGCGCCCGGCGGCAAGAGCACGCACCTCGCCGCGCTCATGCACGGCCAGGGCGAAGTGCACGCGGTCGAGCTCAACCGCCGCCGCGCAGGGGGCCTCGTGCGCACCGCGCGGCGGCTGCACGCCCCCAACGTTCTCGTCGAGGTCGCCGACGCCGAGCGCTGGTCGCGCTCCGGACGAGACCCCCAGATGCCCGCCTTCGACCGCGTGCTCGTCGATCCGCCCTGCTCCGGGCTCGGCACGCTGCAGGCGCGTGCCGACCTGCGCTGGCGGATCACGCCCGCGGCGGTGGACGAGCTGGCACAGACGCAGCGGCGGATTCTGCTCGCGGGAGCCGACGCCCTCCGTCCGGGAGGCGTGCTTGTCTACTCTACGTGCACCATCTCCGCAACTGAGAACGAGCGTCTCATCGCCGCCTTTCTGGACTCCCACACCGAATTCCGCCTTGACGACGTCGCGGTCACGCTGCCGCACCGCGACCACACCGCCGGCTTCTACATCGCGCGACTGCGCAAGGGCTGAGCCGTGAGCGAGGAGCCGCACCCCGAGGGGCACAGGCAGACGCCCGCCCGGGCAGCGATCGACCTGGGGCCGCAGTGCCCCAACTGCGGCGAGCCGTGGCTGCGCCCCACCAACCTCCCAGGGCGCTATCGCTGCGTGTACTGCCTGCACCGTTTCGAGCTCACGTCCGTGTGCCCCAACTGCGGCGAGCACTCCACGATCGTGCGCATGTCCTCCACCGCCATCCTCAAGTGCAACAACTGCGGCGACTCCATGCTCCAGGCTGTATGAGCGACCGCGCGCGCGAGCTCTTGCGCGGCGTGAACGTCGCGCCGTCGATCCTGTCCGCCGACTTCGGGCGGCTGCGCGAGCAGGTGCGCGAAGTGCTCGACGCCGGCGCGCGCGTGATCCACTGCGACGTCATGGACGGGCACTTCGTGCCGCCGATCACGCTCGGGCCGCTCGTCGTCTCCGCGCTCGCCGACACCGTCCACGAGGCCGGCGGCATGCTCGACGCGCACCTGATGATCGAGCGCCCCGAGCGCCACGTGGCGGAGTTCGTCAAGGCCGGCTCCGACTCGATCACGTTCCACGCCGAGGCCACGTCGCACGTCGCCTACACCGCCAACCTGATCCGCGAGTCCGGCGCCTGCGTCGGACTCGCGATCAACCCCGCCACCGCCGTCGGCGCGCTCGCCGAGGTCACCGGCGTGCTCGACCTCGCGCTGTGCATGACCGTCAACCCCGGCTGGGGCGGGCAGCCGTTCATCGAGCACTCGCTCGACAAGCTCCCGCGCGTGCGCGCGCTCGTCGGCGCCGGCGTCGCCGTCGAGGTCGACGGCGGCATCGAGCCGCTGACCGCGCCCGCCTGCCGCGAGGCCGGCGCCAACCTGTTCGTCGCCGGCTCCGCGATCTTCACCGCCGCCGACCCCGGCGAGGCCTACCGCGCGATCGCCGCGTCCGTCGACGCCGCGGACCCCATCTCCGACTGAACCTCGCCCCAGCCGCCCGCGCGCGTGCCGCGGCGGTACAGCATCGCCAGCAGCAGCGTCAGCAGCGCCGTCGCGCCCGCGTAGCCGATCTCCGCGCGCAGCAGCTGTTCGCCCACCGGCGCGATCAGCATCCACACCAGGAACGCCGCCGCCGCGCACACCCAGCAGCCCGCCGCCGCGCGCGCGCGGTCGCGCGCCAGCGCCGCCTGGTTGAGCGCCCCCGACGTCAGGTGCAGGCCCATGCCCACGCCGATCAGCGCCAGGCCGAAGCGGTTGTAGCTGAACACCTGCCCGAAGAACACGTGTTCCAGCGCAAACGGGCCGATCGCCAGCAGGCCCAGCGCCACCGCCGCCGCGAAGCCCGCGATTGCCAGGATCGTCACGCGGATCGCGCGCGCGAACGCCTCGTGCCCGTCCGTCGCCTCCAGGCCCGTCAGATGCGGCAGCAGCGACGTCTGGATCGCCTGGAACAGCTGCAGCGGCGCGCGCGCGATCAGCAGCACGTTGAACACGATGCCCGCCAGCACGCCGTTGTGCGAGGTCGCATCCACCGTCAGCACCCCAGCGTTCAGCAGCGTCTGCTCGGACAGCATGATGCTCGACACCCACACCGCGAAGCCGCCGCCGCGGCGCAGCGAAAGGTCGTCGTGCGCCGCCGTCTCCTGGACCGCCTCCGTCCCCGGACCCGCCAGCGCCGCGTCCGCCTCGTCCACCGTGATCAACGTCCCGCCCGCGGGCGCGTCCCGTTCGGCGAGGGAATGCTCGAGCGCTTTGTCGGCGCGGCTGCGCGCGAACGCCGCCGGCACCACCACCAGCGACACGAACGGCGCCGCCGCGATTCCCAGCGCCACCGCCGTCTGCCCGCTGGCGATTCCAAGCGCCACCGCGATCGCGAAGCTGATGCGCGAGGTCGACTCCATCAGCACCAGCCCCCCGAACAGGCCGAAGCGCTGGTGACCCGCCAGCCAGCCGCGCGCGAAGTAGCTCGCCGCATACGCCAGCGTGCCCACCACCAGCACGTCGTACAGCGCGCCCTGGTGTTCGAACACGTGGTCCACCAGCTCGCCGTGCAGCGCCAGCGCCACCGCCAGGAAGATCAGCGCGAAGCCCGCCTGGATCAGCATCGGCACGCGCAGCGCGTGCGCCTCGTGGCCGCGCGCGCGGCGTTCGGCGATCGTGCGCGACAGCAGCTGTTCGATCGGCCGGTAGATCACCGAGATGATCACGAACATCACCGACCACAGCACGTCCAGCAGCTTCGCCGAGCGTTCGCCCAGCACGTGGCTCGCGATCGAGAAGTACGCGAACGTCAGCAGGCCCGTCGAGGCGATCCCGAGCGAGAGGATTCGCGCCCCGGAGCCGTAGGAGCGCGCTCCCCCGCCGCCGCGCTCCGCGCCGGCCTGAGCGCCGCTAGAGGCGGACAAGCAACATCGTCCAGGGGAACGGCGAGCGCACCTCCACGACCTCGCCGTGGCGCGCCAGCAGTGCCACGAACGATCGCCGCGACCAGTGGTTGAGGTGGCCCGGCGTGTTGCCCAGCTCCGGCCAGTACGCGCCGCGCGCCATGTTCAGCATCCGCCACAGCGGCTCGCGCGGTACAGAGACGAGCAGGTGGCGCGCGGCGCAGCGCGCCATCTCGCTGACCGTGTGCTCCGGGTCGGGCACGTGCTCCAGCACCTCGATCGCGCTCGCCAGGTCGAACTCGTTCTCGGCGAACGGCAGGTCCCCCTCCGGGGACGATGTCGCAGCCTCCATTACGCGGTACTCCAGGTTCGGCGCCTGGCGCTCGGACCAGCCCGCCTGGATCGACTCCTCCTCCAGGTCGATGCCCACCACGCGCGGCGGGTCGGCCGGGTCGCGCGCCGCCAGCCGCTGCGCCCACTGGTGCACGAGCACGCCCTCGCCGCAGCCCACGTCCAGTACCGAGCGCGGCGCCGCCAGCTCGAACAGCTCGTCCAGGTCGCGCTCGAAGCGCGCCATCAGGCGGCGTACGACCGGGTTCGTCGAGCCGTACTTGTCGTAGGTGTTGCCGGTGACGACGCCGTCGTCGGAGACCGTCACGCCGCTCATGCGGTCACGCCGCTCACAGGTGGATCGCCTCGCGCTCGCGCTCGCCGGGTTCGTAGTGCGAGGGCTCCACGCCCAGCTGTAGCTCGATCCGCCGCACGCGCTCGAACGTGCGCTGCGTCATCACCCGCTGCGCCGCCAGCAGGTCGCCGATCACGCCCAGCGCCCACAGCACGACCGCGGCGATGAACAGCACCGCGCCCAGGATCAGCGACTGCACGTGGCCCTTGCCGTTGCCTTCCGCGTAGGCGACCACGAAGCGGATCCATACGCCGATCGACGCCAGGCCGATCAGCAGCGCGAGGCTCCAGAACACGCGCAGCGGCTCATATTGGGCGTAGATGCGGAAGATCGACAGGCTGTTGCGGCGCACGTAGGAGCCCATCGACGGGAACAGCCGCGACTCGCGCGTCTTCGGGTTCGTGCGCACCGGCACGTGGTCGACCGCCACCAGCAGCTTGCCCGCCTGGATGATCGTCTCGAGCGTGTACGTGAATTTCGAGACCACCATCATCTGGATCGCCGCCTCGCGGTTGTACGCGCGAAAGCCCGACGTCGTGTCCGGCACCGACGTCGAGGACGCCTGGCGCACCACCCACGAGCCCAGCCGCTGCAGCGTCTTCTTCAGCGGCGAGAAGTGCTCGATGCCGCCCACCTCGCGGTCGCCCACGACCATGTCCGCGCGGCCTTCCAGGATCGGGCCCACCAGCCGCGCCACGTCCGGGCCGTAGTACTGGTTGTCGGCATCCGTGTTCACGATCACGTCCGCGCCCAGCTTCAGCGCCGTGTCGATCCCCGCCTGAAAGCCCGCCGCGAGGCCCTTGTTGTTCGTCAGGCGCACCAGATGGTCGACGCCGTGCGCCCGCGCGACCTCGACCGTCGCGTCGGTCGAGCCGTCGTCGATCACCAGCCACTCGACCACGTCGAAGCCGTCGAGCTGGCGCGGCAGGTCCGCGAGCGTCTGCGGCAACTGCTCCGCCTCGTTGAAGCAGGGGATCTGGATGATGAGCTTCACGGCGATCAGGTTAGTGTCCCAAGTCGACGCCAGATGCAGAGCGCCACCCTCACCCGGCAGCCGCCGGGCACGATCCGGCTGCGCCGGCTGCGCGCCGTGCCATCGGCCACATGGGCGCGCATCGGCTTCGCCGCGATGTGCGTCGGCGCGCTCATCGGCTACTTCGCCTTCCCCACCTACCCCACCTACGACTCCTTCTACGCGCTCCTTTGGGGGCGCGACCTGCTGCACCTGCATCTGCCCGACTTCAGCGTCTACCGCGGGCCCACCGAGCATCCGCTGGCGATCGCGTTCGGGATGCTCTGCTCGATCTTCGGGCAGGGCGGCGCGCGGCTGATGGTGCTCGGCTCGATCGCCTCGTTCGTGGCCGCCGTCGCCGGCATGTACCGGCTCGGGCGCCTGTGCTTCGGCCCGGTCGTCGGGCTCGTCGCCGCGCTGCTGCTGCTGAGCCGCTTCTTCATCGAGAACCTCGCCGCCCAGGGCTACCTCGACATCTCCTATGTCGCGCTGATCGTGTGGGCGATCGTGTTCGAGCTCGAACGCCCGCGGCGCGGCGCGCTGGTCTTCCTGACGCTCGCCGCCGCCGGCCTGCTGCGCCCCGACGCATGGGTGCTCAGCGGCGCCTACTGGCTGTGGTGCTCGTGGCGAGCGGACACCCGCACGCGGCTCAGGTATCTCGCGCTCGCCGCGATCGCGCCCGTCGTGTGGGCGGGCCTCGACGCGATCGTGACGGGCAACCCGCTGTACTCGCTCACCGCCACCGCCGGCCTCGCCGCGGAACTCGAACGCACGCAGGGCTTCACCGACGTGCTCGGCTCGGTGTGGCTCTACGGCGTGCGCATCGACAAGCTGCCGGTGCTCGCCGGCGGGCTGATCGGGGTGCCGCTGGCCGTGTGGATGGCGCCGCGCCGCGCGCTCGTGCCGCTCGCGGCGCTCGTCGTGCTCGTCGGCGTGTTCGTCGCCGAGGGCGCCGTCGGCGCGTCGGTCGTCAGCCGATATCTGATCGGCGCCTCGATCGCGCTGCTGCCGTTCTGCGCGGTCACCGTCGGCGGCTGGGCGATGCTCGAGCCCGGCTCGCGGGTGCGACGCGCGTGGGTGCTCGGCGCGATCGTGCTCGTCGCCTACGGCGGCGTCACCGCCGCCAAAACCTTGAGCCTCTCCAGCCTGCGCCTGACGCTCGCCGAGCACGAGGACTTCCACGAGGGGCTCGCCGGCGCGCTGCGCAGCGCGCCCGTGCGCGCGCAGCTGCGCCGCTGCCCGCTCGTGTCGCTGCCCGACAACAAGCTGATCCCCGACGCGCGCTGGATCCTCGACAGCGTCGGCCAGCACGACATCGTCGCCCGCAGCCAGGCGCGCGCCGACGTCGAACACGCCGATCACACGCTCGAGGACCGCATCAGGGCGAGCAGTATCGCCGTCTACCCGCTCGGCGACGCCGTGTTCGTCGACGCGATCGTCGATCCGGGCGACGCTCCGCAGGACCAGATCCCGCTGCCCGGCTTCAAGCTCATCTACACCAGCCGCTTCTACGCCGTGTATGGCAACTGCTGAGGCGCCGCACACCCCGACCGCGCCCGCCGGAGTGAGCGCCGGCCGGGATCGCGAGCGGGCGTGGGCGTGGGGAGGCCTCGCGGTCGTGCTGCTCGGCGGGCTCGGCCTGCGCCTGTGGGGCGTCGGACAGGGGCTGCCCTACGTCTACAACAGCGACGAGGCCGACCACTTCGTGCCGCGCGCCGTGCGGATGTTCGAACAGGGCACGCTCAACCCGCACTATTTCGCCAACCCGCCCGCGCTCACGTACGTGCTGCACTACGCGTTCGCGCTCGCCTACGGCGGCGCGCACGGCGCCGTCCACGAGCTCGCGGCCCATCCCGCGTCCGTCTACACGCTCGCGCGCGTGCTCGTCGCGCTGCTCGGCACCGGCGCGTTGTGGCTGCTCTACATCGCGGGAGCGCGGCTGTTCGGACGCGCCGTCGGGCTGCTCGCCGCTGCGATCGAGGCGGTCGCGTTCCTGCCCGTCTTCTACGCGCACCTCGCGCTCAACGACACGCCCACGCTCGCGCCGGTGGCACTGTCGCTGCTCGGCTCCGCCGGCGTGCTGCGCAAAGGCCGCGCCCGCGATTACCTGCTCGCGGGCATCGGGCTGGGACTCGCGTGCGCGAGCAAGTACACCGCCGGGATCGTCGTCGCGCCGCTGATCGCCGCGATCGCCGCGCGCTACCTCGATGTGAGCGCGAAGACCGACGCGAGCGTGGGAGCCAAGGCGGACGCGGGAGCCAAGGCGGACGCGGGAGCGAAGCCCAGTGCGAACGCCGGCCGCAGCGCGGTCGCGGGGATCGCGCTCGCGAGCGCCTGCGCGCTCGCCGCGTTCCTGATCGCCAACCCCTACGCGCTGCTCGACTACAGCGCCTTCCACACCGAACTCGTGCACCAGTCGACGCTGTCCGCCGAAGCGCAGGGCAAGCTCGGCGCCCCCAAACAGGGCGGGCTCGTCTACTACCTGTGGTCGCTGACGTGGGGCCTGGGCTGGGCGCCCGCGCTGGCGGCGCTCGGTGGCGCCGTGGCGGTGTGGCGCTCGGAGCGCGCGCCGTGGTGGATGCTCGTGCCCGCCGCGCTGCTGTTCCTCGCCTTCATGGGCACGCAGGGGCGCTACTTCGGACGCTGGCTGCTGCCGATCTTCCCGATCCTGTGCCTGCTCGCGGCGTATTTTTGCGTGTGGCTTGTCCGCTGGGCGGGGCGCATGCTCGCCGCGCCCCCGCAGCGCCGCGCGCTCGCCGCGCTGCTCGCGACGTCGCTGCTCGTCCAGGGGTTCGCCGCCAGCGTGCACAGCGGCCTCGTGCTCTCGCGCGCCGACACGCGCACCCTGACCCGCGAATGGATGCTCGCGCACATCCCCGCCGGTGCCCCGATCGTCGTGGAGCCCGTCTCGCCGAACGTGTGGGGCCAGCGCTGGAACAAGTATCCGTCGCTGAAGTCGCGCATCGCTGCCAACGGCGCGCTGACCGGGCAGGAACGCCTGGTCGGGATCGAGGACTACGAGCGCACGCTCTCGCCCTCGCTCGTCGGCTACTACGAGCGCCACGGCTACTGCTGGGTGGTGCGCGCCTCCACCGAGTCCGGGCGCGCGTTCGCGGACCGATCGAAGATCGGCCGGTCCGCGGTGCCGCTCGCGACCGCCTACTACCGGGTGCTCGGCCGTCACGCCGAAGTCGTCTACCGCGCCTCGCCATACGCCAGCGGCCAGCAGGCCGTCCCGTTCGGCTTCGACTGGAGCTTCGACTACTACCCCTCCGCCTACGAGCGCCCCGGGCCGGCGATGACCGTGTACCGGCTGCGCGGCGGGCGCTGCCGCACAGCGCCGGGGTAGAGGACGCACGAGGTTATCCTCAGTCCTGAATGGCCACCTGCACCGACACCGACAAGCTGCACCTGCAGCGTGCGATCGAGCTCGCCCGCAACGGCGCCGGCGCCGTGCGGCCGAACCCCGTCGTGGGCGCCGTGATCGCGCGCGACGGCCAGGTCCTGGGGGAGGGCTGGCACCGCGAATACGGCGCGGCGCACGCGGAGGTCAACGCGATCGAGGCGTGCGGCATGGCGGACCTCGGCGGCGCGACGCTGTACGTATCGCTGGAGCCCTGCTGCCACGAGGGCAAGACGCCGCCGTGCACGGAAGCGATCCTGCAGGCGGGCATCGGCCGCGTGGTGGTCGCCTCCGACGATCCCACCGAGAAGGCCTCCGGCCGCGGCCTCGGGATCCTGCGCGACGAGGGCGTCGAGGTGGTGCTCGCCGACGGCGAGCTCGCCGCCAGCGCCAGGCTGCTCAACCAGGCGTTTCGCAAGCACGCCCGCGTGGGGCGCCCGTGGGTGCTGTTCAAGTCGGCGATGACGCTCGACGGCAAGGTCGCGACGCGCACCGGCGACTCGCAGTGGATCAGCGGCGAGGAGAGCCGCCAGCTGGCGCACCGCTGGCGCGCATCCGTCGACGCGGTCGTCGTCGGCATCGGCACCGCGCTCGCCGACGACCCGCAGCTGACCGCGCGCCCGGATGGCACGCCGGCCGAGCCCGGCGCCCAGCCCCGGCGCGTCGTGTTCGACTCGCTCGCGCGCCTTCCGACCAGCTCGCAGCTCGTCGCCGCCGCAGCCGAGATACCGCTGACGATGGTCGTCTCGCGAGCCGCCGCGCGCGCCGATGTCGACGCGCTCGAAGCGGCCGGCATCCAGGTGCTCGTCGCGACCGGCGAAAACGAGCCAGCGCGCGTGCGCTCCGGCCTCGACCAGCTCGGGGCGCTCGGCGTCGCCTCGGTGCTGCTCGAGGGCGGCCCGCATCTCGCGGGAGCGTTCCTCGACGCCGGCGAGATCGACGAACTGCGGCTGTTCCTCGCGCCGCTCCTGCTCGGCGGCAGCGCCGCGCGCGACCCGCTGGAGGGGGAAGGCGTCGAGCGCATCTCCGAGGCGCTGCGCGCGCTCAGCCTCGAATGCGAATCGATCGGCGGCGACCTCCTGATCTCCGCAAGGCTGCGCGAGTGGTGACGCGCGCGGGCGCACAGCTGGAGGGGCTTGCATGTTCACGGGCCTGATCGGCGAGGTGGGAAGCGTCGCCTCGCTGGAGCAGGACGGCGACGGCGCCACGCTCGCGATCCGCAGCGGCCTCGCGAGCTCGCTGCGCCAGGGCGACTCGATCGCCGTCAACGGCGTGTGCCTGACCGCCGTCGAGGTCAGCGACGAGGGCTTTCAGGCGCAGGCGATGATCGAGACGCTCGAGCGCTCCTCGCTCGGGCGGCTGCGCACCGGCGCGCCCGTCAACCTCGAGCTCGCGCTGCGCGCCGACGGCCGCCTCGGCGGGCACATCGTGCAGGGCCACGTCGACGGCACCGGCCGCGTGCGCGAGGTGCGCGAGGAGGGCTTCGCGCGCGTGCTCGCGATCGACGTCGAGCCGCAGCTCGCGCGCTACCTCGTCGAGAAGGGCTCCGTCGCGCTCGACGGCGTCAGCCTCACCGTCAGCGCGCTCGACGAGCACGGCTTCTCGGTCTCGCTGATCCCCGAGACGCTCGAGCACACCAACCTCGGCGAGCTGCGCGAGGGCGAGATCGTCAATATCGAGGTGGACATCCTCGCCAAGCACGTCGAGCGACTGCTGACGAGTCCGTATGGCGGCCCGACGGACTCGCCGGACACGAATGGAGGAACCGCATGAGCACTTCACGCACCACGACCCCGTTCGCGACGATCGAGCAGGCGATCGAGGACGTCCGCGAGGGCAGGATGGTCGTCGTCTGCGACGACGAGGATCGCGAGAACGAGGGCGACCTGACGCTCGCCGCGCAGTTCGCGACGCCCGAGGCGATCAACTTCATGGCCAAGGAGGGGCGCGGGCTGATCTGCCTGTCGCTGACCGCCGAGCGCTGCGACGAGCTGGGCCTCGACCTGATGGCCGCCAAGAACGAGTCGGCGTTCGAAACGCCGTTCACCGTCTCGGTCGAGGCGCGCGAGGGCGTCACCACCGGCATCTCCGCGCACGATCGCGCGCACACGATCCAGGTCGCGATCGACCCCGAGAGCCGTCCGCGCGACCTCGTGCAGCCCGGCCACGTGTTCCCGCTCAAGAGCCGCGCCGGCGGCGTGCTCGAGCGCGCCGGGCAGACCGAGGCGGCCGTCGACCTCGCGCGCCTCGCCGGGCTGAACCCCGCCGGCGTGATCTGCGAGGTGATGAACGACGACGGCACGATGGCGCGCGTGCCCGAACTCGTCGAGTACTGCGCGCGGCACGGGCTCAGCATGATCACCGTCGCCGACCTGATCGCCTACCGCCGCCGCCACGACAAGCTCGTCGAACGGGTCGTCGCGACCCGGCTGCCGACCGCCTTTGGAGAATTTGAGGCGGTCGGATACCGCTCGCTGGTCGACGACAAGCACCACGTCGCGCTCGTCAAGGGCGACGTCGCCGAGCAGCCGGACGTGCTCGTGCGCGTGCACTCCGAGTGTCTCACCGGCGACGTGTTCCACTCGCTGCGCTGCGACTGCGGCGAGCAGCTCGAATCCGCCCTGTCGATGATCGAGCGAGAGGGCCAGGGCGTCCTGCTGTACCTCTCCCAGGAGGGGCGCGGCATCGGCCTCCTGAACAAGCTGCGCGCGTACCGGCTGCAGGAGGACGGCCTCGACACGGTCGAAGCCAACGAGCGCCTCGGGTTGCCCGCGGACCTGCGCGACTACGGCATCGGCGCGCAGATCCTCGTCGATCTCGGGCTCAGCTCGATCCGCATCCTCACCAACAACCCCAAGAAGATCAGGGGCCTGGAGGGCTACGGGCTGTCGGTCAGCGCCCAGATCCCGATCGAGCACGCGCCCAACGAGCACAACCAGGCGTACCTGCGCACGAAGGCCGAGCGCATGGGACACACGCTGCACCACCAGGGCCTGAACCTCGACGCCGAGCTGCTGCGTGGTCCGCGCGGTGGCGCCGGCAACGGCGACGCCGGCGGCGAGGGCGAGGTCGAAGGGTCGCCAGGGCTGTGACGTTCGCGATCGCCGTCGCGCGCTTCTACGAGGACCTCGCCGAGCGTCTGGTGGCCGGCGCGTGCGCGTGCTTCGCCGAGCACGACGTCTCGGGCGTCGAGGTGTTCGACGTCCCCGGCGCGTTCGAGCTGCCGCTCGCCGCCAGCTACGCAGTCGCCAGCGGCCGCTTCGACGGGGTCGCGTGCCTCGGCGCGGTGATCCGCGGTGAGACCGACCACTACGACTTCGTGTGCGCCGAGGCGGCGCGCGGCGTGATGCGCGTGCAGCTCGACACCGGCGTGCCGTGCGCCTTCGGCGTGCTCACCTGCGAGACGATCGAGCAGGCGCTTGCGCGCGCCGGCGGCGGCAAGCGCGACCAGGGCCGCCACGCCGCCGAGGCCGTGCTCAGGATGGCGGCGCTGCGAAGCGAGCTCGCCCTCCCTGCGAACGGGCAGACGAGCGGCTAGACTGCCCCGGATGGCCAAGGTCTGTCACAGCTGCGGGAAGGGCCCGGCGTTCGGCAACAGCCGCAGCCACTCCATGGTCGCCACCAGGCGGCGCTTCGACCCGAACCTCCAGAAGGTGCGGATCCTCGTGGGCAAGGCCCCGAAACGCGTCTACGTTTGTACCCGTTGTCTCAAAGCGGGCAAGGTAACGAAGGCGCTCTGACCGAGCGAGTGCCGTCCGTTGCCCGGCGAGCAGGCCGGGGAAGCTGATAGACCTGTCGTCGTGACGGATACCAATCTGGTCCGCTTCCGCGCGGCGGTCGCGGGCGCGCTCGCACATCTGGAATCCCGCCGCCAGGAGGTCAACGACCTGAATGTGTTCCCCGTAGCCGACGGGGACACCGGCGACAACATGGCGCTCACGCTGCGCGCGGTGCTGGAGGAGCTCGACCGGCTGCAGGGCAGCGACGAGCACCGCACGATCGACGAGATCGGCCGCGAGGAGATCGTGCAGTCGGTCGCGCGCGCGGCGCTGCTGGGCGCGCGCGGCAACTCGGGCGTGATCCTCTCGCAGCTGATCCGCGGCGCCGCCGAGGAGCTCGTCTCCAGGCCCGGCCAGCTGATCGACCCGACGCTGGTCGGCGCCGCGCTCGCGAACGCCGCCGATCGCGCGTACTCGTCGGTGCGCGACCCCGCCGAGGGCACGATCCTGACGGTGGCGCGCGAGATGGCGCACAGGATCGTCACGGATCTCGCGCACGGGCCGGAGAGCCCGCGCTTCGGGCCGGCCACGGAGCCGCGCGAGCAGGACAGGGCGATCGCGGCCGCGCTCGAGGGCGCCGTGCGCGCCGGCGAGGACTCGGTCAAGCGCGGCCCCGAGCTGCTTGCGGCGCTGCGCGAGGCGGGCGTGGTGGACGCCGGCGGGTACGGGCTGACGATCATCTTCGCCGGCGTGGTGGCCGCGCTGCGCGGCGAGGAGCCGCCGGCGCTGGACCACCACGCGCCTGCGCGGATCACGCACCCCGAGCACAGCTCCAGCACCTACCGCTTCTGCACCAACTTCGCGATCACCGGCAGCGGCCTCAGCCCCGCCGGCTTCATCCCGGCGCTGGAAGAGCTCGGCGACTCGGTGCTCGTCGTCGGCGATGCGACCACGCTGAAGGTGCACCTGCACACCGACCAGCCGGAGCTGGCGACGGCCGTGTTCGCGGACGCCGGGGATGTCTCGCACCTCGACGTCGCCGACATGCGCCTGCAGGTGGCCGAGCGGGAAGGGCGCCTGGGCGTCGACCCGGACGGCCCCGCCGCGCAGGACGGCGCCGGCGCGCCGCGACCCGCCGCGCCTCGCGGCGCCCGCTGCACGGCCGTGGCCGTCGTCAGCGGCGAAGGACTGCGCCAGCTGTTCGAGGAGCTGGGCGTGCACACGATCGACGGCGGACCCACGCTCAACCCGTCCACGTACGACCTGCTCGCCGGCATCCACGACGTGCCCACGGAGGAGGTCGTGCTGCTGACGAACAGCGCCAACGTGATCATGGCCGCCGAAGCGGCCGCGCGACTGTCGGACAAGCAGGTGCACGTGGCGCGCACCACCAGCCAGCAGGCCGGCCTCGCCGCCGCCGTCACGCTCGCGCCCGAGCGCTCCGTGGAGGAGAACGCGCAGGCGCTGACCGAGACGCTCGCCCGCGTGCGCACGGGCGCGGTGGCCCCGGCGGCCCGCGACGACGCGCAGGGTCGCTTCCGGCGCGGCGACGCCGTCGGGTTCGTGCAGGACGAGGTGCGCGCGTGGGGCGAGCCCCGCGCGACGCTCGAGGCCGTGCTGCACGCGCTCGCCAGCGAGTTCAACGGCGACGGGCCGCCGGAACTGATCAGCGTGCTCGACGGCGAGGACGCGCCGCTCGCGCTCGAGGAGATCGAGGGCATGGTCAACGGCGGCGTCGAGCTCGAGCTGCGCCACGGCGGCCAGCCCGCCTACTGGTGGCTGCTCGCCGCCGAGTGACGCCGGGCGCGGTCGATACGACCGGCGCCGCGATCATGATGCGGGGGAATGCCGGCGACCAAGCCCGACACGCCGGAAGCGGCCGTCATCGCCAGATCTGAGCGCATCGGACCGCGGACGCGGGCGTTCGCCTCGACCGACGATCTCGCCCGCGAGGAGCTGATCGGCGCGCCTGTGCGCTGGCCGCGGCCCTCGCGCCTGGGGCAGCCGCTGGAGGCGCCGGGCAAGAAGGCGCTCGCCGGGCTGCACTCGCTGGGCCTGGAGACCGTCGGCCAGCTGCTCGAGCATCTCCCCAGCGACAGCCGCGAGGCGCGCACCGTCAAGGCCCTGCGCGCCGGCGAGCAGGCCACCGTCGCGGTGCAGGTGCGTGCGATCAGCGCCCGCCCGGTGCGCCGCCGCGGCATGCGTCCGCTGGTCGAAGCGACCGTGTTCGACTCCAGCGGCACGATGCGCGCGACGTTCTTCAACCAGCCGTGGCTGGTCGAGCGCTACCCGCCCGGCACGCGCCTGCTGCTGCACGGCAAGGCCGACGCGCGCGGCGGCTTCAACGTCTCGCACCATGCTCCCGGCGCGGACGTCGCCGGCGAGCTGACCGCGGGGGCCGGGTGCGCCGGCGACGGGGGCGAGGCCGACTCCGTCGCGCATTACCCGGCCGCCGAGGGCGTCACCTCCACCCAGATCCTCACGCTGGTGCACGGCGCGCGGCACGCGCTGGGCGACGTCGTCGAGGCGCTGTCGGCGGCGACCCGCGTCGCCGAGCGGTTGCCCGATCGCGCGAGCGCGCTCGCCGCGATGCACTTCCCGCGCCTGCCGCACGACCTGGAGACGGGTCGTCGACGCCTGGCCTTCGAGGAGCTGCTGCTGACACAGCTCGCGTTCCTGCGCCGCCGCGCCGCGCGTCGCGCGCGCACGGGCGCCGCGGTGCTCGCCGAGCGCGATGCGCTGGGCGGCCGCTGGCTGCAGGATGGCCTGCCGTTCGCGCTCACCGGCGACCAGCGGCGGGCGATCGAGACGATCGCCGAAGACCTCGCGCGACCGGCGCCGATGCAGCGGCTGCTGATGGGCGAGGTCGGCAGCGGCAAGACGGTGGTCGCCCTGTACGCGATGCTGCAGGCGGTCGGCCACCGCATGCAGGCGGCGCTGATGGCGCCCACGGAGACGCTCGCCGAGCAGCACTTCGCGACGATCCAGCAGCTGCTCGGCTCGCAGTCGGTGAGCGCCGCGCTGTTGACTGGCTCGACGCCCGCGCGAAGGCGTCGCGACATCCTCGGCAAGCTTGCGAGCGGCGAGCTGTCGCTGATCGTCGGCACGCACGCGCTGATCGAGCCCGATGTCGTCTTCGACGCGCTCGCCGTGGCGGTCATCGACGAGCAGCACCGCTTCGGCGTGCGCCAGCGCGAGGCGCTGGGCGAGCGCGAGCCGGCGCGCGCCGGCGCCCCCGTGCCGCATCTGCTGCACATGACCGCCACGCCGATCCCGCGCACGCTCGCGCTCGCGCGCTACGGCGACCTCGACACGAGCGCGCTGCGAGAGCTGCCGCGCGGGCGCCAGCCGATCGAGACGCGGCTCGTGTCCGGCGAGCAGCAGCGGGCGCGCGCGTACGAGGAGCTGCGCGCCGAGTTGGCGGCCGGCCGCCAGGCGTATGTGGTCTGTCCGTTGATTGACGAGGCCGAGCCGCAGGCGAGCGTCGCCGGAGCGGCGCCCGCAGGCAGCGTGGGCGCCGCGGGCGCGGATCTCGGCCTGCGCGCCGCGAGCGCCGAGCTGCTGCGCCTGCGCGAGGGCGAGCTCGCCGGCTACGAGCTGGCGCTGCTGCACGGCGGCATGCGCCCGCGCGAGAAGCAGGAGGCGATGGCGGCGTTCGCGGCCGGCGACGCGCACGTGCTCGTCGCGACGACCGTGATCGAGGTCGGCATCGACGTGCCGAACGCGACCGTGATGCTGATCGAGAACGCCGAGCGCTTCGGGATCTCCCAGCTGCACCAGCTGCGCGGGCGCGTGGGGCGCGGCGAGCACAGCTCGCGCTGTCTGCTCGTCGGCCCGCAGGGAGCGGGAGGCTCGGGCCGGCTCGGCGCGCTGGTGCGCCACGCGGACGGTTTTCGCCTCGCTGAGATCGACCTCGCGATGCGCAAGGAGGGCGAGCTGATCGGCACGCGGCAGTCCGGTCTCGGGCAGTTCCGGGTCGCGCGCCTGCCCGACGACGCGCAGCTGCTCGAGCTCGCCCGCGCCCGCGCCGAGGCGATCCTCGCCGGCGACCCAGAGCTGTGCGCGCCCGAGCATGCGCTGCTGGGGATGCGCCTGGAGCGCGAGCTCGCCGGCGAGGCGCCCGAGCCGATTCCGGCCTGACGGCGTTACGGTTCCCGCATGCGGGTGATCGCGGGACGCCTCGGCGGCAGGCGCTTGAAGGCGCCCGCTGGCAGGGTCACGCGGCCGACGTCCGACCGCGTGCGCGAGGCCGTGTTCGGGATGCTGGGCGACGTGGAGGACCTCCGCGTGCTCGACCTGTTCGCGGGCACCGGCGCGCTGGCCATCGAGGCGCTCTCCAGGGGGGCACGGCGGGCGGTGTTCGTCGAGCGCGACGCCGGCGCGATCAGGGCCTTGAACGAGAACCTGACGGCGCTCGGCATCGCCCCGGAGGCGGTCGAGGTGCGCCGCGCCGACGCGCTGGACGCGCTGCGCACCGCAATCAGTCGCCAGGAGACATACGATCTTGTCTTCATCGACCCCCCGTACGGGCGGGCGCGACCAGCACCGACGGCCTCGGCTCCCGCGAGCGCCGACCGGTGGGGTCCAGAGCTGTCGGCGAGCCTGCCGGCGCTGCTGAGCCCGGGCGCGCGCGTCGTCGTGGAGAGCGACCGGCGGGCTCCGCTCGAGCTGGACGTCGCGCTCGAACGGCACAAGCGCTACGGCGACACATCGATCACAATCCACCGGCACCCATGAACCCACTGAGCAAGACCACCGTCGTATGCCCGGGCTCGTATGACCCGATCACCAACGGCCATCTCGACGTGATCCGCCGCGCGGCGGCGCTGTACGACGAGGTCGTGGTGGCGGTCGTCAACCGCTCGGTGCGCAAGAGCAGCGCGCTGTTCGGGATCGAGGATCGCGTCGGCTTCATCGAGCGGGCGCTGGCGGACCTCGACGGCGTGCGCGTCGAGCCGTTCTCGACGCTCGTCGTGGACTTCGCCAGGAGCATCGGCGCCAAGGCGATCGTCAAGGGACTGCGCGCGATCTCCGACTTCGAGTACGAGCTGGAGATGAACCAGCTCAACCGCCGTCAGGACCCCGAGATCGAGTCCGTGTACCTGATGGCCTCCCCGCAGTACAGTTTTCTTTCATCCAGCGGCGTCAAGGAGCTGGCCACGTTCGGAGGCAGGATCGACGATCTGGTCCCCGAGGAGGTCGCCGGGCGCTTGCAGGAAGAGTTGAGACGCTGACGAATCACGAGGCGCGGGCCGGATGCCCGGCAGAGGCGAGAACTTAGATGGACGTCCTGGTACTCATAGACAAGCTCGACGACTTGGTGCACAACGCCAAGACGATCCCGCTGAGCGACTCCGTGCGGGTCGACAAGGAGGAGATCTACGACATCCTCGACCAGATGCGCGCGACGATCCCCGAGGAGATCAAGCAGGCGCGCTGGATCGTCAAGGAGCGGCAGGAGATGCTCGCGGAGGCCAAGAAGGAGGCCGAGCGGATCATCAAGGACGCGCGCGAGCGTCAGGAGCGCCTGGTGGGCGAGGAGGAGGTCACCAAGCAGGCCGAGCGCGCCGCCGAGGACATCGTCGAGGACGCGCGCGCCCGCGAGCGCGAGATCAGGCTCGGGGCGGAGGACTACGCGGACGAGATCCTCAACACGCTCGAGGTCAACCTGTCGAAGTTCATCGCCGCCGTGCAGCGCGGGCGCGAGCGCCTGCAGGGCAAGGACGAGCCGGCTGAAGTCAGCTAGGAACACGGCAGCGCACGCTCACATGCCGCGCGCTGTTTTGAGTAGGGTCGATACGTGAACGCGCAGACGGCCGCACGCATGGCCAGGCACAAGCTGCTGGTCGCCAAGTCGCTGATCGACACCGGCATGTTCGAACCGCTGCGCCCGGACCGGGTGGCGGTGGCGCTGGCGATGCTGCGGCGCTGGGGGGCGACGCCCGCGGGCGCCTACACGAGCGCGGCGGCGCGCCACCCGCAGCGCGCGGCGCTGGTCGACGAGCGCGGCGTGCTGAGCTTCGCGGACGTGCACCGGCGCACGAACGCGCTCGCGCGCGAGCTGCGGCGCGCGGGCGTCTCCGAAGGCGACGGCGTGGCGATCATGTGCCGCAACCACCGCGGCTTCATCGAGGCGACCGTCGCGTGCTCGAAGCTGGGCGCCGGGGCGCTGTACCTGAACACCGCGTTCGCCGGCCCGCAGATCACCGACGTGCTGGCGCGCGAGGATCCGGTGGGGGTCGTCTTCGACGAGGAGTTCGGCGGGCTCGTGAGCGCCGGCGCCGCCGACAGGCTGCGGTTCGTCGCATGGCAGGAGACCCAGGCTGCGCCGTCCTCCTCGGCGTCCCCGCCCGCGAGCCAGGCGGACCCGACGCTGGAGGAGATGATCGCGCGCGGCGACCAGTCAGATCTGACGCCGCCGCTCGGCAAAGGGCGCGTCGTGATCCTCACGTCGGGCACCACCGGCACGCCGAAGGGCGCCGCGCGCCCGCAGAGCGACTCCGTCGAGCCGGCGGCGGCGCTGTTCTCGAAGATCCCCTTGAAGGCGCGCCAGACGACCGTGATCGCGGCGCCGATGTTCCACTCGTGGGGCTTCGCGCACTTCCTGCTCAGCCTGCCGCTGCTCTCGACGCTCGTGCTGCGCCGCAAGTTCGACCCGGAGGAGACGCTCCGGGCGATCGCGCAGCAGCGCGCGCGCGCGCTCGTGGTCGTGCCGGTGATGCTGCAGCGGATGCTCGAGCTGCCGCCGGAGACGATCGCCCGCTATGACGTCAGCTCGCTGAAGGTGATCGCCGTCAGCGGCTCCGCGCTCCCGGGCGAGCTCGCGACGCGCGTCATGGACACGTTCGGGGATGTGCTCTACAACCTCTACGGCTCGACTGAGGTCGCGTGGGCCACGATCGCGACGCCCGCCGACCTGCGCGCCGCGCCCGGCACCGCCGGCAGCCCGCCGCTTGGCACCGTCGTGAAGCTGCTCGACGAGAACGGCCGCGAGGTGCCGCAGGGCGAGGTCGGGCGCATCTTCGTCGCCAACGAGTTCCAGTTCGAGGGCTACACCGACGGCGGCGGCAAGGAAATCGTCGAGGGGATGATGCGCACCGGAGACGTCGGGCGCCTGGACGGCGCCGGGCGCCTGTCAGTCGAGGGCCGCGACGACGAAATGATCGTCAGCGGCGGCGAGAACGTGTTCCCGCGCGAGGTCGAGGATCTGCTGGCCGATCATCAGGAGATCGAGGAGGTGGCGGTCGTCGGCGTCGAGGACGAGGAGTTCGGCCAGCGGCTGAAGGCGTTCGTGGTGCCGCGCGACGGCAGTCAGCTGACGGCGGAGGACGTGCAGGCGTACGTGAAGGAGAACCTCGCCCGCTACAAGGTGCCCCGCGACGTCGAGTTCGTCGACGAGCTGCCGCGCAACGCCACCGGCAAGGTTCTCAAGCGGGAGCTGCGCACACGTTCCTAACGCGCTGAGACCGGCTCGTTCGGGGTACAGGCACGCCAGTCGGGCACTAGCCTGGTGTGAATGCCGATCGAGACGCACGATTTCGACCTTGCAGGTCTGCGCCTGAGCCCGGGCGAGGGCCGGCGCCTGGAGCTGTACACGCCGATCGAGCCGTTGATGCTCGGCACCGAGCGCTACGAGGCGCAGCCGCGGCAGGTGCCCGTGGAGCTGAGCGTCTCGCGCATGAGCGGCGGCGGCTACGCCCTGCGGCTGCGCTTCTCCGCCGAGGCGACCGGGCCGTGCATGCGCTGCCTCAAGCAGGCCGACCCGCGGATCGAGGTGGAGGCGCGGGAGGTCGACCGCCCCGGCGGCGGCGAGGAGCTCGACAGCCCTTACGTGCAGGACGAGACGCTCGACCTGGCGGGCTGGGCGCGCGACGCGTTCGCGCTGGCGCTGCCCGCGAAGATCCTCTGCCGCGAGGACTGCGCCGGGCTGTGCCCGGTGTGCGCGGTCGATCTGAACGAGGCGCCGCCCGACCATCGCCATGAGTCCGAGCCCGACCCGCGCTGGGCGAAGCTGCGCGAGCTGAAGCTCGAATGACGATGTGCGCTGCGCCGGCCGGAGCCGGCGCGTCCACCCTGGTAGCCTTCACACGCTGATGGCCGTCCCCAAGAAAAAGCAGTCGCACAGCCGCACCGCCAAGCGGCGCGCGCAGCACAAGATCGGCACGCCCGCCGTGAACGCGTGCCCGCAGTGCCACAGCCCGCGCCGGCCGCACCGGGTCTGCCCCGTATGCGGCACCTACGCGGGTCGCGAGGTCGTGACGCCCGGGGCGCACGATCACGAGCACGACCACGACCACGACTAGCCGGCAGTGACGCCAGAGGCCTCGTCCTCGCGCATGTCGTCCCCCACGGGGGAGCGCGAGGCGCCGGTGATCGCGGTCGACTGCAACGGCGCTGACCTCGGCGCGGCGGAGGTCGCGGCCGGAGCGCGGATCGCCGCGGGCCAGGGCGCGCGCGTGCTGCTGTTCGGTCCCGCGGGCGAGCTGGGCGAGCCAGTCCCCGGCGTCGAGATCGTCGACGCGCCCGTCTCGATCGCCAAGGCCGCGGATCCGGTGCGGGCCGCGCGCGCCACGCCGGAGGCCTCGATCGTGCAGGCCGCGCAGGCGGTTGCTGAGGGCCGCGCGCAGGCGCTCGTGTGCGCGGGAGGGACGGGCGCCGCGCTCGCGGCGGGCACGTTCAACATCAAGCGGGCGCGCGGCATCTACCGTCCGGCGCTCGCGATCCCGATCCCGCTGCCGGTCGGGGGGCGGGATCATCGTCACGTGACGCTCCTGGACGTCGGCGCGAGCGCGGAGGCGCGCAGCGAGCACCTGGTGCAGTTCGCGTTCATGGGCGCCGCGTTCGCGCGCACGGTGCTCGGCGTGGCGGCGCCGCGCGTCGGGCTGCTGTCGAATGGCGAGGAGGCCGAGCGTGGCAGCGAGCTGGTGCTCGAAGCCCACGCGCAGCTGCGCGAGCGCGCGGCCGCGGAGCCGCGCGGGTTCGAGTTCGTCGGCAATGTCGAGGGCGGCGACGTCGTGTCCGGCCGCGCCGACGTGATCGTGACCGATGGCTTCACCGGCAACATCGCGCTGAAGCTGATGGAGGGCGTCTCCCAGACGATGCTCGGCGCGGTCCGCGCTGCGGCGATGTCCTCCACCAAGGCGAAGCTGGGCGGCCTCTTGCTGCGCGGCGCGCTCGGCGGCTTTCGCGGGCAGATCGATCCGGAAGCCAGCGGCGGCGCCTACCTGCTGGGGCTGCGGCGCCTTGGGGTGGTCCCGCATGGGCGCTTCCGGCGCGCGGGCTTCGCCGCGGCGATCATGCGCGCCGACCGCGGCGCGCGCGAGGACGTCGTCGCGCAGACGCATGCCGCGCTGGAGCGCGCCGGTGTGCTCAGGCGTGCGCCGGTGTCGGCATCGGTGTCCGCGTCGGCCGCTAGCCTGCCGCAGGCCCGATGACCCGCGAGCAAGTCCTGCAACTGATCCAGACCCACCTCGCCGACGAGCTCGACGTCGATCCGCAGACGATCGTCGAGAGCACCCGCTTCAAAGAGGACCTGGAGGCCGACTCGCTCGACCTGTACACGCTCGTGCAGGAGCTGGAGGACACCTACGGGGTGCGCATGTCCGACGAGCAGGCCGCGCAGATCCTGACCGTGGGAGCGGCCGTGGACTTCGTGATCGCCCATGACGGGACAGTCCATGAGGAGCGTTGATGCTGCTTGCGGATCTGCTGGAGGAGCTGCCCGAGGAGCTGGCGCGCCAGGTGTTCACGCACGCGTCCTGGAGCCAGAGCCCCAGCGGCTCCTACACGCGCCTGGCGTTCCTCGGCGACAGCGTGCTGGCGCTGGCGGTGACGACGTACCTGTATCCGCGTCTGGAGGCGGACCGCTACGGCGCGGGCCGGCTCACGAAGATCCGCGCGCAGGCGGTCTCGGGGGTGTCGTGCCGGGCGGTGGCCGAACGGCTGGAGCTGCCGGCGCGGCTGCGCGCGGCGGCGCCCGCGGGCGTGCGCGAGAGCGCGGCGGCGCTGGTGGGGACCGAGCGCGTGCTGGCGTCGGTGATCGAGGCGGTGATCGGCGCCTGCTACCTGCACGCCGGCTACGAGCGCACGGCGGAGGCAGTGGTCGAGGCGTTCGCCCCGGAGATCGAGGGCGCGCTGGAGAACCCCGTGGACTTCAAGTCGGCGCTGCAGGAGCTGTTGGCGCGTCGCGGCGCGGAGGTCAGCTACGAGGTGACGAGCGAGGACGGGCCGCCGCACGAGCGCACCTACACGGTGCTGGCGCGGGTGGATGGGCGCGAGCTGGGCAGCGGCAGCGGCCGGAGCAAGAAGCACGCCGAGCAGGAGGCCGCGCGCGTGGCGGTGGACAAGCTGGGGGCCGAGTCATGAGCACGCGGGTGAGCGCATGCGCCTGAAGTCGCTGACGCTGAACGGCTTCAAGTCGTTCCCCGACCGCACGCGCCTGGACTTCGGCCCGGGCGTGAGCGTCGTCGTCGGCCCCAACGGCTCGGGCAAGTCCAACGTCACCGACGCGGTGCTGTGGGCGATGGGCGAGCAGTCGCCGCTGGCGATCCGCGGCCAGTCGATGCAGGACGTGATCTTCGGCGGCGGGCGCGGAGTGCAGCCGCGCAGCGCCGCGGAGGTGGAGATCGTGCTCGACAACTCCGACGGCACGGTCGACCTGCCGTTGAGCGAGATCTCGATCGTGCGCCGCCTGGACCGCAACGGCGAGGGCGGCTACAAGCTCAACGGCGCGCGCTGCCGCCTGACGGACGTGATCGAGGTGCTCTCCGACACGGGCCTCGGCAAGGAGACGCACTCGGTCATCTCGCAGGGGCGGGTGGACGCGATCGTGACCTCCAAGCCCCGCGACCGGCGCATGCTGATCGAGGAGGCGGCGGGCCTCGGCAAGCACCGCAAGCGCCGTCGCCGCGCGCAGCTGAAGCTCGAGCGCACGCAGGAGAACCTCGACCGCGCGCTGGACGTCGAGCGCGAGGCGCGCAGCCGGCTGCGCCCGCTCAAGCGCCAGGCCGAAGCGGCGGAGCTGCACGAGCGCCTGGAGCTGCAGATCCTGCAGGCGCGCTGGGAGCTCGCGCGCGATCAGTCGCGCTCCTGCCAGATCGAGCTGCGGGGCGCCGAGGCGGGCGTCGCGCAGGCGCGCACGGCGCGCGCGGAGATCGAGCGCGCGCTGCAGCAGACGATCGAGCGGCGCGGGGTGGCCGAGCGCGCGCTGGCCGAGCGCTCCGAGCGCCACGACGCGCTCTCACGCCGCGTGTATGACGCGCGCTCGGCGCACGAGCGGCTGACGCTGCGCGCCGAGCAGGTCGGCTCGAACGCGCGCGCGCTGGCGGGCAGGATCGAGCGCGCCGGGCAGGAGCTGCAGGCGCTCGCGCGCTCGGCAGCCGACGGCGCCGACGCCCCCGAGCAGGCCGACGGCGAGGAGCGCATCGGCGTGCTGCAGGCGCAGCTCGAGGAGATTCAGGCGAGCCGCGAGCAGGAGATCGAGCGCGAGATCGCCGAGCTGCGCCAGGCGCTGAGCGAGCAGACGGCGCGCATCGAGCAGGCCGAGGCGGCGGCCGCGACGGCCCGCGCCGCGCGCGCCGAGGCGGACGAGCTGGCCGACCAGGCGCGCCAGCGGCTGAGCGCGGCCGAGCACGCGGCGCAGGACGCCCGCCGCGACGCCGCGCGCGTCGGCGCCGAGCTGGCAGCGGCCAACCAGTTCCTGCGCGGACACGCGCACGTCGGCGGCGATGGGCACGCCGCGCACGGCGACGACGGCCGGGTTGGCGCGCCGAAGGCGCTGAGCGAGGAGCTGCGCGTGCAGGACGGCTACGAGCTGGCGCTGGCGGCCGCGCTGGGCGGGCGCCTGGATGCGGCGCTTGTGGAGAATGTGGCGGGCGCGGAGGCGGTGCTTGACCGCGCGGGTCCCGACGGCGCGAGCGCGCTGCTGGCTGGGGCCGGCGCCGTGCGCGCGCAGACGCACAGCGCGGAGCCGCAGCCGCCGGTGGCGGGCGCGCGCCGGCTGCTGGAGCTGCTGAGCGGCCCGGCGCCGGTGCTGGAGCTGGCGGGACGGCTGCTGGCCGACGCGTGGGTGGTCGAGCGCTTGGAGCAGCTGCCGGGCGACTTCGCCGGCATCGCGGTCACGCGCGGCGGGCGCGTGTGGTTCGGCGCGTGGGGCGAGATCCGCCAGCTCAGCGAGGGCGGCAGCGAGCGGGTGCTGGCGCGCCGCAACGAACGCGACCGGCTGATCGCGCAGGCGGAACTCGCGGCGCAGGCCGAGCACAGCGCGCAGGCGGCGTGCGAGCAGCTGCTGGCGGACACCCGCGCGGCGGACGAGGCGCGCGTGCAGGCGGAGGGCGCGCTGCGCGCCGCCGAGCGCGAGCTGGCCGAGGAGGGCGAGGCCAGGCGCCGCACCGAGTGGCTGATCGAGCAGCGGCGCATCGCGCCCGCGGAGGGGGCGCTCGCGGTGCGCAAGGCCGAGCTCGAGGGGGAGCTCGCGGCGGAGCGCCGCCAGGCCGAGCGCCGCCGGCGCGAACGCGCCGAGCGTGAGGCGCGTGTCGAGCGCCTGCGCGCGCAGCACGCGCTCGACACCGCAACCGTGCCTCTCGCCGAGCGGCTCGCCACGGCGCTGGTTTTCGCGACCGAGGGCGTGCAGCGGCGCGTCCTCGAGCTGGAGGCCGAGCTCGCCGCCGACCGCGAGGCCGGCGAGCAGATGGCGGGGCAGCTTCGCGCCTGCGCAGCGCAGGAGGCCGAGATCCAGGCGAGCCTGCGCGCGGCCGGCGAGGCCGTCACTGCCGCGGAGGTCGCCGCGCAGCGCCTGCGCGACCTCGCGAGCGAGGCGGAGCTGGAGCTGGCGAGCGTCGCGGAGCGGCTGGGGCAGCCTGAGCAAGGGTCCAAGAACGCCGCGGGCGCTGAGCCGGTCGCGGATGGCGAGCCGGTCGCCGACGGCGAGGTCGCGGAGCCGGAGCCCCTGGACGAGGAGCAGGCAGCCTCGCTGCGCGCGCGCGTCGAGCGGCTGACGCGCAGGCGCGAGCAGCTGGGGCCCGTCAACCCGCTCGCCCAGGACGAATACGCGGAGGCGCTCGCGCACGTGGAGGAGCTGGAGGGCCAGCGCACGGACCTCGAGACGGCGCTGCGCGAGCTGCGCCAGGTGATCCGCGAAACCGACCGTCAGATCGAGGAGACGTTCGAGGAGACGTTCAACGCGGCCGCGCGCAACTTCGAGGAGCTGGTCGGCGACGTCTTCCCGGGCGGCAGCGGGCGCCTGCGGCTGGTGCAGGAAGACCAGGGTCCAAGGCCGGTGCTCGGCGGCCAGCCGCTGCCGGAGGGCGCCGACGCGGATGCCGCGGAGGCGGCGGCGGAGGCGGAGAGCGAAGCGCAGGAGCGCGGACCCGAAGAGGCGCAGCTGCCAGGGGTGGAGATCGAGATCACGCCCGCGGGCAAGGCGACGAAGCGCCTGACGCTGCTGTCGGGCGGCGAGAAGTCGATGACGGCGCTGGCGTTCCTGTTCGCGGTGTTCCTCGCGCGCCCGTGCCCGTTCTACATCCTCGACGAGGTCGAGGCGGCGCTCGACGACCTCAACCTGGACCGCTTCCTGACGCTGCTGCGCCGCTACGCCGGTCGCGCGCAGTTCATCGTGATCACCCATCAGAAGCGCACGATGGAGGCGGCCGACTGGCTGTACGGCGTCTCGATGGGCCAGAACGGCGTCTCCAAGGTGCTCTCGCGCAGCCTGCCCGCCGCATCGTCCCCGGAGGGGGAAGAGGCGGAGGCGGCGCCGGTGGCGCCCGTCGCCGAAGTCGCCTGAGCGGGCGCTGATATCGTCGCCCGCCCCGTGGCGCGCGATTGGAGCGAGATCTTCATAACCGATGAGACCGCGCCGGGCGGCGGCTCGGGCGCGGACGCCGCGGGTGAGGCGCCGCGCCAGCGCGGCGGCCTGTTCCGCCGGCTGCGCGAGAGCATGGCCAAGACGCGCCAGGCGCTCGGCTCGGAGATCCAGGCGACGCTGTTCGGCGTGCTCGACGAGCACACGTGGGAACGCCTGGAGGAGGCGCTGATCATGGCCGACGTCGGCGCGAGCACGACGGCCTCGGTGGTCGCGACGCTGGAGGCCGAGGCGTCCTCGGGCGAGCTGGAGGGCGGGCAGGCGTTGAGCGAGCGGCTGATCGAGCTGCTGGCGCAGACGGCGACGGTCGGCGACGCGCGCATCGACATCCGCCCGCGGCCGACGGTGATCATGGCGGTGGGCGTCAACGGCACCGGCAAGACGACGACGATCGGCAAGCTCGCGTGGCACCTGCGCGAGCAGCTCGGGCAGAGCGTGCTGCTGGGCGCGGCCGACACGTTCCGGGCGGCCGCCAGCGAGCAGCTGGAAGGCTGGGCGCAGCGGGCGGGCTGCGAGATCGTGACGGGGCCCGCGGGCTCCGATCCGGGCGCGGTGGCGTTCGACGCCGTCGCGCAGGCGTGCGCGAGGGACATCGACGTGGTGATCATCGACACGGCCGGGCGCCTGCACACGCAGGACGACCTGATGGGCGAGCTGGCGAAGGTCCGGCGCGTGATCGCCAGGCAGCTCGACGGCGCGCCGCACGAGACGCTGCTGACGATCGACGCGACGACCGGCCAGAACGGGCTGCGCCAGGCGCGGCTGTTCGCGGAGGTGGCGCAGGTGAGCGGCGTGGTGCTGACGAAGCTGGACGGCACGGCGCGCGGCGGCATCGCGCTGGCGATCGCGCGCGAGCTCGAGCTGCCGGTGAAGCTGATCGGCGCGGGCGAGTCGGTCGAGGACCTGCGCCCGTTCGACGCGCGAGATTTCGCACGCGCGCTGATCGCACCGGAGTAACCTGAAGGGATGGACTGGATCCTATGGGTGGTCGCCGCGTGCGTGCTCGGCCTCGGCGAGATGCACACCGGCGGGCTGTACCTGCTGCCGTTTGCGGTCGGCGCGGGGCTCGCGGCGGTCGTGAGCGTGCTCGGCGTGGGGTTGCCGCTGGTCGTGCCGGTGTTCGTGCTGGCCTCGGCGATCTCGTTCGGCGGGCTGCGCCCGGTCGCGCGCCGCCACCGCCGCCTGCCGCCCGCGATCCGCACGGGCGCCGCGGCGCTCGTCGGCCATCGCGCGATGGTGCTGGAGCGGATCGCCAACAACGAGGGCGTGGGCTGCGTGAAGATCGACAACGGCGAGGTGTGGACGGCGCGCAGCTACGACGAAGACGAGGTGATCGACGTGGGCGAGCGCGTCGAGGTAGTCGAGATCAGGGGCGCCACGGCGCTCGTCATGCATTGAAAGGAACTACATGGCCGTTCTCATCGTCGTCATCGTGATCGTGCTGTTCGCCCTGGTGGTGGCCGCGCGCACGATTCGCGTGATCCCGCAGGCGCGCGCGGGCGTGGTGGAGCGGCTCGGCCGCTACAGCCGCACGCTGGAGCCGGGCCTGACGATCGTCACGCCGTTCATCGACCGCGTGCGGCCGCTGGTGGACCTTCGCGAGCAGGTGGTGAACTTCTCGCCGCAGTCGGTGATCACCGAGGACAACGTGGTGGTGGGCATCGAGACGGTGCTGTACTTCACGATCACCGACCCGCGCTCGGCGACGTATGAGATCGCCAACCCGCTGCAGGCGATCGAGCAGCTGACGGTGACGACGCTGCGCAACGTGATCGGCGGGCTGACGCTGGAGGCGACGCTGACCTCGCGCGAGAACGTCAACGCGGAGCTGCGCACGGTGCTCGACGAGGCGACCGGCAAGTGGGGCATCAGGATCAACCGCGTCGAGATCAAGTCGGTCGACCCGCCGCCGGACATCAAGACGGCGATGGAGAAGCAGATGCGCGCCGAGCGCGACCGTCGCGCGGCGATCCTGACCGCGGAAGGCGAGAAGCAGTCGCAGATCCTGACCGCGGAGGGCGCCAAGCAGGCGGCCGTCCTGAATGCCGAGGGTGCGCAGAAGGCCGCCGTGCTGGACGCCGAGGGCGCGCGCCAGGCGGCGATCCTGCGCGCGGAGGGCGAAGCGAAGGCGATCGACACGGTCTTCAAAGCGATCCACGAGGGCAAACCGGATCGCGCGCTGCTGAGCTACGAATACCTGCAGATGCTGCCGTCGCTCGCCGAAGGCGACTCCAACAAGGTGTTCGTGGTGCCGTCCGAGTTCGCGGAGGCGTTCGGCGGCATCGGCGAGGCGCTGAAGGGCCGTCTGGACGGAACCCCGCCCGCACCGCCGGTCCCGCCTGCCGCGCCGCCGCCGCGCCACGTGTCGCCGCCCGCGCACGACGCGTAGCGAAGCCGCCCGGCGCCAATGTTCGACTCGCTCGCGGAGAAACTGCAGGGAACGCTGGCTGACGTCCGCCAGCGCGGCACGCTGACCGAGCAGGACGTCGACGCGACGATGCGCGAGATCCGCTTGGCGCTGCTGGAGGCGGACGTCAACTTCAAGGTGGTCAGGCAGTTCACGGCGCACCTGAAGGAGCGCTGCCTGGGGGCGGACGTGATCGGCGGGCTGAACCCCGGCCACCAGGTGGTGAAGATCGTCGCCGAGGAGCTGACCGTTTTGATGGGAGGCCCGCCCACCGGCCCGCCCACCGGCGCGTCCGCCGACGCGCCCGACGGCGCGGATGGGGCTGAGCCGCCGGCGCTCAGGTTCTCGCCACGGCCGCCGACGGTGATCCTGATGGCGGGCCTGCAGGGCTCGGGCAAGACGACCGCCACTGCGAAGCTCGCGCGCTACCTGCGCGAGGAGCACTCCTCCTCGGTGGCGGTGGCCGCATGCGACGTGTACCGCCCGGCGGCGGTCGAGCAGCTGGTGAAGGTGGGCGCGCAGGCGGGCGCCACGGTGTACGAGCAAGGCACCGACAAGGACCCGGTGGAGATCGCGGCGTGGGCGCTGGAGCGCGCGCGCGAGGACGGCAAGGACGTGCTGATCGTCGACACGAGCGGGCGCCTGCACGTGGACGAGCAGCTGATGGCGGAGCTGGTGCGGATCCGCGACGCGGTGCAGCCGGACAACGTGCTGCTGGTGGTCGACGCGATGACCGGCCAGGACGCGGTCAACGTCGCGGAGAGCTTCGCGGAGGCGGTGCGGTTCGACGGCGTGGTGATGAGCAAGCTCGACGGCGACGCGCGCGGCGGTGCGGCGCTGTCGGTCAAAGCGGTCACCGGCAAGCCGATCCTGTTCGCGTCCACCGGCGAGAAGCTGGAGCAGTTCGAACGCTTCCATCCCGACCGCATCGCGCAGCGGATCCTCGGCATGGGCGACGTGCTGAGCCTGATCGAGAAGGCCGAGCGTCAGTTCGACGAGGCGGACGCGCTCGCGCTGGAGCGCAAGCTGCGCCGCAACGAGTTCGGTCTGGACGACTTCCTCGACCAGCTGAAGATGGTGCGCAAAATGGGGCCGTTGACGAGCATCCTGGGGATGATCCCCGGGCTGGCGGGTCACCAGCTGCAGAACATGAAGGTCGACGAACGCGAGATCGACCGGATCCAGGCGATCATCCTGTCGATGACGCCGGAGGAGCGTCGCCGGCCGGAGCTGATCAAGGGCTCGCGGCGGCTGCGCATCGCGCGCGGCTCCGGAACGAACGTGCAGCAGGTCAATCGCCTGGTCAAGCAGTTTGGCCAGATGCGCAAGATGATGCGCCAGATGGGCCGCGGCAAGATGCCGGACATCGGCGCGCTCATGCGCAACGCGCGCTGAACCGTCTAAGCTCTCGAACGCAGGTTTTATCCATGACCGAGAGGAACAAGTGTCGGTAAGGCTGAGGCTCACGCGAGTGGGCGGCAAGAAGGACCCCATATGGCGTGTCGTGGTCGCTGACCAGCGCTCTCCGCGTGACGGTCGTGTGATCGAGACGATCGGCCACTACAACGCGCAGACGGACCCGTCGACGATCGTGATCGACGAGGATCGCGCGCGCAGCTGGCTGGCGCGCGGCGCGCAGCCGTCGGACACGGTCCGCAAGCTGCTGCGCATCCAGGGCATCGAGACGCGAACCAGCTAGGTCCGGGGCGGATGGCGAGCGAGAGCCCGAGGCGGCTGCTTGAGTACCTCGCCGAAGGCTTGGTCGACGATCCGGAGTCGGTGGCGGTGGAGCAGTTCGAGGAGGACGACGGCACTGTCGTGCTCGAGCTGTGCGTCGCAGCGGATGACTATGGCCGCGTGATCGGCAAGGGCGGGCGGACCGCGCACGCTCTGCGCACGGTCGTCAAAGCGGCAGCCGCCGGCGAGGGCAGCCACGTGCTCGTCGACATCGTCGATTGACCACCGCGCCGGGCGACACGGACATGCCGGCCTCGGGTGCGCCGGTCCCAGGGGGCGTGCCCGCGGGGCGGGTGGGCAGGCCGCACGGGTTGGACGGGAGCTTCTATGTGACGCGGCCGCGCCCGCGCCTGTTGAGCGTCGGCGTGAGCGTCACTGTGGCGGGGCGCAGCGCGAGGATCGTGCGGCTGGCGGGTACGGAGCAGCGCCCGATCGTGCGCGTGGAGGGCGTCGAGGACCGCGATTCGGCGGAGGCGCTGCGGGGCATGGAGCTGGCGGTCGACGACCAGGACGCGCCGGCGCTCGGCGAGGGCGAGTGGTGGGCGCACGAACTGGAGGGCTGCGCGGTCGGCGACGGCGAGGCGCTGCTCGGCACGGTCACCCGTCTCGTGGAGCTGCCTTCGTGCGAGGCGCTGGAGGTGGCGGCGGCGGACGGCGGCCAGCCGCTGCTGGTGCCGATGGTCAAAGCTGCGATCCGCAGCGTCGAGCCGCAACGCAAGCGCGTCGACGTGGACCTGGAGTTCCTGGGAGCGGCCGACCGCGCCACGCGAACCAGCCCGGCGGGGGAGGGCGGCGCGTGAACATCGACGTGTTCACGCTGTTCCCGGAGTGGTTCGAGTGGTTCTCCTCGCAGCGCCACGTCGCCAACGCGCTCGCTGGCGGCTCGCGCCTGGAGTGCGTGAACCCGCGCGAGCACACGCCGCTGAGCGGCGGGCAGGTCGACGACACGCCGTTCGGGGGCGGCGCGGGGATGGTGCTGCGGGTGGACGTGCTCGATCGCGCGTTGCAGGCGCACTACGGCGTCGATCCGCTGCAGCTGCGCCGCGAGCGGCGCGTGGTCGCGCTCGCGCCCGCGGGGAGGCTGCTCGACGAGGAGCTCGTGCAGGAGCTGGCGGGCGAGCCCGCGCTGACGCTGCTGTGCGGGCGCTACGAGGGCTTCGACGAGCGCATCCTCGAGCATTTCGCCAGCGACGTGGTGTCGATCGGCCGCTATGTGCTGAGCGGCGGCGAGCTGGCGGCGATGGTGCTGTGCGACGCGGTGCTGCGCAAGTTGCCCGGTGCGCTGGGGGACGAGCGCTCGGCGGCGGAGGAGTCCTTCAGCGCGGCGTTGGAGGGCAATCCTGAGTATCCGCACTACACGCGCCCGGCCGAGTATCGCGGCTGGCGCGTGCCGGATGTGCTGCTGTCGGGGCACCACGAGCAGATCGCGAGCTGGCGGCGCGAGCGCAGCCGCGAACGCGGCGCGGCGGCGCGCGGGGGCGCCGCCGGGTGAGCGCGCGGCTCGCCTTGTGCGACGGATTGTGGCGGCGGTCCGCTACCATTGCTGCTCGCGCCGGCTGAGAGCTTCGTCTCGGGGCGTCCCCCGCAACATTCAAGGCGCCCCTTCCCCGTCACCGTCATGAGCAGCGTCATCGCAACCATCGAGCGCGCGCAGTTGCGCCGTGTCCCCGCGTTTGTGCCCGGGGATCGCGTCAAGGTGCACTTTCAGGTGATCGAGGGCGCGCGCAGTCGCGTGCAGGTGTTCGAGGGCGTGGTCATCAAGCGCCAGGGTCACGGCGTGCGCGAGACGTTCACCGTGCGCAAGCAGTCCTTCGGCGTGGGCGTCGAGCGCATGTTCCCGCTGCACTCGCCCAAGATCGAGCGGATCGAGCTGGCCGCGCGGGGCGACGTGCGCCGCGCGAAGCTCTACTACCTGCGTGACCGTGTCGGCAAGCGCGCGCGGGTGCGCGAGCGCCGCTACACGGGCCCCGAGGAGACGGTGGAGCCGGGCCTGCTGGTGGAGCCGGTGGCCGACGAGCAGCTGGAGGCGACCGACCTGGAGGGCACGACCGCGGAGGAGGCGGTCGTGGAGACGGCGGCTGGTGGCGCGCAGACCGACGGCGAGTCCGTCGAGGGGGGGAGTCAGGAACAGGTGGACGCGGCCGATCAGGGATCGGATGGCGGCGACGCCGACGGCCCCGAGGCCGTGGCGGAGGCCGCGGCGGGCGCCACCGAGGCCTCCTCCGATGCCGGTGACGCCACGGGAGGCGTTTCCGCCGGCGATGACGCGGCGTGAGCCCCGGCGCCAGGACTGGCGAGGGCCAGAGCTCGAGCTCGCAGCCGAGCGGTAATGGCGCGACGAGCGTCGCCGCCGGCCCGGCTGTGGCGCTGAAGGGCGACGGCAAGAAGCCGAAATCGGTGCGCGCGTCGATCGTCGAGCTGCTGGTGATCATCGGTGTCGCGCTCGGGCTGGCGCTTGGCATCCAGGCGGTCATCGTCAAGCCGTATCGGATTCCGAGTGGCTCGATGGAGCCGACGCTGTCGATTGGCCAGCGCGTGCTCGTCAACCGCATCGGGATGGACTTCAGCGAACCGCATGTCGGCGAGATCGCTGTGTTCCACCCGCCCGAGGGCGCTGAACAGGAGGAGTGCGGTCCCTCGCCGCACGTGATCAGGCTCGGCGCCTCGGCGTGCTCCGCACCGGTGCCGAAGGAGAACACCAGCGTCAACTTCATCAAGCGCGTCGTCGCCGGCCCTGGAGACGAAATCTACATCCAGGAAGGGCGCGTGTTTCGCAAGGCGGCGGGTACCACGAAGTTCGTGCGCGAGAAGGACTCCTACATCCGCCGCTGCGGCGTGAGCCCCGAGTGCAACTTCCCGACGCCGATCAAAGTTCCCGCCGGTCACTGGTTCATGATGGGGGACAACCGTGGCGAATCCGACGACAGCAGGTTCTGGGGGCCCGTTCCCACAGGCTGGATCATCGGACAGGCCATCGCCACCTACTGGCCCCCCGACCGCATCGGCATCTTCTAGCGAGAGCAGCGCCGGTCGCGACGCTGTAGTGGGTTCGTCTCGCCCCAGCTCCGGCTCGTCGGCGCGTGCTCGGCGCCGCGCGCGCCGTGCTGGAAGCGGGCGGCGGCTGTTCGCGTTCGATCGCCGTCTGGGATACCGCCTGGTGGCGGGGGCCGACGAGGCTGGGCGGGGCTGTCTGGCCGGTCCGCTGGTGGCGGCGGGCGTGCTGTTCGACTACGAGTCGCTGACCACGCGCGAGCTGCGCGCGCTGGGCGCGCTCAACGACTCCAAGCAGCACAGCGCGCAGGCGCGCGAGGAGCTCTACCCGCTGGTGATGCGCAGCGCCGCCAGGGTCGTCGTCGTCTCGCGCTGTGTGCGCGGCATCGACGAGCGCGGACTGCACAAGACCAACCTCGCGGCACTGCGCGATGCCGTGCGCGGCGCCACCGCCGGGGTCAAGGGCGAGGTGCTGTGCCTGCTCGACGGCTTCGCCGTCGCGGAGTTCGAGCATCCGCAGCGGGCGATCGTCGACGGCGACGCGACCAGCGCTGCGATCGCCGCGGCGTCGATCGTCGCCAAGGTCACGCGCGACCGCTTCATGCACGAGGCCGACGCGCGGCACCCCGGGTGGGCCTTTGCCGAGCACGTCGGCTACTCGACGCCGTCGCACCGCGAGGCGATCCTGCGCCAGGGCGTCTCGCCGCTGCATCGCATGTCGTTCCAGTCGCTCGCGTATCAGCAGCTCGCGCTGTAGCAAGGCGATCTACCAGGCCCCCTCGACGTGGTCGAGGCGCAGCAGGCGCCCGCGCTCGTCCACGATCACGCCCACGGCGTCGAAGCGGATCGTGCGCGCCGTCGGTCGCACGTGGCGCTGGTCGCTCAGCCACGCACGCGCGAGTCGCCGCAGGCGTGCGCGCTGGCGCGGACGCAGCCATGGCAGCGGCTCCTCCTGCGCGCGGATCGGCCGTCCCCCGAATCCAGCCCTTCTCGTCTTGACCTCGACGAACGCCATCACGCGCCCGTCGAACACGATCAGGTCGATCTCGCCGTGGCGGGTGCGCACGTTGCGCGCGAGCGTCGTGAAGCCGAGCCGCGTGAGGTGCTCCGCCGCCAGGTCCTCGCCGAGGCGGCCCACCGTGCGGCGCGCGTCGGTGCGCTCGCGTCGCGGCGAGGGCGGTGGGCTCGCGTTGGGCTGGCCGGTGCACACGAACGGCACGCTAGGTCCCCAGATGTGACGCGAGGGTGTCCTTTGTGCCGATTCAGCGCACGGGCTGTGTCAAAAGTGTGTCGTTCTTGGCTACGCCCTGATCGCGCGCTGCGTGTAGGGGGCCGACTCACGCATCCTCGCGGGCCGGCGCTCGCGGGCGCGGCGCCTGCGGGCGGGCGGCTCGAGCTCGGCGTGCTCGGCGTCGCTGATCGCCCACGCGAGCCGCTCCACGAGCTGTGCGGCGGCGTGGCCGCTGCTCAGGTGGACGGAGTGCACGTGCTCTTCGAGCAGCACCGGAGTCTCGCCGGGCGGCTGGGATGAGACGGGGTCGGTTGTGACGATGATTCGTGGCATGGCTGGTTCCCCTGTCGAGTTTGGCGGTGGGGCCGGCTTTTCGCGGGAGGCCGGGCCTGGCCTGCGGGCGGCCGGTCGGAGTATTGTCCATCGAATATATCGAAAATATGATGAATATGAAGGGCCAACATGCACAGAGGGGCGAACCGCGTGCGGGGCCGCGCTCGCGTAGCCTGCCTGCCATGAGCGACAGCTCCGCCAGCGACGAGCGCATCGCGTCCACGAGCCACGCGCACAGCAACGCCGACGGCGTTCCCCGCGGAGACTCCGAGCACGGCGGGCCGCGTTCCCTGGACGGCGTCAGCGGCTTCATGGGCCTGCGCTGGGAGGACCCCGAGACCGTGCGCATGACGATCCGGCCCGAGCTGATCAACGGCGGTGGTCTGCTCTCGGGCGTGGCGACGTACGCGATGGTCGACTACTCGATGGGCTCGACGCTGTGGGCGCAGACCACAGAGGACGAGCGCATCGCGACGATCTCGATCTCGATCAACTACATCCAGACGGCCACCGAGGGCGAGATCGTCTGCAGGACGACGCTCGACCGGCGCAACCGCACCGTCGGCATCATGAAATCGGAGGTGCGCCACGACGACGGCCGGCTGCTGGTGACCGCCGTGGGGATCTACTCGATCCGCGTTCCGCGGGAGCTGCGCGGCTAGTAGGCATGCTCCTGCGCGGCCACCGCTAGCGCCACGGTGAGCACGCCGACGCGCACCGTCCTGACGATCGCCGGCTCGGACTCCGGCGGCGGCGCCGGGATCCAGGCGGACCTGAAGGCGTTTGCGCGCTGCGGCGTGCACGGCGCGAGCGCGATCACCGCGATCACCGCCCAGAACACGGTCGCGGTCAGCGCCGTGCACGCCGTGCCGCCCGAGATGGTGCTCGCGCAGGTGCGCGCGGTGCTGTCGGACATCGGCGTCGACGCGGTCAAGGTCGGCATGCTCGGCACGGCCGAGGTCACGCTCGCGGTCGCCGCGGCGCTTGAGGAGCTGCCGGCGGGCACGCCCGTGGTCGTCGACCCTGTGATGGTCGCCGAGTCGGGCGCGTCGCTGCTCGACGATGGCGCGCGCCGCGCGCTCGTCGAGGAGATCCTGCCGCGGGCGAGCGTGCTCACGCCGAACCTGCTGGAGGCGCGCGTGCTCGCCGGCCGCGAGCGCGAGGCGACGGGGGACGAGGACGCGGAAGCGGAGTCGCTCGCCAGGGCCGTGCTGGCGCTCGGCCCGCGGGCGGTCGTGCTCACCGGCGGCCATCGCACGCGCGCGGTCGACCTGCTCGTGGAGGAGGACGGCGACGGCGCGCCGGTGGAGATACCGGGCGAGCGCCATCCCGACGGCGCCGCGCACGGATCGGGCTGCACGCACTCCTCCGTGCTCGCCGCCCAGCTGGCGCTCGGGCACACGCCGCTGCAGTCGTCGCGTACCGCGCGGCGCCTGGCCGCGGAGGCGGTCGCCCAGGGACTGCGCGAGCTCGGCGCGGGAGCCGGCCCGGTCGATGTGATCGGGCTCGAGCGGATGCGAGCCTACTGACGAACCGCGCCCATCCGTTTGCCATAATCGGAGAGGATGAAGCTGCTGCGGATGAAGCCCGGTCATGGTGAGATCGTTCTCGCCGAGGGCGATGTCGAGGTGCCGGAGCAGGAGCGGGAGCTGATCGAGGCGTTTCGCCGCGAGCTCGACGCGGGCATGTGGGCGGCGGTGCCGCTGCAGAGCCCCGGCGGGCGCCGCGAGGCGGAGCTGGTGAAGAGCTTCGCCGAGGTGCCGCGCGACGCCGAGCGCGTGATCTTCTTCCCGAGGGCCGCCGGCGGCGCGCCCCGGGCGACGCGCTGAGCGCTCGTGGTGTTGGCGCTGGGCACCGCGGCGGTCGTGCTCGTGGTGCTGCTGTGGGAGCTTGCGCGGCCCACGCTCAAGCGCGCCGCCGCGCGCGCGCGCGAGCTGTGGGCGGCCCGCCGGCGCGGCAGCGCCCCCCTGGGCTATGACCCGGGACGCGAGCGCCGCGCCGAGCAGCGCGCCCGCGCGCTGCTGCGCTCGTGCGTGAGCGAGCGCGACTGGGCGATGTACCGCGACCTGGGCTTCCTACGCGTGTGGGGCGGCCTGGGCGATCACGGGCGCGGTGTGGGCGCCGCATACGCGTACCTGATCTACCCGCACAAGCCGATCGTGGCGTACGTGCCGCAGACGGGCGAGCTGCTCAACGAGTACTGCGTGGCGTTCCCCGACCTGTCCAGGCCGTACGGCAGCTCGCGGCTGCCCGACTCCGATGACGTGCTCGCCAAGTGGATGGCGCTCACCGCCGACGAGCGGCGGCTGGTGGGCGAGGCCAACATGCACCTGCCGGGTCGCCAGGTCGACCCCGACCGGGTGCGGCGCGACATCGCGCGCCTGCGGCGCTGGGAGCGCGAGGCTCCCGCCACGCCGCCGATCCTTCCGCGCAGCTCCGATGGGTCGGACGGGTGGGACCCGGATAACATCCGCGCCGCGTGAGCACCCCCGACACCTTCGACGTCAAGCACCGCAGCCGCGCCCTCACCGAGGGGCCGGAGCGCGCGGCCGCGCGCTCCTACCTGCACGGGATCGGCTACTCGGCGGAGGACCTCGCGAAGCCGATCGTCGGCGTGGCGCACTCGTGGATCGAGACGATGCCGTGCAACTTCAACAACCGCGTGCTCGCGGCAAAGGTCAAGGAGGGCATCCGCGCCGCCGGCGGCACGCCGATGGAGCTGAACACGATCGCGATCTCCGACGGCATCACGATGGGCACCGCGGGCATGCGCGCGTCGCTTGTCTCACGCGAGCTGATCGCCGACTCGATCGAGCTGGTCGCATCCGCCCACGCATTCGACGCGCTGGTCACGATCAGCGGCTGCGACAAGACGATCCCCGGCACGGTGATGGCGCTCGCGCGCCTGAACATCCCCGGTCTGATGCTGTACGGCGGGTCGATCAAGCCCGGCCACTACAAGGGCGCGGAGGTGACGATCCAGCAGGTGTTCGAGGCGGTCGGCCAGTTCGCCTCCGGCAAGATCACCGAGGAGGAGCTGCACGAGCTCGAGGAGGCCGCCTCGCCGGGCGCGGGCGCGTGCGGCGGCCAGTTCACGGCGAACACGATGGCGATGGCGTTCGAGGCGCTCGGCATCTCACCGGCGGGCACCGCGATGGTCCCCGCGGAGGACGGGCGCAAGCTGGAGGTCGCCAGGCGGTGCGGCGAACTGGTGATGGACGTGCTGCGCCGCGGGCAGCGCCCCAGCGACGTGATCACCAAGCCCGCGCTCGAAAACGCGATCGCGGCGGTGGCCACCAGCGGCGGCTCCACCAACGGCGTGCTGCATCTGCTCGCGGTGGCCTACGAAATGGGCGTGCCGCTGGGGATCGACGAGTTCGAGGCGATCTCCGAGCGCACGCCGCTGCTGTGCGACCTGCAGCCCGGCGGGCGCTACGTGGCGACGGAGCTATACGAGGCTGGCGGCGTGCCGCTCGTGCTCTCGCGGCTGAACGACGCGGGCATCCTCCACGCGGACGCGCAGACGGTCACCGGCAGGACGATCGGCGAGCACGCATCCGAGGCGGTCGAGACCGACGGCCAGCCCGTCGTGCGGCCGCTGTCCGATCCGATCAAAGCGACCGGCGGCTTCGCGATCCTGCGCGGGAACGTCGCGCCGGAAGGCTGCGTGGTGAAGCTCTCCGGTCACGAGCGGCGCAAAGCGGCCGGGCCGGCACGCGTGTTCGACGGCGAGGAGGTGGCGATGGCGGCGGTGCTCGCGCACGAGCTGAAGGCCGGCGACATCGTCGTGATCCGCGGCGAGGGCCCCGCGGGCGGCCCCGGCATGCGCGAGATGCTGTCCGTGACCGCGGCGATCGTGGGGGAGGGGCTCGGCGAAGAGGTCGCGCTGATCACCGACGGGCGCTTCTCCGGAGCCACGCGCGGCTTCATGGTCGCCCACGTGGCGCCCGAGGCCGTGCGCGGCGGGCCGATCGCCGCGATCCAGGACGGCGACGAGGTGACGATCGACGCCGACACAGGCCGGCTCGACGTGGCGCTCTCCGACGAGGAGATCGCCACACGCGTCAGCGCCTACCGCCAGCCGCCGCGCGCCGACGAGCACGTAGACGTGGCGATCCAGAAGTACGCGAAGCTCGTGGGAAGCGCCGCCGAGGGCGCAGTAGCGCGCTAGGAAGCCGCTGGCCGGCGCCTGCCGGTGTCCTCCCCCATCCGGGACGATGCGGTCGCTCGCGTGCTAGTGCACGCCACGCTCCCTGCGTCCTTGGCAGGCTTGGCCAGCGACTCCCTAGATCCTGATGGTCTACTCCGCGAGGAAGTCCGCGAGCAGCGCGTTGAACGCGGCGGGGCGCTCGAGCATCGACATGTGGCCGGTGTCCTCGAAGATCACCTTGCGCGAGCCGGGGATCAGCTCGGCGAACACGTCCGCGTCGCGCACCGGGATCAGCCGGTCGCCGTCGCCCCACACGATCAGCGTCGGGCAGGCGATCTCGGGCAGGCGCTCGCGGATGTCGTATTCGAGGATCGACTCGAGCGCCTGGATGAAGCCGGGCTTGCCGGCGCCGCGCAGCTGCTCGGCGGCGAGCGCGGCCGGCAGGCGGCCGGGGTGGCGCGTGACGATATACAGGAGCGCGTCGCGCAGCCGTGCGCGGCGGGCGACCGTCTCGGACTTGGAGGCGAGCCAGCCGCCGCTGGCCACGAGCACGGTCTCCATGCGACGCAGCGACGGCAGCGCGCGCGTCGTGTGGGCGTTGCCGGTCGTGGAGATGCCGGCGGCGGAGATCAGCACGAGGCGCTCGACCCGCTGCGGGAACGCGATCGCGAGCTCGCAGGAGATGAACCCGCCCATCGAGTTGCCCACGACCGCCGCGGCGTCGATCCCCAGCTGGCCGAGCAGGCGGTCGAGCAGTCGCGCGTAGCCCGACATCGTGATCGGCTCGGCGGGCATCGGCGAGTAGCCGAAGCCGGGCAGGTCGAGCGTGACCACGCGGTGCTCCGCCGCCAGTGCTGGCAGCTGCTCCAGCCAGTTCGCCCAGCAGCCGGACAGCCCGTGCACGAACACCAGCGGCTGGCGCTCTGTCTCCGTGGCGTGCTGCGGGCCCAGCTCGATCGTGTTCACCGGCTGGCCGTCCACCATCACCCAGCGCTGGTGACGGCGCCAGTCCACGTCCAGCCACGCGGAGCGCCCCGCCGGCCCGTACGCGGCGGCCTCGCCCGCCGGCACGCGCGTGCCCGTGTGGTTGCGCGATCCGACGCTCACGCAACTGACTGTACTCCAGGCAGGCGCCCCATCGCGCGCGGCGAAGTAGTGCCGAGCATGAGCGTCAAGATGCACGCGGGGAGGGGCATCGCCGAGCACGGAGAGCTGCGCGGCGCGTGGGCCGAGGCCAACGCGCTGCTCGACGAGGACCTGCGCCGGCGGGATGCGGCGTCGCGTACGCGGCGCGCGTACGCGGTCGACGTCGGCCAGTTCGCACGCTGGGCGATCCGCCATGGCCTCGCGCCGGACGGGGTGGGCCCGAAGGACGTGCGCCGCTACGTCGCGCAGCTCTCCGAACGCTCGCCCGAGGGCCCCGGCGCCGCGCCCAGCACCTCCGCGCGCAAGCTCGCCGCGCTGCGCGCGCTGTTCGCGAGCCAGCGCGAGCACGGGCGCATCGCCCAGAACCCTGCCGACCTCGTGTCCACGCCCAGGCGCGGCTCGCACCTGCCGCGAGTGCTGAGCGCGCGCGAGGCGGGCGCGCTGCTCGACGCGATTCCCGCGTCGAGCGCGCTCGAGCTGCGCGACCGCGCGATCTTCGAGCTCGCCTACTCGTGCGGCCTGCGCGCGGAGGAGCTCGTGTCGCTGTGCGGCGCCGACGTCGACTACGACGGCGAGCAGCTGCGCGTGGAGGGCAAGGGGCGAAAGACGCGCTTCGTGCCCGTCGGCGAGCCCGCGATGGCGGCCGTCAGGGCCTACCTGGAGCGCGCGCGTCCGGCGCTCGCCGCGCAGGCGCCGACCGATGCGTCCGGCGAGCGCCGCGGTGCATGCTCGCTCGATCAGCTGGACGCGCTGTTCCTGAGCAAGACCGGCCGCCCGCTGGGCACGGGCGACGTGCGGCGCCGGCTGCGGACGTGGACCGCGCGCGTGGGTGTCGGCGAGGGCGCCTCCCCGCACGCGCTGCGTCACAGCTACGCCACGCACCTCTTGGACGGCGGGGCGGACCTGCGCAGCATCCAGGAGCTGCTGGGACACGCCAGTGTGTCCAGCACTCAGATTTATACTCGGGTAGAGTCCGCCAGGCTTAGAAGCGCGTATGCGCGCAGCCACCCTCGGGCGTGATTAAGGGGGGATGGAGCCCTGGAGACGAACGTCAAACCGATCGAGCTGCGTGAACTGTGGCGGCGCTATAAGACCGAGGGTGACGCGCGCGTGCGCGAGCGCCTCGTCGTCGCGTACTCGCCGCTGGTCAAGTACGTAGCCGGGCGCACCGCCGCCGGCCTGCCGCCGCACGTGGAGGAGGCCGACCTGATCTCCTACGGCCTCGTCGGCCTGATCTCGGCGATCGAGCGGTTCGACCTGTCGCGCGACATCAAGTTCGAGACCTACGCGATCATGCGCATCAAGGGCGCGATCATCGACGAGCTGCGCTCGCTCGACTGGGTGCCGCGCAGCGTGCGCGCGCGAGCCCGCGAAGTCGAGCGCGCGAACGCGAAGCTCGAGCACACGCTGCAGCGCGCCCCCACCGACCAGGAGCTCGCGGCCGAGCTGGGCGTGACGGTGGACGAACTCAACGAATCGCTGCTCGCGATCTCGCACTCCTCGATCGTCGCGCTCGACGAGCTGTGGAGCGTGTCGGACTCCAGCGGCGACCAGGTCTCGCTGATGGACACGATCGAGGACCCCGGCGCGCCCGACCCCGCGCGCGCGCTCGACGTCGGCGACCTCAAGGACCGCATCGCCGAGTCGATCGCGAAGCTGCCCGAGCGCGAGAAGCTCGTGATCGCCCTGTACTACTACGAGAACCTCACCCTCCGGGAGATTGGCGAGGTGCTGGGCGTGACCGAGTCACGGGTCTCCCAGATGCACACCAAGGCCGTGCTGCGCCTCAGGTCGCGGATGCAGGAGGAGTCCTTCGACGATTAGTTGACGAGGGCTGGCGCGCTCGCACGCGTGGCGGTATGGTGCTCCTACCAGCGGAAGGAGACCCATGCATTCCCCAGCGGATCGGATTCGCAACGTGGCCCTCGTCGGACACCGAGGGTCGGGGAAGACCTCGCTGCATGAGGCGCTGCTGTTCGAGGCTGGCGCGGTGGGACGCCTGGGATCGGTGCCGGACGGCAGCACGGTGTCGGACTCCGACCCCGACGAGCAGGCGCGGCAGATGTCGATCTCCACGGCGCTCAGCTCGTTCGCCTGGCAGCAGCGCAAGATCAACCTGCTGGACACGCCCGGCGAGCCGAGCTTCGTGGCGGACGCGCTGGGAGCGCTGCGCGTGTGCGAGTCGGCGGTGTTCGTCGTCAACGGCGTGATGGGCGTCGAGGTGTCCACCAGCCGCCTGTGGTCGCGCGCCGCGGAGCTGGACATCGCGCGGATGCTGTTCGTGAACATGCTCGACCGCGAGCGCGCCGACTTCTTCCGCACGCTCGATCAGCTCAAGGCGTCGTTTGGCCCGCACGTCGTCGCGACGGAGATCCCGATCGGCGCCGAGCACGACGTCGAGGGTGTGATCGACCTCGTCGACATGAAGGCGTTTCGAGCACAACCCACTGCTGAGCGGGGCGCCGCCGATGAGATCCGGATCCCTCCGGAGCTCGAGCAGCGCGCCGGCGAATACCGCGAGAAGCTCATGGACGAGGTGTGCGAAGTGTCCGACACGCTCATGGAGCGCTACCTCGAAGGCGAGGACATCTCCCACCAGGAGATCGTCGACGCGCTCAAGGAGGGCACCAACCACGGCAGGATCTTCCCCGTGGTGTGCGGCGTCGCGACGCGCAATCTCGGCACCACGCGCCTGCTCGACGCGATCGTCGAGGACCTGCCCTCGCCGGTCAAGCACGGCTCGCTGGAGGTGGGCGGCATGGAGCTGTCGCCGAGCGAGGATCGCGAGCTGTTCGCGTACGTGTTCAAGACCCGCGCCGACCCATTCGCGGGGCGCATCAACCTGCTGCGCGTCTACCAGGGCGTGATGCGCGCCGACAGCCAGCTGCTCAACACGCACACCCACACGAAGGAGCGCATCGGCCAGCTGGTGGTGTTCGCCGGCAAGGACGTGCGCCACGCGCAGGAGCTCGGCCCCGGCGACATCGGCGCGGTGGCCAAGCTCAAGGACACGCGCGCCGGCGACTGGCTGGCGGAGCGGGACACCCCGTTCGGGGCGCAGGACGAGCCGATCGAGATGCCGCGGCTGAAGCTGCCCGCGCCGGTGATGGCGTTCGCGGTCGAGCCCAAGAGCCGGGGCGACGAGGACAAGGTGCTCTCCTCGCTGCGTCGCCTGCAGGAGGAGGACCCCACGATCGACCTGCACCGCGACCAGCAGACCGGCGAGCAGATCGTCGCGGGGCTCTCGCAGGTGCACGTCGAAGTGATCGTCGACCGCCTGCGCTCGCGCTTCGGCGTGGAGGTGACGCTGAAGCCGCCGCGCGTGCCCTATCGCGAGACGATCCGCGCCGTCGCGGCCGCCCACGGGCGCCACAAGAAGCAGTCGGGCGGGCGCGGGCAGTTCGGCGACTGCCACATCGAGATCGCGCCGCTGAACGACCACGCGCACCCGACCGGCTTCGAGTTCGTGGACAACATCAAGGGCGGCGTGATCCCCAGCTCGTTCATTCCAGCCGTGGAGAAGGGCGTGCACGAGGCGATGGAGTCGGGCGTGCTCGCGGGCTATCCCGTCAGGGGCGTGCGCGTGCGGCTGTTCGACGGCTCACACCACTCCGTCGACTCCTCGGAGATCGCGTTCAAGCTCGCCGGCGTGCAGGCGATGAAACAGGCGCTCACGCTCGCGCACCCGGTGCTGCTCGAGCCGATCATGCTGGTCACGCTGTCGGTGCCCGAGGCGCACGTGGGCGACGTGATCGGCGACCTCAACAGTCGTCGTGGGCATCCGCTCGGGATGGAGCCTGTCGGCGCCATGACCGAGATCAGGGCCGAGGTGCCGATGGCGGAGATGCTCACCTACGCGCCCGACCTGCGCTCGATCACGCAGGGCCAGGGGGACTACACGCTGGAGTTCCTGCGCTACGAGGAGTTGCCCGCGCACCTCGCCCAGAAGGTCGTCGAGCAGGCTGGCGAGGAGCGCACGGCGATCCACGCGTAGGCGCCCCGCGCGGCGCCCGGCTGTACGGGGGCGGGCGGTAGCGGTAACCTGGTCGGCCGATGGCAACCCGTACGATCGTCACGTCGCAGCCGGATGTCGCCTGCGACGTGTGCGCCCGCCGCCTGCTGCGCGGCGAGCAGCCCGACGTGTTCGTCGGCGCCGGACGCCGGCGGATCGTGTGCGAGCTGTGCGCGCCGCGCGCCGCGCACGCCGGCTGGATGCGCGAGGCTGACGGCCAGTCGCTGACGCTGCCGCCGATGCGCCCGCGCCGCGGGCGAGGCCTGATCGAGCGGCTGCCAGCCGCGTTTCGCCCGCGCCAGGTCTCCGGGGAGCCAGGCGAGACGCCAGGCGTCCCCGCCGCCGGGGCCGAGGAGCAGCTGTCGGAGCCATATGACCTGTTTGCCGAGGCCGCGCCGGGCATTGAGGCTGCGCCCGCGCACAGCCGCGCGCAGCCGTTTGCAGCGGCCGCGCCGGATGCGCTGATCGAGTCCGCGGACGTGGCGCCGGAGGCGGCGCCGCCTCCGGACGCCGAGGCCGCGCAGCGGTCGGAGACAGGCCCTGCGTTCGAGCCGCCCAGCGAGTACGTGCAGCACGCTGTCACCGTGTTCAACGCGAGCGAGTTCCCGCGTCGCGTCGCCGGCGTCACCCGCTCGCTGGGCCCGCCGCTGGTCACGGTGCGCTCCGCCGAGCACCTCGACAGCGTGGTCTCGATCGTCGTCGCGTGGGAGCTCTGCTGGTATCGCTACGAGGTCGACATCAGCGAACCGGTCGTCGAGGCGCAGGTGATAGCTCAGGGAACCGAGCTGTCCGAGCTCGCCCGCGAGGACCGGATCGGCAACGCGGTGGCCGCCGAGTCGGGGCTGCTCTCGCTGGCAGGCGTCTGAGCGGCAGTTCGCGCGCGCGTGTGACGATTCGGTACCCCCGCTTGCGCATCTGCTCACGGGGAGTAAGATCCGGGACACGATGATCTACTGCGTGGTACCCAGACCGCTCGCAGACGAGCTTTATCCGAAGCTCGTAGAGCACTACAGCGACGACGCGAACGTCACGGTAATCGTCGACCGGCGCAGGTTCGATCGCAGGGCGCGTTACGCGGCCGCAGGCGCGTCCTCCCAGGACGACGACCAGCGTCGCATCGTGCGCGATCGCCGCCGCGCCCGCGTCCCCGGCGACCTGCTGCCGCTCGCACAGGCCTCTTAGGCCTGTACTCCCGCCCGCGGGACGGCTGTGCGAGCCGGTGTCGGTGCGCGCGCCAAGAGCTTCGTCCCCGGCGAGCTGCATAATCTCGCCGCGATGAAGCTGATCGTCCATGTCGATGGCGGCGCTCGCGGCAACCCGGGCCCCGCGGCCGCGGCCGCGGTCACGAGCACGCCCGCCGGCGAGGTGATCGACGAGCAGTCCGAGCTCCTGGGCAGGGCCACCAACAACGTCGCCGAGTACCGGGCCCTGCTCCTCGGCCTCGCCCGCGCAAAGGAGCTGGGAGCCACCGAGGTCGAGGTGATCGGAGACTCCGAGCTGATCGCCAAGCAGGTGCAGGGCATCTACAAGGTCAAGCACCCAGCGATGCGCCCCCTCCACCTGGACGCAATAAGGGCATTCAGGCAGTTCGAGACCTGGTCGATCCGAACAGTCCCAAGAGCCCAAAACGCCGACGCGGACGCCCTGGTAAACGCGGCCCTGGATCAAGCCGCAGCCCAAAGCTGACCGCGCCCCCGGGCCGCTCGGCCCAAGCTGAGCGTCGAGGGAATTTCGTCGCCCGCGCGAAGCGCCAAAGACGAAATTGACTCGACGCGCAGCGCTAATGCAGCGACTGCGCCGATTTCGCGATCGCCAGCATCTGCGAGTTCGAAAGTTCCTCCAGCAGCGTGTTCGTCAGCCAATACAGCACGTTCCCCTGGCGCCAGCCGACGACATGGATGTGCGAGCCGTCGTCGACGAACTCGTATGTGCGCCCGTCGATGACCTGCGTGCGGGCGTGCGCGAACAGGGGAGGGTTGAGCCAGTCGGTGCCCTCGAAGTCGTAGTAGGCGCCGAGCGCCGCGTTCTGCTGGAAGACGACCACGTAGGCGTGGTGTTTGATGTTCTGCTGGTTCTTGAGCGGGTACGCGCGCACCTGCTGCTGTTCGGCCTGCCCTGTCTGCAGCGTCGGGTACAACATGTGGAAGGGCACTTCAAACGAGGCTTTGACCGCTTCGCTGACGCCGGCTGAGGTCGTCGGGTACAGGTTCAGCGCCGCCGGCGAGAAGCCGGCCGAGTGGTGGTGGCTGTGGTGGCCGTGGCTGGAGCTGTGCGTGGTGTGCGCGCTCGGCAGCTGCAGCGATTCGTGGCCGTTGAGGAACCGGTCGAGGGTCTCCTTCTCCAGTTCCGGCGTCGATGCCACGTAGTCGCCGCCGCCCAGCTGCACGTTGATGTTCGTCGTCAGGAACTTGACCTGGCGCAGCGGCTTGGTCTGCGAGAAGGCGATCAGCTTCGACAGCAGCACCAGCTCTTCGGGGGTCGCCGGGAAGTTGGACCGGATCGCGTGTCCCACGGCCTTGGCGACGGTATCGATCTGGCCGATCTCGTTCGCCGGGCTGATCTGCTCGCGCAGGTCGCGCAGGAAGTCCTGTTGGCGCGCGACCCGCACGAAGTCGGAGTCGGTGTGCCGGTAGCGGACGTAGTCCAGCGCGTTTTCGTAGCAGAGCCGCTGGTAGCCGGGCTCCAGGTCGATGCTCGTGTAGTCCGTTTCGGTCGAGCCGACGTTCTCGTTGTAGTAGTGGTGGTCGACGTTCACATACGCGCAGCCCAGCGTGTCGACGACTTTGATGAAGCCGGCGAAGTTAACGTCGATGATGCCGTTGAGCTTGCCCTCGAGCTCCGGGAAGACTTCGCGCACGATCGTTTCCGCGGCGAGCACGCTGGCGCCGTTGGCGCCACCGAATTTGCTGCCGATCGTGTACGCGGCGTTGATCTTTTCGTGTTCGTAGACCTGCCCGTTGGGCGTTCTGATGTCGACCATCAGGTCGCGCGGGATCGACAGCACCGACGTCTGGCCCTGTTCGGGGTCGAAGCGCACGAGCAGGATCGTGTCGCTGTGGGGCGATGCGTCGCGTTCTTCGGCGTTCTTGGAGCCGGAGCGCCGGTCTGATCCGAGGATCAGGAACGTCTGCGGACCGCCGCCGTATTCAGGCGTGATCAGCCCCTTCGGAGCGCTGATGTGGCTGAGGTGCGGGAACACCTCGTCGGCGAGCGTGGTGAGCTTGTTGAGGGCGACCGTGGCCGTCGCGCCGGCGCTCAGCGCGACGATCAGCACGCCGGCGATCAGAAAGCGCTTCCACATGCCCCACGCCAATGAAGGCCCACCCTGGTCATTCATGGGGTGTCGGGACGTGGCAGCTCATGAAATCGGAGGTCGTGCTCTCGCCTCCCCCGGACGATGCGTTCCAGGCAGGGTAGCGGGCGGATCGGCGCAAACGCGCCGGTGGAGCGGAGCCCTGCGCCGCGCGCGCGGGTACGCTCGGAGCAGTGTTCAGCCCGCGCAACCGAGAGCTCCTGGGCCTGGTGCCCTCCGCGCTGCTGGTCACGGCCGGCTTCACCGCGATCTTCATCCAGACGCAGAAGAGCTCGCCCGGGGCGTCCACCAACCTGACGCTCAACCACGCCTCCAGCGCGTCGCTCACCTACGGCGCGCTGTTCCTCGGCCTGTGCCTGGCCGCGCATCTCGTGATCCGCTTCGCGCTGCCGGACGCCGATCCCTACCTGTTCCCGCTGGTGGCGGTGCTCGCGAGCGTGGGGATCGTGATGGTCTATCGCATCGAACCCACGCTCGCGCGCCAGCAGGCGCAGTGGATGGTGCTCGGGCTGGTGCTGTTCGCCGCCACGATCCTCGCGCTGCGCCGCCGCGGCGTGAGCGTGCTCGAGCGCTACCGCTACACGATCGCCGCCGTCGGCATCGGCATCACGGTGCTGCCGCGGCTGCCCGGGATTGGCGAGCAGGTCAACGGCGCCTACCTCGACATCCACTTCGGCAGCGTGTCCTTCCAGCCGGCCGAGCTCGCGAAGGTCGCGATCGTGATCTTCCTCGCCAGCTACCTGCGCGACAACCGCCAGATCCTGGTGACCGCGGGGCGGCGCGTGCTGGGGCTGACGATCCCGCCGATGAAGCAGTTCGGGCCGATGCTGATCGTGTGGGGAGCCGCGATGGCGACGCTCCTGATCACACGCGAGCTCGGCACCTCGCTGATGTTCTACGGCGCGTTCCTGGCGCTGCTGTACGTCGCCACGGGGCGCTTCTCGTTCCCGCTCATCGGCCTCGTGCTGTTCGCGCTTGGCGCGTGGTATCTGACCAACCACGTCAGCCACGTGCACGCGCGCGTGCTCGCGTGGGAAGAGCCGTTCAACGAAGGGCTCTACAACAAACTCGAAGGCGGCAGCTACCAGCTCGCGCAATCGCTGTTCGCGCAGGCGGACGGTGGGCTGCTCGGCACCGGCTTCGACCGCTCGCTGCTGCGCACCGGCCCGCACGGCTCCTCGATCCTGCCGGTCCCCGAAAGCGACATGATCTACGCGGTCATCGTCAACGAGCTCGGCCTCGTCGGCGCCGCGGGCCTGCTGGGCGTGTATCTGCTGCTCGTCGCGCGCGGGCTGAAGACGGCGGTGCTTGCGCGCGACTCGTTCTCGAAGCTGCTCGCCACCGGGCTGTCGTTCATCGTCGCTCTGCAGGTGTTCGTGATCGTCGGCGGCGTCACTCGCGTGATCCCGCTGACGGGCGTGACGCTGCCGTTCGTCGCCTACGGCGGCTCCTCGGTGGTGATGAACTTCGTGCTCGTGGCGCTGCTGCTCGTCGTGTCGGACCGCGCGCGACGCCCGTACGAGGCGCGCGCGCGGCGCCGCGAGTGAGCGGGCATGGGCTCGCGTGCGGTGCCCGCCGGCGCGTGACGCGTGGCGTGCGTCCAAAGGTGAGCCCGCGGCGCCGTCGAACAGACCTGATGGATGTTCAGCTCGACGACGCCCCACGCGACCCCGCGCGTGCTCCTCGGCCGCTCCGCGCCGCGTGGCGAATGGGTGCGCGGGCTGGTGGACGCGCGGGCGCTGAGCGAGGGCTTCAGCTCGCCGGCGGGCCTGCACCGGCGCCCGTGGCTCGAGCGCCTGCGCCGCGCGCTGGACGGGGAGCTGTTCGTGCTGCACTTCCAGCCGATCGTCGCGCTGAGCGATCGCCGCATATCCCACTACGAGGCGCTGCTGCGCCTCGCGGACGAGCCCGACGGGTGCCTGGTGGCGCCCGGGCGGTTCCTGCCCGCCGCCGAGCGCTACGGGCTGGTCCGCGACATCGACCGGATGGTCGTCGACCACGTGGCCGCGCTGCTGGCCGCGGAGCCCGATCCCGAGGCGAGGATCGCGGTCAACATGTCCGCCCTGTCGGTCACCGACCGCACGATGCTGACGCACGTCGAGCGCCGGCTGCGCTGGCACGGGGTGAACCCGTCGCAGCTGGTGATCGAGATCACCGAGACGTCCGCCATCTCCGACATGGACAGCGCCCGCAGCTTCTGTGCGGGCGTGCTCGAGCTCGGATGCGACCTCGCGCTCGACGACTTCGGCGCCGGCTTCGGCTCCTTCCAGTACCTCAAGCACCTGCCGTTCAGCTACCTGAAGATCGACGGCGACTTCATCCGCCGTCTGCCCGTGTCGCGGACCGACCAGCTCGTCGTCAGGGCGCTCGCGGGCGTGGTGCGCGGCATGGGCGCGGAGACGATCGCCGAGTTCGTCGGCGACGAGACGACGATCGAAATGCTGCGCAGCTATGGCGTGGACTACGCCCAGGGGTTCGCCGTGGGACGGCCGCAGCCGACGCTCGCGGCCTACTCCGGCTGAGGGAACTGCGCGCGCATCGCCGCGTCCCACGCGCGGTCGCCGAGCAGCCGCCGGGTCGCGATCGAGAGCTTCGCGGACGGGGTGATCGTGATCCGCGCCGGCGGGCGTCTGCGTGTGATCGCGCGTTCGATCACCTTCGCCACGCGCTCGGGGCCGGCGCCGAGCAGCCGCATCGGCCCGTCGTAGGCGCCTACCGTGACGGCGCCGACGGTGGCGTTGAAGTGGGCGTAGGGGTCCTCGCCGGCGCCCCCGGCGGCGAGCGCGCCGGTATCGGAGCCGCCGCCGTCCGAGCCGACCGCGCCAGGCGTGCCGACCTCGGCCATGCTGGCGGTGGCGGCGTGGCCGAACTCGGTCGTGATCAGCCCCGGCTCGAGCAGGATCACGTCGATGCCGAAGCCGCGCAGCTCGAAGCGCATCGCGTCCGAGATCGCCTCGAGCGCGTGCTTGGTCGCGTGGTAGTAGCCGCCGCCGGGGAACGTCAGGCGTCCGCCCATCGAGCCCAGGTTGACGATCTTGCCCCAGCGCTGCGCGCGCATCTTCGGCAGCACCAGCTGCGTGAGGCCCACGAGGCCGAACACGTTCGTCTCGAACTGCCGCCGCACCGCCTCGATCGGCACCGTCTCGATCGCGCCGCTCTGGCTGTAGCCGGCGTTGTTGATCAGCGCGCCGACCGCGCCCTCGGCCCGCTCGACGGTCTCCACGGCGGCGCGCATCGAGTCCTCGTCGGTGACGTCCAGCGCCAGCGTGCGGCAGCCGGCCTCGCCCAGGTCGGCGATCGTCTCGGGCCGGCGCGCGGTCGCGTACACGGTCCACCCGTGCGCCGCCAGGCGCAGCGCGCTGGCGCGGCCGATGCCGGAGGAGCAGCCCGTCACCAGCACCGCCTTGGAGGGCTCGGCCATGCGCGCAGCATAAAGCGTCGGGCGAGGTAGGCTCCATCCATGACCACTATCTCCGCAGACACTCTCCCCGACGCGCTGGGCGCTCCCGCGCGCGAGTTCATCGCGCAGTCTCATCGTCTCCTGATCGGCTCCGAGCGTCTCGACGCGGCCGACGGGCGCACGTTCGCGACGCTCGATCCGGCCACCGGCAGGGAGATAGCCGAGGTCGCGCTGGGCGGCTCCGAGGACGTCGCGCGGGCGGTTGCGGCGGCGCGCGCCGCGTTCGCGGACGGCCCTTGGGCGACGATGCCGGCGGCCGGGCGCGAGCGGCTGATGCACGCGCTCGCGGACGCGATCGAGGCGCGCGCGGAGGAGATCGCGCAGATCGAGTCGCTCGACAACGGCAAGCCCGTCGGGCTCGCGCAGTACGTGGACGTGAACGGCGCCGTCGGGCACCTGCGCTACTTCGCCGGCTGGCCCACCAAGATCGAGGGCGGCGTGCTGCCCGTGACCGCGCCGAACATGCACTGCTACACGCGCCGCGAGCCAGTCGGCGTGTGCGCGCAGATCATCCCGTGGAACTTCCCGCTGCTGATGGCCGCGTGGAAGCTCGGCCCGGCGCTCGCCGCGGGCTGCACGATCGTGCTGAAGCCCGCCGAGCAGACGCCGCTGAGCGCGCTGCGCGTCGGCGAGCTGGCGCTCGAGGTCGGCTTCCCGCCGGGCGTGATCAACGTGCTCACCGGCGACGGCAGCACCGGCGCCGCGCTCGTGGACCATCCCGACGTCGACAAGGTCGCCTTCACCGGCTCGACCGTTGTCGGGCGCGAGATCGGCGCCAAGGCGGGCAAGGCGCTCAAGCGCGTGACGCTCGAGCTCGGCGGCAAGTCGCCGAACATCATCCTGCCCGACGCCGACATCGAGGCCGCCGTCAAGGGCTCCTTCCAGGCGATCTACTTCAACTCCGGGCAGGCGTGCAACGCCGGCTCGCGCCTGTTCGTGCCGGCGGAGCGCTTCGACGAGGTCATGAGCGCCCTCGCCGACGCGGCCGCCTCCGCGCAGCTCGGCCCTGGCCTGGAGTCGGGCACGCAGCTCGGCCCGCTGGTCTCCGCCGAGCAGCAGGAGCGCGTGCTTGGCTACATCGAAGCGGGCCGCGAGGAGGGCGCCGAGGTGCTCGCCGGCGGCGAGGCGGCGCTGGCCGACAGCGGCGGCTACTTCGTCGCGCCGACGCTGTTCGCCACCACCTCCGACGAGCTGCGCATCGCCCGCGAGGAGATCTTCGGCCCGGTGCTGGTCGCCTCGCCGTACGACTCGCTGGAGGAGGTCGCGCAGCGCGCCAACGCGAGCGAGTACGGCCTCGCCGCGGGCGTGTGGACGCGGGACGTCTCCAGCGCCCACAAGCTGGCCGCGAAACTGCATGCGGGCATGGTCTACATCAATACCTGGGGCGTCGTCGACCCGTCGGCGCCGTTCGGTGGCTTCAAGGCCTCGGGCATCGGTCGCGAGCACGGCCACGACGGCCTCGACGCGTATCTGGAGACGAAGACCGTGTGGACGGCTCTGTGAGCTCAGGGACTGTCGCCGTTTCGTGAGCGTCGCCGTTCAGAGCGAGCGTGGCGCTGCCCATGTCCGCTCTGAGCGGTGGGCGCCTGCGCTGGCGGCGCTGCTGGCGCTGCTGCTGGTCCTCGCCGCCGGCGAGATCGTCGTCGACGGCGCCGCCGGGCTCTCGGCGCTGATCCCCAAATCGCCGGAGATCGCCGGCTGGCTGAGCGGGATCGGCGAGCGCCTCGGCTACCGCGTCTTCCTGATCGCGCTGCTCGTCGCCAGCTGCGCGTACGCGGGGCTGGTCGCGCTCGGCACTCGCGTGGCGGGAGTGATCTCCAAACGCTGGGCGATAGCGTTGATCGCGGCGCTGCACCTGATCGTGTTCGTCGGTCCGATCCTGATCTCCACCGACGTCTTCAGCTACATCGCCTATGCGCGCATGGGCGTCGAGCACGGCCTGAACCCGTACCTGCACGGGCCCGCCGCGATCCTCGGCGATCCCGTCTCGCCGTACGTCGGTCACGATTGGGAGCGCGTCGCGACCGCGTACGGGCCGCTGTACACGCTGCTGTCCTACCCGCTCGCGCCGCTGGGGCTGGTCGGCGCGCTGTGGGCGATGAAGCTCGAGGCGCTGCTTGCGAGCGCCGGCACGCTCGCGCTCGTGTGGCGTTGCGCGGTGGCGCGCGGCTTCGACCCGGTGACGGCGGTGCTGGCGGTGGGCGCCAACCCGCTGTATGTGATCTACGGGCTCGGCGGCGCCCACAACGACCTGATCATGATGCTCGCGATGATGGCCGCCGTCAGCCTCACCGTCGTCGGCACGCCGTCCGGTCGCCGCGAAGCGGGCGCCGCCGCGTGGGTCGTGGCGGGCGCGCTCGTCAAGGCGACCGTCGCGGCGCTGCTGCCGTTCATGGTCGTCGCGCGACGACGCGTCGCCCCGATCCTCGGAGCGCTGGCGGCGCTGGTGCTGGGCGCGCTGGTCGGCTACGTCGCGTTCGGCATCCACGGAGTAAACGTCGTCGCCGCGCTCAACCGCGACTCGGCGTTCGTCTCGACCGACAGCTTCGCCACCGAGATCGCGCATCTGTTCGGCAAGCCCGGCGTGTTCCCGGTGGACCACGACCTGCTGAAGGCGGGCCTCGTGATCATCGTCTTGCACCTGCTGTGGCGCACGTGGCGCGGCTATGACTGGGTGGCGGCCTCCGGCTGGGCGCTCTTGGCGATCTCCGTGACCAGCACGTGGCTGCTCGCGTGGTACATCCTGTGGCCGCTGCCGCTCGCCGTGGTCGTGCGCGATCGGCGGCTGCTGGTTGCCACGCTCGCCGTGCAGGCGCTGTTCGTCCTGCACCAGATCTCGCCGCTGCTGGTGCCCGTGCAATGACCGCGGTCGCGCACGCCGGTGAGAACCGTCCAGCCGCCAGCCGCGTGTGGCTGGTGGAGACGACGCTGCTGGTGCTCGTCGGGGTGCTGCTCGCGACCGCGACGGTCAACGACCTCGCGCGCCAGGCGCATACCAACCACCGCCTGATCGCCGACCTGAGCACGTGGCGCCACTACACCGGCCACGATTACCACAACATCTCGATCGACGAGGAAACGCTGGGCGCCCACAGCGAGCGCGAGGTGCTGTGCGGCAACACCAGCGCCGGTCCGCCCAAGAGCCGCTCGCAGCTGTGCCTGGCGATCTGGGGAGCCGTCGTGGACGGCAGGCGCGAAGTGCACGGCGGCTGGTATCTGCCGCCATACAGCGAAGACCAGCACAGCGAGCGCTACGGCTGCTTCGGCCCGGCCGGGCGGGGGGCGTGCCGGCCGTGAGAGCCGCGGTGAGATGGTGGCCGCTGGCGGCGCTGACGCTGCTCGCGGCCGCGCTGCGGCTCTCGACGCTCGACCTGCAGAGCTTCTGGTACGACGAGGCGTTCACGCCCGTGCACGTGCTGCATGCGAGCCTGTGGGCGACGCTGCGCTCGGTCTCGCACACCGAGAACACGCCGCCGCTGTGGTACGTGCTGGCGTGGGCGGACTCGCGCGTGCTGGGCACCGGCGAGGTCGCGCTGCGCCTGCCCTCGGCGCTCGCGGGTATCGCGACCGTGCCAGTCGCGTGGGCGATCGGGCGCGAGCTGGCCGGCCGCCGCGCGGCGATCGTGTGCGCGGCGCTCGTGGCCGTCAACCCGCTGTTCGTGTGGTACTCGCAGGAGGCGCGCGCGTACGGCCTGTTCGTGCTGATGGGGGCGCTCGCGATGCTGTGCTTCCTGCGCGCGTGGCGGGAGCCGACGCCGCGGCGCATGGCGCTGTTCGCGCTGGCCGGCGTGCTGGCGCTGCTCAGCCACTACTTCGCCGTGTTCCTGCTGATCCCGATGGCGCTGTGGCTGCTGTGGGATCGGCGCACGCGCCGCACGGCGCTGCCCCCGATCGCGGTCCTCGCGATCGTCGGCGCGGCGCTGCTGCCGCTGATCTCCGCGCAGGGCGGTCACGGCACGCAGTGGATCGGGCGCTGGCCGCTGTCGGAACGCCTGCAGGCGATCCCGCAGTACTTCCTCACCGGCTACTCGGGTTTGCCGCTGGGCCACGGCGTCGAGCTGCTCGTCGCGCTGCCGATCCTCGCCGGCCTCGCGCTCGGGCTGTGGCGCCTCAGCGCGCCCACGGGCGAGCGCCCCAAGCCCTCCACGACGCCGCTGCTGATCGCGGTCGCCGTCGCCGCCTGCGGCGTGCTGATCCCGGTCGTGCTGGTGGCGTTCGGCGCCGACTACCTGGCGCCGCGCAACCTCGTCGCGGCGATGGTCCCGGTCACGGCGGTGATCGCGGTGCTCGTCGTGTGGCCGAGCTCGAAGGGCTCAGTGACGGCCGCTGCGCTCGCGGCCCTGATCGCGCTGGCGTTCCTGGCGGCCTCGATCGACGTGGATCTGAGCCCGCGCCTGCAGCGGGGCGACTGGCGCGGTCTCGCCAAGGCCCTCCGCGGCGCACCGCGCGCGCGTGCGGTGACGACCGTGGAGCTGGGCTCGGCGCCGCTCGAGTACTACCTGCCGGGGCTGCATCCGCTGCGCGAGGGCGCGACGGTGCGCGTGAGCGAGATCGACGAGACGGGCTACAGGCCGCTGCGCGCGTCCGCCGGCGAGCCGCCCGCGCCGGGCTTCCATCTGCTCGCCCGCCTCGACGTGCACGGGCTGATCGTGTTCCGCTTCGTCTCGCCCGTCGCGCGGGCGGTTTCGGAGGCGGCGCTGCGCCGCCACGTGATCACGCTGGCGACCCCAGATGTGCTTGTGCCCGCGGGCGTTGAGGTGTCATCGTGAGCTGTGAACATGGGACATGAGGTGCGCCACTGTTGTTTCGGACCAAAAAGATTTAGGTTGTCGACATGCCGCAGTTGACCTTGGAGGCTCACAGCGAGGCGATGGTGGCGCTGGAGAACGCGCGCGAGCGCCTGCTGTCGATGCAGAGCGACGCGGGCTGGTGGCGCGGCGAGCTGCAGACGAACGTCACGATGGACGCGGAGGACATGCTCCTGCGCGAGTTCCTGGGCATCCGCCGCGCGGATGAGACGGAGCGCTCGGCCGCGTGGATCCGCTCGCAGCAGCGCGCGGACGGCACCTGGGCGAACTTCCATGGCGGCCCCGGCGAGCTGTCGACGACGATCGAGGCCTACTGGGCGCTGCGCCTGGCGGGCGACCCCGCCGATGCCGCGCACATGCGCGCCGCGGCGGAGTTCATCCGCGGCGAGGGCGGGATCGAGCGCGCGCGCGTGTTCACGCACGTGTGGCTCGCGCTGTTCGGCCTGTGGTCGTGGGATCGGGTGCCGGCGCTGCCGCCGGAGATGATCCTGCTGCCGCCGTCGGTGCCGCTGAACGTGTACGACTTCGCGTGCTGGGCGCGCCAGACGATCGTGGCGCTGTCGATCGTCAAAGCGCATCGGCCCGTGCGCCCGCTCCTGTTCGACCTGGACGAGCTCCGCGTCGAGGACGCGACGGCGGGCCGACCTGCACAGCATCCCGGCCGCGCGGCCTCGCGGCGGGCCGCGTGGCTGTCGCGCCTGGACCGCGCGCTGCGCGCCTACGAACGCAGGCCGCTTGCGCCGCTGCGGCGGCTGGCGCTCGCCCGTGCGGAGCGCTGGGTGGTGCGCCGCCAGGAGGCGGACGGCTCGTGGGGCGGGATCCAGCCGCCGTGGGTCTACTCGCTGATGGCGCTGCACCTGGCGGGCTACCCGCTGGAGCACCCGGTGATGAGGCGCGGCCTGGAAGGGCTGGAGCGCTTCATGGTCGAGGACCGCGACGACGCCGAGGGCGTGGGCGATGGATCCGAATCCCGCGCACCCGCGAGCCGGCGCCTGGAAGCGTGCCAGTCGCCGGTGTGGGACACGGCGCTGGCGATGCTCGCGCTGAGCGACGCGGAGCTCGCGGATGAGCACCCGGCGATGCTCGCCGGCGCGCGCTGGCTGCTGGAGGAGGAGGTCTCGGTGCGCGGCGACTGGTCGGTGATCCGGCCTGACCTGGAGCCGGGCGGCTGGGCGTTCGAGTTCGCGAACGTCAACTACCCCGACGTGGACGACACCGTCGAGGTGGTGCTCGCGCTGGCGCGCCTGGCGGGGCGCCAGCCGCTGCGAGCGCCGATCGACGGCGCGATCGGGCGCGCGCTGCGCTGGGTCGAGGGGATGCAGAGCTCGGACGGCGGCTGGGCGGCGTTCGACGCCGACAACACGCGCGCGCTGGTGCGCGAGCTGCCGTTCCTGGACTTCGGCGAGGTGATCGACGAGCCGAGCGCCGACGTGACCGCCCACGCGGTCGAGATGCTGGGCGCGCTCGGCCTCGGCGGCACGCCGGCGGCGCGTCGCGGCGTGCAGTGGCTGCTCGTCCACCAGGAGGCCGACGGCTCGTGGTTCGGTCGCTGGGGCATCAACCACGTGTACGGCACCGGCGCCGCGCTGCCGGGGCTGATCGCGGCCGGCGTGTCGCCGTCGCACGCGTCGATCAGGCGCGCGGTGGCGTGGCTGGAGAGCCACCAGAACGAAGACGGCGGCTGGGGCGAGGACCCGCGCTCCTACGACGACCCCAGGTGGATCGGGCGCGGGCCCAGCACCGCCTCGCAGACGGCGTGGGCGCTGCTCGCGCTGCATGCCGCCGGGGAGCGCTCGCAGGCGCTCGTGCGCGGCATCTCGTGGCTGGTGTCGACGCAGCGCGCGGACGGCAGCTGGGACGAGCCGCAGTACACCGGCACGGGCTTCCCGTCGGACTACTACATCAACTACCACCTCTACCGGCTCACGTTCCCGATCATGGCGCTCGGCCGCTGCCTGGCCGCCTCGTCGCCGCAGGAGCAGGACGCCAGCGGCGAGCGCGCCGAGCAGACGGGGTGATGCTGACGGCCGACGCGCCGATCGACGCCCCCGCCGCGGAGGCGGTGATGGCGCGGGCGCGGACGGAGAACTTCTCGGTCGCGAGCCGGGTGCTGCCGCGCCGCGAGCGCGCGCATCTGCTGGCGGTGTACGGTTTCGCGCGGCTCGTCGACGAGCTTGGCGACGCGCCCGCGGGCGCGCGCAGCGACGCGGATGCGGCCGCCAGCCGGTTGGCGGCTCTGGACTGGCTCGAGCGTGAGCTCGACGCGGCGTTTCGCGGCGAGGCGGCATCGTCCCCGGCATCGTCCCCGGAGGGGGAGGGGGAGCACCCGCTGCTGGTGCGCCTGGGGGAGACGGTGCGCGCGTGCTCGCTCCCGCGCGAGCCGTTCGCGCGCCTGATCGAGGCCAACCGCGTGGACCAGCGCGTCAGCCGCTATGAGACGTGGGCGCAGCTGCGCGAGTACTGCGCGCTGTCGGCCGATCCCGTGGGGGAGATCGTGCTGGGCGTGTTCGGCCTGGCGACGCACGAGCGGGTCGCGCTGTCGGACTCGATCTGCACGGCGCTGCAGCTGACCGAGCACTGCCAGGACGTGGCCGAGGATTTCGCCCGCGGGCGCGTGTACCTGCCGGCAGAGGACATGCGGCGCTTCGGCGTCGGCGAGGCCGAGCTGGCGGATGCGCACGCGAGCGCGCCGCTGCGCGAGCTGCTCGCGTTCGAGGCGGCACGGGCGCGGCGGCTGTTCGACGAGGGCGCGCCGCTGATCGCGCAGCTGAAGGGCCGCCCGCGGGTGGCGGTCGCGGCGTTCCTGGCCGGCGGGCGCGCGGCGCTGGACGCGATCGAGCGCGCCCGCTATGACGTGCTCGCGGGTCCGCCGCGCGCGGGCACGGGACGGCGGCTGGTGGCGCTGGCGGGGACGCTGCGCGCGAGCCGCGCCGTCAGCCGGGGCGCGCCCGCGTGAGCGCCGACCTGGAGGTCGCGGCCGCGTACCGCCACTGCGAAGCGGTGACGCGCGCGCAGGCGGCCAACTTCTTTTACGGGATCCGCCTGCTCACGGGAGAGCGCCGGCGCGCGATGTGCGCGGTGTATGCGTTCGCGCGGCGCGTCGATGACATCGGCGACGGCACGCTGGCGCCCGAGCGCAAGCTGGCGCTGCTCGACGAGCAGGAGCGCGCGCTGCTGGCGCTCGCTGCCGACGCGTCCGGGCCGGCGCCGGAGGGGCCGGTGATGGTGGCGCTCGCGGACGCGCAGCGGCGCTTTCCGCTGTCCGCGGATGTGCTCGGCGAGCTGATCGAGGGCGTGCGCATGGATCTGGAGGGCACCGTCTACGAGGAGCTCGACGAGCTGGTCGTGTACTGCCGCCGCGTCGCGGGCGCGATCGGGCGCGTGTGCCTGGCGATCTTCGGGCTGCGCGAGGACGCCGGCGTCGACTGGTTGCACGCGGAGCGGCTGGCGGACGACCTCGGCGTGGCGCTGCAGCTGACGAACATCCTGCGCGACGTCCGCGAGGACGCGCAGATCGGCCGCGTGTACCTTCCGGGCGAGGACCTGCGGCGCTTCGGTGTCGTGCTGCGCGCCGGATCCGTGGACGGGCCGGTGGGCGACGCCGAGCAGCTGGAGCGCCTGTGCGCGCTGGTCCGTTTTGAGTGTGAGCGTGCGCGTGGCTGGTTCGATCGCGGTATGGCATTGACGGGACTGCTGGACAGACGCAGCGCGGCGTGCGTGCTGGCGATGGCCGGCATCTACAGGCGTCTGCTGGATCGCATCGAGGAGCGCCCCGAGGAGATCGCGCGCGGACGCATGTCACTGCCGGCGCGCGAGAAGGCGTGGGTCGCGGCGCGCGGGATGCTGGGAGTGGGCGCGTGAGCGACGGTGCGACCGCGGGCGCCGGCTCGGCGCCGGTCGGCGGCACGAGCCCGGGCGGCGGCTCGCACGGCGGACGCGTGCTCGTGGTCGGCGGCGGCCTGGCGGGCATCGCCGCGGCGCTCGACTGCGCGCAGGCGGGCATGGACGTGACGCTCGTCGAGGTCAGGCGGCGGCTGGGCGGCGCGGCGTACTCGTTCGAGCGCGACGGCCTGCAGCTGGACAACGGCCAGCACGTGTTCCTGCGCTGCTGCGTCGCCTATCGCGCGCTGCTCGCGCGCCTGGGCAGCGAGCGGCTGACGGCGGTGCAGCCGCGGCTGGCGATCCCGGTGCTGAAGCCCGGCCATGCTCCGGTGCTGCTGTGGCGCGGCTCGCTGCCGGCGCCGGCGCACCTGGCGGGCGCGCTCGCGCGCTACCCGCACCTGAGCCTCGTGGAACGCCTCGGGGCCGCGCGCGCGGCGCTGGGTCTGATGCGGCTGGACCCGGCGGACGAGTCGCTGGATGAGCAGACGTTCGGGGAGTGGCTGGCGCGCCGCGGCCAGGGCCCGCGGGCGCTCGCGGCGCTGTGGGACCTGGTCGCGCTGCCGACGCTCAACCTGCCGGCGGCGCAGGCGTCGCTGGCGCTCGCGGCGTTCGTGTTCCGCACGGGGCTGCTGTCGGGCGCGGACGCGGGCGACATCGGCTTCCATGTGGGAACGCTGTCGCAGATCATCGGCGAGCCCGCCGCGCGGGCGCTTGGCGAGGCGGGGGTGGAGGTCAGGCTGGGCTGGCGCGCGGAGCGCCTGGAGCGGACCGGGAGCGGGGTGGAGGTGCACGGTCGCGACGAGGCGCTGGAGGCCGATGCGGTCGTGCTCGCGGTGCCGCACACGCGCGCGTCGACGCTGCTCGAGCCGCTGCTGGGCGAGCCGGCGCGCGCGCTGCTCGAGCTCGGCGGCTCGCCGATCGTGAACCTGCACGTGGTGTATGACCGGCCGGTGTGCGACGAGCCGTTCGCGGCCGGCGTGGGCACGCCTGTGCAGTACGTGTTCGACCGCACGGCGGCCGCCGGCGCGCCCGCGGGCTGCCAATATCTGGCGGTGTCGCTGTCGGGCGCCGATCGTGAGATGCAGATGAGCGTGGACGCGCTGCGCGAGCGCTACCTGCCGGCCCTGCGCGAGCTGTTCCCGCGCGCGCGCCAGACGAAGGTCGAGGCCTTCATGGCGACGCGCGAGCACGCGGCGACGTTCCGCGCCGTCCCCGGCGTCGCGCGCCTGCGTCCGGGTCCGGTCACGGGCGTGCCCGGACTGGTGCTGGCGGGCACGTGGACGGCGACGGGCTGGCCGGCGACGCTCGAGAGCGCAGTGCTGAGCGGGCACTCCGCCGCGGCGGTCGTTACGCGCTCGCTGGGGGGCGCAGCCGCGACGCGGCAGGCCGTCGCGGGCGGGCTCGGGGCGGCGGCGGCGTCGTGAGCGCCCCGCAGGATGCCCCTCCTGGCGCGGGGAAGGCCGCCCGGCTGCTGGTGGCGGCGCCGATGCGGATCGAGGCGGCGCTGATCTCCTCGGGGACCCGCCGCGCGGAGGTTCGCAAGACGGGCATGGGCCCGAAGCGCTCGATGGCGGCGGTCGGCGAGCTGGCGGCGGCGGGCGCGGGTGCGAGCGCGATGCTCGTGTTGGGCTTCTGCGGCGGCCTGGACGCGTCGTCGGTGCCGGGTGAAGTGATCGTGGCGGAGGAGGTGTATTCGGCGATCGACGAAGGGCACGCCGAGGAGCGCGTGCGCTGCGACCTGCATCCGCAGCTCGTGCAGCAGCTGACGGGGCGCGGGCTGAAGGTGCGCACGGGCGGCGTGGTGTGCGTGTCGCGCCTGGCGCTCGGCGAGCGCCGCGCGGAGCTGCACGCGGGCGGCGCGATCGCGGTAGACATGGAGTCGGTGTGGCTCGCGGCGGGCGCCGGCGAGCGGCCGTTCGGGGTTGTGCGGGTGGTGCTGGACAGCCCCGAGCACGAGCTGCTGCGCGTGCGCGCCACTGCGGGGGCGCTGCGGGCGGCGCTCGCGCTGCGCCGTGTGGCGGGCGCACTTCACGAGTGGACGCCGGCGGTCTAAGGTAGGCGAGATGGCGGCACGAGTCAGGCAGAGCACGCGCATGGGCTGGTACCTGATGCGCCAGCGCCTTGCCAAACGCGAGAAGTTCCCGCTGATCGTGGAGCTCGAGCCGCTGTTCCAGTGCAACCTCGCGTGCTCGGGCTGCGGCAAGATCCAGCACCCCGAGCACGAGCTGCGCCGGCGGATGCCGGTGGCGCAGGCGATCGGCGCGATCGAGGAGAGCGGCGCGCCGATGGTCTCGATCGCGGGCGGCGAGCCGCTGATCCACCCGGAGATCCACGTGATCGCGGCGGAACTGATCAAGAAAAAGAAGTTCGTGTACCTGTGCACGAACGCGCTGCTGCTGGAGCGCAAGCTCGAGAACTTCAAGCCGAGCCCGTACTTCTCGTGGGCGGTGCACATGGACGGCCTGCGCGAGCGCCACGACGCGTCGGTCGAGCGCGAGGGCGTGTTCGACAAGGCGGTCGCGGCGATCAAGGCGGCGAAGGCGGCGGGCTTTCGTGTGACGACCAACACGACCTTCTTCACGCACGATTCGCCGAAGACGGTGCGCGAGGTGCTGGACTTCCTCAACGACGATCTCGAGGTCGACGAGATGATGATCTCGCCGGCGTACGCGTATGAGAAAGCGCCCGACCAGGAGCACTTCCTCGGCGTGGCGCAGACGCGCAAGCTGTTCAGCGAGGCGTTCGCGGACGGGCGGCGCAAGAAGTGGCGGCTGAACCACAGCCCGCTGTTCCTGGACTTCCTCGAGGGCAAGGCCGAATTCGACTGCACGGCGTGGGGGATCCCCAGCTACTCCCTGTTCGGCTGGCAGCGTCCGTGCTACCTGATGTCCGACGGCTACACGAAGACGTACAAGGAGCTGATCGAGACGACCGACTGGAGTCGGTACGGGCGCGGCAAGGACCCGCGCTGCGAGAACTGCATGGCCCACTGCGGCTATGAGCCGACGGCGGTGCTGCAGACGACCAGCTCGCTGCGCCAGTCGCTGCGCGCGTTCGCCGGTTAGTAGAGGATCTCGGACTCCGCCTCGACCTCGCTGCTGCGCAGCTCGCGCCAGGACAGGCCCTCCCTGAACAGCGCCGGCACCCCCAGCACGAGCGCGGTCACGACCTCGACGGCCTGCAGGATGATGCCGTAGGCGAGCGCCTGTCCGGCGCCGACGCCATAGGCGGCGAGCACCACCAGGCAGGCGGCTTGGAAGACGCCGACGTTCGACGGCGTGGCGGGCAGCACGGCGCTGAGGTTGATCGCCAGCAGGATCGCCGCGGCGGCGACGGCGCCGCCGTCGGACTGGAGCCCCAGGGCGAGCATCACCATGTAGCAGGCGATCCACTGCAGCGCCCACGCCAGCAGCTGGAAGGCGACGGCGGTGGGTCCGTAGCGCGGGCTGGCGAACACGACGAGGCCCTGGCGCGCGAGCTGCAGCATGCGGCTGACGGTCTCCGCCGCGCGCGCGGCGCGCGGCCAGCGCGAGCGGCGCGCGAGCGCCAGCAGCCTTGGGCCGGCGACGACGAGCGCGGCCACCGCCAGCGGCAGCGCGAGCGCGATCGCGATCGCCGCCAGGTGGCCGCTCGGCAGCGGCACGCTGGTGAAGCTCACCACGAGCAGGATCGCGAGCGCCAGGAGGTTGATGAGGGTCTGCGAGAACACCGTGCCCGCCACCACCGGCAGCAGCTGCCGCGTGCGCCCGTCGAGCCGGCGCGAGAGCACGACCACGCGTGTGGGCTCGCCGATCCGTCCGGGCACTAGCGCCGAGCCCATGACGCCGATCATCGTCGCGCGCACGACCGCGCCCCATGGGATGAGCGTGTCGGGCAGCGCCGCGCGCAGCACCTGGTGCCAGGAGACCGAGCGCATCGCCATCGCCAGCGACATCAGCGTGAGCGACAGCGCGATCCATCCCGGCGAGGCGGTCACGAGCGCATGGCCGACGCGACTGAGTTCCAACCGCGAGAGCGCGAACACGACGAGTGCGGCGAGCGCGATCACCAGGACCACGACGCCCGCGCGCCGGAGCAGGGTCCCGCGCGATCGGAGGGGAACATTCTCCGGTGCACCCATCAGGCGGGGGTCTAGCAGGTCCGGCCGATATGGTCCGGCCGCAGCGATGAGGCTCGACCGCCAAGAGCTGGCCGCGATCTTCGCGGGCGGGTTCGTCGGCGCGATCGTGCGCGCGGCGCTCGCGCAGAGCTGGACCGCTCATTCCGGGCAGTGGCCGTGGGCGACGTTCATCGTCAACATGCTCGGCGCGGCGCTGCTCGGCTACTTCGTCACGCGCCTGCAGGAGCGTCTGCCGCCGTCGCTCTACCGCCGCGCGTTTCTGGGCACGGGCATCTGCGGCGCGCTGACGACGTTCTCCACGGTGATGGTGGAGCTGACGCGCATGCTCGAAGGCGCCCACGTGGCGCTGGCGGCCGGCTACGCCGCCACGACGCTCGCGGGCGGCTTCGCGGCGATCTTCCTGGCCACCAAGCTGGTCAGGCGCGCGAGGCCGGTGCGATGAGCTTCGTGGCGCTGTGGCTGGGGGTGGGCGTGCTCGGAGGCCTGGGCGCGATCGCGCGGTTCCTGCTGGACGCGTTCGTGTCGGTCAACACCGGCGCGCGCTTCCCGCTGGGCACGCTGCTGGTCAACCTCTCGGGCGCGCTCGTGCTCGGCCTGCTGGTGGGGCTGGCGCTGAGCGGCGACGCCTACCTGCTGGCGGGAACGGCGGTGATCGGCTCCTACACGACGTTCTCGACGTGGATGCTCGAGTCCCACCGTCTCGCCGAGGGCGGGCAGCGCTGGCTGCTGTGGGCGAACATCGCCTTGAGTCTCGCGCTGGGCGTCGGCGCGGCGGCGCTCGGCCGGCTGCTGGGGGGCGGGTGATGGTCGAGGAGGGGCTGCGGCTGACCGCGTACATAGGAGAGCGCGACCGCGCGGACGGTCGCCTGCTGGCGGACGCGCTGATGGATCTGTTCGAGCGTCACAAGGTGCGCACGAGTGTGCTGCTGCGCGGCATTGAGGGCTTCGGCATCAAGCACCGGTTGCAGACCGAGCGGCTGCTGACGCTCTCAGAAGACCTGCCGCTGCTGGCGATCGCGCTGGACACCGAGGCGCGGATCGAGCCGCTGCTCGAGGAGGTGCGCGCGCTCAGCCGCCACGGGACGATCACGCTTGAGCGCGCGCGCCTGCTGAGCGGCGCCGACGGCGCGGCGCTCGCGCCAGGGTCGGACGCGATCAAGCTCACCGTGTACATCGGCCGCCAGGAGCGGGTGGGAGGGCGCGCCGCGCACCTGGAGGTCGTCGACTGCCTGCACCGCCACGGCGTGGCCGGCGCAAGCGTGCTGCTCGGCCTCGACGGCACGCAGCAGGGCGCGCGCCGTCGTGCACGGTTCTTCGCCCGCAACGTGGACGTGCCGCTGATGATCCAGAGCGTGGGCGAGGGGGAGAGCATCATGCGCGCGCTGGAGGAGGTCCGGGGAATGCTGAGCGACCCCGCGATCACGCTCGAGCGGGTGCGGGTGTGCAAGCGCGACGGCGCGCTGCTGGCGGAGCCGCTGAGCCCGCCCGCCGAAGACGCCGCCGGGCTCGCCTACTGGCAGAAGCTCGTCGTGTACACCAGCGAGCAGAGCCGCCACGACGGGCAGCCCGTGCACAGCGCGCTGGTCCGCCGCCTGCGCGCGGAGGGCGCAGCGGGGGCGACGGCGCTGCGCGGGCAGTGGGGCTACCACGGCGGCCATCGGCCGCACGGCGAAGCGTTCTGGTCGATCCGCCGCCACGTGCCCGTGCTGACGCTGCTGCTCGACACGCCCGCGAACATGCGGCGCTGGTTCGAGATCGTCGACGAGATGACCGCCGAGACGGGGCTCGTCACGAGCGAGATCGTGCCCGCGCTGCGCGCCGCGGGACCGGGCATCGAGCACGGAGGGCTTGAACTCGCCGCGCGGCACGGGCGCTCGCCGTGGTGAGCGAGGTGCTCTGAGTGGCGCCCCGGGTGTCGCTCAGCGGATGAACTGCGTTTGGGTCTTCCCGCAGACCGTGCATTTGCGCTCGAGGATGTAGCCTTTGGCGCTGCTGACTTTGCCCCAGGCGCGCTCCCACTCGCCCCAGATGTGTCTGTGCCACAGCCGCATCGCATCATTATCGGGGCAGGCGCAGACGCATTCCCCGGACGGGCTGGCGGTGCGTCTACCCTGGGCTCGGCAGTCAACGGCGACGAGGAGAGGACATGAGGGCGACTTGGAACGGCGCGACACTGGCCGAGAGCGACGACACGGTGGTGGTCGAGAACAACCACTACTTCCCCGCCGACAGCGTCAACGGGCAGTACTTCACCGACAGCGACACGCACTCGATCTGCCCGTGGAAGGGCGAGGCGAGCTACAAGACGATCGAGGTCGACGGCCAGGTGAACCCCGACGCGGCTTGGTACTACCCTGAGCCGAAGGATGCCGCTGCCGAGATCAAGGACCGCTTCGCCTTCTGGAAGGGCGTGACGGTCGGGTCCTGAAAGTTCGCGTCAGGCGGTTGGGACAGTTACGCGGACGATGTCGTACGCGATCACGCTTCTGCGGAGGGCACCGGAGCGTGGCGGATTCCGGCTAATAGCCTAGTCCCAATTACTTGTAGTTGAGTAGGATGGCCTCCCAGAGGCGAGTGCTCGGTTGGCTCTCGCCTATTCAACGTCAAGGAGGTATGTATGCACGTGAGGACACCATCGCCCACCACTGCTCTCGCGGTGATTGCGCTGTTCTTTGCTCTAGGTGGAACAGCGTTTGCGGCGCATCACTATCTGGTCACCAGCACAAGCCAGATCAAGCCGAGCGTGCTCAATGAGCTGCGGGGCAAGGCAGGGCCAATGGGTGCAGTCGGCGCGACAGGAGCGATAGGCCCGGCAGGCCCGGCAGGCCCGGCAGGCCCGGCCAATCTAAGCGGTTTGACCACAGTGACCGGCCCCACAGTTGAAGTTCTGAACGGCACCGTCGGCAGCGCCGAAGCGGTCTGTCCTGCTGGCTCGCATGCGGTCAGCGGTGGTGGAAGCGCGGGCATCGCCGGGTTCGATGTGAGCGAGATGGAAACCTCACGCCAAAGCTGGTTCGTCATCGTCACGAACGAGACTGGTATCACCGTGAAAATCCACGCTGAGGCTCAGTGTGCAGCGACGGGGGAGGCAGTAGCGGCACGGCTGCCGCGCATAACGCATGCACGCGAGGATGTGCTGCTAGCCGGACTGCGTGAAGAAGCTGCGAGACGTCGTTAGTCATCGCGACCAGGTTTCTGTGCCCCGCTAACCTGGCGGGGCACACAGACCTGTGATTTCGGATGAGCGCCCGGCGGCCGTCAAACGGTAGAGCGCCGCAGCTGTCGCAGCAGGTAGAGCACGATCGCCACGTTGACGACCACCGCGCCGATCTTCAGGAAGGTGGCGCTTTTGGTCAGCTCCCAGATCTCCGGGATGAACAGCAGCGAGGTCGCCACCACCGTCAACCACTCGCCCCAGCGGCGATGCGTGAACAGGCCGTAGGCCTCGACGCCCTCAAGCACCCCGTAACCGATTGCCGCCGAGCCGAAGATCAGGTCCTGGTTGGCGTGGATCTTGCTGACGTCATCGATGATCCGCTGGATCCAGTTTTCTTTCGGGTCGAGCCCCAGGTGCTGTGCGAAGTGCGCGATGTCGCTGGCCCAGTTTGCGTGCGGGTGCGTCACCAGCACAATCCCCACGGCGAGCAGCACGACCGCGCGGAAGGCGCGCTCGGCGGCGATCCACGGCAAGAGCCGATCGTGACGGTCAGCTGCCGTGCCGGGCTGGAGCATCTGCAAAGCTTCTACCTCTCAGCGGCGGAGAGAGTCTCGTCGGCATCAGCCGCCGGGAACGAGCGCGCCACCCCTCCTGCTCGTGCACGACCAGCGTGCGGAACAGGCGCAGCGGCTCCGCGTCGCTCGCCGGCGGCATCCACTTGGCGAGCATCGCCTCAACGTCGGGGGCGTAGGGGGGTCCAGGGGCGCTATACGCGCGGTCTGGTCGGGCATCTCGTTACACTCCATCGGTCATGCTTCGATTTTCACAGCGCAGATGGGGTTGCTATCGGATGCACATCTATTTCCGAGGCGCATGCCGATGACGGCATCGAGTGGGCCGCAGCCGGGACAGCCCGCGCGCGGGTCCGCCTCCGGGCGCCCGATCATGGCTCTGCTCGACCTGCTCGGCAGGCGCTGGGCGCTGCGCGTGGTCTGGGAGCTGCGCGAGCAGCCGCTCGCGTTTCGCGCGCTGCAGGAGCGCTGCGCCGGGATGTCCTCGAGCGTGCTCAACCAGCGGCTGCGCGAGCTGCGCGCCGCGGACGTCGTCGAGCTCGGCGCCGACGGCTATCTGCTCACCGCCGAGGGCCGGCGCCTGCTCGACGCCTACGCGCCGCTCGAGGCGTGGGCGGAGCGATGGGCCGCGCGCGAGGGGGAGTAGCGCGGAAGCAGTGGCGCAGGAGGATGGGAGCGCGACGGGCCGGAGCGTCAGGTCTCCAGCAGCAGCGTCACCGGCCCGTCGTTGACCAGCTCCACCTGCATGTCCGCGCCGAACACGCCGCGCTTCGCGCCCGCGCGCTCGCAGAAGCGCTCGTAAAGCGGCTGCGCGGTTTCGGAGGGGGCGGCCGCCACGAAGCTCGGGCGGTTGCCGCGCCGCGCATCGCCATACAGCGTGAACTGGCTCACGCACAGGATCTCGCGCTCGTCGAGCGCCTCGTTCATGTTGCCGTCGGCGTCCGCGAACACGCGCAGCGCGCGCACCTTGGCGGCCAGGCGCTCCGCGTCGGCCTCCCCGTCGTCGCGCGAGACACCCAGCAGCACCAGCAGCCCCGGGCCGATCTCAGCGACGACGTTGCCATCCACGCGCACGCCGGCGCGGCTGACCCTCTGCACGAGCGCTCGCATGGGCGGCGAGTATCGCACCAGCAGACCCTCTGAGCGTCGCTTCTCGTCCAGGTTCTTGCCCGCAAACTCCAGGTTTTTGGGCCAAACCTCGAAAGCGGTTACATGCGCGAAGCACGCCGGCGCCCGCTCCTGGGCAGACGCTTGGGGCTCACCCAGAAGGTCGCCCTGCTGAGCCTCGTGCCGATGGCCCTGCTCGGCTGCATCCTCGCACGCGTGCTGCAGGCGCAGATCGTCTCGCGCACGCTGGCCGACGCGAGCGAGTCCGCGCGCATCATCGCCCACCTCGGCATCCAACCGCACCTCACGCCGCAGGACATGCGTACCGGGCTTACGGCGACGGGCATCCGCGAACTGGACCGGCAGCTGAGCGCGCGCTCGGTCACGGAAGACCTCGCGCGGATCAAGATCTGGAACGCGCACGATCGCGTCATCTACTCCGACGATCACAGCCTCATCGGGCGCACCCTTGCTCCGAGCGACGACCTCGAGAACGCGCTCGAGGGCAAGCCCAACAACGCCGACGTGGTCACGCCTGCGCTCCACACCGAGACCGCGAGCGAGGTCGGGCTGGGCCAGCTCGTGGAGGTCTACGTGCCGCTGCGCTTCGCCGCCTCCGGTCCCCCGGAAGGCGCCTTCGAGATCTACCTCAGCTACAAGCCGATCGCGGCGGCGATCACGCAGGACAAACGCACGATCGTGATGCTGGTCGCGATCGGGCTCGCGGTGCTGTGGCTGATCCTGTTCCGGATCGTCGCCGGCGCCTCGCGCAGCCTCCGCCGCCAGACGCGCGAGAACTACCGCATCGCGCATTACGACCCGCTCACCGGCCTGCCCAACCGCACGCTGTTCATCCAGGGCGTCGCCGAGACCGTGCGCGGCGCGCCGCCGGACACTGTGGCCGTGCTGCTGATCGACCTGGACCGCTTCACCGAGATCAACAACACGCTCGGCCACTCAAACGGCGACCGCGTGCTGTGCGAGATCGCCAGGCGCCTGCCCGCCGCGTTCGCCGGCGAGGCGCGATTCGCGCGCCTGGGCGCCGACGAGTTCGCAGTTCTGTGTCCGGACGCGCAGGGGGAGGAGGGCGCGCGGGCGGCTGCCGCCGCGGTGCTCACGAGCCTCGAGCAGCCGGTCGTGGTCGACGGCGTCGCGCTCAACGTCGAGGCGAGCATCGGCATCGCGGTCATGGGCGACCGCGCCGAGGGCCCCGATCTGCTGCTGCAGCGCGCCGACACCGCGCTCGCCCGTGCGCGCTCGCACTCGAGCAGGATCCACGTCCACTCCGCCGCCTGCGACTACTTCGACGCCAACCGCCTGATCCTGCTCGGCCAGGTGCGCTCCGCGCTCGAGCACGGCGAGCTTGTCCTCTGCTACCAGCCCAAGATCGACCTCCAGCGCCGGCGCATCACCGGCGTGGAGGCGCTCGTGCGCTGGAACCACCCCGAGCGCGGCCTGCTCGGTCCGCACGAGTTCATACCCCAGATCGAGCCCACCGCGCTCGTCGGCCCGTTCACGCTGAACGTGATCGAGCAGGCGCTCGCGCAGATGGTCGCGTGGCGCAGGCGCGGCATCGACCTCGAGATGTCGGTGAACCTGTCCGCGCGCAACCTGCTCGACCCCGAGCTGCCCGAGCGGGTGGTCGAGCTGCTCCAGAGGCATGAGATCCCGCCCGAGCGGCTGACCGTGGAGGTGACAGAGAGCGCCGCGCTGGTCGATCCCGAGCGCGCGATCGCGGGCCTGCAGGCGCTGCGCGCCAGCGGCGTGGGCGTGTCGATCGACGACTTCGGCACCGGCAACGCCTCGATCGAGTACCTCGCCACGCTGCCCGCCAGCGAGCTCAAGATCGACCGCTCGTTTATCACCGGCATGCTCGAGGACGCGCGCACCGAGGCGATCGTGCGCTCGACCATCGACCTCGCGCGCAACCTCGGCCTGACGATCGTCGCCGAGGGCATCGAGACCGATGCTGTGATGGACCGTCTCGCCGCGCTCGGCGTGCAGACCGGGCAGGGCTACGTGATCTCGAGGCCGCTGCCGGCTGAGGAGCTGACGGTGCAGCTGAGCGCCGCGTTCGGGCTCGACCCCGTCGAGCCCGGCGCCTACGCGGCCACAGCACCGGGATCGGTCGCCGGCGCGCCCGCCTGAGCCGCCGCGGACGCTCGTCGGTGCGGCGAGAGCTCGCGCAGCGTGACCACGGGCGGCGGCGCGATCACCTGGTGTGAGCCGTCGTCGAACACGATCACGCCGCCCTCGCCAAGCCAGCCGGCCGCTGCGCCCGGACCGCTGAGCAGCGCGGCCTTCGCCTTGACCTCCGCCGCCAGCGCGGTGTGCGCGAGGGCGGTCACCTGCACGATGCCCGTGAACGCCGGCCGGCCGCTGGCGGGGTCGAGCAGGTGGTGGGCGGGCCTGCCGTCGCGACCCAGCCAGCTGCGTCGTCCGATGCCGCTCGTCGCGACTCCCGAGCGCGCGAGCACGAACGTGTGAAGCACGCGCTCGTCGAACGGGCTCTGCACCCGCACCGGGCGTGTGACCCCGGCGCTGCCGCCCACGAGCAGGTCACCGGCGCAGTTGATCGCAAAGCTCCCATGCGTCGCCAGCGTCTCGCCCAGCACGTCCGCGAACAGCCCCTTGGCGAGGCCGCCGCTGTCCAGCTCGAGCCCCGGCGGGCGTGTCGCCGTGCCGGCCGCCATGTTCACCTCGATCTCATGCCAGCGCCGGGCGGCCGCCGCGCTTGCGGACCTGCGCGCAGGGGCCAGCGCGAGCGCGCGGGTGAGACCCAGGGAGTCGGGCAGGTCGCTGGCGTAGCCAGCGTCCTCGACCTGGCGCAGCAGCGTCGCGTCGACCAGCCCGCCGCTCATCGCTCCCGCTTCGCGCACCGCCTGCGCAAAGCGCGCCAGCAGCTGACTCACGGGCACCGTCGGCCGTGGGTCGGCGTTCAGGCGTGAGAGCTCGCTGTTCGGCAGGAAACGCGAGAAGCGCTGGTGCCATGCCAGCAGCGCGCGCCTGACCAGCGTCACGGCGTCCTCCGCCGAGCCCGCCTGCCCGGGGCCGGATACGACGGCGCCGCAACGGGAGCCGAAGCAGTCGAACTCGTCGCTGGCCTCGCGCTGAGAGCTCATGACTGTGAGGTGGTCACCGCGGAGGCGCCGCCGCTGGATTCTTCGCTGGCCGATTCGCCGGTGGCCGGCGATTCGCGGGTGGATGCTTCACTGCTGGACGCGCTCGATTCCGTGCTCGATTCGACGCTCGTTGCGCTCGCAGCCGCGGCACGCCGCTTGGCGGCGTTGGCCGTGAGCGCGGGATCGTGACCGGAGGCCAGCTGGACGTAGATGATCAGGAACGCGGTCGCGAACAGCGCCGCGGTGAGACCCGCGACCGCCCGCCGGATGCGGTGCGCACGCTGGCGCATGGCCTCGCGGCGGACCCTCGCGAGCGCCTTCGCGTCGAGCTGCCCGGATGTGCGCGCCGACCTTGTCATCGCGCCACGCTCGGCCGCGGGATCGGCGCGGAATCGGCGCTGCGTGGTATGGGGGCAGACCCCAGCAGCCGGTTGACCAACAGGCCCAGCGCCGGCAGGGCGACCGCGGCGAGCATCGCCAGGAACCAGATCTGGCCGGCATCGGTTCCCTCTCCCAGCGAGTGCACCAGACCAAGGACCCACGCGAGCGCGGTGAAGCGGTGCAGCTTACGCCAGCGCGCGACGCCGAAGCGTCCGCGGGCGTAGTAGGAGAGGCCGAGCGCCAGCAGCGCCCAGAACGCGATGATGCCGGTGCTGGTCCACAGCGTCCTGTAGCTGCCGAGGAACGGGACCGCGATGTTGGCGAGGCTCGCGTTCAGGTAGCCGTCGCCGAGCAGCGCGAGGCCGTGCGCGAGCAGCGCCCCGAGCGTCGCCAGCGACAGCGCCTCGTGGAGCACCCGCAGCTCCGCGCGGTGGCCCTTGACGATGCGCCCGCCCATCAGCAGGCCGACGCACACCGACAGGCTGGACAGCAGCAGCGCGGCGGTGCCGGCGGCGCGGCTGGTGATCCAGAACAGGTGCGGTGCCGCGGCGGTGGCGAGGGTGTTCGGGTCGATGGCGTGCATGGCAGTGCGAGTACCTTTGCGAGCGGCGCTGAACTGCCGCTAACACCTGGCTAAGCTCGCGCTAAGAGAGCGATGAGGCTCGTCACAGCATTCGCCGCCGGCAAGCCAGTGCTGAACGCCGAGTACAAGCTGGCGCCGAAGTGCTTCTGCGCGGCGGATGAGGCCGCCGCGATCGTGGGGCGCCCGCTACAACCTGGCGCTCAACGGCAAGCGCTTCGAACCTGCGCCTGACCGAACCTTGCGCTTGACCGAACCCTGCGCTTAACGAAAGCGACGCGGTCCAGAGCCGCTCGAGGAACCGTTCCCTTCCAGCCCGGGGGCCTTCCGGTTCAGGTGGCGCGGCCTCACACCTCAGTGGCCTCGCTCTTTACGGCTCGGAACCGCGTCTGATGAGAACCTAGAAACATCGCCGGGATCATGCAAGAGCTGGCCGGCCCTGATCCCGCATCTTCCGAGGAAATCGTTGTGTGCGTCCAGCTGGCGGACGGTGTACGCGCCGGGCTGCGCGGTGTCCAGCGCGCGCTGGTGCGCGCGGCTCGCACGGGAGAACATGCGGGGCACGCTCTTGGCGGCGCGTCTGGTGGCGAGGACCGCCATGCTCGGGCTGAGCAGCGGTCCCAGCGCCTCCACGATCCCGCGCGAGACTACGCCGGCGCTTGCCGACGTGGCCTCGGGCGCTGTCAGGTACAGGCTTGCCATGGCGACCATGATCAACGCGTGCTGGCGACCGTTGGGAAGCGACTGCGCGCTGCGCAGCGAGCGCGACGCGAGGATTCGCATGCGAGCGGCCGCCTCCGCGGCCGATTCGTAGTGCTCCAACAGACTCGTCTGGCCGGCGCGGGCATCCTCCCGCAGGTCGACGAGGCTGTCGAGCAGCGTGTGCAGGGCGCCGATCCAGGGGAAGTACGCGCGCTCGATCGCTGTCACCTGGTCGGTGCTCACGCGCGGGTTCGGGGCGACTGTCAGCAGGGCGAGGACCGCCAGCGAGGAGGCGCCGGCGGCGGCCGTCTCCCACCAGTGCAGGTCGCTGTCGGCGGGCGTCTCCGCGTCGGCCCATTCCGCGAGCGCGCTGTGATCGTCGTGGTTGAGGCTCTGATAGACGATGATTCGCATCGCGGCGCGCTGCACGGGGGCGGCCACGGCGCCGCTGCCGGGGAGCGCCGCGAACGCGGCCCGCACCGCGTCGACCATCGCTTCCAGGTAGCCGCCGTCGTCGCTACAGGGGTGGTGCGCGTAGTAGTCGTCGTGGTGCGGACCGGGCTCGAGCGCCGCCAGCAGCGCCAGGTGCAGCTGGCGGCCGTTGGCCTGCCGGTCGGCGCTGGGCTCCTCCGAGAGCGTGTCGACGTAGTCGTAGGCGGCCTGCCATGCGATCAGCATGCGCACGACCAGCGCGCGTTGGGGCTGTGGCACGAGCGCCGCGAATGCGCCCGCGCCCTCGATGTTCCCGCGCTTCTCGCGCAGGCTGTCGAGCGCCACCCGGCGCAGCAGCGGGTCGGGGATGCGCGCGGCGCGCTCGCTCCAGAAGCGCGCCTCTCGGCAGATCGCCGGAAACACGTCGAGCCAGTAGCGACACGCCAATTGCACGAACGCACCCGCGGATGCGATCAGATCGCGAGCTTTCCCCATGTCTACAGCTTCGCGCGAGTCGGCTCATCAGGACATTCATTTGTTCGGATGGTTGCTCGGAGAGAGCGGGTTTCACTCCTGGAAACTGGCGCTCGCAGACACCCGCGCGGCGGACAGTCCAGGCACCGCGATAACCGCCAGCGCGATTCCCGCGAGCAGCATCACCGTCAACAACAGACGGTCAACCCCGAGCGAGAACGGTGCGGGAAAGCCGGTTGACAGTCGCAGCCAGCGGCTGGCAAGCGCATGACCGTAGACCCCCAGCGCGGCGCCGTCGGCACAACCTATGCCGAGCACGATCGTGCTCTCCAGCAGCAGCGCGCGCCACAGCTGACGGCTGTCGAAGCCCTGTGACTTCAGCGACGACAGGCGGTTGCGGCGCTGCCAGATGGCAGCACTGAGGGCAAAAGCCACCGCCAGCGCGGCCACCACGAGCAGCAGTGTGGAGATCTCCACGAGGCTCTGCACCGCCTGGCCGGCCTCGGCCCTGAACTGCGCTTCGCGAGCGGCGCTCGTCTGCACCCGCAGTCCCGGACGCGGCCCCAGCGCGGCGCGGACGGAGCGTGCGCCCTGCGCGGGCGTTACGCCGGACTTCAGGTTGACCTCGAGCGCGGCGGGTTCGCGTGTCTGCCAGTAGCGCTGATAGTCGAGCGAGGAGAGGGTGATGGCGCCGGCCGGCCAGCCCACGTTGGTGGTGATCGCCGCCACCCCGAAGCGGGCCAAGCCGGACGGCGTCGGAAGCACGAAGCTGTCTCCAACATTCAGGTGTCGTTCGTCGGCGAAGCCCTGGGAGATGGCCGCCCAGCCGCCATGGCGGAGCAGCCGCGTCGCGCGCACGAGGCCGCCGCGCAGCAGCTGGCTGGACTGCAGCATCGCCGGATCGGTCGGCGGCCTGGCTCTGATCCACAGGCGGCGGTTGCCGACGTCGAGCAGCCCTCCCTGGTAAACGCGCACGGAGGAGACACCAGGCGCGCGCGCGATCGCGGCCACGGCTCCGTTCGCGCGAAAGCTGTCGGTGGTGAACACGTTTTCTCCGGTCGTCACCCACACGTCGGCGGTCGCGAGGTACTGGGTGATCGCGGCGTTCAGGCCGTTGGCGAGGTCGTGCCGCGCGCCCTGGATCGCCACGCTGCCGTACACGGCCAGCGCGGCGACGCCGGCCAGCGCGATCGAGCGCGTGGCGGTGGCGCGGAATTCGACGACCGCGAGCGCGAGCATGCTGCCGCTGATGCGTTCGCTCACCGGTGTGATCGCCCACGCGAGCGCCGCGAACACGGCCGGGATCAGGCACAGCGCGGCCAGCGCCAGCAGGATGCCGCCGACAAGCGTCAGATCGGGCGCCGCGAGCACGATCACCGTCACCGCCGCCAGCAGCACGCCGCCCGCCACCGCGAACACGAGGATCGCCCGCGCGCCGATCCCCTGGCCCGCCTCGCCGGCCTCGTGCAGCACCGCGTCGACGGCCTGGCCGGGGCGCAGGTCGAGCATCGGCGGCAGCGACGCGATCAACGCCGCGAGCAGACCGCACCCGAGCGCCAGCAGCACGGTCGTGAGGTGGACGACCTGGTAGGGGCCGATGGGGAACGCGAACGTGAGGTAGTTGGGAACGGAGTGAAACAGCGTGTGCGAGAGGAGGTAGCCCACGCCGACGCCCGCGATCGACGCGACGATGCCGAGCATCGCCGCCTGCGAGGCGAGGATCAGCAGCACCTGGCTCGGGCCGAAGCCCTGCGTGCGCAGCTCGGCGACGAACCGACGTCGCTCGGGCACGGTGAGCAGCATCGCGTTGAGCGCCAGCAGGAAGCCGACCATCGCGCTGATCGCGGCGAACAGCGTGGTGGACTGGCTGGATGGCTGGCTGGCCTCGTTGAGCAGCTGCAGTTCGCGGCTCGTCGGCTCCACGTCCAGACGTCCGCCGGCGAGGTGGCGCAGCTCGCGTTCGACCAGCGCGTCGGCGCCCGCGCGCGGTTGGATCCACATCTGGGTGATCCGTCCTTGCAGCCCCGTGAGCGTCTGCACCATCGGCAGCAGCCCGATCGCGATCGGGCTGCTCGCCACGGGGCCGATGATCTGACCCGCGAGCACCGCACGCACGACCGCCGTGTGGGCATCTCCGCCGGACAGCAGCGTCACCGATTCGCCCGGCTGTGCGCCGATCGCATTGGCGACCGCGGTGGGCAGCCCGATGCCGCCGGCGAGCAGCGTGGTGCCGGCGCCGAGGTTCTTGACGGCCGCGGTGCGCAGTGTGACGAGCGCCGGTGTCACGCCGAGCAGCTGTATCGGCTGGCGCCCCTTCGGTCCGACCACCGTCGCGCTCTCGCGCAGAATCGGCGCGACCACCGCGACGCCGGGCAGCGCTCGCACCTCGCGCGTCAGGCGTTCGTCGAATCCGCTGGAGGACCGTGCCGCAAGCTCGACGCGCGCTGAGCCGGTGACCGCATGCAGCAGCTGCTCGGCCGACCCCTCGATGCTCGAGTTGGCGAGCAGCACGCCGAAGAACAGCGCGACGCCCACGGCGATGCCCATCCCGGCCAGCAGCTCCTGGATCCGGTGGTCCTTCAGGCGCCAGCGGTACAGGTCAACCAGCGCGCTCGGGCGCACCCCCAGCAGCGTCAGGTGGGGCCGGGACGGCCGCGTCATCGAACCGACGCCACGCCCAGCTCCGCTTGCAGCCCGTCATGGATGCATCCGTCCTTGAGCGTGTGCACGCGGTCGACGAACTGGCCGGCGAGCGGGTCGTGCGTGACGAGCAGCCCCGGGATCCTGCGCTCGTGGCAGATGTCGCGCAGCAGCCCGAGGGTCTCGCTGCTGCGTGCGGAGTCGAGGTTGCCAGTCGGCTCGTCGGTGAGCAGCAGCCGCGGCTCGTTGACCAGGGCTCGCGCGATCGCCACCCGCTGGCGCTCGCCCATCGACAGCCGCTCCGGCGGGTGCTCGGCGCGCCCGCCGAGGCCGACCCGCTCGAGCCACGGCTGCGCCCTGCGCTGCGCCTCCCTGAGGCTGAGACCGTCGGCCAGCAGCTTGATGGCGGCGTTGTTCAGCGCGGACGCTCCGCCGATGAGATGGAACGTCTGGAACACGAAGCCCACGTCGCGCAGGCGGTAGGCGGCGCTCTGCGCGGCGCTCATGTGCGACAGCTCGCGATCGCCGAAGCGCACGCTGCCCTGGTCCGGCGCGAGCAGCCCGGCGGCGATCAGCAGCAGCGTGGTCTTGCCGGAACCGCTGGGTCCGTACAGGCCGACGAACTCACCCTCGGAGATCGTCAGCGAGACATGGTCGACCGCACGGATGAGCTCCTCGCCGCTGGGATAGTGCTTGACGACATCGCGCAGCTGCAGGACGCTCACAGCTGTGAACGTGTCCTTGCGGCCGCCTGCTGGTCGGGGAACTCGACGACCATCGCCTGCTGGTCCATCGAGCGCAGCCTGCCGCTGTCGATCGACATCATCCGCCGCGCCCGCTTGATCGGCGCCGCATCCTCGGAGGCGACCACGATCGCGATGTTCGAGTCACGGCCGAGTGAGCCCAGAAGCCGGTACAGCTCGACCGCGTCGGAGGGCCGCAGCGGCACCGGCGGCTCGTCGAACAGCAGCAGTCGCGGCTGATGCACGAGCGCCTGCGCGATCCCGACCCGGATCCGCTCGCCGCGCGAGAGGCGGTCGACCGGCTGGTAGGCGCAGTCGGACACGTTCAGCCGCGCGAGCGCGAGGTGCGCGGGCTCCTTGGCGTCCTTGAGGCTCATGCCGTCGCTGAGCAGCGGCAGCGCCACGTGCTCGACGACGGGCTTGTTGCGCCCGGGCCGCCACTCGGTGCGCACGAAGCCGATCCCGTCGTGACGGCGCAGCTTCGCGCGCGCGTCGGCCGACATGCTCGTCAGCTCGCGCCCGTCGAAGCTGACCTCGCCCGCGTCCGGCAGCTCGACACCGGCGATCACGCGCAGCAGCGTCGTCTTGCCCGAGCGTCGCATCCCCCAGATGCCAATGAAGTCCCCCGTGTCGATCTCGAGCGACACGTCGTCGAGCACCCGCAGCTGGGCGCGCCCCTCGGGATAGTGCTTGCTTACGTGCTTGAGCGACAGAAGGCTCATCGAGTCTGGTCTGTGGCGCGCTCCGCTAGGAAATCGTCGATCCAGTGGCGGGCCATGGTCACCCATCGGAGCTCCGCCTGGATGCTCTCGTCGACTGCCATCCGCGTGAGGTTGATCGCGAGCCCCGCCCATGAGCCCATCGGAACCTCGGCCTCGTTGGTCTGGCGCAGCATCTCGAAGCACTCGCGCTCGTAGGCGTCCAGCGCCTTCAACAGCTCGGGCGCGTCGCGGGCGCGCGACATCGCGATCTTCGCCTGCAGCTCCACGCGCACGGGCTCCTTGGAGGCAGGGCTGCGGATCCACTCCGAGAGCGCGCCCTCGGCGCGATCGCTCGCCGCGTACACCCGCTGGCGGTGGCCGCCGCGGTCGAGCGCGGCGGTCTTCCACGAGGAGGTCACGAGGCCTTCCTCTTCGAGTCGGTTCAGCGCCCCGTATACGCTCTGGCGGGTCACTCCCCAGGCGGGACCGAGCCGGCGCTCGACGAGCGTGGTGAGCATGTAGCCGTGCAGCTGCTGTTCGCGCTCGCCCAGCAGCAGCGCGAGCAGCACTCCCTGCAGGGGCGATCCTGTCAACTGCTCCTTGCCGGCGGCTCTTGCGGGCATCTCTTCCTTGTCCAGTTCCTCGTCCAGATCGGATCTTGGTCAACCGAATCATACGGCAAATATGGCGTTGTTGCGCGGATTTGAAGAGCTGGGAATCGACGCATCATTCGCACAGTCGGATGAGGTGCCGCGTGTGTGATGTTCTCAGGTGACAACCCGTCACGCGTGACTATTCAGATCACCGGGCAGACGCCATGATCGTCGTATGACTGTGAATGGCACGAAGAATCCCAGCTCCTCGCCGGCCCGCGGCGCGCGTCGAGCACGTGGGTCGGGGCGGGGCGAGCGCAACACCAGGGGGGCCGTGATCGAGCTGCTGCCCGCGCAGGTGGATCGCGTCGTGCGTGCGGCGGCGGACGGCGGCAGCATGCCGGTGCTCCTGGCCGGCCTCGACCGGGTGCGCGGCACGCTGGCGACACGCCCGGCGCAGCTGCAGGACCCGCGCCTGTCGCGATCGCTGCTGTCCGGTCTGCTGCTCGTGGCCTCGCTGCCCGGCGACGGCAGCTACATGGGCAACGCCCAGCTCGCGCGCATGCTGGACATGAACGTGAGCACGGTGCACCGCTATCTGCAGACGCTCGTGGCCGTCGGCCTGGTCGAGCGCGACCCCGGCACGCGTCGCTACAGGCTCGCGCAGTGAGCTCGGCGCAGGACAGCAGCCCGGCGCAAGACAGCACGAGATCGCTGCCGGCCGGCAGCGTCGCGGGGGGGAGCACGTGAGCGCGGAACGCAACGTGACGATCACGCTCACCGAGTGGCAGGTGGCGCGGGTCGTGCGCGAGGTCCACGGCGAGTCGCATCTGGAGGCGCTGCCGGATGTGGAGCACCTCGCGGGCATGCGGGGCGCGCTGGTGCCGCTGCTGGACGACGCGACGTACTCGCGCTCGACGCTGCGCGCGCTGCTCGTGCTCGCGGCGTTCCCCCCGGACGGCGGCGAGCGCGAGCTCACGGATGTAGCCAGGCAGCTGGATCTGTCGCCGAGCACCACGCACCGCTACATCGGCACGTGGATGGCGGTGGGGCTGCTTGAACAGCACCCGCGCACCCGCCGCTACCGGCGCGTGCTGAGCGAGTCGAAAGATTCGAGCAAATGATGAATACGATTCGCAGCGAACGATCCGTCGCAAACTGTGTGTACGATATGGTGCAGACAATGCACCGCAAGCGATAGGCAGCTGACGATGGGCAGTGGAAGGCATGGACCTAGACGTGCATGGCGTGGGATGTTCTCGGGATGCCGAGGCAGCTTGCGCCCGACCCCGCCCTCGCTGCCGTTCTGCGCCGCATGCGCGTGGAGCGGGGCGCCACTCAGGAAGCACTCGCGTACCGTTCTGGGATCACGACCGGCTCACTTGCACGCATCGAGCTCGGGCAGGCGAGCCCCGCATGGACGACCGTGCGCCAGATCGCCAAAGCGCTCGACGTGAGCATGGCCGATCTGGCGGCCGCCGTCGAGGCATCCTAGCCGCGGCCGGCGCTCAGCGGCTGGCAGTGAGCGACGCCGCGCCGCTCGCGAGCAGGCGCGCGGCCTCCTCGCCTGGTTGCGGGCGACCCAGTAGGTAGCCCTGGGCGAGGTCGCAGCCCAGCTCCCCACACCGTCGCATGCTGGTCCGGCTGGGAGCGGGGGGACGGGCGCATCGCCCGCAGCTCTCTGCAGCGGCGTAGGAGCCAGCCACATGTCCGTGCCGACGGCGTCATTCCTCAAGCGCGCACACCGTCGCGACGAAACTATGGACACTCGATGCGCACCGAATCCTCACAGCTGCTCTGGCAGCCGCCGGGCCCCGCGGGGTCGAGGCTGGCCGCGGAGGTGTCGCCGCGTGCGGGCGCCGGTCCCGCGCTGCTGCGCGCACTGGCACGGCGCGTGACGGCCGACCGTCCGGCGATGGCGTGGTCGCTGGCGCTGCTGTTCGAGTTCAAGGCGCTGATCGCGCTAGCGACGGTCGCGTTCCCGATCAGCGCCAGCGAGCCGACACGGCTGATCGGTGTGGCGGGCGTCGTGACGTTGGTCGGCGGCTGCGTAATCTGGCTGTTCGCCAACCGAATCGCCCTGCTCGGCTTCGAGCTGCTTGCGGGCGCGGGCGCGGTTGCCACCAGCGCTCTGATCTCGCGCGCTGGAACCCATGGGGGAATGATGCTTGGGGCGTTCGCCTACCCCTGGATCGCGATCTACGCCGCCCATTTCTTTCCGCGACGGGCAGTGAACGCCCTCGGGCTCCTGATCTCGGTGGGCTTCGGTGCGGGACTGCTGCTCGGGAACCTGTCGCACGTGATCGTCTACTGGCTGGTGGTGACCGTCACGATCTGGTCGATCTGCATCCTGCTGGGGAATCTCAGCGAGAGCCTGCGCCGCCAGATCGGCACCGATCAGCTCACCGGGCTGCTCAACCGCAGCGGCTTCCTGGAGGCCGCGCAGCGCGAGCGTGCGGTCGCGAATCGCACCGGTGCGCCGCTGACGCTGGCGGTGATCGACCTCGACAACTTCAAGGAGATCAACGACAGCGCTGGTCACGCCGCCGGCGACAAGCTGCTCGCCGGCCTCGGCCGGCAGTGGCGCGAGCGCATGCGCCCCAGCGACGTGCTCGCGCGCCACGGTGGCGACGAGTTCGTGCTGCTGCTGCCCGGCACCGAACCAGCGGGCGCAAACGCCGTGCTCAAACGCCTGTGCAGCGCCGACGACCCCGTTGCATGGTCGATCGGCATCAGCGAGTGGCTGCGCGACGAGGGCCTGTCGGCGCCGCTGGCGCGCGCCGACAAGCATCTGTACGAGGCGAAGCTCGCGTCGAGCCAGGGTCGGCGCCCGGTGCCGGTTGGCTGAGAGTCCGGGCCGGCCTCTCGCCAGTGCTGCCCGGTCAGTGGTCAATCTCCCAGGCCGGGGCTCACCGTCGGCGCTGAGGGCATCGAGACCGAAGCGGTCTTGAGCGCCCCCAAGCACCCGCCGGAAACATCGCCGGGAAGGATCCCAGCGAGGGCGGAGTCATACAGAAAGCGCGCGAAAGGCGGGCCGTGTGTTGATCGCTGCCGCAGAACCGACGAAGGGATCACGAGATTCCGGTCGGGCAGCCTGCGAGCAGGATAGCCGTCTATTCCGATACCCCGAACCCACAGGAGACACCCCAGTGCCTAGAACGTCAATCCTCGCTCTAGCTGGTGTTGCGTTCGCCCTCGCCGGCTGCGGCAGCTCCACCAGCACCGGCAGCTCACCCAGCACCTCGACCGCGGCGACCACCCCGACTACCGCGACTACTGCGACCTCGAGTGCAAGCTCTGCCCCTTTTCTGGCGAATCTGAACTCCGTGAGCAAGGTCGCCTCGACGGTCCCGGCCAACGGCGACATCAACCCGTACGGCATCGTGACCGTGCCCACCAGCGTGGGCAAGCTCCAGGCGGGTGAGATGCTGATCAGCAACTTCAACGCCAAGGAAGAAGCGAAGGAGAACGGTCAGGGCACCGGCAAGACAATCGTGCAGATCAGCCCCGCCGGGAAGGTCTCGCTGTTTGCGACGATCGATGCCAAGGCGCTCCCCGGCCCATGCCCAGGCGGCGTCGGGCTGACCACGGCGATCAACATCCTCCCAGGCGGCTACGTCGTCGTGGGCAGCCTGCCGACGACCAACGGCAAGACAGCGACCGCGAAGTACGGCTGCCTGATCGTTCTCAACAGCGAAGGCAAGGCCGTCGAGACGATCGCCAGCAACAACATCCAAGGCCCCTGGGACTCAACCGCCAAGAGCGAAGGCTCCAAGACCACCCTGTTCGTCAGCAACGCGCTCAACGGCGGTGCCAAGAAGGGCCTCAAAACGATCGACAACTCGACCGTGCTGCGGATCGAACTCGAATCCGGCGAAGGACAGACCCCGAAGGTGCTGAGCGAAACGGTGATTGCCAACGGCATCCCCTGGATTGATTCAGCGGAAGCGCTCGTGCTTGGCCCGACCGGACTCGCACTCGCCTCCAACGGGACGCTGTATGTGGCTTCGACCGAAGACAGCAAGATCCTCGCGATCTCCGAAGCGATGACCCGCACCACCGCGGCCGCGAAAGGCGGCACCGTCCTCACCGAAGGCGGGCACCTCAAGGAACCGCTCGGCATGGTGCTCGCACCCAACGGCAACATCATCACCAGCAACGGCGGCGACGGCAACATGGTCGAAATCACACCCACCGGCCAGCAGATAGTCGTCCAGACAGCCGACACGAAGACCGGAGCCGGATCGCTGTTCGGCTTGGTGATCGCCCCCGAAGGCAAGAGCATCTACTTCGTAGACGACGGTGAAAACACGTTGAACGTCCTGCATGAAGGCCATCCGGCCACGCCAGCCACATCGAGCACGGCAACATCCTCGACAGCGCCAGGCCAAAGCTCCGCCAAGCCCGCGGCGTCCGCCACGACCGGCGGCGGAGAAGCACTCAGTCTCGAAGCGAACCCCGAAGGCCAGCTGAAATACAACAAGACGGCGCTGAGCGCGAAGGCGGGCAAGGTCTCGATCGCCTTCACCAACATCGCGCCCCTGGCTCACAACATGACCGTGGCGTCCGCGTCTGGCGCTGTCGTTGGAGCGACACCGACGTTCCAGGGCGGATCAAAGACGCTGACGCTGAACCTCAAACCCGGCGTCTACAAATTCTACTGCTCGGTCCCAGGACACCGAATGGCCGGAATGGAAGGCACACTCACGGTCCATTAGGGTAGGCGCCGCCACCAACGGCGATGCTCGTGAGCCGGCTTTGAGCTTGCCCGCCATCAGCGACTGTAGCGCCCAACCGTACGAACGGGGCCCAACGGGAAGGATCTTTGCGCGCGGGAGTCTCAGGGGACAACGAGCTGGAATACCGCTGCGGCTACGTACGGCTCCCAGCGATTGCCACATGGACATCCAGCACGAGAAAGGTGGGTTCACGATGAGGCCGCGCACGCTTTTGTTTATCGCCCTCGGGGCGCTGCTGGGAGCGGCGGTGGTCGTGCCGCCAGCGCTCGCTGCCAGCCCGTCCGAAGCAAAGGTCGAAGTCAACGAAAACTGCGTCGAGCCTGATTGGCCGTGCTGGGCGACCCCAGGATCTAGCCAGCCGGCCTCAAAGGTCACGATCGTTAGCAACGGCTCGATCACCTTTGCCGACAGCAAGACCGCCGCGAACATCGCGTGGACCGCCACCGCACCGACATGCGAAGCGGCAGTGCCCGTCGCGCCAGACTCCCCCAAGACAGGCTGGGAAGGAAAGTGCACGTTCACGACGCCGGGCACCTACAACTTCGAAAGCTCGACCCTCTTCAACGACGGAGTCGACAACTACACCAAATATGAAGTCCTGGTCGAAAGTTCGCCCACGGCACCCCCCACGGGCACCACAGGCGGCGGCTCGACGCCGAGCAATACCACGTCGGGTCCCGCCCCCGCCGGTGAAAGCCCGCCAGGACGGCCGCTCTCGGGCGCTCCGAGGATCAGCTCGAGTCAACGGGGTGGCGCCATCAAGGGCTCTGTCGAGGTATCAGAGGCCGGTGCCGGAGACCGCCTCGAGGTCGATCTCATCGCCACCATCGCGTCGCTGGCGAGGGCCGGGCACGCAACACAAGTGGTCGGGCGATTCGTGAGCACCTCGGTTAGCGCCGGTCAACGCTCCTTCTCGGTGAAGCTCAACGCCAAGGCAACGCGAGCGCTCAAACGCCACCATCACCTGGCGTTGAAGGTCAAGATCACACTAACCCCCGCCTACGGCGAAGCGACAGGCCTCACCAGATCCGTGACCCTGCACGCGGGGGGTTGAGCCGTGAGATCGCGCAGGTTGCTGCTTTTCGTGATTGTTGCTCTGCTGGGAGTGGCCAGCGCCGTTCCCGCGCTGGCCGCCGCAGAAGCCAAGCTCGAAGTGAACCAAAACTGTGTCGAGCCGAACTGGCCATGCTGGGCGACCTCGGGATCTAGCACGCCAGCTTTCAAGACGACAGTTGCCTCCGGCGGCGCCGTCACGTTCATCGATCACGGGCAAGAAGCGAACATTGCCTGGACCAGCACAGCACCCCTGTGCGAATCGGAGGTGCCCGTAGCGCCAGCGTCACCGAAAACCGGTTGGGAAGGAAAATGTACGTTCGCAGCACCGGGCACCTACAAGTTCGAAAGCTCGACCCTCTTCAACGACGGATTCGATAACTACACCAAATATGAAATCGTGGTCTCAGGGACACCCAAGGCCAAAGCCACGCCAACCAGCCCGCAGCATCAGACCGAAGCGACGCTCACGGGGAGCATCGAACCCGAAGGCAACCCGACCGAATATCACTTCGACTAGGCAGCGCGAGCATCACCGAACACTCAACCGTCACGACCAGCCTCGCTGCCGCTGACTTCACAAGCCACCCGGTATCGCTCCCGGTGAGTGGCCTGCTGCCGGGCACGGAATATCGTTTCGAACTGATTGTGAGCTACGGCGCCGGGCAGGCCGTTTCCGGCGCTCCACAGACCTTCACAACGCCGCCAGCCACAGAACCGACAGTAAGCACACTCGCGGCAACGCGCCTGGCTCCAAGTGGGCGGCGGTGAACGCGATCGTGGAGTACGGCGACTGGATTCGCCCGCTGCGCTCAAGCGCTCAGCGGTTTGCCCGCGCGCTCGATGACGGAGCCGAGAAGACCCGTGCCTTGGAGCTGGTCGCGGCTGCCTGAGACGCCACGGCCCGGCGGGCAAAGGGCTCGCCGGGCCTCACGTCGTTTTATGCTACTTCCGCTATAATCTCGCTATGCGTAGTTCTGATCTACTTGTGACCGGGCGCAGGCGCGCAGGGCTCTCTCAGGACGAGCTCGCCGGGCGCCTGGGGCGCCCTCAGTCAACCATCGCGCGCTGGGAGACCGGGCAGCAGCACCCGCCGCTTGAGAGCGTCATCGAAGCGTTGCGGGCCTGTGGCCTTGAGCTCACCGTCGGCATCGCGCGCTACGACGACTCCTACGACGCGCAGATCGCTCGGCAGTTGCGACTCGACCCAGCAGAGCGCGTAAGGCGCCTGACACCGGCATGGGCCACCGAGGGCTTTGACCCGATCGGCGCCCTCGCCGAGCTGGCCGGACAAGCTCGTTTCGTCGTGATCGGCGATGTCGCCGCCGCCCTGCACGGCTCGCCGGTCATGCTCGGAGCCCGGACGCTGCACGTAGTACCAGCGGAAACCGCGCTGCGCCGCATCGAGCAGACCGCCCGGCGCCTCGATGCCCAGCCGAGCACCGAAGGGACAGCTCAGACGCAGCGCTGGATACTGCCCACCGGCGGGGAGCTGCGCGTCACGCCGCTGCCGCCCGGCACGCGCGGCTACCGCGACCTCGCGCGCGACGCCGAGACCATGCAGATCGCCCCGAGCACGTCTGTCAGAGTCGCGTCGCTGCTCGACCTCATCCGCATCGCCGAGGCATCCCCGGATGCCGGCGCTCGCGCTTCGGTCCCGGCTCTATGGGCAACTCTTGAGACACACCAGCGCCAGACGGCGGAAAGGACACCGGCAACGACATGACAGACGACCACTCGATAGACGAGGGCCGCCAGGCCATCCTCGCGGCCCTTGAGCGCCATCAGGTGCGCTATGTCGTGATCGGTGGCGCCGCCGCCCAGGCGCGCGGCTGGCCGGAACCGACGGACGACATCGACGTGACACCCGAGCGCTCCGAGGGCAATCTCATACGGCTGGCCGCCGCCGTAGAAGAACTCGACGCCGGCTTTCGCGTAGACCCCGCGCGCTATCCCGAGGGCTTCCGGCCACCTGACGGCATCGACGCGCGCACCTTCCGCAATCAGGTCTCGATCACCTTCACCACACGCCACGGCGACTTCGATGTTGTCCTCATGCCCGACGGCACCAGCGGCTACGACGAGATTATTGTCACCGCCACCCCGGAGACCGTGCCCGGAACCGGCATCGTCGTCCCGGTCGCATCGGCCGAGACGATCCTGCACTCCAAGGCCACCGCCGGCCGCCCCAAGGACCGTGCCGTCATAGATTCAATGCGCGAAGCGCTCGGGCTCCCAGACTGATCTAATGAGAACGGCTATGTGATGCGTGACGGTGGAGCGTGCTTGTGGCCGCGAGCTCGTGATCGAGCTTCGCACTGATGCGGATCAGAGCGCGCGCCGCAGTCCTCGGACCCAGCTTGAAGATCGCCGTCAGCTTCCCGCGCTTGAGAGCGATCGTCTTTGCTGCCGAGGCGACTGTGCGCCCACGCAGCCGGCCCGTGAAGCTCACGCGGACCCTCCCTGTCGCCGGTCCGCTCACATGCACCACCAACTCACGTCCGCGTAGCGCCTCGCTGACACGGATCGTCGCCTTGGGCGTCGTGCCATGACCACCACCGGAGTTGCCGGTCGGGACTGTGAGCGTGGTATGCGCCGCATTGGTAGAGCTGCCGTTGCCCGCAGCGTTGGTCAGCCAAACGGCGAGGCTCCAACTTCCAGGGCCGGGCACCGTGACCGTCGCCGGCCCTCCCGCCGGCGCCGCAGTCGGAGCGCTACATGCGCCCGACCCGCTCACCGGGCAAAACTGATACGTCGCCGCAGCGATCGGTGCCACCTGCCCCGACGGATTGGCCCATGTCACCGTGAACGTGGAGCCGCCGGTCTGCGTAGGCGTAGCCGCGAGTCCAGTCGGCGGCAGCGGCGCACCGTTATCGACCGCGACCTGCATGGAGGCCACCGCCGACTGATTCCCCGCTGCGTCAATGGCGACGAGGGTCAAGGTGTGCGTCCCATCCGAAAGCGCAGTCGTCGGCAACGTCAAGGTCTGCGTTCCTGTCGATGGTGGGCAGGGCCTAGCGAACGTGAAATTGCACGGCGCGGTGTAGGTCTCGACTGGCCGCCCGTCGGCGGCCAGGATGATGCTCGCTACGCCGCCTCCGACATCTTCCGCTGATACAGAGACACTTTCGACGCCCTTGTGAAACCCGCTCGCTTCGCCCGGTCTCCACAGAGCGCCAGAAGGCGCCCCGAGAGTCGGCGGCGTTGGATCAGAAAGTGTGACCGTCGCGCCATACATCGCGGCCCACGTTTTGTGTTCGGTTGCGCCTGTCACACATTCGTCGCCCGAAGGTGCCTGGCATACAAGCCCAACCGACAGCTCGTTCACCGAAAGACCTGTGACCATCGCTGGTTCGCCGCCCTCACCGGGCGGACTGCCAACGGAGCATGTCTCGCCGTTTTCCACAGTGTCCAGGCAGGTTTCGCCCGGCACGATTGTCCCATCAGCGCGCAGAGCCGGGGACCAATCGTTGAACCCATCGAACTGATGTACGATGAAGCGTTCGTAGGTAATCCCGGTGATCGACGTACCTGCTGGCGCCGTGAAGGTGGGTTCGCTGTTGATGGTCCTTCCATCGCTATCCATGACCTCGAAGCCTGCGGTGCGGCCAACGACTTCGAGATGGCTCCAATGCGTCGATCTGGAGCCAGAAAGACACGCCGCGCCCCCGGAGCGGCCCTCTGGAGAAATCCGTAGAGAAATCTGAGCGCCTCGCCGCACCCCCTGATACACTCGAAAAAGTTCGATTTGCGGGGCTTTTCTTGATGCCGGAGGAGGGACTCGAACCCCCGACACGCGGATTATGATTCCGCTGCTCTAACCAGCTGAGCTACTCCGGCCCGGATCACGCTGGAGTTTAGCCACCGGGCGAACGGCGATCTTCGACGCTAGCCTCGTGGCGCGATGACGCCGCCGATCCTGCTTGCCGTACCCAACGTCTCGGAGGGGCGCGACCAGAGCACGATCACCGCGATCGGCGCCGCGTTCGCCGCAGGCGGGCCAGACGGACCGCGCGTCCTGGACGTCCACTCCGACCCCGACCACCACCGCTCGGTGTTCACGCTCGCGGGGCGCGCCGACGCGCTGGTGGACGCGCTGATGCGCGGCGCCCGCGTCGCAGCGGAGCGGATCGATGTGATCAGCCCTGGGGATCCCGGCGCGGAGCCCGCGGGCCAGCATCCGCACGTGGGCGCGCTGGACGTCGCGCCAATCGTCTACCTCGACCCATCCGACAGGGGCGCCGCGTGCGCGCACGCGCTCGTGCTCGGCGACCGCATCGGCGAGGAGCTGCACGTACCCGTGTTCATCTACGGCGAGCTGTACGGCGACGATCCCGCGTCCGCCAGGACCCGCGCCGAGCTCCGTCGCGGCGGCGCTGCCGGCCTCGCCGCGCGGATGGCAGCGGGCGCGGGCCGCCTGCAGCCGGACTTCGGACCGCCGCGTATGCACGCGCGCGCCGGCGCCACGCTCATCGCCTCCAGGCCCCCGCTCGTCGCCTTCAACCTGCAGCTCGCACCGCCCGCGACCGTCGAGGACGCCCGTGCGATAGCCGCGCTGATCCGCGACGGCGGCAGCACCGGGCTGCCCGGCGTGCGCGCGATCGGCGTCGCGCTCGGCGGCGGCGTGGCGCAGGTGTCCATGAACGTCGAGCGCCCGTTCGAGGTGCCGCTCGCGGCCGTCGTCGACGCCATTCGCGCCCACGCCCCGGTGGCGAGCGCCGAGCTCGTCGGGCTCGCGCCCGCCGTCGCGTTCGACGGCTTCCCCGAGGATGTGCCCGTGTCCGGCTTCGATCCCGCTCGCCACCTGATCGAGAACGCACTAGGCTGCTGAGTCGTGGCGCAGACCAAGCGCAAACGCCAGACCAAGCACCGCGGCAACGCCGCCGGTGTCGTCGAGTCGCGCGGGCGCACCGGGCGCAAGCCCACGCCAGGCGAGAAGAGCGGCGACCCGAGCGTGCTCGCGCGCGAGAAGGAGCGCAAGCTCGACAAACGCGACCAGCCGCCCACGTGGCGCGGCGCCTTCGTCAAGGCGATGTTCGCCGCCGTCGTGCTCGTGCTGATCGTGACCCTGCTGCTGCACCAGTCCTCGCAGCAGGCGTTCCCGCTGTTCCCGATCGTGCTCGTGTTCTACACGCTCGTCAGCTACTACACCGACAAGTTCGTGTACGACCGCCGCCAGCGCAAGAAGGCCAGGGAAGGCGGCGGGAGGGCGCCGTCGCGATGAGCGCTCCCGACGTGCGCGCGTTCACCGTCGGGCCCGTTCAGGAGAACGCCTACATCGTGCGCGCCACCGCCGACGCGGTCCCCGCCGTGATCGTCGACCCGGGCGACGAGCCCGAGCGGCTGCTGCGCGCGATCGACGACCTCGGCGTGCGCATCGAGGCGATCCTGATCACGCACTGCCACTTCGATCACATCGGCGCCGTCGCGCCAGTCGCGCGCGCCACCGGCGCCCCCGTGTACTGCCCGCAGCTCGAGCGGCCGCTGCTGTCGGACATCATGAGCTGGACGCCCCCCGGGTTCGGGCCGTTCGAGAGCTACGAGGCCGAGCACACCGTCGCCGGCGGCGAGCACCTGAGCCTCGCCGGGCTCGAGCTCGACGTGATCTTCACGCCCGGCCACAGCCCCGGCCACGTCACCTACTCGCTCCAGTCGCCCGCCCACCCTGCGCTGCTCTCCGGCGACGTGCTGTTCCAGGGCTCCGTCGGGCGCGTCGACCTGCCCGGCGGCGACTGGACCACGCTCGAGCGCTCGATCGCCAGCCTGCTGCAGGCCCACCCCGACGAGACCGTCGTGTACCCCGGGCACATGGGCGTCACCACGCTCGGGCGCGAGCGCGCCAGCAACCCGTTCCTCAGCGAGCTGCGCGAGCGTGCGCCCCACGCAGCCACCGCTGACTCGCCGGCAGCCTGACGTTGGGCGACGCGAAGCTCAAAGCGCCGCGCGGCACCTTCGACGTGCTCGGCGAGGAGGCCACCTGCCGCAGCGCCATCGAGGCGCGCGCCCGCGCGATCCTCGAGGGCGCCGGCTACGAGCGCATCGAGACGCCCGTGTTCGAGGCCACCGAGCTGTTCGCGCGCGGCGTCGGCGAGTCCACCGACATCGTGCGCAAGGAGATGTTCACGCTCGAGGACCAGGCCGGACGCTCGCTCACGCTCAGGCCCGAGGGCACCGCCCCCGTGTGCAGGGCCTACGTCCAGCACGGCATGCACAAGCGCCGCCAGCCCGTGAAGCTCTGGTACCTGTCGTGCTTCTTCCGCCACGAGCGCGCGCAGGCCGGGCGCTACCGGCAGTTCTGGCAGGTCGGCGCCGAGGCGATCGGCTCCGAGGATCCCGCCGTGGACGCCGAGCTGATCGCGCTGCTCGCCACGCTGCTCGCCGAGCTCGGCGTGCGCGAGCTGCGGCTGCGGCTCTCCAGCCTCGGCAGCATCGCCAGCAGGCGCGAGTACCGCGAGCGGCTGCAGGCCTACCTGCGCGCGCACCAATCCGAGCTCTCCGAGGAGGTGCGCGGCCGGATCGAGCTGAACCCGCTGCGCGCGTTCGACTCCGAACACCGGGGCACGCTCGCGGTGATGCGCGACGCGCCGCTGCTGCGCGACCACCTCAGCGCCGACGACGCCGAGCACTTCGCGCACGTGCGCGAGCTGCTCGACCGCGCCGGCGTCGTCTACGAGCTCGACCCCACGCTCGTACGCGGCCTCGACTACTACACGCGCACCGTCTTCGAGTTCACCTCCGACGCGCTCGGCGCGCAGAGCGGGGTGGGGGGCGGCGGACGCTACGACGGCCTGATCGAGCAGCTCGGCGGCGCGCCCACGCCCGGCATCGGCTGGGCCGCCGGGATCGAGCGGATCATGCTCGCCGGCGATGACGGCGCCGCCGCCCGCTCCGGCCACGGCGCGCACCAGCTGGCGCCGGCGCCGCTCGAGCTGTTCATCGCCACCGACGGTCACAGCCAAGCCGTGCGCGCCATTGCGTTCGGCCTGCTCAGCGAGGCGCGCGCCGCCGGTCTCACCGCGCAGACGGATCTCGGCGGGCGCTCGCTCAAGGGGCAGCTCGGTCACGCCGACGCGCTCCGCGCGCGCTATGTCGCGATCCTTGACGATCGAGGAGCCGTCCTCAAGGACATGCAGGGCGGTATGCAGCAGTCGCTCGACGCAAACGCCGTCGTGCACGCCGTGCTGCGCGGCCACCACGCCCTGTAGCGCGTCGTCTGCGCCGCTCGAAGCGTCCAAGCGGCAAATCGCCGTTCAACTTCTGCGCCGCAGATGCCGAAGCATGAGCGATGGCGCAGCTCTCCCGTCCATTCCAGGTAGTCCTCGTCGTGTTCCTGCTGCTCGCCGGCGTGTGGCTGTTCGCGCTTCAGGGGCAGTCCAGCAGCCCCAGCTCCTCCGCGCCCGCGGCAAGCGCGCCCTCGAGCTCCTCGTCGAGCGCTGCCGCCGCCGAGGCAAAAGGAGCCGCCGCGCCGACCCACGTCTACCACGGCGCCGCACCCGGCGTCGAAGGCCTGACGCGCGCCGTCGCCAAAGCTCACGAAGCCGTCGCAGGCTCCCAGCGCGGCGCCAAACAGGTCGAACACGAGTCCGGCGAAGCTTCCACCGCGCCTGCCTCCTCCGCCCACCCATCCGCGCCCGCCGTCGCCAAGACCTCCGCTCCCGTCGCCAAGACCTCCGTCCCCGCCGCCAAGCCCACGACGCACACCACTCGCTCGTCGGCCGCCACCAAGGCGCCGGCGAAGGCACCCGCGACCAGCACCGTCCACAAGCTCGCCCCCCCGTCGCATCGAGCATCAGGCGGCGCCTCGCTCAGCGGCCAGCGCGCCGTCGAAGCGGACCTCGCCAAGGGCGACGTCGTCGTGCTGCTGTTCTGGAACCCCAAGGGCACCGACGACGTCACCGTGCAGCGCGCCGTGCAGCAGGTGCGCAAGCTCGACGGCAGCTCACGGCAGCACGTGGCCGTGAGGGAAGCGTCCGCCAACGCGGTCGCCTCATACGGATCGGTCACGCGCGGCGTGCAGGTCGACGCGACCCCCACCATCTTCATCATCAACCCGCACCGCCAGGCGCTCGTGCTCACCGGCGTGCAGGACGCCTTCTCGATCCAGCAGGCGATCGCCGAAGCGCAGCATCCCCAGCCCGCGGCATAGCCGCCCCGCCGCAAGCGCCACGGCCGCCCGGCCCTAAACTCGCTCGGGTGAGCACCACCGCCGCATCGTCGCCGGCAGCGGAGCAGCTGGCCGGCCACCTCGAACGTCCGCGCGGGCGCGGGCACACGCCCGCGGACGCCTTCACCGGCGCCGCAGGCGGCGCCGCCTGCGGCGACCTCATCCGCGTCTCGCTCGCGCTCGACCCGCTCAGCCCCGACGGCCGCGTCAGCGACGCCGGCTTCGACGCAAGCGGCTGCGGCGCCACGCTCGCCGCCGGCAGCGCCGTCGTCGCGATGCTGCGCGACGCGCCGCTGCTCGCCGCCGCGCGCATCGGCCCCCGCCAGATCGCGCACGAGCTCGGCGGGCTCAGCCTCGCCAAGCGCCACGCCGCCGAGCTCGCCGCCGACGCGCTTCACCGCGCGCTCGGCGCCGCCGCGCGGGCGCGCGCCGCGCTCGCCCCGGCCGCCGGACGCACGCTCGTCGCGATGAGCGGCGGCGTCGACAGCGCCGTCGCCGCGCTGCTCGTCGGCGAGGCCGGCGGCGAGAGCGTCGGCGTCACGCTCGAGCTGTGGTCGGACCCCGACAACGACGGCGATCTCAGCTGCTGCTCCGCGCAGGCCGTGCGCGGCGCGCGCGAGCTCGCGCACGACCTCGGCATGGCGCACCTCTCGATCGACCTGCGCGCAGAGTTCCGCGCCGGCGTCGTCGACGGCTGGCTCACCGACCACGCCGCCGGGCTCACGCCCAACCCCTGCGTCCGCTGCAACGGCAGCGTGCGGCTCGACGCCATGCTCGAGCTCGCCCGCCGGCTCGGGTCGCAGACGCTCGCCACCGGCCACTACGCGCGCGTCGCGAGTGCGTCCGCCGCCCGACCCCGCTTCGTCGATGACCGCGTCTCCGCCGGCTCAACGCCGGCGCCGCTGCTCAGGACCGCCGTCGACATCGGCAAGGATCAAAGCTACGTGCTCTCCGGGCTCGCTCCCGACTCGCTCGCGCGCATGCGCTTCCCGCTCGGCGACCTGACCAAGCCACAGGTCAGGGAGATCGCCGAGCGCGCCGGTCTCGCGGTCGCACGCAAGCGCGAGTCCCAGGACCTGTGCTTCCTCGCCGGCACCCGCCACGGAGACTTCCTCGAACGGCACGCCGGGCTCGGCACGCGCCCCGGCCAGATCGTCGACGTGCGCGGAACGGTGCTCGGTGAGCACGCAGGCGCGCACCGCTACACCGTCGGCCAGCGCCACGGCCTCGGGCTCTCCGCGCCAGAGCCGCTGTACGTGCTTGCCACCGACGCCCGCGCCAACACCGTCACCGTCGGCCCGCGCGACGCGCTGCTTGCGCGCGAGGTGCCCGTGCGCGAGGCCACGCTGCACCGCCACGGCAGCTGCGTCGACGGCGTGCGCGTGCGCGCGCACGGGCGCCGCTTCGCGTGCAGCCTCGCCGGCGACCCCGGCGCCGGACGCCACCAGCATCTCGCGATCGAGCTGCACGAGCCCGCCGAGCGCACCGCTCCCGGGCAGCTCGCATGCCTGTACGCCGGCGACCTCGTAGTCGGCCACGGAACCATTGCCGCTTGACGGCTTAGGGTGCGCGGTCCGTGCCGGGCGCCAGGTCGCCCTTAATATCTAAAGACATGAACACCGACGAGATCCGCGAGCGCTACCTGGCCTTCTTCGAGGAGCGCGGGCATTTGCGCATCCCCTCCGCCTCGCTCGTGCCATCCGCGCACGACGCCTCCGCGCTGCTCACCGTCGCCGGCATGCACCCGCTGAAGCCGTACTTCCTCGGCCAGGACACGCCCCCCAGGTCGCGGCTCACCGACTGCCAGAAGGTGTTCAGGACCGTCGACATCGACAACGTCGGCAACACCGCCCGCCACCTCACCTTCTTCGAGATGCTCGGCAACTTCTCGTTCGGCGATTACTTCAAGCGCGAGGCCATCAGCTTCGCGTGGGAGCTCTCGCGCGAGGTGTTCGGCTTCGCCGCCCAGGACATCTGGGTGACCGTGTTCGAAGGCGACGACGGCCTCGGGCTCGGACCCGACGAGGAGGCCATCGGGTATTGGGAAGCGCTCGGCGTCCCCCCGGCGCGAATCGTGCGCTGCCCGCGCTCCGAGAACTTCTGGCAGGCCGGGCCCACCGGGCCGTGCGGGCCGTGCTCCGAGCTGTACGTCGACCGCGGCGTCCAGCACGGCACGGCCGACGATCTCCCCGGCGGCGAGAACGAGCGCTTCCTCGAGTACTGGAACCTCGTGTTCATGCAGTACGACCAGCGGCCCGCGCCCGATGAGCCCGGCAGCGTCCTCGAGCCGCTGCCCGCCAACAACATCGACACCGGCCTCGGCCTCAACCGCATGGCCGCCATCCTCCAGGACAAGCAGTCCGTGTTCGAGACCGACCAGTTCCAGCCGCTCATCCAGCTCGGCGAGCAGCTCGCCGGCACGCGCTACGGCGCCGGCTACGACAGCGACCGCGCGCTTCGCATCCTCGCCGACCACACCCGCGCCATGACCTTCCTCACCGCCGACGGCGTCGTCCCCTCCAACGAGGACCGCGGCTACGTGCTGCGCCGCGTCATGCGCCGCGCCATCCAGCAGGGGCTCGCGCTCGCGCTCGAGCCCGGCTTCCTCACCCGCTACTCCGCGCGCGTGCGCGAGATCATGGGCGCCGCCTACCCCGAGCTGCACGAGCACGCCGACGTCACCGACATGTGGCTCGCCGCCGAGGAGGACAGCTTCGGGCGCACGCTCGCGCAGGGCATGCAGATGCTGCAGGACCAGATCGAGCAGGCGCGCGCCGCCGGGCGCTCCACCGTGCCCGCGCTCCAGGTCTTCACGCTGCACGACACCCACGGCTTCCCGCACGAGATGACCCGCGAGCTGCTCGCCGAAGCCGACCTTGCGATCGAGGGCGACTTCGAAGAGCTGATGGAGGAGCAGCGCGAACGCGGCCGCGGCGGCGCCGGGCGCAGCGGCGCGGGAGCCGGCAACAGCGCCAGCGCGATCGAGGCGCTGGACGGCGGCGCCGCCACCCGCTTCACCGGCTACGAGACCGAGGTGCAGCCCACCACCGTCCTCGCCATCCGCCCGCTCGCGGACGTCGAAGGCGCAAACGGCAGCGGCGGGGGGGACGGCGGCGCGCCGGCGCGCCTGCTCGTCAAGCTCGCCGAGTCGCCGTTCTACGCCGCCGGCGGTGGGCAGGTCTCGGACGTCGGCACGATCGAATGCCAGCACGGCGACTGCCGCGCGCGCGTCGAGGACGTCCTGTTCCTCGGCGAGGACCGCGTGCCCGAGGTGCTCGTCGAGGCCGGCACGCTCCAGGTCGGCGAGCAGGTGCTCGCGCGCGTCGACCACCTCGCGCGCCACAAGACCGAGTGCAACCACACCGCCACCCACCTGCTGCAGGCGGCGCTGCGCGAGCGCGTCGGCAGCCACGTGCGCCAGGCCGGCTCCCACGTTGGCCCCGACAAGCTGCGCTTCGACTTCAGCCACGGCCAGGCGCTCAGCGCCGAGGAGCTGCGCGACGTCGAGGACCGCGTCAACGAGTGGATCGCTCGCAACGACCCCGTGCACGCGATCACCACCACGCTCGACGAGGCCAAGCAGCTCGGCGCGATGGCGCTGTTCGGCGAGAAGTACGGCGACGTCGTGCGCATGGTCGAGGTCGGCGACGGGGAGTACTCGCGCGAGCTGTGCGGCGGCACCCACGTACGCTCCACCGCCGAGATCGGCGCCTTCCGCATCCTGCACGAGACCTCAAGCTCCGCCAACGTCAGGCGCATCGAGGCCGTCACCGGCCCCGTCGCCGTCGACCTGCTGCGCGAGTACGACCGCCTGCTCAAGGACATCGCCACGCAGCTGCGCACCCGCCCCGAGGACGCGCCCGCGGCGCTCGCCACGCTCGCGCAGGAGCGCAAGCGCCTGGAGAAACAGCTCAAGCAGGGCGCCGGCGCGCAAGGCGCCGCCGGCGGCATCGACATCGACGCGCTCGCCGCCGGCGCCGAGCAGGTGGGCGGCGCCAGCGTGCTCGCGGTCGTCGTCGAGATCGGCGATCCCAAGCTGCTGCTCGACGTCGTCGACCGGCTCAAGGGCCGCCTGACCGACGCTGCGATCCTGCTCGGCAGCGCAGCCGACGGCCGCGTGCACCTCGTCGCCAGCGTCGCGCCCGCGCTCGTCGAGCGCGGCGTCAAGGCGGGCGCCGTCGTCAAGACTGCCGCCGAGATCGTCGGGGGCGGGGGAGGGGGGCGCGACACGATGGCCCAGGCCGGCGGGCGCGACCCCGAGAAGCTCCCCGACGCGATCGCCGGCGGGCGTGCCGCGATCGAGGCGGCGCTCGCGGCCGGCGCCTGACGCGCGCATGCGGGTGCTCGCGCTCGACTACGGCAGCGCCCGCTGCGGCTGCGCGCTCAGCGACCCCACCGGCACGATCGTCACTCCAGTCGACGTCATCGAGCGGCCCGCCACCAAGCGCGGCTTCGCGCGCCTGCGCGAGCTCGTCCGCGAACGCGACGTCGAGCGCGTCGTCGTCGGGCTGCCCCTGTCGCTCGCCGGCGGCGACACCCAGCAGACGCGCGAGACGCGCGCGTTCGCCGAGGAGCTCGCGCGCCGGCTCGGCGACGGCGTGCCCGTCGAGATGCACGACGAGCGCTTCACCACGCGCCTCGCCCAGCGGATTGGTCCCGGCGGCTTCACCACCAGCGAGGACTCGCGCGCCGCCGCGCACCTGCTGGAGAGCTGGCTCGCCGCCCGATCGCGTTAGGGTTCTGGGCCCTTGCCTCGCGGCGACCGATCACGACCAGGGCGCGAACGCACCGCCGCCGAACGCGAACGCGACCGCCTCGAGCGGGAGCAGCGGCGCGCGCCCAGACGGCGCTCGGCGCTCGCGCGGCTGGCCGCGCTGATCGCGCTCGCGGCCGTGGTCGTGGCGGTCGTGCTGGTGCTGCGCGCGCACGACCGCAAAACCCCCGCGCCGCCGGCGCCGCCGCCGGTCGTGAAGGTGCTGATCCCGGAGGGCAAGACGCGCGCGCAGATCGAGCAGATCGCCGCCGCCGACGGCCTGAAGGGCAGCTACCGCGCGGCCTCGCGGCGCTCGTCGCTGCTCAACCCCGCCTCCTACGGCGCGCCCCACGGCACGCCGGACCTCGAAGGCTTCCTGTTCCCGGCCACGTATGACATGGACTCCGGCGCGTCCGTCACGAAGCTCGTGCAGGAGCAGCTCGTGGCCTTCCAGGAAAACTTCGGCGTCAGTCAGATCGCGCGCGCCCACGCGCTGCACGTGACGCCCTACCAGCTGCTGACCGTGGCCTCGATGGTCGAGCGCGAGGCGCTGATCGCGGGCGACCGGCCGAAGATCGCCGCGGTCATCTACAACCGGCTCGCCGCCGGCGTGCCGCTGGGCATCGACGCGAGCATCTACTACGCGGTCGAGCTGAAGACCGGCATCGCCACCTACACGCACGAACTGACAGAAGCGCAGCTGCACATCGACTCCCCCTACAACACGCGCACGCACGTGGGGCTGCCGCCGACCCCGATCTCCAACCCGGGCGTTGCCTCGATCGAAGCGGCGGCGCATCCCGCGCACGTCGCCTACCTGTACTACGTCGCCGGCGCGGACGGCTGCGGCGAGCAGGTGTTCTCCGACACGCTCGCCGAGTTCGAAGCCGACGCCGCCGCCTACAAGGCCGCGGTCGCGCGCAACGGCGGTCGCCCGCCGGCGTGCAAGCACGGCTGATGACGCGCCTGGGCGTCCTCGGCTGGCCCGTCTCCCACAGCCGCTCGCCGGCGATGCACAACGCGGCGCTCGCGGCGCTCGGGCTGCACGACTGGCGCTACCAGCGCCTGCCCGTGCCGCCGGCGCTGTTCGCCGAGACCGCCGGCGCGCTCGGCGCCGCGGGCTTCCTCGGCGCCAACGTCACGATCCCGCACAAGCACGCCGCGCTCGCGCTCGCCACCGACGCCTCCACCGCCGCGCGCGAGATCGGCGCCGCCAACACGCTCACGTTCGCCGCCGACGGCACGATCGCCGCCGAGAACACCGACGCGCCGGGCCTGATCGCCGCGCTCGAGCGCCTGCCCGCGCCGCCGCCGGCCCATCCGCGCGTGCTCGTGCTCGGCGCCGGCGGCAGCGCGCGCGCGGCCGTGTGGGCGCTGCGCGAGTCCGGAGCGAGCGACGTGGCCGTGTGGAACCGCACCCCCGAGCGCGCGCAGGCGCTCGCGCGGGATCTCGGCGCGCGAGCCGCGATTCGCGCCGAGGACGCCGATCTGCTCGTCAACTGCACGTCCGTGGGCCTCCAGACGGGCTCCGGCGTACAACCCTCGGCCAGTGACGATGAGGCGCTCAACCAACTCGGATTGACGTTCGATCAAGTCGGTAACTACGCCTATGTCGTCGATCTCGTCTATCGCCCCACGCCCACGCCGCTCATCGCGGCCGCCACGGCCCATGGCGCGAGCGCCGTCGACGGGCTCGAGGTGCTCGTCGCGCAGGGCGCGCTCAGCCTCGAGCTGTGGACCGGCCGCAAGGCGCCGCTCGAGGTCATGCGCCGCGCTGCCCGCGAGCAGCAGCCACCGGAGCAGTAGCCGCCGCCGGACGCCAGGCGGGACGCGTCGGAGGGTCGCGCACCCCGTGAAGGGGCACAGGCCATGAGCGAGCTCCCGCAGACGGACCCCGACCTGCACGCGATCTTCGGGATGGACGGCGCGCCCGAGGGCGCCGAAGACGTGTTCTCGGTCGAGCGCGCCGAAGCCGACATCGAGCTCGAGCGGATCGCAGGCGCGGACCTGGACGCGGACCAGTACGGCGAGATCGCCGCGGCCGAAGCCTCGCAGGCGACGCCCGCGGCGGAATACACGGGCATCACCAAGCCCTCGCGGCGCGGCTCCTCACAGCGCTTCCTCACAGACGTGATCGTCGACATGGGCCTCGCCAGCACCCGCCAGGTGGAGGACGCGCTCGAGGCCTCGCGCGTGTCTGGCACGACGCCCGAGCGGGCGCTGCTGGACAGCGGCGCGATCACCCCAGACGCGCTCGCGCGCGCGCTAGCCGAGCGCTACGGGCTCGACCACCTCGACCTCGGCGTATTCCAGGTGGACATGTCCGCCGCCAACCTCGTCAGCACGACCGTCGCCAAGCGCTACCAGACGGTCCCCGTCGCGTTCGCCGACAAGCGCACGCTGCTCGTCGCGATGGCCGACCCGTCGAACGTGCTCGCGGTCGACGACATCGCGATCATGACCGGCTATGAGATCCGCGTCGCGGTCGCGCCGCCGGATGACATCGCCACGCTGATCTCGCGTCTGGACCGGCTCGAAGACGTCGTCGGCGAGGGCGCCGAGCTGGTCGAAGAAGCCGAGGACGGGGCAGAGGTCGTCGCGCTGCATGAGACCTCCGAAGACGCGCCCGTCATCAAGCTCGTCAACCAGCTCGTCGCGCAGGCGGTCGAGCGCGGCGCCTCCGACATCCATCTCGCGCCGGACGGACGCGAGCTGCGCGTGCGCTTCCGCGTGGACGGCGTGCTGCAGGACATCACCACCGTGCAGCGGCGGATGGCCGCCGGCGTGGTCTCGCGCATCAAGATCATGGCCGAGCTGAACATCGCCGAGAAGCGCCTGCCCCAGGACGGGCGCGTCGGGCTGGTCGTCGACGGCCGCCACGTCGACCTGCGCGTCGTCACGCTGCCGAGCGTGCACGGCGAGGGCGTCGTCATGCGCGTGCTCGACAAGGAGTCCGTGGTCGTACAGCTCGACAAGCTCGGCATGGCCGACCCCGAGCGCGAACGCTTCGAAAAGGCGTGCCGCGAGACGCACGGCGCGGTGCTCGTCACCGGCCCCACCGGCTCGGGGAAGTCGACCACGCTGTACGCCGCGCTGCAGCTGCTCAACACGCCCGAGAAGAACATCATCACCGTCGAGGACCCCGTCGAGTACGAAATGACCGGGCTCACCCAGGTGCAGGTCTCGAGCAAGGTCGGGCTGAGCTTCGCCGCGGGGCTGCGCGCGATGGTGCGCGCCGACCCCGACATCATCATGGTCGGCGAGATCCGTGACCGCGAGACCGCGCAGATCGCGGTGGAGTCGGCGCTCACCGGGCACCTCGTGCTCTCCACGTTGCACACCAACGACGCGCCCTCCGCGATCACGCGCCTGATCGAGATGGGCGTCGAGCCGTTCCTCGTGGCCTCCGCGCTCGACTGCATCGTCGCGCAGCGTCTCGCGCGGATGCTGTGCCCGAGCTGCAAGCGGCGCACGATCATCCCCGCGAAGGTGCTGCGCGAGAACGGCTACCGGGCGCGCGTGGAGCTCGAGGCCTACGAGCCAGTCGGCTGCAGGCGCTGCGGCGCCAGCGGCTACCGCGGACGCGTCGGCCTGTACGAGGTGATGAAGATGACCCCCGAGATCCAGACGCTGACGCTCGAACGCAGCCCCGCCGAGAAGGTCCGCGACGTCGCCGTCAGCCAGGGGATGACCCGCCTGCGCGACGACGGCCTGCAGAAGGTGCGCATGGGCCGCACCTCGATGGCCGAGATCGCGCGCGTGATCGGCACCAACTGAGGCACCAACTGAGGTTCCAAGGCTCGAACCTTCGTCCACCCGTCCGCGGCGTGGCGCCGCGTTCTAATGGTGCGGCGGCGATCTGCCGATGCAGCGACCCATGGACATCGATTTCGCCGACCTGCTGATGGAGGTCGTACACCGCCGGGCATCCGACCTGCACCTCACCTCCGGTGCGCACCCGACGGTCCGCGTCCGCGGCCGCCTGACGCCGCTCGAGGACTACCCCAAGCTCTCGCCGACGGACACCCGCGAGATCGTCTACTCGATCCTCACCGGCGACCAGCGCCAGCGCCTGGAGACCAACTGGCAGCTGGACTTCGCCTACTCGATCCCCGGCCACGCGCGCTTCCGTGTCAACGCCTACTACCAGCGCGGCGCGATCGGCGCGGCCTTCCGCCTGATCCCCTTCAATTTGACATCCATCGACGAGCTCGGGCTGCCGCCCACCGTGCACGAGTTCACGCGCAAGCCGCGCGGCTTCGTGCTCGTCACCGGCCCCACCGGCTCGGGCAAGTCCACCTCGCTCGCGGCGATGATCGACGAGATCAACGCCACGCGCGAGGAGCACATCATGACGATCGAGGACCCGATCGAGTTCCTGCACGGCCACAAGAAGTGCATCGTCAACCAGCGCGAGCTGGGCTCCGACGCGCAGAGCTTCTCCCTGGCGCTGACCGCCGCCCTGCGCCAGGACCCCGACGTGATCCTCGTCGGCGAGATGCGCGACCTGGAGACGATCTCCACCGCGCTGACCGCGGCCGAGACCGGGCACCTGGTGTTCGCTACGCTGCACACGCAGGACGCCGCGCAGACGATCGACCGCGTGATCGACGTGTTCCCCTCCCACCAGCAGGGCCAGGTGCGCGTGCAGCTGTCGGTCGCGCTGCAGGGCATCATGACCCAGCAGCTGCTGCCCAGCAGCGACGGCTCCGGGCGCGTCGTGGCGTGCGAGGTGCTCGTGCCGAACCCAGCGATCCGCAACCTGATCCGCGAGGGCAAGACCCACCAGATCTACTCCGTGCTGCAGACCAGCTCCGCGGCCGGCATGCAGACGATGGACGCGGCGCTCGCGACGCTCGTGCGCGAGAACAAGATCACCCAGAAGCTCGCCGAAGCGCGCTCCTCGACGCCGGATGAGCTCAGGCGCCTGCTGGGGGCGAGCACGCTGGCGGCGGCGTAGGGGCAGGCGGGTGGGATCTAAACCATGAGCACCTACGTCTTCAAGGCGATCGACCTGGCCGGCGCCAAAGCGCGCGGCGAGGTGGAGGCCGACTCCAAGCAGGCGGTCTCCGACCAGCTCAAGCAGCGCGGGCTGATCGTCCTCGACATCGCCGACAAGCACTCCTCCAGGGAGATCGAGCTCGCCTTCATGAAGCGCGTCAGCGCGAACGATCTCGCGATCTTCGCGCGCCAGCTGTCGACCATGATCTCCTCGGGGATGAGCATCCTGCGCGCGCTGTACGTGCTCGAGGAGCAGACCGAGGACAAGTTCCTGACGGAGACGATCGTCGCGGTGCGCAAGGACGTCGAGGCGGGGCTCTCGCTGAGCGACTCGATGGCGCGCCACCCCAAGGTCTTCAACCCGCTGTTCGTCGCGATGACGCAGGCGGGGGAGATGGGCGGCGTGCTCGAGGACGCGCTCGTGCGCGTCGCCAACCAGCTGCAGAAGGACGCCGCGCTGCGCCGCCAGGTGAAATCAGCGATGGTCTACCCGATCATGGTGATCATCTTCGCGCTCGGCGTGATGATGGCGCTGGTGGCGTTCCTGGTGCCCGTGTTCGAGGGCGTGTTCAAGGAATTCGGCGGCGAACTGCCCGCCATGACGCAGGTCTCGGTCGTGCTCTCGGAAATCGTGCGCGGTTACTGGTGGGCCGTGTTCGGCGGCACCGCGCTGGCGATCGTGTCGTTCGTGAAATGGAAGAAAACGACCTGGGGCAGGCGCCAGTGGGACCACTTCCGCCTGCACGTGCCGATGAAGATCGGCACGATCGTGCAGCAGATCGCAGTCGCGCGCTGGTCGCGCACGCTCGCGTCGCTGACCGCCGCCGGCGTGCCGCTGCTGCAGGCGCTCGAGATCACCGGCCGCACCGGCGGCAACGCCGCCGTCGAGGAAGCGATGGACGGCGTGATCGCCTCCGTCAAGCGCGGTGGCACGATCGCCGCGCCGCTCGCTCAGGCGCCGATCTTCCCCTCGATGGTCACGCACATGGTCGGCGTCGGCGAGGAAACCGGCGCGCTCGACGCGATGCTCGACCGGGTCGCCGAGTTCTTCGAGGAACAGGTCGAGGCCTCCGTCAAGGCGCTCACGTCGATCCTCGAGCCGATCATGATCATCGTGATCGGCGGCATCGTCGGGTTCATCGTGATCTCGATGTACCTGCCGCTATTCGAAGTGTACAACCATATTGAATAGCGCCCCGGCGTCTCTCAGGCGTCGCTGATCTCCACGCGGCGACCGGCGTCGGTCTCGGCCACCGACAGCGACACGCGGCCGTCGAGCAGCTCCAGCAGCTCCGCTCCCGCCAGCTCGCGGCGCCAGCCGCGCAGCGTGCGCACGTCCGCATCCTCGCCGCCGGTGCGTGCGGCGGCGACGATCGCCTGCAGGTCCGCGCGCGCGGCCAGCAGCTCGTAGGCGAGGCCGGCTTCGCGCGCGCGGGTTCGCAGCAGCGCCTCGCCGAGCGCCACCAGCGGGGCGTCATCGGGCTTGGGGGCCGGTGGGCGCGCGAGCTCCGGCGCCGGGTCCGGCGGGCGCTCGCGGCCGCGGCGGACGGCCTCCAGCAGGTCCTCCGCGCGGCGGCCGCTTGCGCTGGCGCCGACGCCGCGGATGCGCTCCAGCTCCCCTCGCGACGACGGCCGGCGCTTGGCGATCTCGATCATCGTCGCGTCGCCGAGCACGCTCTGCACCGGGCGGTCGTGGCGCGCGGCCGTGGCCTCGCGCCACGCCACCAGCTCGCGCGCGATCGACCGCGCGGACGCGTTCAGCGTGCCGATCCGCGGCAGCCGCGCGAAGATCGCCTCCAGCTCGCGCTCGTCGCTCGAGCGCGTCAGCGGCTCGCACTCCTCGCGCGCCCACTGCAGCCGGCCGAGCCCGTCCAGGCGCCGCTCCAGCTCGCTCGCCAGCTCCAGCAGATGCACCACGTCCTCGCGCGCGTACGCGACCTGCTCGGAGGACAGCGGGCGCGCGTCCCAGCGCGTGAAGCTCGCCGTCTTGGCCACGCGCAGGCCGAGCACGTCGCCCAGCAGCGAGTCGTAGGAGACCTGCGCCCCCAGCCCCGCGAACCCGGCCGCCACCTGCGTGTCGAACACGTTCGTCACCTCCGTGCGCAGGCACCTGCGCACGAGCGCCACGTCCTGGCGCCCCGCGTGCACCACGATCTCCACCGCCGGGTCCGCCAGCACCTCCGCGAGGGCCGATCCGTCGAAGCCCTCGACGAGCGGGTCCAGCACGAGGATGTGCTCGCCCGCTACGCCATCCTCCTGCGAGGCCGATTCGGGGATCGCCAGCTGCACGAGGCACAGCAGCGTGCGGTAGCGGCCCTCGCCCATGAACTCCGTGTCGAGCGCCAGCCGCCCCGCCGTGCGCGCGCCGTCGGTCAGCGCGAGCAGCCGCTCCCGTTCGGAGCCGGCGCTCACGGTTTCGCCCCCGGGAGCAGGTACAGCAGCCCGCCGTGGCGCAGGCCCGCCGCGCGCGAGACGTCCGTGCCGTGCGCGCGCACCCACCGCACCGGCGCCGCGCACGCCGGGTTCAGCGACTGCACCGCGCCCGCGCAGAACGTGTTCAGGAACGCGTAGCGCACCTGTCCCTCAGCGATCAGCCGCTGCAGCTTCGCCACGGAGGTGAACACGCGCGCGTCGTAGGTGGTGAGCACGAGCACAGGGCGTCCATCCTGCACGATCAGCGAGCCGATCGCCGTCGCCGACTCGGCCGCCACCTCGTAGCGCGCGCCGTCCTGGTGCGCGCGAAGGTATGCGCTCAGCGGGTGCTGTTGGTCCAGCGGCAGCGCGCCCACCAGCCCCGCGTCGCTGACGCCGTCGGAGATCGCGGTGAAGTCCGCCTTCAGGGGGATCGCGAGCACCGCAACCAGCGTTAGCCCGATCACGCCCACAGGCGCCAACAACACGCGCACGGTGGGGGCTAGTTGCGTGCGGCCTGCGAGCAACTCGCACGCGATCGCGCCGAGCGCCCCCGCGAGCGCCACCCACCACGCCGCCGGGCGCCCGTACAGCAGCCGCTCCGCGTAGTAGACGACGACCGCCAGGGTCACCACCAGCAGCGCCAGGCGCGGGCGCGCCGAGCGGTCCTCGGGGCCAGGCGCGGGCGTTCCAGTCTCGAAGCCGCGCACGACCCACGCGAGGCCGATCCCCAGCATCGCCGCCACGACCGGGGTCAGGCCTTCGACGTAGCGCGGGTGCAGCCGCACCATGTGGCTGAACAGCACGACACCCGTGAGCATCCACAGGCCCAGACCGCCCGCGGCGGCGCGACGCATGCGCGCGCGCAGCTCCGCTCGGGAGCGCTCGGCGGCGGCCTTCGCCTCGCCGTCGGGCGCTGGCTCTCGTCGCAGCGCCCCCAGCGCCAGCGCCGGAATCCCCAGCAGCAGCGCCACGAGCAGCTCGAGCCCCAGGCGCTCGCCCGACAGCGGGCCGACGCGCGCGAGCAGGCGGGTGGGGGAGGGCGGCACGATCGGGATGTGGTCGCGCTCGGACTGCGTGGCCACGGGGTAGCGGTGTCCCGGTTCGTACACCGTGCCCCCGGGTTCCGGCGATTTGCCGCCGAGGCGGTCGCTGCCGTTGAACACGAACGCGGCGTTCCACGCGCTGCCGTCGGTCGAGCCGATCGCGTACGGGCGGTCGTGTGCGGGAAACAGCAGTGTGGCCGTCAGCCACGACAGCGCCACCGCCGCGTACACCGCGCCCGCGGCCACCAGGCGCAGCACGCGTCGCGGGCGCGAGTAGGGCAGCCCGAGGTAGGCGAACAGCGCGATCCCGGGCAGCGCCACCAGCGACTCCAGGAGCTTCACGTCGAACGCCACCCCCAGCGCCGCGGCGCCCGCGAAGAGCCACGCGAGGCGACCGGTCTCCACCGCGCGCACCGCCGCCCCCAGGGCGAGCACCAGCGTGAGCATCATCACCCCGTCCATCGTGTCGCTGCGCGCGGTGATCACCTCGATCGGCAGCGCCGCGATCGCCGCCGCCGCGACGATGCCCGCCGTCGCGCTCCACATGCGGCGCACGACCGCATACAGGAGCGGCACCGACGCGATCCCCGCGAACGCCTCCGGCAGCTTCAACGTCGTCGAGCTGAAGCCCAGCAGCTTCACGCTGATCACCTGCAGCCACAGGTCCACCGGCGGCTTGTCGATCGAGACGCTGCCGCCGGGCTCGAACGCGCCGAAGAAGAAGTTGTGCCACGACAGGCCCATGCTGCGCACCGCCGCGTCGTAGAAGGGGTCCGGGGATACGTGCTGCAGCCTGAGCAGGCGCAGCACCGCCGCGGCCAGCGTGATCGCCGCCACGATCGCCCACTCCGCGCTGCGGCCTCGTGTTCTCACGCGCGGAACGCTAGTCTCAACGGCTCGTGGCCAGCGACGACAGCGACAGCGAGGATCCGGCAGGGGCGTCCCATGAGCCGCGGGAGTGTATGGCCTGCCGCGGCAGCGGCCAGGTGATCTCCAGCCTCGGCGGCACGCCCGCCAAACTCACGTGCCCGTGGTGCGCCGGCGGCGGCGTGCGCGTGCCCGAGATCGACGCGCAGGCGCGCTGGCTCGAGCAGGGCGCCGAGGACGCGCCCGCAGAGCCGGCGCCAGAGCCGGCAGCCTGAGCTCGCGCCTGCTCGAACGTCCGTAGAACCGGTCGCACCGCCGCAATCGCGCCGCGCCGATCCGTCCAAGCCGGCGTGCAGCTGTAAAGGTCTCGCGCGCGCAGGTCGATTCAGCGGGTGTCAATGCCAGTGCCGAGGTGCCAAGGCAGAGCATCTTCGCGGTGCGTATCAAAGCCGGCGGCCCTCAATGGGGGACGCATCGCCGCTTGAGGCGATTACCGAGGGCTGGCGCCCAAAACCGGATCCTAGGAGGATCGAAAATGTTGTATCGACTGCGCCAGCGCTCGAAGGACGAGGGTGGCTTCACCCTTATCGAGCTTCTGGTTGTGATCCTGATCATCGGCATCCTCGCCGCGATCGCCATTCCGTCGTTCCTGAACCAGAAGGCCAAGGCGTACGACGCTTCGGCGAAGGAGCTTGCGCGCACGGCTCAGACGACCGCGGAAACGTACGCGACCGACCACAACGGCGAATACACCGGCATGACCGCAGCAGAACTCGAAAAATACGAATCCGGCCTGCTCGCATGCAAAAAAGTCGCCGAACAGACGAACGCATGCTTCGCTGGCGTCGAAGGCGCGGAAGCCGGAGGCTACACGGTGAAGGCGCGCGCCGCCAACACCGGCGATGTGTTCACCATCACCAGGGCCGCGACGGGCGCAATCACCCGCAACTGTATCAGCGGCAAAAAAGCCGGCGAAGGCAACGGCGTCAACACCTGCTCGGGCAAGGAAGAAGAAAAATGGTAAGAAGTCGCGCCTGAGGCATCGCGCTTCACGCTGACTGAGAGAGGGGCGGCCAATTGGCCGCCCCTCTCTTTTAGGGCGCCGGACTCCATGCCGACGCGCCTTCTCGCTGATGGATCCTCGCGCGGTCTGCTCAAGTGCCCCGCTGCGGGCGCCGATCAGGTACCCATGGAGGCAGTGACCTTCGCCGGAGTTCTCGGCGCAATCGTCGGCTCGTTCCTGAACGTGGTCGCCTACCGGCTGCCGCGCCACGAGTCGCTGGTCAAGCCGGCGTCGCACTGCCCGCGCTGCGGCACGCCGGTCAAGCCTTACGACAACATCCCGATCCTCTCGTGGGTGCTGCTGCGCGGCCACTGCCGCGGATGCGGCGAACCGATCTCCGTCCGCTACCCGCTGGTCGAGGCGCTCACTGCGTCACTGTGCGTTGGCGCCGTGCTCGTCCATCATTCGGCCGCCGGCATCGCGCTGAGCGTGATCCTGATCCTGCTGGTCGTGCCGGCAGCGCTGATCGACCTCGAGCACCGGATCATCCCCAACCGCATCACCGCGCTCGGCGCGGTGCTCGCGCTGGCGGCGGGGCTCGCGCTGGACCCGGCGGGCGAGCCGGAACGCCTGATCGCGGGCGCGGCCGCCGGCGGCTTCCTGCTGCTCGGCGCGCTCGCGTATCCGGGCGGCATGGGCATGGGCGACGTCAAGCTCGCCGGCGTGATGGGGCTGTTCCTGGGCGCCGCGGTGGGCCCAGCGCTGCTGATCGCGCTGCTGTCCGGGGTGGCTCTGGGGGCCGCCGTGATCGCGCGCAAGGGCGCGCATGATGGACGCAAGACGGCTGTGCCGTTCGGACCGTTTCTCGCGCTGGGCGCGCTGGTCGCGGTTTTCGCCGGACACCAGCTCGTGGGTGTCTACGTCAATCACTTCCTTCACTAAAGCGCCGCGGGCCACGCGCCGATACGGCACGTGCGGGTGTTCCGCCAGCTGCCTGCAGCGCCCTATAAGAGATGCAACTCACTTCCCGAATCCCCTCGCTCCCAACGCAGCTTTCGCTGCCGAGGCTGTCGCTGCCCTTCGGCCGGCGGTCGGGTGAGAACCTCGTCGGCCTGGACATCCAGCCCGGCTTCGTCGCCGCCGTCCACGCTCGCGTCAACGGCTCGATCGTCGCCGAGCGCGCCGCCGCGCTGCCGCTGCCGGCCGACTCGATGCGCGACGGCGAAGTGGTGGACGAGGCCGCGCTCAGCGAGACGCTGAAGGAGCTGTTCGGCCAGAGCGGGCTGGGCAAGCGCGTACGCGTCGGCGTCGCCAACCAGCGCACGGTGCTGCGCACGCTCGAGCTGCCGCCGGTGAGCGACCGCAAGGAACTGGCCGCGGCGGTCAACTTCCAGGCGCAGGACCAGGTGCCGATGCCGCTCAACAACGCCGTCATGGACTTCCACCCGCTCGGCATCGTCGACACTCCCGCCGGCCCCCGCCAGCGCGTCGTGCTGGTTGCGGCGCAGCGCGACATGATCGAACGCCTGATCGCCGCCGTGCGGCGCGCCGGTCTGACTCCCGAGGGAGTGGACCTGTCCGCATTCGCGCTGATCCGCTCGCTGTACCGCCCCGACCCCGCGGCGTCCCCGCAGGCGGAGGGGGTGCAGGCGGCACGCGTGCTGTACCTGAACGTCGATGGGCTCACCAACCTCGCGATCGCCGAGGGGTCCGTGTGCCGCTTCACTCGCGTCGTCGGCAGCGGCCTCGAGGGCATGGCCAGCGAGCTGGCCGAGCGGCGCAGCATCGCTCTCACGGAGGCGCGCTCGCTGCTCGCGGCCGTCGACCTGAGCCGACCGAGCCCGGCCGAGCAGGCGCCCGCCGCGCCGCAGGAGATCGAGCTCGACCGCCACGACGAGGGCACCGAGCCGGCGCAGGCCTCGGGCGAGGAGCAGTCCAGCGTCGAGGACGCCGAGGCGAGCGAACGCTCGATGAGCTACGAGGAGCTGGCGGCGGTCGAGGAGACGCCCGAGACGCAGGCGCCGCAGTCGAACGCGGATGTGTGGACGGTGCTCGAGAACGGCATCCGCGAAATCTCCGGGGAGGTCCGCAACTCGCTCGACTTCCACCGCTCCCAGGACGGCGGCGGCGAGGTCTCGCACGTCGTCATGAGCGGCGCCGCACAGGACATCCCCGGCTTCGCCGAGGCGCTGCAGTCCTCGCTGGGCGTCGAAGTGCGCTGCCAGGAGGTGGGCGCGCTCGACGGGATCGCCGATGCGGTCTCGCCGCACCGGCTTGCGATCGCGACCGGCCTGGCCGTGTCGGAGGCTGTGCAATGAGAGCCGTCAACCTGATTCCCGCCGAGCAGCGCAGCGGCGCGTCGGTCGGCGCCGGGCGCTCGCAGGGCGCCGCCTATGCGGTGCTGCTGCTGATCGGCGGCCTCGCGGCGATGGCGTTCGGCTACGGGCAGGCCGACCACCAGATCGCGAGCCGTCGCAGCCAGGTCGCGACGATCGACGAGCAGGCGCAGCAGGCTCAGGCCGCGGCCGAACGTCTTGCGCCCTATGCCAGCTTCATCGCGCTGCGCGAACAGCACATGCAGGCGGTCGACGCGCTGATCGACTCGCGCTTCGACTGGGCCCACGTCTTCCATGAATTCGGCCGTGTGCTGCCGTCCCAGACCTCGATCAGCTCGCTCACCGGCAACGTCGGTGCGGCCACCGGCGCCGCCGCGCCGTCGACCTCGTCGAGCGTCGTCGGCTCGAGCGCCACCTCGACCGCCGCCGCGCCGGCGACGTCCTCCACGCCTCCCGGGAGCGTCCCCACATTCACGCTCGCCGGCTGCGCGACCAGTCAGAAGGTCGTGGCATTGACGCTCGAACGCCTGCGCCTGATCGACGGCGTCAAGGAAGTGAGCCTGCAGAGCTCCGGCTCGGGCTCCGGTGGCGGTGCGGGCTCTTCGGGAGGTTGCGGCGCGCACGAGCCCGCCTTCACCCTGACGATGACATTCGACCCGCTGCCGAGCACGTCGGCCGTCGCCGCGGCTTCCACCGCGAGGACGACCTCCGACACGAATGGCGCCGGCACGACCCCGGCGACCGCGGGAGGGAGCGCGAAATGACAACACGCGACCGAACGGTCCTGATCGTAGTGGTGCTCGTCGCGGTCCTCGGGGCGGCATGGATGCTGCTCGTGTCACCCGAGCGCAAGCAGGCGAGCCAGCTCGGCGCGCAGGTCGCCGCCGCGCAGGCGTCGCTCGCGAGCGCCGAAGGCAAGGAGGCGAGCGCGCGCGCGGCGCAGTCGCAGTACGCGGCGGCGTACGCCTCGGTGGTCACGCTCGGCAAAGCCGTGCCGCCGAGTCAGGAAGTCCCAGCCCTGATCGACGAGCTCTCGCAGGCGTCCAACGAGAAGCAGGTCAACTTCGCGTCGATAACGGCCGGTGGCGGTGGCGGCGCGAGCACGCCCGCGAGCGCCGCCGCGGCGTCCACGGCCTCCACGGCGTCATCCGGCGGCTTCACACAGCTGCCCTTCACGTTCACGTTCGAAGGCAGCTATTTCGATCTCGAACACCTCTTCCGCCAGCTGACTGATTTCGCGGTCCTGGACAGCAGCCGTCAGCTGCAGGTCAGCGGCCGCCTGCTGACGATCCAGGACGTCAAGCTCTCGCCGCTTACCTCGAACACCGAACCGGCGGTCAAACGCACCGCGAGCAACCTCAGCGGGACGATCACCGCGACGGCGTACATGCTTCCGTCGAGCGGGGGCGCGAGCTCCTCGGCGAGCCCGGGGGCCACCACCGCGGGCGCGACGACGCCGGCATCGTCCACCGGAGCCGCGAGCTCCCCGACCGCGCCGGCGCTGGTGAGGGTGAACCCATGAGCGACATCAGCGAGCTTCTGAGCTCCGTCAAGGCGGACCTGACCGACAGGCGCCTGCTGCCGCTCGTGGCGCTGGTCGCGGCCGCGCTCGTGGGCGCCATCGCCTACGTCGTGATCGGCGGCGGCTCGAGCGCCCCGACGTCGCCGTCCGCGGCCACGAACACTCCGGCCACCGCCTCGGCGGGTGTCGCCATCAGCCAGGCGAGCCCCGAAAAGGCGGTCGCGGAGATGACAGGCGGCGTCTCGGTGCAGCACCACGGGTCCGCGCGCAACCCCTTCACTCCGCTGCCCGCGGAAAAAACAGCGAGCACGGCCAGCAGCTCAAGCAAGTCCTCCGGCTCAGGTAGCTCCAGCTCGTCGAGCTCCGGCTCCTCCTCCACGGGCTCCCCCGAAACGAGCTCCACCGGCGGCTCCGGAACGACGAAGCCGTCCAAACCCTCCACGCCCGCCAAGCCGAAGACCGTCTACCACGTGGCCGTGCTGTTCGGCGCGCTGCCCGCCGGCTCCACGCCGCAGACCGCGCAGCTGACCCCCTACGAGAGCCTGAAACTGCTCCAGCCGCTGCCCGAAGCCAAGCAGCCGCTGATCGTCTTCCGCGGCGTCACCTCGGGAGGCAAGAGCGCGACCTTCACGCTCGTCGGCGAAGCGATCCTGCACGGCGAAGCGGCCTGCCTGCCCAGCGCATCGCAGTGCGAAGCGATCGACCTGCAGCCCGGGAAGGCAGAGCAGCTCGAATACCTCACGGCGACGGGCCAGCCGGCTCTGTACGAACTGCGGGTCGTGAGCATCGTCTCGGCCAAGGCCTCGAGCGCGGCCGTCAAGAGCCAGCTCCGCGGCGAGTCCAAGGCTGGACGCGAACTGCTCCAGCACGCGGGGCTGCTCGCCGTACCCGACCTGCACTACTCCGCGCAGATGGGCGTGCTCGTATTCGCGGCGCATCATGCGTTCGGAGCGCGTGCCGGCGCTGCCGCGCACCGCCGCCACGGTCGCTGAGTCGCCAGCAAATAAGCTTGGGGCCATGGAGCTCCGACTGACAACCGCCGGCGAGTCGCACGGCCCCGGCCTGACGTGCATCGTCGAGGGGATGCCGGCCGGCATCGAGCTCGCGCCCGAGGACCTCAACCGCGACATGGCGCGCCGCCAGCTCGGCCACGGGCGCGGCGGGCGCATGAAGATCGAGCGCGACGCCGCCGAGGTCACCGGCGGCGTGCGCCACGGGCGCACGCTCGGCGGGCCGATCGCGCTGCAGGTGGCCAACCGCGACTACGCCAACTGGGAGGAGCGCATGAACCCGTGGCGGGTATCGGATCCCGCCCGCCCCACCGCCGAGGTTCACCTGCCGCGCCCCGGCCACGCGGACCTAGTGGGCGCCCAGAAGTACAAGCACTCGGACGTGCGCAACATCCTCGAGCGCGCGTCCGCGCGCGAGACCGCCGCGCGCGTGGCCGGCGGCGGCGTCTGCAAGGCGTTCCTGCGCGCGCTCGGCGTGAGCGTGCGCTCGCACGTGATCCAGATCGCCTCCGTGCACGCGCCCGAGCGCGAGCGCCCGCTCACTGACGCCGACTTCGCCGCCGTGGACGACTCGCCCGTACGGTGCCTGGACCAGGAGGCCTCGAAGGCGATGGTGCGCGAGATCGACGTGCTGCGCAAGGCCAACGAGTCGCTCGGCGGCGTGTTCGAGGTGCAGGCGTTCGGTCTCGTCCCGGGCCTCGGCTCGCACATCTCCTGGGAGGAGCGCCTGGACGGGCGTCTGGCGATGGCGATCTGCTCGATCCAGGCGATCAAGGGCGCGTCGATCGGCGACGCGTTCACGATCGCCGGCGTGCCGGGCTCACAGGCGCACGACGAGATCTTCTTCTCCGAGGAGCGCGGCTACTTCCGCGAGACCAACCACGCGGGCGGCCTGGAGGGCGGCATGACCAACGGCCTGCCGCTGATCGTGCGCGGCGCCATGAAGCCGCTGCCGACGCTGACCAAGCCGCTGCGCTCGGTCGACACCGAGACGCACGAGCCGGCGCAGGCGCTGCGCGAGCGCACCGACTCGTGCACCGTGCCCGCCGCCGGGGTGGTGGGGGAGGCGATGGTGGCGCTCGTGCTCGCCGACGCCTACCGGCGCAAGTTCGGCGGCGACCACGTCGACGACGTGCTGGCGGCCGTGAGCGCCTACACAGACCGCATCGGATGGCATTCGTCCTGATCGGCTTCATGGGCGTCGGCAAGTCGACCGCCGCCGGCGAGCTCGCCGAGGCGCTCGGCGCGAGCGCGCTCGACAGCGACGCGGTGCTCGAGGAGCGCTTCGGGCACCCCGTGGCGCGCGAGTTCGAGCGCAATGGCGAGGCGGCCTTCCGCGCCGCAGAGGAGGAGCTGGTGTGCGGGCTGCTGGCCGAGGCTGCGCCCGATGACGTGATCGCGCTGGGCGGCGGCAGCGTGCTGTCCGAGCGCACGCGGCAGGCGCTCGGCGACCACGTGACGGTGCTGCTGGACGTCGATCCCGAGACCGCATGGGGGCGCGTCAGCGGACCGGCCGGATCGGCGGGCGAGCGGCCGCTGGCGCGGGATCGGGACGCCTTTCTCGCGCTGTACGAGGCTCGCGCGCCGCTTTACGAGCGGCTTGCCGACGCCACGCTGGCCGACCTGCCGATCGGTGGCGCCGCCCGCGCGGCAGGGGCGCTGCGCGCGCTCGCAGCCGCGCCATCGGGAACGCGCATGCTGTGGGCCAGCTCCGCCTCCGGCGAGTACCCGGTGATGGTCGGTCGCGGGCTGCTGCGAGGCGCCGACGCGCTCGAGCTGGGCCGGATCTGGCCTGTCGATCGCTCGCAGTCGCGCCCGTTCTGCGTGAGCGACGAATCCGTCCACGAGCTCTACGGGGACTGGCTGGGAGAGCTGGCCGCCACCGTCGCGATCGCGCCCGGCGAGCGGCACAAGACGCTCGCGAGCGCCGAGCGCGTCTGGCAGGCGCTCGTCGGCGCGGGCATGACCCGCGCCGATCACATCGTGGCGCTCGGCGGCGGCGTCGTCGGCGACCTCGCTGGATTCTGCGCCGCCACCTACCAGCGCGGCGTTCCCGTCGTGCAGGTCCCGACCACGCTGGTCGCGCAGGTCGACTCCGCCTACGGCGGCAAGACGGGCGTGGATCTGCCCGAGGCCAAGAACTATGTCGGCGCCTATCACCAGCCGGCAGGCGTGCTGGTGGACCCCGACACGCTCGCGACGCTGCCCGCAGCGGAGCTCGCGGCCGGCTGGGTGGAGGTGTTGAAGACGGCGCTGATCGCCGGCGGCTGGCTGTGGGAGGCGATCGTCGTGGGCGCTGACGCGGACGAGCGCGTGATCTTCGCGTGCGCGCGCACCAAGCTCGCGATCGTCGCGGCGGACGAGCGCGACGCGGGGCGCCGCCAGCTGCTGAACCTGGGGCACACGGTCGGCCACGCGATCGAGACCGTCAGCGGCTATGCGCGCTACCGCCACGGCGAGGCGGTCGGACTAGGACTGCTGGCCGCGCTGCGGCTCTCCGGCCAGGACGAGCTGCGCGAGCTCGTGCGCGGCCTGCTGGAGGCTCGCGGCCTGCCGGTCGATCTCGACGGGGTCTCGGTCGATGCCGTGGTCGAGGCGACGGGACGCGACAAGAAGCGTCTCGGCGGCGCCGACGTGCCGTTCGTGCTCGTGCGCGCGCCGGGGGATGTGCAGTTCGGCTGCGAGGTCGCACGCGAGGATCTGCGCGCGGCCGTGCGGGAGCTCGCGCGATGAGCGCTTCGAGTCTGCGCGTGGAGGTCCTGCACGGCGTCAACCTCGATCAGCTGGGGCAACGCGACCCGGCGCAGTACGGCACGCTCACGCTGGAGCAGCTCGAGCAGCGGATCGAAGCGGACGCGCACGCGCTGGGGCTCGAGACGCGCTTCTTCCACACCAACTACGAGGGCGCGTTCGTCGAGCGCCTGCACTCGCTGAGGGGCCCGCCCACCCAAGCGGACGCGATCGTGCTGAACCCCGGCGCGTGGACGCACTACGCGTGGGCGATCCGCGACGCGCTCGAGATCGCGGCGCTGCCGGCGGTCGAGGTCCACCTCTCCGATGTGCACAGCCGCGAGGCATGGCGGCGCACGTCGGTGATCGGCGAGCTGTGCGTGGCAAGCGTCACCGGGCGCGGCGCGGACGGCTATCGCGATGCGCTTGCGCTGCTGCGCGACGAGCTTCAGGGCAGCGCGGCATGAGCGCGGGCGAGCGCGCTCACGGTCGCCGGGGAGTCGACCCGGCCGGCGCCCGTGCCGCGCGGCTGGCGCGGGATCTGGGCGAGCTGGGGGTCGACGCGCTGCTCGTCGACTCGCTCGTGGGCGTGCGCTATCTGACGGGCTTCACCGGCAGCAACGGGTTGGCGCTGGTCGTTGCTGTTGAGGCTGGAGCGAGGCTCGGCGCGCACCGCTTCCTCAGCGACTTCCGCTACGCGACGCAGTCGGCCGAGGAGGTCTCCGAGTCGTTCATGCGCGAGATCGTCAGCGGCGAGCTGCTGGAGGCGCTCGCGGCGGAGCTCGTCGACATGGGTGGGCGCCTGGGCTTCGACGACGCCGCGCTGACGGTCAAACGCCACGCGCAGCTCGCGCAGCTGCTGGGGCCGGGCTGGGAGCTGGTCCCGTGCGCGGGCGCCGTGGAGCGGCTGCGCGCGGTCAAGGACGCCGTCGAGATCGCACGAATCCGCGCCGCCTGCGAGCTCGCCGACGAGGCGCTTCGAGGCGTGCTCGAAGATGGCCTCGTGGGGCGCAGCGAGCGCGAGGTGGCGCTCGCGCTCGAGCTGCGCATGCGCCGCCTCGGCGCGCAGGCGCCGAGCTTCCCCTCGATCGTCGCCGCGGGCGCCCATGGCGCGCTGCCGCACGCACAGCCGCTCGAGGAGCCGATCCCACGCGACGTGCTCGTGACGATCGACTGGGGCGCCCTGCACGAGGGCTACTGCTCGGACTGCACGCGCACGTATGCCACCGGCGAGAACATCTCCGCGCAGGCGCGCGAGATCTACGAGCTGGTGCTGGCCGCCCAGGAAGCGGGCGTGGCGGCTGTCAAGGCGGGGCCCAGCGGCAAAGACGTGGACGCGGTCGCACGTGAGCTGATCGAGCAGGCCGGCCACGGCGAGCACTTCGGCCACGGCCTCGGCCATGGCGTGGGCATGGAGATCCACGAGGGCCCGCGCCTGTCGCGCACGGCGGGGGAGGAGCCGCTGCGCGCCGGCAACGTCGTGACGGTCGAGCCGGGGGTCTACCTGCCGGGGGTGCTCGGGGTGCGGATCGAGGACCTGCTCGTCGTCGGCGAGGATCGGCGCGAGGTGCTCACGGGGCTCTCCAAGGGGCTCACCGTCGTGGCCTGACCGCGGAGCGCGCGCGAGCGGGCGCACGCGGTCTTCCGCGCGCGCTCAGCCGCTGGCGCATTCGTATAGCCCTGTCGAAGTCGACGTGCGGGGGCCGTGTGGCGCTTCGGTCTTGCAGTGGGCCGAGATCCACTCGATGCGTGGGTCGTCGCTGACAGCCGGGATCAGGAACGTGCGCACTTCGCCTGCCGCTATCCGGGCTCGCAGCTCGGCGAGCGAGGGCTCCGGCGCGCCGCCCTGATATCCGCCGATCGGAAGGACCTCGCTGCCCGACGCCAGGATGAACGGAGCGGCCAGGATCGAGGAGTCCGTCGCGAGCGCGATCGGCGTTTCCGAGCGCGAGGACAGTTCTTCCATCACCCTTGCATCCAACATCTGCGAGCGTTGCGCGGACGCTCTCGACACCGTCGCCGACGCGGGCTCATATGGCGCCGCGAACGGGCCGAGGCCGCGCGTGACCATCAGCACCGAGGTGACAGCTGGCAGCAGCAGCGTGCACGCGAGCACCAGGATGACGGTCCGCTCGGGCGATCGCAGGACGGCTGCGCCGCGCGCCGTGATCAGCGTTACCGCGCCGAGCGCCCCGACGAGCGCCGCGGCGGGAACCAGCCAGGCGGGCACGCCGGTTCCTCCGCGGAGCAGGTAGACGCCGAACCCCGCCGAGCAGAGCGTCGCGCCGGCGAGCCATGCGCTCGTCGCGAGCGAGGCGCGCGTTCGCTGCAGGAGCGCCGCGCCGGCGCCGCACAGCGCGCCGGTCGCGGGCGAGAGCGCGGCCACGTAGTAGGAGTTCGGGTAGCCGCCCGCGCTGAAGAACGCCGCCAGGACCAGCAGCCACGTCCCCCACAGGACGACCGCGGCGCGCAGCGGGTCGCGCCGGCCGGCTCCGCGCGCGCACGCCAGCACGCACGCGGCGGCGAGCAGCGCGATCGGCAGCAGCCACCCGTCGTCGCGACCGAACAGCCCGCCGAGCAGCCGGTGCCAGCTGGGCTGGACCTTGTGGGTGGGCGAGGCTTCCGCTTCGGAGATGCGCACCAGGAACTCGGCGGGGTGGCCGGCGCCGGCGAACACGTTGCGCCGTTCCAGGCGGCCGAACCCGTTGTATTCGAAGGTCTGGCTGAAGACCGAGTTGTTCTGCGTGCCGTCCACGTACGGACGCGAGTGCGCGGGCACGAGCGAGACCGCCGTCATCCAGCTCAGCGACACCGCGAGCGTCACGAGACCCGCCAGCGCGAGGTGGCCGACGCGGACGCGGACGCGCGGGGGCGCCGCGAGCAGGTACGCCGCGGCCAGCGCTGGCAGCACCAGCCACGCGACCATCATCTTGGCCTGGAACGCGAGCCCCACCCACACGCCCGCCAGCAGCAGCGTGCGCAGCCTGCCGGTGAGCAGCGCCGAGGACGTGGCGTCCGCCGCCAGCACCACCAGCAGGATCAGCAGCGAGTCCGCGACGTTGCCGCGGTTCAGCGCGACGGTCACGGGGCTGGCCGCGAGCACAGCCGCCGCGGTGACGCCGGCGAGCGGTCCCGCCAGGCGGCGTACGGCGCGGTAGAGCACGAGGATCGTGATCACGCCCTCGATCGCCTGGGGCGCCACCACGGCCCACACGTGGAAGCCGACGATCCGCAGCAGCAGCGCCTGCGGCCACAGCGACCCCGGCAGCTTGTCGATCGAGATCGTTCCAGCCGGGTCGAACGCGCCGAAGATGAAGTCGTGCCAGCTGGTGGACATGCTGCGCGCGGCCGCGCCGTAGAAGGCCTCCAGGGCGGCGCCGTTCATTCCCCAGGCGTATGTCAGGCCCGCAAGCGCCGCGATCGCGATCAGGGTCGGCCGCGCCCACGCCGGCTGGTCGGGCGGCGAGCGCCAGATGCGTCCGATGACGGCCGATGCCCGGCTGCTCAGCTGCGCAGCCGGTGGCCGAGCGGGCTTGCGCATCGGAGCATCCTATGTGCGCGCGCTGCGATGAACGATCCATTCTCCCGGAAGTGTCCTGTTATGGTGACCGCATAGCGACGTGTGCCTCTCGGGGGTCCGCGCGCGATCGAAACGAGGCGAGCCGTGCCCAGCATTGCCGTGGTTGGTTGGCTCCAGAGATATGCGAGGTATGAGCTTGCCGCCCTCGCTTATCGCCGACCCACCAGCTGAGCGCCGGGCCGGGCGCTCAGCCGGCGCGCCGCTCGCCCATCCTCGCGAGGGCGGTGGGAGCCTGCGGGTGGCGATGCTCGCTCCGCCCTGGATCTCGGTGCCGCCTCCGGGCTATGGGGGCGTGGAGGCGGTGGTGAGCGTGTTGAGCGAGGCGCTCGTGCGGCGCGGCAACGACGTGACCCTGTTCTGCGCCCCGGGGTCGATCTCGACGGCGCGGGTCGTCACGTTGCTCGAAGACGCGCATCCCGATGAGATCGAGCGCTCGCTGTTCGAGGTCGATCACGTGGCGCGGGCGTTCGCCGCGATCGATCGAGCCAGTGGGGCGCTGCGCTTCGACGTGGTGCACGACCACTGCGGATTCACGGCTCTCGGCATGGCCGACCGCCTGGACACTCCGCTGGTGCACACGCTGCACGGCCAGTTCACGGACGCTACGGCGGCCTTCTACAGGCGGCACGAGTCCAAGGCGACGCTGGTGGCGATCAGTCGCGCTCAGCGTGCCAAGGCCCCGCGGTCGATGCGGAGGGTGGCCGTGATTCCCAACCCGATCGATGTGCGGGCCTGGCCGATGCAGGAGCGCAAGGAGGACTACGTGCTGTGGATCGGGCGGATGACGGCCGAGAAGGGACCGCATCGCGCGATTGCCGCCGCGCGCGCGGCTGGCGTGCCGCTGGTGCTCGCGGGCGTGATCCAACCCGGTCAGCAGTCCTTCTTCGACCGTGAGGTCGCGCCCCACATCGACGGCGATCGCGTGAGGTTCCTCGGCGAGGTCGGCGGCGCGATCAAGCGCTCGGCGTTCGCCGGCGCGCGGGCGCTGCTGATGCCGATCAGCTGGGAGGAGCCGTTCGGGATGGTGATGGTCGAGGCGCTCGCGTGCGGGACGCCGGTGATCGCGTTCCCGGCGGGCGCAGCGAGCGAGCTGGTGGTCGACGGGCGTACCGGCTTCCTCGTGCGCGACGAGAGCGCGATGGCAGCCGCCATCGGCCGCCTCGCAGGCATCGCCGCGCGCGACTGCCGCGCGTGGGTCGCGGAGCACTGCGACGTCGAAGTCGTTGCCGAGGCTTACGAGTCGGCGTATCTGGCGGTCGCGTGCCGGCGAGAGCGGGCGAGCGCGCTTGTCTGAGCGCACCGTCAGCGTCCTCGACGGCAGCACGTTCGTGGTCAGCGACCGCCGCGGCGACATCCGCGGTGAAGAGGGCCGCGAGCACGGCTTCTTCTGTGACGACACGCGCTTCCTGTCGCGCTGGGTGTTGCGGGTCGACGAGGCGCCGCTGGAGGTGCTCGGGCTCGACCAGACAGAGCATTTCGCGGCGCGGTTCTTCCTGACGCCTGGTGTTGGCCCAGAGGACGCCGCGCCATGCTCGGTGATGCGCCGCCGCCTGGTCGACCACGTGTGGATGGAGGAGCTGTCGGTCATCAACCACCGCCACGAGCGCAGCGCGATCAGCGTCGCGATGGAGCTGAGCACGGACTTCGCCGACATGTTCGAGGTCAAGGATGATGCGGTGAAGGCGCGGGAGATCGCCTTCAGCGCCGACGCGTGCTCGCTGACGCTGTCCTACGGGCGGGGCGACTTCCACCGCTCGGTGACGGTTGCTTCGAGCGAGCACGCGGCGGTCACGCGCGAGGGATTCGCCTACTCGCTGACGCTCGCGCCGGGCGAGGCATGGAAGACGACCATCACGATCACCCCGTCCGCCGCGCAGCGCACGGCGGTGTTCGCACAGCGCGCCGCGCGGGGCAGCCTGGATGCGATGAGCATCTCCAAAGCGGAAGAGCTCGAACGCTGGCTTGCTCGCGCTCCCACGCTTGCCGCGAGCGACTCCGGGCTGATGCGCACCTATCACGCAAGCCTCAGCGACCTCGGGGCGCTGCGGCTGCCGCCGGACATCAGCAAGGGCGCCACGCTGCCAGCGGCTGGGCTGCCGTGGTTCATGGCGCTGTTCGGCCGCGACAGCATCATCACCAGCTTCCAGGCGCTGCCATACCTGCCAGAGCTTGCGGCCACCACTCTGCGGGTGCTCGCCGCCGCCCAAGCGCACGATCGGGACGACTTCCACGAACGCGACCCCGGCAAGATCCTGCACGAGCTGCGCTTCGGCGAGCTGACCGACAGCGGCGCTCGACCGCACTCGCCGTATTTCGGGTCGGCCGATGCGACCCCGCTGTTCCTGGTGCTGCTGGACGAGTACCACCGCTGGAGCGGCGACGACGAGCTGGTGCGCTCGCTCGAGCCGAACGCGCGCGCGGCGCTCGCCTGGATCGACGACAGCGGCGACATCGACGGCGATGGGTACGTCGAGTACGCAAGGAGAAACCTGTCGAGCGGTCTCGTCAACCAGTGCTGGAAGGACAGCTGGGACGCGATCCAGTTCGCCGACGGCACGTTTCCACAGGGCCCGATCGCGACCTGCGAGATCCAGGGCTACGTCTACGACGCGCTGCTGCGAACCGCGCGCCTGGCCCGCGAGGTGTGGGATGACCCGCAGCTGGGCGAGCAGCTACAGCGGAAGGCACGCGACCTGCGCGCAGGCTTTCACCGCGACTTCTGGATGCCGGAGCGAGGGTGCCACGCGGTGGCGCTCGACGGCGACAAGCACCAGGTCGACAGCCTGACGTCCAACATCGGGCATCTGCTGTGGTCCGGGCTGCTCGACGACATCGAGGCAGCCGCCACCGCGAACCGCCTGCTGCAGAGCGAGCTGTACTCGGGTTGGGGCGTGCGGACCCTCGGTGACGGCGAGGCGGGATACAACCCGCTCGGCTACCACACCGGCACGGTGTGGCCGCACGAGAACTCGCTGATCGCGGCGGGCCTCGCGCGCTACGGCCACCACGAGCAGGCCGCCACGATCGCCGTCGCGATGCTCTCCGCGGCGCCGCACTTCGAGCATCGCCTGCCGGAGGTCTTCGCCGGCTACCCGGCCGCCGTCACATCGGTGCCCGTCGCTTACCCGACCGCGTCGCGCCCCCAGGCCTGGGCGGCCGGCGCGCCGCTGCAGCTGCTCACCACGCTCCTCGACCTGCAGCCCGGGTACACCCACGCGAATCGCGAGCTGCCACACGGCCTTGGCCACATCACACTGCAACCGAGCGGAGGATAGGAAAACGTCATGGACACACTGCCCACGAACGACACGGACGCCATCGCCGTGCTCGTCAAGCGCCTGGCCCGACCGCACCCCTCCGGCGGCACGGTGATCGAGCGCCCCGTGATACTCGCCGAGGGCACACGTTCGACGGCGATCCTCGCCTGGATCGCCGACCACGGCGGCGCGCCCGACTCGACGCTGCCGAGCGCGCGGAGCAAGGGCCTGCACAGCCCGAGCCCGGATGCCAGCGTAAGACGCGCGGTCGCACCGGCGCGACGCTACATATTGCCCGCGCAGGCGTTCAACTGACGGGCCGTACCTGTTGCATTGGCCGCTCGCCGCCATCTTGCTCTGAGGCCAGCTATCTTGAGCAGGCGCAGAAGTCAGACCAAGATTGACTTCAAGAAATAGCTATGACTATTTCAACAGACCAATTCAAGAAGGTGCGTAGAACGTAATCGTCGCGCACGGCGGGATTCACCAGCCTATGCATGCTATTGACATGCTACAATGCGATCAGCATGTCCTCGATGATCCAGATTCGCAATGTGCCCGACGCGCTGCATCGCGAGCTGAAGGTCAGGGCCGCTCAGACGGGTATGACGCTCTCCGACTATCTGCTCGCGGAGCTTCAGGCCTTGGCTGTGCGACCTACGATGCGGGAGTGGCTTACGCGCAGCGAAGCTTGGGCGCCGGTTGAGACCAGCGAGCCGCCTGCAGCCGTGATTGCTGCGGAGCGTGAGCGCACCGCTGCGTGATCGTTGCTGACGCGAGCGCGATTGTGGAGGTGCTCCTCGCGATGCCACGCGCGGGCGAAGTGCGCGCCGTACTCGAGGAGCATTCCGAGTTGCACGTGCCCGAGCACTTCAACGTCGAGGCGCTCTCAGCGCTGCGGCGCTACGCGATTCGAGGCGAACTCACCCAGCTTCGGGCTGCGGACGCGTTGGCTGCCCTACACGATCTGCGAACGCTCGCCTATCCCGTGATCGAGCTCGCCTCCGAGATATGGGAGCTGCGCGACACGCTGACTGCGTATGACGCCGCGTACCTGGCCCTCGCTCGTCGGCTGGACGTCGGGTTGGTGACGCTCGACGGAGGTCTGGCAGCGGCTGCGGCTAAAGAGGGACGTCTCGCGCAATTGGAGACTGGTGTGTAGCGCCAGATGAGTCGGGTGTCTACTCCCGTGTGGCGCTATCGTGATCCGGCCGCGATGAACGTTCGCGCGACCGCAACCACATCGATATTTGGCTCTAGAAGGACTGATTCACCCTGATCAGCACCAACCAATTCTGAAATGTGCGTGGAACGTATCGAACGCGCCAGCGGGTGGTTCAGTCTGCGTCTTGGCGTCTCAGATAGGCAGCGAAGTGTGGCACGGTGTAATCGACCATCCCGTGTTCAGGTGCGTAGATCAGTCCCTTGCGAATGAGCGCGTTGCGTCGCACCGAGATTGAGCGCTGGTCGCTCTTGCCGAGCGCGGAAGTGACGTCCGCGATCCCGTAGGGAGGACCCTGGCACCCTGCCATCGCGTGCAGGAAGGCCCGCTCCGCTTTGGTTGCTCGGCCCTCGTAGCGCACCTTGAAAAAGCCGTCGTCGAGACGATCTTGAGCTATACGACCCCCAGCTTGCGCGTCCGCCTTCGTGATCCTGCCGTCTGACGCTATGTCCCAGGCGTACTTACCGTACTGCTGCAGAAAGTAGGGATAGCCGGCTGTCTGGTCAAAGACGTACTGGAGCGCTTCGGGCTCCCAGGCGACATCGAGCTTGCTCGCGGGGTCGGCGAGCGCGTGCAGCGCATCTGTCTTCGCCAGCTGATCGATGCGAGGGTATTCGAACAGTCGCTCGGCATAGCTCTTGGCGTTCCCGACCAATGCAGGCAGGCTGGGGAGTCCTGCGGCTACGCACGTAACCGGCAGTGCCTTCTGGTTGAGACGATGCAAGCCGACCACAAAGGGTCCGAACTCCCTGGCGGGCACGAACTGGACCTCGTCCAGGAGAAATGCGACGCCGCTGCCCTTTGACTGGGCTGCCTGGCCCAGTGCGAGCAGGAGGTCGACGAAGTCTTCGCCGAGAGCCTCACGAGAGGGCTCCGGGCCGGGCGTGTAGGTGAGCTCGAAGCCACTTGGGTCCTTGAGCGTGAATGATCCGAGCCTGCTAAAGGCCTGTCGGACCTGGTCAGCAACCTTTCTCGTTGGTTGCAGCTCGCCAAGAATCCTCTTGGAGCTGCGGGCGATTGCCACCGGGAATGATGTTTCCTCGTCCAGCTCACGTCCCGCGGCGATCCAGCCTCGCTCCACCGAGATGTCCTCGAGCGCGTTCAGAAGCACCGTCTTGCCCACCCCGCGTAGGCCGGTGATGATCATGCTCTGACCCGCCGTGCCGCGCTTGAGGCGATCTAGAAGGACTTCATAGGCCTGGATCTCGCTGTCTCGGCCGGCGATCAAAGGGGGACGAGTGCCGGCGCCCGGCGCGTATGGGTTGATTCTTGCGTCCAATTCCGCGAGAGTCTACTAGATTCTAAGATAATCACTTAGAGCTCGTTAGGGAGTGCAAGATGGGCTTAGATACCTGTAGAATCTGTTAGGCAGAACTCCATTCAACGTGGCTGCCTACCGTGCTCCTTCGACCCCACGCGGCATAGCCCTCTACACGTCGATCACTACGCACGGGCGCGGTTCTCGATCCCGGCCGGTGATCCCTCGTCGCCTTCCCCGCGCTGGGCCAGCTATCTTGATCGGGTTCAGGCTGCGTTGTCACGATTGACTGCAAGAGACAGATATGACTATAAGTACCAACCAATTCTGAAACGTGTCTAGAACGTAATCGGTCCTCGACCGGCTCGCGAGAGCGCGCGTCATTGCTCGTTGGCTAGCTCCGCGAGTAGCGCCTGGGGGCTGATGATGCGTATACCGCGATGCTCTCGGACGGGGAGCATGTGCCGACGATCACCCGACACGATGACATGCACACCCGCGCTCACGCCGCAAGCCAGAACCACGTCGTCGTCGGGATCACCCGTGATCGCCTCGACCTGATCCTTCGGGGCGTCGATGCGCGCCACTGCGATATTCAGTAGAAGCGCCGTAATCTCACGTACTCGGTCGGGCTCGAAGCCGAGCTTCACGGTCAATACACGCTTGAGCTCACCGAGGACCGGATCGGCCAGCACCAGCTCGATACGTCCTTCGATCGATGACTCGATCACACGGCTCGGTGGGCCACCGGCAATAAAAGCCGACACGAGTACGTTTGTGTCGCAGAGCGTGCGCGGGATCACGCGCGCGTTGCACGCAGATCGTCTACCAGCCCTTCGACATCTTCAGGTGCGAGTCCCAGGGTCTCGGCTCGGCTGCGTCCGTACCGCCGCAGGTCCGCGAACCGCTCGTGCTGTACGTGGCGCCGCAGCGCATCGCGTACGACTTCGCTCTTTGTCTTTCCGGTCGCGCGGGCGAGGGCTTCAGCCTCTACAACGAGATCGTCTGGGACGGATACTGAGAGAAGGCGAGACATATGCGATCATCATATCGTACGATCGCCTCCGGCACGAGAGCATCCTTGATCGTTCCACAACTTCGTCTCTGCTGAACTGTTGCGGAGGCATGAGACGATTTGGAGTGGGGGTGTTGCTTTGCTGCAGCCTCCTGTCGACCACGGCAGACGCGGCCAGCCGGACGAGCCATGGATGCCACTGGCGAGGCGAGCGAGTGGTTTTTCGGTCGCCGGCGGGCGTGGTCGTGAAGCACGCTCAGCCCGAGCGCGGTCAGCCGCGCTACGAACAGCGGTCCGAAACGCGCTGGTGGGCGTGCCTTGGTGGAGGGCGGCGCACGTATCTCGGACGAACGACGGCTCGGCCAGCTGCCGATGGCGAACAGGGAGAAACCTATAACGGTTTCCGCTTCGCGGGCAGGTTTCTGGCCTTTCATCAACGGCTCCTGAGCAACTACGGCAACGAAATGGAGGCGATTCTGGAGGCCGATCTGCGCACCGGCAGACGTGCGGTTCTCTGGGCTGTCGCCGGCGAACCGTTGTCGATTCCGCATGTCATCGCATTGCGTGAATTCCAAGCGCCAATCGGTCCGCCGCTCCTGGCCGTTGACGCCCAGGGAGAAGTCGCCTGGGTGATCCGGGATGAGCAGGGCACTCGAATGGTGCTCGTCCACAACCGTCTCGGAATAGGCGTCCTTGCCTCCTATCCGCAGGCTGATGCTGAGCCTACGATCACGAACTTGATGATCTCAAACGGTCAGGTGTCCTGGGTCTACAACGGCACCACGGTGACGGCGGGCGGATAGCGCAAGAGCCGTTGCCAGGTCCCGATCGTGCTGTCGTGCCAAGGGTGCAAACGATGTGCGATTAGGCGCGCGGCGTCAGCCGTCCTCTCGCGCTTGCGCTCACCAACCTTGCGGCTCCGGCCAAGCCGGTCGCATACACTTGAACGGCAACCGCGTTGACCGAGAAGATGGCTTGATCAGCCAATTTCATGCGAGTCGTAGCCTCTCGGCGAGCCTTGCTCAAAGGATTGTAAAGTCCTCAGAAACTAGCGATATGCAGGGAAAATGAGCATCTCAACCAACCAATTCAAAAACGGAAACCACATCGAGGTCGAGGGCACGGTCTTCAAGATCCTCGAGTTCCAGCACGTCAAGCCGGGCAAGGGCGGCGCGTTCGTGCGCACGAAGCTGCGCCGCGCGTCCGACGGCAACGTGATCGACCGCACGTTCCGCGCGGGCGAGAAGTTCCGCTCGGTGCACACGGAGTCGCGGACGATGCAGTTCCTGTACGCGGACGGCAGCGACGCGCACTTCATGGACACGGAGTCCTTCGAGCAGATCGCGATCCCGGAGCGCGCGGTGGCTGATCCGCTGCGCTGGATCACGCCGAGCAGCGAGGTCGACGTGCTGTTCATCGACGGCGAGCCGGGGGACGTGCAGATGCCGAGCGCGGTCGAGCTGGAGGTCGCCCAGACCGACCCTGGACTGCGCGGGGACTCGGTGTCGGGCGGCGGCACCAAGCCGGCGACGCTCGAGACGGGCGCGGTGATCCAGGTGCCGCTGTTCATCGAGCCGGGCCAGCGCATCCGTGTGGACACGCGCTCGGGCGACTACGTCGCGCGCGTCTGAATGCGCCGCTCCGAGCAGCGCCGGGCTGCCGTGATCGCGCTCTACCAGCATGACCTGACGGGGCGCCCGCTGGCGGAGACGCTGCCGCGCGAGTCCTCGCTGTTCGCGCGCGCGCTCGCGCACGCAGCCGCCGACCGCGCGGAGGAGCTCGACGAGGTGATCGACCGCCATGCGCACGGCTGGTCGGTGCAGCGCATCCAGCCGCTCGAGCGCAGCATCATGCGCGTGGCGCTGATCGAGATCCTGCACCCCGACGCGGCGCCCGCCGACGAGCCGATCCCGCCGGAGGGGGCGATCGAGGAGGCGGTCGAGAGCGCCAAGACGTTCTGCGCGTCGGAGGCCGCGGGCTTCGTCAATGGCGTCCTCGCTGCAGTCCTGCGCGAGGTGCGCGAGAATGCGCAGATCTCATGAGCAGCATCGAGCGCCTAGACGAGTTGATTGCGCGCCTGGAGCGCGCCGGCGAGCAGCTGCGCTCCGGCGAGCTCTCGCCCGACGCGGCGGCGACGATGGTGGAGGACTGCGCGGCGCTCGCGACGCAGGCGGCGGCAGAGCTGGAGCAGCTGACGCGCGCCGAGGTTCACGCTCCGGCACCCGGCCAGGACTCGCTTCTATAGGAACCCTGCCGTCCATCGACCCGCCGAGCACCCGTCCGCCTGACGAGGCGCGCGCGAGCTACCCCGACCACCTGCGCGAGGAGGTCGAGCGCTATCTCGCGCAGCTGAGCTTCTCCGAGGAGCCGATCACGCAGGGCCTGGACGAGGCGATGCGCTACTCGCTGCTGGCCGGCGGCAAGCGCATCCGGCCCGTGCTCGCGCTCGCGACGGCGCGCACGGTCGGCCTGGAGCAGCGCGAGGTGCTGCCGCTGGCGGGAGCGATCGAGCTGATCCACACCTACTCGCTGATCCACGACGACCTGCCGGCGATGGACGACGACGCGCTGCGCAGGGGCGCGCCGACGTGTCACGTGAAGTTCGGCGAGGACGTCGCGATCCTGGCCGGCGACGGCCTGTACGCGGAGGCGTTCCGCCATCTGCTGACCCGCCAGCGTTCGGCGCCCGAGCGCGTGCTCGCCGCCGCCGCGGAGCTGGCGGCGGCCACCGGCGTCAACGGCATGGTCGGCGGGCAGTACGCCGACGTGAAGGCGCACCACGCCTCGGGGCCGGTTTCCCTGCGGCGGCTGCACGAGCTGAAGACTGGACGTCTGATCGGCGCGTCCGTGCTCTGCGTACTACTGTTGACGGGGATCGAAGATGAGTCCGAGACGGCTCCGTTCCGCCGCTTTGCGGCGGAGCTCGGCGTCCTGTTTCAGATCGTGGACGACATTCTCGACGTAACAGGCACCGACGATGCACTTGGAAAGCCACGAGGTAGCGATGAGCGTCACGGGAAGCGCACGTACGTGAGCGAGTTCGGGATCGAGCGCGCGAAGGAGCTCGCGGCGGAATCGCACCGGATGGCGCGTGACGCGCTCGCGGAGGTCGCAAGCCACGCCCCCGCCGCGGACGCGACCGCCGAGCTCGAGGGAATCGCCGACTTCATCTACACCCGCACCTCATGAGCCTGCTCGAGAACATCGACGGGCCCGAGGATCTGCGCGAGCTCTCCGAGCAGGATCTGGCGCAGCTCGCGCAGGAGGTGCGCGAGCACATCATCGACACCGTCGGGGAGATCGGCGGGCACTTCGGCGCGAACCTGGGCACGTGCGAGCTGGCGGTCGCGCTGCACTCGGTGCTGGAGTCCCCGCGCGACAAGATCCTGTGGGACGTCGGCCACCAGGCCTACCCGCACAAGGTGCTCACGGGCAGGCGCGACCAGCTGAGCACGATCCGCCAGTACAACGGCCTCGCGCCGTTCTGCTCGATCGCGGAGTCCCCGCACGACATCATGGGCGCCGGCCACGCCTCGACCTCGATCGGCTACGCGGTCGGGATCAAGGAGGGCATGCGCCACCTCGACTCGGCCGAGGACGGCAAGGTCGTGGCGGTGATCGGCGACGGCGCGATGACGGGCGGCGTGGCGTTCGAGGCGATCGGGCAGGCCGGCGGCCTGGGCACGCCGATCGTGGTCGTGCTCAACGACAACGGCATGTCGATCGCGCCCAACGTGGGCGCGCTGTCGCGCTACTTCAACCGCGTTCGGCTGAACCCGAAGCTGTGGCGCGCGCGCTCGGGCGTCGAGGGCGGGCTGACGCGCCTGCCGATCGGGATCGGCTCCGCGTTCGAGCGCCTGGGCCCGCACCTGAAGGAGTCGATCAAGGCGTTCTGGGCGCCCGGCCTGTGGTGGGAGGAGCTCGACTGGGCGTACATGGGCGTGATCGACGGCCACGACGTGCGCGCGCTGCGCGAGGCGCTGCGCGAGGCGCTCGCTGCGCAGCGCCCCGTGGTCGTGCACATCGCCACGGTCAAGGGCAAGGGCTTCGCGCCGGCCGAGGAGGGCGGCCTGGAGGGGATGGAGAAGTGGCACGCGGCCAAGCCCAACTCGATCACCAACGGCATGCCCACCAAGCCGGCCGTCGCGAAGGCCAACGGCTCGCGGGCGAAGATCGTGCAGGCGCCGCCGCCCCAGTACACACAGGTGTTCGGCGAAGCGCTCGTGCGCGAATGCGAGCGCGACGAGCGCGTGGTGGGGATCACCGCGGCGATGAACTCCGGCACCGGCCTGAGCATCCTGCAGAAGGCGATGCCAGATCGCTACTTCGATGTCGGCATCGCCGAGCAGCAGGCGATCCTGTTCGCCGCCGGGCTGGCGCTCGAGGGCGTCAAGCCGGTCGCTGCGATCTACTCGACGTTCCTGCAGCGCGCCTACGACCAGATCGTGCACGACGTGTGCCTGCAGAGGCTGAACGTGGTGTTCGCGATGGATCGCGCGGGACTCGTCGGCGACGATGGCCCCACCCATCACGGGGTGTTCGACATCGCCTACCTGCGCTGCCTGCCGAACATGGTGCTGATGGCGCCGCGCGACGAGGCGATGCTGGTGCACATGCTGCGCACAGCGATCGAGTACGACGGTCCGATCGCGCTGCGCTACCCGCGCGGCGAGGGCGTCGGCGTGGACGTGCCCGAGGAGGGCAAGGCGATCGCGATCGGCACCGGCGAGATCCTGTGCGAGGCCGAGGCCGCGTCGGGGTCCGCGCATGCCGGCAGGCGCGTCGCGCTGATCGGCTACGGGTCGGGCGTCGCCAAGGCGCTGAGCGCGGCCGAGCTGCTGCGCGGCCACGAAATCGCTGTGACCGTGGTGGACGCGCGCTTCGCCAAGCCGATCGACGCGGGCCTGATGGCCCAGCTCGCGGCCGAGCACGACCTGCTTGTAACGGTCGAGGAGGGAGCGCTCGCCGGCGGCTTCGGCTCCGCCGTGTGGGAGACGCTCAACGACGCCGGTGTCACGCCGCGCATCCTCAGGGTGGGGCTGCCCGATCGCTACGTCACGCACGGCAAGCCCGCGCTGCTGCACGAGGAGGTCGGCTTCACCGGCGAGCGCATCGCCGAGCGCGTCGCCGCCGCGATCTCCGATCCCGCCCGCAGACGTATCGTGGCTTAAATGAAACGACCCGCCGGGGAGAGCGGGCCGTTTCGGGAGGAGGGATTCAGGAGAGTCATGCTGCGCTCTCGATCGATACTCATAATGCCCGGCTCGCACCGCCGTGTGTGTGACATCGCTCACATAGACCGAATCAACGCTCCGCGGCGCGCTTGTGCAAGGGTTTGCCGTTGATGGACAAGCGCCGCCTGGACACCCTGCTGGCCGAGCGCGGGCTGTTCCCGTCGCGCAGCCGCGCTGCGGCGTCGGTGATGGCCGGGGAGGTGTTCCTGGAACCCGCGCGCCCCGGCGAGCGCCGCGCGGTCAAGCCCGGCGAGCTGGTGGACGTCGAGACGCAGGTACGTGTCGCCGAGCGCCCCGCGTTCGTCTCCCGCGGCGGCACCAAGCTCGCCAACGCGCTCGACGCGTGCGGCCTGGAGGTCGCGGGCAGGCGTGCGCTCGACGTCGGCGCCTCCACGGGCGGCTTCACCGACTGCCTGCTGCAGCGCGGCGCATGCGAGGTGATCGCGGTGGACGTGGGCTACGGGATCCTCGACTATCGCCTGCGCAGCGACGAGCGCGTGTCGGTGCTGGAGCGCACCAACGCGCGCGCGCTCACGTCCGCGACGCTGCCTGCGCCGCGGGCCGGGGTCGACGCGCCACTGGACCTGGCGACGGTGGACGTGTCGTTCATCTCGCTCGCCAAGGTGCTGCCGGGGGTGCTCGGCTGCCTCGACGCCGGTTACGACGTGCTGGCGCTGGTCAAGCCGCAGTTCGAGCTGGGGCGCGGGCGCGTCGGCAAAGGCGGCGTGGTGCGCGCCGCGGAGGACCGGCGCGAGGCGCTGGTCGGCGCGGGCGAGGCGGCGCTGCGCGCGGGCGCGGCGGTCGTCGGCTACTACTCCTCGGGGCTGCCCGGTCCCAAGGGCAACCGCGAGACGTTCGTGTGGCTGGCCGACCCGGAGAGCGGGCGCGGCACGCGCGAGCCGGAGCCGCTCGAGCGGATGGCGCGCGAGGTCGAGCCATGAGGGACGCCGGCGCCGCGCGTGAGATGACGGTCTTCACCCACCGTCGCCCGAACGACACCGAGGCGGCGCTGAGGCTGTTCGTGGAGCGCGCGGCACAGGCGGGCGTCACGCTGCGGATGGACGCGGATGAGACGCGCAAGCACGGCTTCGTGGCCGGTCCCGGCGTCGCTGTGGACGCGCCCGCCAAGGACGAGGTCGAGCTGTGCGTGGTGCTAGGCGGCGATGGCACGATCCTGCGCGCGCTGCGGCGCTACGCGGGCACCGGCGTGCCCGTGTTCGCGATCAACTTCGGCGAGATCGGCTTTCTGGCGACGGTCGAGCCGCAGGACATCGAGGACGGCATCGCGCGCGCGCTCGGTGGCGACTTCGAGCTGCTGCGGCTGCCCGCGATCGTGCTGGAGATGCCCGACGGCTCGCAGCTGTCGGTGCCGCAGACGGCGATCAACGATGTGGCGATCCATCGCAAGGTCGGCGAGCGCGTCGCCGAGATCGCGTACGCGCTCGACGGCGAGGAGGCGGGCAGCGTGCGCTGCGACGGGCTGGTGGTTGCGACCCCCGCGGGCTCGACCGGCTACAACCTCGCCAACGGCGGCCCCGTGATGGCGTGGGGCGTGGAGGGCTTCGTGGTGTCGTTCATCGCGCCCCACTCGATCTCCGCGCGCGCGCTCGTGGTCGCGCCCGGCGACCGCCTGACGATCCACAACCGCTCGCGCGAGCCGCTCGACGTGGCCGTTGACGGGCGCCCCGGCGGGGAGCTTCCGGCGGACGGGCGCATCGAGGCGCGCTTCGTCAACGACGTCGGCACGATCGCCCAGCTGCCCGGCTCGTCGTTCTACCGGCGGCTGCGCGAGAAGTTCGGGCGCCTGGCCAGCTGACGCTCAGGCGACCTGCGCGCCGTGGTGCGCGTCGGCGCCTGTGTCCTGGCTGGGGCTGGTGCGCTGCATCGAGGCGATGAACTCGTCGAGCTGGGCTCGCGAGAAGCGGCGCTGGCCGCCGGGGGTGCGGTAGCAGTCGATGTGGCCGGCGTCCGTCCAGCGGCGGACGGTTGCGAGCGACACGCCCACGTAGCGGGCGGCCTGAGAGCTGGTGAAGACGAGCTGGCGCTCGTTGCGCTGCGTCGGGGAGATGGACAGGGGCATGTGCCGGCCTCGATCGGTAGGGGTCGCCCAATGTGTCGTCCAAAAGCGGCGGGAACTTGAGCGCCGCAGAGCTTTGTCGGCTTTTCCGTCCAGGCTCCTGCATCTGCAAACATTCGTGCACAAAGCTACGCGGGCTGGACTAATCAGCACTGTTCAGCTACTATCCTCCGTAAACCTAGTCAAAGCGGTCCAATTCCTGCGTATGGAGACAAGGGGTGGTGGGGGCCGCGAAGTTCCCCCAAAAGCGCTGGATAAAGGAGACCACATGGCTCAGCCTCACGCGAATCAGCCTCACGCGAATCAGCCGCACGCGAATCAGCCGCACGCCAACTGAGCGCCGGTTCGTAGCTAGAGCTTCGAGGGCGTCGCGCGGCATGCGCGGCGTCCTCTTTCTTTTTGGGCGCTCGTTTCTCGCCCGCCGCGCCTAGTCGCGGCGCAGCGTTGTCAAGCGCTCGCGCGCTCGCGAGACGGGCCCTGGCGCGGCGACGTGCGAGCCGCCGGCCATGTCGCGTACGCGGCGCTCGAATTCGAGGTCGGCCTCGAAGTCGGTGTCCTCGCCGAACGCGGGGCCCTCGCGATCGAGCAGCGCGATGAAAGTCTCGACCAGCTCCTCGTCGAGCTGGCCGTTCTTGGCGGCGTGGCGCAGCTCGGTCATCGCTTCCTGGTAGCTCATCGGCGAGCGGTAGCTGCCACGGCTGGCCATCGTGTGGTAGGTGCAGCAGATCGCGAGGATGCGCGACGCCAGCGGGATCTCTTTGCCGATCAGCCCGGCCGGATAGCCGCCGCCGTCGACGCGCTCGTGGTGGTAGAGGATCGCCTCGGCGGCGGCGCCGTAGCCGTCGAGCGCGCCCACCAGTTCGGCCCCGTCCTGCGGGTGGCGCCTGACGATCTCCTGGTCCTCGGGGCTGACGACATCCGCGTGCAGCACGTTGTCGGGCCACGTGAACTTGCCGATGTCGTGGAGCAGCCCGGCGGTGCGCACGTCTTCCTGCACGTCCTCGCCGCAGCCGAGCTTACGGGCGAGCGCCTCGGAGTAGTGGGCGACCGCGGAGGCGTGGCGGGCGGTGGTGGGGTCCCGCATGCCGAGCGCGCGCACGAGCGTCCTCAGAACGCCCATCTGCAGCGACACGAGGCGCACGGTGCGACCCTGCAGTTTCTCGGCGCGGTCCTCGGAGCGCAGCAGCGCGACGGTGAGGTGGCGGAAGATCAGCAGTACGGGGATCGCGGCGAACAGCGCCGGCAGGCCGGCGCTGCGGTAGGCGAGCACGAGCAGCGTCGAGACGACGCCGACGGCGAGCTCGCCGGGGAGCAGCGGCAGGAACAGCTCGGTTACCAGGCGCGGCAGCTGGCGTCCCTCCCTGATGCGCAGCTCCAGCGCGAACAGCGCGAAGTTGAGCACCAGCAGCACGATCAGCGCGCCGAGCACGATCAGCCCGAAGATGGTGCTCTGCGAGGCGTGCTGCACGTGCGCCACGCCGCTGACTTCGCTGCTCAGGGCGCGCACGGTCAGGCCGCCCGCGTAGGGCGCGACCGCGTACATGCAGAGGTTGTTCAGCCACTGCGCGAGCGGGCGGCGGGCGGCGGCCGAGTGCACGATCATCGCGGCGATCCCGCATGCCGCCGCGGGCGCCGGCCCGAGCAGCCCCATCGCGAGCACCATTGCGCCCAGCGACGCGCTCAGCACGCCGTGGCTGGTCTCGACCGTGAACAGCTCGCCGGCGAACGCGAGCACCAGCAGCAGCACCACGAGCGCCAGCGGCTGCCATTCGTCGGGGTGTGAGAACCACACGGCCGAGAAGACCGTGCCCGCCAGGAGCAGGACCTCGGCCGCCCAGAACAGGCGTCTCGTGAGCTTGGGTGCAGGCATCGCGGGCTCTGTCGTCCTTTTCGACCGGCCCGGCGTGGTACTTGAGGTGACGTGCGAGCGCCACGGGGGTGCAGCTAGTCGGCTGCGGGCTCCCGCGGCTCGAGCCCGCCCGCCATCACGCGCACGAACGCGGCGCTCGCCGCCGCCGTGCCCAGGCCCAGCACCAGGAACGCGGTGCGCGGCGAGCTGAGCGCGACCAGCGCGCCGCCGAGCGGTAGCCCGAATGCGAGGCACACCGCGGACAGCGATTCCACAGCGCCCATCAGCCGCCCGTGCAGGGGCTGCGGCGTGAGCCGCTGCACGAGGCTGATCAGCGACGGCCACTCCAGGCCGTTGCCGATGCCGCCGATCAGCGATGCGACGCACGCGAGCGCGAGCGATCCGGACAGCCAGAAGCCGATGAACGCGAGCCCGAGCGCGAGCACGCCGCCCGTCAGCATCGCGCCCAGGTGCCGCCGCCCCGAGCGGGCGAAGACGATGCTGGCGAGCACCGCGCCGGCGCCCCACGCGGTCACGAGCAGGCCGTAGCCGCGATCGCCTGCGTGCAGCGTGGCCTTCGCGTAGGAGACCTCGATGGGGCTGCCGGCCTGGATGAACAGCAGCGCGATCGCCTCCGCCACCAGCAGCCCGCGCAGCGCCGGGGCGGCTTTGATGTGCGCCCACGCGGCGCGCAGGCGCGCGCGCACCGAGTCGCCGCCGGCTTCCTCCACATGGGGGTGCAGGTCGATCAGCAGCGCGCCGCAGGCCAGGAACGAGCCGACGTCCACGAACAGCGCGGACGGCGCCCCCGCCGCGGCGACCACGGCGCTGCCGATGAACGGGCCGCCGACGAACGCGATCGAGAAGCCGACGTTGAGCGCCGCGTTGGCCTTGCGCTCGGCCTCCTGCGCTTCCTCCTCGACGGCCTCGGCGGTGAGCGTTGTGGCGCCCGGCCGGGCTTGCGCCTGCTCGCGCGCGACGCGCGCCACCTCCGCGCGCAGCAGCGAGCTGGCGGCCAGCGCGGCGGTGCCGTCGAGCAGCGCCAGGAGCAGCACCCCGGGCAGCCAGAAGTGCCACAGCAGGACCGCGAGCGCCGCCGTGGCGAGCGCCTCGAAGAAGTACAGCCCGCTCAGCTCGTGGCGGTGCTCGGACGCCTCCACGCGCGCGACCACCATGGGCACGAGGAACGCCGGCAGCGCCTGCCAGGCGAGCAGCAGCGCAGCCACCGCGAGCGCGTTGTGCGTGTGGTCGAACACCGCCAGCGACAGCGCCACGAGGCCCACCCAGGAGCCGAGGCGGTTGACCGTGTAGGCGGCGATGATCCGGCGCAGCCGCGCCGACAGGGTGGATGGCACGCCGCCACGCTAGCGTCTTGCCGACAGATCCACCACGTGCACGCCGGGCAGGCGCCGCGCGAGGATCTCGGCGAGGGCGCTCGGATCGGCTTCGCGCAGCGGGCCCACGATCACCACCATGCGGCTGCCGCGCGCCTGCTCGAGCGTCCGCGGGACCGTGTCGGCCTCCAGGAACACGGTCTCCTCGGGCAGCCGCTGGGTGAGGCGGTCGAGCAGCGCCGCGCGCCTGGCAGCCTCCGCGCCGGCGATCACCACGCGCGAGCTGACCTCCTGCGCGTCAGGCCCGGCGTCGGCTGTGCCCTGCGGCCCCCCGGCGCGCGTTTCGCTGTCACCCCCCATCAATTGGAAATGATCCGCCCCTTAGGCTTGTTTGTATGTAGGGTCGATGGTGCCGATCGTGTCGTCCCAAAAGGGAAACCGTTCGTCGTCCCAAAGGTGCGCAGGGATGTCGTCCCTTGCAGACGTTGGATCAGTCCTGTCCACTCGCTACCGTCCATCGGATGGAGGCGGGCACACCAGGAGTCAGCAGACCGATCGACGTGATCATCGCCGACGACCACGCGGTCGTGCGCGACGGCATCCGCGCGGTGCTGCAGCGCGAGGGCGGCGAGTTTCGGGTCGTGGCCGAAGCGGCGGACATCCCGTCGATGATCCGCGAGGTGCGCGAGCACAAGCCGGACCTGCTGACGCTCGATTTGACGATGCCCGGCGGCTCGAGTCTCGGCGCGCTGCCCTCGTGCTTCATTTCCCATCCGACGCTGGCCGTGGCGATCCTGACGATGCGCGAGGACCCCGAGTATGCGCGCCAGGCGCTGAGGGCGGGCGCGCGCAGCTACGTGCTCAAGGAGGCCGAGCCGGCGGAGCTCCTGCAGGCGTTCCGTCTGGCGGTCGCGGGCGGCAACTACCTGCACCCGCGCCTGGGCGCGCTGATGGCCACGGGCGAGGACGGCGTCACCGACGGCGTGGTGCTGTCCGAGCGCGAGCGCGAGGTGGTGCGGCTGATCGCCAACGGCTACACCAACCCGGAGATCGCCGAGCAGCTGAACGTGGCCGAGCGCACGGTCAAGACCTACCGCGCGCGGGCGATCGAGAAGCTTGGCTTCTCATCGCGCGCGGAGATAACCGCGTACGTGCGCCGCACAGGCCTGGCTGACTGACGACCCGCTCGACCGGCAGCCCGCAGCCTGTACCCTGACTGCATGGCCTCCTCGGGATCGACGGTCCCCGCCGAGGGCTACCGGCTGACGGACATCTCGCCGCGAGCCTTCCAGCATCCGGCCGACCGCGCGGCGACGGCGGCGCTGGGCTCGATCCCGTATCTGGACACCGTCGTGAGGAAGCTGATCGAGCTGGGCTACGAGCGCGCGCTGCGCCAGAGCTACCTGGGCTCGTCGGTGCGGCTCTCTGAAGACCAGCTGGGCGATGTCTACCGCGAGCACGCGATCGCGTACGCGACGCTGGACATGCCGGACGTGCCGGACCTGTACCTGACGCAGTACCCGACGCCGAACGCGCTGGCGATCGGCGCGAAGCAGCCGATCGTGGTGGTGCAGTCGGAGCTGGTGCACCTGCTGGACGCGCCGCAGCGGCGCGCGGTGCTGGCGCACGAGGCGGCGCACATCCTCTCCGACCACCAGCTGTACCGCACGGCGCTTGCGATCCTGGTGCTGCTGACGCGCAGCGCGCGGCTGCCGCTGCCGCTGGCGCCGGTGCGCTCGGCGCTGATGGAGTGGGGCCGCGCGACGGAGCTGAGCGCGGACCGCGCGGCGGCGCTGGTGACGCGCGACCCGCTGGTGGTGTGCCGCACGCTGATGTCGCTGGCGGCGGGCGCGATGGTGGACGAGCTGGACCTCGACCTGTTCATGCGCCAGGGGCTGGACTACAAAGAGAAGGGTTCGGGCCTGGAGCGCCTGACGCGCCTGATGATCGACCTGGGTGTGACGCACCCGATGCCGGTGAAGCGCACGCACGAGCTGATGGAGTGGGTGCGCTCGGGCGAGTTCGATCGCATCGTCGGCGGCGAGTACCCGCGTCGCAGCGAGCCGGCGGACCCGCGCTCGGACAGCAGCGAGGCGGTGACGTTCTACGCGGAGCGCATCCGTGACGGCTTTCGCGACGCGGGCGAGTCGATCAACTCGGTCGGCAAGCAGCTCGCGGGCTGGCTGCGCCGCGACGGTGACGATGACGTGGACGATCTGCCCGTGGACGAGGACTAGGCTGGCGGCACACTGGCGCTGGGGCGCCCCGTGAGCGGCACGGTCAACCGCACGATCGTGCCCTGTTCAGGTGCGCGCGCCCATTCGAGCTCGCCCCTGACGAGCTCGGCGCGCTCGCGCATGCCGGACATGCCGAAGCCGCCCTCGAGGCCGTCGCCGCGGGGGCCGAGGCGCGTGGCGTCGGGCAGCCCGCGCCCGTCGTCGGTGACCGCCGCGGTGAGCACGCCGCCCTGCTCGCTGATGCCGATCACGGCTTTGGTGGCCTGCGCGTGGCGGCTGACGTTGGTGAGCGCCTCCTGCACGACGCGGTAGATGGTGCTCTCGAGCTCGGGGTCCAGGCGCTGGCCGTAATCGCCGATCTGGATCTCGGTCTTGACTTCGAGGCCGTCGATCGCCTGTGCGCGCCGGGCGAGCGCCTCGAGCGCGGCGGCCAGGCCGAGGTCGTCGAGCGCGGCGGGGCGAAGCTCCGTGATGAGGTGGCGCAGGCCGTCGATCTCGGTGCCGAGGCCCTCGAGCGCGGCGTCGACGGCCTGGCTGAGCGTCTGCGTGTCGCCCTGGTCGCGCGCGTTGGCGAGCTGCAGGCGCAGCGCGCCGATGCCCTGGATGCTCTCGTCGTGGATCTCGCGCGCCCAGCGTGTGCGCTCGCGCTCGCGCGCCTCCATGCCGTAGCGCAGGCGTTCGATCTCGACGGAGCGCTCGGCGGCGAGCCGCTGGGCGACGCTGGAGGCGAACGCGCTGAGCGCCTGGCGGTCGGGGTCGCGGAAGCCGCCGTCGGTGCGCAGCGCGATCACGAGGCCGCCGCCGTAGCCCTCCATGGCGAGCGGCTCCACCAGCGCGGCGCGCGCTTCGAGGCCGAGTTCGTGCAGCCATGCGGCTTCATCGCCGCGGGGACGGTCGAGCGAGACGGCGCGGCCCTGCAGGTACAGCGAGCCGAGCGCGCTGCCCTGCACGGGCATGATGCGCTTGCGCACGGCGGCGGCGCCGCTGCTGGCGGCGACGCGCAGCTCGCCGCGCTCCTCGATCACGACGAGCAGGGCGCTCGCGTCGAGCAGCGCGAGCCCGCGGTCGGCCATCAGCCGCAGCAGCCACAACTCTGATCCGGAGAGCACTGCCCCAGATTATGAGCTTCCGGCGCGTCCGACCACGGGCGGGTCCTCGGCGCGGGTGCGAGCGCCCTGCGGCTGCGGCGTCTGCGGCGCGGGCGGGTCCTCGTCGGGCGGCGGCAGCTGGGGTGCGGCGGAGTCGCCGTTGATGCTGGCGATGGCGGCGCGCGCCTGCGCGAGCAGATCATCGACGCTCGTGTCGCGGCGCCATGCCGCGAGCCCGACGGAGATCTCCAGCGGCCGGCGGGCGCCGCCGGCTTCGACCTTGATCGTGCGCATGCGCTCGAGCGCGCGCCTGGCGACGGCCTCGCCGCGCGCGCTGTCGGCGCCGGGCAGGATGATCAGCAGGTCTCGGCGGGGCTCGCGCTCGTGGTGTGCGCCGCGCGTGTCGTGCTCGTCGGGCTCGTGCCCGTCCTCGATCTGCGCGATGCGGTCGAAGCGGCGCAGTTCGCGGCGCAGCGCGGCGGCGACATAGGCGACGGTCTGCTCGCGCAGCTCGGCGCCGTGCTCGCGCGCCATCTGGTCGAGGTTCTCGATCCGAACGAGCAGGCAGCTGAGTCCCGAGCCGTAGCGTTCGGCGCGGTTGATCTCCTCGTCGAGGCGCTCGCGCGCGGCGGCCGGGCCCAGGCAGTCGAGCGCCCCGGGCGGGGACGGATCGATGCGTGGATTGGTGTCGCTGGCTGCCATGCCTTAGCGGACGAGAGTGTACGCGGGTGAGAGGCCCCTCCTGGGCCGATTTGGATGATTATGAGTGGGAGTGCGGGCGGTGGCAAGCCGCGCACGCGCACGCCCAGGGTCGGTGAGGGACGGCGCGCGCACGTGCGATCCCCCCTTCGGGGGACGATGCCGTCCCCGGGCGCTGCTAGACCACGTGGCGTGCTGCAAGAGCTGCGTGTCGAGAACCTGCTGCTGATCGAGCGGGCGGAGCTGTGTCTTGCGCCGGGGCTGAACGTGCTCACGGGCGAGACGGGCGCCGGCAAGACGGTGCTGGCGCATGCGCTGGATCTGCTGCTGGGCGGGCGCGCGCGGCCGGGGATCGTGCGCCCGGGCGCGGGCGAGGCGTACGTGGAGGGGGTGTTCGACCTGCCGCAGGCGCTGCGCGAGCGGTTGGGCGAGCGCCTGGCGCCGGATGCGCAGGATCTGACGCTGGCGCGCCGGGTTGGGACGGATGGGCGCACGCGCGCCTACCTGAACGGCCGCTCGGCGGCTGTCTCCGACCTGCGCGACGTTGGCGGCGCGCTGCTGGCGTTCTACGGCCAGCACGAGCACCGCAAGCTGACGCTGTCGGCGGCGCAGCTGGAGATCCTCGACAGCCTGTGCGCGGGCGACCACGGCGCGCGCCTGCGCGCGTGCGCGGCGGCGTTCGCGCGGACACGTGAGCTGGAGGGGCGGCTGGTGCGGCTGCGCGAGCTGTCCTCGCAGCGCGAGCGCGAGCTGGACCTGCTGGCGTATGAGCTGGGCGAGATCGACGCGGTGGCGCCGGACGAGCGCGAGCACGAGCAGCTGCTGCTGGTGCGCGAGCGGCTGCGCCGGCTGGATGCGCTGCGCGCGGCGGCGGGCACGGGCGCGGATGCGCTGGCGCCCGACTCGGGCGAGGCGGTGAGCGCCGCGCAGCTGGTGGCGGGCGCCGTGGGGGCGTTGGACGCGCTGGCGGGCGTGGACCCGGCGCTGGACGCGCTCGCGGAGCGGATGCGCGGCCTTGCGATCGAGTCGCGGGATCTGGCGGGTGAGCTGCGCGACTACTGCGAGCGGGCGGGCCTGCACGGGCTGGCATCGTCGCCCGAGGGCGAGGAGGCGCTCGCGCGCCTCGGCGAGGACGTATCGCTGGACGCGCTCGAACAGCGCCTGGAGGCGATCGAGCGGCTCGCGCGCAAGCATGGCGGCAGCGTGCGTGCGGTGCTCGACTACGAGGCGCAGGCGCGCGCCCGCCACGACGAGCTGGAGGGCGCGGAGGTGGCGCTTGAGAACGCGACCGCGGAGCTGGCCGAGGCCCGCGCGGAGCTCGAGCGCCACGTGCGCGCGGTGCGCAAGGCGCGCGGCGCGGCGGCGGCGGGCTTCGCGGAGGCGGTGCGCGAGCAGCTGGCGTCGCTGGCGATGGCGGAGGCGACGTTCGAGGTGCGGCTGGGCGAGCGCGAGCCGGGCCCGACGGGCGGCGACACGGTGGAGCTCATGATCGCGCCGAACCCGGGCGTGCCGGCGGGCCCGCTGCGCGAGATCGCCTCCGGCGGCGAGCTCTCGCGCGTGATGCTCGCGATCATGGGCGTCGCCGGCGCCTCGGCGGCGGATGCGACGCTCGTGTTCGACGAGGTCGACGCTGGCATCGGCGGCCAGACGGCCCGCGCGGTGGGCGCGCGGCTGCGCGAGCTGGGCCGGCGCAGGCAGGTGCTGTGCATCACGCACCTGCCGCAGATCGCCTCGCTGGGCGCGCGCCACTTCTCGATCGTCAAGGACACGGGGGCGGAGCCGACCCGCACGACGGTCGTGCAGCTGGGCGAGCCGGACGTGGTCGCCGAGCTGGTGCGCATGCTCGGCGCCGACACCGACGACAGCGTCGCGAAGCGGCACGCGCGCGACCTGCGCCGCGCGGCCTGATCGCCTGCATACATCGCGTTTCGGGCGTGCGGGCGTTACTCTCGCAAGTGTGGCGGTAACGCGACCGATAGAGCCGGCGCTCGAATCCGCGGTTACCATCGCCGGACCGGTGCGCCCGGGCAGGCGCACGAAGATGCTCGTCAGGCACCTGGTGCGCGGCGACGTGGCGCTGATCGACCACCTGGACATCGACCGTGTCTCGGCCGAGGAGCTGATCGCGGCGGGCGCGTACGCGGTGCTCAACTGCAGGCCGTCCTCCGGTGGCACCTACCCCAACCTGGGGCCGCAGCTGCTGGTGGAGGCGGGCGTCGTGCTGATCGACCTGCCTGACGACGCGCTGTTCGACACGCTGTCCGACGGCGATCCGCTCGTGATCAGCATCCCCGCGGCCGCCGCAGGGAGCGGCACGGCGCGCGCGGAGGTCCTGCGCCGGGGGGAGCTGCTGGCGGTCGGCGAAGTGCTCGACCGCGAGCGCGTGTGCGCGGAAACGGAGCTGCGCCGCCGCGAGATCGGCGAGGCGCTGGAGCGCTTCGCGCACAACACGATCGAGCACATGCGCGAGGAGCGCGAGCTGCTCGCCGGCCGGATCCAGCTGCCGCGCTTCGCGACGGACTTCCGCGACCGCTCGATCCTGGTGGTGGTGCGCGGTGTGGGCCACCAGAAGGACCTGCGCGCGCTGCGTCCGTTCATCCGCGATCGGCGTCCGGTGATCGTGGCGGTGGACGGCGGCGCCGACGCGGTGCTGGAGGCGGGGCTGACGCCGAGCATGATCGTCGGCGACATGGACTCGGCCAGCGAGGCGGCGCTGCGCTGCGGCGCGGAGCTGGTGGTGCACTCCTACCCGACATCGTCACCGCATGGTCCCGGGACGGGGGAGGGGGACGGGCGCGCGCCGGGCCGCCGGCGGTTGGAGGGGCTGGGCCTGCCGTTCAAGCTGGTGCCAGCGCCCGGCACGAGCCAGGACGTGGCGATGCTGATCGCGGCGGAGAAGGGCGCGCGGCTGATCGTGTCGGTGGGCTCGCAGTTCAACCTGATGGAGTTTCTGGACCGCAACCGCAAAGGCATGTCCTCGACGTTCCTGACGCGGCTGCGCATCGGCGAGATCCTCGTGGACGCGAAGGGCGTGAGCCGCCTGTACCAGCCGCGTCCGGGGCTGACGCCGCTGCTGGTGGTGATCGCGGCGGGGCTGGTCGCGATGGCGGCGGTCGTGTGGATGACGCCGGCGCTGCGCGACGTCGCGGAACTGCTGTGGCTGCGGCTGCAGCTGCTGTTCGGCGCCGGCTGATCCGCGCCGGCTGGCCATGTTCGACTTCCGCTATCACGCGCTGTCCCTCGCTGCCGTTCTGTTCGCGCTGGCGCTCGGCGTGCTGCTGGGCGTGGCGATCGGCGACTCGAACCTCGTGTCCTCCGCCAAGAACGGGATCGTCTCGAACCTCAACTCGGAAGTCAGCGCCTCGCGCCACCAGGCGGGCCAGCTGCAGGAACGGCTGACGGGCGAGGAAGCGTTCGTCAACGGGCTGTACCCGCTGGCGGTGCACGAACTGCTGGCGGGACGCACGATCGGGCTGGTGTTCCTGGGCGGCTCCTCCGACCAGATCGACTCGCTGGTTCGCACCGCGGTGGCGCAGGCGGGTGCCAGCCTGACGACCGTCGTGGCGGTGCGCGAGCCGCTGGCGATGGAAGGGCTCGAGCACGCGGTCGCGGGGACGCACTACGCGTCGCTGGCGAGCTCCGTGGCGCTCGTGGAACGCTTCGGCAAGCTGATCGGCCGCCAGCTGGTGAGCGGCGGGCAGCTGGTCGACCGCGAGCTGATCAGCCGCGTGCGCGGCAGTCTGCTGAGCGCGTTCGACGGCCAGCTGACGCGCCTTGAAGGCCTCGTGGTGGTGCGCGCCGAGCCGAGCGGCATGAGCGATGCGCAGGGCGAAGCGAGCGCTGCGTTCGAGTCGGGCCTGCTGGCGGGCGTGGCCGCCGTGCGCGTGCCCGCGGTGGGTGTCGAGCTGACGAGCGCCAGCCCGTCGCAGATCCCGTGGTACAAAGGCAAGGGCCTGTCGAGCGTCGACGATCTCGACAACCTCGCGGGCCAGGCGGCGCTCGACTACGCGCTCGCGGGAGACGGCGGAAGCTTCGGTGTCAAGTCGACCGCCGATTCGCTGCTGCCGGGTGTCACCACGGGCGCCTCGCAGCCCTGACGGCGCGTCCGCTCGCATCGCTAGCTTCCAGCAATGCGCCCGCTGCCCTTGATCCTCGCTCTCCTCAGCGCGATGCTCCTCGCTCCGGCGCTGCTGCGCGCGCTGGCGGAGGGAGGGCACACGCGACGCAACTACCGCGATCGCGCGCTGCCGTTCCCGTTCGGCGTGTTGACGCTCGCCGCGGCCCTGCTGGCGCTGATCCCGCTGCTGCTCGTGCAGCGGCTCGCCTCCACGCAGCTGCTGCCGGCGCGGCTGCTGCCGATCTGCGTGTACGCGCTGGGCGTGCTCGCGCTGGGGCTGCTCGACGACACGCTCGGGCAGCCGCGGCGCGACGCGAGCGAGGCGCCGGATGGCAGCGGCGCGCCGGATGCCCGCGGCGCGGTCGCGCGCGCAACGCCTGCGGCTCCGCGCGGTTGGCGCGGGCACGGCGCGGCGACGCTGCGCGGCGAGGTCTCGACGGGCATGCTCAAGGCGGCGGGCTCGCTGGGCCTCGCGCTGCTGGCGATGAGCCGTCTCAGCCTGTCCAACGGCCGCTGGCTGCTGGCGACCGCCGTGCTGGTGCTGGCGACGAACGCGTTCAACCTGCTCGACCTGCGCCCGGGCCGCGCGACGAAGGCGTTCGTGCTGCTGGGCGTGGGCCTTGCGATCGGCTCGGCTGACGTGCGCCCGCTGTGGGCGCTCGGCCTGTTCGCGGCGCCGGCGCTCGTGGCGGGCGCGTACGACCTGCGCGAGCGAGCGATGCTGGGGGACACGGGCGCGAACCTGCTGGGGGCGCTGGCGGGCCTGTGGCTGGTGCTGACGCTGTCTGGCACCGGGCAGCTGGTGGCGCTCGCGCTGCTCGCGGCGATCACGGTGTACGGCGAGCTGCGATCGATCTCGGCGCTGGTCGAACGGACTCCGGGGCTGCGCCGGATAGACTCTTGGGGCAGGCCCACATGACCTTGCACCACAGCGACCGACACGCCCAACCTCCCAGCAAGACCCGGTTCATCTTCGTGACCGGCGGCGTCGTCTCCTCGCTCGGCAAGGGCATCGCCGCGGCCTCGCTCGGGCGGCTGCTGGTCTCGCGCGGTCTGACGGTTGGACTGCAGAAGTTCGACCCGTACATCAACGTCGACCCCGGAACGATGTCGCCGTACCAGCACGGCGAGGTGTTCGTGACCGAGGATGGCGCCGAGACGGACCTCGACCTCGGCCACTACGAGCGCTTCACCGACGCCAACACGAGCCACGCCTCGAACGTCACCGCGGGCGGCATCTACGACACGGTGATCCGCCGCGAGCGCCGCGGCGACTACCTCGGCGGCACCGTGCAGGTGGTGCCGCACATCACCGACGAGATCAAGCAGCGGATCGCGCTGATCGCGGAGTCGAGCGACGTCGACTTCGTGATCACGGAGATCGGCGGCACCGTCGGCGACATCGAGTCGCTGCCGTTCCTGGAGGCGATCCGCCAGTTCCCCGTGGACGTGGGGCGCCGGCGCTGCATGTTCATCCACCTGACGCTCGTGCCTTACATCGGCCATGCGGGCGAGTTGAAGACGAAGCCGACGCAGCACTCGGTCAACGAGCTGCGGCGCATCGGCATCGCGCCGGACATGCTGATGTGCCGCTCGGAGGGCTCGCTGTCGAGCGACATCCGCAAGAAGATCGCGCTGTTCGCGAGCCTGCCGATGGAGGCGATCGTGTCGGCGTGCGACGTCGACAACATCTACAAGGTGCCGCTCACGTTTCGCGACCAGGGGGTCGACGACTTCGTGCTGGAGCACTTCGGCCTGGAGGCGGCGGCGCCCGACCTGGCGCGCTGGACGGAGCCGATCGAGCGCGCGGCGCGTGCCACGAGGACGGTGCGGATCGCGCTCGTGGGCAAGTACGTGCAGCTCGAGGACGCCTACCTGTCGGTCTCCGAAGCGCTGCGCCACGCCGCCGCGCTGCAGGACGGGCGCGTGGAGATCGAGTGGATCGATTCGGAGAGCCTGGAGGCTTGCGACGAGCAGGAGATCTACAGGCGCCTGAGCGGCGTCGACGGCATCCTCATCCCGGGCGGCTTCGGCGGGCGCGGGATCGAGGGCAAGATCGAGGCGGCGCGCTTCGCGCGCGAGCAGCGGATCCCCTACCTGGGCATCTGCCTGGGCATGCAGGTGGCGGTGGCGGAGTTCGCGCGCAACGTCGCCGGCATGGAGGGCGCCAACTCGACGGAGTTCGACATCGAGACGCCGTTCCCGGTGATCGACCTGCTGCCGGAGCAGAAGGAAGTGGCGGACCTCGGCGGCACGATGCGCCTGGGTGCCGACCCGATCAAGCTGCACGCGGGCAGCAGGGCGCTGCAGATGTATGGCGAGGCGGTCATCTACGAGCGCCACCGCCACCGCTACGAGGTCAACAACCGCCTGCGCAAGCGCCTGCAGAGCGCCGGGCTGACGGTGTCCGGCACCTCGCCCGACGAGCGCCTGGTCGAGGTGATCGAGCTCGACGAGCACCCGTTCTTCGTGGCCTCGCAGTACCACCCTGAGTTCAAGTCGCGCCCGGAGCGCCCCGCGCCGCTGTTCCGCGACTTCGTCGCCGCGGCGCTGAAAAGCGCGGGCGCGGGCGAGGACGTCGCGGAGCCGTCGCCGTCGCCCTTGCCGACGCCGGCGCAGCGCGCCCGCATGTCTTGACGACTCGCGAGCCTGTGTCGAGACTCAGGGAGCTGGAGCGCCGTTACCTGAACGGGACGTTCGCGGAGCTGTGCCGGATCGAGAGCCCGTCCGGGCGCGAGCGCGCGTGCGCGGAGCGCGTGATCGCGGAGCTGCGCGCGCTCGGCGTGAGGGTGCACGAGGACGACGCCGGGCCGGCGGCGGGATCGGACTGCGGCAACCTGCTCGCGTTCGTCTCCGCGGATCGGCCGAGCGGCTCGGAGGAGGGCGCCAAGCCGGGACATTCGCTGCTGCTGTGCGCGCATCTCGACACGGTGCCGCTGCAGGCGCCGGTGGAGCCGGTGCTGCGCAAAGGCGCCTGGCAGAACGCCAACGAGGGCATCCTGGGCGCCGACAACAAGGCGGCCGTTGCGGTGCTGCTGGCGCTGGCGCGCCACGTTCGCCGCGAGGGCGCGCCGCTGGACGTGGAGCTGCTGTTCACCGTCGGTGAGGAGGCCGCGCTGGCGGGCGCGCGCGAGTTCGACGCCTCGCGCCTGCGCAGCGACTTCGGCTTCGTGTTCGACCACGCCTCGCCGATCGGCGAGGTGGTGATCGACTCGCCGACGCACTACCGCGTGGAGGCGAGCTTCCGCGGCGCGGCCGCGCACGCGGGCATCCGCCCGGAGGACGGGCGCAGCGCGATCCTCGCGGCCTCGCGCGCGGTCGCGTCGATGCAGCTCGGCCGCCTGGACGAGCAGACGACGGTCAACGTCGGCACGATCGCGGGCGGCACGGCGATGAACGTGGTCGCGGAGGAGTGCAAGCTGGTGCTGGAGGCACGCGCGCTGGCGGACGAGCGCGCGGAGGAGGTGGTGGCTCAGATCGTCGACCGCCTGCACGAGGCGGCGAACCTGCCCGACTGCGACTGCGACGTGGACATCAGCGTCGAGCGCACGTTCTCCGGCTACCACCTGCCGGTGGACAGCCGCCCGGTGCGCGTGGCCGAGCACGCGCTGCGCGCGTGCGGGCACGAGCCCGTGCGCATCGCAAGCGGCGGCGGCTCGGACGCGAACGCGCTGATCGCGCAGGGCTTTGCGACGGTGAACCTGGCGAACGGCACCGAGCGCAACCACGAGCCGGGTGAGAGCGTGAGCGAGGTGGCGCTCGAGGAGATGATGGATGTCGCGCTAGCCCTGCTGGACGAGGCCGCGGGTATCGCACCCGCTCCGGCCGTGTAGCTTGCGGCCTCGATGCTGAAGCTGCGCCCCGCAATCGTCGTCGAGACCCGCCGCGCAGGCGCCGACCCCGCCGGCGCCGCGGGCGCGAACGGCGCCGCGCGGCCCGGCGAGGCTGAGCAGCGCCTGGTCGTGGAACTGGCCGGGGACTCGGACTCCACCCAGCCGGGCCGGCGCCGCGAGGCGATCGCCGACGTGGGGCTGGTTGGCCGCACGGAGGTGGGCGACGAAGTGATCGTCAACGTGCAGGCGCTCGACCTGGGTCTCGGCTCGGGCGGCTTCGACGTGGTGCACGTCAACCTCACGCGCGGCCTCGACGGCGAGGGGGATTCGGATCCCACCCACGCCCACGTGATGAAGCTCAACTACTCGAGCCTGCAGCACGCGGTCGAGCCGGTCGAGCGCGAGCCGCTGCAGCTGCCGGTGGAGCGCCCGGTGGCGGTGCTGGCGCTGCACGGCCAGTTGGCGGGCGTCGCATGGGCGTTCGCGCAGGCGGCTCCGGACGCGCGTCTGGGCTACGTGCAGACGGAGGGCGGCGCGCTGCCGGGAAGCCACTCGCACACGGTGCGCACGCTGCGCGAGCGTGGCCTGCTGGCAGGCCACGTGACGGCGGGCGCCGCGTATGGCGGCGACGCCGAGGCGATCACGATCGCGGGGGCGCTGCACCACGGCCTGCGCGTGCTGGGCTGGGACGCGGCGGTGTGCGGGCCGGGGCCGGGGATCGTGGGCTCGAGCTCGCCGCTCGGCCACGGCGGCATGGTGGCGCTGGACGCCGCGCACGTGGCGCTGGCGCTTGAATGCTCGACGCTGCTCGTCGCGCGGATGTCCTCGGGCGACGCGCGCGAGCGCCACCGCGGCCTCTCGCACCACACGCTGACGGTGCTCGACCTGCTGCTGGAGCCGGTGACGGTGGCGCTGCCGGCGGGCGTGCGCTCGCCCGTGGGCGCGGACCTGCGCGCGGGTCTCAGCGCGGTGTTCGGCGGCGCGATGCCGAGCCGCCCGACGGGCGAGCGGACGGGGCTGGCGATCGACGTGGAGCGCCCGGCGCGCATCGCCCGCCACGACTGGCGCCGCGCGACGGTCGACCTGCCGGCGTATGCCGCGAGCGGCCTGCCGGCGGAGACGATGGGCCGCGGCATCGCCGCGGATCCGCTGTTCTTCGGCGCGTCGCTCGCTGGCGGCACGGTGCTGGCGGAGCTCGCCAGCAGGCTCGTCGGCCAGGGAGTCGAGGAGGCATCGTGAGCGGCGCGATCGACGAGTGCACGGATGCGAAGACGCTGATCGGCCTGATGTGGCTGTTGCGCCGTCTGAATCTCTGATTGCACCGTCAAGGAGCGCCGCTGGCGTCAGCGAAGCTCATGGGATGACGCTGCTGGAGACGGCCGCGCCCGCGGTCGAGCCTGACCTCGGGTCGCTGCTGCTGGACTTCCTCGCCTACCTGGAGCTGGAGCGCGGCCTGTCGCGCAACACGCTGGAGGCCTACCGTACGGATCTGCTGCAGCTCGATGTGTTCCTGCGCCGCCGCCGCGTGGCGCCGGCGCGCGCGACGCACGGCGATCTGGCGGCGTTCCTGTCGGAGCTGAGCGTCGCGCCGAGCACACTCGCGCGCAAGGTCGCGTGCCTGCGCTCGTTCTACCGCTACCTGCGCCGCGAGGGCACGCTCGAACACGACCCCACGGCGGACCTGCGCGGCCCGCGCAAGCCGCAGCGGCTGCCGCGGGTGCTGACGCGCGAGCAGGTGGCGCGGCTGTTGGAGCAGCCGCGGGGCACCGACCCGCTGGCGCTGCGCGACCGCGCGCTGCTGGAGGTGATGTATGCGTGCGGGCTGCGCGCGTCGGAGGTGGTGGGGCTCGAGGCGCAGGACGTGGACATGGACGAGGGGCTGCTGTGCGCGCGCGGCAAGGGCTCCAAGGAGCGCATCGTGCCGGTGGGCCGCCAGGCGGTCGCGGCGCTGCGCGCGTACTGCCGCGGCGGGCGCCCGATGCTGGTGTCCTCGCCGGGCCGCGCCGCGCAGTCGGCGAGCGCTCGTCCGCCCACCCAGCTGTTCGTGAACAGCCGCGGCGCCGGCCTGACGCGCCAGGGCCTGTACAAGATCGTGCAGGGGCACGCGCGCCGGGCGGGCCTGGACGAGCGGATGAGCCCGCACACGCTGCGCCACAGCTTCGCCACGCACCTGCTGGCGGGCGGCTGCGACCTGCGCTCGCTGCAGGAGATGCTCGGCCACGCGGACCTGGCGACGACGCAGGTGTACACGCACCTGTCGGCGGAGCGCCTCAAGCACGCGTACTTCAATGCGCACCCGCGCGCAACGCGCGCGCCATAGGCGTGCACGACTTCGGGCCAGCCGCCCGTCCCGCACGGCGGGCGTTCGTGCTCGTGATCGACGCGTGCGGCGTGGGCGCGCTGCCCGACGCGGACGCGTATGGAGACGCGGGCACGAACACGCTGGTGCACCTGGCGGAGGCGGTGGGCGGCCTGCGGCTGCCGGTGCTGGGCTCGCTGGGCCTCGGCTCGATCGTCCCGGTGCGCGGCGTGGCCCCGAGCGCGCAGCCTGCGATCCACGGCCGCCTGCACCCGCTGGGACCGGGCAAGGACTCGATCAGCGGCCACTGGGAGCTGATGGGCGTGGTGGCGGAGCGGGCGCTGCCAACCTACCCGGAGGGCTTCCCGCCGCGGGTTCTGGCGCGGCTGCGCGAGGCGACGGGTCGCGAGCTGATCTGCAACCGGCCGGACAACGGCCTGGCGGCGATCGAGCGGTTTGGCGCCGAGCACCTGCGTACGGGCGCGCTGATCGTGTACACGTCGCAGGACTCGGTGCTGCAGCTGGCGGCGCACGTGGAGCGCGTGCCGGTGCAGGAGCTGTACCGCGCATGCGCGGCGGCGCGCGCGGTGATGGTCGGAGAGCACGCGGTGGGGCGTGTGATCGCGCGGCCGTTCACCGGCGAGGTGGGCGCGTTCGCGCGTACGGACGGCCGCCGCGACTACGCGCTGACGCCGCCCGCGCGCAGCTACCTGCAGGAGCTGCAGGACGCGGGGGTGGAGGTGCACGCGGTGGGCAAGATCGAGGACCTGTTCGCGGGCGTGGGGGTGAGCGCGTCGCACGCGGGCGCGACCAACGCGCAGGCGCTCGACTCGGTCGATGAGCTGCGCGGGCGGCTGCAGGGCGGCCTGGTGCTGGCGAACCTGATCGAGACCGATCAGGTGTACGGGCACCGCAAGGACGCGCTGGGCTTCGCGCGGGCGCTGGAGGAGATCGACGCGCGCGTGGGGCGCATGCTCGACGAGCTGAGCGAGGAGGACCTGCTGATCGTGACGGCCGACCACGGCGTCGACCTGGCGCACCCGGGCACGGATCACACGCGCGAGTACGCGCCGCTGCTGGCGGTCACCGGTGGCATGCTCGCCGCAGTTTGCGACGCTGACGAGGGCGGCGCGCCGCCCGGCCGCCTGGGCGTCCGGGGCGGCACGCGCCACGACGGCCCGCTGGCGGATGTGGGCGCGACGGTGCTGCACTGGCTGACGGGCGGGGACGGGGAGGGCCTGCCGGGCGCGTCGTTCATAAGCTAGGGCGCGATGCCCGAGCTGCCGGAGGTTGAGACGATCAGGCGCCAGCTGGCGCCGCTGGTGGAGGGGCGCAGGCTGACGCGCATCGAGGTGCTCGACCCGCGCTGGTCGCGGCCGCTGGAGCCGCGCGAGCTGGAGCAGGCGCTGACGGGCAGGCGCATCGAGCGGCTGGGGCGGCGCGGCAAGTACCTGGTGTGGAGCTTCGACGGCGACGTGCACCTGGCGCAGCATCTGCGCATGACGGGCGCCGTGCTGTCGGATCCGGACCCTGAGCAGGGGCATGTGGGCGTGCGCATCGAGCTGAGCCGGACGCGCCCCGCGCGAGCGCGAGAGCTGGCGATCGTGGACCCGCGGCGCTTTGGCACGGGCGAGCTGCTGCTGGGCGGCGAGGCGCTGGAGGCGTTCTTCGCGGCGCGGCTGGGCCTGGAGCCGTTCGACGAGCGCTTCACGGCGGAGCACCTGCGGGCGCTTGCGCGGGGCAGGACGGCGCCGATCAAGGCGTTCCTGCTGGACCAGCGCAGGATCGCGGGCGTGGGCAACATCTACGCGGACGAGGCGCTGTTCCGGGCGGGCGTGCACCCGCGCCGGCCGGCGGGACGGCTGAAGGCGGAGCAGTACGCGCGGCTGCGAGAGAGCGTGATCGCGGCGCTGAGCGCGGGCATCGACGCGCGCGGCGCGAGCATCGACGACTTCCGTCACGTGGACGGCGTGCGCGGCTCCTTCCAAAACCAGTTCCTGGTGCACCTGCGCGAGGGCGAGCCGTGCGGGACGTGCGGCGCGACGATCGTGAAGATGGTCGTGGGCGGTCGCGGGACCTACGTCTGCGAGACGTGCCAGCCGGTGTTCAGGCAGCCAGGAGCTCGTCCAGGCGCCCGCTCTCGGCGGCGGCCTGCACCTCGGTGAAGCCGCCGATCAGCTGGCCGTCGACGAGCACCTGAGGGAAGCTCAGCATGCCGGTCTCGCGCGCGAGCGCGGCGCGGCCATCGGGGTCCTTCGAGAGGTTGATCTCCGAGTACTCGACGCCGCGCGCCTTCAGCAGCCCCTTGACGCGCGCGCAGAACGAACACGGGTCCGTCGTGTATACGGTTACCTGACTCATTACTTCATAAAATATAGCGTCAATCTCGCGCGCTCCGGGACGACTGGCGCGACTCTCGCCGCGCCGCTGCTCAGTGCTTGTCGACGCTGTAGCGCGTGGGCACGACGCGCTCGGTGCGCTTGGGTGGGCGCAGATACTTGCGCTCCTGGCGCGGCGGCAGCTTCGGCGGCTTGCCCTCGTGCACGTGCTCGTAGGGCACGATCGAGAGCAGGTGGCCGATCAGGTTCAGGCGCGCGGTGCGCTTGTCGTCGGCCTCGACCACGTACCAGGGACTCTCGTCGGTGTCGGTGTAGTTGAACATGCGGTCCTTGGCTTCGGCGTAGTCGACCCAGCGGGCGCGCGCCTGCAGGTCGGTGGGGCTGAACTTCCAGCGCTTGCGCGGGTCCGACAGGCGTTTCTCGAAGCGGCGCTCCTGCTCGTCGTCGCTGACGGACAGCCAGTACTTGACGAGCACGATGCCGTCGTTGACGAGCGCCTGCTCGAACATGGGGCAGAAGCGCAGGAACTCTTCGTACTGGTCGTCGCTGCAGTAGCCCATCACGTGCTCGACGCCGGCGCGGTTGTACCAGCTGCGGTTGAACAGCACGATCTCGCCGGCGGCGGGCAGGTGTTCGACGTAGCGCTGGAAGTACCACTGCGTGCGCTCGCGCTCGGTGGGCGTGGGCACGGAGACGACGCGGCAGGTACGCGGGTTGAGGTAGGCGATGATGCGCTTGATGGCGCCGTCCTTGCCGGCGGTGTCGCGGCCCTCGAACAGCACCACGAGGCGCCGGCCGGTGGCGACGACCCACTCCTGCAGGTACACGAGCTTCGTCTGCAGGCGCAGCAGCTCCTTCTCGTACTGCTTCTCGCTGAGCTCCTGCATGTGCGCTCAAAGCTAGACCATGGGGATGCGTCGGGCGTATAGGTCAGCATTGGTCGTTCATGTCCAGTCGAGCTGTGAAGACGGAAGCGGTGGTGCTGCGCTCGATGCGTTACGGCGAGGCGGATCGCATCTTGCACCTGTACACGCCGCACCGCGGGCGCGTGAGCGCGATCGCGAAGGGCGTGCGGCGCGCGCGCAGCCGCTTCGGCGGGCGCTTGGAGCCGTTCTTCCGCCTGCACGTGGAGCTGCACGAAGGGCGCGGAGAGCTGCTGACGGTGACGGGCGCGCAGACGATCGACGGCCACGCGCGGCTGCGCGGCGACGCGCGCGCGCTGGACGCGGCGGCGCGCGCGTGCGACGCGGTGGGACGGCTGTTCGAGACCTCGGAGCCGCACCCAGGCGTGTTCAACCTGCTGTGCCGCCAGCTGGGCCTGCTGGACGAGCGCGCAGGCGCGGCTGCGGATACGGGCGCGGACGAGCGGGCATCCGCCGCCGGCCGTGCGAGCGCGCTTGCGTTTCGCCTGAAGCTGTTGCTGGCGGCGGGCCTTGCGCCGCAGCTGGCGGCGTGCGCGAACTGCGGCGAGCACGAGCACCTGGTGGGCTTCTCGGGCGCGGCCGGGGGCGTGGTGTGCTCGGCGTGCGAGGCAGGCTCGTTTGCGCTGGCGCACGACGCGTACGCGTTCATGACGGATGCGCTGGGCCGCGCGCTGACAGAGGTGCCGCACGCGTCGGCGAGCGCGCTCGGGCAGGTGGAGCGGGCGATCGCGGCGACGCTGGAGCATCACGCGCACGTGCGGCTGATGCCGGCGTTCGGCCGCGCGGGGTGATCCCGGTATCGTGAGCGCCGTGGACGAGGGCCTTCCGATCTCCTACCAGCTGCTCGACGAGGGCGTGCCGGTGCTGGCATCCGATGGCGAGCGCGTGGGCACGGTGGGCAGCGTGCTGACCGCGCCCGAGGAGGACGTGTTCCACGGGCTGCTGATCAACACGCCGGACCACGGCATTCGCTTCGTGGAAGCGGATGCGATCGCTTCGATTCACGAGTTCGGGGTGGATCTGCGAATCGACTCGGCGGCCGCGCACAGCCTGCCGGCGCCGGAGCACAAGGCGCCGGTGTACGACGAGAACCCCGACCAGCAGCAGCGCTGGCGCCACTGGGTGCACATCATCACGGGGCGCAACGACTGGAATCACGAGCGCTGAGCGCCCGCGGTTGAGGTGTCCGCGATTGGCGCGCCGGCGGGGAGCGGCCGCAGCCGCTGCGACAATCGAGGTGTGAGCATCGCCAGCCTCCAGGAAACGGTTGCATCGGGCTTCGCTGAGCGCTGGGCGGAGCAGGAGGAGCAGCTGCTTTCGCCGCAGGCGGCGCGCTCGTACCCTGCGCGGCGGGCGCACGAGGAGCGGGACTGCTCGCTGCGCACGCCGTTCCAGCGCGATCGCGACAGGATCGTGCACTGCAAGGCGTTTCGCCGGCTGACGCACAAGACCCAGGTATTCGTGGCGCCGCAGGGCGACCACTACCGCACGCGGCTGACGCACACGCTGGAGGTGACGAGCATCTCGCGCACTGTGGCGCGGGCGCTGCGCCTGAACGAGGACCTGGTGGAGGCGATCGGCCTCGGCCACGACCTCGGCCACCCTCCCTTCGGGCACCTCGGCGAGGAGGTGCTTGACGGGTGCCTGAAAGAGCGCTTCGGGCGCGACTTCCGTCACTACGAGCACTCGCTGCGGGTCGTCGAGCACCTGGAGCGCGACGGGGCGGGGCTCAATCTGACCGAGCAGGTGCGCGACGGGATCGCGCGCCACTCGAGCCGCACGCCGGCGCCGCAGACGCTGGAGGGCGCGATCGTGCGCGTGATCGACCGCGTGGCGTACATCAACCACGACATCGACGACGCGGTGCGCGCGGGGCTGCTGAGCGAGGAGGAGCTGCCGCGCGAGCCGATTGCGGTGCTGGGCGACAGCGGCTCGGCGCGGATCGACGCACTGGTGCACGACATGGTGGAGCACTCGCAGCGGGCGGGGGAGATCGTGCAGGGCCCGCTGGCGGGGCCGGCGATGGCGGAGCTGCGCGAGTTCATGTTCGAGCGCGTGTACCTGGGCCCGGCGGTGCGCGCGGAGCGCGAGAAGATCGCGGCGGTGCTGCGCAGGCTGTTCGAGCACTACTCGGATCACCCGGAGCGGCTGCCTGGCGCGCCCGGAGAGGCGCCGCACGGCGACGATCAGGAGCTGGCGCAGCGGGTTACGGACTACCTGGCGGGGATGACGGACCGCTACTGCATCAGGGAGTACACGGAGCTGCAGGTGCCGCGCGCGTTCGCCCGCTAGCGTTGCGGTGTGGCGCTGTACACCAACGAGTCCAAGGACCGCGTACGCGATGCGGTGGACTTCCTCGAGCTGGTGTCCGCGCGCACGGAGCTGCGCCGCGCGGGGCCGGCGCGCTACGAGGGCCTGTGCCCGTTCCACGACGAGCGCACGCCCTCATTTGGAATAGATCCCGCGCAGAAGGTCTACTACTGCTTCGGCTGCCAGGCGTCGGGCGACGTGTTCACGTTCGTGCAGGAGACGGAGGGCGTGGACTTCAAGGGGGCGCTGGAGCTGCTGGCGGAACGCTATGGCGTTGAGCTGCAGCGCGAGGAGGAGGACCCGAAGGAGGCGGAGCGGCGCAAGCGCAGGGAGCGGCTGCTGGAGCTGTTGAGCCGCACGGCTGCGTACTACGAGCGCTACCTGTGGGAGTCCGAGGAGGCGGCGCGCGCGCGCGAGTACCTGCTGGGCAGGGGGCTGGGCGAGGAGGTGCTGCGCGGGTTCCGCGTGGGCTACGCGCCGAGCGCGTGGGACCGTGTGCTGCTGGCGTCGCGCAGGGGCGGGTTCTCCGAGGCGGAGTTGTATGAGACGGGCTTGGCGCAGCGCAATGAGAATGGCCGCCTGTATGACCGCTTTCGCTCGCGCATCATGTTCCCGCTGGCGGACGTACGCGGCAAGGTGCTGGGCTTTGGCGCGCGCGCGATGCGCGAGGACCAGCGCCCGAAGTACCTGAACACCTCGGACAACGACATCTACCACAAGGGCAAGCACGTGTTCGGGGTCGATCTCGCTCGGCCGCACGCGGCGAAGGCGGGCGAGGTGATCCTGTGTGAGGGCTACACGGACGTGATCGCGCTGCACCAGGCGGGTGTACGCAATGTGGTGGGGCTCATGGGTACTGCATTGACCGAGGGGCAGGTACGTGAACTCGCAAGGATGTCCAACGTCCTGCTGCTAGCGCTGGACGCGGATAGCGCTGGGCAGGAGGCGATGCTGAAGGCGTTTCAGCTCGCGAACAAGAACAAACGCGAGCTCCGCATGGTCATGCTGCCACAGGGGACGGACCCGGCCGACCTGGTCCAGCGAGACGGCGTGGCGGCCTTGGAAGCTGCTGTGAGGGAGTCGGTTCCGTTTGCGAGCTTCCGCACCGAGCATGTACTGGCAAGCGGAGACCCGTCGAACAGCGAAGAACAGGATCGCATGATCGACGAACTGCGCCCCGTGTTCGCCGAGCTGCCGCCCAGTGCGCTGCGGATGGAGCTGACGCGCACGGTGGACAGCCGCATGGCGCTGCCGGAGGGGGTCGCGGAGAAGCTGCTGGCGGCACCGACGCGGGCCGCTCAGCGTCCTGGCGATCCCGGGCGCGGTGATGGGCGGCGCGACGGACGCGGCGAGGGGAGGGGCGAGGAGCAGCCGCAGCAGCAGCGCGCGCGCCAGCCGCGCGTGAGCGAGCTGACGCGCCGAGAGGAGACCGAGCGCGCGTTCCTGGCGCTTTGCATCGCCTCGCCGGAAGACGGCGAGCTTGCGCTGGCGGGCCTGGACATCGACGAGCACTTCTCAAGCGGCCTGCTGCGCCGCGCCGCCAGACACCTGCTCGCGGGCGACCTGCGCGCACCGATGAGCGACGCGCCGGGTGCGGGGGAGCGCGTGGACGACGACCCGCAGCTGAAGGGCCTGCTGGCGGAGTTGGTCGTGGAAGCGGGGCGCGAGCGGGCGGACACGGCGATGCTCGAGGTGCAGCGCCTGCAGCTGGAGCTCGCGCGCGTGGACCGCCAGATCCAGCGCGCGCGCGGTCGGGACGGTGGCGACATCAGCGCGCTGGCGCAGCGCAAGGCCGAGGTCAAGCGCGACTTCGACAGGGCGTACGTGCAGGTGCTGGAGCAGACGGGGGACAGGGAGGGCTGAGGGGCCGCGGGCCGGTCGCCGTGGCTCGCCGCTGGGTCCGCCCGAGTTGTGCTTCTTGTGCGCAAGAAGTCACAGTGTTGTCACGAAGTGCACAGAAGCGAACACATGTTCGTGCGAGGATTCTGCGCGTGGACCGCGCCGCTTTGGAGCAACTGTTGGAGCAGCGCCTGTCGCTGGCAGAGATCGGCCGGCGGGTCGAGCTCCACGAGTCGACGGTCGGCTATTGGGTCAAGAAGCACGGGCTCGAGGTGACGAACCGCGGCAGGTATGAGGCGAAGGGCGGTCTGTCTCGTGCTGAGCTGACCCCGCTGGTGGAGGCGGGCATGTCGATCGCTGAGATCGCCGAGTCGGTCGGCCGCAGCAAGGCGACGGTGCGGCACTGGCTGACGCGATACGCGCTCAAGACGCACGGAGCGCTCGGGCGGCGAGTGCGAGTCGAGGCTACGCGTGCCCGCGAGGCCGGCCTCGACGTCGTGCTGCTGGAGTGCAAGCACCACGGCGAGACCGCCTTCGTCCTCGACCAACGCGGCTACTACCGCTGCAAGCGGTGCCGCTCGGCATCGGTCTCCCGCCGGCGGCGCAGGGTGAAGGGACTGCTCGTCGCCGAGGCAGGTGGCGCGTGCAGCATCTGCGGGTACAGCCGCAATGCGAGGGCTCTGCACTTCCATCATCTGGATCCGCCGTTGAAGCGGATGGAGATCAACGCGCGAGGCGCTGCCGTGGCGATCGATCGGTTGCGGGCCGAGGCGCGCAAGTGCGTGCTGGTCTGCGCCAACTGCCACGCCGAGATCGAGGCCGGGCTGGTGTCGCTCGCTTCCGACGGCTCCGTCCGCGTAGAATGAAGCGCGCTCCGGCTCCAGTCCGGGGTAGCACGATCCGGGGTAGCTCAACTGGCAGATGCGCTCGACTGTTAATCGAGAGGTTGTGGGTTCGAGTCCCACCCCCGGAGTAAACGATTGCACAACGGCTCTAGGCCGGTGCGGAGCATGGTGGCGACGGCCTCGGTCAGCGTGGCGCTGATAGAGAGCCGGTCGCTGGCCTTGTCGGGGGTCGAGTTGGTCGAAACCCACATCTCACGCAGCGCCGCGGACGGACCCGCGGGGCTCCACCAGTCAGGACGCGAGTGCTTTCTTGACGGCGTCGAACTCGATGGGGGAGAGTTTGATGTGCGATTGCTGCTTGATCGACTTGCGCAGGTCGCGCCCGTCGACGCTTACGAGCTCGAGCGGCACGCCTTCGTGAAGGAACTCCCGGTAGTTATCGCCGAGGTTGACGTCGACGCGCCACTCGAAGCCTTCGCCGTTCGTGTCTGGCTTCTCGTAGGCGAAGCTCGTTACGGTTCCGAAGCCGAAGACCGAGCCGACGCCGGTCGCGTAGAGCGCGATGCCGTCGCCGGGCCGCAGGCTCATGCGCTTGCGCGACGCGACGAAGGTCTTTTCGCGGTCTCCTTCGTTGAGCCAGTCGTCCTGCATCTGGTGCTCCGTCGTGCCCAGCAGCTTCAGCCAGTCCATTGCTATCCCTCCTTTCTCTGGCGATCCACTAGCGGCTAACTAGAGCTAAGACTATCATGTTAACTAGCGGCTCACTAGCCATACATGAGGGGGAGGACGATGGAGGAGATCGCGAGCGTCACGGGGCTCGCGCGGTTGTCTATGTTCTGTCCCTATATGTCCTAAACTGTCGCTTATAGGTCAAGATTGACGTAGATTGTCCGATAATTGTCTTGTGATACTGATGAAGGAGCCCTTGAGATGCCTGCTGTTGCAGCTCGCCCGCTACTGCTGACGGTTCCCCAAGCAGCGTCGCTGCTGCGCGTGAGCGACCGCACGATTCGTCGGTGGATCAAAGCGGAGCGGATCCCGTTCCTGAGGCTGCCAACTGGCGAGTATCGGATCCCGCAAGGCGCGCTTCTCGCCTCGCTGCGGGGCACCTACGATCTCGCTGGCGAGCTCCGGCAACTCGAAGAGAAGCACGGTGCTCTCTCAGAAGAGGAGATCGTCGCAGCGCTCAGCGACGACTCGTAGCGGTCTGGGCGCGCGTCCGCCGGGCGTCGTAAGTTCCAGCACTTGGCGTTGGTGACGGTCGATACAAGCGTTGCGCTCCCCGCGACTTTGAGGTCCGGCGGCATGCCGCGCAAGTTCTGGCTTCTGCTCGCGGTCGGGGCGCTGACGTACGAGGCCGAGCATCGCAAGCTCGACCTCGCCGCGCTCCGCGAAGAAAGCGAGGCCGTCGGGGTGACGCTTGGTGGCCTGGAGGCCGCCGAGGCCTTCATTGTGCACGCCGAGGGTCGCCGAGCAGCGCTGGCCGAGCATCTCCCATATGGCGCGCCGGACGATTGGGTTGCAGTCGGCTCGAGGCCGCTGTTCGACGAGTACGAGCGGAAGGTTCGAGAGATCGGCACCCGATTTGACCCCAACCTCGACGCTGATGACGCGCGTCTGCTCCGCCGCCAAATGGAGGCGATTTGCGTCGCAGCAGCACCTCCGTTCCCGCCCGACCAAACCCCGGCGTTCACCAGCGATCCGGACGATGATCCGATCGTTTTCGGTGCGCTTCTTGCGGGCGCCGACTACTTGATAAGCGACGACAAGAAGCACATCGTCCCCCACGGAGATCCCCGCGAGTACGAGCACGAGGACCGCCGACTGCTCGCGGTGACGTTCGACTATCTGGTTTCGGATCTCATGCCTGACATCGGCTGGGATGAGATCGACGGTGGACTACTCGCGGACGCGCTCGCGGGTGGCCGCCCCCCGGCGTGAGTCTCATGTCTGCGCTGTGCGTGGAGCTCAGCCCTCCAGCCAGTAGTCCTGGCGCAGTGTTGTGGAAGCGCGCGAGTCGGTCCCCCGGAGCTTTTCCCGCATAAGGCCTTGAGTTCGGTCGTCGGCCTTGTGTAGGTCCTGCCCAACTACCGCCGGTCCTGGACATTGCCGCCGGGGTGGTGCTCACGCGCGGTCAGATGCACCGTTAGACTCGGGGAATGTCGGACATCTCGGCTGCGATGTACAGAGCTGGGTCCGGTGAGCAAGTGGTGCTGTTGCACGGCTTCACCGCGGCGTGGAGGATCTGGCATCCGATCCTGGCCGACCTCGTTGCTCGCTACGAGGTGATCGCGCCGACGCTGCCAGGGCACCACGGTGGGCCGCCATATCCCACCGATCTGCCGATCACCTTCGAGCATTCCACCGACGCGGTCGAAGGATTGCTGGACGAGATGGGCATCGGCAGGGCGCACTTCGTCGGAAACTCCATGGGCGGCGGCATCGCACTCGAGTTGGCCAAGCGCGGCCGTGCGCGATCGGTCGTCGCGCTGGCGCCCGCCGGCGGCTGGAGTCCGGGCGACGGTGAGGGCCCGCGCATCGGGACGTTCTTCGCGCGGCAGATCAAGATGCTCAGGCGAACGCACGCCTGGAGCGAGCGGATCATGAAACGTGCCGGAACTCGCCGCCTGGCGTTCAGGGAAATCATGCGCCATGGCGAGCTCGTATCTCCGGCGGATGCAGCCGAGATATCGCAGGCAGCGCTCGGCTGCTCTATCAGCCAGCAAGCGATCCGAGAGCTGCTCGCTGACAATGCTGGGCTCACTATCGGCGATCTCGATCGGATCACCTGCCCGGTGCTGCTGGCCACCCCGCAGTTCGACCGCGTACTGCCGGGTCCTCGCCACGCCCGTCGCTACCTTCGCGAGATACCGGACGTCAGGGCGATCACGCTCGCCGACTGCGGTCACGTGCCAGTATGGGACGACGCCAAGCTCGTAACGAGACTGATCGTTGAGCAGGTCGAGGGGAACCTTTGGGCCCGGCCCTGACGCCCCGGCAGATGTGCCGTCACGGTCGGCTGCAGTAGGGGCTTGAGACGCAAAGCCTGTGGTCAGTGATCATGACGGCGAGGAGAAGGCTGTTCACGAGATCGCAACTTTGACCCAAAAACGCCCGGGTAGGTCCGCATGCAACCGCTCATTCTTACTCGAGGAGGTGTTTCATGCTCGGACGTATCCATCGCGGCGCACTCGCCGCGCTCGCAGTCGGGGCCATCGTGACCGGGGTTTCGGCGGCGGTGGTGCTCGCAGATCCACCCGGGGGCCGCGGACGACACCACGAGAGCGCCATCGCCCACGTGTTGCTGATCTCCGTCGACGGTCTGCATCAGTCAGACGTCGAATGGTATGTCGCCAACCATCCAGGTTCGGAGCTGGCAAAGCTCGTCGGCGGCGGCGCCGAGTACGCGCGGGCGCAGACGCCGATCCCCTCCGACTCGTTCCCGGGCATGACCGCCCAGGTCACCGGCGGCAACCCGCGCACGACCGGCATCTACTACGACGACGAGTACAGCCACGCTGTGCTGCCGGCGGGGACCACGTCGTGCCATGGCCAGCCGACAGGCGGCGAAGTCATCTACGACTCACCTGACGACCAGGACCTGACACGGCTCGACGCCGGCCAGGGCCTCGCGGGCCTGCCAGAAAGCATCCTCGAAATGACCGGTCAGCCGCAGTCGCTGATCAACCCCGCCGCCCTACCCGTCAACCCGCAGACCTGCAAGCCAATCTATCCCCACGAATACCTCCAGGTCAACACGATCTTCGAAGTGGCGCACGATCACGGAATGCTGACGGCGTGGTCGGATAAGCACCCCGCCTACGAAGCCCTCGACGGGCCCTCGGGCAATGGGATCGACGATCTGTTCACGCCTGAGATCGACAGCCAGGCGCTCCAGCCGAGCGGCAATCCGTACCCGGGCGAAATCAGCTGGACCGAAGACAACGCGGCGACGATGCAGTACGACTCCTACAAGGTCCAGGCGGTGCTCAACGAGATCGACGGCTACGAACACAGCGGCAAGACGAAGGTCGGCGTGCCGGCGATCTTCGGGATGAACTTCCAGACCGTCTCAACCGCTGAGAAGCTCATCACGTCGGACGGCCTGAACGGCGGATATCTGCCGGGCACGACGACGCCGGGGCCGCTGCTCCAGCGAGCGCTCGACTACATCGACGCGAAGCTGCAGGCGATGGACGAAGCGATCCAGGCTCAGGGCCTCGCAAGCTCGACGGCGATCATCGTCTCGGCGAAGCACGGTCAGTCGCCACAGGATCCGAATTCCCTGGTCCGGATCAAGGACGGTCCGATCATCGAAGCGATCAACGCCGCCTGGGATACGGCTCACCCCGGCGCCGGCGCACTGATCGTCGCCGGAACCGACGACGACGCCTGGCAGAGCTACCTGTCCAACACCTCTCAGCAGGCCGCCGATTTCGTCAAGGACTACCTGTGGAGCCACTCCGCGACCGGCGTCGCCTACGACGGTAGCTCACGCACGCTGGAACACTCGGGCCTCGCCGAAATCTATGCTGGCAGGGACGCGGCGCGGTACTTCGGGGTGCCGCCGAGCGACCCGCGTCACCCGGATGTGTGGGGCGTCGTTCAGGTTGGCGTCGTGTACACCGGCGGCACCAAGATCGCCGAGCACGGTGGCGCCAACCCGGCCGACCGCGACGTGCCGATCGTCGTCTACGCGCCGGGAGCGGTGCAGCCGGGCACGTACCACCCGTGGGTCGAGACGACCCAGATCGCGCCGACGATCCTCGACCTGCTCGGGCTCGATCCCCACGCGCTCGAAGCGGTCCAGATCGAAGGGACGCCGGTGCTTCCGGGCATCGCCCGCGGCTGATCAGATCGCACCGGCTCGCCGGGCGCCTCAGCACGAGGCGCCCGGCGGCTCTCGGGAGGCAGGAGCAGCACTCCACGCCTCTCCTATGTGGCCGCCAGCCGCTCGACCAGCCGTGCGGCCGTCGCTCCCGCATCGTGCCCCTCAGACCACGCCGCCAGCTCGCGCGCCCGCTGCCCGATCGACGGCTCCCCGAGCGCGCGTTCGACCGCCAGGCGCAGCACGCGCGGGGTGACGAAGCGCCGCGGCACGCGCACGCCCGCGCCCGCCCAGTCCACGCGCGCGGCGTTCTCGTTCATGTCGCCCACCGCCGGGCACGCCACCACCGCGCAGCCCGAGGACAGCGCGCGGACGAGCGTGCCGTGGCCCGCGTGGCACACCACGAGGTCGCATTGCGGCATCGTGCGCGAGTAGGACACCCACTCGACCACGCGCGCGTTCTCCGGCACCGGCAGCGAGCGCGGCGGCAGCCGCCGGTTGTACGTCGCCAGCACCCTCACCGGCAGGTCCGCCAGGCCGCGCAGCGCGGCGCGCAGCAGCGTGTGCCGCGAGTCCTGCGCGGTCGACGGCGCGATCAGCACCAGCGGCGCGTCCGCCGGGAGGCCGCGCGAGGCACCCGTCGGCAGCTCCACGTCGCGCGCCGGCGGCTCCCACATCAGCGGGCCCACCACGTGCACGTGCTGCGGCCACGTGCGCGGATACTCCAGCTGCGGGAACGTCGCCACCAGCGCCAGGTCGCGGCTGATGCCGCCGTGCACGTGATCCAGCGGCGCCAGGCCCAGCCGCGCGCGCGTGTCGTTGAGCTCCACGCGGCCTCGCTCCAGGCCCTTGTCCACCGCCACGTGCGCTCTGCGCCACAGCGCGCGGCCCGCGCTCGTGCGCGGCATGCGCGCGCCCAGCGAGTAGATCGGGAACTCCCGCGCGCCGTGCGGGTGCACGTGCGGGATCAGCGTCGCGTGACGGCGGCCGTCCATCTCCGCGGCAAGCGCGGGTGCCAGCGTGAGGATGTCCGCCACCACCGTGTGCGGCTGCAGCTCACGCACCAGCGGCGCCGTGTCGCGCGTCGCGTGCACCACCGCCTCGTAGAAGTCCAGCGGCTCCGGGCCCGACGGGAACACCGCGTACTCGGGCGCCGGCGCGAACGTCATGCCGTCCGCCTCCACGTGCTGCTGCCAGCGCCGCCACGTCTGCAGCGTCACGTCGTGCCCGCGCGCCGCAAGCGCGCGGCCCAGCGCGATCATCGGGAACGCGTGGCCCGGGTCGCCGAACGCGCCCAGGAGCAGCCGCCTCCGCGGTGGCGCGTCTACGCGTTGGCCCTCCTGCACGGTGCGCCCGGTCAGGCGGCCAGCTCGGCCAGCAGCCGCAGCTGCTGCAGGCGCTCCGGCGCCGTGAACGCCGTTGGCGTCACGCCCAAGGTGCCCACGCCCGCGTCGCGGTACACCGCCAGGCGCTCGCGGATCACGTCCGGCGGGCCGCACAGCGACACGCTGTCGATCAGCTTGTCCGGGATCGCCGCCATCGCCTCCTCGCGCTTGCCTTCCAGGTACAGGTCCTGGATCTGCTGCGCCTCCGCCTCATAGCCGTAGCGCTGCACCAGCTGGTTGTAGAAGTTCTGCTTGCGCGAGCCCATGCCGCCCACGTACAGCGCCACGAACGGGCGCATCGTGTCGCGGCCCGCCTGCAGGTCGTCCGTTATGCACAGGCTCACCGTGGGCGCAACATCAAAATCATCAAGAGATTTGCCGGATCTGTCAGCGCCTTCCTGAAGCAGCGGGCGCAGCTCCGACACGTGCTCCGGCGAGAACAGCGTGGGGATCCAGCCGTCCGCGATCTCGCCCGCCAGCGCCGTGTTCTTCGGGCCGATCGCCGCCAGGTAGATCGGGATGCGCTCCTGCACCGGGGAGATCGTCAGCTTCAGCGCCTTGCCCGGCCCGTCCGGCAGCGGCAGCTCCAGCGTCTCGCCGTGGAACTCCAGGCGTTCGCGCGCCAGCGCCATGCGCACCACCGCCACGTACTCGCGCGTGCGCTGCAGCTGTTTCGCAAAGCGCTGTCCGTGCCAGCCCTCCGCCACCTGCGGACCCGAGGAGCCGACGCCCACGATCATGCGCCCGTTCGACAGCTGGTCGATCGTCGCCGCAGTCATCGCAGTCATCGCCGCCGAGCGCCCCGGCATCTGGAAGATGCCAGCGCCCAGGCGGATCTTCGTCGTCTGCCCCGCCAGCCAGCCAAGCACCGTCGCCGTGTCCGAGCCGTACGCCTCCGCCGCCCACACCGAGTCATAGCCCAGGCGCTCCGCCTCCTGCACGATCGTCAGCTGGTCCTCCGAGCTGAGGCCAAGGCCCCAGTAGCCGATGTGCACGCCTAGCTTCATGCAAGTTTCCTTTCAGCTGGAGGGGATTCTTTGCCCGTGGGGGAGGCGTGCCATACGCTTGGCTACGCGCCGCCCAGCGCTGGCCATACAGCCAATGCGGCGGTGCACAGCCTATGCGAAACCGCCGCCGCGAAAGCACCAGCCCCGTCGAGCGCCTGCGCCTCGCCATCGACTGCCTGCCCGTGCGCACGCGCGAGGCCATGCTCGAGGGCGTGCGCGCCAACCCGCGCATCATCGCCGGCGCCTACGTCGACGGCGATGGCGGCGTTTGCCCGATGCTCGCCGCGCACCGCGCCGGCGGGCGCACCGACCTGCTCGCCTTCGCGCGCTCCTGGGACCGCTTCACGCGCTCGCGCCGCGGCGCCCGCGTCGTCACCCGGCGCGAGATGCGCATCCTCGTCGCGCAGCTCGAACACAGCCTCGCGTGTGGCAGCGCCGTCGACCTGGACGTAGCCATCCGCCAGCACCGCGAGCTCGTCAGCGCCAGCCGCCGCCGTCTGCCTGTGACCCGACATGGGCTTCGCCACCGCGGGCGCCAGCTGCCCGACGCCGCCGATCCCTCCGGCGAGATCCTCGCGCGGCGCCTGCGCGTGCCGTCCGCCGTGCGGCGCCTCGTCGGCGCCGGCGCGTCGCGCTAGGAACGGTCTTCGCGCTGCGAGTCGCTTCGCCCGCAGCGCGTGTCTCCCGCTACACCGCGTCGCCCGGGCGCACGAACATCATCTCCGGCACCACGCACGCCGGCGAGACCTTCAGCAGGTAGCGCACCGCCTCCGCGATGTCCTCCGAGCGGATCATGTCCTCTGCCGCCACCTGGCCCTTCACGAAGTCCGTCATCGGCGTGTCAACGAAGGCAGGGCACAGCGCCGTGTTCTTGATGCCGTCCGCGCCCAGCTCCTTGTTCATCGCTTCCGTCCAGCCAACCACGCCGTGCTTCGTCGCCGAGTACACCGACAGCCACGCCTCGCCGCGCTTGCCCGAGATCGACGACGTGTTCACCACCAGCGCGTTGTGGTGCTCGCCCGCCGCCTCCTTCAGCAGCGGCACGCATTCGCGGTAGAACAGCACGATCGCCCGCAGGTTGATGTCCAGCTGCATGTCCAGCCGCTTCGTCTCTATGTCCGCCACCGCCTGGCCCACGCCCACGCCCGCGTTGTTCACCAGCACGTCCAGCCGGCCGTAGCGCGCGCGGTGCTCCGCCACCACCTTCTTGATCTCCGTCTCGTCCGACACGTTCGCCGCCACCGCCTGCACGTCGAAGCCGTCGCCCGCCAGCCCCGCCACCGCCGCCTCCAGCTTCTCCGCGCGCCGCGCCGCCATCGTCACGCCGTAGCCCTCCTCGCCCAGCACCCGCGCGATCGCCAGGCCGATCCCGCTCGACGCCCCCGTCACGATCGCTGCACGCTCTGCTGACATCTGCCGCCGTCCTCTCCCTTGGTGGTCCGAATCGATGCGCCCGCCCAAACGCCGTGGGGGCGCGGGCCAGCATTCCACATCTGGGGCGCACGGTCGCTGGTAGCGTCTGGCGGGCGTGCACCGGCACGAACGCCGAGCGCGCGGCGGGCCCGTAGCTCAGTTGGTTAGAGCTGCCGACTCATAATCGGTAGGTCGCTGGTTCGAGTCCAGCCGGGCCCATCGTCAAAACCCCCGAGCGCCGACCGCGACCTCAGAACTCGCTGCGCAGCCGGCGCCACCTGGCGCCGCGGCCTGCACCTACGGGTTCGATTATGCCTTCGTCGCGCAGCTTCGCGAGTGTCTTGCTCAAGTGCGACTGGCTGACGCCCGCTGCGAACTGGCGGATCTCGGCGACGGTGAACTCGTCTGTGACCGAAGAGCGTATGAACTGCCTGACTGCCTCTTCCTTGGCGCCCTTCCCGGCGAGGACTCGCACGCGGCTCTCGAACTCCTTGTGGGCGGCGTTCAGGATGCCGAGGAAGTAGCTGAGCCATGGCGCGATGTCGTGAGCGTCGTCGTGCCAGCCGTGGCCGGAGGCGGCGAGTGCGTCGTAGTAGGTCTCCTTGCTGTCGTTGATGAGGCGCTCTAGGCTGATGAATCGCCCGACCTCATAGCCGGACTGGTAGAGCGCGAGCAGCGTGAGCAGGCGGCCAATCCGTCCGTTGCCGTCGCGGAACGGATGGATGGCGAGAAAGTCGAACACGTAGGAGCCGATCAGCAGCAGCGGGTGGTGGTCGCGTTCGCGAAACGCGTTGGCGAAGCGGGTGTGAAGCTCGTCCATCGCTGCCGGGGTCTCGGCGGCCGGGACGGTGCGGAAGCGAACGATCTTGGTTCCGTCCGCGCGTTCCTCCTCGATTGCGTTCTCGACCGACTTCCAGCGGCCGGCGGGTGCGTTGGTGAATTGGTAGAGGTCGCGGTGGAGCTGCTCGACGACCGAGGGCTTGAGCGGGATGTGCGCGGCGCTTGCGTGGATCGTGTCGAGTACGGCTCGGTAGCCGGCGATCTCCTCCTCCGAGCGGTTGGCGGGCGTAGTCTTCTCGGCCACGAGCGCCTCGATCCGCTTTCGGGGGGCTGTGATCTGCTCGATCGCATTGGATGCCTCGGTGCTCTGGATGCGCGCGATCTCAATGAGTGTCTTCAACGCCTCGGGGCGCTGCTGGCGGTGTGCCTCCTCGCGGCCTCGGCCGAGGTCGACGCCGGCGAGCGCGAGCGCCATCGAGGCTGGAATCAGTCCGAGCTGGCGATCGAGTGAGCGGAAGGTGTGCATCGACTTATGCGTCCCAGAGAACCTGTCACCATTCTCAAAACATAGCATTTAGGGCGACATGGTGCCATGTTGTGCTCGCTGGCGCAAACATAGCAACTTCCGTGGGAACATGGCATTTTGCTCACGTCTATGCCATGTTTCGCCGTCCTAACACAACACGTGTCAGAGTGGTGCGGGGCCCTGGCTCAGCCGCGACTCATAACCGATAGGTCGCAGGTTGGAGTCCTGCCGGGGCCGCGCACGGTCCCGCGCCGCGCGATCTTTCGACGTAGTGTTTAACCGCGCGGCGTTGAGCCATCGAGTTAGATCGTGGTCGCGCCCGCTCTCCGGCGGGCGCTCCAACGAGTGACAAGGAGTCCCTTTGTCCAGAGAACGAGGCACTGCCGCACACCTGCGGAAGCTGCGCCCCGCGAAGGTCAAGAACGCGATACGTCGCCGTTGGTTTGAACGCCGGCTGTCGCGGCTCCCCATGCGCCCGGCGCCTGACCTGGTCCACCTGGGAAGCCCCTACGGAGGATGGGTCATCCCCGGCGGCATGATCGAGCCGTCATGGATCTGCTACTCGGTCGGAGCGGGCGGCGATATCGGCTTCGACCTGGATCTGATCGAGCGCTACGGCATCACCGTGCGCGCGTTCGACGCGGTAGCCGGCTACGTCGAGGATGCCATTGCGCAGGCCGCCGGCGAGCCGTGCTTCACCGCGCATCACGCCGCGATCGCGACCAGCGATGGGCCGGTTCGGATGCAGCTCACGCACGATCCGCACAGCCGGTCGGTGTCCTCCGCGGGGCTGTACGAGTCGGCGCGGTTCGTTGAGCTGCCCGGTCGCACGCTGTCGTCCTTGATGGCCGAGCTCGGCGACGATCACATCGACCTGCTCAAGCTCGACATCGAGGGCGGCGAGTACGAGTTGATGCCCACGCTCAGCCTGCGAGACCTGGGGACGAAGGTGTTCGCCGTCCAACTACACCACACCGGTTCGGTGCGAGACGCCCACGGTCTGATCGCCCGGCTGCACGAGGAGGGCTATGAGCCGGTCGCGTGTCGCCCAGCTGTGAAGATCGCGTTCGCCGACCGAGACCTGCTGTAGCCACACGCGTTCGCTCGGGTTCGGACGATCGGCCCGCGCGCCGCGCCTGGACGTGCTCGGGGCGCTCGCCGGCGAGAAGGCGGGAGCCGCGTGCTCGCGGTCAGGCGCGAAGGCTTGGACGGGCAGGCGCAGACCTCCAACCCTGTCGTGCTGCTCGACGACCAGCGCCTGATCGTCAACGTCAAGGACGCCGGGCTCGCGCTGTTCGGCGGCGAGCGCGACCAGCTCGTCGGCGGCCGGAGCCTCGCGATCTACGTCGCCGTCAGCGACGACCCCTCCTACACGCCGTCCAAGGCGCTCGCCGGGTCCAGGCGCTCGACCTTGGTCACGCTCGCACCCAGGTCCGCCAGCACCGTCGTCGCGAGCAGACCCGCCAGTACCCGCGAGAAGTCGACGGTGCGCAGGTCCGCGAGCGCTTCAGCCATCGGCCTGCAAGCCTAGTCGCACCCGCTGCGCCGGCTCGCGGCGCAGCTCGCGCGTCGAGCGCGGCAGCAGCGCGAGCACGAGCAGCAGCAGCCCGAAGGCGCTACCGGCGCCGAGCACCGTGCGCGCGCCAAGCGCCTCCGCGAGCGGGCCGGCGACGAAGTAGCCGAGCGGCAGCAGCGCCAGCGAGCCCATCCAGTCATACGCGCTCACACGCGAGAGCGCGTGCGCGGGGATGTGCTGCGCGAGCGCCGTCTCCCACCAGACCATGAACAGCGAGAAGCCGAAGCCGTTCGCGAGTGCGAACGCGATCACGATCGCCAGCGGCGCGTGCAGGGCGAACGCGGCGTTCAACAGCGGCCAGCTGAAGATCAGCGCGATGCCCGTGCGCAGCGGGTGAGCGGGGCGCCAGCGCACGCTCACCAGCGAGCCCGCCACTGCGCCCGCGCCCGCGAGGATCTCGAGCACGCCGAACACGCCCACGCTGCCGTACAGGCCGCGCGAGAGCCCCGGCGCGAGCGAGTACCAGAACGCGAAAACGGACAGCACGCTGCCGGTGAACGCCGCGATCGTCGCCCACACCCAAGGCCGCGAGCGCACCTCCGCCCAACCCTCGCGCAGCTCTGTCAGCACCGGCGCGGGCGGCTGGGACTCGCCGCGCGGTCGCGGGCGCACGCGCGCCAGCGCCGCCGCGCTGAGCACGAACGTGGCTGCGTCGAACGCGAACGTCTCGCCGGCGCCCACGCCCAGCACGAGCACCGTCGCGAGCGCAGGGCCGAGCAGGAACGCGAGGTTCGCCATCGATTCCGTCAGCGCCCGTGCGTCCTGGATCAGCGGCTCGGGCACCGTCTGCGGCAGCAGACCGCTGTAGGCGGGCTGGAAGAACGCCTGTGCGGCGCCGAAGCACGCCTCGATCGCCACCAGCTGCCAGATTTTCACCGAGCCGATGAGGATCAGCGTCGCCAGCAGCGCGTGCAGCGCCGCGCGGGTGAGGTCGGCGGCGATCATGATTCGGTGGCGCGGCAGGCGGTCGGCCCACACGCCGCCGAACAGCAGCAGCGCGACGAACGGCAGCGTCTGGCCGCCCAGCACCAGCCCGAGGTCGGTCGCCGAGCCGGTGGACTGCGTCACGTACAGCGCGATCGCGACCACCACAGCGCGATCGCCGATCACGCTGGCGGCCTGGCCCATGAACAGGTAGCGGAAGTCTTGGTGGCGCAGAACGCGCAGGTATGCGCTCATAGGGGTCCTCGACGGATGGGGGCACACACTCGCATGCGAGCGGCCGCGCCCCCGTAGAAACTGCGTAGCGCGGTCCGTGTCATGCGCCGATGTCGCACAACCACGGTACGGGCAGGATGCCTGGATGCTGGTGGTGGCCGCACTCGGGGGTCATGCGCTGCTGCGCCGGGGCGAGCCCGCAGACGAGCCTCACCAGCGCCGCAACATCGAGCTGCCGTCGACTCGCTGGCCGAACTCGCGCGCCACCAGCCCGTGAGCGTCACGATCAACGCCGTGCGCGCGCTGCTGCAGCGCGAACCGACGCGCCACTGGGTGTGGCAGTCGCTCGCCTGGGCCGGCGGCATCCTGGTCGTGTTCTTCGCGCTCGCCGTGCGGCTGTACCGCAACGTCACGGCGTAAGCGAGCACTCGCCATCCGAAAATGGTCTGTTGGTGGCTGCCACCGTCAAGGATTACGTGGGACGCGGCGCTGTCGAGGTGGCTGTGAGTGACAAACCGAGGCTGCGGCGGAATCCGCCAAGCGAAACTCCAGTGATGCGGGCCACCCCGGGCCTACTGCCCAATCCCAACTGCTTGTAGACTGGCTCGGGGTTCGTTATGCTCGCGGAGCGCGAGTGCGGCTTATCGTCTGCAAATCGCACGATGAGCTAGCTCGGATGCCACAGACATCTAACTCAAAGGCGAGACGTAGTACGCGGCTCGCGAGCTTCGCCGTCGCGTTGGCCGCGCTTAGCCTCGGGGTTGGCGCTGCGGCTATTGCCGCCGCCGCGACCACGCAGGCTCCGCATTCTGGTAAGTCCGGTCGGCATCGCGCGAACCATAGCTTTCGTGGGCGACTGCTGACGGCGCGTGCTCACGCCGCGATTATCGGTGGCGAGGCCGCGGAAAGCGGGACGCTTCCGTATCTCGCATACATCATTGATGAAGTCGGCGAAGAAGACTTCCTTCTTTGCACGGGAACCGTCCTCTCCACGAACGTCATCTTGACGGCCGGGCATTGTGGAGAGAACGAAGAAACGGGCGTGCCCGATAAGCCGGAAGACTTTGCTGTCGTGACTGGGAACGTTGAATGGTCCGCGCCAGCAGCCGAAAAGCAAGTATCGGGCGTTTCGCAGCTAGTCATCGACCCTGGATATCTGCGGAGTTACGCCGCTGGGGATGCAGCTCTGCTGGTTCTTTCAACACCGACGACTGCACCAATTATCCCGCTCGCGACGTATCCCTCGGACGCAGGCATCATCGAAGCTGGAAGCGAGGGTGTTCTCGTAGGGTGGGGCGAGACCTTCTTTGGGCAAGAAGAACCAACTCTGCGACTCAGATGGGCGGACACCGTCGTACAACGGCCCGCGTACTGTGAAGCTAACGCTCCCGTGTTCCTGTCGAGCGAGGAGCTTTGCGTTATCGATCCGCCCGGCGACGAAACAGGGGCCTGTCACGGAGATAGCGGCGGACCACTGCTATCCGTTGCGCCTTCCGGCTCAGGCTTGGTTGAGACCGGAGTCATCAGTCACGTGTACGGCGAATGTTTCACCACGAAGCCGACCGTCGTTACTCGCGCTGACTCGCTCGCATCCTGGGCCAATAAATGGATTGAAGCGGTCAAGCCTCCGCCACCGGTGCCTCCGCCAGTCCCAGCCCCGGCACCCCAGCCATCTCCCACGGCGGCACCGGCACCGGTCCAACCCGCTCCTGCTGCTCCTGTCATCCCACCGAATCTTCCCGGCGTATACGTGACGCCACGCAGCAAGCGCGGACAGAAGATTACGGCACAGGTAGCTGGGGACGGGACTTATCTCGTCGGAATCACAGCTAAAGTGACCGTCAATTGCCAGCACGGTTACACCTTTGAAATCGACAACTCGTGGCTTTCGTACGCCGAACCCGCCTCAATCACAAACCACGTCGTGATGACGACGCTCGAAGCGGAAAGGAGCCGATACTTGGAGGGCGGGACGATTGACCTCTGGCTTCAGTTCAACGGCTCTAACGCGCTCCAGGGCCGCCTGCACATCCATATCCGCACGAAGCACAGCCGCGCCGGCCTCTGCACTGGCACGGTGCCTTTCAAGGCGATCGAGTAGCGGGAGGCAGTACGACTAGGAGCCTTCAGCGCTTCAGCGCGAGCGGCTCAACATGCTCCCGCAGCCCCTCCCGCGCATCCGGGTGCTCCGCATTCTCAACAATCAACCGCGCCTGAGCCCGCGCGCTACGCCCGAACAGATGCGCACACCCCTGCTCGTTGATCACCGCGGAGTGCTGGAACGAGGTAACCGGCTGCGAGGAGTCGGAGACGAGATGGGCCACCTGCTCCGCGATCAGGTCGGTGTCCGCGCTCGCCGGTCTGATTGTCGGCGAGGGCAGCTCGTCGACCTCGATCGCGATCAGCTCCTCGTCGAGCTCGCCGTCGCCGCACGTGTACGGCATCCGCGGGTTCATCTGCGCGACGACCAGGCCGCGCCGCGCGCGCACCTGCTCGATCGCAGCGACGAGCACGTTCACCTCGATCCCCAGCGACACCTTGCCGTTGCGAGGCATCGAGGTGTGAAGCAGCACCACGTCCGGGGGACGAACGGTGGCGAACAGCCGCGGCACGTGCTACAGGCGCATCGGCAGGTAGTCCAGGCGCGCGCCTCGCCTGTCCCCGGCCCCACGAACGGCGTCTCGAAGATCACGCCGTCGCGGTCGGGCAGCGGGCCCTGCGCGGCGAGCTTGAGCAGCCGGTAGCGCTCGACGGTGCGGTCGAGCACGTCCAGCAGCACGCGCTCACGAGCCGCTGTGGCTGTGGCAACTGCTACGGCGTGTGTCCTGATAACGCGGTGCTGAAGGCGGACGAGGGGGACGGATACGCGTTTGACCTCGACTACCGCACGGGCTGCGGAATCTGCGTGGAAGAGTGCCCGTGCGGAGCGATTGAAATGATCGCTGAGACCACCTGAGGCCGCAGATGGGCCTCGATTTGTCGGGGCGGGGTTCCGGCTGGGACCGGGGCTCCATCGTCGGCGCTCACCTTCACGCGGCGTCCGAGGCCGCGGCGCTCGAACCTGCAAGCGCTGCGGCGGGCTCCTGCGCCTCGACGTCGCTGTGTGATGCGTCCGGGGAGCCCGCCTGCATGCGCGGCAGCACGAGCAGCGGGCAGCGCGCGTGGCGCTGGAGGTACTCGGAGGTGCTGCCCAGCACCAGACGTCGCACGGGCCCGTAGCCGCGCGAGCCGACGACGAGCAGGTCCACGTCCTCGCCGAGCTTCGCGAGCTCCTCGCCGGCGAGGCCGTACACGGCGCTTCCTTCGACGTCCGCCAGCTCCGCCATGCGGCTGCGCGCCTGGTCGAGCAGCACGTCGATGCTCTCGCCCAGCGCGGCGGGCACGATGCCCGTGTAGGCGACGGACGGGACCGAGATGACTTCCAGCGCGCGGATCCGCGCCTGGGTCGGCGCCGCGATCTCACGCGCCGCGGCGAGTGCCGCGATGCTCTCCGGCGAGCCGTTGTATGCAACGCCCACCGTGGCGAACGGCGCGGCGTGGGCTGCGTAGCCGACGGGTGCCACGGCGACCGCGCACGAGGCGCCGTTGAGCGCCGCGCGGGTGTCGTCGCCAAGCATCGCGCGCCCGAGCGCTCCGCGGCTGCACGAGCCCACCACCAGCAGATCGGCGTGCAGCTGCTCGGCCTGCTGGTGCAGGCCGCGGCCGGGGGCGCTCGCGACGACGCTGATCAGCTCCGCCTGTACGCCGGCGTTGGCGCGGTCGCGCTCGAGCAGCTCGTGCGAGTCGCGAAGCTCCTCTGCAACCTCGCCGCGGTGCACGTGCGCGAGCATCAGCTTGCCCTGTGTTCCCGCCAATCGTGCCGCGAGCGCGATCGCATCGCGGCCATTGGCGCTGCCATCGACTCCCACAAGCACGCTGTCGAACATGTCTGTCTCCTTATCCCGGTGTGTACCCAGCCTACGGCCCGTCCAATCGCCGACCATCCGGGATCGGCACGGGTGGTGATCGCGGCTTTCTACCGAGCGCGGCGATTCGCGTCGATTTCTCCAGGTGGCGCGGGGCTCAGGGCGGGACGCGGCCTCCGTAGAAACCACGCATCAGGACGGAAACACTCGCGGTGAACGCGGCGCAGGCGTCAGGCGATCGCGGGGACCTGCTGGGTGATGCAGTGGATGTTGCCGCCGCCGAGCAGGATCTCGCGCGCGGGCACGCCCACGACGTCGCGCTCGGGGAAGCACTCGCGCAGCACCTCTGCGGCGGTCTCGTCGTGGCGCTCGTCGAGCAGCGGGAACACGATACGCGTGGTGGCCAGGTAGAGGTTGGCATAGGACGCCGCGAGGCGATCGCGGGCGCGGCGCGGCAGGCTGCCCGCGACCGCGTCGACGCCTGCGGCCTCCTCCTCGGTGATCGTGACCGGGCCGGGGGAGGGCAGGCGGATCACCTCGATCGCGCGACCGCGGGCGTCCGTGGCGGCGTGCAGGCGCTGCTCGGCGTCGCGCGAGATCGCGTGCTGCGGATCGGACTGGTCGTCGGCGTAGGTGAGCAGCACGACGCCCGGGCGCGCGAAGCACGCGAGGTTGTCGACGTGTCCGTCGGTCTCGTCGTTGAAGACCCCCTGGCCGAGCCAGATCATCTTCTCGGCGCCGAGGTGCTCGAACAGCGCGCGCTCGATCTGCTCGCGGGACAGCTCGGGGTTGCGGTTGCGGTTCAGCAGGCACTCTTCCGTCGCCATCACCGTGCCCTCGCCGTCCACGTGGATCGAGCCGCCCTCGAGCACGATCGGGGCGCGGTAGCGGTCGGCGCGTTCGATCTCCAGGACCTTCCGCGCGACGCGCTCGTCGCGGTCCCAAGGGAAGTACAGGCCGCCGTCGAGGCCGCCCCAGGCGTTGAAGCGCCAGTCGACGCCGCGCCGCCCGCCCTTGTCGTCGACGAGGAACGTCGGGCCCATATCGCGGATCCAGGCGTCGTCGGTAGCGATCTCGACGACGCGGATCGACGGCGAGAGCAGCGAGCGGCAGTGCTCGAAATGCGCGTCGGAGACCGCCACCGTGACCGGCTCGGAGGCGTTGATCGCCTCGGCCACGGCCGCGTAGGCCTGCTGTGCGGGCTTCGCGCCGAGGCGCCAGTTGTCCGGGCGCTCGGGCCACGCGATCCAGCAGCCCGAGTGCGGCTCGAACTCGCCCGGCATGCGGTAGCCGTCGGCGGCGGGCGTGGAGGTCAGCGTCTCGCTCACTGACGACAGCCTAGAGTCACCCAGTGTGGATGAGATTCGGCTGATCGCAGCACAGTCGCCGCCAGACTCGCCGGCGCGCACGCGCACCCCCGGCCGCGCGCCGCTGCGGATCGCCGCGGTGCAGGAGCGCTGGCGCCCCGACCCCGAGGCGCACGAGGAGGCGCTGGCGACCGGCATCAGGCTGGCAGCGAGCGAGGGCGCGCAGCTCGTGTGCCTGCAGGAGCTGACGCTGAGCCGCTACTTCGCCGTCGACCCGGCGGGCCCACGGGGTGCCGGCGTGCAGCCCGAGGACCTCCCCGGCGGCGCCACGCACAGCTTCGCCGCGCGCATGGCGCGCGAGACGGGCGCGCACGTGCACGCCTCGCTGTACGAGCGCGCGGCATCGTCCCCGGAGGGGGACGGCGAGGACGGCCTCGGCTTCAACACCGCGATCGTCGTCGCGCCCGACGGCGAGCTCGTCGCGCGCACGCGCAAGCTGCACATCCCCGTCACGGCCGGCTACCACGAGGATCGCTACTTCCGGCCCGGGCCGGGCGGCGCGGACGCGTTCCCGCTGCTGCGCGTGGGCGAGGCGCAGCTCGGCCTGCCGACGTGCTGGGACCAGTGGTTTCCGGAGGTCGCGCGCGCGTACAGCCTCGAGGGCGCCGACGCGCTCGTGTACCCGACCGCGATCGGCTCCGAGCCCGAGCACCCGGAGTTCGACACGCAGCCGCTGTGGGAGAAGGTGATCGTCGGCAACGCGATCGCCAACGGCGTGTTCATGGTCGCGGTCAACCGCATCGGCTTCGAGCCGCCACTGCGCTTCTACGGCTCCTCGTTCATCTGCGATCCCTACGGGCGCAAGCTCGTGCAGGCGCCGCGCGAGGAGCCGGCGGTGCTGGTCGCCGACCTCGACCTCGACCAGCGCCACGACTGGCTCGAGTTGTTCCCCTTCCTCGACACGCGCCGCCCCGACGCCTACGGCACGCTCACGGAGGAGCACACCATCGACGCGGGCGAACAGGACGGCACCCGCTAGGTAGAGATCCGCGACTCCGCGGTTCACCGGATGGTGACTTGCGCGTCTGCGGCCTTGGTAGGGTGCCGCGACTCACGGTAATCCTGAAAATCCGACTTCCGCAGATATACAGAATCTCTGCAGGGTCGCTTCCAGGCCTTGGAGACGAACGGAGGACATATGAGTGGAAGGACCCCCATGCACACGGCCAGGCTGGCCGCGACGCTGCTTGCCTCGAGCGCCCTGGCGGCAGCCGTGCCTGCCGTCGCGGGCGCACAGCCCGCGGCGGCAGGCGGTTCCGTGCCGGCTCGCAGCGCCCTGAAGTCGTTGGCCGACTCGGCCCGCGTACCGACGGTGCCGTTCGCGACGGAATACGACGCCGAAGGGTATTACGGAGCTGTGAAATGCAAGGGCAAACATGAGACGAACGCGAACGCTGGCTACCCAGGCAGCGCGAGCGAAGGCGGTCGTGACGTGGAGCGGTGCAAAAGCACCACCGGCATGCCGCTGATCGGTCTGGCGCCAGGCGAAACGGTTGCGCTGGGCGCCGGCTGGTTCCCCGGCTCGAGCGGATGGAACTCCGACTACGACGGCCAGGCGGCGACGAGCATCGAATACGTCGTGTCCGCCAACGGGAGGTCGTTCAAACTGGTGGCGTACTACCCGTTCGCGGGCTGATCGCGCCCGGTTTCGCGCACCTTCCGTCTTCCCGGAGCTGGCGCGAGGCTCCGGGAAGACGGAAGGTTCTCGCGCATCTGGGGTCTAGCTGGTCGAGGATCAACCGACCTCCGGAAATCCCGACAGACCCCAGATTGCGAGGCAACTCCATGAACAGAGTCCACACCATCGTCGCGGTCGCCACCGCCGCGCTCGCCAGCGGCTCGGCGATCGCCAGCGCACAGGCGGGCGGCGCGGTCGCGCACGCCAGTCGCTCCACGGAGGTGCTGCTGCGTCACACGAATCTCGGCAGCATTCTGACGACCTCCTCGGGCTTCACCGTGTACGAGTTCACGCGCGACCATGGCACCGCCGACAACTGCGTGAGGATCCACGGCTGCGCACAGACGTGGCCGCCACTGGAGACCAGCGGCCAGCCGAAGGCGGGGCCGGGAGTCAAGTCCTCGCTGCTGTCCAGCATCCGCATCTCAGGCGGCGCGCTACAGGTCACGTACGCGGGGCACCCGCTGTACACATACAGCGCGGACAGCCGCGGTGCGACCGACTACGTGGGCGCGAACGCATTCGGCGGCAGCTGGTATGCGCTTAGCTCGACTGGACGCACCGTCAAGTAGCTCTCCCGGTCTGCCGATGCCTGCAGTGTGTCCGTGTCATTCGCGCGAGAGCCGAAGGCGGACCCGCTGTGGGCGGGGGCCGACCGGGCGGCCGAGGCCGCGCTGCGCGAGCTGCCGGAGGCGCTCGTGCTGGTGTTCGACGCCGAGCTGCGATTCGCGCGCACGGCGGGGCAGGCGCTGGAGCGCCTGGGCGACCCCGATCGCTGCCGCGAGGGCGCGCCGCTCGAGGGCGCGCTGCCGGCTGAGCTGTGGCGGACGATCGAGCCGCTGCTGCACTCGGCGCTGGTGGGCGACACACGCACGCGCGAGATGTGGACGTCGGGGCAGCGCCACTGCGTGATGCTCGACGTGGGGCCGCTGCGCGAGCGCGGCGGGGAGGGCGAGAGGTCTCAGGAGGTGCTGGGCGGCATCGCGGTGCTGCTCGACATCACCGCGCGCAGGCAGGCGGAGCTGCTCGCGCCGCGCCCGCAGAGCAGCTTTGAGGAGCACCTCGAGCGCTGCGAACGCGCGGCGATCGGCACCGGGCTGCTGGACGAGGAGGGGCACTGGCTGCTGGCCAACCGCGCGCTGTGCGAGCTCACGGGCTACACCGCGCACGAGCTGGCGGGCAGGCGCTTCGACGGGATCGTGCACCCGGACGACGTGCATAACGACGCCGAGCAGCGACGGCGCCTGCTGGCGGGCGAGATCCCCTCATACCGCGTCGAGAAGCGCTGCGTGGACGCCGCCGGCGAGACGGTCTCCGCGATCGTGTCGATGTCGCTGCTGCGCGATCGCCACGGCGCGCCGCTCTACTACATCGCCCAGCTGCAGGACGTCTCCGAGCGCCGGCGGCTGGAGGAGAACCTGCGCGGCCTCGGCGATCACGACCCGCTGACGGGGTTGCGCAACCGCAGGCTGTTCGGCCACGACCTGAAACTGCAGGTGGCGCGCTGCCGGCGCTACGGCGAGGTGGCGGGGCTGATCCTGGTCGAGCTGGATGGTCTGCGCGACGCGGGCGAGCTGTACGGCGAGAAGGCCGGCGAGGAGCTGTTGGAGACGGTCGCCAGGGCGCTCACGCGCCGGCTGCGCGAGACCGACTTGGTGGCGCGGCTCGGCAGCGACCAGTTCGCGGTGCTGCTGCCGCACATCGACGAGGAGGGCCTGGCGGTGGTGGCCGAGGGGCTCGCGCGCGTGATCGCCGCGTGCTCGGTGGACGTGGGGGACGATCTGCTGCACGCCAGCGCTCGCGTCGGCTTCACGCTCGTGGACGAGCACGTCGACAGCGCCGAGCACGCGCTGGTCACGGTCGGACAGGCGACGCGCGCGAGCTGGTAGGGACCCTCCGGTGCGGTGAATACGCTCACTGCATGAAGCCAGACGAGCGGCTCGCGGTCATCGACCTGGGATCGAACTCCTTCAGGCTGGTCGTGTTCATGGCCGGCTCGGGCTGGTGGCGGCGCACCGACGAGATCTATGAGCCGGTGCGCATCGGCGAAGGGTTGATGGCGACGGGCAGGCTTGGGGAGGAGCCGATGCGCCGGGCGCTGGCGACGCTGGACGTGTTCTCGCACTTCTGCCGCGCGGCGGGGCTCGACGCGGGCTCGGTGGACGCCGTGGCGACGAGCGCGATCCGCGACGCCGAGAACGCCGAGGAGTTCCTTGCGCGGGCGCGCGGGCGGCTGCAGCTGCCGATTCGCGTCCTCGGCCGCGAGCAGGAGGCCCGCTACGGCTACCTGGCGGCGGTCAACTCGACGACCCTGCGCGACGGCAGCGTGCTCGATCTCGGCGGCGGCTCGCTGCAGCTGGTGCGCGTGCGCGGGCGCCTGACGACCGACACGGGCTCGTGGCCGATCGGCACGGTGCGCATGAGCGAGCGCTTCCTGCCGCCGAACGGCCCCGCCAAGCGCAGGCAGCTGGAGGAGCTGCGCGACCACGTCGCGGCGGAGCTCGCCCAGGCGCCGTGGCTCGCGCATGGCGGCGGCGCTGGCGGCGGCGGCGCTGACGGCGGCGGTCGCCTGGTGGGCATCGGCGGCACCGTGCGCAACCTCGCGGCGGCGGCGCAGCGCGCGGCGGGCCTGCCATCGAACGGCGTGCAGGGCATGGTGATCGCGCGCGAGTCGCTGGATGAGCTGGTGGCGCGCCTGGCGGCGCTGCCGGCGGTCGAGCGGGCGAGCGTGCCCGGCATCAAGCCGGCGCGCGCGGACCTGATCCTGGCCGGCGCGGTGGTCGTGCAGGGCGTGCTGCTGGCGGGGGGCTTCGATGCGCTGGAGACGACCGAGGCGGGGCTGCGCGAGGGCGTGTTCTTCGAGCGGCTGCTGGCGGGGCGCGAGCAGCCGCTGTTCGATGACGTGCGGCGCGAGAGCGTGCGCAACATGGCGGCGCAGTATGGGGCGGACGGCGAGCACACCGAGCACGTGGCGACGCTCGCGCTGGGAATGTTCGACGAGCTCGCGGCGCTGGGGCTGCACGACGGCGACGCGCGCGAGCGCGAGCTGCTGTGGGCTGCGTGCATGCTGCACGACGTGGGCATGTCGATCGACTACGACGACCACCACAAGCACTCGCGCTACCTGATCCTCAACGGCGGCCTGCCGGGGTTCACGCCGGTGGAGACCGCGATCGTCGCGCAGGCGGCGCGCTACCACCGCAAGGGCATGCCGGCGGCGGGGCCGATGGCGTCGCTGTTCGGCGAGGGCGATCTCGCGCGCCTGGATCGCTGCGCGACGCTGCTGCGCCTGGCCGAGGATCTCGAGCGCTCGCGCGACCAGCTGGTGCGCGCCACGCACCTGGAGCTGCACGACGGCGAGGTCGAGCTGCGCCTGATCGCCGACGGCGAGTCGGCGGTTCCGCGCTGGGCGGCGGGGCGCGAGCGCGAGCTGTTCGCGAGAGCGTTTCATCGCGACCTCTCCGTCGCAGCGTGACGGTCGCCGCGCAGTCCGCGAGAGGAGTGCCTCAGCCGGCGGCCGCGAGCGCGCGCTGATCGCCGGCGCAGTCGAACAGAACGAGCCCGTAGGGGTAGCCGACGGGGCTGTGCCACACCGATGGCGGCAGCTCCCTGCAGGCCTGCAGGACCGCCTGGGTGGCGCGGTTGCCGCCGCGCAGAGAGTACTCGCCGCCGAGCAGCACGTAGCGCGCCTGTCCGCTCGAGACCATGTGCGCGAGCTGCGGCCCGTCGACGGCGGGGTCGACGCCGCTGTAGCCGGCGAGCGCGCCGACGTCGAGCCCCATGAGCATCAGCGGCGAGCCGGTGTCGGAGGCGACGGTCAACAGCGCCCAGCGCGAGCCGGGCCGGTGCGTGGCGACGTAGTCGAGCAGCGCGCGGTCGATGGCGAGGTCATGCGCGTTCACCCCGTAGCCGCCGCTGCCGGCGAACGCCTTGGGGCCGGCGGCCGCGAATGTGCCCTCGACGGGCGCGAGCCAGGTGGTGGCGGCGTACCTGGCGGGCACGACGAGCAGCAGCACGAACACGACCGCGACCGCGGGCGCGGCCAGCCGGCGCAGGGCGATCAGCGCCGCGAAGCCGACGGCGGCGCCGATCGCGAGCACGGGCACGAACGACGTCATGTAGTGCTCGCGGTGCATCAGCACGACCTGCACGAGCACGGTCGTGGCGAGCGCGCCGGCGGCGAGCGCGAGGCCCCACAGGCGGTGGCGCCCGCGCGCGAGCTCGACGAGCGCGGCGAGGCCGGCCCCGGCCATCGCGCCGGTGCCGGGCGCGAGCGCGGAGACGTAGTAGGGGTGCACGATGCCCTTGGAGAGGCTGAGCACGGCCCCCTCGACGAGGAACCAGCCGCCGAGCACGAGCGCGACCGCGAGCCTGGGGTCACGGCGGCTGAGCGCGAGCGAGGCGCTCAGCGGCGGCGTCGGCATTCGCTGGTCGCGCCGGCGGTCGAGCAACGCGAGCGCGACGAGGGCGAGCAGTGCGAGCAGCCCAAACAGCGCGAACGGCAGCAGCCAGCCGGCCTGGTCGCCGAGGCCCTTGCCGAACAGGCGCAGCAGCTTGGGTTCTTCGCCGAACGGGGTCGGGTCTTTTTCCCTGCCGGTGACCTTGATCGCGGGCCCTGGCACGGCGGCCGGCGTGAGGTGCACGGGTGCCGTCGGCGCTTCGGGCGGGATGGGGTGGGCGCGTGCGGCGGCGTCGACGGCGCGCTGGCGGGCGGCGGGCGCGTAGGCGCCGGGGCGCACGCTGGTGCTGTTGGGGCCGCCGATCTGGCCTTCGACGCGTCCGAGGCCGTTGTATTCGAACGTGAGGCCGAGCTCGGTGTTGTTGGTGGAGCTGCCGACGTAGGGGCGCTTGGAGGCGGGGGTGAGTTCGACGAAGGCGATCCAGGCGAACGACACGACGAGCATCGCGAGGCCGGCGGCGAGCAGCTGCGCGATGCGCCGCCGCCACGAGCCGGGCGCGCACACGAGGTAGCCGACGGCGATGCCGGGAACGACGAGGTAGGCGGCGAGCGTCTTGGTGTTGAAGGCGAGCCCGACGACGACGCCGCACGCGATCAGGGTGCGCCAGCGACCCGTCTCGCAGGCGCGCAGCGCGAGCGCGCAGGCGATCAGCAGCAGCAGGATGAGGACGGGGTCGACGCCGTTGTCGCGCGAGACGGCGACGAACATCGGGAACACGGCGAGCGCGAGCGCGCCGGCGAACGCGGCGGCGGCGCCGAGGCGCCGCGCGAGCACGACGTACAGCAGCGCGACGGTGAGCACGCCGGCGAGCGCCTCGGGCAGCAGCAGGCTGAGGGGGGAGAAGCCGAAGACCTCGGCGCTGGCGGCCTGCACCCACAGCGCGAGCGGCGGCTTGTCCATGGTGACGAGCCCGCCGGGGTCGAACGACACGAACACGAAGTTGTGCCATGAGCTCAGCATCGACTTGACGCCGGCCGAGTAGAAGATGTTGGCGTAGCCGTTCTGCGCGAGGCGGTGCGTGTTGAGGACCGTGGAGAGCGCGATCGCGACGGGCAGGCCTGCGTGACGCGCGAGCGTGGCGGTGGGGAGCCGCTGACGGCGCTGTGCGACCCGCGCGCGGGGCCGGCGCGCGTCGGCTCGCTCGGATGCGGCCGCGCTCACTCGGGGAGCGTCTCCACGAGGCGCTCGAGGTCGCGCTCGTCGTTCCAGGCGCCGACCGACGCGCGCAGCCACGGACGGTCGGGGATGTTGCGCACGATGACGCCGCGCTCGGCGAGCAGCAGGCGGTCCTCGGGCGGATCGGGGCTGGGGAAGGAGACGAGCGTGGTGGGACCGCGGGGCGCGACCTCGAGGCCGTGCTCGGCGAGCAGCTCGGCGAGGCGCGCGGCGAGCGTGCGCGCGTGCTCGTGCACGGCGTCCCAGCCTGCGCTCTCGAGCACGCGGATGGCGGCGAGCGCGCAGGCGGTGGCCTCGGCGCTCTGCGCGAGCGTGTCGAAGCGCCGGGCGTCCTCGTGCACGTGCGCGTCCAGGCCGTCGCCCGGGTCGGCGAGGTTGCCGTAGCCGCGCCGGGAGACGGAGATGCGCTCGCGCAGCGCGGGGTTGACCCACAGCATGCCGGTGCCGTCGGGGCCGCACAGCCACTTCTGCCCGGCGCCGGCGTAGGCGTCGCAGCCGAGCGCGTTCACGTCCACGGGGACGGCGCCGACGCCCTGGGCGCCGTCGAGCAGCACGGGGATGTCGAGCTGGCCGAGCTCGGCGGGCGCGAGCGAGCCGCTGACCCAGCCGACGTGCGAGCAGGCGACGAGCCGCGTGCGCGGCCCGACGGCTTGGGCGACCTCGGCGAAGGGGACTTCGCGCACGTGCACGCCGCGCAGCTCGCGCGCGGCGGACAGCGCGCCGAGCAGGCCGGGATGCTCCTCGTCGCTGGTGAGGATCTCATCGCCGCGGCTGAGCTGCATGCCGCCGATCACCTGCGCCATGCCCTCGGTGGTGCAGGTGGTGAGCGCGACGTCGGCGGGCTCGGCGTTCAGCACGGCGGCGTAGGCGGCGCGCAGCTCGGCGCTCAGCTCGCTGCGGCGCTCGAAGTGCACGGTGGCGCGCCCGTCGCGGAGCTCGCGCTGGAGCTCGTCGGCCGAGGCCTGCACGGCGCGTGCGGGCAGCGGCCCGTCGGTTCCTGCGTTCAGGTAGGCGCGGTCGCTGAGGACCGGAAACTCGTCGCGCAACCCGGGCAGGCTCACAAACCGCGACAATACCCGCATGTCCAGCGCCGACCTCCAGCAGCCGATGTGGGAGCCTTCGCCGCAGGCGTTGCGCGACGTGGAGATGACGCGTTTCATGGCGTGGGCGGGCGCGCGCAGGGGCGAGTCGTTCGGCGGCTACGACGAGCTGTGGCGCTGGTCGACGGAGCATCTGGAGGACTTCTGGGCGGCGGTGTGGGAGTTCTGCGGCGTGCGCGCGTCGAAGCCGTACGAGCGCGTGCTGAGCTCGCACGAGATGCCGGGCACGCGCTGGTTCGAGGGCGCGGAGCTGAACTACGCGGAGAACGTGCTGGCGCACGGCGAGGGGCGCGAGGACGAGGTGGCGGTGCTGCACTGCTCGGAGCTGCGCGCCCTGCAGGAGCTGACGTGGGGCGAGCTGCACGCGCGCGTGGCGGCGTGCGCCGGCGGCCTGCGTGCGCTGGGAGTACGGCGCGGCGATCGTGTGGTGGCGTACATGCCGAACATCCCGGAGACGCTGATCGCGCTGCTGGCGAGCGCGAGCATCGGCGCGATCTGGTCGAGCGCGGCGCCGGAGTTCGGCGCGCGCAGCGTGATCGACCGCTTCGCGCAGATCGAGCCGAAGGTGCTGCTGGCGGTGGACGGCTACCGCCACGGCGGCAAGGACTTCGAGCGCACGGAGAACGTGCGACGGATCCTCAAGGAGCTGCCGACGGTGGAGCACGCGGTGGTGCTGCCGTACCTGAACGACAACCACTTTGATGAGACCGCCTTCGGCGGCGGGGATGGCGTTGCGGTGTTCACGTGGGACGGGCTGCTGGACCTGGGCTCGGCCACCCCTGGCGTCGGGCTGGTGTTCGAGCAGTTGCCGTTCGATCACGCGCTGTGGGTGCTGTACTCGTCGGGCACGACGGGCCTGCCGAAGGCGATCGTGCAGGGGCACGGGGGCATCCTGCTGGAGCAGCTGAAGAAGCGCCTGCACCTGGACCTGCGCCACGGCGACCGCATGTTCTGGTTCACGACGACTGGCTGGATGATGTGGAACTTCCTCGTCGGCTGCCTGCTGTCGGATGCGGCGATTGTGCTGTACGACGGCAGCCCGGCGCACCCGGACCTGGACTTCCTGTGGGGTCTGGCGCAGCGGACAGGGATCACGTGCATGGGCGTGAGCCCTGGCCTTCTGGCGAGCTGCGAGAAGGCGGGCGTGGAGCCGGGGCGCGACCACGACCTGAGCAGGCTGCGGGCGCTCGGCGCGACGGGCTCTCCCCTGACGCCGGAGAGCTTTCACTGGGTGTACGAGCACGTCAAGCGCGACGTGTGGCTGTTCTCGACGAGCGGCGGCACGGACGTGTGCACGGCGTTCGTGGCGGGCTGCCCGCTGCTGGCTGTGTACGAGGGCGAACTGCAGTGCCGCGCGCTGGGATGCGCGGTGGAGGCGTGGGACGAGCAGGGCAACAGCCTGCAGGACGAGGTGGGCGAGCTGGTGATCACCGAGCCGATGCCGTCGATGCCGCTGTTCCTGTGGAATGACGGGGATCCCGCCCACCCCGGCCCGCGCCTGCGCGAGAGCTACTTCTCGATGTACCCGGGCGTGTGGCGCCACGGCGACTGGATCCGGATCACGCCGCGCGGCGGCGCGGTGATCTCGGGGCGCTCGGACTCGACGATCAACCGCATGGGCGTGCGCATGGGCACCGCCGAGATCTACCGCGCGGCGCACGCGGTGCCGGAGGTGCTGGACGCGCTCGTGGTGGACATCCCCAAGCCGGGCGCGGACGCGGATACGCAGGCGGAGCTGTGGATGGAGATGTTCGTGGTGCTGCGCGACGGCGTGACGCTCGACGAGGAGCTGGCCGCGCAGATCAAGCGCCGCATCCGCGAGGACTGCTCGCCGCGGCACGTGCCCAACGAGATCCGCCAGATCGCCGAGGTGCCGCGCACGCTGTCGGGCAAGGTGCTGGAGGTGCCGGTGAAGCGCATCCTGATGGGCACGCCGCCGGAGCAGGCGGCGAGCGTGGAGTCGCTGGCGAACCCGCGCTCGCTGGACTACTTCGTGGAGATGGCCATGGAGATGGCAGGTACGTCAGGGCAGTGAGACTCCGGGTGGGAGCGCGCCCGGCGATGTGCGCTCTGCTGGCGCGGTGGTCGCTTCGGCGCGGCGCAGCTCGAAATACAGAACGGTGGCGGCTGACAGGAAAATAGCGTTCAGGCTGCCATTGCCTCCTGCAGGGTGACGGTGTGTCCGAGCGCTTCGAGCTGGGTGATGAGGCGTTTGGTGGTGCGCTCGGGGTCGCGTTTGCGGAAGTAGTCGCCGCCGAGGTCGTTAT
>DATHPU010000016.1:0-21655 GCA_035483595.1 Solirubrobacteraceae bacterium
ACACAAACACCGGTGCGAGACCACGAACCAAACAGCCCGCAGCCCCGCACCAGCAAACAAACCAGCTAACCAACTAACTACTCAAACAACAACCCTACAGCACACCTACTATTCTTCGCTCACTTCAAGCGAAACCGCCGCACCATTCAAGAACGCCGACAGTAAGTTTTCACCAAACACTAAACCGTTTAACCCACCAACAGAGCATTTCGCCCATTCAGTTTCTGATAACGGAAGTAACGGGAAGATAGCACTAACTAATAACGTCCCATTAGGTTCAGTTTCAGGTAAGTTGATCAATTCGATTAAAGGCGTTTCACCTTCACCTTTTTCATGCGCGTTGCATTTATCCGTCACAGGAATGCCAAGCGTTTCACAGACACTCGTATAACCCGGTTCAGACGAAATTAAGTCGTACGCAACGCCACCTTCTAACACAATTTCCGTTTTCCACGGCAGATTGTTGGGTTTGACTTCGTTTACTTTTCCGCATTTATTAGCGACTTCTTCGCCTTTTAAGTTTTCCGCTTTTGCCGCCGGTTTACAGGCTTTGCCTTCTTCTAAAAATTCGACTTTTGTCGTTTCATCCACCGCACCGGGGCCAACGGTGCCATAGGAGAACACGCTCCCCGGAGGACATTCAATCCTCGCCGGAACACCCATATCCTCAAGGAACAGCGGTTCTAAGTTTTCCGACACAACGATACAAGGCGTCCCTTTCACAACTAATTCATTACCACATAACCAAACACTCGGAGCTTCAGCCGAAGCCGACACCGCCGACACAGCCAGAACCGCCAACGCCGAAACCAGCGTGACGGCTATCGAGAGCTTTCCGATGCTTCTCATTTTTCTAAGAGCCTTTCCCTCGGCGAGGCCCGCCCTGCTCAGACCGTAGACGCCCGCGCGAGAAGTTCAGTTTAACTGTCAGCCGCAACCTGGCTTCCCCTGCGTGGACACGCAAAGGCACCTGTCGACGACCACTTATAACCTACGAACTTGAAACCCCGACGAGCGGCATTTCAATGTTTAGGCTACGCCGTCCATGAGGGGACGTCAACCGCTGTCTCCCACTGGCAGCCGCAGGGCAGAGGGCCGGAATCGGCCCATTCCCGCACGCCCGCATTCCTACGAAGCCGATGCGTTAGGCTCGCCCGAGTGTTGGTCTACTTGGAGTGCGCTGGTCGTTCTGACTAGCCTGGCACGGATCAGGGCTCGGAAGATCGCGCTATAGGACTACTGGAAAGGAAAGTGATGTTTTCATTTATACGCAGACGTTTCACTGTTGGAAACGTCGCGGTGCTCGTCGCCTTGATGTTCGCGATGACCGGCGGCGCATACGCGGCTGGGAAATACATAATCACCTCAACGAAGCAGATTAAGCCGAGCGTATTGAAGAGCCTTCAGGGCAAGGCCGGACCGGCTGGCACAAAGGGCGCCACCGGAGCCCAAGGCGCCACCGGAGCCCAAGGCGCGGCGGGTGCCCAGGGACCGGAAGGTCACGCGGGCGAAGCCGGCAAACTCGGGGAAAGCGTCACCAACACCGAACTCAAACCTGGCGCCACCTGCCCAGAAGGCGGCGCCGAATTCAAGGTCGGCTCCGGTAAAGGCACCCACGCCTGCAACGGGACGACGGGCTTCACGGCGACCCTTCCATCGGGTAAGACGGAGACTGGGGTGTGGGCGAGCGGGGTCGCCGGGGCAACCGCGATCGTCCCTGTTTCGATTTCCTTTGCCATTCCACTCGCGGCTCCTCTCAGCGACTCCGGCTGTGGCGAAGGTAAGGAACCGTGTGCCACCCACATGATCACGCTTGAAGTAGCCTCCAAAGAAGAAGTGCCGGCCGGTTGCACGGTCGGCGGTGTGGAAGGGAGCGCCGAACATCCGCTCGCGGCCCCGGGCTTTTTGTGCGTTTACTCAGCCGTGGAAGAAAAAATGGAATTCAACGGTGCCTTTGGCTCCTTCATCATCGATCCATGGGCGTCGGAAGGCAGTAAAGCCGGTGCTGGAGAGACGGGCGCCATCTTGAGACCCATCGCACTCGAAGCTGGAGGCAACGGCTATGGCACGTGGGCGGTCACCGCGCCGTAGCAGCAGACGATGCTCCTTCCAAGTTTCGCCTCCGCGCGCAGGGTTAGCGGAGTTTGCGTTGCTTGAGCTGGCAGTCTCGGGCACCAGCGAGCTGGTGTCCGAGACTAACCCGCCAACCGTGCCGCGACACGCATCACGGTCACCGGGCTCGTGTACATTCCGTCAGCCCCGCTTGCCCGGCCATCCCGAGTATCAGGTGCTGCGCCTGCGCCGCCGCATCGGCCTCCGCAACGCTGCGACTACTGGGGCGATGCCCGCTGTAAGCAAGCGTGGCGTTGATCAGAGCCTGCCGCTCGGCGAGGAACGACGACCACATCGGCCTCAGGGACGTCCGCGGCGTCACCGTCTTTAGCTCGCGCAGTGTCGCCTGCTCGATGGTTGCTCGCCGTCGCTGGATGCCTGTGAGCCCTTCTGCGCTCTGCACCGGATCGACCGCCAGCGCTGCGATCGCGCGATTGTGCCGTGCGCAGATCGCTTCGATCTGGGCGTTTGCGCTCGCCCCTCCCCCGCGGCCGCTACTGCTGCCACCGCACCCCGAAGCCCCGATGGCCACCGCAACAAGCATCAGCAGCGCCACCAGACGGACCGACATCGCACCCTCGCGCCTCCACACCAGCCCCGCCATCACTGATCACCCAGTTCCAGCGTCGCAGGAGCCCCATCGACCGTCGGCGTGAGCGTCAGCTCCCCCCGCGCGAGCCCCGCCCGCCTGCCCCCAAGCGCACACGTCGCGAATTCCGCTTCCCCGTCGAGCAGCAGCTTAGGTGGCTGGAACTGGATGTCCGGCGGCGGCACCTGGCCGTGATCCTTGGCGGCTTCGCTCGGAAGCACGTTCAGCAGCTGCACCCGCACTTCGTGAGACGGCGCGCTCCTGCACGTGTCGACGACCTTGAACGCCAAACCGCCGACTTCCGCGGCGCACGTGATCGAGAACCCCGGGGGACCATTGCCGCCGGATCTGACTCTCGCATAGGGAACCCCCCCTGGGTATTCGACCGACACGTCCCACGGCAGGCCGACGGCGCGAAACGACTCGAGTCGCACGCACATGTTCTTGGCGTACTTTTCCCGTAAGGTGAACGCGTACGGCACCTCGGTGCATTCGCGGGTGGAGACCGACCGGACCTTCGCTTCGCCACCCGGACCGACCCACCCTTCGCCGAGCAGTTCGCCTGCCGTGCATTCGATCGACAGTTCGACGCCGGGAGCGCGATCCTCGAACACGATCGCTTCGACGGCCTCCGCCTTCACCACGCATTCCCCGGCAGCGGCGACGACCTTGTGCCGGCATAACCACACGCTGTGGGACTGCGCCCCGGATGTCGTATCGCCCTCGGTCGCCGTCACACCGAGCGCGAGCACCGTGACCAGCACGCCTACGACCACCGCCTTCGTCATCCTGCCCCCTTTCTGCGACGCACAGGCCCAGCGCCTGTCAATGGAATGCGCCTAGACAAGCGGGCTTACAGGCTCATGTCAAGCACTGTCTCCGGCTCTGCGACTCGCCCCTCGGCGACCGGACACACGATCCGGTAGTCGCAGATCGAGCACGCGGCGTGCGACGGCGTCGGCTCGAACTCCTGCGCGAGGATCCCGTCGCCGACCTCGAGCACGATGCCCCTGACGGCGTCGGCGTCGCGCTCGTCGCGTACGACCGGCACCTTGAGGTCGTCGAGCACGTAGTAGTACGCCTGCCGCGAGGACTTAAGGCCCCAGTCCTCACGCGCCGCGAGCGCGTATAGCGACAGCTGCACGTCGTCGCGCAACTGCTCGGCGCTCTTCGGACGCGAGGTCTTGTAGTCGATCAGCTCGTACTCGGCATCGCCCTCGCCGACCCGGTCGACGCGGTCGACCCGGCCCCGCAGGTGATGCAGCCCGATCCTGAACGAGAACTGCCGCTCGAACCACACGGGCTCCGAGCGCTCCTCGCCGAGGCGCGCGTGATAGCGCGTGAGCGCGACGCGCGCCTTCTCGAGCAGCTCGCGATCGCGCTCGCTTTCGCTGAAGCCAGCCCTGCGCCAGCCGCCGTCCAGCTGCGCGAGCAGCTGCGCGAGCGTCTGGCCGCCGTCCGCGTGGTAGCGCTCGAGCACCTGGTGCACGACGATGCCGAAGCGCTGGTGCACGGTCTGCTCGGTGGGGATGCGCAGGACGCGCGCGTACTTGTAGCGCAGCGGACAGCTGCGGTAGGTCTGGATGTCGGACGCTGACAGCGCGAGACCGGCGCCCTTGCGCGGCAGGAACGGCTCCAGCGAGTGCTGCTCGCGCGGCGCCACCGCGCTGGCGCGAGCCAACGCGCCACCCCCACCATTCGCCTTCCCTCCTCCCGCGCCGCCGGGCTGCCCGAGCGTAGCGTCGAGCGTGGAGGTCTGGAAGATCTCGCGCTGCAGCGGCGTCGCGGCGGCTAGCAGGCGCGCGTTGACGTCGGCGAGCGCCTGCTCGAGGCTCTGCCCTGCCGGGCGCTGCAGCAGCGCCGACAGCTTCAGCAGCTCCAGGTAGCGCACCGCCCCGTGCGAGATGTCGAGGTCGGTGTCCAGCCGCAGCTCGCCGAGGCGCCCGCCGATGCGCGCGACCCCCTCGAGCAGCTCCTCGCGCAGCAGCTGCAGGGTCGCCTCCAGCTGATCCGCCGGCTCGGGCTCGCTCTCGGGCGGCGTCGTCTCGTGCTCGTCCAGCTCGGCGACGGCGCGACCGCTCAGCCGATCGATCAGCCGGGCGATGAACGCGTCGGGCGCGAGCGTGTCGAGCTCCGCGGCGGCGGCGCGGTGCAGCTCCAGGAAGCGCTGGATGCGCTCGCGTGCCTCCGGCGGCACCTGCGGCGACTCCGTGGCGGCGGCCAGCCCCAGCACCAGGTCGAGCTTGCCTGCGCCCCCGAAGGGTGTATGCCGCCGCGCGACCTGGATCACACGCGCGAGCTCGACCTGGCGCAGCTCGATCGGCGGCCTCGAGAGCGCGCGCACGACCGCGGTGGAGTCCTGGGGGTCGGTGAGCAGCCGCATCCACGCGAGCACGTCGCGCACGCCAGGGGCGACTCTGGAGCCAGACACACTCGCAGGATACGCGGGCGCGATCGTCGGAGCCCGGCATGCCGCGGCTACGCTCTGTGTAGTGTCGAGCGAGGATGTGATCGATTGGGGCGCCGCCCAGCGCGTCGGAGAGCTGGTGGCCGGCTCGCCGCCGTTCGGCGGCGTGCGCTCCGCGTCGGTGGAGCCGCTCACGCGCGAGTTCGCCGGCAGGGTCGGCGCCTACAGCGGCCTGACCTCCTCCGCGGAGCTCCCGACGCTCGAGCTCGTCGACCGTCCGGGCTGGATCGCGGCGAACCTGAAGTCGATGCGACCGCTGCTGGCGCCGATCACCGACCCGCTCGCCGGCGGCAAGGGCCTCTTCGCCGGGCCGCTGCGCTCCGTCTCGGGGCTGCTGATGGGGGTGCAGGTGGGCGCGCTGACCGGCATGCTCTCGCAGCGCGTGCTCGGGCAGTACGACCTGGCCCTGCTGGACGCGTCGGTGACGCCGCGGCTGCTGCTGCTGGCGCCGAACCTCGCGCAGGCCGCGCGAAACCTCGGCGTCGACCGCGACGAGCTCGTGCTGTGGGTGAGCATCCACGAGATCACCCACGCGGTGCAGTTCGCCGGCGCGCCGTGGCTGCGCGAGTACCTCGGCGGGCTGCTCAGGGAGCTGATCGAGGGCCTGCAGGTGACGATCTCGGGCGACGCCTCGAGCGACGGCGCCAAGCGCACGGGCTGGATGCCGAGCATGCCGAAGCTGGGCGGCTTGAGCCTCGACCGGGCGGAGCTGCGCGAGATGGTCGAGCGCGCGCGCCGCGGCGAGCTGCTGCGCCTGACCATCGGCGAGGACCGCTGGCAGCTGGTGGAGCGCATGCAGGCGGCGATGTCGCTGATCGAGGGGCATGCCGAGCATGTGATGGACGCGGTCGGCGCGGAGGTGCTGCCGTCGCTGCCGCGGCTGCGCAGCGCGATGAACCGCCGCCGCTCCAGCCGCGGCCTGCCGTGGCGAGTTCTGGAGCGGCTGCTCGGCCTCGAGCTGAAGCTGCGCCAGTACGAGCAGGGGCGGCGCTTCTGCGACGCGGTCGTGGACGCCGGCGGCCCGCGGGCGCTGGCGCTGGCGTGGACGGGGCCCGAGGCGCTGCCCACCTCGGCGGAGCTCGAGCGGCCGTCGCTGTGGATCGAGCGCGTCGCCACCGCCGCCGGTGGCTGACGGCCGGCGTCGCCCCGCCACCGCCGTCACCCGCGGACGCCGTCAGGGCGCCTCGCCCGCCGCGATCCGGCGGATCGTCCGCCCGCGCGCCCCGATGGGCCGGGGCACCATGGCGGCCAGGCGCCGGCGCTGCGGGCGCACCCACACGATGTCGCCGCCGACCACGGCGGTGGCGGGCAGCTCGTCGAACCCGTGGCGGGCGAACAGCGCGCGGCTGGGCTCGTTCTCGGGCGCGATGTGCGCCCACACGAGCGGATCGCGACCGCCGCGCTCCTCGGCGATCCGCTCGAGGGCGGCGCGGAGCAGGACGTCGCCTGGGCTCGACCCGTCCTGCAGGCGCTGCCCCCGGTGGCGGCGGTCGGTGCCGATCACGAGCACGCTCCATGCGGTGCCTCTATGACGGCCGGCGCGTAACGGGAGCTCGTCGCGGCCCACACAGCAGAAGCCGATGAGCCTGCCGCTGCCGTCTTCCAGCACGATCGTCGTCAGGGGCCGGTTCTCCCTGCCCAGGTACAGGCCGCGCGCGGTCCGGTTGACGACCGTTTCCCAGGCCGCGCCGCCGCGGCCGCAGGAGAAGCCCCGCAATGGCGCGAACCTCCTCGCCGTCGCAAGCGCGCGCGGCGGGCGCACCGGCTCGGTGATGCCTGTCTCGGATTGCGAAGAGCCCATGCTCGATTCCGATCCTCTCGTCGACAATTTGACGGATGCCCGGTCGACGCCCCCGACGACCAACTACGCGTCTTGTTCCAAATTGCTGAAGCGCATGCAGGGTTACGCGCCCTGGGGCGTCTGTCAAGCAGGACGGCCCTACTGTCTCTCTCCAGCCCGCGCGACAAGCCGAACGCACGTTCCGCTTGTTACAAAGTCCGGACATCTGCCAGCCCGTGGTAACAGGCTTTTTACGGCCTGCTACGATCCTCGTGTAACGATCTCCTCGTCGGGGGGTACAAACAGATGTTCGTAAGCCCCCCGCTCCTCGCACACGGCGAGGAAGAAATAGGAGGCCTCTTCAAGATGCCAACCGCAACGACTTCATCCAACAGCCCCAAAGCCCGCGCCAAAGCGGCGAGCAAACCCGCTGCGGCCAAGGCCGCGCCGGCGAAGCGCGCGAGCACGCGCGGCGCCACGCAGGCCAAGGCCACGCACGCCGAGCGCGCGGTGCTGATTCCCGTGGGCGCCGCGCTGATCGCCCGCGAACGCGTCGTCTCGACGGTCAGCGACACGATCTCGACGTACGGCTCGACCACCAAGACGCAGGCGCAGCTGCGCCGCTTCGAGCGCCGCGGCGTGACCGCGCGCAGCCGGCTGGAGCGCGAGGTGCGCAAAGCGCGCGTGCGCGTCGAGCGCCAGCTGCGCCAGCGCAGGCGCACGATCGAGAGCACGGTGAGCGAGCTGGAGGAGCGTCGCGACGCTGTCGTCAAGAGCAGCAGCGACCTCGCGGGCCGCGTCCCGGAGCTGGCCGGCAAGGTGCAGGAGCGCATCCTCAGCCTGGTCTGATCCACGAGCTTCCCCCGCCCGGGCCGAGAGGGACCGGGGTATCGGGAGAGTCTGCCGGCCTCATATCCCGCCGGCAGTGGTAGCACCCTCTCCTCCCTCGACTCGCGGGCGGCCCCCACCGCCCGCGAGTCATTTAAGGGAGGCCCGCCGAGGTTTGCCACAATGGGCGTCGTGGCCGACGAGGATCAGATACGCAAGGCGCTGGAGGTTGTGATCGACCCGGAGCTACACCGGTCGATCGTGGAGCTCGACATGGTGCGCTCGATCGAGATCGGCGCCAACGGCGTGGTCGATGTGACCGTCTCGCTGACCACGCCCGGCTGCCCGATCAAGGGCCATTTCCAGACCTCGGTGGCGCAGGCCGTCTCGGCGCTCGAGGGCGTCGCGCATGTGAACGTGTACTTCGACGTGCTCACGGACGCGCAGAAGACCGCGCTGCAGCAGAAGCTGGGCCGCGGCAGCCTGCCGGCCGGCGCGCTGGCGCAGGTCGCCAACGTGCTGTGCATCGGCTCTGGCAAGGGCGGCGTGGGCAAGTCCACGCTGACGGCGAACCTCGCCGCCGCGCTGAGCGCGGAAGGCAAGCGCGTGGGAGTGCTCGACGCGGACGTGTGGGGCTACTCGATCCCGCGCATGTACGGGCTTGGCGCCACGCGGCCGCCTGTCTCGGCCCAGCGCAAGATCATCCCGCTGGAGTCCCACGGCGTGAAGGTCATGTCGATCGGGTTCTTCGTCGAGGAGGACGCGGCCGTGGTGTGGCGCGGGCCGATGCTGCACAAGGCGCTCACGCAGTTCCTGCAGGACGTCGAATGGGGCGCCCTGGACTACCTGCTCGTCGACCTGCCGCCGGGCACCGGCGACGTGTCGATGACGCTCGCGCAGCTGCTGCCGCAGGCGCGGTTCATGATCGTCACCACGCCGCAGGCCACCGCGCAGAAGGTGGCGCGCCGCTCCGCGCACATGGCGCACAAGGTCGACCTGCAGATCGGCGGCGTGATCGAGAACATGTCCGGCTTCACCACCCCCTCGGGCGAGCGCTTTGCGATCTTCGGCGAGGGCGGCGGCCAGGAGCTGGCTGACGAGCTGGACGTGCCGCTGCTCGGCAGGGTGCCGCTGACGATGCCGCTGCGCGAGCACGCCGACGGCGGCGTGCCGCTCGTGATCGAGGACCCCGACGACCCCGCCGCCCAGGCGATCCGCCAGGTCGCGCGCGGGCTGATCGCGATGACGCCCCAGCAGCTGCCGGTGCTGCCGCTTGTGGCATCGTCCCCGGAGGGGGAGGTCGCGCCCGTGGGCGTTTCGGCGGCGCCCACGGAAACCGCGAAGCCCGTGGGCATGTCGCTGCCGATGGCCTGAGCGCCTGTATCGTCTTCGATATGGCAAGCCAGGACCAGCAGGCGCAGCCGGCTGCGCCCGACGAGGACATCACACCGTCCGCGCTTAGCCCTGGTACGACGGAGGGTGAATTCGACGAACGCCGCGCCAAGATGGAGCGGCTGCGCGCCGAAGGCATCGACCCGTACCCGCCCGTCAGCCTGTGGGACACGCGCACGCGCATCGCCGACGTGCTGGCTGCGCACGACCCGACCGGAATGGAGCACGGCGAGCACCCCGAGCTGAGCTACCAGATCGCCGGCCGCCTGATCTCACGGCGCGGCCACGGCAAGACGGCGTTCCTGGACGTGCGCGATCTCTCGGGCACGATCCAGGTGGTGGTGCGCGTGGACGCCCTCGGGCAGGAGACATACGACCGCATCCTCAACCTCGACATCGGCGACATCGTCGCCGTCGACGGCTGCGTGTACGTGACCCAGCGCGGCCAGCTGGCGCTGGCGGTGCAGCAGTGCACGCTGCTGACCAAGACGCTGCGCCCGCCGCCTGACAAGCACCACGGCCTCGGCGACACGGGCACCCGCTACCGCTACCGCGAGCTGGACCTGCTCGCCAACGAGGACACGCGCGAGCTGTTCATGACGCGCCACAGGATCGTGTTCGAGATCCGCAAGTGGCTGAACGCGCGCAACTTCATCGAGGTGGAAACGCCGGCGCTGCAGTCGCTCGCGGGCGGCGCCGGCTCGCGGCCGTTCACCACCCACCACAACGCGCTCGACCGCGACCTGTACCTGCGCATCTCGGTGGAGCTGTTCCTCAACCGCTGCATCGTGGGCGGCATGGAGAACGTGTACGACATGGGCAAGGTGTTCCGCAACGAGGGCATCTCCCCCAAGCACAGCCCCGAGTTCACGATCATCGAGTTCATGTGCGCGTACAGCGACTACAACGACGTCGCCACGGTCACCGAAGCGATGTTCCGCGACGTGGCGCAGGCGGCGCTGGGGCGCACGACGATCAGCTGCAAGGGCGAGGACGTCGACCTGGCGAAGCCCTGGCGGCGCGTCACGATGCGCGAGCTGATCCTCGAGCGCTTCGGCGTGGACTTCATGGAGTCGACGCGCGAGCAGCTCGCGGAGATCCTCGACGAGCCGGTCGACCCGGCCGCCACTTGGGCCGATGTCGTGGCGGATATCTACTCCGAGAAGATCGAGGGCACGATCATCCAGCCGACGCACGTGTTCGACTTCCCGCTGGAGCCGTTCCCGATCACCAAGCGCCACTCCGAGCACCCGGAGTTGGCGGAGCACTTCGACGCGGTGATAGGCGGCATCGAGCTGGTCAGCGGCGACACCGAGCTCAACGACCCGGTGGATTCGTGGCAGCGTTTCGTCGACCAGCGCAAGCGCCGCGCGGTCGACGACGGCGACGTGCCGCACCCCAACGACGAGGAGTACACGCGCGCGCTGGAGTACGGCTACTCGCCGACCGCGGGCGGCGGCATGGGCGTGGACCGCCTGGTGATGATCCTCACCGAACGCGAGACGCTGCGCGAGGTGATTCCCTTCCCGATCGTCAAGGATCTCCGGTGAGCTCGAAGCTCGACCTCGACCCCGGCGTCGTGGCGGCCTGTCGTACGGCCGCGGAGCAGATCGCGGCACAGGTGGCGGAGCGGATCGCCGGGAGCACGACCGTGTCGGTCGAGCGCAGCGTGACGCGCCTGCTGGGCGTCGACGGCGCGAACGACCTCGACGCGCCGCTGCCGAACGTGCTCGTCGACCACGTGCACGACGGTGGCGGCCTCGGCCGCGGGGTGGCGTACTGGCTCGGCAACGCGATGCTGCAGACGGGGCGCACGCCGCAGCAGATCTCGGAGGGCGTCAGCGCTGGTGAGCTCGACCTTCTCGGGCTGGAGCGCGCCGAGGAGGGCGCCGTCCGCGAACGCGTCACGGCAGAGTGCGCGGCCCGGCTGCGGGAGATCTCCGCGCGCTTCGATGAGCGCCGTGCGATGCGCGAGCGTCTGGGCGATGCACAGGCGCCGCTGCGCTACGTGCTGACGGCTACCGGCGACGTGTATGAGGACGTCGTGCACGCGAAGGCCGTCGCCGAAGCCGGCGGCGACATCGTGGCGGTGATCCGCTCGACCGCGCAGAGCCTGCTGGACTACGTCCCCTACGGCCCCACCACGGAGGGCTACGGCGGCACGTTCGCGACGCAGGCGAACTTCCGCATCATGCGCGAGGCGATGGACGCGTGGTCAGAGGCGCACGGCCGCTACGTGCGCCTGTCGAGCTTCTGCTCGGGGCTGTGCATGTCGGAGATCGCGGTGATGGGGGCGTGGGAGGGCTTCGACAACATGGTCAACGACGCCCTCTACGGGATCCTGTATCGCGACATCAACATCGTGCGCGGCCTGATCGACCAGCGCGTCTCGCGCATGATCAACGGCCACTTCGGCGTGGTCATCAACACGGGCGAGGACAACTACCTGCGCACGGCGGACGCTGTCGAAGCCGCCCACACGGTGACGGCGTCGCAGTTCATAAACCACCAGCTGGCGCGCGCGTCCGGTGTCCCCGACGCGCAGATCGGCCTCGGCGACGCGTTCGAGATCGACGTGCCGGTGAAGAACGGGCTGCTGTACGAGTGGGCGCAGGCGCAGCTGACGCGCGAGCTGTTCCCGGACTGCCCCGTCAAGTACATGCCGCCGACCAGGCACATGGACGGCAACCTGTTCCGTACGCATGCGGCGGACACGCTGTTCAACCTCGTCACGATCGCCACCGGCCAGGGCATCCAGACGATCGGCGTGCCCACGGAGGGCATCTTCACGCCGCACATCCACGACCGCGTGCTGGGCCTGCAGAACGTCGACTACGTGTTCAACGCGGCGCACGACCTCGGCGATGAGATCGAGTTCAGGCGCGGCGGCATCGTCCAGACGCGCGCGCAGCAGGTGCTCGCGGGCGCGCGCGAGCTGCTCGAGCGGATCGCGCAGACGGGCCTGTTCAAGGCGATCGAGGACGCGACGTTCGGCGACGTCAGCCGCCGGGTCGACGAGGGCCGCGGCATCGCGGGAATCGTCGCGACCGATGCGAGCTACTTCAACCCGGTGGTCGAGTTGATGCGCGAGGCCAGCTATGCGTGAGACCCCACATCGCGAAGCCGACCATGCATGAGGTCGACCTGGCCGCCGTGCGCCCGTACGCGGACCACCTCGACGACGGCCTCGTGCAGATGAGCTTCACGCTGCCCGTCCCCTACTCGCTCGCCGCGCGCCGGGCGGCGCTGGAGCTGGCGGGCGCGATGGGCTTCGCCGAGCCGGAGGTCGTCCACTACGAGCAGCTGACCGAGGGCTACACGTACTTCGTCATGTATGGGCGCTGCACGCAGACGGTCGACTTCGCGGCGCTGCAGGGCGAGGGCTTCGACATCGAGTACATGAGCGAGGACGAGATCGAGCGCTTCGCGCGGGAGCGCCTCGGGCGCGGCGTGGTGGTCGTCGGCGCGAGCACGGGCTCGGACACGCACAGCGTCGGCATCGACGCGATGCTCAACCTGAAGGGCTACCACGGCCACCACGGCCTGGAGGGCTACCGCTGCTTCCAGACGTACAACCTCGGCAGCCAGGTCCCCAACAGCGTGCTGCTCGCCAGGGCGATCGAGGTCGGCGCCGACGCGATCCTCGTCTCCCAGACGGTCACCCAGCAGAACCTGCACGTGCACAACCTGACCGAGCTCGTGGAGATGGTCGAGGCGGAGGGCATGCGGGGGCGGATGATCCTCGCGTGCGGCGGGCCGCGCGTGTCCAACGAGCTGGCCAAGGAGCTGGGCTACGACGCGGGCTTCTCCAAGGGCACCGAACCGCAGCACCTGGCGACGTTCCTCGTCCGCGAGCTCGCCGCGCGCGTGTCGGCGCCCAGCTGACCCGGCCGGCGCGTTGACGCTCCACGAGCTGACCGCATCGAGCCGGCGCCTGGCGTTCGTGGGTCTGGCCAAGAACACCGGCAAGACCGAGGCGCTCGCGGCGCTGCTGCGCGAGCTGCAGGCCGCGGGGCTGCGCGTGGGCGTGACGTCGGTCGGCCGCGACGGCGAGCAGCGCGACGTGATCGACCCTCGCATCGAGAAGCCGCGCGTGACGCTGTCCTCGGGGAGCCTGCTCGCGACCACCGACGAACTGCTGCGCGCGAGCGGCATCGCGCACGAGCTGCTGGAGGATCCCGGCGTGCGCACCCCCCTGGGCCGGGTGCAGATCGCGCGCCTGCTCGGAGCGGGCGCGATCGAGGTCGCGGGGCCGAGCGCCGCCGCCGACGTGCGCGCGGTCAGCGACGCGATGCTCGCGCACGGCGCCGGGCAGGTGCTGATCGACGGCGCGATCGACCGCCGCGCGGCCTCCTCGCCGCACGTGTCCGACGCCCTCGTGATATCCACCGGCGCCGTGCTCGACCGCGACATCGACGAGGTCGTCCGGCACACGCGGGATGCCGTCGAGCTCGTGCGCCTGCCGCTCGACGAAGCAGGCGGGGAGCAGCTGGCGCTGCCGCCGCGCTTCGCCCTGACGGCCGACGGCGAGCAGATCGCGAACCTGCTCGACGCGCACCCGACGGCGGTCCGACTGCTCGTCGCGGGCGCGCTGCCGGAGCGATTCCTGCTCAGCCTGCTGCGCCCCGCCGCGCGCCGCGGGCGAGAGCTGACGCTGATCGTGGCCGATCCCACCCGCGTGTTCCTCGCGAGCCGCGGCCCCGAGTGGTTCCGCGGCCACGGCATCCACCTGCGGGCGCGCGAGCGCATCGGGCTGCGCGCGATCGCCGTGAACCCGCTGGCCCCCCGCTCGCACCGCTTCGACTCGGCGCGGCTGCGCGGCCTGCTGGAAGCGGCGATCCCCGCCGTGCCCGTCCTCGACGTGTTGCACGCGGACTACGAATGAGAAACAGCTGTCTACATCTGTCGCCCGTTCATCGACGGCGCTGTGGGCACGGTCGATCGCGCGCTTGACCCGCCCTGGGGGTTCCCGATAGAGACTGCGCACGATGCGCAGCTCGAAGCTCGCCCTCGCCGTCGCGCTGGCTGCCATGGCGGCCGCGACCGGCGTCGCGCTCACGCACGCTCCGCTCACCGTCGCCGGCACGAACTCAGTCCCCGCCGAAGGCGCGGGCGCGGTCACCAACGGCCACGCCACCAGCTGCCAGGACGGCGGCGCCGTGCCGCGGGGGACATCGGCCGTTCGCGTGTCGCTGTCGGCGATCGCGGGGCCGAGCGTCCGCGTCCGGGTGCTCGCGGGCTCGCGCCTGATCGCACAGGGTGAGCGCCCTCCGGGCTGGGGGCTCGCGGCGTACGTCACCGTGCCCGTTGAAGTCGTGCGCGAGACCGTCGCGCATGCGCGCGTCTGCGTGACCGTCGGACCGGCGGCGGCGCCCGTGGAACTCCGCGGCCGCCCGACGCGCACCGCCCCGGTCACCGACCTCGGCCTGCAGACGGTGCGCCTCAGCTTCGAATACCTGCGCCCGAGCTCGGAGTCCTGGTGGTCGCGCATATCCTCGATCGCCTACCACCTGGGGCTGGGACGCGCGGCGGGCGGCGCCTGGCTGGCGGTTCTCGTGCTCGCGCTGATGCTCGGCGTGGTGGCCCTCGCCTCGCGGCTGACGTTGGAGGAGCCTTTGGAGGAGTCGCCGTGAGCAAGCGGGGCTCGACCAGAGCTCCCGCGAAGGCGCCGGCGAAGGCGCGCTCGGTGGGAACGCGGAGCTTCGCCAGGCAGGCGCGGGCCACCGGGCAGCGGACCGGGCGCAGGCCACCGCGGCCGAGCCGGCCGCCGTCGGAACGCTCGCTGAAACTCCGCAGGCTGCTCGAGCGGGTGCCGCGCGCGGCATGGCTGTGCGCGCTCGTGGCGATCCTGAACGCGGTGTGCTGGTCGATCCTCACGCCGCCGTTCCAGGTGCCGGACGAGCCGTCGCACTTCGCGTACACGCAGCAGCTCGCGGAGAACCTCAGGCTCCCGCGCTCGAGCGAATACAGCTTCTCGCCGGAAGAGCAGGTCGTGATGTCCGACCTGCACCAGCGCGAAATCCAGGGGAGACCGGAAGCGCGCACGATCTCCTCCGCCGCCGAACAGCGGATCCTCCGCGGCGACCTGCTCCAGCACCCCTCCCGCCACGGCGACGGCGGAGTGGGCGGCTCCGCGGTCGACCCGCCGCTGTACTACCTCCTGGAGACGATCCCCTACGGCCTGGCCTCGGCCGGCACGCTGCTCGCCCAGCTCGAGCTGATGCGGCTGTTGAGCGCGCTGATGGCGGGCGTCACGGCGCTGTTCGTGTTCCTGTTCATCCGCGAGACGCTGCCCGCGGTGCCGCGCGCATGGACCGTCGGCGGTTTGAGCGTGGCGCTGGCGCCGATGCTCGGCTACATGTCGGGCGCGGTCAATCCGGACTCGCTGCTGTTCGCCGTGTCCGCGGCCGTCTTCTACTGCCTCGCCCGCGGCTTCCGGCGCGGGCTGACGCCCGCCCTGGCGTACACCACCGGCCTCCTGTGCGCCGTCGGCTTCCTGACCAAGCTCAACTTCGCGGGCCTCGCGCCCGGCATCGTGCTCGGGCTGATCGTCCTGAGCCTCCGCGCCGCGGGCGCCCTCGGCCGCCGCGCGGCGCTTGGCATGCTCGCGGGCTCGCTCTCGCTGGCCGCCAGCCCGGTGATCCTCTACGCCCTGGTCAACCTCGCCTCCAGCCACCCGCTGCTGGGCATCGCCTCGACGACGCTGAACCTCGCGACGCGCAGCGGCTCGGTGTTTCATGAGCTCAGCTACATCTGGCAGCTGTACCTGCCCCGGCTCCCGGGAATGAAGGACTACTTCCCGGGCCTGTCGATGCCGCGCGATCTGTGGTTCGACAAATCGGTCGGCTTCTACGGCTGGCTCGACACCTCCTTCCCAGCGTGGGTCGACAACGCGGCGCTCGTGCCGGCCGCGATCGTCGCGCTCCTGTGCGTGCGCGCGCTCCTCGTCGCCCGTGCGGCCCTGCGGCGACGCGTCGCCGAGATCGCGGTGTACGGCGCGGTGGCCGTCGGCCTGCTGGCGCTGATCGGGGCCAGCGCCTACTACAAAGCGGAAGAAAGCCTCGGCCTCGCCGAGCCGCGCTACCTGCTGCCCCTGCTCCCCCTCCTGGGCGTGGCCCTGGCGCTGGCGATGCGCGGCGCAGGCCGGCGCTGGGCGCCGGCCTGCGGAACGCTGATCGTGACCCTGTTCCTGGCGCACGACATCTTTAGTCAGCTGCTGGTGGTCGGCCGCTTCTACGGCTGAGCCGCCCGGATCGCGGGTCGAGGGTCGGAGACAGCAACTGACTTGTGTCCGGCGGGAGCGGCGACGTGCGCGGGCTCGTCAGGACCGCCCCGAATGCCGCAAGATCTCTTGCTGTGAGCGGGAATTCGCGTCCACGCAGGCACTCCGAGACGGGCGCCACCCGAGCCGTGTAGGCGGGGCGGCGACAGCCGGCGGCCGCCGCCGAAAACGCTCATCATCATCAGCGGCCATGCGAAGCGTCGCGGTCGCTCTCATCGCCTCGGCGGTCGCCATCGCCGTGGCGATCGCCGTCGTGCTCTCCCAGGCGCCGCCGGTCGTGGCGGGCAACGACGCGGTCACGAACTCCACCCACATCAACCTCCTGGCGGGCGGCGTGAGCAGCTGCCAGCAGGTCGGCACCGTGCCCCGGGGCACGTCCGCCCTGCGCATCTCGGTAGGCGCCGGCGCCGGCCCGCGGGTGCGCGTTCGCGTGCTCTCAAACGGGCGTGCCGTGACTCACGGCGAGCTGGCCGCCGGGTGGGGGCTGGCGGCGGCGGCGGTCGTGCCCGTGACGCCGCTGTCGCGCGACGTGCCCGATGCGCTCGTGTGCACGACCCTGGGACCGGGGCAACCCCCGATCAGGGTCGCGGGAAGCCCGCGCCTGGGCGCAGCGGAAGGCACAAGCTTCGACGACCTGGAATTGCGTATCGAATACCTGCGGCCGGGATCCCGGTCCTGGTGGTCGCTCGCGTCGTCGATCGTGACCCGTATGGGCCTCGGGCGCGCCGAGAGCGGCACGTGGATCCCACTGCTTGCGCTGCTGCTGATGATCGCGGCCGGCGCCCTCGCGGCGCGGAGCGCGCTGGAGGATCTGCGATGACCGCCGCGGCGAGCGCGGCGCAGGCGCGGCAGGCACCGGAGCAGGAGCCGCAGGCTCCGCCGCGGCGGAGCGGCTGGCAGGCCCTCAGGCGGCGGGTCCCCCGCACCGCCTGGATCTGCGCCCTGGTCGCGTTCCTGAATGCGGCGTGCTGGTCGATCGTGACGCCGCCGTTCGAGGCTCCCGACGAGCCCTCGCACTTCGCCTACACGCAGCTGCTCGTCCAGAACCGGCGCCTGCCGACGTCGATCACGGAGAACTTCTCGCCGGCGGAGGACGTCGTCATGGAAGACCTCCACATCCTGCAGAGCCGGGGGCGGGTTGGGCGCTACACATTCTCTAGCGCCAGCCAGCAGCGCCAGCTGGAACACGATCTCGAACGGCCGCTGCCCAGGTCCGGCACCGGCGCCGCCGGCGGGGCCGCGACGGGGCCGCCCCTCTACTACCTGCTGGAGACGATCCCCTACGCCCTGGCGTCGCCGGGCACGCTGCTCGACCAGCTGGAGCTGATGCGGCTGCTGAGCGCGCTGATGGGCGCGGCGACGGCGCTGCTCGTGTTCCTGTTCGTCCGCGAGACGCTGCCCGCGGCGCGCTGGGCGTGGACGGTCGGCGGTCTCGGCGTGGCGCTCGCGGCGCCGCTCGCGTACATGTCGGGCGCCGTCAACCCGGACGCGATGCTGGCCGCTGTCGCGGCGGCGCTCTTCTACTGCATGGCGCGCGGCTTCCGGCGCGGGCTGACGCCCAGACTGGCCGCCGCGATCGGCGTGCTGAGCGCCGCCGGCTTCCTCACGAAGCTGAACTTCATCGGCCTGGCGCCCGGCGTGATGCTGGGGCTGATCGTGCTCTCGGCCCGCATCGCGCGGACGGGCCGGCGGAGCGCCGCCGCGCTGATCCTCGCGGGCTCCCTCGCGCTCGCCGCGAGCCCGCCGCTCGTCTACCTCTTGGTCAACGCGCTCTCCAACCACCCGAAGCTGGGGATCGTGTCCACCACACTGACGCTCGCCGGCCGGGGGCACCCGCTGCTCGGGGCGATCGGCTACATCTGGCAGTACTACCTGCCGCGCCTGCCGGGCATGACCGACCACTTCCCCGGCCTGTCGATGCCTCTCCAGGTCTGGTTTGACAAATCGATCGGCTTCTACGGCTGGCTCGACGTGTCGTTCCCCGTGTGGGTCGACGACGCGGCGCTGCTCCCGGTCGCGCTGATCGCGATCCTCTGTGCCCGCTCGCTCCTCGCCGGCGCGAGCGCGCTGCGCCGGCGCGGCGCCGAGCTGCTCGTCTACGGCGCGATGGCCGTCGGGCTGATGAGCCTGATCGGGGCAACCGCCTACTTCAACACCGAAGGCCAGCAGCTGGGCTTCGCGGAGCCCCGCTATCTGCTGCCGCTGCTGCCGCTGCTGGGTGCCGCGCTCGCCCTGGCGGCGCGGGGGGCGGGACGCCGCTGGGGGCCGGTGGCGGGCGCGCTGATCGTGGCCCTGCTGTTCGCGCACGACCTGTTCAGCCAGCTGCTCGTCGTCTCGCGCTTCTATGGCTGACCGCCTCCAGTCGGAGACACCGCCTACCACGTCATGGCGCGTTTCCGGTGCGCCGGACACACTCGCGTACGGCGGTCTTGACGCTCCCCGGCCGTGCGAATAGAGATCCGTCGATGGGCACGGTGAGAGTCGCGCTCGCCGCAGGTCTGACGCTGCTGGCGCTCGCGATCGGTCTGACGTTGCTGCGGGCGCCGATGGTCGTGGCTCGCAAGAACGGGATTCCCCTGAAGGAAGAACGGATCGGCGAAATCGGGAAGGGCGGCGCCTACTCGTACTGCCAGGCGGGCGAACTGCTGCCGAAGGGCACGTCCGCCATCCGTCTGGCGCTGGGCGCGAACACCGGCCCGAGCGTGACCGTGAGGGTCGACGCCGCCGGGCGTGCGCTCACGTCCGGCACGGGCTCCTCCGGATGGACGGGACGCGTCGTGACGGTCCCGCTGAAGCCGCTTCCGCGCGCGGTGCCCGGGACGACGATCTGCGCGTCGTTTCGATTGAAGTACGAACGGATGATCGTCTTCGGCGCGGCGACGCGTCCGGCGATTGCGGCGCACGACGGCGCGGACGCGCTGTCGGGCAGGATCTGGATCGAATACCTGCGCCCGGGCTCGAGCTCGTGGGCGTCGCTCGTGCCGTCCGTCGCCCGCCGGATGGGACTCGGCCGCTCGCCCGCCGGCACGTGGAACGCCCTGGTGGCGCTCGAGCTGCTCGCGGCGGTCGTGATCGCCGCCTCGGCGCTGCTGCTGGTGGAGCTGCGGTGAGAGCCTCATGAGCGATCAGAAGGCGCCGGAGAAGGCGGGAGCGCCGGAGAAGACGAAGGTCGGCTCGCGCGCATTCGTCAGGCGGGAACGCGCGGCCGTGCGCCGACGGACCGCTCGCCGCACACGGCAGACCGCCGGCCCGCAGTCGCGTGGCGCCACGGCGCTGCTCGAGCTGTCGCTCGTGCGGGCGCTGCGGCGCATCCCGCGGGCGGCGCTGGTGTGCGCGCTCGTCGCCTGCCTCAACGCGATCTGCTGGTCGATCGTCACACCCGCCTTCGAGGTCCCCGACGAGCCGGCCCACTTCGCCTACGTCAAACAGCTCGCCGAAACCGGCACCCTGCCGTGGTCGAAGACGGGGGATTTCTCGAGCGAAGAGCTGGGCACGCTGATCGGTCTGGACTACTACAAAGTGCGCCAGCAGCCGCAGGACCGCTCGCTCGCCGCGCACGTCCAGCAGCTCGTGCTCGACCGTGAAATGCAGCTGTCTGCGCGGGAAAGCGAAAAGGGCAGCGCCGCGGCCGGCGCCGCGACCGGGGAACCGCCGCTCTACTACGCGCTGGAGGCGATCCCGTACACGCTCGCGCGCGGCGGCACGGTGCTCACGCGGCTGCAGCTGATGCGGATCTTCTCGGCGCTGCTGGCCGGCGTGACCGCGATGTTCGCGTTCCTGTTCCTCCGCGAGGCGCTCCCCCGCGAGCCGTGGGCGTGGACGGTCGGCGGGCTCGCGGTCGCGCTGGTGCCGCTGCTCGGGTTCATGTCGGGGGCGGTCAACCCCGACGCGATGCTGTTCGCCGTCTCGACCGTGGTCTTCTACTGGTTCGCGCGCGCGTTCCGGCGCGGAATGACGTTACGCGGCGCGGTGGCGATCGGGGCGCTGACCGCGATCGGCCTGCTGACCAAGCTGAACTTCGTCGGCCTCGTGCCCGGCATCGTGCTCGGCGTGCTGGTGCTGGGCGCGCGCGTGGCGCGCACGTCGCGGCGGTCGGCATTGGGCATGCTCGCGCTCGCGCTCGGCATCGGGCTCTCCCCGGCGCTCGTCTACGGAGCCATAAACGTGCTCTCCAACCATCCGCTGTTCGGGGTGGCATCCGTGACGGCAAACCTCATGAAAGGGTCGATCCTCGCCGAGCTCGACTACGTCTGGCAGCTGTTCCTGCCGCGCCTGCCCGGCACGGCCCACGACTTCCCTGGCCTGTTCACCACCCGGCAGCTGTGGTTCGACGGCTACGTGGGACTGTTCGGCTGGCTCGACACCACCTTCCCGGCCTGGGTCTACGACGTCGCGCTGATTCCGGCCGGGGCGATCGCGCTGCTGTGCGGCAGGGCGCTGGTCGCGGGACGGGCGGCGCTGCGCAGCCGCGCGGTCGAGCTCGCCGTGTACGCGACGATCGGCATCGGCCTGCTGGTGCTGGTGGGCGTCACCTCCTACCAGAACTTCCCGACCGTCGACGCCGAAACGGCCCAGGCGCGATACCTGCTGCCGCTGCTCGCCCTGCTCGGGGCGGTGGTCGCGCTGGCGGCGCGCGGCGCGGGCCGCCGCTGGGGCCCCGCGGCGGGCACGCTGATCGTGGTGCTGTTCCTGGCCCACGACATCTTCAGCCAGATGCTCGTCGCGGCGCGCTTCTACGGTTGATCCGGGCCGGGAGCGCGCGCCGCCCCTTCCTCCCCCGGCCGGCCCCGCGCGGGCTACTTGGCCCCCCCTTTCTCCCCCCGGCCGGCCGGCCCCGCGCGGGCGCTACTTGGCGTTGGCGAAGTAGTCGGCGTTGATCTGCGTGTACTTCTGCCACTCCTCCGGCAGCTGGTCCTCGGCGAAGCACGCGTCGACCGGGCACGCCTCGACGCAGGCGTCGCAGTCGATGCATTCCTCTGGATCGATGTAGAGCATCTCAACCGCGTCGTAGTCCGGCTCGTCAGGCGTTGGATGGATGCAGTCGACCGGGCAGACCTCTACGCACGAGTTGTCCTTCGTCCCGATGCACGGCTCGGCGATCACATACGTCATCTACGGTTTCTCCTGACAGGATCGACTAGCACCAACGCACCAACTGTGGCACTTCAACCGAGGTTGAAGTCAAGCGCCGGCGGACACCCGCCC
>DATHPU010000017.1:0-24858 GCA_035483595.1 Solirubrobacteraceae bacterium
CGGAGGTCCGGGGAGACCCACACGCCAAACTAGCCTCGGGCTCAGGCGCACCAAGCGAAAATCGGCGTCGCGGGCGACCCCCGGATCATCCCATTTTCATCAGGCCGCGCGGGCCCGCAGCGCGGGCACGGAAACTAGCCGCAAATGTGCTGAGCGAGAGCGAGTTCATCGCGTGGGTCCACGCACGTATGGATATCGCGGAGCACGCCGCCGGGGCCCGGGAACGATCCCCGGGCCCAATCCCTAATTAGGCTGCCGTCAGTGCCGGCTCCAGCTCCGCCTCGAGCTTCTTCTTGGGGTACGCGCCGATGACGGTCTTGACGGGCTGGCCACCCTTGAACAGGATCATGGTGGGGATGGAGAGCACCTGGAAGCGCGCGGCGGTCTGCGGGTTCTCGTCGATGTCGAGCTTGACGATGCGCAGCTCGGGCCGCTCGGAGGCGATCTCCTCGAGCACGGGCGCGACGACGCGGCAGGGGCCGCACCAGGGAGCCCAGAAGTCGACGAGCACGGGCCCCTCGGCCTCGAGCACCTCGGCGTCGAAGTTGTTGTCTGTGATCTGGGTGAGGGTGCCTGCCATCGTGGTCTCCTTGGTCGCTTACCCATCACTATACAAAATGAAGGATGGGTTCCGGGCGGCCCGGTGCGGGAGGGCTCGGGAGCGAACGCGTCCCGGCATGGCGCGCGCGTTGGCGTGGCTATCGTGTGCCGCATGCTCCCGCTCGCATCCGTCAGCGGACCGCTGTTCATAGCGGTTGTGGTGGGGTCGGCGGCGCTGTTCCTAGGGTGGCTGCTGCGTGCGGACACGCGCGAGGAGGAGGCGGCTCAAGCGGAGCGGGAGGAGGAGCACGACGTCGATCAGAACGCCTAGGGAGACGAGCCCGCCGGAGCGCTGTCCTGAGATCCGGCGGACGGAAACAGCGACCGCGTTACCACGAGGCCAACCGCGATGACCTGGACGACGGTCGAGCTGAGCCACGCAACGATGGTGCCGCCAGGGACTTCCCAGCCGTTCCAGAATCCGTAGATCAGGAAGGCGACGTCCGCGATTCCCACCTGGATCGCGACGGCTATCGAAACCTGGTCGGCGATCCGTTTGCGGAGCTTGCGGTTCTCCTCCGCCTGCTTGGCTTGTGTCTCGCGCTCCTGGACCGCTGCCTCATGCAGTCGCTGGGTGTGCGCGTCGTTGAGAAGGCCGTAGACAGGAACCGGCGGCAGATCTTGACGAGCCAGCTCCTCTGACGCGGTGGGCAGGGAGCGAAGAGGAGCCGCAGCTGACGGGTCGGTGGCACCCTCTGGCTGCTGGGCGCTCTCGTCGGACATCACTTCAAGCCGAGATTGACCAACCGAAAGCGCATGGCGTCTTCCGATACCCCGAACTCGAATGCGAGCGTCGGCACAGCGCGACCGTCCGTGCAGCGCCTCTCAACCTCCTCACGCGGCATGAGCAGGCTCGCGGCAAACTTGTTCGCGTAGATCTCCTCAGCGTCGTTGCCGGCGGAGGTCAGTAGATCTCGATGCTCGACATACTCCCACTCAGTGTCGCCGGTCGCGCTCCGCTTGTAGTAGTGGCCAAGCTCGTGTGCGCAAGTGAAGCGTCGGCGGTTCGGGCTATCGGAGGCATGAACGTATATCTCGGGATCCTCACCCGCTCGTTTGACGAGCATCCCCGAGATCCCCTCGTCGAGACCAGCTGCGTAGGCCTTGATCCCAAGCTTCTGCGCGATGACGAACGGATCGACCGGCAATGGGATCGGAACACCATCGCTGTCCGGGGCCCAGACGGCCAGTAGAAGCTGTCGCGCATCATCTTCGGGGTTTGTTCCCATGACACCCGATGGTAGACCACTCCGCCCACACACTTGTGGCAAGAATGTGCCAACTCTGTGTCAATCTCGACGACTGCTGCCGCCGACGGCTGGACGGCGTCAGTGGACCGTGACGGTCCAGCCTTCGCTGCTGCGCACGATCGGCGGGTGGATGTGCGTGAGCGCGGTGAACAGGTGCGGGGAGACGTAGACCTCGATGAGCGCGGCGAGGACGAGCACGGGGACGGCGATGGCGACGGTGACGACGGTGGCGGCGAGCAGCTGCTCCCACTGGCCTCTGCGGCTGGCGATGATCCACGCGGCGAGCGGCAGGAACAGGGCGATCAGCTCGGGGATCGCGTGCGGCAACACGCCGAGCAGCAGCAGCGCGGGCGAGACGCCGAGGAAGTGCGCGACGCCGGCGAGGCTGTGGCCGATGACGTAGGCCTGGGCGCTGAGCGAGAAGGCGGTGGCGCAGACGACGAAGCCGATGGCGATGCGCCCGCCGTGCTCGTGCACCCAGCGCGAGACGCCGCTGTGCTGCTGGGCCTGCAGCGGCAGCGAGCTGCCGGCGATGAAGCCGGCGACGCAGGCCATGGCGTGCAGCGCGAGCACGAGCAGGTTGCTGCGCAGCACGTGCAGCACGTCGCCGAGGTGCCCGACGGCGAAGGGCGGCTGCAGCGTGACGATCTGCTGGTAGCCGTGGTCGATGGAGCCGATGGCGAGCACCGCGAGCAGCAGGCCGGCGGCGGCGAGCGCGGAGCCGGCGGCCCAGCGGCCGACGACGGAGAAGGGTGTGCGCTGCCACGCGCGCAGGGTGGCGCGGGTGTGGCGCATTCCGTGGGCGAACGCGTACGCGGATGCGTCCATCCCCCACCCATCGGCGGGAATGCTGGCTACCTGAAGCGCAGGAGCGGCACCAGCCACATCGCCTCGGCGGCGATGCGCCAGGACATCTTGCTGGTGCCGTGCTGGCGGTCGCGGAAGGTGATGGGCACCTCGACGACGCGAAAGCCGGCCTGCACGGCGCGGTAGGTGAGCTCGACCTGGAAGGCGTAGCCCTGCGAACGCACGTTGTCGAAGTCGATGGTCTCGAGCACGTCGCGGCGGAAGCACTTGAAGCCGCCGGTGAGGTCGCGCACGTGCAGGCCGAGCACGAGCCGCGCGTACGTGGAGCCGCCCTCGCTGATGAAGCGCCGCAAGAGGCCCCAGTCGGTGACGCCGCCGCCGGGCACGTAGCGCGAGCCGAGCGCGAGGTCTGCGCCGTCTTTGGCGGCGGCGAGCAGGCGGGCGAGGTCGGCGGGGTCGTGCGAGAAGTCGGAGTCCATCTCCATGACGTAGCCGGCGCCGTGGTCGAGCGCGTGGCGAAAGCCGGCGAGGTAGGCGGGCCCGATGCCGTTCTTTTGGGTGCGGTGCAGCACGTGCATCCAGGGGTGCTCGGCGGCGAGCTGGTCGGCGAGCTGGCCGGTGCCGTCGGGCGAGCTGTCGTCGACGACGAGGATGTTGAAGCCGTCGGGTGCGGCGCCGTCGAGCGCGTCGGACGCGGCGGCGACGATCGCGCGCACGTTCTCGGACTCGTTGTAGGTGGGCAGTATCAGCCAGGGCTCGCCGGACATTGGCCCGAGTACCCTAGACGACGTGCCCGAGCTGTCGAACGCTGCGATCGCGCAGGCGCTGGAGGAGCTGGGCGACCTGTACGAGCTGGACGGCGCGATCGTGCACCGCGTGCGGGCGTATCGCAAGGCGGCTAAGGTGGTTCGCGAGACATCCGTGTCCGTTGCGGCGCTAGCGCTGCAGGGCCGCGCGACCGAGCTGCCGGGCATCGGCAGGACGCTGCAGGAGAAGATCGTGTCGCTGGCGCAGACCGGCGCGATCCCGGCGGCGGAGCGGCTGCGGGCGAAGTTCCCGCCGGACCTGGTCGCGGCGACGCGGGCGAGCCGGGCGCCCGCGGGCTCAGCGCGCGTGGTGCTGCCGCGCGCGGTCGAGCTGGGCGAGGCGCTGGCGGCGGGCCTGGCGGAGCTGGGCGGCCCGGGCACGCATGTGCAGCTGGCGGGCTCGGCGCGCAGGCTTGCGGACTCTGTGAAGGACGTGGATCTGATCGCGACGACGACCCGTCCGACGACGCTGGCGAAGAGCCTGGCGAAGCTGGAGCAGATCGAGCGGGTGAGCTCGGCGGGCAGGGCGGGCGCGAAGGCGCGCACGCACTCGGGCATGGGCGTGGACCTGCGGATCGCGGCGCCGGCGCAGCGGGGCGACCTCTTGCAGCACTTCACGGGCTCGGGCGCGCACAACGCGGCGCTGCGCGAGGCGGCGGTGCGCGAAGGCCTGCACGTGTCGGAGTACGGCATCCTGGACGACGCGACGGGGAAGTCGACGGCGTACGCGACGGAGCGCGAGGTGTACGAGCGCGTGGGCCTGTCCTACATCGAGCCGGAGCTGCGGGAGGATCGCGGCGAGCTGCAGGCGGCGCGCGCGAGCGCGCTGCCGCGGCTGATCGAGCTGGGCGACGTCCGCGGCGACCTGCACAGCCACACGATCGCGTCGGACGGCCACAACACGATCGAGGAGATGGCGCTGGCGGCGCGCGCGCTGGGCTACGAGTACCTGGCGATCACGGACCACTCGGCGAGCCACGGCTTCGGCAACGACGTCTCGCCGGAGCAGCTGCGCCGCCAGATCGAGCTGGTGCGCGAGGCGAACGAGCGCGTGGAGGGAATCGAGCTGCTGGCGGGCAGCGAGGTGAACGTCCTGCCGGACGGCTCGCTGGACTACGAGGACGAGTTGCTTGAGCGGCTGGACTGGGTGATCGCGAGCGTGCACACGTCGTTTGGCATGGGCGAGCAGAAGATGACCGCTCGCATGGTGACGGCGATCGAGCACCCGCTGGTGGACGCGATCGGCCACCCGACGGGCAGGCTGATCGAGCGGCGCGCGCCGTATGCGGTGGACCTGGACGCGGTGTTCGCGGCGGCGGCGCGTACGGGCACGATGCTGGAGATCAACGCGAACCCTGACAGGCGCGATCTGTCGGACATCCACGCGCGCGCGGCGGTGCGCGTGGGCGTGCGGATCGTGATCGACTCGGACGCCCATCGCACGGCCACCCTGCAGAACATGCGCTGGGGCGTGGCGACGGCGCGGCGTGCGTGGCTGACGGCCGATGACGTGGCCAACACACAGCCGTGGCCCGCACTGAGGAACCCTGGCAGCCGCAGCGGCTGAGCCCAGGGACCGCGGCGCGCTTGCGCCTCACATGACGAACGCCTGGACGGCGGCAACGATCCCCAGCACGGCGCTGATACCGGTTATGACGGCAAAGGTGCGCTTGAATCCGAAACGCCTGACGGATGCGACCGCGAACAGCGAGACGCCGCCGCAGATGTTGGCGACGAGCGGCCAGCCGGCTCGGATCCAGCGCGTACCGAGCGGCGCCGCGAGTGCCCCGATCCCCAGCAGGACGATGAGCACCGTGACGTTCCTTCTGGACGCATCCTCGTGATGCTTGATCTGCTGCTGGGCATCGTGGAGCGCCAGGCGCAGCGCCGCGACTTCGAGATCCTGTCGCCGCCTTGCGCGCGACGCCGACTCCAAGCGCTCCCTCGACTCACGGCTGTCGCTGTCGAGCTGCGGCCGTTCCGGGAGTGGGGCGGCCGGCTGCGCGGCGTCAACCGCCGCGTCCGCTTCCTCGACCTCGCCGCCGAGCGCGTTGTTGACCACGAATCCCGCCTGGATGGTCCCTGTGTACTGCTCCTGTAGTTCGATGCGGCGAATCGCATCGATGACGACTGCCTGGCTGACGGCACCCGACGCTCGAAAGCTGAGAGTGTCGAGAATCTTGATCGTGGTCGCGTCGTAATCGCTGGTCCGCGGGACGAGCGAGCGGACCGTGTCCCCCCATTCGTGGATCGAGAGCGCGAAAGGCAACCCGTTGGTGTGGTGCTGACGTCTCTCGCGCGCATAGAGGATCAGTGTGTGGTCGTTCGTCAGCATCAGATAGCCAGGATTGGCGGGTTCCCTCGGTTCGTCACCACGGCGCGATTGGATCAGGAGCCCATGCTTGATGTCGTGCTCCTGGACGAGGCGCGACTTTTCCGGACCGTCCCGCAGGCGCTCGAGCGCGGCGATCTCCTCGTCGAACAGCTGCTTGTCCCGGGGGATGGCGTCGCAGCCCTCGTGGACGACCTCGACGCCCTCGAGTTCCAACAGCTTCTGGATCTGTTCGTGCAACACGAAGAAGTCGTCGAAGCTGATGTTGGTGTCCCTCTGCATGCGGCGCAGCGCTCGTGCGATCGCTGCCTCGTCATCGCTGTCGCAGAAGTTGAGCGCGACGTCGGCGAGGGCCTGTGGCGATGGCTGTCGCGCCAGCTGACGGCGCGTTTTCCTGACGCTCTCCTCCATCTCTCTGAGGGTCCAGGGTGTGACGCAGATCCGATAGCCGAGGGCACGCGAAAGCGCGAGTATCCGCCGCGTCACCGCGTACGCTCGCGGCCCGTTGATCTTCAGCAGCGAATACACGACGTTCGTGTCGAGATACAGCGTCTGCCCGTTCGTGAGCTTGCGTATCTCGTCGAGTGCAGCGGGCTCCAGGGTGAACAGTGACATCAGGTAGGCGGTTACGACGAGATTGTCGAAGTGACGCCGCTGCATCGGCGTCATGTAGTCGACGAAAGCGGTGAGCGCACGCGCGCGCACCGCCATCACCATCGAGCTGCGGTGTGGCAGGAAGCCGAAGCCAAGCGCCTTCACCTGCTCGAGCCGCTCCTTGAACTGCTGCTGCTCGGGGTAGAGCACGAGCGCGGCTTCGATTCCATATTCGAGGATGAACTTCTGGAGCCATCGCGCCAGGTCCTCCAGCAGTTCAGCGATCTGCCTATCGGTCAGCGATGGCTCTGTACGCCTGACCATCGCCTCCCATTCGCTGAAGGCGATCGTTTCCACTTCCTTGGATGTGCGTACGCGCTCGGCGAGCTCCTCGCTGGTGGTGCCGCTGAGCCGGAAGCCGTCGGCGTCCTCTACCAGCCTTTTCTCCTCGATCAATTGCCGCATGGCGCTGGAGACCTCGTCGCGCTCGAGCTCCAGACCCCATCGCCGTTCGCAGATTTCCTGGCATTCCGTGCACGACGCCAGCCGGCCTGCGTTCTCGTGGGCGGCGGACAGCACGAACTGCCGGCGTATCTCTTCGATGCGGTGGCTGCCTGTGCTGAAGGGACGGTAGGGCGCTATCCGCCTGACGAAACGGCGAAAGCGCGCGAAACCAGCGTCGATCTGCCTCAAGTGGCTCATCGGCTTGCCCGTAAGCTGACGGCGCAAGGTCCACCCAGAGATGCAAGCACCTAGGCGGACCCCGCTAGATAGCCCTCAACCCAACCCTCCGTCCCACTTGCGTCCCACTTGCGTATGTAGCCAACCATCGCCCGATGGAGCTACGGCTCGACATTGCCAGACACCGCGACAGCGCGTCAACCACCGTTTCCGACTGCCAACTATCCAGGATGTTTGAGTGAACAAAATGTAATCTTCTAGTCCTGCGAGCCTCCGAGCAGGCGTGGGAGGATCGTGCCGGACACCAGGCGATCCAGGCTGTCGCGCCGCAGCGACGCGAGCGCCTGCTGCGCACGCTCGGCATAGTCGGGCAGCGGATCTGCAAGCGCGCTTTTGAGGGCGGCCTCGAGATCGTCCCGCACCAGCCGCGGGTCGAGCGCCCGCGCGATCGGCAGTGCGACGTAAGGCCCCGGTGCCGGCGTGCTCACGAGCAGGCAGCCGTCCGCGAGCGCCTCCAGCTGCGCGATCCCGTAATCCTCCCGGCGGGGCGCGCACACGAACACTCGGGCGCGCCGGAGCAGCGCGCGGTATTCGTGTCTGGGCAGCGCGCCGAGCACCCGCACGGTCGCATCGTCGAGCGGCAGGCCGGCCTGCGCCAGCTCCTGCGCATCCGCCCCTGCGACCAGCAGCTGCCCACCGGCGCCATCTGCCTGCCGAGCGATCTCCCCGCGCAGGCTGCGCCAGGCTGAGAGCACCATGTCGAGGCCCTTCTTGGATGGATTGGCGGCGTATGTGATCGCTGCAATGTCGCGGATGGGCGCAGGCGCCCCCGAGCGCTCCACCGGCACGGGCAGCACCAGCGCGCGACCATGCCGACGCGCCGCGGCGGGAGCCTCGTCGAGTCCGCTCTCGCTCCACGGCAGCAGCAGGGGCGCCTGCTCGAGCCTGCGGCGCTCCAGCGGGCGCTGCCAGAGACCGTCGCGTCCAGGTCGGTTGCCGGCCGAGGGAGCATCGAACCGGATCGCCCCTGGCCGCGGCCATAGCAGCGCGGCGGTGGTGCTCGAGTACACGATCGCGCGCGGCGGCGCGGGCTGTTCGGCGAGCGCGCGGATGGCGGCGGCGCGCGCGGCGCGCGCCCACCTGAGGTCGGTGAGCATGAGCGTGCGCGTCGGCGGCGGCGCGTCGGCCTGCGCGATCGCAACGCGCGCACCGGCTCTGGTGAGCGAGTCGCGCAGCTCGCGGTCGGCGGCGCGCAGCCCGTGGGTAGAGCCGAGCGAGACGATCAGCACGTCAAGCGCGTCGCCGGCGGGCGCCGGCCGCGCGTCGCTCGAACGCGCCCCGTCGTAATGCGCCTCCCCCAATCCCGCCGCGCCCGGGCGGCTGTCAGCTGACGGCACCGTCGAAGCGCTCCGGTCGCGCGGCCTTGAAGCCGGGCGTGCGCACGAGCGCCATGGGCCGCACGGGCGAGGTGCGCTGCACGTAGAAGCTGGCGCCGTCGCGCTCCTCGATGGCCTCCACGGCGGCGTCCTGGCGGCGCCAGGAGAGCGCCCAGATGATGGCGAAGCCGGCGGCGATGCCGGGGATCTGCGGCGCCAGGAACGCGAGCCCGCCGGACAGCAGCGTGACCAGCACGAGCGGCCACAGGCGGTTGACGAGGATCGCGCTGGGGTGGTGCTCGGGCAGCGTGCTCGAGGCCTTGGCGCTGGCGAGCAGGCGCGCGATCGGCGGGTTCGTCTGCGCGCGCCGGCCCAGCCGCGTGCCGATGCCGGCGGCGAGCAGCCACCAGCCGACGGCGATGGCGGCGATCTGCGTGTCGGAGCGGGAGCTGGCGGCGATGACGGTGACGGCGGCGAGCGCAGTGGCGGCGCCGGCGCTCAGCAGCACGGTGGTCCTGAGGAAGTCGACGAACCGCACGGCGCTACAGAAGCGCCTCGAGCAGTTCGCGCACGCCGCCGGTGCCGTCGACGGTGAGGTCGGCCTCGGCGGCGAGGCCGGGCGGTGCTTCGTCGGAGGCGACGGCGACGCACACGGCGCATGTGAGCTGTCGCGACTCGACGAGCGAGCGCAGCCCGCGAAACGCGTCGAGGTCGGTGGTGTCGTCGCCGACGTACACGGCGGCGCGCACGTCGTCGCCGCGCAGCAGCGTGGCGATTCCGAGCCCCTTGTCGAGCGTCACCGGCGGGCGCACCTCGAGCACCTTGCGCCCCCAGTGCACGTTGAAGCCCTCGTGCTCGGCGCGCTGGGCGATCTCGCGCACGGCCTGCTCGGCGGCGTGCTCGTCGGGCGCGCCGCGCCAGTGGAACGCGGCGATGGCGTCCTTGTCCTCGCTGCGCACGCGGATGCGCTGCAGCTCGCTTGTGTACGCGCGCGCGGCGAACTCGCGCACGCGCGCGGTCCACGCGGCGAGCTCGGGGTCGACCTCCGGCTGGGTGGCTCCGGGGCGCAGCAGCTCACCGCCGTGGTTGCCGACATAGGCGATGGTGCCGATGGCGACGATCTGGCGGGCGGTGCTGGCGCGCCTGCCGCTGACGCAGCCGACGACGCGATAGCGGCGCGAGATCTCGATCAAGAGGCCGCGCGTGGCCTCCGGCACGTGGGCGTCGGCGGCGTGGCGCACGATCGGCGCGAGCGTGCCGTCGATGTCGAGCAGCACGGCCGCGCCGTCGGGGTCGGAGCGGATCGGCTCGAGCGCCTCAACTAGCGTTGCGGCTGGGGACACGCTGACTAGTATGGCGGTCATGCTGGCCGGCTCGTCCGCTCGTGCAAGTGGCCGCTCTGCGCCTCCAGAGCCGCACGCTGCGGCTGATGACGATCGGCACGCTGGCGGGGCGCTGGTGGCGTCTGGTGCGGCGGGCGGTCGCCGCCGGAAACGAGGCGGAAAAGGCGTAGACTGGATCCACCATGGGACTCGATAACCCACTTCACATAGCCTTCCTGCTGATCGTGCTGCTGCTCGTGTTCGGCGCCAGGCGACTGCCGGAGATCGGCCGCTCGGTGGGCTCCGGCATGCGCGAGTTCAAGGACTCGATCAGCGGCCAGAGCACGCCGACGCTGACCCAGCCCGTGCAGCAGCCGCAGCCCGTGCAGCCCGTCGCCACGCAGGCGCCCGCGCCGCCTGAGGCTGCTGCGGTCGCTCCGGTGCCACCGGCTGCGGTCGCTCCGGTGCCGCCGGCTGCGGTCGAGCAGACGCCGCAGGCGTAGCCGATCCGGCGGCTCAGCCGTGCAGGATGGGGCCGCTGTCGACGGCTTCGAAGGCTGACCCGGGGACCTGCTTGATCTGTTCGAGGTCTTCGTCGTTCCAGTGCGGGCTTGGCGCGCCGGTGATGTACCACGGCGAGCCGTTGTCGGCGACGATCAGCCCATAGCGCTTGAGCGCTTCGAGCACGACCAGCGACTGGCCGTGGAAGCCGGCGAGGCTGTAGCTGGCCTTCAGGCGCAGTCGCAGGCCCATCGGCGGCAGGCTGGGATCCGAGCTGCCGGAGGCGAAGTGGGTGGCGGGGTGGATGTAGCCGTCCTGCGTCTCGGGGACGGTGACGCGCAGCGCGTGATCGATCTGTCCCGAGGCGACCTCGGGGTAGCGCACGAGCAGCGGGAAGATCGGCAGGCCGGCGGCATCCGCGGAGGTCCACCCTTCGGGGCGCAGCGCATCGCTGCGCAGGTTGAACACGGCGCCGTTGGATGCGCTCCAGCCCTTGCCCTGGCGGTGCGCGTCGTACATCTCGTACAGCTTGCAGCTGCCTTGCTGCAGCACCAGCACGTGTTTGTCCCCCTGGCCGCTCGCGCCGCCGCCCTCGATCGGCGCGTTTGCGGGAACGGGATATGGGCCGGGGTTCGATTCGGAGGGGTATTCGTTGAACTTGACGGGCACCTTGCGCTGCTTGGGCCCGACCACCGTGTAGGGGATGCCGTAGCTGCGGTTGGTGCCGAAGTCGGGGTGCAGGTGCGCGCTCAGGCCGATGCTCGCGACGTAGCTGGCCGAGTTGGCGCTGATCGGCGCGTCCGCGATCTCCTGGTTGATCGGATCGTCGGCCGGCAGGATCGGGCAGCCGTACTCGAGCGGGGGGCCAGCGCGGTGGGGGCGTGTGGCGGCAGCGCCAGAGGTGGTGCCGTGTACGCCCGCGAGTACAGCACCGAGCACGAGAACCCAAACCGCTCTTCCGTAATTCATACGCTTGAGTCCAGCACCTGCTCAACGTCTTCGCGGAAGACCATGAGATCCACAGGCGGCAGCAACCGCCAGCGATTCAGCAGAAGCTCCGCCGGCAGCCCTGGAGGCGATATCGCCCGCAGCTCAGCCACGGCCTTGCCAGACCGGGTGATCGTGATCCGCTCACCCTGCGCGGCACGATCGACCAAGTCGCCGACGTGGTTGCGCAGGTCGCGGATACTGACCTTGGCCATCCAGATCAACTGTATTAGGTGAGCTACAGCCCGCCTGCGCCTACGCCGGCTGATCCCCCTGCAGCACCGCCGGCCGCGCCTCCTGCATGATCGGCGCGCCGCAGTGCCAGCAGTAGGCGGCGCCGCGGCTGTGTACGGCGCCGCACGAGCGGCACTGGCCGTGGATGCCGGCCTCGGCGGTCGCGAGCAGTCGCTGCACCTCGCCGAGCTGGGCGTCGACCTCCTGCAGCTCTGACGCTTTGCGGGCGAGCACATCGAGGCGGTAGTGGTCGCGGATGGCCATCTCGTAGGCGAGGCCGCCGAGGTCCCATGTGAGCGCGGCGACCCGCTCGGCGAGCTCGCTGCGCTGGCGGCGCAGCTCTGACATCGAGCCGCTGGGCGCCGGCAGCCCGCCCGCGGGCAGCACCACCCCGCCCTTGCCGGCGGCGTCCTGCTCGCCGTGCGCGCTCATTTGACTTCGATCGGCGCGGTGCTGAGTTCGTTCAGTTCCTTCTCGTGCGCCTTGCCGGTGGAGGTTCCGAGTTTGCTGACTTTGGTGGAGCTGAGCGCTTTGGCGGGGGGCGCTTTGGCGGGCGCTTTTTCTTCGGCCTTTTCTTCGGCCTTGGCTTCCGCCTGTTCCTTCTCTTCTTCGCTCTTGGCCGACGAGCCGGATTTGCTCGACGCGGCCCCGGGCGTGGTGGTCGTCGGCGTGGTCGGAGTCGTGGCGACGGCGCCGGCGAGGCCGCCGAGTCCTTCGACTTTGATCACCTGCGCGGTGGCGGGCGCCTTGCTCTGCGTGACCCAGTGGCCGACGAGCAGGCCGACGATCAGCGCCAACAGCAGCACCGACAGCACGCCGAACAGCGGCGCGTAGCGGCGCAGCCACGCGGGACCGGCGGCGGGTTCCATGTAGGGGGTGAACGCGACGGGCGTCGCGTTCACGGCGCCGGACGCCGGCTGCGCCTGTCGCTCGGTCTCGAGCACGTCCAGGAACGCGAGCCGCACGGGCGACACGGGCTGTCCACAGGAGAGGCAGTAGCGCTGGTCGGCGACGAGCGGCGCGGAGCAGTTGGCGCACGTCTGGTTCTCGGAGGGCACCGGTGCGAGGTTCGTCATCGTGCCGCCCGTCCCCTGCCTGCGCTCGGCGCGCCGCACCCGGCGAGCGCGAGCGCCGGCGAGGTCATCCGAACGCTCCGCGTACGTATTCGCGGGTGCGCTCCGCGCGGGGGTCCTCGAACAGCTCCTGCACGGGGCCGTACTCGACGAGGTCGCCGAGGTACATGAAGGCGACCTTGTCGGCGACCCTGTGCGCCTGCTGGAGGTTGTGCGTGACGATCACCACGGCCAGCTCGCGCCGCAGTTCGCCGATCAGCTCCTCGATCACGCCTGTGGAGATCGGGTCGAGGGCGCTGCACGGCTCGTCCATCAGCAGCACCTCGGGCCGCGGCGCGATCGCGCGCGCGATGCACAGCCGCTGCTGCTGGCCGCCGGACAGGCGCAGCGCTGGGCGGTCGAGGTCGTCGCGCACCTCGTCGTAGAGGCCCGCGCGGGTGAGCGCGTCGATCACCTGCGGCTCGAGCTCGCGGCGCCCGGGGCGCCTGCGCCCCTGCTCGCGCAGCGCGAACGCGACGTTGTCGAAGATCGACATGGGAAACGGGTTGGGCTGCTGGAAGACCATCGCCACGCGCGAGCGCAGCGTGGTGTCGACGAGGTCGTGGATGTCCTCGCCGTCGAGCAGGATCTCACCCGAGCGCGACGCGCTGGCGGTGAGCTCGGTGAGGCGGTTGAGCGTGCGCAGCAGCGTCGTCTTGCCGCAGCCCGACGGCCCGATCAGCGCCAGCACCTCGCCCTGGTGCACGGACAGGGACACCGACTTGACGGCGGGCTTGCCGGCGTAGGAGATGCTGACGTCGCGCAGGCTCAGGCGTTCGGGGCCCGCGGTGGCGGACGCCGGGCGCACGGCCTCGCGCTCGCGCACCGGGCGCACGGGCGCGGGCGGGCGGTCGAGCACGATCGTGCGCACGGGCGGCACGGCGGGCTCGTCGGTGAAGCTCCAGGGATCCAGGACCATCTCGTTAGCACTCATCGGCCACAATCTCCATCGCCATGACTTTGATCATCGGAGTACTGAGATTAGCGGCTTTCGCCGAACTTGTCTACGAGCACGTTGAGCGCGAGCACGAAGATCAGCAGCACGAATGCGGCGGCATACGCCTTCTGCGGCGCGGCGCCTTCGCCGGCGGGCGAGTTTTCGTAGATGTAGGTGGTCAGCGAGGAGCCGGTGCCGCGCAGCAGGCCGATCACGGGGACGGAGCCCTGCGTTTCGATACGCAGCGTGCTGCCGAGCAGGATCAGCACGATCGCGGTGGAGCCGATGATGCGGCTGACGCCGAGCGTGACGCCGGTGGCGATGTTGGAGCGCACGCTGGGGATCAGCACCCGCCGGATCGTGGTGATGCGCGTCTTGCCGAGCGCGAACGCGGCCTCGCGCTGGTGCGCGGGCACCGCCTGCAGGCCGTCGCGCGTGGCGGCGTAGATCGGCGGCAGCGCGAGCAGCGACATCATCGAGCCGGCGGCGATGAACGAGCGGCCGAACACGCCGCCGCCTTCGGCGGTGAACGAGAACGGGGCGAGCAGCGACAGCTGGAAGATGGCGAAGCCGAAGATCGCGATCACGATGTCGGGCGTCCCGGCGACGACCTCGATGCTCGACTCGACCACGCGCGCGAGGACCGAGCGGACCCGTCCGCCCTGGCCGTACTCAGCGATCCACACCGCCGCGCTGAGCGCGAGCGGCAGCGCGAGCACGATGCCGATGGCCGTCAGCAGCAAGCTCCCGAGCAGCGGGTCGAGGAACCCGCCGGAGCCGCTCTGGTCGGCGCTCACCTGCGGGCGACCGAAGATCAGACCCGGGCGCAGGTACTGGATGCCTCGATAGCCCATGTAGGCGACGATCGCGCCGGCGATCACGCATAGCGAGATACCGGCGATCCACGCGGCGGCGAGCACCAGCCGGTCGCCCCAGCGCCAGGTCATCGGCGAGGAGCGCCTGCCGCCTGTGCTGCCGGAGGGAGTGCGGCCTCCTGTTGCTGCGTGCGCGCTCATCCGCGTGTCTGGTACTTGCGCAGCGGGAGCTTCACGAGGTAGCCGGTGACCGACAGCGCGAACGCGGAGAACAGCAGCAGCAGCGCGAACCCATACACGGCGGCGCCGAGCGCGGGTGAGCTGACGCCGTCGCGATAGTCGACGATCGCCGATGCGAGCGTCTTCAATGGCTCGTATAGGACCTTGAAACCGTCCCCGGGCCTGGGTATGAACGCCTTGCCGCCGGAGACCATCTGAATCATCACGGCCTCGCCGAGCGCGCGCGCGGTGGCGAGCACGGCGGCGGCGACGATCGCGGGGCGAATTGCCTTCAACGTCACGGCGCGCACAGCGCGCAGCGGGTTCAGCCCGAGCGCCACCGCGCCCTCGCGCCAGGACGGCGGCACCGAGGCGAGCGCCTCGCAGATCAGCGCGATCATGATCGGCGTGATCATCACCGTGAGAATCACCACGGTCACGCCGAGGCCCGCGCCCGTCAACTGCACCGTGCCCTGCAGCGACTCCTTGTCATGGACGCTGATGAGGTGGTTGCCGACGTACGGCACGAGCACGAGGATCCCGATCAGCCCGTAGATGACCGACGGCACCGACGCCAGCAGGCGCACCATCGGGATCACCACGCGGCTCACGCGCCTCGGTGCCAGCTCGACGATGAACACGGACGAGAGCACCGCGATGATGAGGCCGAGCACGACCGCCATCCCGGTGGTTAGCAGCGTGCCGGCGATCAGCGGCCACGCCCGCATGTGGAACACCGACGCCGGCGGGTTGGTCGTGGCGGCGGTCATGTTGTTGATCTCGGTTTCGAAGTCCCCCCCGCCGAGCACCCAGCTGAGCCCGTTGTGCTGGAACAGCGGCCACGCGCGCGTGAACACGAACACAGCCATCGCGACGACGCCCACGCCAATCAGCAGAGACACCGCGCCGAGCAGACGCTCGGCGCGGTGGTCTGGCCACGGCTGTTTAAGCCGCTCGATCATGGCTTTCCCTCATTGGACCAGGGCCAAACGCCCCAGCCAACAAGAAGCCACGGCTGTCTAAGCCGCTCGATCATGGCTTTCCCGCCTTGGACCGGGGCCAACGCCCCAGCCAATAAGAAGCCAGGGGGTTTTGAGGCGTTCGAGCATTGCTGCGCTGACCGCTACGCGATCGGCACCCACTGGCTGGCGATGATCTTCTTCGCCGCGCCCGAGTGGTCGATCCAGTTGATGAATGCCGCCGCGGCGCCCGTGGCGGGCCCTTTGGTGACCTCGAAGAACACGGCCACGCCGGCATACTGGCCGGAGGCGGCGGTGGTCTGGTTGCAGGCGACGCCGTTGTACTGCACGGAGTTGAGCCCGCCTTTGTTGGCCTGGTAGTTCGACAGGAACCCGATGCCGGAAGGCGAGCTTTCGACTTCCTGGCGCATCAGACCCTCGGTGGACTCTTCGGTGGCGCTCGAGACGACGCTTTTGCCTTCCAGCAGCAGCGACTTGAAGCTGGTCAGCACGCCGGCGACGGCGGTGCGCGTGAACACGGTGATCGGGCCGGTGGCGGTGGCGCCGGGCACTTCACTCCAGTTCTTGGTTTTGCCGGTGAAGATCGACGTGACCTGTTTCTGCGTGAGGTTGCTTAGCGTGTTGGACTTGTTGGTGACCACGCAGATCGCGTACTTGGCGATCGGGTAGAACGTCAGCCCGGCGTCGCTTCCGTTCGGTTCCTGCGCGACGTCGGCGATCGTGTCGCTGCCGTTTTTGACGTTGCTGAGGCCGACGGTGGTGCCGCCCTGCGTGATCTTGAACCTGATCTTTTTGGGGTGCAGCTTCACGTACTTTCCCGCGAGCAGCGACACCAGCGGGTACGAGGACGTGGCGCCGCTGATGGTGATCAGCGCAGTGGCGTTGGCGGCTGCAGGCGCCGCGACCCCGACCACGCCAGCCACCGTGAGGGCGACGGAGAGACGGCGGATTCGATGCATTGCAGTGAGACTCCGTTTCGAGTTCGGTTGACAGGAAGTCGATGACTTGCGAGGGCGGAACATACCAGATCCCGACAGACTTGATCGACATTAGCTATTTTATGGCAATGGTCTGGAAAGTAGGAAACCGGGGGGTGGCCGTGATGGCGGCGGCGATGCTGGCGATCGGCGTGGCGGTGGGCGCCGCGATCGGCCCCGCGCCGGCCCCCTCGCAGGCCGACCCCACGCTGCCGCTGCTGCTCACATCGCTGGCCAGAGGCGCGGCGGCGCGGGCGGCACAGGCTAGGGCCGCAGCAGCACAGTCGGCCACCGCCGCCGCCGAAGCGACGCCCGCCCGTAAACGCCACCGGCGCAAGCGCAAACACGCGAAACCGGAAGAAGCCGCGACCGCGACGAGCAGCGCGCCGGCGTCGGAATCGGAAACGACGACGCCGACGTCGACCACGCCCACGAGCAAGCCCAAGACCAGCCCCCTCCCCCCCGTGACGCACGTGTGGCTGATCGAGCTCGCAGGCACGTCGTTCGCGAGCGCCACCGCACAGCCGACCGCCGCCCCCTACATCGACACCCAGGCGATCCCCGCGGGCACGCTGCTCAGCGGCTGGTCGGCGCTCGACGGCGGAGCGTTTGCAAGCGAGGCGGCGCTCGTGGCGGGCAGCTCGCCGCAGCTGCTGGACACGATCGTGCAGCCGCCGTGCCCGGAAGGAACGGCGGGCGCTTCGTGCACGACTGAAGCCGGCGCGCTGACGGCGGCGGACGAATTCCTGAAGGCGACCGTGCCCACGATCACCTCGACGGCGGCGTTCCGAGAAAGCGGCGCGATCGTGGTGACGTTCGCGTCGGTCGCGTCGGCGACCGCGACGGGCCTGCCTGCGGGCGCGAGCACCGCAACGCTGACCTCGCAGCCGCCGGCGGGCGTGCTGCTGATCTCGCCGTTCGCCGCGGTGGGGGCGCACTCGTCGACGACGTTCAACCCGACTTCACCGAAGCAGAGCCTGGAAAAGCTGCTGCGGCGATGACACACCCACCATCAACCAACGAACGGAGACCCCCGTTGCACCTCACCGAACCAGCACACCGCAAAGCGACATGGTGGCTCGCCGCGATCGTGGGCTTTGTGGCCCTGCTGCTCGCGATCCCGGCCGTGGGCCATGCAGAAGAACCCAACGCCAACAACTACAACTGCATCGGCAGCACCGCCGCGGGCGAAGCGGAAGCGGGCAACGAAGAACAGCAGGTGCAGTACTCGTTCTACTGCAACGGCCCGATCACCGGCTACCAGCTGCAGTCGCAGATCCCCGTGACGGGGGTGCAGGGCCAGCCGTCGTTGAAGTCCAACGCGACCAGCAAATCGCTGCCTGACTCGTTCTCGTGCTCCGGCGAATTCCCGGGCTTCGCAGCCAACTGCGTGGGCCTCGCCAAGCAGGGCTACGAGACGATCACGGGACAGCTCTCGATCGGCACGAAGCTCTGCGCGGAGCCGCGCGTGGATCCGCTGCTGACCGTCACGTACGCGTATCTGGAAAAAGGCGTCGTCACGCAGGCGATCTCCGGCCCGTTCGACCTCGGTCGCCCGGCGGGCTGCCGACCGGACGCGTGGTCGGGCTACAGCCGGTTCAACCCCAAGCCGGCGGTCGTGAGCCACAAGAAGTCCGGCAAACACGGCAAAAAGGGCAAGAAAGGCAAGAAGGCCGCACACACGCGGTAGCCCGTCTGGCTCAGAGGTCGAGAAGGAAGCGAAGCGCGCGGGCGACGTGGAACATGGCCTCGTCGCCCGCCGCTCCGAGCCGGCCGATCAGGCGCTGCTCGGACACGGACTTCACGTCCTCGCACTTTGCGTAGCTGACCTCATCGAGCCCTGAGGATCCGCGGTCGATCTCGACATGGGACGGCAGACCGCGATAGACGGTCGTGACCGGAACCACGACTACGACGCCGGCACCACTGTCGTTGAGCAGGTCGGCCGAGACGACGACCGCTGGGCGTCTGCCCGACTGCTCGCGCCCGACGGGATCACCGAAGTCGACGAGCCACACCTCGCCGCGGCGAGGACTCACGACGAGCGATCGCGCAACGCGCCGGCCTCGACCGCGCGCTCGTCCTCGATCTGACTCCAGGCGCCGGGGTCGGCGCGCAGAGCCTCGTAGCGGGAGGAGATCTGATCAAAGAACACGCGCCGCTCGAGCGCGTCGGCGGCCTCGTCGACCAACTGGCCCATGGGGCGGCCGGTGGCCTGCGCGAGCTTGGCGAAGCGATCGTGCGTGGGCTGACTGACCCTTATGGTTGTACTCATACGGCAAGTCTACTAAATGGGCGCCTAATCCGTATACAATGACAGCCCCAACGGGGACATAGCCCTACAGCAGGCTGTTCGTCATCCGTTCCACCTCGGCGATCGAGGTGAGGCCCTCGCGGACCTTCTGCAGGCCGTCGTCGCGCAGGCGCAGCATGCCTTCCTGGAGGGCGACGGCGACCATGTCGTCGACGGACGCGCGCTCGAGGATCAGCGCGCGGATCGGCTCGGATACGCCCATCACCTCGTACAGCGCGACGCGGCCGCGGTAGCCGGAGCCGGCGCAGCGCGAGCAGCCGACGGGCTCATACGGCTGGACGCCGGCGAGGCCGTGCTCGGCGAGCACCGTCTCGGACACGCTCTGCGGACGCTTGCAGTGTTTGCACAGCATCCGCACGAGGCGCTGCGCGACGATGCAGTCGACGGCGGAGGACACGAGGAACGGCTCGATGCCCATGTCGATCAGGCGGCCGAGCGCGCTGGGCGCGTCGCGCGTGTGCAGCGTGGAGAGCACCAGGTGGCCGGTGAGCGCGGCCTCGACGGCGATGTGCGCGGTCTCGCGGTCGCGGATCTCTCCCACCATGATCACGTCGGGGTCCGCGCGCAGCATCGAGCGCAGGCCCACGTCGAACGTGACGCCCGCCTTCGGCGCGATCTGCATCTGCTTGATGCCCGCGATGCGCTTCTCCACGGGGTCCTCGATCGTGAGGATGCTGCGCTCGCCGTCGTTGAGCGCGTGCAGCGCCGCGTACAGCGTCGTCGACTTGCCCGAGCCCGTGGGCCCCGTGACGAGCACGGCGCCGTTGGGCCGGTGGATCGCGCGCGAGAAGCGCTCCAGCTCCGCGCCCTGCATGCCCAGCGACTCCAGGCCGTCGACCTTGACGCCCGCGCCCTGGTCGAGGATGCGCATGACCACGCCCTCGCCGTTGACCAGCGGCAGCGTCACCACGCGGATGTCCACGCGCCGCCCGTCGACCGTCAGCGCGAAGCGCCCGTCCTGCGGCATGCGCCGCTCGGAGATGTCCAGGTCGGCCATGATCTTGATGCGCGACACCACGCCCATCGCCATGCGGCGCTTGACCGTCGCAGCCGGCGCGAGCACGCCGTCGACGCGGAACAGCACGCGCGTGTCGCCCTCCTCGGGGTTCACGTGGATGTCCGATGCGCCCTGCTGCACGGCCTCCGCGACGATCGAGTGCACCAGCTTGATCACCGGCGCGTCGCTGTCCGCCTCGTCGACCGACAGCTGTTCGCCCTCGTCTTCCGCCGCCTCGTCGACGATGTCCTCGATCGACTCGTCCATGCGCGCCAGGCGCGCCAGCAGCAGGTTGAGGTCCTCCACCGACGCCGCCGCCGGCTTGATGCGGCGGCCGGTCATCATGCCGACGTCGTCGATCGTCAGCACGTTGGTGGGGTTGGCCATCGCGAGCAGCAGCGCGCCGTCGTCGGTGAAGCCCACCGGCACCGCCTGGTAGCGCTTGGCCGCCTGCACGCCCACGAGGTTGACCGCGCCCATGTCCAGGTCGAACGCCGTCAGGTCGACGAAGTCCAGGCCGAAGCGCTCCGCCACCACGCGCGCGAGCTGATCGTGGCGCAGGATGCCGCGCTCGACCAGCACCACGCCCGTCGGCCGGCCCTGCGCGCGCGCCGCCGCCACGCCCTCTTCGACCGTGTCCGCGTCCGACAGGCCGAGGTCGACCACGACCTCGCCGATCATGCGCTGCGAGCGGCCGGGATGGCGGGGCGGATACAGCCCCTTCTGCGTCTGCTCGGCCTCAGCCGGTGCGACAACGGTTGGCGTGGCGAGATCGCCCATCACAGTCTTGTATCGGCACCGCGCCTACCCCCCTTGACCGTGCTCCAGCGCACCCTTGACTTGAGCGTCGAGCGCGTTCAGCCGATACAGAGCCAGCGCCTCCGGCGAGGCGAAGCGCTGCCCGGAGGCGCCGTCGGGACCGTGGTGCAGCATCACGCAGTGCTCCAGCGCCAGCCGCCGCTCGCCGCCGAGCGTCGCCGGCATGTGCTCGCCGAGCACGCGCAGTCCCAGCTCGATGTGCCCCAGCATCGCGCCCTCGCGGCTGCGCTGGATCTCCGCGCCGTAGGCGAACTCGCGCGTCTTGCCGATGTCGTGCACGATCGCCGCGGCGAGCAGCAGGTCGCGGTCCAGGCGCGGGTGCAGCGTGCACAGCTCCAGCGTCATCGTCGCCACCGCCACCGTGTGCTCCAGCAGGCCGCCCAGATACGCGTGGTGGCCGCCCGGCGCGCGCGTGGGGCTGGCGCCAGCGGCGCTGGCAAACGCGCCCGGCAGCGAGCACGGCGCGCGCCGCAGCTCCTCGCGCACGCGCGCGTCGTTCAGCAGCGCGCCGAGCAGCGCCTTCAACGCGGGGTCGTACACCTCGCGAACCAGATGTTCTAGAAATCCTTCCAACTCGTCGCGGTCGCGGTACGCGGTCGGCAGGAAGCGCGCCGGGTCCGCATCGTCTCCCTGCGCGCGCTCGACGTCGCTCAGCTCTATCTGCAGCTCCTCGCGGAAGCGCTGCACGCACCCGCGCGCGCGCACGAGCTGGCCGCGCTCGAAGCGTCCCGCGAGCACGTCCGCCTCGCGGAACGCGCGCGCGAGGATCGCGCCGGTGCTGTCGCGCAGCTCCAGCGTCAGGTACGGGGTGCCCGCGCGCGAGATCTGGCGCTCCTTGCGCGTGCACGCGAACACCGCGTCGACGTGGTCGTCGACGCGCAGCGTGGCGACGGTCTGCGCCTGTTCGGCGGACGGATCGGCGGGCGCGTGCGCGGCGGCGGGCATGGGCTCATGATGTACGGTGGTTCGGATGCAGCCCCTGATTTGGGACCGGCGTCCGGACGGGCTGAGGGCCCCGGCGATGGTGTGCGCGTTCCAGGGCTGGAACGACGCCGGCGACGCGGCCTCCAGCGCCGTGTCGTTCCTCGCCTCCGCGCTCGACGCAAAGCGCTTCGCGCGCATCGACCCGGAGGAGTTCTACGACTTCCAGGCCAACCGGCCGTGCATCCGCTTCGCCGACGGCGAGGAGCCCGAGGGCGGCCGGCGCGAGATCGAGTGGCCGACCGTCGAGATCTTCGAGGCCGGCGCGCCGCGCGCGCCGCGCGACCTCGTGCTGGTGCAGGGCGTCGAGCCGTCGATGCGCTGGCGCGCGTTCACCGCGCACATCGTGGACCTCGCGGAGGCGTTGGGGGTGCAGCTGGTGGTCTCACTGGGGGCGCTGCTCGGCGACGTGCCGCACACGCGGCCGGTGGCGCTCAGCGGCCACGCGTCCGACGCCGCGCTGCTGGAGCGCCTCGGGATCCAGGCGTCCAGCTACGAGGGGCCGACCGGGATCGTGGGGGTGCTGCACACCGCGTGCGCGCAGGCGGGGCTGCCGTCGGCGAGCCTGTGGGCGTCGGTGCCGCACTACGTGGCGGCGGCCTCCAACCCGAAGGCGGCGCTCGCGCTGCTGCGGCGGGTCGAAGTGCTCGTGGGGGTGTCCGTTGACGTGTCCGAGCTCGAGGCCTCGGCGGCGGACTACGAACGGCAGGTCGGGATCGCGGTGCGCAGTGACCCGGACATCCAGGCGTTCGTCGAACGGCTCGAGCAGGCGGCCGACAGCGAGGAGCAGGACACGCCCGAGGAGCTGCCCTCGGGCGACATACTTGCGAGTGAATTCCAGCGGTTTCTCCGGCAGCGGGGGCGCGAGGGGAAGTAGCTCCTCGCTTGGTGAGAAACACTATTGCGAAGTAGATCTCGCCGCTGGTTACGTCAAACGCCGTCTCGGCGCGCACCGGCGTCTGACCCCTCACAGGCGAGTCGCCGCGCAGTAGAGTGCGACCGATGTCGGCCGCGCGAGCACCCACGCACCGGCGCGATGCGTTGAGCGGTGCGCCACGCGGCCGCTTATTCGCGACCGCCGTCGCCACTGCCGCGCTCGCCCTCTCAGCGACAACGGCCTGCGGACGCGAGGCATCTCCCCCGCACACCGTCGCGACGACCGCTGGAGGCGTGCCAACAGTACCCGCTCACATCGCACCGGCGGCGGCACGCCGCATCGGCAACCTCCTCGCCGGCATTCCCCAATCGGGCAACTACCTTGGCAGCCCGACAGCACCGGTCACGCTGCAGTACTTCGCCGATGTCCTCTGCCCCTCCTCACGGGAAATCACGACAGGGCCGCTCGCGTCGATCATCCGCAATTGGGTACGCACGGGCAAGCTGAGGATCGAGTTCCGCTCCAACGAGGAAGGCTCGGAACCGGCCGAAGCCATCGCCATCCAGCAGGTCGCGGCGCTTGCTGCGGCCAAGCAGGGCAAGCTCTGGTTCTACCTCGAGTATGCGTATCAGATACTCAATGAAATGGGCTCGAACTTCCGCGATACCTGCTACCCCCCAACCGAATACTTCCCCCAGACCGTCGCGCAGCGCATCCCCGGCCTGGACTTCGCTCGTTGGAGTCGGGATCGACACAGCGCGCAACTCGGGCACGAGGTCGCAGCCGACGATCAGGCAATCGCCCACATCCAGGTCAAAGGTCCGGCTCATCCGACTCCCCGTTACCCGAATCCCGCGTATCTCATCGGGTTCACGGAGACTCACGCCGCGATGCCGCTAGCCAAGTTTCGGAGCGTCGCCCCTGCCTACGATGCGGTCGCCCAAGCGCTGATCTCGGCTAAGGTGGTAGCTGGCTGAGCTCGCGGCGGTTCATTTGCTAGTTCAGCACCCCCTGCCGGCCTTTGCACGTGCCATCAAACGCCGCCGCCCACGGCACAGAATCGCAGCTGCGGCCCTGTGCCGTGGGAACTCCTTACGCTAGTCGGTGATCATCGACAAGCCTTATTCTTCGCTGACTTCGAGTGAGACTGCGGCGCCGTTTAGGGACGCGGATAGTAAGTTTTCGCCGAAGATTAATCCGTTTAACCCGCCGACGGAGCATTTGATCCATTCGGTTTCTGATAATGGGAGTAACGGGAAGATCAGGCTGACTAATAACGTCCCGTTGGCTTCGGTTTCGGATAAGTTGATCAGTTCTACTAACGGTGTTTCCCCTTCTCCTTTTTCATGCGCGATGCATTTGTCTGTCACTGGGATGCCGAGCGTTTCACAGACGCTCGTGTAGCCGGGTTCGGATGAGATTAAGTCGTAGGCTACGCCGCCTTCTAAGACGATTTCCGTTTTCCACGGGAGCCCGAGGAATTTGATTTCGTTGATTTTTCCGCATTTGTTCGCGACTTCTTCGCCTTTTAAGTTTTCGGCTTTGGCGGCTGGTTTGCAGGCGTTGCCTTTTTCTAAGAATTCTACCACTGTGGTTTCGTCGGTGGCACCTGGTCCGACTGTGCCGTAGGTGAAGACGCTTCCTGGGGGGCATTCGAGTCTTGAGGGTACGCCCATGTCCTCGATGAAGAGCGGTTCTAAGTTTTCTGAGACGACTGTGCAGGGTGTGCCTTTAACGACTAATTCGTTGCCGCATAACCAGACGCTGGGCGCTTCGGCTGATGCCGTGACCGCGACTGTCGCGGCGGCTAGTATTGCGAGTGTGGTGGCCAGCGCGATGGTGCTGCCCATGTCGCGTGTTCGTTTCATGGCCGTGTTCCTTTCTTCCCGTCGCGGCCCCTCTTTCGGGGCGGTGGTGCGCGGGGGTTTGAGCCTGGAGCGTACCCGGCCGCGTGGGGCGCGGTCTCGGGTAGCGTCCCCTTGTAGTGTCGTGCGTGATCCTGCATGCTGGGATCTTGCGGGAGTTTAGGCTCTGGGGTGCTGGCCGTCAACCTATTGTTTCCGAGTTCCGGTGTTGCGAATTTCGGGGTGGGTGTGGCTAGTAGTGCTTTGGTAGCTTGTCGCTCTTGTTGTGGTGGCTGGTGAAGGGGTAGCTCGTCGAGGTCGATCGTTTGCTGGCATGTGGTGCATCGGCCGGTCCAGCACCTGAAGATTGGCTGGAGCTGGAGGACTGCCTGGGGGAGGCTCAGGCCGGCCGCGGGTGATTTGGGTGCTGCCGCTCCAGGGTCAGGAACCCGTGGGCGGCGGTGACGAGCGCGGTGTGGTGATACCAGCCGAGATA
>DATHPU010000018.1:0-209969 GCA_035483595.1 Solirubrobacteraceae bacterium
AGGATTTGTCCCTAGTACGAGAGGACCGGGATGAACGCACCTCTGGTGTATCTGTTGTCCTGCCAAGGGCATAGCAGGCTAGCTACGTGTGGATCGGATAACCGCTGAAAGCATCTAAGCGGGAAGCCGGCCTCAAGATGAACTCTCCCATCCCCTAGAGGGAGTAAGACCCCTGGTAGACCACCAGGTTGATAGGCCGGATCTGGAAGGACGGCAACGTTCGTAGGAGACCGGTACTAATGGGTCGAGGGCTTGACGGATTTTATTCTTCACTCCCGCAAGGAGTGACGGTTTTACCCGCTGTGGCGTGTGCAGTTTTGAGGGACCGTGGAAGGCGTGGTCTTTCGCCTTTTTCCGGTGGCCTTGGCGAGGGGGAAACACCTCTTCCCATTCCGAACAGAGCAGTTAAGCCCCTCAGCGCCGATGGTACTTGGCCCGCAAGGGCCTGGGAGAGTAGGACGCCGCCGGTTTTTTCGATACGCGGGCCGCCTTCGGGCGGCCCGTCGTCGTTCCAGCGCTCACGAGCGCGAGCCAACCAGCGCGCCTCGCAGCGCGCCTCGCGCACGCTCACTGCACCATCGAGCGACGCGAGGATGACGGTGGCGCCTGTCAGGGGCGGGAGGCCGGCGTGGCGCGCTGCTGCGCCGCCTCGCACGGCTGCGCCACGCGCCTCGCGCGACGGTCGCCGCGTCCCGTCGCCTCGTGAACAACCGGGGAGATGCAGACCTGCGGCGCGTGCGGCAACTGCCCCGGACGACGGCGCCCGAGGCTCCCGCGCAGCGGCGCTCGATGCGGATGATCGATACGGGCCAGCTCGTCCTGGTCGACCTCCCAGTCGACGTCGTAGTCGTCCTCGAGCATCAGGAAGGAGCGGGCGCGACCAAGCGCATCGAACGCGCGCTGCCGAAAGGCCGATGTCCTCGATGAAGGGAACATGTGTTCGTAAGATAGGAAGGCCATCGGACGGCAGCTTCGCGGTCGGCCGTGCGCATCCAGGTTCGCGCTCGGATTTGGCTCTAGGAGTTGGATCGCGGCATGGTCGCGCTGCAAGCGAAGTTGCAGCAACGGGTCGTCGTCGGCGGACCGGGGGCGCCGCGAGGGGCGTCAAGCAGGGGCATTCGGCCTCGACTCGAACTCCGGTGGTTACATGGCTGTTACGCTAGCCAGGCGTTCGACCGGCGGGCCTGCAATGGGCATCTGGCGGCGCCCAAAGCTCATGGAGAAGTTCGTCATCGAAGGCGGCGTTCCGCTGTCCGGCACGATGGTTCCGGCCGGGAACAAGAACGGCGCGCTGCCAATCCTCGCCGCCAGCGTCCTCACCGAGGACGAGGTCATCGTGCGCAACGTCCCGCGGATCCGCGACGTCGAGGCCATGATCGAGATCCTCCTCGCAATCGGCGTCGCGGTCAGCTGGCGCGGGCCCAACGAGCTCTCGCTGTGCGCCGCCGACGTCAACGACTACGGCATCGAGCGCGAGCTCGCCGAGACCATCCGCGCGTCGTTCCTGCTCGCCGGGCCGCTGCTCGCGCGCTTCCGCCGCGCCGTCATGCCGCCGCCAGGCGGCGACGTGATCGGCCGCCGGCGCCTGGACCCGCACCTCGACGCCTTCCGCGCGATGGGCGCGCTCACCGACTGCGGGCGCGAGATCGTGCTCACCGCGCCGCGCGGGCTGCGGCCCACCGACGTGTTCATGGACGAGCCGTCCGTCATGGCCACCGAGAACGCGCTCATGGCCGCCGCGCTCACGCCAGGCACCACCGTCATCGGCAACGCCGCCTGTGAGCCGCACGTGCAGGACCTCGCGCGCATGCTCGTCAAGATGGGCGCCGACATCCAGGGCATCGGCTCCAACCTCATCACCGTCAACGGCGCCCAGCGACTGCACGGCTGCGAGCACCGGATAGCGCCCGACCACATCGAGATCGGCAGCTTCATGGCGCTCGCCGGCGTAACCGGCGGCGAGCTGACGATCAAGGACACCGTCCCCGGCGACCTGCGCATGATCAGGCTCGTGTTCGAACGCGTCGGGCTGCGCTCCGAGCTGCACGGCAACGACATCGTCGTGCCCGGCAATCAGAAGCTCGTCGTGCAGGCCGACGTCGGCGAGTACAAGAGCAAGATCCAGGACGGACCCTGGCCCGCGTTCCCCGCCGACCTCACCTCCATCGCCGTCGCCCTCGCCACGCAGGCCGAGGGCTCGATCCTCGTGCACGAGTGGATGTTCGAGAACCGCCTCATCTTCACCGACAAGCTGATCCTGATGGGCGCCGACATCGTCATGTGCGACCCGCACCGCGCCATCATCACCGGGCCGCGGCGGCTGCGCGGCGAGCGGGTCGAGTCGCCCGACATCCGCGCCGGCATGGCCATGCTGCTCGCCGCGCTGTGCGCCGACGGACGCAGCGAGATCGGCAACATCCGGCAGATCGACCGTGGCTACGAGCGCATCGACGAGCGCCTGCGCGATCTCGGCGCACGCATCGAGCGCGTCGCCACGGAGCCTGTCCACGCATAATCCCCGGGTCATCATGATCCACCCGATCCCCAGCGGCACGCGCGACGTGCTCCCAGACGAGACGCGCGAGGTGCGCGCCATCACCGACACGCTGCGCGGCGTGTTCGAGCGCCACCGCTACGGCGAGGTGTACACACCCGCGCTCGAGTACGAGTCCGTGCTCGCCCGCGCCGACATGGCCGAAGCCAAGCCCGCCTACCGCGTCTTCGACGAGACCGGCGCCGTGCTCGTGCTGCGCTCCGACATGACCGTGCCCATCGCGCGCGTCGTCGCCACCCGCTATGCCTCCAGCGTCCCGCCGCTGCGCTTCTGCTACTTCGCCCACTGCTACCGCGGCGTGCGACCCCAGCGCGGGCAGCCGCGCGAGCTGCTGCAGGCGGGCATCGAGCTGATCGGCGCGCCCGCCCCGCAGGGCACCGCCGAGGCGCTCACCGTGCTCTGCCACGCGCTCGACGCCACCGGCCTCAAGGACTACCGCATTGGCCTCGGCGACGCCTCGCTGTTCCCCGCGCTCATGGCCAGCCTCGACGTGCCCGACGCCGCCCGCGCCGGCCTGCTCGACGCGCTCGTCTCACGCGACTTCGTCGGCCTCGAACGCGCCCTCGCCGAGTCCGGCCTCTCCGACCAGGCCGCCGCGCTGCTGCTCGAGGTGCCCCAGCGCCGCGGCGGACCCGACGTGCTCGCAGACACGCCCGCGCAGGCCGACGCCGCCGTCACCGGCCTGCGCCAGGTGCACGAGCTGCTCGAGCCCGCCGTCGCCGAGCGCGTCATCTTCGACCTCGGGCTCGTGCGCAACATCGGCTACTACACCGGCGCCGTGTTCGACGTCTACGACCCCGCGCTCGGCGCGCCCATCGGCGGCGGCGGCCGCTACGACGAGCTCGTCGGGCGCTTCGGCCGCAGCCTGCCCGCCGTCGGCTTCGCGCTCGGCGTCGATCGCCTGCACATCGCGCTTGCCGGCGAGGAGCGCGGCACCGGTGCGCTGCTCGCCCGCGCCGTCGACCAGGACGCCACGTGACGCCCATCAACGGCCTCACCATCGCCGTGCCCCGCGGGGCGCTGTTCAGCGGCACCGTCGATTTGCTCGCCGCGCTCGGGCTCGACACCGACGAGCTGCGCTCCAACGACCGCAAGCTGCTGTTCGAGGACATCGGCGTCATCACCATGCGCCCCTCCGACGTGCCCACCTACGTCGAGGCCGGCGCCGCCGACCTCGGCATCACCGGCAAGGACGTCCTGCTAGAGCAGGGCGGGCGCGCGTTCGACCACGGCGAAGGCGGGCGCGAGGTCTACGAGCTGCTCGACCTCGGCTTCGGGCGCTGCGTCATGGTGCTCGCCAGCAAGGCCGGCCCCGACCCCGCGCACGAGGCGCTGCGCCGCCTCGGCGTCATGCGCGTCGCCACCAAGTACCCGCGCATCGCCGCGCGCTACCTCGAGGAGACCGGCCGCCAGGCCGAGATCGTCGAGGTCAAGGGCTCCGTCGAGCTCGCGCCGCTCACCGGCATGGTCGAGGCGATCGTCGACCTCACCGCCACCGGCACCACGCTGCGCGAGAACAACCTCGTCATCCGCGAGGAGATCGTCGTGTGCACCGCCCGGCTGATCGCCAACCCCGTCTCGCACAAGCTCAAGGCCGCCGCCATCGACCAGCTGCTCGAGCGCCTGCGCGCGCTGCCGGCGAGTGCACGCGGTCGTGGCGCGCCCGACCCCGCGTGAGATGCGCGCACAGCGTCTCATCAGCCGGGCGATGGCCTGACATGCGGATCGAGCGCCTGAGCGCCGACGATGTGGCGCGACTCGGGGGTGCTGACGGCGCCGCCGCGCGCGTGCGCTCGCTCGTGCCCGACGGCGACTCCGTCGCCGGGCCCGTACGCGAGATCATCGCCGACGTGCGCGCCCGCGGCGACGCCGCCGTGCTCGACTACACGCGCCGCTTCGACACCGCCGGCGGCGACCCGCGGCCGCTGCTCGTCGCCCCCGAGGAGCTCGACGAGGCCATCAAGCGCCTGCCGCTCGAGCTCATCGCCGGGCTGCAGGTCGCCATCGTCAACGTCGCCCTCGTCGCCGACGCCGGCGTCGGGCGCGACGTGCCCGTCGAGCTGCCGCAGGGACAGCGCGTCCTCCTGCGCGAGGTGCCCGTCAGCTCCGCCGCCGTGTACGTCCCCGGAGGCCGCGCCGCCTACCCCAGCACCGTCGTCATGGGCGTCGTCACCGCTCGCTCCGCCGGCGTCGTCGACGTCGCCGTCTGCGCGCCCCCCGGACCCGACGGGCAGATCGACCCTGCCATCCTCGGCACCTGCCGGCTGTGCGGCGTCGAACGCGTGTACCGCATGGGCGGCGCCCAGGCGGTCGCCGCGCTCGCCCACGGCACCGACACCGTCCAACGCGTCGACGTCGTCGTTGGCCCCGGCAACCTGTACGTGCAGGAGGCCAAGCACCAGCTGTCCGCCACCGTCGGCATCGACGGCTTCGCCGGTCCCAGCGACCTGCTCGTGGTGCTCGGCGCCGCCGTCGAGCGCGAGCTGGACGACGGGCAGCACGGCCGCTCGCTGCATCTCGCCGCGCTTGACATGCTAGCCCAGGCCGAGCACGGCGAGGGAAGCCTCGTGCTCGCCGTGTCGCCGTCTGCGCGGGTCTGCGACGCGCTCGCCCAAACTCTAAAAAATATGGTCGTTGAGCGCCCCACCGTGGGCGACGCCGCGTTCGCCATCGTGCACGTCGCAAGCGCCCGCGACGCCATCGCGCTCGCCAACGCCTTCGCGCCCGAGCACCTCCAGCTGATCGGCGCCGACGTCGAGGCGCTCGCCCCCACCGTCCGCTGCGCCGGCTGCCTGTTCGTCGGCATCGACAGCGCCACCGCCTTCGGCGACTACGTCGCCGGCTCCAACCACGTGCTGCCCACCGGCGGCGCCGCGCGCTTCGCCTCCACGCTCTCGCCGCGCCACTTCCGCCGCACCATGTCCCAGGTGCACGTTGGACAGGCCGCCGCCAAGCTCGCCGCCGCCGGCGCGCCCATCGCCAGCGCCGAGGGCTTTCAGGTGCACGCAGAGTCGATGCAGGCGCGCGTTGCGCCACAATCAACACACATGAGCCCCAAGGAGCCGCAATGAGCCGCACAGCCACCATCGAGCGCAAGACCGCCGAGACCGACGTGCGCCTCGCGCTCACGCTCGAAGGCACCGGCGCCGGCGCGCGCGGCACCGGCGTCGGCTTCCTCGACCACATGCTCGACCTGCTCGCCCGCCACGGTCACCTCGACCTCGACGTCAGCGTCAGCGGCGACCTGCAAACCGGCGCGCACCACACCGCCGAGGACACCGCCATCGTGCTCGGGCAGGCGCTCGACGCCGCGCTCGGCGACCGCGCCGGCATCGGCCGCTACGGCACCGCCACCGTGCCCATGGACGAGGCGCGCGCCAGCTGCGCCATCGACGTCTCCGGGCGCCCCTTCACGCTGTTCGAAGCCGAGTTGCCGCCAGGCGCCACCGGCGACTTCGAGCACGAGCTAACCGAGGAGTTCTTCCGCGCGCTCGCCAACGCCGCCAAGCTCACGCTGCACCTGCGCGTCGAAGCCGGCAGCAACGCCCACCACATGATCGAGGCCGCCTTCAAGGCGTTCGCCCGCGCGCTGCGCCAGGCCGTCGCCATCGACCCCACCGAGACCGGCGTGCCCAGCACCAAGGGCACGCTCACCGCATGAGCCGGCCGATGAGCTTCGTGAGACGGCGTCCTCCCTCCCTCGTGTGCCGAGCACACTTCGGTCGGTGCGTCCTTGTCTCACTCGCTCCTCGACCGGCTTACGCTCGCTGCACATTCTGCGGAGGTTCCGTATGAGCAGCGTCGAGATCGCGATCGTCGACTACGGCATGGGCAACCGCCGCTCCGTCGAGAAGGCGCTCGAGCACGTCGGCGCGCGCGCCTTCGTCACCCGCGATCCCGAGCAGTTGCGCGCCGCAGACGGCCTCGTCGTGCCCGGCGTCGGCGCCTTCCCGCGCGCGATCGACAACCTGCGCCAGCTCGGCCTCGACCAGCTGCTGCGCGAGCGTGTCGCCGCCAGCACCCCCGTGCTCGGCATCTGCCTCGGCATGCAGCTCGCGTTCGACTCCTCCACCGAGCTTGGCGGCGCCGCCGGCCTCGGCATCGTGCCTGGGGAGGTCCGTCCCCTCGCATTGTCCTCGCAGGGCGATCACGGCGATCTGAAGCTGCCGCACATCGGCTGGAACCAGGTGCGCTTCACCCGCCCCGACTCGCCGCTCGTCGCCGGCCTGCCCAGCAGCTGCGCCTTCTACCACGTGCACTCGCTCGCGCCCGTGCCCGCCGACCAGCGCGACGTGCTCGGCGTCGCCGAGTACGGCGCGCCGTTCGTCACCGCCGTGCAGCGCGGCTCCTTCTACGGCGTGCAGTTCCACCCCGAGAAGTCCTCCGCCGCCGGCCTGCGGCTGCTCGCCAACTTCGCGCGCATCTGCATCGCCGCCTCCGCCAGCGGCCAGGTCGCCACGCCCGGCCCGGACGCCCTCGCGTCCGCCGCGGCCGAGCACCCGTCCGCCGTCACGTGAGGCTCTATCCCGCCATCGACATCCTCGGCGGCAACGCCGTACGGCTCGTCAAGGGCGACTTCGACGCCAAGAAGGTCTACGACGCGGAGCCGCTGTCCGCCGCGCGCGGCTGGGTCGACGCCGGCGCCGAGTACCTGCACGTCGTCGACCTCGACGGCGCCAAGCAGGGCAAGCCCGTCAACCTCCAGCAGCTGCAGCTGATCGCCGCAGCCGCCGGCGTGCCCGTGCAGTACGGCGGCGGGCTGCGCAGCGCCGACGCCGTCGCACGCGCGCTCGACGCCGGCGCCGCGCGCGTGATCCTCGGCACCGTCGCCTTCACCCACCCCGACGTACTCGAGCAGGCGCTCGACCGGCACGGCCCCGAGCGGATCCTCGTCGGCGTCGACGTGCGCGGCGGCAACGTCGCCACGCATGGCTGGGTCAACAGCACCGCCACGCCCGCAAGCGACGCCTTCGCAGGGCTGCGTCACCGCGGCGTGCGCCACTTCGTCTTCACCAACATCGACCACGACGGCATGCTCGACGGCGCCAACCGCGACGAGGTCGCCGAGGTGGCGGCCGCGGTGGGGGAGGGCAGCCTGATCTTCTCTGGAGGAATCGGCACGCTCGCGGACCTGCAGCAGCTCGCCGCCCTGCGCGACGAGCTCTCGCTCGACCGGCTCGACGGCGTCATCGTCGGCACCGCCCTCTACGAGAAGCGCTTCACCGTCGCCGAAGCCAAGGCCGCGCTCGCCTGACCTGCGGCCGCTCGGCCGCCGCGCGACGCCCAGCCGCCACGCGTCCGATCGCTACGGTGAACACGTGCATTTCAAGCGCGTGATCCCCTGCCTGGACGTCGATCGCGGACGCGTCGTCAAGGGCGTCGAATTCGTCGACATCCGCGACGCCGGCGACCCCGTCGAGCTGGCCGCGCACTACGACCGCGAGGGCGCCGACGAGGTCGTGTTCCTCGACATCACCGCCACGCACGAGAAGCGCGACACGATCGCCCAGCTCGCGCGCGCCACCGCCGACGAGGTGTTCGTGCCGTTCACCATCGGCGGCGGCATCCGCTCCGTCGCCGACGCGCAGGCCGTGCTCGACGCCGGCGCCGACAAGGTGTCCGTCAACTCCGCCGCGCTGCAGCGCCCCGAGCTGCTGAACGAGCTCGCCGCGCAGTTCGGCGCGCAGTGCGTCGTGCTCGCCATCGACGCCAAGGCACGGCGTTCGGTGCAGGAGTCCGCGCCGAACGCGGTGTATAGCCATGGTGATACACCGCCCGCAAACGGACACCTGGTGCGGGCGGACGCGACGGCCTGGGAGGCGTACCTCGCCGGCGGGCGCACGCCCACCGGCATCGACGTCGTCGAGTGGGCGCGCGAGGCCGTCGAGCGCGGCGCCGGGGAGATCCTGCTCACGAGCATGGACCGCGACGGCACCAACGACGGCTACGACCTGCCGCTCACGCGCGCCGTCAGCGACGCCGTCAGCGTGCCCGTGATCGCCTCCGGCGGCGCCGGCGAGCTTGAGCACCTCGCGCAGGCGCTTGCCGCGGGCGCCGACGCCGTGCTGTGCGCGTCGATCTTCCACTACGGCCGCCACACGGTCGCCGAGGCCAAGGCCCACCTCGCCGCTTCCGGGATCCCCGTGCGCGTCACGTGAGCGATCCCGACGTGCTGCAAGCGCTCGCCGCGCAGCCCGGCGGGCCGACGCTGCTGGAGCTCGGCCGCGCGCGGGATGACCTCGCGCTCGTTGGCGGCGCCGTGCGCGACCTGCTGCTCGGCCGCGCGCCGCGGGAGCTCGACGTCGTCGTACACGCCGGCGCCGCCGAGCTCGCGCACGAGCTCGCGGGGTCGCTCGGCGCGAGCGTCACCGCGCACGAGCGCTTCGGCACCGCCGCCGTCGCCTGGCAGGACGGGCGCATCGACATCGCCGAGCGGCGCGCCGAGTCATATCCCGCGCCCGGCGCGCTCCCCTGGGTGCGCCCCGGCAGCGCCCACGAGGACCTGCGCCGCAGGGACTTCACCGTCAACGCCATCGCCGTCGCGCTCGGCGGCGAGCGCCGCGGGCGCCTCGACGCCGCCGAGCACGCGCTCGAGGACCTCCGCGCCCGCCGCCTGCGCGTGCTGCACGAGCGCAGCTTCCTCGACGATCCCACGCGCCTGCTGCGCCTCGCCCGCTACCGCGCGCGCCTGCGCTTCGACGTCGAGCCGCACACCGCCGAGCTGGCCGCCAGCGCCATGTCGAATGACGCGCTGCAGACCGTCTCTCGCGCGCGCATCGGCGCCGAGCTGCGGCTCGCGCTCGGCGAAGCCGACGCCATCGCCGCGCTCGCCGCCCTGGAGGAGCTGGGCGTGCTCGCCGCGCTCACATCGTCACCAGACGGGGCGGGGAAGCCCAAGCTGCGCCTCGACCGCGAGCGCGCTCGGCACGCGCTCGCGCTGTTGCCCGAGGACGGCAGGCCCGATCTGATGCTGCTGGCCTCGCTGCTGCTGCCGCTGGTCAACGCCGAGGGCGTGGACCCCGAGCCCATCATGTTCGAGCTGCTCGACGACCTCGAGTTCAGCGCCGGCGAGCGCGACCGCGTGATGCGCAGCGCGCTCGTCGCCGCGGCGCTCGTGGACGAGATCGCGCACGCGCTCACGCCCTCAGAGCTGCACGACGCGCTGTCCGCCCATCCGCTGGAGGCCGTCGCGCTGGCGGGCGCGCTCGGCGGCGCGCCGTCCGGCGACGGCCGCCACGGTGTCAGCCGTCGCGCCGAGGAGTGGCTGGGCACGCTGCGCCACGTGCGCCTCGCGATCACCGGCGATGACCTGCTTGCCGCCGGCATCCCCGCTGGGCCCGAGCTCGGCATGCGCCTCGGCGCCGTGCTCGCGCGCAAGCTCGACGGCGAGCTCGAGGATGGGCCACAGGCAGAAGTGCAGGCGGCGCTCGACGCGAGGGTCGACAGCTGATGGCGCAGGCGCAGCGTGACCCCTCGGCATCCGCCGCCGGCGGCGACGTCGTCCCGTCAGCGACCGACGGCGAGCTCGCGTTCGAGCTGCCCGGCGGCGCCCGCGCGCTGTTCACCTCCCGCGCCGGTGGCAACCTCTCCACCGCCACGGGCGACCAGCACGAACACGGGCTGCGCCGGCGCGACGCGCTGTGCGAGCGGCTGGGACTGCGCTGGCTGTGCGCCAGCCGGCAGGTCCACGGAACGGCCGTGCACGTGGTCGAGCGCGTCGCCGGCGCTGGCGGAGCGCCTGCGGCGCTCGACGCCGACGGGCACGCCACGGCGCTGCCCGCGCTCGGCGTCATGGTCCTTGCCGCCGACTGCCTGCCCGTCGCGCTGGGCTGCCAGGGCGCCGTCGCCGTCGTGCACGCCGGCTGGCGCGGGCTGTCCGCGGGCGTGCTCGAGCAGGGCGTGCGCACGCTGCGCTGTCTCGCCGCCGATGAGTCCGCGATCACCGCGATCGTCGGTCCTGGCGCCGGCGTGTGCTGCTACGAGGTCGGACTCGAGGTGCACGCCGCATTCGGTGGCGCCCACGCCCACGCCCACGCCCGCGGCCGCCGCCTCGACCTGCGCGCGATCGCGCACGAGCGGCTGCTCGCCGCCGGCGTCGCCGACGTGCGCAACGCGCGCGCGTGCACCATCTGCGACGAGCGCTTCTTCTCCCACCGCCGCGAAGGCGAGCGCGCAGGGCGTAACGCGGGGATCGCATGGCTGAGCTGATCAGCGACCTGCGCGCGCCCGTCATCCGCGCCAAGCTCGAGCGCGTGCGCTCCGAGATAGCGGCCGCAAGCGAGCGCGCGCAAGCGCTCATCCCGGCCAGCAGCCCTGACGGCAGCCCCTCCGATTCGCGCCGCCCCGTGGAGATCCTCGCGGCGGTCAAGTACGTCGCCGCCGAGCAGCTGCCCGTGCTCGCCGAGGCCGGCATCCGCCTCGTCGGCGAGAACCGCGCGCAGGATCTGCAGGCGAAGGTCTCCGCCCACGGCGAGCTGTTCGAGTGGGACTTCATCGGCCAGCTGCAGAGCCGGCGCGTGCGCGTGATCCTCCCGCACGTGCGCATGATCCACTCGCTCGCCTCCGAGTCCGCGCTGCGCGAGCTGGAGCGCCACGTCGAGCTGGCGCGGCCCGGCCTGCGCGTGCTGCTCGAGGTGAACATCGCCGGCGAGCCCGGAAAGGCGGGGATCGCCCCCGAGGAGGTCGCCGCCTACGTGGCGCGCGCGCCCGTGCCGGTCACGGGGCTGATGACGATGCCGCCGCTGTCGCCGAGCGCGCAGGACAGCCGCCGCTGGTTCGCCGCGCTGCGCGAGTTGGCGCGCGAGCACGGGCTGCGGGAACTGTCCATGGGCACCTCTCAGGACTACGTCGTCGCAGTCGAAGAGGGCGCAACAGTCGTGCGGATCGGCACTAGCTTGTATCGTTGAGGTGCGATCTCGCCCAACTCGGCGCACGTATCCGCGCGCGGAATTACTAGCATCTGCAAGGAAACCGGTCCGCCGGGGCGAACACGCACCTATACCGATGGCCTTCCGCGACTCCTGGCATAGCGCACTCGTCTACTTCGGCCTCGCCGAGGAGTATCACGACGACTACGACGAGGACGACGCCGCCGCCGGCGGACCCGGTCCAGAGGCGGAGATCGAGGACCGTTACCGCGAGCGGCCAAACGTCCGGCGCCTGCGCCGCCGGCGCGACGAGTACGACGACATCTTCGCCGACGACGAAGCCGGCGAGACCGCAGTCGCCGGCGGGCGCATCTCGCGCGGGCGTCCCACCACCGTGCTCAAGCCCGTCGGCGGGCGCGCCAACGGCGACGTGCAGGTGCACCTGGTTGTGCCCAAGTCGTTCAACGACGCCCAGCAGATAGCGGACAAGTTCAAGAGCTCGATCCCCGTCATCCTCAACCTGCAGAGCTCCGACACCGACCTGTCCAAGCGTCTCATCGACTTCGCCTCCGGTCTCACCTACGCGCTCGACGGCGGCATGCAGCGGATCGCCGACAAGGTCTTCATGCTCACGCCCCGCAACGTCGAGATCTCCGCCGAGGAGCGCGCGAGGCTGATCGAGAAGGGCTTTTTCAACCAGTCCTAACCTGCGCGCCGTAGTCTGGAGTCCTTATGGAGATCGGTCTCATTGGTTGCGGGAACATGGCGCGCGCGCTGGCCCGCGGTTGGGGGCGGCCGGTTCTGTGCGCGGACCCCGTCGCCGAGCGCGCCCGCGGCCTCGCGGCCGAGGTCGGCGGCGAGGCGCTCGCGAGCAACTCCGAGGTCGCCGCTCGCGCGGAGCTGCTCGTGCTCTGCCACAAGCCCGCGCAGCTCGCCGGCGTCGCTGTTGAAATCGGCGACGGCACCACGCCCGTCGCGTCGATCCTCGCCGTCACGCCGCTCGAGGCATTGCGCACCGCCTACCCCGGCAGGCCCGTGTACCGGTTCATCCCGTCGCTGCCCGTCGAGGTGCGCCAGGGCGCCGTCGTGCAGGCGGCCGGTCCTGGCAAACTCGACGACGACGGGGCCGGCGGCTCGGACCCCGCGCTCGATGCAGCCGTGGCGGAGCTGTTCGCCGAGCTGGGCACGCTGGTGGTGCTCGACGACGCGCTCCTCGACGTGGCAACCGGCCTGATGTCGTGCGCGCCGGCGTACGTGGCGCTGGTCGCCGAGGCGCAGGTGGACGCCGGCGTGCGCCGCGGGATCCCCGCACTGCAGGGCGCGCAGCTGGTCGTGCAGACGCTCGCCGGCACCGCGGAGCTGCTGCGCCGGCGCGAATACGACACGATGGCCGTGCGCCGCGAGGTCTCCTCTCCCGGCGGGCTGACCGCGCGGGGCGTCGACGCGCTGGAGCGCGCCGGCCTGCGCCGCGCCTTCAGCGACGCGCTCGACGCGGTGCTCGACGGAGGCAAGCGGTGATCCTCGCCAGCGCGCGCACCGACGTCGCCGGCTTCCTCTCGACGGTGATCTACGTGTACACGCTGCTGATCATCGTCTACATCGTCGTGCAGCTGCTGTTCGCCGCCGGCCTGCGCCCCCCGTACTCGCGCACCACCGACAGCGTGCTCGGCTTCCTGCGCGACGTGGTCGAGCCGTTCCTGCGCATCTTCCGGCGGCTCTCGCCGCGGCTCGGCGGCTTCGACTTCAGCCCGATGCTGGCGATCATCTCGCTGTACCTCGTCAACATCATCGTCGTCCAGGGCCTCATCAGCTGAGCGCTCCCGCACGCCTGACCGCATGGCTGCGCGTGTTGCTGGTGCTCGCGTGCGTCGTCGCGCTCGACCAGCTCACCAAGCGCGCTGTCGAACACTCGATCGTGCCCGGCGAAGAACACCGCTTCCTGCCGGGCGTGCAGCTCGTCGACACGCGCAATCGCGGCGTCGCGTTCGGGTTCCTCCCCGGCGATCACGTCGCCGTCACCGTGCTGATCGCGATCGCGCTGGTCGCGCTGCTCGCGTACTTCGCGCGCCACGCCGCGCGGCGGCTCATGTGGCTGCCCACCGGCATGATCGCCGGCGGCGCGCTCGGCAACATCCTCGACCGCGTACGGCACGGCTCCGTCACCGACTTCGTCAAGCTGCCGCTCGGCTGGCCGCCCTTCAATCTCGCCGACGCGTCGATCACGCTCGGGATCGTGACCCTGATCGTGCTCGTCGACGCCAGCCGGCATGCGAAGCAATGACCGAACCGTTCACGATTGCCTACCAGGACGAGCATCTACTTGTCGTCGACAAGGCCCCCGGCGTGGTCGTGCATCCAGCACGCGGGCACCGCGAGGACACGCTCGCCCAGCTGCTCGCGCCGCTGCTCGATGAGTCGGCCGACACAGACGACACGGACCCCGAGCGCCGCGGCATCGTGCATCGCCTCGACCGCGACACCTCCGGGCTGCTCGTCGTCGCGCGCACCCCCGAGGCGCTCACGCTCCTGCAGCGGGCGCTCGCCGAGCGGCGCATCGACCGCGAGTACCTGGCGCTGGTGGAGGGCCGGCCGCCGGCGCGCTCGGGCACGATCGAGGCGCCGATCGGCCGCGACCCGCGGGTGCGCACGCGCATGGCCGTCGGCGGCTCCGGCCAGCGCGAGGCGCGCACCCACTTCACGCTCGAGCGCGCGCTCGCGGACACGTCGCTGCTGCGCCTGAAGCTGGAGACGGGGCGCACGCACCAGATCCGCGTGCACCTGCAGGCGATCGGGCATCCGGTCGCCGGCGACCCGGAATACGGAAGCCCGGGGATGCTGGGTTTGGAGCGCCAGTTCCTGCACGCGACGCGCCTCGCGTTCGAGCATCCGGTCAGCGGCGAGCGCGTGGATGTGACCTCGCCGCTGCCCGCGGACCTGCAGGTCGCGCTGGAACGCGCCGAACGGGTATCCTGAAAGCCAAATACAGGACCTCGACCCGCGCCGGAATGGACAGCGGCCCTGCCCGAAGCGACGGCTGGAAGGCCACGAGCTTCGGGTCCGCCTCCTCCACGCGGCAATCAAAATCGCATTTCAACAAGGGAGTAGCCCGTGGCTGACGTAGGCATCGCGGAGCTGCTGGAGGCCGGCGTTCACTTCGGCCACCAGACGCGCCGCTGGAACCCCAAGATGCGCCGCTTCATCTTCGGTGAGCGTGCTGGCATCTACATCATCGATCTGCTCAAGACGCAGGCGCTGCTCGCGCAGGCGCAGGAGTTCGCCGGCACGCTCGCGCATCGCGGCGGCACCGTGCTGTTCGTGGGCACCAAGAAGCAGGCGCGCGACACGATCAAGGAGGTCGCCGAGGCCTCCGACATGCCGTACGTCAACCACCGCTGGCTTGGCGGTCTGCTGACCAACTTCCAGACGATCAACCAGCGCATCGCGCGGCTGCACGACCTCGAACGCTTCGAGGCGGAGGGCCAGCTGGCGCTGCTGCCCACGCGCGAGCGGATGGCCGCGCAGGCCGATCTGGCGAAGCTCCGGGCGAACCTCGGCGGCGTCAAGAACATGCAGCGCGTGCCCGACGCGATGTTCGTGATCGACCTCAAGACCGAGGAGATCGCGGTCAAAGAGGCGCGGCGGCTGCGCATCCCGATCATCGGCCTCGTCGACACCAACTGCGACCCCGACGGCATCGACTTCGTCGTGCCCGGCAACGACGACGCGATCCGCTCGTGCGCGCTGATCACCCAGGCGATCGGCCAGGTCGTCTCCGAGGGCCACGGCGTGTTTCGCGCGCAGGAGGAAAAAGCCCGCCAGGAAGCCGAGGAACGCGCCAAAGCCGAGGCCGAAGCGCGCGCCAAGCGCGAAGCCGAGGAACAGGCCAAGCGCGAGGCCGAGGAACAGGCCAAGAAAGATGCCGAAGAGCAGGCCAAGAAGGAGGCAGCCGAGCGCGAGGCGGCCGCCGCACGCGCCGCGGCACCGGCTGAGCCCGCGGCAGCCGAGGCGGCTCCCGCGGCAGCGTCTGCACCTGCGGCGCCGGCAACGCCTGAGCAGCCGGCGCAGGAGACGCCGGCTCCCGAGCCGGAGGCGGTGGCCGCCCCCGAGGACAGCGAGCAGACGACGACGGAGGCAAGCGCATCATGAGCTCTGTGGAGATCGGCGCGAAGGACGTGAAGGCTCTGCGCGAGCGCACGGGCGCGGGGATGATGGACTGCAAGAAAGCGCTCACCGAGGCGGAGGGCGACGTCGAGAAGGCGATCGAGATCCTGCGCGTCAAGCAGGGCAAGAAGATCCAGGACCTGGGCGAGCGCGCCGCGACCGAGGGCACGGTGCAGGCGTACGTGCACGCCGGCTCGAAGGTGGGCGTGCTGATCGAGGTTGACTGCAACACGGACTTCGTGGCCAAGAACGACGACTTCGTGAGCTTCGCACGCGAGGTGGCGATGCAGATCGCGGCGACGCCGACCGTCAAATACGTGAGCCGCGAGGACGTGCCCGAGCAGCAGCGCGAGGCCGAGGCGCGCATCTACGAGCAGGAGGCGGCGGACAAGCCCGAGAACGTGCGCGGGAAAATCGTGGCGGGCAAGCTCGACTCGTGGCTTGAGACGATCGTGCTGCTGGAGCAGGAGATGCACAACCCGAAGTTCGACGGCAAGACCGTGCAGCAGCTGCGCGACGAGCTGACCGCCACGACCGGTGAGAATGTCGTCATCCGCAGGTTCGCGCGCTTCGCGATAGGCCAGTAGGGCTCTGGCGCGGATAGGCTCTGCGGCGATGGCCCCTGCCTTCAAACGCATCCTGCTGAAGCTCTCCGGCGAGGCGCTGATGGGCGAGCTGGACTTCGGCACCGACCCGGCGCGCGTGGCGGCGGTGGCGCGCCAGGTGGCGGACGTGCGCGACCAGGGCGTGGAGGTCGCGATCGTGGTCGGCGCGGGCAACATCTACCGCGGAATGCAGGGCGCGGCCGCGGGCATGGACCGCTCGACGGCCGACTACATGGGCATGCTGGCGACGGTGCTGAACGCGCTGCCGCTGCAGGACGCGCTGGAGAAGACCGGCACGAACACCCGTGTGCAGTCGGCGCTCGGCATCTCCGAGGTGGCAGAGCCGTACATCCGCAGGCGCGCGATGCGCCACCTGGAGAAGGGCCGCGTGGTGATCTTCGCGGCGGGCACGGGCAACCCGTTCTTCACGACCGACACCGCGGCGGCGCTGCGCGCGGCGGAGATCCACGCGGAGATCATCCTGATGGCGAAGAACGGCGTGGAGGGCGTCTACACGGCCGATCCGGCGCTCGACCCCAGCGCGCAGTTCATCCCCGAGATCACGCACATGGAGGCGATCGAGCGGCGCCTGCGGGTGATGGACTCGACGGCGCTGGCGCTGTGCATGGAGAACGGCATGCCGTTGAACGTGTTCAACATGGACGACGACACCAGTCTCGCGAAGATAATCTCAGGCGTGCGCGTAGGCACGCTCGTTTCGACAGCCGGAGGAGAGGGCGATGGCCGCTGAAAACCTGATCGACGAACTGCTCGAGGATGCGGGCGAGCGCATGGGCAAATCGGTCGAATCGTCGATCCACGAGTTCTCGACGGTGCGCACCGGGCGCGCGAGCCCGTCGCTTCTGGAACGGATCGTCGTGGACTACTACGGCGCGATGACGCCGCTGAACCAGCTGTCGACGATCTCGGCGCCGGAAGCGCGGATGCTGACGGTGCAGCCGTATGACAAATCCTCGATCAAGGCGATCGAGAAGGCGATCAACGAGTCCGACGTGGGCCTGACGCCGTCCAACGACGGCAACCTCGTGCGCCTGGTGATCCCGGAGCTGACCGAAGAGCGCCGGCGCGAGCTGGTGAAGATCGTGCGCAACCTCGCCGAGGAGGGGCGCATCGCGGTGCGCAACGTGCGCCGCGACACGATGCAGCACCTGCGCGAGCTGAAGGCCGAGGGCGAAGCGTCATCCGACGACGAGCATCGCGCGGAGGTGGAGCTGCAGAAGCTGACCGACGGGCGCATCAGCGAGCTCGACGGCGTGCTCAAGGCCAAGGAAGAGGAGATCCTCGCAGTCTGATGGCCGCCGCCGGCGAACCCGTCGCGGCGCGCTACGTGGCGATCATCACCGACGGCAACGGCCGCTGGGCGCGGGCGCGGGGGTTGCCCGTCAACGACGGCCACAGCGCCGGCGCCGACACGGTCAAGGCGCGCCTGCGCGACGCCGCCGAGCTGGGCGTGAAGGAGCTCACGGTGTACTCGTTCTCGACCGAGAACTGGTCGCGTCCGCCGGAGGAGGTGCAGGGCCTGATGGAGATGTTCTCGCGGCGGATCGCCGGCGAGACGCCGGAGCTGCACGAGGAGGGCGTGCGCATGCGCTTCATCGGCCGCCGCGAGGGCATCGGCGAGCGCCTGACAGAGCAGATGCGCTGGGCGGAAGAGCTGACGCGCGAGAACACCACGATCACGATGTTCGTCGCCTTCAACTACGGGGGCCGCGCCGAGATCATCGATGCGGCGCGACGCTTCAAAGCCAAGAGGGTGGCGCAGGCGGCCGAAGGCCGACCAGCCGGGCCCCTCGATCTTCGATCCGATGAGGAGGAGTTCCGCGCGTGCCTGTACGCGCCGGAGATGCACGACCCGGACCTGATCATCCGCACGAGCGGCGAGCGGCGGCTGTCCAACTACCTGCTGTGGCAGTCGGCGTACTCGGAGCTGGTGTTCCGCGACGAGCTGTGGCCGGACTTCACGCGTGAGGCGCTCGAACAGTCGCTGGCGGAGTACGCGGAGCGCCAGCGCCGGTTCGGCGGGCGGTAGGGCGGGCGGCTCGATGGCCAGCGGACCGCACACCCCGGGGGGCGCCCGCGCGGTGCAGCCGCCGCGCCCGGCCGCCGCGGCGCGGCGCGAGGCCTCCAGGCGCGGCTCCCCGCGCCGGCGCCGCGGCCGCAGCCGCCGCGAGGGCCGCTCGGGTGAGGGGCGCTCGGACTTCAGCGCGCGCGTGCTCACCGCGATCCCGGCGATCGCGGTGGCGCTGTTCCTGGTGATCGAAGGCGGGCTCGTGTTCGCCGCCGGCATGTTCGTGCTCGGCGCCGTGTGCCTGCACGAGCTGTACGGGATGTACGAGCGCGCGCAGCCGGCGCGCCTCGCGGGCTTCATCGCGCTCGCCGGGCTGCTCGCGGCGGCGCTGTACGGCGACCAGTTCCAGGTGCTGCTGGTCGCCGTGGTGGCGCTGCCGCTGGTGTTCGGCCTGACGCTGGTGCAGCCCCGGCCGTCGGTCGGCGGCATCGCGGTGACGCTGCTGGGGATCTACTGGATCGGCTTCGCGCTCGCGCATGCGGTGCTGCTGCGCGGCCTGCCGCACGGCCTCGGCATCGTGATCGACGTCGCCGTCGGCACGTTCCTGGGGGACACCGGCGCCTACCTGGGCGGGCGCATGTTCGGTCGGCGGCCGCTCGCGCCCGCGATCTCTCCCAACAAGACCGTCGAGGGCCTGCTCATCGGGATGCTGTTCGCCGTGGTCGGCGTGTGGATCGCGGGGCGCTATCAGGAATGGCTGCCGGGCACGCACGCGCTGGTGCTCGGGCTCGGCGTCGCGCTGGTGGCCCCGGTCGGCGACCTGTTCGAGTCGTTCGTCAAGCGCGAGGCCGGCACCAAGGACTCGGGCGGCCTGTTCGGCGCGCACGGCGGCGCGCTCGACCGCCTCGACGCGGTGCTGTTCGCCGCGGTCGTCGGCTACTACATCTGGGCCGGGTATGTCCACGCGTAAGCGCCTGTTGATCCTCGGCTCGACCGGCTCGATCGGCACGCAGGCGCTGGACGTGTGCGAGCGCAGCGATGAGCTCGAGATCGTCGGCCTGTCCGCGGGCAGCTCGTGGGAGGCGCTGCTCGAGCAGGCGCGCGTCCACGGCGTCACGCGGATCGCGCTGGGCGACAAGCACGCGGCGGCGCGCGCCGCGGAGGCGTGGACCGACGGCACCGTGTTCGCCGGCGCCGAGGGCCTCGTGAAGCTGGTCGTGGAGTCGGGCGCGGACCTGGTGCTGAACGCGCTCGTCGGCTCGGTCGGCCTCGGCCCGACGGTGGCGACGCTCGGCGAGGGCATCGACCTGGCGCTCGCCAACAAGGAGTCGCTGGCCGTCGGCGGCGAACTCGTGACGGCGCTCGCCGAGGCCACCGGCGCGCGGATCGTGCCGGTCGACTCCGAGCACACCGCGCTTCACCAGCTGATCGCCGGCCAGCCTCCGGGCGCCGTGCAGCGGCTGACGATCACAGCCAGCGGCGGCCCGTTTCGCGGGCGCCGGCGCGAGCAGCTCGAGGACGTGACCGTTGCCGAGGCGCTCGCGCACCCGACGTGGGCGATGGGCGGCAAGATCACGATCGACTCGGCGACGCTGATGAACAAGGGCCTCGAGCTGATGGAGGCCCACCACCTGTTCGGCACGCCGTACGAGCGCATCGACGTGGTCGTGCACCCGCAGTCGCTCGTGCACGGGCTGGTGCAGCTGGCCGACGGCGCGATGCTCGCGCACCTGGGGCCGCCGGACATGCGCATCGCGATCTCCTACGCGCTGCACGGCGGCGAGAGCGTGCAGCTGCCGATCTCCGCCCTGGACCTCGCGGCGGTCGGCGAGCTGAGCTTCGAGCCGGTCGACCTCGGCGCGTTCCCGTGCCTGCGCCTCGCGGGCGAGGCTGCGCGCGAGGGGGGAACGGCGCCGTGCGTGCTCAACGCCGCTAACGAGATCGCCGTGCACGCGTTCCTCGAGGGGCGCCTGCGCTTCCTGGGGATCTCCGAGGTGATCGAGCGCACGCTCGCGGAGCTCGGCTCGGAGCCGGTGCGCTCGTTCGAGTCGCTGTACGAGGCCGACCGGCTGGCGCGGGCGGCCGCGGGCGCAACCGTCGCGACGCTGTCGTAGGCGCTCCTACACTGAGCCCATGGACTGGGCGATCGCCCTCATCGGATTCATGCTGCTGATCGTGCTGCACGAGCTGGGGCACTTCCTCGCGGCCAAGGCCGTGGGCATGCGCGTCGAGCGCTTCTCGCTGTTCTTCCCGCCGACGCTGTTCAGCGTGCGCAGGGGGGAGACCGAGTACGGCATCGGCGCGATCCCGCTCGGCGGCTACGTGAAGATCACCGGCATGAGCCCCGAAGAAATCGGTGGCCTGGAGCCCGAGATGGCCCGCCGCGCCTACTACAACCAGGCGCCGTGGAAGCGCATCGTGGTGATCCTCGCGGGGCCCGGCGTCAACCTGCTGATCGCGTTCGGCCTGTTCTGGGCGATCCTCGCATCGGGCAGCCTCAACGGCGCCTACACGCTGGAAAACCTCAACAGCTCGATCCACACGCTCGTGCCGAGCGCCTCGGTGGCTGCGGTCGAGAAGGGCTCCCCGGCCGAAGGCGTCCTGCGCCCGGGCGATCGGATCGTGGCCGTCGACGGCCACCGTGCGAGCGTCGACTCGACGATCAAGGCCGTCAACGCGCACCGCTGCGCCGGCACGCCGGTCAGCGACTGCGTGGCGAGCACGCCCGTGCAGCTGACGATTCGCCGCGCCGGGCACGAGCGGACGCTCGCGATCCGCCCCCGCTATGACAAGGCGCTCGGGCGCATGCTGATCGGCTTCGACTTCGGCGCCGCGGCGAAACCGGTTGGCGTGCTCGCCGCCGGGGGTGTCGCCGCGCGCGAGATGTGGGCGACGACCACGAGCATGCTCTCGAACATCGGCAAGGCGTTCACCAGCTCGAAGACCCGCAAGCAGCTGCACAGCGTGGTCGGGATCACCGAGATCGCGCACGAAACGGTCGTCGCGGGCGCCGGCTACGCGCTCGTGTTCGCCGGGTTCGTGTCGCTGATCCTGGCCGTGTTCAACCTGTTCCCGTTCCTGCCGCTCGACGGCGGGCACATCCTGTGGTCGGTCGCCGAGAAGATTCGCGGCAGGCGCGTGTCACTTGCGACCATGTACCGCTTCAGCTCGGTCGGGATCGTGCTGCTGGCGTTCCTCGTGATCAACGGCGTCAGCAACGACATCAGCCGGCTGGGGGGCTGACGCACACCCAGCTCTTGACGAGCGGCCCGACGCGCTCGGCCCGTGCCGGGCCGAACAGCGCTTCCAGCTCGGAGCGCCTCAGCAGCGAGATCTCTTCCCAGCCTCCGGTGGCGCCTAGGCGCCAGTAGGGCCGGCGCAGCGCGCGCGGCAGCCAGTGCGCGCCCGGCAGCAGCGCGTGCGGCTCGATCGGGAACGACAGCGCGGGGGTCTGCACGAACCAGCCGCGCGCCACGCGCCGCAGCTCCGCCGCGAATGCGGCGCGGCGCTTCGGCGGCACGTGCTCGACCACGCTGGAGCAGTACACGAGGTCGAACTCGCGATCGGCGAACGGCAGCCCGTCCGCGGGATCGGCGCGCACGAGCCGGCCGGGGTAGCTCGGGTGCTCGAGCAGGTCCACGCCGGTGATGTCGAGCTCCGGCTCCAGCCCGCGCAGGCCCAGCGCGCCGCAGCCGACGTCAAGCACGCGCGCGCCCGGCTGCAGGCGCGTGAGCACGAAGAAGCGCTCGTGGCGGCGGGCGCGCGCGCGGCTCGCCAGCGGGCCCGCCAGGCGCGCCAGCGGTCCATTGGCGGTGGCATAGACGTCGGGCATCGTAGAATCAGCCTATGTCCTCCCAGCGTCAGATCCACGTAGGTCCAGTGGCCGTCGGCGGCGGCGCGCCCGTGGCGGTGCAGACGATGACCAAGACCGAGACCGCCAACCTGCAGGCGACGATGGCGCAGATCCGCACCGTGGCCGAGGCGGGCGCCGACATCGTGCGCGTGGCGGTGCCGCGCGAGCAGGACGCGGAGGCGCTGAAGACGATCGTCGCCGAGTCGCCGATCCCGATCATCGCCGACATCCACTTCAACCACACGCTCGCGCTCAAGGCGATCGAGGCCGGTGCGCACTGCGTCAGGCTGAACCCCGGCAACATCGGCGGCCCCGAGAAGGTCGCCGAGGTGATCGCGCTGGCCAAGCAGCGCGGCACGCCGCTGCGCGTCGGCGTCAACTCCGGCTCGCTGCCCAAGCACCTGCGCCAGCTCGAGTACGACAACCCCGTCGAGGCGCTCGTCACCGCCGCGATCGAGACCGTCGAGCTGATGGAGAGCCTCGACTTCGACAACTTCAAGGTCTCGATGAAGTCGACCTCAGTGCCCAACACGATCGCCTCCAACCGTATGCTCGCGGAGAAAATCCCCTACCCGCTGCACCTCGGCGTGACCGAGGCCGGCACCAAGTGGTCGGGCTCGCTGAAGTCCGCCGTCGGGCTCGGCACGCTGCTCGCCGACGGCATCGGCGACACGATCCGCATCTCGCTCTCGACCTTCCACGCCGAGGAGGAGGTCAAGGTCGCGTGGGAGATACTCAAGGCGCTGAAGCTGCGCGAGCGCGGTCCCGACCTGATCGCGTGTCCCACGTGCGGGCGCCTGCAGTTCGACATGGACTCGGTCGTCGCCGAGGTGGAGCAGCGCCTGGAAGCCTACGAGGACCCGATCGAGGTCTCGGTGCTCGGGTGCGCCGTCAACGGCATCGGCGAGGCGCGCCACGCCGACTTCGGCATCACCGGCGCCAAAGACATGGGCATGATCTACTCCAAGGGCGAGCCGCTGAAGAAGGTGCCCACCGAGCAGCTCGTGGATGAGCTGTTCAAGGAGATCGACCGCTACTACGCCTCCGGCAAGCGCGTCCAGCGCGACGAGCACGAGGCCGCCGCCGCGCGCGCGTGGCTCGCCGCCAACGAGGACGCCACGGCGATGACGCCCGAGCGGATCGCGGCGCTGGAAGCGGCAGCGGCGCAGGAGGACGAAAGCGCGGGGGCGGTGCTCGAGTCGATGCTAGAGCCGGCCGGCGTGGTGCTCGACGAGTCCGTCTCACCCGTTGCCGGCCGGCGCTTCAGCCGCTGAGCCTCAGCCTGCGGCCGCGAACCGCTCCGCGACCTTCGACCAGTCGACGACGTTCCACCACGCGTCGAGGTAGTCGGGGCGGCGGTTCTGGTACTTGAGGTAGTAGGCGTGCTCCCACACGTCGACGCCCAGCAGCGGCGTCTTGCCGTCGGAGATCGGGTTGTCCTGGTTGGCCGAGCCGACGACCGCGAGGCCCGAGCCGTCTTTCACCAGCCACGACCAGCCGGAGCCGAACTGGTTGACGCCGGTTTCCTTCACCTTCGCCTGGAGGTCCGCGAACGAGCCGAACGTCGAGGCGATCGCGTCGGCCAGCGCGCCGCTCGGCTCGCCGCCGGCGTCCGGATTCATGCTCTCCCAGAACAGCGTGTGGTTGTAGTGGCCGCCGCCGTTGTTTTTGACGGGTCCCTTCTTCTCGCCGAGGCTGTCGAGGTTCTTCAGCACCTCCTCGACGGGCCTGTCGGCCCACTCGGTGCCCTCAAGCGCGGCGTTCGCCTTGTCCACGTAAGCCTGGTGGTGCTTGTCGTGGTGGACTTCCATCGTCGTCTTGTCGATGTGGGGCTCCAGCGCGTCGTAGGCGTAGGGGAGCGGCGGAACTGTGTAGGCCATGTCGGAGGCTCCTTTTCGGGGTCTGCGTCGAAGTTCGGTCGGTCTGCGCTGTTCTATCAAAGGCGACGAGCAGCGCTCTGTAGGCTTAGCGCATGACCCCGGTGCTCACCGGCCGTCCCGGTCGTCCAGCCGCGTCGACGCGCGAGGCCGCGCTGAAGCTCGCCACCGACCGCTTCCTCGCGGGCGAACGCGTCGACGTGCAGGCGATCGCGCGCGAGCTCGGCCTCGCGCGCGCGACGATGCACCGCTGGTTTCAGACGCGCGAGCTGCTGCTGGGCGAGGTGCTCGCCACGCTCGCCGAGGCACGCGTGGCGGCGCTGCGCCTGCAGGTCGGCGGCCACGGCCCGCGCGCCCTGCTGGACACGCTCGACAGCTTCAATCGCGAGGTCGTGGCCACGCGCGGCATGCGCGCGCTGCTGGCCCAGGAGCAGGAGCGCGCGCTGCGCATCCTCACCTCCAGCGCCGGTGTCGTGCAGCCGCGGCTGGTTGCGGCCGTCGAGCGCATGATCGACGAGGAGACGCGCGCCGGCCACTTCGTGCCGGCGATCGCGCCCGAGGTGCTCGCGTACGCGATCGTGCGCCTCGGCGAGGCGTTCCTGTATAACGACGCGCTCGCCGGAATACGCAGCGACACCGAGCGCCTGCGCCAGGTGCAGGCGGCGCTGCTCGGGGCCGCCGAGCGAACATGACACGCCTCTCCGACTACCTACTGCCGACCGAGAAGCAGCCGCCCGCGGACGCGGAGGCGGTCTCGCACAAGCTGATGGTCCGCGCCGGGCTGATCCGCCAGATGGGCGCCGGCATGTGGACGTGGCTGCCGGCGGGCTGGCGCGTGCACCAGCGCGTGGTGTCGATCATCCGCGAGGAGATGGACGCGATCGGCGCGCAGGAGATGCTGATGCCGGTGCTGCAGCCGGCGGAGGTGTGGCGCAAGACCGGGCGCCTGGACATCGAGGCGCTGTTCAAGCTCAGCGACCGCAAGGGCTCGGAGCTGGTGCTCGCGATGACGCACGAGGAGGCCGTCACGTTCCACATGGCCCAGATCGTGCGCTCCTACCGCGACCTGCCGCAGATCGTCTACCACTTCCAGGTCAAGGAGCGCGACGAGGCGCGTCCGCGCGCGGGCGTGCTGCGCACGCGCGAGTTCATCATGAAGGACTCCTACAGCTTCGACCGCGACCAGGACGGCCTGGAGGCGAGCTACGCGCTGCACGTCGGCGCCTACGACCGCATCTTCGCGCGCACGGGCCTGCGCTTCTACAAAGTCGAGGGCGACGTCGGCATGATGGGCGGCGCCGGCGCCCACGAGTACATGGCGCCGTGCGCCGCCGGCGAGGACGAGATCGTCAGGGGCGAGGGCTACGCGGCGAACGTCGAGGTGGCGTTGACGAGCCCCGGCGTGGAGAAGGTGGGGGAGGAGTACGTGCGCGACGGCGAGCAGCTGACGCGCGAACCGGCGATCGAGGTCGCCAACATCTTCAAGCTCGGCACCCGCTACTCCGAGCCGCTGGGCGCCCATTACCTGGATGAGACCGGCGCCGAGCTGCCGGTGTGGATGGCCTCCTACGGGATCGGGCCGGCGCGGATCGTGGCGGCGGCGGTCGAGCAGTTCGCCGACGAGCACGGCATCTCCTGGCCGCGCGCGCTCGCGCCGTTCGACGTGCACCTCGTCGCGCTCGGCAAGCCCGGCACGCCCGAGCGCGACGCCGCCGACGCGCTGTACGCGACGCTAAATGAAGGCCCGCCCGAGGTGCTCTACGACGACCGCGACCTGGGGCCGGGCGAGAAGTTCGCCGACGCGGAGCTGCTCGGCTGCCCGCTGCGCCTGACCGTGGGGCGCCGCTCGCTGGAGTCCGGGGAGGCCGAGGTGCAGATCCGCCGAGGCCGAGCCGAGGCCGCGGGCCTGCCGCTCGCGGGCGAGCCCGCGCAGATCCTGCGGACGGTGGACGAGCTGTGGCAGAGCCTCCCCTAGGGGAGCGCCCGCTGCGCCTGACGGTGCGGCGGCTCGTGGGGCTCGACCGCTCCGGGCCGGCGCCCGTGCAGACGCAGGCGGGGCAGCCGCTGCGGCCGTGGACGCTGCCGAACGCGATCGGCTTCACGCGTCTTGCGCTGCTGCCCGTGTTTCTCGTAGTCGCGCTGTCCAGCCGCACGGGCGTCGGCGCGCCGGCGGCGACGCTGTTCGCGGTGATCGGCTGGGGCGACTACGCCGACGGCATCGCCGCGCGCGTCACCGGCCAGTACAGCCGCCTGGGCGCGCTGATGGACCCGGTCACCGATCGGCTGCTGGTGATCTCGGGCGTGGTCGTCACGTGGCGCTTCGACCTGCTGCCGCGCTGGGCGCTCGCGGTGCTCGCCGTGCGCGAGCTGTCGATGCTCGTGCTGGGACGCTACGGCCTCTCGCGCGGCGTGCAGCTGCGCATCAACTGGGCCGGGCGTCTCGCGGTGGCGCCGGTGATGGGCTCGTTCTTCTTCGCGATGGCTGGTCTGCACGGCGTCGGCGAGGCGATGCTGTACGTGGGGCTCGCGCTGGCGCTCGCAGCCAGCGTGCAGTATGCGCACACGGGCGTCGCACAGCTGCGGTCGCTGCGTGCTCGGGGAGACACAGCGCCCTCCCCATAGTCTCAAGCTCAGCCTGACCTTTTGGGCTATACTGGCGCGCACAGCCGGGGGTGCCGGCGTGTCAGCGAATGGCGCACGAGCGGCGTGGGCCGACGAGAGGAGACCCGATGGACGAGACGTTCCCCGACCTTGGCTCGCTGTCGGACGTCGAACTCAAAGACGTGATCCGCCAGCTGACCGAGGAGGAGACGGAGATCTCCTACAAGCGGCGGATCCTGCACGGCAAGATCGACATCCTCCGCGCGGAGCTGGTCAACCGCCTGCGCCACAAGCACGAGGATGGCGACATCGCGATCACCGGCGACGACGTCCAGAGGCTGACGGACATCCTCACCGGGCGGTCTGAGACGGGCGACCAGCAGTAGGCGAACATGGCGCTGCACTGCACCGAGTGCGGTTTCCTCAACGACGAGGGCGCCAACTACTGCCAGCGCTGCGGCGCGCTGCTTCCGCACGCCGCCAGCGGCGGCGGTGCCAGCGGCGGGGCGGGCGGGGATCCGATTACCGCGACGTACCGCATCGACGAGGCAGGCGAGCTCGTGCCGGTGGAGATGGGCCAGGTCACCGCGCACGGGCCGGCGCTCGTGATCCGCGCGGGCGGCGGGCGCGTGGGGGAGAGCTTTCAGATCGAGGGCGAGCGCATGAGCATCGGCCGGCGCCCCGACAGCGAGGTGTTCCTCGACGACGTCACGGTCTCGCGCGACCACGCGCTGCTGATCAACCGCGGCGAGCAGTGGTACCTGGACGACTGCGGCTCGCTGAACGGCACCTACGTCAACCGCTCGCGGATCGAGTCCCGTCGCCTCGAGGAGGGCGACGAGGTGCAGATCGGCAAGTACAAGCTCACGTTCCACGCCCGCTGATGGCCGCGCACGCGACACCCGCCGACTCGAGCGCGCAGGACGCGCTCGAGCTGGAGCTGGCGGTGCAGAGCGCCGGCGAGGGAGCGGCAGCCTCTCACGACGGGGAGCTGGCCAAGCGCCAGAAGTCGCTGACGATCGGCGCCGTGTGCAAGGCGCTCGCGCAGGAGTTCCCCGACATCTCGATCTCCAAGATCCGCTACCTGGAGGACCAGAAGCTGCTGACGCCGCGGCGCACCCCCGGCGGCTACCGCCTCTACACGCAGGGCGACGTCGCGCGCCTGCGCACGATCCTGCGCATGCAGCGCGACGAGTTCCTGCCATTGCGCGTGATCCGCCAGGAGCTCGCCGCAGGGCGCTCGCCGGAGGCGCCGCCGGTCCCCGGCCGCGTCGGGCGAGAGGGCGCGCGCGCGCTGCGCCCCAGCGTCAGCGTGCGCCAGGCCACAGGCGCGCTGTACTCGCTGGAGGACGTGCTCGAGGAGACCAAGGCCGAGGCCAAGCTCGTGCGCGAGCTCGAAGAGTACGGCGTCGTCAAGGGCGAGATGCGCGGCGGCGTGCGCTACTTCGACGAGACCGAGCGCGAGATCATCGCCGCGGTGGCAGAGCTCGCCCGCTACGGCGTCGGCGGGCGCAACCTCAGGGTCTTCCGCTCCTCCGCCGACCGCGAGGCCAACCTCTTGCAGCAGATCCTCGCCCCGGCGCTGCGCTCGCGCAACCCCGAACGGCGCAAGGAGGCGGTCGACGCGCTCGAGAACCTCGCCGCGGTCGCAACCCACCTCAAGCACCTGTTGTTGATCCGAGACCTCCGCAAGATCGTCAGGTGAGCGCCGCCGCGCGCCCCTCCGCAGACCTGCGCTCGCTGATCCGCGACATCCCGGACTTCCCCAAGCCGGGGATCGTGTTCAAGGACATCACGCCGCTGATGGCCGACGCCAAGGCGCTCGCCGGCGCGGTCGAGGCTCTTGCCGAGTACGCGCGCCCGCTGCAGGTCGACTGCGTGGTCGCCGCCGAGGCGCGCGGCTTCCTGCTGGGGCCCGCCGTGGCGCTGGAGCTCGGCGCGGGCTTCGCGCTGGCGCGCAAGCCCGGCAAGCTGCCGTATGAGACGGTCAGCGCCGAATACGAGCTGGAGTACGGCGAGAGCATGCTGGAGCTGCACACCGACGCGGTGGCGGCCGGCCGGCGCGTGCTCGTGCACGACGACCTGCTGGCCACGGGCGGCACCGCGGCGACGCTGTGCGATCTCGTGGAGCAGCTCGGCGGCGAGGTCGTAGGCTGCGGCTTCCTGATCGAGCTGGCGTTCCTCAGCGGGCGCGAGCGGCTTGCGGGCCACGACGTGCACGCGCTGTTGACGTACGAGTCCTAGCGTGACTCACGCACGTAGGCGACTGCGCCGATACCTGTTCCATGCCGCTGCCCGTCCGTACGGCGCTTCTCGCGGTCGCTGCACTCGCAGCGCTCGCGTTGGCCGCCGTGCGCATTACGAGCGCGGCAGAGCGCAGAGCCATTGTGGTCGAATCAGCGGAGCCCCAGCGGAGTGCCACCCCGGCGCAAGCAGCCGCAACGTTGGCGAAGCTAAAGGCTCCGGCAGGGTTTCGGCAGGTCAAGAGCTGCCGTTTTCCGAACCCAGTCGTCGTAGCAGAAAAGTGCTTCTGGGCTCCCCGCGCACTCGTTCTCGACACTCAGACGCTCGAGCGAATCTCGGCGTCCTGGCCAGCGCGAGCAGGCGTCGTACCGTTTCTCGATTTCTGCTTCGGCCCTCGCCACCACAGAGGAGGAATAGTCGCCGGCCACTGCACATGGGAGCTTGAACTTGGCCCCGAACTTGTAGCCGTTTCCTCCGACTCGGTGTTCGTGCCGGCCGGATCGACACGGACGCCGACCGCTAAGAAGTGGCTTCGCTACTGGCGACGCGGCACCGAAATAAAACTGGCCGTCATCGGCCACTGGCCTCACGACAAGGCACCACCTTCGGCGTTGCGGCTGTAGAGCAAAGAGGGTTAACCCGTAGCTTTCCGCCTGGTTGTGCAGGCGCTGCCGGCATCCGAGCTCGGCAATCCCGCGGGGCGACAGGCATTAGGCTGCCCTCGTGCCCACTGCAAGCCGCAGCCGCAAGATCGCAGCGCCCGCAGACGACCTTTGGGCACTGCTGTGCGATCCGCACCATCTGCCGCGCTGGTGGCCTCGCGTGACGCGCGTGGAGGACGTCGAAGAGGACGCCTTCACGGAGGTGATGCGCACGCGCAAGGGCAAACTCGTGCGCGCCGACTTCAGCGTTCGCCGCGACGATGCCGCGCGCACGCTCACGTGGGTGCAGCGGATCGCGGGCACGCCGTTTGCGAGCGTGCTCAAATCGGCGGAGACGGAGCTGACGCTCGTGCCGGCCGGCCTCGCGCAGACGGAGGTGACGATCGAGCTGCGCCAGGAGATGGCGTTCGGCTCAGGTCGCAACGGCCCGATCATGCTGCTGTTCTTCGCGCCGCGCTTCGGCAGCCCGCTGATGCGCCGCGCGGCCAACGCCACCGTCCAGCAGGCGCTGGACGGCCTGGAGCGGATCAGTGGCTGACGCGCCCGTCCCCACGCGCAACTCCGCGCCGGGCGCCCCGCCGGCGATGCGCTGGTGGGGCTGGGGCGACCCGGCGCACCCACCGGGCCTGCCGGCGCACGCGCTCGACTTCCTGCGCGAGACGGTGGGGATCGGCGAGCACCCGCGCGCGCCGGTGGCGCTCGCGAACGTGCGCCTGCCGGCGGCGACGACCCCCGCCGAGGCGCTGGCGCAGATGCGCGCGATCGTGGGCGCGGAGCACGTGCGCGACGATCACCCAGAACGCGTGCTGCACGCGGCCGGCAAGGGCTACCCGGACCTCGTGCGGCTGCGCGCGGGCGAGCCGGAGGGCGCGCCCGACGCGGTGCTGTATCCGGGCGACCACGACCAGCTTCGCGCGCTGCTGGAGCTGTGCGCGCGCAGCTCCCTGGCGGTGGTGCCGTTCGGCGGCGGCACGAGCGTGGTCGGCGGCGTGGCGCCGCTGCGCGGCGCGCACGGCGGCGTGCTGGCGCTGGACACGAGCCGCATGGCGGGCGTGATCGAGCTGGACGAGCGCTCGGCGACGGTGAGGGTGGGGGCGGGCATGCGCGCACCGGCGCTGGAGCGCCACCTGTCCGCGCACGGGCTCACGCTGGGGCACTTCCCGCAGTCATATGAGTACGTGTCGCTGGGCGGCTGCGCGGCGACGCGCTCGGCGGGGCAGGCGTCGAGCGGCTACGGCGCGATCGACAAGCTGGTGCTGGGCCTACGGCTGGCGGCGCCGGCGGCGGAGATCGAGCTGCCTGCACTGCCCGCCACCGCGGCGGGTCCGGGGCTGCGCCAGCTGCTGGTGGGCTCGGAGGGGACGCTCGGCGTGATCTCGGAGCTTTCGCTGCGCGTGCGCCCGGCGCCGCGGGAGCGCATCTACGAGGGCGTGTTCTTCGAGAGCTTCGCCGCCGGCGAGGAGGCCTTCCGCGTGCTCGCGCGCGAGCACGCGCTGCCGGAGGTGGCGCGGCTGTCGGACGCGGAGGAGACGCGCATGTCGCTGGCGCTGGCGGGTAGCGGCGGCGTCAAGGGGCGCGCGGGACGCGCGTATCTGCGGCTGCGCGGCTATAGCGGCGGCTGCATCGCGATCCTGGGCTTCGAGGGGCACGGCGAGGAGCTGGCGAGCCGGCGGCGGCGTGCGTATGAGCTGGTGAGCGCTGGTGGCGGGCTGGCGGTCGGGCGCTCGCCGGGCGAGGCATGGGTGAAGGGGCGCTTCTCGGCGCCGTACCTGCGCGATGAGCTGTTGACGCACGGGGTGATGGTGGAGACGCTGGAGACCGCCGCGCAGTGGTCTGACGTGGCGCGCCTGCACCGCGCGGTCGGCGAGGCGATCTCAGGCGCGCTGCGCGCGGGCGGCACGCCGGGCCTCGTGATGTGCCATCTCTCGCACGTGTATGAGACGGGCGCGTCGCTGTACTTCACATTGATCGCGCGCCAGCGCGAGGGGGAGGAGCTGGAGCAGTGGCGAGCGGTGAAGCAGGCGGCCGGTGACGCGATTGTGGCGAACGGCGGCACGATCACCCACCATCACGCGGTGGGGCGCGACCACGCGCCGTGGATGGCGCGGGAGATCGGCGCGGGGGGGCTTGCGGCGCTGCGTGCGGTGAAGGCCGAGCTTGACCCCGCGGGGATAATGAACCCCGGCAAGCTGCTGGATGTCTAGCCGTAGCGAGCGACTATCGCGTTGATACGCGACTGCGTCTCGTCTGCCTCTGCGTCCACTATCGAGAGCGCCTCAATCAAGGCTGGCTGCTGATCGCCCATGCTTTCCATCGCCTCGATCGCTTGATCGGGGAACTCGAGAAACAGCTCGAACAGGGGATCTGTGCCGATCAGTGCGATGACACTCTTGTTCTTGGGATCGACGATTTCGCACAGTCTCAGTATGAACATCCACAGACATTCGAATTGTCCAGTCGTCATCCACTCGGTCTGCAGATCGTGGACCCATTCGCTGGGGGCTTTATCGGACAATCGCGCCGACAGCCAACTGTATGCTGCGCGCTCGACCAGATCGGTGTCGGCTGCTTTATCGCCCATCACTCAGACACCGTTGCGATTCGCGGTCTCACGCCAGACAGTTTCCACACAGGCCGGCTGGGCTATGCCCGGGTCTCGCCGCGCGCACCAAGTATCGCGTCAATCCGCTCGCGCACCGCTGGCTGTCGGGTCCAGACGAACGTCAGCGCCTGCAAGAGCACAGGATTGTTGTCTACCGCGGCCTCGACGAGCGCCAGGGCGGCGTCTGACCATCCGTCGATCCAGTTCTCCAACGGAGAAACACCGATCATCCCGATCAACGCGATATCGTCGCGCGGCGCGTCACAGCAAAGCTGGAGTACAAAGCGCGCCATGGCCGAATAATCACCGGCTTCCCGCCAAGTCTCTGCGGTGTCGATTGCCCAGTCGTACTGAGAATCCTTCGTCGCCTGGAGTGCAAGCCACGCCTCACTGACTCGTGTGACGTCCCGATCACTCGGAGATGGCGTCATGGCTTACCTGTCAACTGAGAGCACATTACGGACTGCCATGCTTTACCTTGAGGTCAATCGGCCTCAACTCGATCGTCTTCGAGCCTGACCGAAATCGCAGTTCAAGCACATCTCCAACAAGCTTCGCTTCCAGATCCGTCAGCCCGCGGGCATCCGCCGTGCGCGATCCCGCGAGTACTGGCCACGGCTCTGTGGTGGCCTCGGCCAGCTCCGCTTGGACTTGGCTGAGCACAATCTCTGTGTTCCCCTCGATGTTGTCGGCCAAGGATGCACGCATGCCCCACGGATACCCAAGATCGATCTCCACGGTATCGCCTTCCACCGTAAGTCTCATACTCAAGTCAACGGCGGAAACTCGTATTCCCGGCACGAGAAGTCGCTGACACTCACTGCAAGCCCACACGCGAGCCGCCGAATAAGCTCGATCGGCTGCTCTTGACCACTCGTCAGACCCAGCCGACTAGGATTCCCGGTCATGCACATCCTCGAACCAGCGCTGATTTCGCTCCTTGGTCACAACCAATCCTCCCGTAGCCTCGCTCGTGGTTCAGAGATCTACCTGTAGCCTTTGGCGGGCGGGCGGGCGGGCGTGCGTCCGGCCGGCGACGGCCTGGTTGGCCGCCACCGTCGCGTAGCAGGCGAGATTGGCGGCGCGATAGGTGGCGCTGCGAGCATTGGGCAGCCGCACCGGGCTTGTGCGGGCGGAGACGCGTGCTACGCCGTGCACGTGCATGCAGGCGACGTAGCGGGCGAAGGCCCTCAAGGCACCCGGGCTCTCCAGCACGGGCGCAGCGCCTTGTTTGGCATGCGTGACCGTGGTGGCCGATCGCGGCGCGGGCGTCTGCGAGGAACCCATCGGCATCGAGCCTCCGCAGCCAGCAAGCAGCACGGTCCCCACCAGGAGCGTTGCGGCAGACACTCTCATTCAGGTAGCCCCAGCCTTCCTCGCCGCACCACCGGCAAACACGCGGCCTCAAAGCGCCCGGTCGCGTTCGCGCAAAACAGCCCACCGAAATATCGCCACCAGTCCGACGACGACCGCTGCGATCTGTACGCCGTCAACAACGCCGGCGACAGCGCCGCTAGGCGACAACACCCAGCGAAGCAAGCCACCAACTCCAACCACCACGAGCGCGGAAAGCCACACCTTTTCCCAAATACGCATCGTCGTACCGCTCGCTGGGCGTGTCATTCCGCAAACACCGACGGCGCTATGTCATGCAACAGTGGGTCTACTATCAATTCGCCAGCCGTATAGCCAAAACAGAATGTGGCGGCTCCGCCCGCCACCTCCGGGCCACCACTAACACCCCGTGTAATGAGAGCAACGCCCGAGCCGCTCGCGCTGCAAATGGCCCCGACGCGCTCACCGGTTGTGATTGAGCCTCCGCCTTGCCCTCCGGTCCCATATACCTGGGATGGCAGACTCAGCAGATCCAGGCAGGCGTGATAAATATTCTGGTTACCGTAGAAGGGACTCTTCTTGCTATGCCAAGCCTTCCAGCTCTGGCATTTGCTCTGCGCTTGTTTGATTTGTGGTGACCACGGTCTAAGCCCCGTTGGGTCGCTCAAATTCATCGGGTTGTCCTCTGCATACGCGTAAGGTACGCGGGTTTCCGCCAGGCGAGGATCAACGCTGAGGAACTGCGCCGTGGCAGGTTCGTAGTTGCGGGCGCGCAGATAGATCAAGCCGGTATCGTTGCTGATGTATTGACCGTCGTATCCGAGTGGCGTCGCGGTGCCTTCGCAGGTGGGGGTCCCGTATGCCCCATAGCTGCATTTGCCTTCTACTTTCCCGGTTGAGCCGGTGAGCAGGCGTGTCGAGCCCGCTTGATCGTGGTGTAGGTAGAGCGCCGCTCCGGTGCTGTTGTTGATTTGCTCGACGGCTAGTCCACCAGGGGCATAGATGTAGCTGTTCGTGGCGTCGGTCACGATCAGCGGTACTTCTTCCGTGGTGTCCCACGCAAAATGCGTGGCAGCGCCGTTGATGCTCTGCGAGGCGCGAAGCCCGTTTCCGTCGTACGTGTAGCTGTCTTCGATCTTGGCTTTGCCTTCTGTTTCCGGTCGTTCCACCGTGATCAGGTCGCCGGCCTGATCGTAGCCGTACGTAGTCGCGGGGCCTTTTTCAGGCATCGCTTTGGTGCGCTCTCCGACTTCATTGTACGTGTAGGTCACGCCGGTCCCTTTTTGCAGCTCGTCCGCTTCGTTGTACGTGTTCGTGCTAGAGCCCTCGGTCGTCGGGTTGTTCGCAGCGTCATATTTGTATTCCGTGCTGCCGGATTTCGTTAGACGGCTGTTCGGGTCATAGCCGTTTTCGATGCTTTCCGCGCCTGGAAGTTTTTTCGACGCCGTCTTTTTGACCTCGCCGTCGTTGTTGCGGGTGTAGACAAGCGATGCCAGTGTTTCTGTGCTTTTGAGCATCTTGGTTTCGGTCATCTGATCCGCGTCGTTGTAGGTATAGGTGTCTTCGTCTTTCGTTTCGCTGGGGTATACCGTCGCTTTCGGATCGGAGTCCTGGTCGTAGGCGAATGTCGTAGCGTGCGACAGCCAGTCGGTGACCTTTTCAAGGCGTCCGTCTTTGTCGAACGCGCGGGTCACGGCTTTGCCGCTGGGGTAGGTGATCTTGGTCTGGTGGTTAGCGAGGTCGTATTCGTATTTGACGATTTCTTTGTTCCCGTTTTCCGCTTCGGTCAGGCGGTCCAGCTGGTCGTACGTATAGATGCTCGTGCCGGTGCCGTCTTTCATCTTGGTACGCAGGCCGTCGGCGTTGTATTCGTATGTGACGGTCGGGGTTTTACCGTCGGAATACGTGACTTCGCTGATCCTGTTATCGGCGTTATACCTGTAGGTGGTCTTACGTTTCGCCGCGTCGGTGGCGCCGGTCAAGTTGCCCGTGGAGTCGTATTCCTTGAGCGTCTTGCGTCCAAGCGGGTCGATTTCTTCGGTCACCTGCTCGAGCACGTTGCGCACGTACACCGTGGTGTGTTTGTTGCCGTCCGTCTGGCTGGTCACCTGCCCCGCCCCGTCATAGCCCGTTTCGGTCACGGTGCCGTTCGGTTCTTTGACCTTCGTGGGCTCGTTGTCGGCGTCGTAGGTGTACGTGGTGGCGTTGCTTTCGCCGTCGGTCTTGGTTTCGACGTTTCCGTCGGCGTCGTACGTGTATTTGGTGGTGTGCCCCAGCGGGTCGGTGATCTTCAGCGGTCGGCCTTGCGCATCGCGTTCCGTGGTCGTCTTGAATTTCGCTTCTTCGGCGCCGCTGGCATGACCGCGCGGACTGACCATCGAGATTTCCTGCGAGTCTTCGTTATACCCCCAGGTCCGCTTGTTGCCGAGAGGGTCGATTTCCGCGGTGCGATCCCCGGCGGCGTCATATTCGTATTTCCACGTCTGCCCAACCGGATTGGTCATGCTTTCGCGGTCGCCGTGTTCATCGTATTTGTAGGTGGTGGACTGCGTCGTTTCGCCGGGCGCGGGGCGTTCTTCGGCGAGGACATTGCCATGACTGTCGAGTTTGAACGTCGCTTTCTCGCCGTTGGGCTTTGTTTCGGTTTCGACGTCGTGCGTCGAATCGTATGTCCATTTCGTTTCGTGCGTTTCGGGATCACGCACGCTCGTGCGGTTGCCGTGCGTGTCGTAGCCATACGTCGTCGTGTGCCCGTTCCCGTCGGTGACGCTCAAGCGCTCTCCGGCACTGTTGTACGTAAACGATTCCGTCGTCGCGAGCGCCGTGCCGTAACCCTTTGTGATAGCGGCTGCCTCACCGCCGCTTGTGAGGTAGTCAACGGTCTTCGCACCGGTGGCTTTGTTCGTCGTCACGGTGCGGAAGGGGAAGTATTCAAAGACGGTCGTCCGACTCGCCGGGTCGGTCTGTTCGATCTCCTGATGCTTGGTGTTGTACTTGTTGACGGTTTTGCCGCCACGGCCGTCGGTCATTTCCGTCAGCTCGTGCCCTTCGTATACGAACTGCCAGCGCAGCGCCGCTTCGCCCGGCTGTGTCACGCTCTTGAGATCGCCTTCCGCGTCGTATTCGTATTTGACGACGTGTTTCATCGGATCGGTCGCGCTTTCGACGAGCCCTTTGGCGTTGTAGGCCAGCGTGATTTTCCGGCCGGCGGCGTCGGTGATCGCTTCAAGCTCTCCGCCGCCGTTGTAGGCCAATGTGGTGGCATTGCCGTTGCGGTCGGTGACGCTTTCCAGGCGACCGGTGGCGCCAGCGAACTTGTACACCGTCTGGTTTTCAAGCGTCAGCGTGAAGCCCGATCCAGAACTGCCGCTGAGTACGTCCTGCGACCACGCCGGCCCCGTAAACGCTTCGCCGGAATCTTCCGTAAAGGGGACAGTGCTCCCGTCGGCCTGAACGAGCGTCGCGAGATGATTCGCCGGTTCCAGCACGAGATGGTCGCTGAAGGAGTTCGACCAGCCGTAGCCAAATATCCCATGCACGCCTGTGGCCGCTTCCGCTACGGCTGCTTGCGAGTTGTAGGTGCGTGTCAGGTCCAGTCCGACACCACGGCCGCCGATCGCGAAATCAGTCTGGGTCTGCGAGAAGTTCCCGCCACAGCCTACCGATTCGCCGCATTCCGCGATTTCGTCATAGGGCGCCGAAAGGTTTTCCTCGCCGCCGCCCCATTCCATGGATTCTTCCTGGAGAACGGGAGTGATGAAGTGGAAAGGGCCGCCGCTTTCTTCGATGATACCGGCGTTGATGGTCTTGAATTCAATTTGCAGGTAAAGCGGGCCACCTTCGGTTTTCCTCAATGTACCGTAGTTGAGCAGTTCGGGCAGGCGTTCGCTTTCACTTCGTCGATACAATCCTACGTTGTATCGAGCGTCTGTACCATTGACGTTCAGAGTGCCATCGTTGATAAAGACGCCTGTCCCGTAGCCTTCGAGGCCCGCCCCTGGCGGCACTGTGAATGTGCCTTCGTTGACGAGCGTTTGCTCGAGGCCGAACTCATTATATAGTTCTGCAGTAGCGCCCGGCTCGATGACGAATTTACCCGAACCGGCGACGTTGCCGCCATACACGAACATGAAATGAGCGAGCTCGACAGCGTTCGTATTTGAGAGGGTCGCGCCGCTTTTGAGTGTCAGGTTCTGGATGGCGACCGGTGACGTGTTCGTCAGTTCGAGCGTCGTGTTGCTTTGTTCGAGTGTCAAATTGATGATTCCGCCCGAGATGTTGCCCGCTGTCACCGTCGCTTGCGAATCCATAGTGAAGTTCCCCGACATCGTCACCGACGAGCCCAGCGCGAAGCTCTCAGGCCCATATCCTGAAATGCTGAATTCGATCGTGGCAGCACTCGACGTGATCCAGGACCCCACGTGTTCGGTCCCCGACACTCCGCCGCCACTGAAGTACAGCTGTCCTTCGGCTGCTTCAATCGTCCCGTCGTTGGCCACAGACCACGGAACGGAGATCCGTTTTTCGCCGTTGACCCGCCGGACGGTCCCATCGTTGACGAGCGCCGGAGCCGGGCCGGTCGTGCTCCGACGGTACAAGCTCGTGTCGGACCCGTCGTTTCCTTCGATCGTCAGGGTCCCATTGTTGACGAACCTGGCGTGTTCTTCTCCGCCCAACCCGTCCGTTGGTTCGATCGTGAAGGAGCCGTCATTCGTCAACGTGCCATACAAGAAGAGGAGATTTGTGACCGTTCCCCTCGCACCAGACTCGACTACGAGCGAGTCTTCCACATAGCCCCGGAAACCCACCAACGCGCCCGTGACCTCAACCGTCCCCGCACCCTTCAGCGTGCCGAACGAAGCTCCCCCGAGCGTCAAATCCGCGATCACCGACGGTTCCAACGCGCTCGAGACTTCCAGAGACCCGCCGGCGATTTCGAGCTTGCCTTCGCCCTGGACCACCCCGGCTTCTTGCGCACCGCCCGACACGACAACCGTCTTCGCTCCGCCGATACACGCCACGTCAGTCGAGGTCGGCAGGTGCCCGGTCGACCAGTCAGCCGCGGTTTCCCAGCTACCTTCGGCCGGCCCCACCCAGGTGTCCGTGCAGAGCCCTTCGGCCGACGCGCTCGCGGGCGCCATGCAGAGCACGAAGGCCGCCAACGCCAGCGCACCAAGCGCCACAAACCGGCCGACCACACGGCAAGAGCCAGGCATCCGGCGCATCCTATGCCGGACACCGATCACCTGTCAAGACCGTTCGCCTAATTCGGACGAACAAACGGGGCGCTGACTACCGGCGCGTGGGTCGCGCACGCCCAAGCGCGCAACCTCACCCCAGGCTGAACGCCCCGCTGAGCACCACGTGCCCCGGATGCGTGGGGTGCGCGCTGGTCTCCGTGGTCAGCAGGATCCGGTGGAATTCGCCGGCGTTGCTCGGCAGCGCGGACCCGCCGGCGAAGCTGTGGCTCGACCCGACAGCGGGGCTCTTGCTGAGCGGCAGCGCGCTGGTGTGCGAGTTGTACAGCCACAGGGCGTAGTAGAAGCCCTTGGTCTGGGGGATGTGCTGGACCTGGACGAAGAACGCGCGCTTGGTGCCTTCGGAGAGCACGTACACGACGCCGACGGTGTGGCTGCCGTGGAGCGTCGGTTTGAGCGCGATCTGAGCGTCGATCGTGGGGCCGGTCTTGGTGGCGGTGCTGGAGGTGCTGACGGTGCCGCTGGCGGTCGGCTTGTTGGAGCTGGAGCCGCCGGTGAGCAGCACGACGGCGACGATCACGACGGCGGCGAGCACGGCGAGCAGCACGGCGCCGCCGACGCGCGAGCTGGGCAGTTGCGGCGTGCGCGGCGCCCGCGACGGGGTCCCCGCGGGCCCGGCGGCGGCGAGGCCGGGGATCTCGGGAAGATTGCCGCCGGCGAGCGGCGCGAGCTCGCTGGCGAGCGCGGCGGCCCAGGCGCGCGCGGCGTGCGAGCTGCCGATGAAGGTGCGCACGCGCAGCCCGTCGGCGACGCCGTTCTGCTGGCCGAGCAGGTAGTCGCCCACTTCCAGGCGCCGGTCGGGGGGCAGCTGGCGCGCCTGCGCGGGCGCGAGCACGGCGAGCGCGGCGTGCGCGCGGTCGTGCACGGCGCGCTCGCTGATGCCGAGCAGCGCGGCGACCTCGGCGTAGCTCTTGCGCTGGTTGAGCAGCAGCGAGAGCGCCGCGGCTTGGTCTGGTGGGAGCTCGTCGAATCGGCTCATGGTGTGTGCGGCGTCGGTGATCGCTGCTGGCGGCGTTGTGCGCCAGTGGCGGAAGGACCGTAGGCTATCGTGGCGCCGGCATGAGCACCGTGGACGCCGAGCAGCTGAACGCCGCGATGCTGGGATTCGACCGCCTGTACGGGCTGCGGGTGCTCGAGTGCTCGGACGTGGAGGTGCGCGCGGAGCTGCCGGTGCGCGACGAGCTGAGGCAGCCGGTGGGCCTGGTGCACGGCGGCGTGTACGCGTCGATGGCGGAGTCGATGACGTCGCTGGCGACGGCGCTGGCGGTGTACGGGCAGGGAGAGACGGCGATGGGGCTGTCGAACAACACGAGCTTCCTGCGCCCGATCACCGAGGGGACGGTGCACGCGGCCGCGACGCGCCTGCACCGCGGCCGCACGACGTGGGTGTGGGACGTGCGCTTCAGCGACGACGCGGGGCGCACGTGCGCGCTGACGCGCATGACGATCGCGGTGCGCCCGCTGCCGGATGGCGCGCGGACCTCAGTGGGCGCCTGACACGGGCGCGCCTGAAGCGGCTTCGGGCTGGTCGAGCGGGTGCAGCGGCAGCGGCACCTGCGCGGGCAGCGGCATGTCGTTGAACCCGGTGTTGGGCAGCTCGGCGGGCAGCGGCGCTTCGGGCGCGCCGGGCGCGTTGATGGGCACGATCGTGCGCGCTGCGGCGGCGGCGGTGCTGGCGTTGACGGCGTAGATGTCGACGACGACGCCGCCGGTGGCGAGCATGATGGTTGTCTGCGCCTGGGCTACGCGCGCGCTCGCGCGGCGGATGAAGGTCCTCGTGCCGGGCGTTGACCCGCCGGGCAGGAAGCTGTTGTCGGGCGAGGTGACGACCCGCAGCGGCGGCACGCACTCGCCCTGCCCGCCGACTATGCAGTCGCCGTACTGCACGCTGTAGGAGCCGCTGGGGTCGTGGGTGGCTTCGCTGATGGCCATGCCGTGGAAGGAGCCGCCGAGCCAGTACACGGGGAACGGCGCCTCGATGAGGCCCTCGAGGATGTTGTGCGGGATCGGCTGGTCCTGCACGGTGTTGGCGCAGGAGCTGAGCGCGAGCGCGCACAGCGCGGCGCCGCCGAGCGCGCACAGCCTCCGAGCGAGCCTAGCCACGGTAGGCGTTGGTGATCGGCATGCGGCGGTCGCGCCCGAAGGCGCGGGGTGTGATCTTGATGCCGGGCGGCGCCTGGCGGCGCTTGTACTCGGCGAGGTCCACGAGCCGGATCGTGCGGTCGACGTCGGCGGCGGGCAGGCCCTGCGCGATCAGCTGCTCGCGGCTGTGGTCGAGCTCGACGTAGCCCGCGAGGATGCGGTCGAGCAGCTCGTATGGCGGCAGCGAGTCCTCGTCGCGCTGGTCGTGGCGCAGCTCGGCGGAGGGGGCGCGCTGGATGATGGATAGGGGGATCGGTGCGCGGACGCCGGCGGCGGGGGTGTCGCCACCGCCCGCCTGCGGCCCGTCGGCTCGTCCGGCGATCGCGTCCGCGGCGGCGGCGCCGGCGGGGGTGTTGCGCCACGTACACAGGCGGTAGACGAGCGTCTTGGGCACGTCCTTGATGACGGCGAAGCCGCCGGCGAGGTCGCCGTAGAGGGTGGTGTAGCCGACGGACATCTCGGACTTGTTGCCGGTGGTGAGCACGAGCCAGCCGAACTTGTTGGAGAGCGCCATCAGCAGGTTGCCGCGGATGCGCGCCTGCAGGTTCTCCTCTGTGAGGTCGGCGTCGCGCCCGGCGAACTCGTCGTGAAGCGCATCGGTGTAGGAGCCCATGACGGACTCGATGCGCAGCTCGTGCACGCGCGTGCCGAGCGCGGCGGCGAGCGCGCGGGCGTCCTGCTGGGTGGCGTCGGAGGAGTAGGGGGAGGGCATGATCGCGGTGCTGACGCAGGCGGGGCCGAGCGCATCGGCGGCGAGGCAGGCGACGAGCGCGGAGTCGATGCCGCCGGAGAGCCCGAGGACGGCGTGCTTGAAACCGTTCTTGTGCACGTAGTCGTGCAGGCCGAGCATCAGCGCGCCATAGACCTCCGCCTCGACAGGGGCGAGCAGTTCCGCGAGCGTGGTGGCCTCGCCCGCCCAGCGGCTCTCCTGGCTGCTGCTGCCCGTCTCGCCGGTGGGCGCGGGCAGGGGCGGCAGCACCTGCGCGCTGTGCTGCGCGCGTCGCGCGGCGGGCCGCTGGCTGGCGTCGCGCAGGCGCGCGGCGGCGGCGGCCTCGAGGTCGACGTCGCACAGGAGCAGCTCCTCGCGGAACTGCGCGGCGCGCGCGATGATGGCACCGGTGTGGTCGACGACGCACGAGTGCCCGTCGAAGACGAGCTCGTCCTGGCCGCCGACGAGCCCGCAGAAGGCGATGCAGGCGAGGTTGTCGCGGGCGCGCTGCGCGAACATGCGCTCGCGCTCGGCGCCCTTGCCGGCGTGGTAGGGGGAGGCGGAGATGTTGAGGATCAGCGTGGCGCCGGCGTGCGCCTCGTCGCTGGCGGGCGGGCCGGGCTCCCAGATGTCCTCGCACACGGTCAGCCCGACGCGCTGCACCTTCGGTCTACAGGACCCACCCTCCCGATGCGATGACGACGCGCCGGCGATGTCGATGACGGCGCCGCAGGGGCCGGCCTGGAAGTAGCGCTGCTCGTCGAACACGCCGTAGTTGGGCAGGTACACCTTGCGGTAGATGGCGTGCACGGACCCGTGGGCGAGCACGGCGGCGGCGTTGAAGACGTCCTCGGCGCGCTCGGGGAAGCCGACGACGGCGACGATGTCGTTTGTCTCGACGGCGAGCTGGCGCAGCGCGGCGGCGGTGTCGGCGAGGAAGTGCTCCTTGAGCAGCAGGTCCTCGGGCGGGTAGCCGGTGAGCGCCAGCTCGGGGAACAGCACGAGCTCGGCGCCGGCGGCGCGGGCTTCGCGCATGCCCGCGCGGATGCGCTGGGAGTTGCCCGCGATGTCGCCGACCGTGGCGTTCATCTGGCACAGGGCGAGGCGCATGGGGCGGATCGTATCCGCGCCCCGAGCGCGAGCGGCTCAGCCGGCCTTGGCCGGCTTCGTCGCTGAGGCGCGGGCGCTCGCGGCCCGTTTCGCCGGCGAGCCCGAGTCCTTGCCGCGCGGCGTTTTGGCTTTGCCGGGTGTGCGCGCGCTGGCGGGCTGCACGCCGGCGGCGCGCGCGAGCGCGGAGATCGCCCACTGCAGGTCGACGGCGATGCTGTCGAGGTCGGGCAGCGCGTCGTAGTCGCCGAGCAGCCCGAAGCCGAGGTGGCCGTCGTAGCTCATGACGGCGATGCCGAGCGCCTGGCGCTGGGCGAGCGGCACGACGGGGTAGAGCACCTGCAGGCGGCGGCCGAGCAGGTACAGCGGGAACTGCGGCCCGGGCACGTTGGTGACGACGAGGTTGAAGAACGGCTGGCGCGCCTGCAGGCGCGCGGCCTGGCTGAGGATCGTGGGGGGAGCGAAGCCGGCGAGGTTGGTGAGCACCTGCGCGCCGACCGCCTGGCCGCCCTTCTTGAGGTCCTCCATGGCGGCGCTGATCTTGTGCAGGCACTCGGCTGGGTTCTCGACGCCGACGGGCAGCGGCGCCCACATGGCTGCGACCTGGTTGCCGAGCGCACCGCGCTGCTCCTTGGAGCGCACGGACACGGGCACCATCGCCTTGAGCACGAGCCCGTCGGTGTTGTGCTCGTGGCGGCGCAGGTAGCGCCCGAGCGCGAGGCTGACGGACGCGAGCACGACGTCGTTGAGCGTGCCGCCGAGCGAGTCCTTGATCGCCTTGAAGCGCGCGAGGTCGGCGTCGAGGAACGCGTAGCGGCGGTGCGGGCCGATGTCGACGTTGAACGGGCTGGGCGGCGCCGGCGCGCTGATGCCGGCGAGCGTGGTGGCGCCGACGCTGGCGAGGCCGTCCTTGACCTGGGCGACGGCGCGCCGCGGCGCGCGCAGCAGCGCGCGGGCGCCGCGCACCATCTCGGCGGGCACGGTGGAGCGTTCGATTAGCGCCTCGCCGAGCAGCTTGGCGGGCCCTGGCAGCGGCTTGGCGCTCCACGGCGAGGCCGGCGCGGTGGGCGCGGGCTCGCGCGCGGTGTCGAACAGCACGGTGGTGATGTCGACGCCGGAGATGCCGTCGACGAGCGCGTGGTGGGTCTTGGCGACGAGCGCGAAGCGCCCGCGCGACATGCTCTGCACGAGCCAGATCTCCCACAGCGGCTTGGAGCGGTCCAGGCGCTGTGAGAACAGGCGCCCGGCGAGCCGCTTGAGCGCGGCGTCGTCGGCGGGCTTGGGCAGCGCGGTGTGGCGGATGTGGTAGTAGGGGTTGAAGTGCGGGTCGTCGGCCCACACCGGCCGGCCCTGCTCGAACGGCACGTATGCGAGGCGCTGGCGGTAGCGCGGCACGAGGTCCAGGCGACCGAGCACGTGGTCGACGAGCTCCTGCAGCGTGGGGGCGGTGCCCTCGAACACCATCACCGACGCGACGTGCATGTGCGCGGCCGAGTGGTCCTCGAGATGTAGGAACGTCGAGTCCAGTGCTGTCAGGCGGTCGGGGTTGGCCATGGGGCCGATTGTCGCGGTTGCGGGCGCCCGCGTCAACGACCTCCGGCAAAGACGTTCTCGGCATGCGTCCCGCGACGCGCCGCCGCGTCGCTTCCGCGGGGTCGCACGGTAGGCTGCGCCCCCATGGAAGGCCATTCGAGCGGCGCCGCCGCGGCGACGCGATGATCCTCGCGCTCACCTTCTGGAGCCAGCCGCAGGTCTTCACCGACAGCTGGGTCGAACTCGCGAGCACGATCACGCTGATCGCGTTCGTGCTCGGCGCGTACAAACACCTGGAATGCCACAAGTCGGGCTGCCACCGGCTGGGCCGCTTCCAGCACGGCCATTACAAGCTGTGCCGCGTCCACCATCCGGACGTCCCCAGCGACGGCAGGATCACCCAGGATCACATCAACGCGGCCGCGGCCAAGGCTGCTGAGGCCGCTCCCTTCCATGACTGAGGACGATTCGCACAACGGGACGCTGGAGGTGGCCGCCAGCGCGTCCAACGCACCTGAAGCGGATCTGATCTGTCAACGGCTCGCGGACGCCGGGATTCACGCGATGTCGCAGCGGAGCATCGGCGGCCCCGAATGGGGTGTGTCGGGCGGGCGCTACGTTTACGTCGAGGCCGAGGATCTGGCCCGTGCGCGCGAGGTCCTGGCGGCGCCGGTGGGGATCAGCGAAGAGGATCTGGCTGCGCTGGCCGAAGCTGCGGCTCCGCGTGAAGCTGGAGACGAACCGGCATAAGTCCCTCGGCCGCGGCGCCCCGCGCCTGTGTGCCCGCTGTCACACAAACACACCGTCGTAACCGGATATCATCCGAACAGTTGTTCGTCGCCGAGTCGTCCCCGTTGATGGGGGCGAGCGGGGGACCCACTGCCGGACCGCGAAAGGGCGGACCGGATGGGGCGAATCGGCCACTGCTGTGGCTGTAACGCCCGGTCGACACGCGTCCGTTCGCGTGCGCTTCCGGCCGTGAGCCCGACAGCTAACCCCGTAGGTGCAGACAAGGAGGTTCTTCAACGTATGTACGCACCTGCGACGCCGCTGCCTGCGGCGCCACTGGTCCCGGTCGGTATCGCCTCGACCGCTCCCAATCCCACCGACCCCGTGCCGCTGCACACCGAGCTGAAGGCGCATCGCTTCGAGCTCAACGTGCTGGCCAGCCAGCGCACGAACGTCACCGGCGCGCTACTGGAGGGCCGCAGGCCCGCAGGCGCCGGTCAGCTCGTTGCGCTGCAGGCGCTCGGCCGGCGCGGATGGTGGACGCTCGCACGCGCGCACACCGGCGCCCGTGGTCGCTTTCGCCTCAGCTACGTGCCGCGTCGCCTCGGCAGCCGCTGGCTGCGGCTGCGCTTCGCCGGCGGCTCCACGGCGCTCGGCACGCGACGCCGGCTGGGGAAGCTGAACGTGTACCGCCTGGCCGAGGCCTCCTGGTACGGCGGCGGCGGCAGCCTCGCGTGCGGCGGGTCGCTGACCAGCTCCACGATGGGTGTCGCCAACAAGACGCTGCCGTGCGGCACGCTCGTGACGCTTCACTACGACGGGCGCACCGTGCGCGTACCGGTGGTCGACCGCGGTCCGTACGTCGCGGGACGCGAATTCGACCTCACCGAAGCGACCAAGGACGCGCTCGGGTTCGGCGGCGTGGGCGAGGTGTGGAGCACGAGCTGAAGCTCTGCATGTTCGGCTGCAGGGTGGGCGTGCTCGTGCAGGGGTTGGATTTCGGCCGCGTGCCTCATTCAATCTCCTGAATGTCCACGACGATCACGGCATCGCGCGCGCAGATGTGGCTCGACAGCCTGGGCGACTGGAGCTGGCCCGGCCAGGGCGGCGCGGCGGCGGCGGAGTGCCTGCCGCCGCCCTGGGTGCCGACGTTCCCGCCGCGGCGGGAAGCGGCCGCGCTCGGACCCGCGACGCCCGCCCTGCAGCCCGGCCGCGCGCGTGCGCGCCGGCTCGTCACGGGCACGCTGCTGGCCGCGCTGGCGACCGTCTGCGTCGCGCTCGCGCACGGCGATCAGCTGACGCTCGCGTCGATCGTCGGCGCGGGCGGCGCAACCGTGAGCGAACCGGAAGTGGCGTTGACCAGCTCGACGCCCGCGGCGCTGTCGCTGCCCACGCTCGAGCCCGTCAGCGAGGACTCTGCCGGCAGCTCGATCCTGCGGGCGAGCTTCCCCTCGGCGGCCCTGCACGGGGAAGGCTCGTTCCTGGTGTACCTGCCGCCCGGCTACGCCGCCACCACGCTGCACTACCCGACGCTGTACATGCTCCCCGGCCAGGACCAGTCGGACGGCGCGTTTCTGCAGATCGGCGTGGAGGAGCAGCTCGACAAGCTGATCGCGCGGCAGGCGGTCCCGCCGATGATCGCCGTGATGATCCAGGGCGGGCCCGGCGCCAACGCGTGGCGCAACCACGGCCGGCTGGGCTACGAAAGCTACATCCTCGAAGTGCAGCAGCTGATCGACCGGATGCTGCCCACGGTGCCCGCACGGGCCGCGCGCGGAGTCGTCGGCGACTCGATGGGCGGCTACGGGGCGATGAACGTGGCGCTCGCCAACCCGTACCGCTTCGGGGTGGTCGAGAGCTGGTTGAGCTTCTTCAACGGCCTTGAAGGCACCCTGCGCGCCGACCGGCCTGTCATCTCGCGGCTGGGGCTGCACGCGTTCATATACGGCGGCGAGCAGGACCACATCGCCAACCCAGATGAGGATCTGCCGTTCGCAGCCGCGCTGCGCGCAGCGGGAGCACACGCCGACGGCGCCGTCTACCCCGGCGAACACAATCTCGCGACGATCGAAGCGCACCTCCAGAGCATGCTGCTGTTCGCCGGGCGCGCGCTGCGCCAGGGCGTGCCGCACGCGGTCGCGAAGCAGGCGGTCGAGCGCCACCGCGTGGCCTCGCCCGCAAAGTCCGGATAAAGCACGCGGCCTGCCGCGGCACCACTGGCCGGCCAGCCAGTATGATCGCGGACGTCCTGCGGCAACGACTAAAGGAGTACCGATGGCGGCGGTGGACAGCGACCTCGAGAGCGTCGAACTGACGGCGCGCGAGCTGTGGCTCGACGGCCCGCCCCACCCGATGTTCAAGCAGCTGCGCAGCGGCTGCCCGATCCACTGGACGGAGAGCTTCGAAGACTTCCCGGACGAGGCCGGCTTCTGGTCGGTGACCACCGCCGAGGACATCCACACGGTCAGCCGCGACTGGCGCACGTACTCCTCTGAAGAGGGGATCACGGCCGCGGGCGTGCTGCCGATCGAGCTGGTGCGGGCGATGTTCATCGGCATGGACCCGCCCAAGCACGACCGGCTGAAGGCGCTGTTCCAGGCCGGGTTCACGCCGCGACGGATCGCCGCGCACGAGGACGCGATCCGGGCGATCGTGGTGAAGGTGCTCGACCGGCTGGACGGACGCGACAGCTGCGACCTCGTCACCGACGTCGCCCAGCCGGCGGTCGCGCGCGTGATCGGAAGCTTCATGGGGATCGCCGAGGAGGACGACGAGATCTGGGCGCGCCTGATGAACTCGACGCTCGGCGCGGGCGACCCCGACGTCAACCCCGACGGCATCGAGGGCGCGCTGGAGAAAGACATCCCCGAGGTCTTCCAGCGCTGCGCGCAGCTGATCGCCGAGCGCCGCGAGAGCCCCACCGACGATCTGACCAGCGTGCTGGTGCACGCGGAGGTCGACGGCGAGAAGCTCGAGGAACACGAGATCGTGATGGGCTTCTTCCTGCTGATGGCCGCCGGCAACGACAGCACCAAGGCGACCTTCTGCTCGGCGATGCGCGCGCTGATGGAAGACCGCGAGCAGATGCAGGCGCTGCTGGACGACCCGTCGCTGATCGACAGCGCGGTCGAGGAGGCGCTGCGCATGTTCCCCGCGTTCGCGCACTTCCGCCGCACCGCCACGTGCGACACGGAGCTGCACGGGCAGACGATCCGCAAGGGCGAGAAGGTGGTGCTGTGGTACGCCTCGTCCAATCGCGACGAGACCCGCTACGAGAACCCCGACCGCTTCGACGTGCGGCGCAACCCCGAGCACCAGGCGTTCGGCGCGGGCGGACGCCACTTCTGCCTCGGCACCGCGCTCGCGCGCCTGGAGCTGCGGATCATGCTCGAGGAGACGCTCAAGCGCTTCCCGGACATCCAGCTCGCCGATGGTGCGGGCAGGCCTGAATACGTCGAATCCCCCTTCATCAATCAGCTCAAGCTGCTCCCCGTCCGGCTCGCCGCGTAGCGCCGCGGGGACGCGCGCAGCGCCGCGATCCGAGGCCGAGGTCCAGCGGCCGCGCGCGCTCGCCGGCGGCCGCGAGCGTGATCGCGAAGTCGAGCTCGCCGCGGGCGAGGTGGCCTTCGAGCTCGACCAGCGGGCGGTAGGGCCTTCCCATACGAACGCATGTTCGCATACGGCAAGGCGCAGCGAGGAACACGACAGCACGCGTGCATATGCTCGACAGGCATGTGCGGGCGCTACACCAACACCGCGGGACCGGAAGAGCTGAACGACCGTTTCCGAGTCCCGATCGCGGGCGACGCGGGCACGCGGCGCTTCAACATCGCGCCCACCGAAGAGGTGCTCGCGATCGTCGCGCCGCACGGGGAGCCCGAAGCGCAGCTGCTGCGCTGGGGCCTCGTGCCGCACTGGGCGACGGACCTCAAGGGCGCCGCCAGGATGATCAACGCGAGGATCGAGACGGTCACCTCCAAGCCCGCGTTCCGGGATCTCGTGCCCAAGTCCTCGCGCCGCGCGCTGCAGCTCGCCGACGGCTACTTCGAGTGGCTGAAGCCGGAGAAGCGCAGCGAGCCCCGCCAGCCGTTCTACTTCCAGGTGGACGGCGGCGTGCCGTTCGCGTTCGCCGCGCTGTGGACGCCCGCCAGGATCGACGGCGAGTGGATCCACAGCGTCACGCTGCTCACGTGCGACTCCGCCCCCAACCGCATCGCCGCGCCGATCCACGACCGCATGCCCGTGATCCTCGCCGACCGTGATGCGCAACAGGCATGGATGGATCCCGCGCTGGGCGCCGAGGAGGCGCTGGCCGTATGCGGGACGCTGCCCACCGAGCGGCTGTCCGCGCACGCCGCCAACCCCGCCGTCAACAAGGCCGGCAACCTCGACGCGGAGGGCCCCCAGCTGCTCGTCGCGCCCGCCTGAGCGCGGCTCAGGCCGTCAGCCAACGGCGCGGGTTCTCGGTGAAGATCGTGTGGAAGACCTGGTCGTCCATCACGCCCAGCTCGCGCAGCGCCGGCACGACCTCGTCGAACACGAGCGTCATCGACCAGTTGCGGATCGCGCCGCTGCCTTCGAACACCTCCGCCGCCTCCGGCGGGAACCAGTCGATCGTCGCGGCGAAGTCCTGGGAGATCATCAGCCGCTCGGCGTGACCGCGGCGCAGCAGCTCGGCGGCGGTCGCGTTGCGCTTTTCGATCGGCAGGTACATCTCGAGGCCATAGCGATCCAGGCCCACGTACACGCCGCTGTCGATCAGCCGCTCGATGTACTCGACGTCCTCCGTGTCGCCGCAGTGCGCGATCTGCACGCGCGACATGTCAACGCCCTCCTCCGCGAAGATCTCCACCTGGCGCGGGCCGGTGGCGACCGCGGGCATCGAGTGGGCCATGATCGACGCGCCCGTCTGCACGCTCGCGCGCGCGACCGCGCGGTGGATCTTCTCGACGTTCTCGCTGACCCCGGCCGCGTCCGCCGCGCACTTCAGGAACGCCGCCTTGATGTCCGTGCCCTGGATGCCGCGTTCGATGTCCTCGACGAAGTGGTCGGCCATCACGTCGGCGTCGCGGCTCTCGAAGTAGTGGGGGAGATAGCCGTAGCTGTAGATGCCCGTGCACGCCACCACCCGCACGCCGCTCTGCTCGGCGACCTTGCGCATGAACCCCACGTCGCGCCCGCCGAACATCGCCGTCGGGTCAACGATCGTCTGCACGCCATTGGCCTTGGCGGCGTTCACGGCAGCCAGCGCCGCGTCGAGCTCCAGCTGCTCGTCATAGCGGCTCGGCCACTCCGCCGCGACGGCCTCGTCGCGGAAGCGCAGGTGCTCATGCACCAGCACGAGGCCCAGGTCCTGGGCGTCAACTGCCCCCTGCACGGTCTCTACGGTCGCCATCGGTCTCCCCTCGGATTGGATCGCGCTCCCCTCTTGCTGTTCACTGCAGCCTACCCCAGCTTCGTCCGGCGCCATCAGCGGGCTTCCGGCGGCGCGCCGCCGGGCGGCTCAGCTGAGGCGCTTGGCAGCGATCTGCTCGACCGTGCCTTTCGTGCGCAGCGTCATCACGCCGAGCGCGCGCGCGAGCGAGGTCATGTCGAGCGCCGAGCCCAGCACACCGCCGCTCGGCAGCCAGTAGACCTCGCGCCCCTCGAACGCGAGCCCGTCCGTGTCTCCTGCCAGAGCCAGCGCGTCAGCGCGCGCCAGGGGAGAGGGGGAGGCGGACAGCAGCCCCACGTGCAGCTTGCCCGCCGAGTTACGCACTCGCTCCGCCTCGAACGGCGTCGCCGCGGCGATCGCATGGACCTCGGCGGCGGTGCGGATGAACGTCGGCACCGCATAGCCCAGCGCCTGCTCGAGCCCCGCCTCGATTCGCCCTCGCACCTCATCCGTCGGCTGCGCCTCGCCGGCGAACACCACGTTGCCGCTGGCGCGGAACGTCGCCACCTCCGCGAAGCCCATCGCCACGAAGTGCGCGCGCAGGTCGTCGTTCGTGAGGCGGCGCCCACCGACGTTCATGCCGCGAAGGAAGGCCGCGTACAACGACATCATGGAAACACTATCCACGCCACCACGCAGTGGGCGACGTAGACTCCCGCCCTTCAACCGCCCTATCAGGAGGTTTCCAGATGCCCGACACGCCGACCCTCTACGTATGCCATATCGACGACGGCGGCCCCGCGCCACACGCCTGCCGCCGAGCCCAGCGCGCGCTGCGCGACGCCGGGCACAGCTTCGAGAAGGTCGTCTACGGCAAGGGCAAACTCTTTGGCCTCTTCACAACGGGCACAAGGCCCGATCTAAAGGAGATGAGCGGCCAGGAGAAGCTGCCCGTGTTGAAGCTCGCGAATGGCAGCACCGTCAACGGCGCCTCGAACATCGTCGACTGGGCCAAGGCGAACACGCCCGGGTAGGGCGTGGGGAGCCTCAGGCGGCGGTCGACGCCGCTACGCGATCCGCCAGGATCGCCGCCACGCGCGCGCGGTGGCGGCCGGCGCCGCCCAGCAGCGCCGCGTCCAGCTGCGCGCGCTTGAACAGCCAGTGCACGTCCGCCTCCCACGTGAAGCCGATGCCGCCGTGCATCTGGATCGCGGCCGCGGTGACTTCGCGCCCCGCCGTGGATGCCGCCGCCTTGGCCATCGCCGCCGCCTCCGCCAGGCCGTCCGGGTTCGCATCCGCGCTCCACGCCGCAAACGCCGTCATCGAGCGCGCCTGCTCCGTGTCCAGCAGCATCTGCGCGCAGCGGTGCGACACCGCCTGGTAGGCGCCCACCGGCACGCCGAACTGCTTGCGGTCCTTCACGTACGCCACCGTCATCTCCAGCGCCCGCTCCGCCACGCCAACCAGCTCCGCGCTGACCGCCACGAGCGCGCGACCCAGGCCCGGGCAGCCAGCCTCCAGCGCCTCGCCCGCGCCCTCCGGCGCGCTCACGCGCGCCGCGGAGCGCGTCGGGTCGATCGCCGCCACCGGCGCGATCTCCGCGTCGGCCCGCGTCACGATCCTGCCCGAGCCGTCGTCCTCCACCAGCACGATCACGCCCGCCTCCGCGCCGCTCACCACCAGCTCCGCCGTGCCCTCGCTCGCGCCCGCCAGCGCGCCGATCGTCTCGCCCGAAGCGAGGCCCGGCAGCCAGCGCTCGCGCTGCTGCGGCGTTCCCGCCTGCTCGATCACGCACGCCGCCATCGCGCTGCCCAGGAACGGCACCGGCGCCACCACGCGCCCCAGCTCCTCGCACAGGATCGACAGCTCGATCGCGCCCAGGCCCTGGCCGCCGTGCTCCTCCGAGACCGCGATCCCCGGCCAGCCCAGCTCGCACAGCTCCTTCCACAGGGCCGTGTCCGTCGCGCCCGTGGGCGGGTGGGATTCGATCGTTTCGCGCACCCGCGCGAACGTCGCGCGCTCGCCCAGCAGGTCGCGCGCCGTGCGCTGGATGTCGCGCTGGTCGTCAGTCAGGCCGAAGTCCATAGGGCTACGCCACCCCTCCTGCGGAGCCCGAAGGGCGGAGCCCATAAAAAGAAGTCATCACGCCGCCACCTTCAGGCGGGGGAGACCGAGCACGCGCTCGGCCACGATGTTCTTCAGCACCTCCGTCGTGCCGCCCTCGATCGTGTTGCCGCGCGCGCGCAGCAGCTCGTAGCTCCAGCTCGTGCCCGTGATCAGCGCCTCCGGCCCGATCACGTCCGCCGCCAGCTGCGTCGCGCGCTGGTTCGTGTCCGACCACAGCCACTTCACCAGCGAGCCCTCAGGCCCAGGCTGGCCGTAGCGCTCCGCGTCCGTCAGGCCCTTCCACGCCAGCAGGCGGATCGACTCGCAGCGCACGTGCAGCTCCGCGATCGCGTCCGGTATTAGATTCCCGCCCGCCCCGTCCAGCAGGCCCTTCTCCGCGGCCGCCGCGATGATGTCGTCCAGCAGCTGGCGCAGGCGGATCTGCAGCGCGAAGCCCAGGCCCGCGCGCTCGTTCATCAACGTCGTCAGCGCCACCTTCCAGCCGTTGCCCACGCCGCCCACCACGTTCGCGTCCGGAATCAGCGCCTCCTCGATGAACAGCTCGTTGAACTCCGCCTCGCCCGTGATCTGGCGCAGCGGGCGGATCTGCACCGCGTCCTGCTCCATGTCCATCAGGAAGTACGTAAGGCCCTTGTGCTTCGCCGCCTCGCCGTCGGTTCGCGCGACGAGCATGCACCACTTCGCGTACTGCGCGCCGCTCGTCCACACCTTCTGGCCTGTCACGACCCACTCGTCGCCGTCTTTCACGGCTCTGGTTTTCAGCGACGCCAGGTCCGAGCCCGCGTCCGGCTCGGAGAAGCCCTGGCACCAGATCTCCTCCGCCGACAGGATCGGCGCCAGGTAGCGCTCCTTCTGCTCCGGCGTGCCCCACACCATCAGCGTCGGGCCGCCCAGCAGCAGGCCCAGCGTGTTCGCCGCGAACGGCACCCGCGCGCGGCCCAGCTCTTCGTAGTAGATCGCCGACTCCGACTGCGACGCGCCGCGCCCGCCGTACTCCGTCGGCCACGCCGGCGCCGCCCAGCCCGCGTCGTACAGGCGCCGCTGCCAGTCGCGGCGGTACGCGAACTGCGCGTCGTCGCCCGCATCCGCGGGCGGCTTCTCGCCCGGCTGGTTCTCAGCCAGCCAGCCGCGCAGCTCGTCGCGGAAGGCGATCTCCTTGTCGCTGAAAGTCAGGTCCATTTCCCTCGGTGCGCAAGCCTACTGCAACACCATCTGGCCGAATGTTCGATTGTCGCCGCGCTTTCCCGCCGGTAGCTTGCGTAGTTCGTTAAAACGAATACGGGGGTAGCGAGTGTCAAGTGACATTCAGGCGCGGGTCCGCGCCCTGCGTCGGACTCTGTTGGCAAGCGCAATCGTTCTTGGCGGCGTGCTGTGCACCGGTGCGCCGGCCTCAGCCGTCACCATCGGCGGCGGTGGAGGTGGCGGAGTCGGTCAGGGGGCGTTCGTCATCGGCGACGGCAACGCCACCGTCGAATCGCACGTCACGTTCTGGGGAGCCCGCTGGTGGCAGGAAAACTCGCTCAGCGGCGGCGCTGCCCCGGCTTCCTTCAAGGGGTTCGCCGACACTACCGGCGAAACCCTGTGTGGATCGCCCTGGATGACGCGGCCCGGCAACAGCTCTGAACCACCCGATGCGCCTCTGCCTGAACTGATCGAAGTCATCGTCGCCAGTGAAGTCGGCAAGTCCGGACCCACGATCGCCGGCGACGCCGTCGGCGTCGCGCTCGTGCGCACCGATCCCGGCTACAAGCCCGACCCCGGCCACGCCGGTACGGGCACCGTCGTGGCGAAGCTCTGCTGAGGTCCACCGAGCCGCGGCGGCTTCCGCCGTGCCCTCATCGACAGTCGCCGGCGCGGTCACAGGGCCGCGCCGGCGACAAATCGCGCTGTAGCAGCATTGTCCTCGCACCCGCCGGATCGAACGCTAGCTTGGGCTGCTGTGCCTGCCGCCGACTCCGAGCTACGCGTCGCGCACCTGGACGCCGACGCCTTCTACGTCTCGATCGAGCTGCGCCGCCACCCCGAGCTGCGCGGCAGGCCCGTCGTCGTCTCCGGCACGGGGCCGCGCGCGGTCGTCACCACCGCCAGCTACGAGGCGCGCCGCTTCGGCGTCGGCTCGGCCATGCCCGCGTCGCGCGCGCGGCGGCTATGCCCCGACGCCGTGTTCCTGCCGCCCGACTTCGCCACCTACCGCGCCGCCTCCAAACAGGTCATGGGCCTCGTGCGCGCGCACGTCGAGCGCGTCGAGGTCGTCGGGCTCGACGAGGCCTACCTCGACATCGCCGGGCTGTACTCGCCGCGCGCCGCCATGCGCAGGCTGCTGGCCGAGATCAAGTCGCAGACGGAGCTCACCTGCTCGGTCGGCCTCGGCCCCAACAAGCTCGTCGCCAAGGTCGCATCCGACGCCGAGAAGCCCGCCGGCTTCGTCGTGCTCACCCGCGAGCAGGCGTGTGCGCGCTTCGGCGCCTCGCCGCCCGGGCTCGTGCCCGGCATCGGGCCCAAGACCGCAGCGCGCCTGGCGGAGCTGGGGCTGACCACGCTCGCCGCGCTCGCCAGCGCGCCCGAGCAGCTGCTCGTCGAGCGCTTCGGGCCCAACCTAGGGCGCGAGCTCCGGCGACGCGGGCGCTTCGAACACGACGGCGAGATCGGCGCCGAGCGCAAGGTCGTCTCCGAGTCGCGCGAGCGCACCTTCGACACCGACGTCAGCGACCCCGCGCAGATGCGCGAGCAGCTGTCGCTGATGGCCGAGGAGCTGTGCGCCGGCCTGTCCGCGCACGGGCGCCGCGGGCGCACCATCGGCATCAAGGTGCGCCTCGACGACTGGACCACCGTCACCCGCGCGCACACCGTCGCCGAGCCCACCTGCGACGCGCAGCTCGTCAGCGAGGTCGCGCTGCGGCTGCTGCGTGAGTACGCGCCCGCGCGACCCGTGCGGCTGCTGGGAGTGCGAGTCGCTGGGCTCGGGCCCCGGCCGGCGGCGGGCGCGGTGGGAGACGGCGCCGCGCCGCGGGCCGGCGCGGACGCGCGCGGCTCGAGCGGCGTGCGCGAGCCGGCCGATCAGCTCGCGCTGCCCGTATAAGATCGGCTGCATGGTGGCGAGCCGCCGATGAGCCTGATCGACGTGGGCGAGGTCCAGCTCGACTGCGAGCGCAGCGGCACCGGGCCGCCGCTCTTGATGATCATGGGCCGCAGCGGCACCTACGCGCACTGGGGCGAGCCGTTCCTCGAGCAGCTGCGCCGCGACTTCGAGCTGATCCTCTACGACCACCGCGGCGTCGGCGCCAGCACGCGTCTCGAGGGGCCCCTCACGATCCGCCAGATGGCCGAGGACGCCGCCGGTCTCATCGATGCGCTGGAGCTCGACTCCGTGCACGTGCTCGGCATCTCCATGGGCAGCATGATCGCCCAGGATCTCGCGCTCGCCAGGCCGCAGCTGATCGACACGCTCACGCTCGGCTGCAGCTACTGCGGCGGCCCCGGCGCCGTCAGCACGCGCGAGCAGGTGATGCAAAGAGTGGCCGAGGCGCTCGCCTCCGGCGACCACGAACGCGCCATCCGCGCCTCCTGGGAGGCCAACGTGTCACCGGCGCTCGCCGCCGACGAGCAGGCATGGGAGCGCTTCCTGGAGATCAGCCTGCGCCGGCGCGTCGCGCTCGAGGTGATCGTCGCGCAGACGCGCGCGTGCGTCGAGCACGACACGCACGCGCGGCTCGGGCAGATCACGCTGCCCACGCTGCTCATCCACGGCACCGTCGACGAGGTGCTGCCCGTCGAGAACGGGCACATCATCCACGAGCTGATCGCCGGCTCCCGGTTGGAGCTGTTCGACGACGTCGGGCACCTGTTCTTCTGGGAGCGCCCCCAGCGTTCCGCGGAGCTGCTGCGCGCGCACGTTGCCGCCTACGCCTGAGCGAGGGATCCCGCCTCGGCGAATCCTTCTCGTCGACTCTCGCCTCTCATCACATATGAGCCCGAGCGCCCTTTCCTGGCCAACCGAGCAGGTCGTCAGCGCCGCCCAGCGGGGCGATGAGCGCGCGCTCGCCGCGCTCGTCTCGGGCTCGCACCCCAACGTCCGGCGCTTCGCGCGCACGCTGTGCGCCAGCCGCGAGGACGCCGAGGACGCCGCGCAGGAGGCGCTCGTGGTGCTGTACCGCAAGATCGGCACGCTCCGCGCCGCCGCCGCGCTCGCCTCGTGGATGTTCCAGATCGTGCGCCACGAGTGCATCCGCCGGGCGCGTGGGGTCCGGCCCGCCGCAGAGCCCGAGGTCGGCGTCGAGCGCTCCGCCGAGGACTCCGCGCTCGCACGGCTCGAGCTCGAGCGGATCGTCGCCGCGATCGCCGCACTCCCAGCCGAGCAGCGCGCGGTGCTCGTCCTGCGCGACGTGCAGGGGCTGTCCGGCGCAGCCGCCGCCCAGGCGCTCGGCGTCAGCCGTGCCGCCATGAAGTCTCGATTGCATCGGGCACGCGAGGCGCTGCGTATAGAGCTCAGAGGCCCGTGCCAGAGCTCGGGCGAGGACGACCGCGACGGAGGATCAGACCATGAATGACGGCGGTGCCGCACCATTCGCAAGCACCAGCGTCGCCCGCCACCTCGCGCGCGGCGCTGTCGGCTTCACGCTGATCGGCGCCGCGTTCGCGCTCGCCGCCGGCGGCACTCCGCTCGCGCTCGCGCTGATCGTGCCCGGCATGGTCGCGCTGCGCGGCTGCCCCACCTGCTGGGCCGTTGGGCTCGCGCAGACCATCTCCGCCGGGCGCCTGCAGCGCAGCTGCCGCGCCGATCAGAGCGCTAGATTCGCCCGGCGATGCCGGCTTCAGAGCTCACGGTCACCCTCGACGACGGCGTAGTTCTCTCCGGCGAGGATTCTGGCGGCGGTGCCGGCGTCCCGACCGTTCTGCTGCACGGCCTCACCGCCACCCGCCGCTATGTCGTCATGGGCTCCACCGTCCTGCAGCGCGCCGGTCACCGCGTCATCGCCTACGACGCGCGCGGACACGGCCGCTCGTCACCCGCAGCCGACGCGCGCGCCTACGGATACGAGCGCCTCGCCGCCGACCTGGAGGGCGTGCTCGACGCGTCAGGGGTCGAGCGGGCGCTGCTCGCGGGCGCCTCGATGGGCGCGCACACGGCCATCCGCTTCGCGCTCGCGCATCCCGAGCGCGTGGCGGCACTCGCGCTCGTCACGCCCGCCTTCGATCCCGCCGGCCACACCGGCGCCGACTTCGCCGGGTGGGACGCCCTCGCGCGCGGGCTGCGCGAGGGCGGGGTGGAGGGCTTCGTGCGCGCGTACGACCTCACGAGCGTGCCCGAGTCCTTTCGCGCGACCGTCGACACGGTGCTGCGTCAGCGCCTCTCCGCGCACGAGCACCCGGACGCGGTGGCAGACGCGCTCGAAGTCGTGCCGCGCTCGCGCCCGTTCGACGAGCTCGCGCAGCTCGCCGCGATCGAGGCGCCGACCGTCGTAGTCGCCAGCCGCGACGAGGCCGACCCCGGCCATCCCCTCGCCGTCGGCGAGAGCTACGCGCGCACGATCCCCGGTGCGCGGCTCGTCGTCGAGGACCCTGCTTCGCCACCGCGCTCGCCGGTCGCGTGGCAGGGCGGACAGCTCTCGAAGTTGCTGGCGGAGCTATCTGCGCGAACCAGATGAGGCCATCTCAGAGGGGTCTCAATCGGCGTGTAGCTTCCTGGGCATGGGCAACAAGCATGCCGCCAACTGGCTCGATCCTGCTGGTCTGGATCCTGACACGGGCGAGAGATGGCGCGTGTGCGACATGGTTGTCAAACTAGAAGCGACGCTGGGTCGCGCGCATCGTGGTGAGCGGGCGGCGAGCTGGCGGACCATTTGGGATCGACTCGATGACAAACAACGCAGCCAATACAGACAAGCGCGCGGCCGACGACCCGGCAAGCGCCAATAGCGAATCGCCCGTCGAGGGCGCTGCGCAGCTTGTCGAACGGGCTGAGGAGATACTCGGCCGTTATCTCAGTCGAGCATGGCCGACGACCAGCGTTGCCCGGACGTTTCGCGAGAGCGGCGATCTCGAGGTCGTGCTCGGCTTGTATGCAACGGCGATGGCAGACGACCCCGAAGAGCCTGCCTATCCCTGGAATCTGGCCTCCGCGCTCGACAGACTGCAGCTTTCAGACTTGGCGCTGATCTTCCTCAGACGGGCCATCCGAGTTGCCGAGGAGATCGGCGATGACGAGTGGGGGGGAGTCGATGCCTATCTGGCATGGGCCGACGTCGCGATGAGAGCTGCGGAGCCAGAGGTGGCTGAGATCGCGATCGAGAAGGCGCGCGATATCGACCCCAATGCACCGGTAGAGCGGTACGTTCGCCAGCTACGGCATCTGCAGGCACCGCTCGGGGAGAAGGACGCTGCGCGACACGATGATGCGGCTCGGAAGGGAACCGCCGTCGAGTACCTGATCGCCGCGAGCTGCATGCTCGCGAGCGATTTCAAGCTGAACGTGTCGACCAACATGGTCGACGACGAGGGCGTCGACCTCGTATTTCACCGTCGCGACGGTTCCGCGACGCTCGCTGTGCAGATCAAGAGTCGATCCTGGTCAGCGAATGTGATGAGGGAGCGGGAAAGGTTCATCGCGGATGTCCGGCGGGGCACCTTCCATCACCGGAGGGATCTCTTCCTGCTCTTCGTTGCTATCGACTCGCGGTTTGCCGAATACGGACCCCTCTGGCTGATCCCCAGCACAGATTTCGTCAGCATCCTCACATCCGGCGACCGCACGAAGCTTCGGTTCTCTGCGTCAGCCTCGCCAGCCTCTAACGATCGCTGGGTCAAGTACCGGATGGAGCGCTCCCAGCTTCCGGGCCGCATCCTGGCGGCGCTCGATGATCTCGAGCGTGCAGCATGATCGCATAGCCGATTCTCAGTACGTGATAACATACGCACGTATGCCAGTCCGCGAGTGGGATGGATCCAGCTACGACCGCATCTCCGCCACCATGGAGGCGCTCGGCCTCAGCGTGCTCGACCGCCTGGAGCTGCGCGGCGATGAGACCGTGCTCGACGCCGGCTGCGGCTCCGGGCGCATCACGCAGACGTTGATCGAGCGCCTGCCGCGCGGGCGCGTGATCGCGATCGACGAGTCGCCGTCGATGATCGCGGCGGCGCGCGAGCGCCTGGGACCCGACGCCGACCTGCGCGTCCGCGACCTGCTGGAGCTCGAGCTGGAGGCGCCCGTCGACGCGATCCTCTCGACCGCCACGTTCCACTGGATCGCTGACCACGAGCAGCTGTTCAAGCGGCTGCGCGGGGCGCTCAAGCCCGGCGGGCGGCTGGTCGCGCAGTGCGGGGGAGAGGGCAACATCGACGTGCTGCGCGGCAAGGCCAACGAGGTGCGCGACCGCGACCCCTATGCGGAGCACTTCGCCGGCTGGCAGCCGCCGTGGAACTACGCGGGGCCGAACGTCACCCGCGCGCGCCTGCTCGCCGCCGGCTTCGACGCCGCCGAGTGCTGGCTCGAGCCGGCGCCGCGCGAGCCCGAGGACCCGCGCGCGTTCCTCTCGCAGATCGTGCTCGGCCCGCACGTTCAGCAGCTGCCCGAGCCGCTGCGCGAGCCGTTCATGGACGACGTGCTGGCCGCGCTCGGGGAGCCCGTGGTGGTCGACTACGTGCGTCTCAACATCGACGCGACGGCCTGATCCGCGGCGACCTCGGAGTCGCCGGCACCGCCGTCGGAGACGGTGGTGAGCGCCGCGTAGCGGCCGCCCAGCTCCAGCAGCTCCTCGTGCGTGCCGCGCTCGACGATGTGTCCGGAGTCGAGCACGAGGATCTGATCGGCGTCCCTGACGGTCGAGAGCCGGTGCGCGATCGCGATTGTGGTGCGCCCGCGCGAGAGCTCGTCGAGCGCCTGCTGCACCGCGCGCTCGGTCTCCGTGTCCAGCGCCGAGGTCGCCTCGTCGAGCACCAGCACCGGCGGGTTGCGCAGCACGGTGCGCGCGATCGCGATGCGCTGCTTCTCGCCGCCCGAGAAGCGATAGCCGCGCTCGCCCACCGGCGTGTCGTAGCCCTCCGGCAACCCGGAGATCAGCTCGTGGATCTGCGCCGCCTTCGCCGCATCTTCGATCTCCTCGTCGCTCGCCTGCGGGCACGCGAAGCGCAGGTTCTCGCGGATCGAGGCGTGGAACAGGTAGGTCTCCTGGGAGACCAGGCCCACGGTCGCCGCCAGCGAGTCGAGCGTCACGTCGCGGATGTCCACGCCGTCGATGCTCACGCAGCCGCGCTGCGCCTCGTACAGGCGCGCCACCAGGTACGCGAGCGTCGTCTTGCCCGAGCCCGTCTCGCCGACCAGCGCCGTGCGCGTCCCCGCGGGGATCTCCGCGCCGATCTCCGCGAGCGTCCACGGCGCATCGGGCGCGTAGCGAAACCACACGTCCTCCAGGCGCACGTCGCCGCGCACGCCGCTGAGCGTTTTCGCGCCAGGGCGCTCGACGATGTCCACCGGCAGGTCCAGGTACTCGAAGATGCGCCCGAACAGCGCCAGCGACGTCTGCACTTCGAGGCCCACCGACAGCAGCTGCTGCATCGGGAACAGCAGGCGCGTCTGCAGCGTCGTGAACGCGACCACCGTGCCGATCGAGATCGCGTCGTGGCCGTGGGCGATGTTGTAGCCCGCGAACCAGTACACCGCCGCGGGCATGATCGCGAACGCCATCTGCACCGAGGCCATGCGCCAGCGTCCCGCCATCCGCGCCCGCACCTCCAGGTCGGCCAGCTCGCGCGACTCCCCGGAGAAGCGCTCGACGAGCTCCTGCGAGCGGCCCATCGTCTTGCCGAGCAGGATGCCCGACACCGACAGCGACTCCTCCACCAGCGTCGACATGTCCGCGAGGCGGCTCTGGCGCACCGACTGGATGCGCCGGCGCTCGTTGCCCACGCGGCGCGTCAGCCACACGAAGAACGGCAGCAGGATCAGCGAGAACACCGTCAGCTTCCAGCTCAGCGCGAACATCGCCGTGACCGTCGCCAGGACCGTCGCGACCGTCGAGACGGTTGAGGTGGCGGTGCTCGTGACGACGTCGTCGATGCCGCCGATGTCATACGCGATCCGCGCCTGCACCTCGCCCGAGCGCGTGCGCGTGAAGAACGCCAGCGACATGCGCTGCAGGTGCGCGAACACGGCCGCGCGCAGGTCGTGCATCACGTGCTGGCCCACCTGGTTTGAGATCCACGTCTGCGCGACGCTGATCACGCTGTTGATGACCGCCAGCGCGATCATCCCGCCGACCAGCCACGACAGCAGCGTCAGGTCGTGGCGGATGATGCCCTTGTTGATCGCTTCGCGCAGCAGGAACGGCGAGGCGACGCTCAGCACCGAGCCGAGCACGATCAGCCCCAGCAGCAGCCCAAGACGCAGGCGGTAGGGGATGAAAAGGCGGCCGATGCGGCGCAGCGAGACGTGTTTGTCGGGTATGTCCTCGGGGCGTGGGCCCGGCTTCGGCGCGTCTTTACCCCGCGCGCGGCGGCCGCCATCGCCACCGTGTCCCTGGGCGAAGGGCTGATGGCTCACGCGGCTGACTTTACCGGCGCTCCGCCGAGTTCTAGGGTTAATGGCGATGGACCTCTCATCCACCGAGGCGCGCGTGCTCGGCTGCCTGCTCGAGAAGCAGCGCACCACCCCCGACGCCTACCCCTTGTCGCTGAACGCGCTGCGGCTGGCCTGCAACCAGTCGACCAACCGCGACCCCGTGGCCGAATACGACGAGGCCGTGATCCGCGACGCGCTGCACCGGCTGGAACGCCGCGGCTACACGCGGCTGGCCAGCGGCGCCGGCAGCCGCGCCGCCAAGTACCGCCACCTGCTCGCCGAAGCGCTGCCGATGAGCGAGGCCGAGCAGGCGGTCATGTGCGTGCTGATGCTGCGCGGCCCGCAGACGCCCGGCGAGCTCAAGCAGCGCAGCGACCGCATGCACGCCTTCGCCGACCTCGCCGGCGTGCACGACACGCTCGAGCGGCTGATCGGGCGCCAGCTCGTGGCGCGCCTGGAGCGGCGCCCCGGGCACAAGGAGGAGCGCTACGCGCAGCTGCTGCAGGGGCGCGACGTGGCGCTGCTGCGCGAGCAGATCCGCCATCCTGCCCCGCAGGTGCAGCCGTGATCCACTCCCAGCTGATCCTCGCCGCGTCCACATCTGACACCGCCAGCGGCGTCGGCATCCCGCTGGCGATGGCCGCGGGCCTCGTCTCGTTCCTGTCGCCGTGCGTGCTGCCGCTCGTGCCCGGCTACCTGTCGACCGTGATCGGCGTCACGCCAGCCGACCTCAAGGGCGGTGTCGGCACCCGGCGCGTGCTCGTGCCGAGCCTGCTGTTCATCGCGAGCTTCTCGCTGATCTTCATCCTGCTGGGGCTGTCCGCGACCGTCATCGGCTCGTCGCTGAACGCGCACAAACACACGCTCCAGCAGGCCGGCGGCGTGCTGATCGTGCTGATGGGCATCGTCTTCCTGGCGACGCCGTTCATCGGCCTGCTCAACCGCGAGTGGCACTCGGAGTCGCTGCTGCGCCTGGCGGGCCGCGGCGGGCCGCTGGTCGCGGGGGCCGCGTTCGCGATCGCATGGACGCCCTGCACGAGCATCACGCTCGGCGCGATCCTCACGCAGGCGGCGGTCTCCAGCTCGGCTGCGCACGGCGCGCTGCTGCTCGCGTTCTACTCCGCGGGCCTCGCGATCCCGTTCCTGCTGATCGCGCTCGCGTTCGAGCGCATGACGAGCGCGCTCACGATCGTCAAGCGCCACTTCCCCGTGATCATCGGCGTCGGCGGCGCGGTAATGATCTGCCTGGGGCTGCTGATCCTCACGGGCGAGTTCACGACGCTCAACACGCAGGCCAACGACCTACTGCAGGGCACCGGCCTCAACGTCTCGAACATCTGAGGCCGCGCGGCGCGGGCGCGCACGGCGCTCCATGAACCGGCGTTCCCACGCTTCCTGATTGCGCTTGGCGTCGAGCACGAACGGCGAGTAGCCGATCGCCTTGATGATGGCCCGGTTGATCGCCGACTCGGGGAAGGGTAGGGGGCGCAGCACGTCCACGAACAGCACCACGCGCGTCTCGTCGGTGTCGTTCCACACCTCGTGATTGAACGTGTCGTCGAACACCATGCTCCCGCCCGCTTCCCAGTGGCGCACGTCATCGCCGACGCGGATGCGGCACGCCTCCGCGTCCTCGGGCACGATCAGGCCGAGGTGGTAGCGCAGCACGCCCTTGTAGGGGCCGCGGTGGTCGAGGATGTGCTTGCGCGGGGAGAGAATCGAGATCATCGCCGTCTTCATCCCCGGGATCTGGCGCATCAGCTGGGCGGTGCGCGGGCACATCTGCACGCCGAGCTTCGCCTCGAAGCCGTAGCCGTACAGGAAGAACGTCTTCCAGCGGTCGTCGTCGGTGATCTCGATCTGGTCCTTGGAGATGTCCTGGAAGTTGGCCAGGGCAGCCTGGTCCTCCAGCAGCCGTTCGGCCTCCTCGCGGATCACCGTCCAGTTGTCCTCGATGTGCTTCACCCAGGGGAAGCGCTCGAGCGGGAAGAACGTCGCGTCGCCGACCAGCGAGCGTCTGCCGATGAAGCGCTCGAGCGGGGCGAGGATGCGTTCGCCGATCGCGATCGTCAGCTCAACAGTCCGCGCCCACAGCAACTTGTCGGACATCTAAGTCTCCTTCCCGACGGTATTGCGGCCCGACGGGAAGGAGCTTAGAACACGTGTTAGGCGGCCTCGCGCAGCGCGACCAGCTCGGGCGACTCAGCGAGCTTCTTCAGCGCCCGCTGCTCGAGCTGCGACGCGCGCTCCGCGGAGAACCCGAGCCGCTTGCCGATCGCGGTGAGCGTCTGCGGGTCCTCGCGGCCCGTGCCGAAGCGCAGGGTCAGGACCTTGCGCTCGGTTTCGGGCAGCTGCTCGATCGCGCGGTGAACGATCCGCTCGCGCTCGTTCTCCCAGGCCGTCTCCTCGGGCACCTCGGCGTCCGAGGGGAGCAGGTCGCCGAGCGCGGTGTCGCCGTCCTCGCCGATTTGCTGGTCGAGGCTGACGAGCGCGGCGCGCTGGTGGCGCACCTCTTCGACCTGGTCGATCGGCAGCCCGGTCTCCTCGGCGAGCTCCTCGAGCGTGGGCTCGCGCCCGAGGCGCACGGACAGCTCGCGCTCGACGCGCCCGACCTTGCGGGAGCGCTGGGCGACGTGGACGGGCAGGCGGATCGTGCGTCCGGAGTTCTCCAGACCGCGCTGAATCGCCTGACGGATCCACAGCGTGGCGTACGTGGAGAAGCGAAAGCCCTTGCGCCAGTCGAACTTCTCGCTCGCGCGGATCAGGCCGAGCATGCCCTCCTGGACGAGATCGCCAAGAGGCAGGCCCTGGTTCTGGTAGCGCCGGGCGTTCGATGCGACGAGTCGCAGGTTGGAGTTGACGAGCAGTTCCTTCGCCTGCAGGTCGCCGCGCTCGATTCGCTTGGCCAGGTCGATCTCTTCTGCTGGGGTGAGCAGGGGGTAGCGGCGCGAGTGCGCGAGCAGCTGGTCGACCGCCTCGGGGATGAACGTGTCGGGGGTGCTCATGTCGAGGCGCTCGATCGGGCTGTCGAGCCGCTCGGGGGCGGCAGCGGCCTCGGTCTCCGTCTCGGTGACGAGCTCCTCGGGCTCTTGCTCTACTGTGAGGGTTGGGTTTGTGGGCGTGTCTGTCATGTGCGTCCTTCTAATCCGATGCTTGGAGTCGGAATTATACGTCACGATAGTTGCGTTGTCAACCATCCTTGGCTGACGCCGTCTCGCTAGTTCGTTCGACGCCTACTGCGCGGTTACCTTCCCGACGGATCAGTTCTACCTTGCCCTTCACAACGGCAGATAAAACCCGGCGGCGGGCCGAAAGGAGCGTTGCCTCGGCTGCGATCATTATCGGCGAGGCCACGCGATCGCTGAGCGGCGCCGTCTAAGCTCGGCGCATCGACATAAACCTTGCACATCGAGTCGATCAGGGCGCCTGAGCGGGCTCGATCTCCAGCAGCTCGCTGGCCACGTGGTCGACCTGCAGCGTCGTGTGCTGCAGCGCGAAGCGCTGGCGCAGCATCGCCTCGATTCCGCGCCGCGCGGCGTGGCAGTCGCTGTCGGCGCCCACGAGCACGTGCGCTGACAGCGCCGGGAAGCCGCTGGTGACCTCCCACACGTGCAGGTCGTGCACCTCCACCACTGCGGGCTGCGCCACGAGCGCGCGGCCGATCTCCTGCGGGTCCAGGCCCTCGGGCGCCGCCTCCAGGAACACGCGGCCCGAGGCCTTCACCAGCGAGATGCCCGAGCGCGTCATCAGCGCGGCGATCAGCAGCGAGGCGATCGGGTCGGCGCGCTGGAAGCCCGTGGCGAGGATCAGCGCGGCGGCGAGCGCGGTGCCGAGGAAGCCGAACAGGTCGGTGAGGATGTGCTGGAAGCTGCCCTCGACGTTCAGGCTGGCGCGGTTGGCGCTCGACAGCACCCATACCGCGAGCAGGTTCACGAGCGCGCCCGCGAGCGCCACCGCGAGCACCAGCCCGGCGCGCACGTGCGGCGGCGTGACGAGGCGGTGCACGGCCTCGTAGGCGATGAACGCGGCGAGCACCAGCAGCGTGACGCCGTTGGCCAGCGCCGAGACGATCTCCACACGCTTCAGGCCGAACGTCAGCGCGCCGCCGGGCGGGCGCGCGGCGAGCGACAGCGCCATCAGCGAGGCGCCGATCGCGGCGGCGTCCGTGAGCATGTGGCCCGCGTCCGACAGCAGCGCGAGCGAGTGCGCAAGCACGCCCGCGCCCACCTCGCCGGCCATCAGCGCGAGGATCAGCGCGAGCGCGACCGCCAGACGGCGCCGGTCCGTGTCCGGGCCGACGCCGTGTGTGTGTCCAGCGTGTGCCGCGTGGTCGTGAGCCATCGACTCACGATACGACCAGCGGCGTACGGCTCTCAGTAGCCGTAGGCGCCGCCAGCGGAGCCGCCGCTTGAGCTTTCGCCGGAGCCGCCGGCTGCGGCGGGCGCCGAGGCGCCGGTGCCGCTCGTGGTGACAGCCGTCCACACGCCGCCGTCGGCCTTGATGCCCTGGCCGTTGGCTTCGCCGGCGGCCTTGTCCCCCGAGAAGGTGTAGAGCGGCTCGCCTTTGTAGGCCAGCTGCTTGGTGCCGTCGGGGCGCTTGACGCTTTCGAGGCCGCTGACGGAGCCGCCGCCGGCGCCCGCGCCGAGAGGCGGCCACGCGGCGACACAGGCGGCGCTCGTGCACACGAATTTCCCGTTCTGCTCGCTGCTGAGGTGGTAGAGGGTCATGCCCTGCGCGTCGACGAGCACGGTCGCGCCGAGCGCGGAGTTCGCCGCGGTCTTCACGGACTGCCCGCCAGCGCCGGAGCCGGCGCTCGACGCGGCGGGCACACTGGATGACGCAGTGGAGGAGGTGGCGGCGGCGGCGTTGGTGGACGCCGTGGAGCTCGAACCGTACGAGCTCCCTCCGCAAGCCGCCAGCGTCAGTGACAGCGAGACGGCGAGCACGGGGGCGAGGGTCTTCAGGGTGGGGCGCATCGGGACTCCTTTGGCCAAGCTGCGGTTGTGTGGCCGGCGGCGCGGTCGTGCGCCGGGCAACCTTCTGAGACTCCGCCTGCCCGCGATTCCTTTCGATCCATAGGCTCTAGCCATGTCGCAGACGGGCGAGACGCGCCTGCTCACCCGCCGCGCCAGCACGCTGGTGTCGGTGGCGGCGGCGGCGCTGCTGGTGATCCTGAAGCTGGGCGTGGGCCTGGCGACGGGCAGCCTCGGGCTGATCTCCAGCGGGATCGAGTCCAGCGGCGACGTGATCGCGGCGGCGCTGACGTTCTTCGCGGTCAAACTGGGGCGCCGCCCGGCCGACTTCGATCACCCGTACGGCCACCGCCGCGCGGAGAACCTGGGCGCGCTGGGCGAGGCGGCGATCCTGCTGGCGGGCGGCGTGCTCGTGAGCGTGCAGGCGATCTCGCGCGTGTCGAGCACGCAAGCGGCGCCGGGCGTGCACGGATACGAGCTGGTCGCGATCGGCGTGGCGCTCGTGCTGGAAGCCGGTCGCATGAGCGTCGCGCTTGTGACGGCTCGCCGCACCGGCAGCACCGCGCTGCGGGCCAACGTTGCGCACTTCGCCGCCGACATGGCGGGCTCGCTGGCGGTGCTCGCGGGCCTGCTGGCGGTGCAGGGCGGGTTCGAAGACGGCGACTCGCTGGCGGCGCTGCTGGTGGCGGCGGTGATCTTCGTGACGGCGGTGCGCCTGATCGCGGAGAACGCGAACGTGCTGATGGACCGCGCGCCAGAACAGGCGCGGATCGACGCGGAGCGCGCGATCGCGGCGCTGGGCGAGGAGGTGGAGCTGGATCGGTTGCGTGTGCGCGAGTCGGCGGGGCGCTACTTCGCGGACGTGGTCGTCAGCGTGCCGCCGGGACAGGCGGTGGTCGAGGGGCACCGCACGGCGGACCTGGTGGAGAGCGCGCTGGAGCAGGCGCTGCCGGGCAGCGACGTGGTGGTGCACGTGGAGCCGCGCCTGCGGGGCCTGGACCTGCGCGACCGGGTGCTCGCGATCGCGCTGTCGGAGCCCCTGGTCAAGGAGGCGCACGACATCGCGATCTTCGAGCAGGGCGACGGGGCGAGCAGCGTGTCGCTGCACCTGAAGTTCCCTGGGGAGCTCGACCTGCGCACGGCGCATGAGGTCGCCGAGCGCGTCGAGCAGGCGATCCGCGGGCGGCCGGACGTGGCGGACGTGCAGACGCACCTGGAGCCGCTGGAGCGTCCGCTGGCGGCGCGCGCGCCGCAGGCGGGCGAGCAGGAGCAGACGACGCGCGCGGTCGAGCGGATCGTGCGCGAGCTGACGGGCGCGGCCCCGCGGCGGGTGCGGCTGCTCTCGACGGACGCGGGGCGCGTGCTGTTCCTGACGCTCGCGCTCGACGCGGGGCGCTCGCTGACGGATGCCCACCACCTGGCGGGGGAGCTCGAGGAGGAGCTGCGCCAGCGGATCGACGGGATCGCCGAGGTGATCATCCACACCGAGCCGTAGGCCGGCGGCAGGGGCGGCTCAGTCCTCGGCGAGCCGGCGCAGCAGCGTGACGGCCTGGGTGAGCACCTGCTGCTCCTCGGCTGTGAGGTCCTCGGCGATCGCGCTGGCGAGCCAGCCCTCGCGGTGGCGGCGGTCCTCCGCCAGCGTGCGCAGGCCCTGCCCGGTCAGCTCGACGAGCATGCGCCGCCCGTCGCTGGGGTCGGCGCGTCGCACGATCAGGCCCTCGGCCTCGAGGTCTGAGACGGTCTGCGTCATCGACTGCGGGCGCACGCGCTCGGCGAGCGCGAGGTCGCCGATCGCCTTGGTGCCTTCGCGGTCCAGGCGCCCGAGCACAGCGCCCTGCGACAGCGGGAAGCGGTGCTCGGCGCGCAGCCGGCGCATCAGCTGCCCGAGCACGATGCGCAGCTCGCTGGCGAGACGGGTGGTGTTGACGTTTGCGCCCACCGGGGCAGGGTATCCGTCGGGGATGGACAGGGAAACTGCTCAGTCTTCCTGTATATTTATATGGATGGCCGGCGAGGTGGGCAACAGCGCGAGCGTGAACGGCGCGAGCGCGAACGGAGCGGCGCGCGCCGGGGGGCGCGACCGCTACAAGTGGATCGCGCTGTCGAACGTGACGCTGGGGGTGCTGCTGGCGACACTGGACGGCTCGATCACGCTGATCGCGATGCCGAACATCTTCCGCGGCATCCACCTCGACCCGCTGGTGCCCGCGAACAGCTTCTACCTGCTGTGGATGATCCTGGGCTTCCTGGTGGTGACGAGCGTGCTGATCGTGAGCCTGGGGCGCCTGGGGGACATGTACGGGCGGGTGAAGATGTACAACCTGGGCTTCGTCATCTACACGCTGGCGTCGCTGGTGCTGACGGTGGACTGGCTGAACGGGCGCGCGGGGGCGACGTACCTGATCGGGTTCCGGATCGTGCAAGGGGTCGGCGCGGCGTTCCTGCTGGCGAACTCGGCGGCGATCATCACCGACGCGTTCCCGGCGAACCAGCGCGGCATGGCGCTGGGCATCAACAACATCGTGGGTGTCAGCGGCATGTTCGTGGGGCTCGTGCTGGGCGGCCTGCTGGCGCCGATCGAATGGCGGCTGGTCTTCCTGATCTCGGTGCCGGTGGGGCTGTTCGGGACGGTGTGGGCGTACCTGAAGCTGGAGGAGCGCAGCACGCCGAAACCGGCGCGCGTGGACTGGTGGGGCAACATCTTCTTCGCGCTGGGGCTGATCTTGATCATGGTCTCGGTCACGTACGGCATCCGCCCGTACGGCGCCAGCGCGACCGGCTGGGGCAGCCCGCGGGTGCTCGCATTGCTGGGCGCGGGCCTCGCGTCGCTGGCGGCGTTCGCCGTGGTCGAGAGCCGCGTCGCGGAGCCGATGTTCCGGCTGCCGCTGTTTCGCATCCGCGCGTTCACGTTCGGCACCCTGTCGACGTTCCTGTCGGCGATCGCGCGCGGCGGGCTGATGTTCATGCTGATCATCTGGCTGCAGGGCATCTGGCTGCCCCAGCACGGCTACGACTTCACCGAAACGCCGCTGTGGGCGGGCATCTACATGCTGCCGCTGACGGTGGGGATGCTCGTCGCAGGCCCAACGTCGGGCTACCTGTCGGATCGCTTCGGCGCGCGCTGGTTCGCGACGGGGGGGATGCTCGGCTCGGCGCTGAGCTTCTTCCTGCTGACGCTGCTGCCGATCGACTTCCCGTTCCCGCTGTTCGCGGCCGTGCTGGCGTTGGTGGGGCTGTCGATGGGGATGTTCGCCTCGCCAAACCGCGCGGCGGTGATGAACAGCCTGCCGCCGCAGCACCGCGGCGCGGGCGGGGGCATGAACCAGACGTTCCAGAACTCCGCGCAGGTGCTCTCGATCGGGGTGTTCTTCACGCTGATGATCCTGGGCCTGGCGACGGACCTGCCGCACGCGCTGAGCGCGGGCCTGCAGGCGCACGGGATCGCGGCGGCGAAGGCGGGCAGCGTCGCGCACACGCCGCCGGTGTCGGTGCTGTTCGCGGCGTTCCTGGGCTACAACCCGATCGAACACCTCGTCGGCACGCATGCGCTCGCGTCGGTGTCGGCGGCCAACCACGCGGTGCTGACCGGCCGCTCGTTCTTCCCGCACCTGATCTCGGCGCCGTTTCGCACGGGGCTGCACGAGGCGTTCGGATTCGCGATCCTCGCGTGCCTGGTGGCGGCCGGCGCGTCGCTGTTGCGCGGCGGCAAGTACCACTACGTGGAGCGTTTGAGCTTGGATCCAGGCGCGAGACCGCTCGCGCGAACTACGACAGCAGAGGAGCAGCATGCGCGTTGAGTGGTTTGGGCAGTCGGCGTTTCACCTGAGCGCCGGGGACACGACGGTGGCGATCGACCCGTTCACCGAGATGGCGGAGATGGCGCGCAGCCGCGGCATGCAGTTCGACTACCCGCCGATCGAGGGCGTGGCGGCGCAGCTGCTGCTGGTGACGCACGAGCACATGGATCACAACGGCGTCGAGGCGATCGGCGGCGAGCCGGCGATCCTGCGCTCGACGGCGGGCAAGCTGGAGTCGCCGCTGGGAGAGGTGACGGCGATCGCCTCCGAGCACGACGAGCACGCGGGCACGGCGCGCGGGCCGAACACGATCTTCGTGTTCGAGTTGGACGGCGTGCGCGTGAGCCACTTCGGCGACTTCGGCCAGAGCGCGCTGCGCGAGGAGCAGGCGGCGGCGATCGGCGCGGTCGACCTGCTGATCCTGCCGGTGGGCGGCGGCCCCACGATCGGCGCCGAGGGAGCCGCGGCGATCGTCGAGCGCCTGCAGCCGCGCTGGGTGGTGCCGATGCACTACCGCACGCCGCGCATCGGCTTCCTCGAGACGGCCGACGAGTTCCTGGAGCGCTCCGCGAACGTGGAGCGGCTGGCGAGCAGCGTGTTCGAGACGGACGAGCTGCCTGCCGTGGACGGCCCGCTGGTGGTGGTGCCGGCGGCGCCGTAGGGCGCGCGCCGGCGCGCTCGGAGCGTACGCGGCCGCGGCACCGCAGCCGCCCGCGGCACCCACGGAGTAGAGTTCGCCCGGTCCGCGGGAAGGATCCGCAGCGGGCGGCGTCCATACTGCCGATGACCCCTATCGATGGAGGACCTCACTAGTGAGCTCGCATGTGCAGAGCCGGACGACGAAGCGCTTCGCACCCATCCTCGCGGCCACGACCGCCGCGATCGGCCTGCTGGCGCTGGCCGGCTGCGGAAGCTCGTCGACGACCACCAGCAACACCTCCTCCACGCCCGCAGCGACGACGACGTCCCCGACGAGCACGCCGGCCACGACCGCCGCGACGACGCCCGCCAGCACGGGCGCGGCGGCGAGCAGCGCGCTCAGCCTGGAAGCGAACCCGGAAGGTCAGCTCAAGTACAACACAACGGCGCTGACCGCCAAAGCGGGCAAGGTGTCGATCGACTTCACCAACTCCTCGCCGCTGGGCCACAACATGACGATCGAATCCTCTGCCGGGAAGGTCGTCGGCGCGACGCCCACGTTCCAGGGCGGCTCAAAGACGCTCGCGCTCGACCTGAAAGCGGGCACATACAAGTTCTTCTGCTCGGTCCCAGGCCACCGCATGGCCGGGATGGAAGGCACGCTGACCGTCAAGTAGAGCGCTGTGCCGGGTCTCGCCGGCCCCGTGGTCGGCGAGCCGCCTGCCGGTGTGACGCGCCGGCGCTCAGCCTCTGACGTCGACGATGTCGCCGATGGCGAGCATCCCGAACACCGTGTGCGCAGCTTCGATCGGCAGCTCGACGCAGCCGTTGGACTGCGGGAAGCCGTATGACGCGCGCGGGTAGCCGTGCACGGCGTCGCCGCCGTTGAAGTAGTTGACCCAGGGCACGTCCGGAACGACGTATTTGGTGCCGTCGACGTCGGTGCCGCTCATGGTCGTGGAGACGTAGCGCGCGTAAATCGGGAAGATGCCCAGTTCGGTAGCGGCTCCGGGCACGCCGGTGTTGACGGGCGTGCTGAAGACGACGCGGCGGCCGCGGTGCAACTGCAGCGTCTCGGGCAGCGACTCGGACACCGACGCCCACGTGTAGGGCTGACGGTCGCGGCGGTAGTTGGTGACGTCGTAGAGCACCTTCGCCCACGTGGCGCTGTCCGGTTCGCCGGTGGCCGCGAGCCCGCGGTCGGCCTGGTAGACCTCGAGCGCGCCGCGCGTGACCGCGTCCAGGCGGCCCATCTGCACGGGGGGCGCGTCGCCGGGGTTGGGCGCGAGCATGCCGCGCGGGGGATGGAAGGCGTTTTCGGCCGCTTCGCGGCGGGTCTCGGCGCCGGAGTGGATGTGCGCGACGTAGCGCGGGCGGAGCTTCGCGCCGAGGTAGCCGAGGCGCGCGAGCGCCTGCTGCATGCCGGCCAGCGGCGGGCACGCGACGTGCAGCGCGATCGTCTGTTTGCGCCCGAGGTCGGCGTGCGCGGTGGAGCTGGTGCGCGACCACACCGTGAGCGCGTAGCTGGAGCACGGCTGCAGCGTGGAGGCGGGCGTGAACACCCACGAGTCGCCGACGATGATCCAGGCGCCGGCGATGCTGGGGGAGAGGCTGGGCGACGGCGAGGTCGGCGAGACTGGCGCCGACAGCGTCACGGTCAGCGGGTCGGTGCCGTTGGCGATCTGGCGCTTGGGCAGCGCCGCGAGCTGCGTGGGCGGCAGCGGCGCGGCGGCAGCCGCTTGGACCGCGGTCAGGAGCAACGCCGCGACGATCAACCCTCGTTTCATGAGCGATCAGGCTAACGCACAGGCTCGTCGTCAATCGAGATAGCGGACCACGTCGGCGAGCGGCGCGCGCTCGGGCGTGCGCTGCTCCTGCACGGGCGAGCCGAGATACAGGAGCCCGACGGGCGTCTCCGCTTGATCGAGCGCGAGGATCTCGCGCCCGCGGGGGTCGTCGAGCAAGGGCACGGTGCGCCAGTAGCCGGCGAGGCCGCGGGCGTGCGCGCCGAGCAGCACCAGGTACGCGGCGACGGCGGTAGCGAGCAGGTCCTCGCGGTCCTGCGCCTGATCGCCACTCTGGTGGGCGGTGATGGCGACGAGCGTGGGGGCGCGCTGCAGCTTGACGGCGGAGCCGGGCTGCGCGGTCTCGGCGAGCTCCATCAGCCGCGCGCGCGTGCGCTCGCCGAGCACGCGAAAGCGCCAAGGGCTCGTGAGGTGGTGGTTGGGCGCCCAGCTGGCGAGCTCAAACAGCTCGTCGAGCACGGCGGGATCGACGGGCAGGGGGGAGAACGCCTTGTGCGTGCGGCGCGTGCGGATAGCCTTCTCGACGTCCATGCCGCAAACGGTAGAGCCAAGCCTCGTTCCAGGCTGAGCCGGGATGAGTCTCGGCGAAATCGCGGCGATCGCGTGCGCGGGTCTGGGGGCGGGCGCGATCAACACGCTGGTGGGCAGCGGCACGCTGATCACGTTCCCGGTGCTGCTCGCGTTCGGCTACGCGCCGGTGACGGCGAACGTGTCGAACACGATCGGGCTGGTGCCCGGCTCGGTGTCGGGCGCGATCGGCTACCGCCGCGAGCTGGCGGGCCAGCGCGCGCGGGCGCTGCGCTTCGGCGCGATGTCGGTCAGCGGCGGCATCACGGGCGCGGTGCTGCTGCTGGTGCTGCCGGCGTCGGCGTTCAAGGCGATCGTGCCCATGTTCATCGCGATCGCGCTCGTGTTGACGCTGCTGCAGCCGCGCCTCGCTCGCATGCTCGCCAAGCGCGAGATCGACCTCGAGCGCAAGGGCGCCCTGCTGGTGCCGTTCGCGGTGTACGTGACGGGCGTCTACGGCGGCTACTTCGGCGCGGCGCAGGGGATCCTGCTGCTGGCGATCCTCGGCGCGGCGCTGGCGCAGAGCCTGCAGCGCACGAACGCGCTCAAGAACGTGCTCGCTGGCCTCGTCAACGGCGTCGCGGGCGTGTACTTCGCGTTCGCCGCGCACGTCGACTGGGGACCCGCCGCGATCATCGCGTGCGCGTCGATCGCGGGCGCGCAGCTGGGCGCGCGCTACGGGCGCCGGCTGCCGCCTGACGCGCTGCGCACGGTGATCGTGGTCGTGGGGGTGTTCGCGATCGTGCGACTGCTCGTGAATTGAGCATCGCGTAGCCGAGATCTGACACGGATCCCGACTCAGCACAGGGCAGCTCACTACCAGTCATGGATCAACGCAGGTAGGAAACAAAAGCGCCATCGCCGCGGCCGCCGCAAAGGTCTCGATCTGGCTTGAATACGCCATTTTTCCTCCGTGCCTAGGACGAGGCATGCGGGCGACTTGACGCAGAGCGCGGGCAGCGGAGACTCGATGGGCGAAGCAATCCATATCTGGCAGTGCAAATCTAAGGAGATAGGACGGGGGTTGATCGCATGCACGAATACGGGTCGTTACCACGAGCACGCCAAGACGGTCTCCTCGACGAGACCGTGGGCGAGGAGCTCCTCATCTACGATCAAGACAGGCACATCGCTCACTGCTTGAGCCCAATCGCAGCTTGCGTCTGGCGACACTGCGACGGCGAGCGCGACGTGAGTGAACTTGCCGTACTGGCCGGGGCAAGCGAGAGCCTGGCCGCCGACGCGCTGCGTGAGTTGCGCGAGAAGGATCTGCTCGACGCCGAGCCCGAGCTCATGCAGGGCACTGGCCCCGGTGAATCTCGCCGGGAGGCGATTGTCCGGGTCACGCGGTACGGCGCCGCCGTTGCGGCCGGGTCGATGATCGTCTCCGCGACCGCTGCTACGCCCGCGATGGCCAGCTCGGGAGAAGAATTTACTAAAAAGGAAGAAGAAGTAGAAGGCTTATATAAATGTAAACCAAAAACGGGCGCCCTGAATTGCTGCGATTGCAAAGACGCCATTGGGTACGGATCGGGAAACCAAGCATCCTGCGAAAATATCTGCAACACAACCTACGGCGGGTATCTCAGCTGGACCAAAGAAGCCATAAAGGAAATATGAGTGAGCAGGCTTCACTGAGCCGCCCGTGTTTGTTCTGCACATCCCGAACCTGGGCTCCTCGGTAGGCTGCTCAGGTGTAGTGGGTGCCGGGTAAGCCAGCTGTGAACGCGGAGCCAGCTGACTGTTATTCCCAGTTGGCACGCAACTTCGCGGTCGATGCACTCACGGCCGAGGTCGTGAGTGCATTCGGCCGCGAGGGAATCGAGACGCTTGTTCTCAAGGGCCCGGTGCTCGCCAAGTGGCTGTATCCTGACGAGATACGTTCCTACAACGACTCTGATCTGATGGTGGCGCCCGGGAACCGGGCGCACGCGATCAGGGTGCTCGAACGGCTGGGCTTCGCAGAGGATCGTCCGTGGGTGCCAACACCGCTGGCCCTGGGTACGGGCGGCACGGAATTTAGCCGCGGTGGCGCGATGGTAGACCTTCACTGTCGGCTGGCGGGCCTCGCCGGCGACCCAGACGCTATCTGGGATCGCCTGGCTGTGAGCGCTGAACGTCAGGTGATCGCTGGGGTCGAGTTGCGGGTGCCTGATCGCGACACGGTCGTGTTGCACGTGGTCCTGCACGCCGCGCAGCACGCGCACCTAGGGGAGGGTAAGCCGCTGGAGGATCTGCGGCGAGCGCTCGCTGTTGTCGAGGAGTCGAGGTGGTCGGGCATCCTGGAGCTCGCGCATGCGTATCGGGGCGTCCCGGCGTTCGCAGCTGGCCTGCAGCTCCTGCCCGTGGGCAGGGATCTGGCGCGCAGGCTCGGTCTCAGCGAGGTGCTATCCCTCCAGTACACGCTCCAGAGGGAGGGCGTGATCGCCGAGCAGCTCTACGCACTGCTCTTCGCAGACGCGGGGATCAAGTGGAAGCTGGGGCTTGCTGCAAGTCGGATCTTTCCACGACCCGACTACATGCGGTGGTGGTCGCCGCTGGCGCGGCGCGGCAAGCTCGGGCTTACCGGCGCATACCTCTGGCGCACAATCTGGACTATCGGTCAGGCCCCAGAGGCGATTCACACGCTGTGGCGCATCCAGCGAGCAAAAGGCCAGGCGTAGAAACACGACGGGGGACGGGGCGGTGATGGCACGGACGGCGCTGGTCGGAGACATCCGTGGGCAGATTGGCTCGGGGCGCGCCTGTGATGCCGGTGTTTGAGGGTGCTTGTGCCGAGCTGACGTGCTCTATCAACTGGCCGCTTGCTGCGAGAGCAGCACGCTGGCGGCTTGATCCGCGTCTCCCCGTGCTCCCTCGAGAACTATGGCGTTGGTCGCGGCGCGCCGCACCGCTGCGAGTACCTGTACCGAACGTGAGCGTGCGGCAATCGAGTGCTCTAGAAGTTTGACGGCGCCCTCTCCGGCGGTGCGGGCGCTCAACGCCCAGACGGCTCCGGGGTGGTAGCTCGTGAAAGCGATCACGGCAACGGGTAGCGCTCGATCGCCGGCTCGCCCCCCGAGGCTCTCGACTGGCTGCTCGTCGGTCTCGTGAGTGCCGTCGATACGCACCGACAAAGGCTTCGGGTAGGGGTGCACGAGACCATCGGCATCCAGTACGGCGTACTCGTCAGACCAGTATTCCGCACCCGCCTTTACGAGGGCCGCCACCAGCGTGGTCTTCCCGGCGAAGCTCCTCCCCGGAAGCACCATCGCGCGGCCCTGCACTCCAACCACCCCGGCGTGCACGAAAACATGGTCGGGGGCATGCAGCGCGATGTAACTGCGTAGCTGGGCGTCGAGGATGCCGAGCGCGAGTCGTAGCTGAAATGACCCCGCGACGGGCTTTCCGTCGCACTCGACGCTCAGACTCCCGTCGTCGTTGTCCTTTACGAGCGCGAAACGGCCACGCTCGGGGGGGTGCCTCACCGGACGAGCGCACGGAGGTAGAAAATCAGAGACAGCCGCGAAGTGCTCAGGATCGGCAGTGACCGCCACGGTCACACCGAACGCCTCGACTGCCACCGACTCAACCGCGCTTTCACCAGTCACACACGGGAGGATACATGTTGTACATTTCGGTATATGGATGACGCGCTGGTGATCGCTCGAGTTGGTCTCGCGGCCGTGTTCATCGTCGCCGGGGTCGCAAAGCTCGCCGACCGGCCGGGCACACGGCAAGCACTGGCGGATTTCGATGTGCCGGCCAGCTTTATCGATCCGTTCGTGCTGCTCCTGCCCCTCGCCGAGCTTGCGACGGCGACTGCTCTGGTGTTTCCGATTACGGCGCGTTGGGGAGCCGCTGGCAGCCTGGTGCTCCTCGCGCTGTTCGTCGCAGGGCTCACACGAGCCCTGCGACGCGGCGAGGCACCGGACTGCCACTGTTTCGGCCAACTGCACTCCAAACCCGCGAGCCGGACGACCGTAGTCCGTAATGTCGTGCTGGCAATACCGGCCGCATACGTCGCGCTTAGCGGCCCTGGCCCCTCGCTGAGCTCATGGGTGGTCAGCACCAACGCGAGCGACCTGTGGCTAATCGCGACCGGCGCGTTGGCAAGTCTTGCAACAACGATGACCCTGCTTCTGTGGCGTGAGAACCGCCGGCTACGCTCGACCGATGGTCGGGCGGCCGCCGCTCCCCGTCAGATCGGAGCGCTGGCCCCAGAGTTCTGTTTGCCCTCAGCGACGGGACGGGTCGTGAGTCTTCAGGATCTCCTGGCCGACGGTCGGGCCCGCGTACTCACATTCGTAAGCCCCGGATGCGGACCCTGCGCTGCGCTTCTCCCCGAACTCGCACGCTGGCATCACACGGTAACCGGACGCCTAGCCCTCACCCTGGTTGCCCAGGTGGAGACCATGCAAGCCGAGGCGCTCGCACGTCGGCACGCCCTGACCGACGTGCTCATCGACGAGCAAGCAACCGTCATGCAGGCATACGGAGTCAACGCAACCCCCTCCGCCATCCTCGTCGCCTCGGACGGCACAGTGCGCAGCACGCCCGTGGCCGGCCGCGTCGCGATCGAGTCGCTGATACGCCTCGCGCTGCAGGACGAGACGCAGCCCGATCCCGCCCGCGGCTGACCGCGGGCCACGTGGCATAGCTAGCGGCAATACCTCCTTGGGCAAGGGTCAGGGGAGAGGTCAGTGCAGCTGTGCGATGAAGGTGTAGATCACCATCAGACCGACGAGCACGACGAACACGCGCAGCGCCCACAGGCCCGCGCTCGCGGCCGCGCTGAGAGGGGCGCGGGGAACGGGGCGCGAGGTTTCGGCGACGTACTGGTCGCGCTCCAGGTGCATGATCAGCTCGTCCTCGGCGCGCTCCTGCGCCTGCAGGTCTCGCTCGGCGATCGCGGTGTCGTCCGGCTGGGGGGCGGCCGCTGTCATGAGCCGATCACGTGCACCGTCTGCAGGAACGAGTCGATGCCGTACGCCGCTCCGCAGCAACCGACGAACGCGATCACCGCGACGCCGATCACGTTCGTGGAGCGCTTGTTCGACCACTGGCCCATCAGGCCCCCGTCGTTGGCGAGCATCACCATCAGCACGAGGCTCACCGGCAGCAGCACCGTCGCCAGCACGTTGGCGTTGAGCGCGATCGACAGCAGCGGCGCGCCGGGGATCAGGATCACGGCCGCCGCCACCAGTGCGACGCCGATGTTGGCCGCGTAGAACACTGCGGCGCCGCGTGGCGAGCTGTTGAAGCTGTGCGACGCGCCGATGCATTCGCCCGCCGCGTACGCGGTGCTTGCGGAGATGGTGAGGATCGCCACGGCTCCCGCCTCGATCAGCCCAAGTGCGAAGACGGTTCCGGCGGCGCCGCCCGCCACGTGCTTCAGCGCCTGCGGGAAGCCGGCGCCCGCGAAGCCCTCGATCGCCGAGCCGTGGTGCGGCAGCAGCGCCGCGCCCGCGACCAGCGCGCCGATGCCGAAGATCGCCGCCAGCACCGCGCCGAGCGCCGTGTCGTAGCGGCCGTGCGCCACGTCCGCCGGGGTCATGCCCTTGTCGGCGGACGCGCTCTGCTGGAAGAAGATCATCCACGGCGTCACCGTCGCGCCGATCGTCGACGCGATCAGCAGCAGCAGCGTGTTGAAGCCGCCGCCGGGGAACGGCGAGAAGTCGAACGAGCTCGCGATCGAGCCAACGTCCGGCTTCACCAGGATCGCCGCCAGCAGGAACAGGCCGTTGAACGCCGCCAGGCCCAGCACGATCCGCTCCCAGCGCCAGTAGCGCCCGCCGCTCAGCGTGAACACCACCAGCGCCAGGCCCAGCGCCACCGCCACGCCGGAGCCCAGGTGGAAGTACGCCAGGCCCACGCGGATCGCCACGAACTCCGCCACCAGCGTCACCAGGTTCGTCAGCGTCAGGTCGCCCGCGCCGAACCAGCCCCACGCGCGGCCGTAGCGCTGCAGCACCAACTCGCCGTAGCCGCGGTGCGTCACCGCGCCCACGCGCATGCACATCTCCTGGCACACGTACGCCATCGCGAACAGGATCGGGATGAACGGCACGAAGAAGCCCAGGCCGTACTGCGCGCCGTCGGACGCGTACGCGATCATGCTCGGGCCGTCGTTCTCGCCCAGCATCGCCAGGATTCCCGGCCCCACCAGCAGCCACATCAGATGCCAGCGGCGGCGGTGTCTGCGCGCGTGGTGAACGCGGCCGCGGTCGTGCGAGCGCGCGGCGTCCTCGTCAGTCACCGGCGGCGCGGGGAGCAGGGGGGAGGCGCTCAGCTCGGACGTGTTCAACGCGCCGCTTCCCGTCCTCTTGCGTCCGAATCGAGCTCCACGCGCATCGCCGACGCGAGCTGGCCGCCGATCGCGTGCTCGTGCTCGGCGCCCGTCTCCGCATGGATGAAGCGCACCAACAGTGGGCCGCCGAACGGTTGGCGCTCGCGCACCGCGAAGCGGTCGCCCGGCGCAATGCCGCGCTCGGCCAGGTAGCGCAGCATCTCCGGGTCACTGTCCGACACGCGCACGAACACGCCCTCGTCGCCCGGCTGCAGGCTCTCCATGCGGTCCGTCGCCGGCTCGTCCAGCTCCAGATCCGCCGTCGGGATCGGGTCGCCGTGCGGGTCCACCTTCGGGTGCCCCAGCTTCGCCGCGATCAGCTCCTCAAGGTCGTCTGAGAGCACGTGCTCCAGCACCTCCGCCTCCGCATGCACGCGATCCCACGGCATGCCCAGCGCCTCAGCCAGATAGCTCTCCAGCAGGCGGTGGTGGCGAATCACCTCGAGCGCTATGCGCCGCCCGTCCTGCGTCAGCCGCACGCCGCGGTATGGGACGTGCGTGATCAGGCCAAGCTCGTCCAGCCGCCTGAGCATCGCCGACACCGAGCCCGGCGTGATGCCCAGGCGCTCCGCCAGCGCATTCGTCGACACCGGCTCCTCGCCGCGCGATTCCAGCGAGAAGATCGCCTTCGAGTAGTCCTCAACCGCAGGTGTCCGCACCTGATCCTTGGCCGCCATGGAAATAGATTATGGCTTGCCAAAGAATTATTCAAGGGCGGCATCCGAAACAGTTTGCCCCGCGCCGCCGGCATCCGAAACTGTGCGCTCCGCAGCCGCGTCATCCACAGCCGCGCGCTCGGCGTCGGATTGCGCGCGCGAGCGCGCGATCGCCTCGAAATCCCCGCGGAACTCGCGCACGAACGGCTCCGTGCGCGTCAGCAGCTGGCGCAGGGGAGTCACCGTGTCGAGGATGCCCACATCGCCCGCCACCACCGCTTGCCTGATGACCGCCCAGATGCTAGAACGCAGCTTGCGATGCCCGTTTGCACGCACCTCGACCACGTCCACCTCACCGAGCTCCCCGAGTCCGTCGACGGCTGCGCCGAGTGCCTCGCCATTGGCGGCAAGTGGCTGCACCTGCGCATCTGCCTCGAGTGTGGGCAGGTGGGGTGCTGCGATGACTCGCCCAACCGCCACGCAAGCGCCCACGCGCACGCCAGCGCACACCCCATCATCCGCTCGCTCGAGCCCGGCGAGGTGTGGTCGTGGTGCTACGTCGACGAGATGCTCATGCGCATTCCCGAGGTTCACGGCAGCACGCGCATTCCGCCTTCGCCATTGATGATGTGACGCGCCGCGTGGGGTAGGGCAGGCCTGCCCCGCACCGGCGTTCGTCGACTGCTAGTGAGGGTGCTTGCCGCGCACCGTACGCCAGCTCGCGCGCGTGATGCGCAGGATCACCGCCGTCATGCCCAGGCCCAGGATCGGGTCCAGGATCGGCGCGCCCGCCGCGATCGCGATCGCGCTCGCGATCACCGCAAGAGACACATACGCGTCCACGCGCGCGTGATCGCCGTCCGCGATCAGTGCCGGGCTATCCAGCCTGCGGCCCGCGCGCGTGCGGACCACGCCCGCCAGCCAGTTGCCCGCAAAGCCCATCGCGCCCGCCAGCGCCAGCACCAGCAGATCGTGCGGGGTCGAAGGGTGGATCAGGCGCATGATCGCCTCGTACGCCGCAACGCAAGCCGACACGAAGATCGCCGCCACCACCGCCAGGCCCGCAGCACGCTCCGCCCGCTCCGAGCCCAGCGCGAACGCGATTCCCAGCGGGACCGCCGTCAGCGCGTCGCCGCCGTTGTGGATCAGGTCCGCCAGCAGCGCCAGGCTGCCCGTCAGGTCGAACACAAGGGCCTGCGCCGCCGCTGTCGCCGCGAGGATCGCCAGCGCCAGCGCCACCGCGCGGACTCCCTCGCGGGAGCGCTTGATGCTGTCGTCGATCAGGCCGTGGGAGTGGGGGTGACTGTGCGAGTGGCCGCCGTGGTGATCGTGGGGATGGGGATGGGGGGCGTGCTCGTGCGGGCCCTCGTGCGGGTGGGCATGGCGAAGCGCGCCGTGGCGATGCACGTCGCCTTCGAACCGTTCATACGTGGCGGACGGCATGGGGATTCAGATTAGGCGCAAGCAGGCGCAGCGTGCGGCCGCGAAATTCACGGCCCGAGGTGCGCTCGCCGCCTCACCTTGGTATTCTGACACCGTATGCGGTGTCAAGAGAGTGCATCTGAGCTCCTCCGCGAAGCCAGGAGCCGCCAGGGCATCAGCCAGCGGCAGCTCGCACTGCGTGCGGGGACCAGCCAGGACGCCATCAGCCGCATCGAGCGCGGCGTCGAGTCGCCGACGCTGGAGCGGCTCGGCCACCTGCTGATGGTGCTCGGGGAGCGCCTCGAGCTGAACGCCGTTCCAGCCGGCGACGGACAGGCCGGGTCCGTGCCGATGACCCCGCGTGAGCGGCTGCGCGAGGCGGCATCGTGGAACCTCGTCGCGACCAAGCTCGAGATAGCCGGGGCGCAGGCGCGGCGCGCCGGGCATCCCGCGTCACGCCTCGAACGCGTCACGCCGTCGTGACCGATGCCGTCGAGCGTCCGCTGGACCTGCCCGAGCTCTTTCGCGCGCTCGCCGAGCGGGGTGTCGAGTACCTCGTGATCGGCGGTGTGGCGGCGCAGGTGCACGGAGGCCGACGCACGACCAAGGATCTGGACGTCACACCTGCGCCCGATCCCGAGAACTTCGAGCGGCTTGCCGCCGCTCTCGTCGAGCTGGACGCGCGCCCGCAGGGGCTGGGGCCGAGCGCCCCGACGCCGACCGCCGAACAGCTACGTATCGCTGCGATCGTGCCCCCGCTCGCCACGCGGCACGGGGAGCTCCACGTTCTCAACGAGGTGCCGGGCGCCGCTGCGTACGAGGACATGCGCCAGCGCGCGTTGTCGATCGACCTTGATGGAATCCACCTGCTGATAGTCGGCGTTGACGATCTCGTTCGCATGAAGCAGACCATGGGCAGACCGAGAGACCTCGAGGATGTCGAGGCGCTGACAGCTACGGCGAGGAACGAGGCGCAGGACGACGAGGAGTAGCGCGCCGCGAGGTCAAGTTCAAACCTTCACCGAGGTCCATCCAGCCGCGCCACTGTCCGCACCACGCGGGTGGCGTATTCTGGAGTGGTGGATGCAATCGCGCAGTTCCGGGCTGCATCGGAAGCCAATGACGTCGACAAGCTCGTCGACGCGCTCGCGCCAGACGCCGAGCTCGTCTCGCCGCTGCTGACCCACGGCGTGTTCCGCGGCAGGCGGGATCTGGGGGTTCTGTTCGCCGCGGTCTACGGCACGGTGACCGACGTGCACTGGACCCCGGCGATGATGGACGGCGACCGTGCGTTCATGATCGCCGAGACGCGCTTGGGCCCGTTCAGGCTGGACGACGCGATGGCGTTCGAGCTCGGCCCCGACGGGCTGATACGGCGACTGAGACCGCACCTGCGTCCGTGGCTCGCCAGCACCTGCTTTGCGCTGGTGGTCGGCGTCAAGATGGCCCGCCATCCGGGGGTTGTCTGGCGTGCCATGCGCCGTTCCTGAGAGTGTCGCCGTCGACGTCGGAGCGGCTATCGGCCTGCGGTAACGACTCTCAGCTGATCGAGCGAGTCGCGCATGACTCGCGGCAGATCCTGCCGGCCGGGCCAGGTCGTCGGGTTCGAGGCCGCGTGAAGTGGTCTCGGCAGAGGTGTCACATTCCTGCCGTCTGTCCTGTCTTAGATGACACTGGACGCTCACCACTGGAAGGACGACGATCATGCAGGCGAGAATCAAGAACCCCGCACTGAGCGTTCCCGGCGCGCTCGAGGCGCTCCAGCAGCTGGGAGCCTCGGCAACCACCGCCGGGATCTCCGAGACCACGCTCTACATGGTGCACCTGCGCGCCACCCAGATCAACAGCTGCAGCGTGTGCGTGGACATCCACACCCGCGAGCTCGCGCACGCGGGGGAGAGCAGCGAGCGCATCCACACCGTGGCGGCTTGGCGCGAGACGCCGTACTTCAGCGCCGCCGAGCGCGCAGCGCTGGCGCTCACGGAGGCGACGACCCCGCCCGTCACGCCGAGACCGCCGACTCGCTGTCGCTGGCGATGCTGGTGCTGCTGGAGACGCTCTCACCCAAGCAGCGAGGCCGGCCGGGTCGGAGAGGAGGGCGCCGTGAAGACCTGGATCAGCTGTCGAGCAGCTCGAGCACTCGCTCGACCGGCCGCGCGAGCAGCGCACGATCGCCTCGGACCGCGATCGGACGCTGAAGGAGCGCCGGGCTCGCAACCATCGCGGAGATCAGCGCGTCGTCGTCGAGCGCAGCCGCGTCGACGCCCACGGCGTTCGCATCACGAGCGCGCACGAAATCGTGGGGCCGCGCGCCGGCCTTCGCCAGCAGGCTGCGCAGCTCGGGCTCTGTCAGCCCGGTCACGTGGTACTCGACGGAGTCGAAGTCGATGCCCCGCTCGGTCAGCAGCTGTGCGAGCTTGCGGCACGTCGTGCACGTGTTTACCTCGTAGACGGTGAGCGCAGCCACGTCAGCCAATCCGCTCCGCCAGCTCGATGATGATTCCCGCCGGACCGCGGATGTAGCAGAGCCTGTAGATGTCCTCGTAGCGCCCGAGCTCGCCGACGAGCTCCGCGCCGCGGGCTTGCAGGCGAGCCACGACCGCGTCGATGTCGTCGACCGCGAACGTGACGTGGCGGATGCCCGGCACGTTCGCCGGCTCACGCCGGTGACCGGTATCGGCCTGCGGGGTGTGAAACTGCGCCAGCTCGACTCGCCCGTGCCCATCAGGAGTCTGCAACATCGCGATCCGCGCTCGGACGCCCTCCAGCCCGATGACGCGACCCACCCAGTTGCCCTCCACCGGCGTCTCGCCCTGCAGCTCGAGTCCGAGCTCGACGAAGAACGCCGTCGCATCCTCGAGGTCGTCCACGACGATGCCCACGTGGTCCATGCGCTGGACTGTCATGCGCTCGATGGTAGGACGCGAGCACGCCCGTCAGGCGCCCTGGTGGAGCACGCACGCCGATCAGGCGCGGGGCTGGCGTCGTGCCACCACCACGCACGCGACCGTGCTCGAGCGGAGAGCGTGACCGATAGCAGCGCAGTCGGCGCGCAGCTGGGCGCAGATCGCCACCAGTTCGGGGCCGGTATGGACGACCTCTGCGAGCTGGATCTTGCTGTTGAGCTTCAGCATCCGCGCCTCGCCCCAGCCTCGGCGGATCGCCCCGTAGCGCAGCTCCGCGACCGTCTGAAATGAGATGAACGCTGGCCGGCCGTCGATGATCGGCGCGTAGCGCTCAGCCAGCCGTCCGTGAGGCTGGGACTAGGTCGGCGCTGAAGACATCGGTGTCGACACCGTCGGGCCGCGCAACCCCGGCGCGGTCACGGGTGGACGGCTGCGAGGAAGACCTCGCCCTCCTCTTCGCTGAGACCCTCGATCACCATCTCATGGTGATCAGGCAGCGGATGCGCCCGGCGCAACAGCTCCTCGACCGGGAGCTCCAAGTGTTCGGATCCGCTCTGGCTCGCTGAATGCGTCGACACGGCCTTTAAGTGTAGAGAGCATCGCCGCTGGCTCAATCGCGCCACTCGAAGCGCACCCCGCATCCCTCCTGAACCTCGAGGTCGCGCATGTGGGCGGCTGCGACGTCGGCAGCGGTTACGTCCTGGAGATCGAGGCGGTCCATGTAGCGGGGCAGGGTGATCAGTCCGTGCCGAGCGTCAGCGCATCGCGCTGGGCGAAGGCGCCGCAGCCGTGCTCGCGGGACGGATGTTCTGGTCTCGGACCGCCTGCGCGACTGGGCCGACGCCGTCCGCTGAGCTGTCCAGAGTCGGAACCTCCCGCGCTCAGCTCTGCAAGACTGGCTCTGGATGGATCAGTGGGATCTCAAAGGCCTCACGTGGAGACCGCATCAGCCGGAGATCCTCTGCTCGACTGAGCAGGGACGCGCGATCGTGCTCGATCTTCCGGCGGGCGAGATGCTGCAGGATCACCAGGTCCACGAGGGGGCCTGGATCAGCGTCATCCACGGCGAGGTGACGATCACCAGCCACGCCGGTCAGACGATCGATGCCGAGCCCGGGATGCTGGTGCAGTTCGCGCCCCAGGAGCGTCACGAGGTCAAAGCCCTCGCAGACTCGCGCCTTCTGCTGCTGCTCACTCCTTGGCCCGGCCCCGGCCATCCGGGATCGATGACCCTCACGGAAAAGACCGACGTGCGGGACCGCGCCGCCGAGCGCGCCAGCTGAGAGGGCGTCTGAGAGCGCTGCTCGAGCTGGCGGCGCTACTCGGCCTCGCCGAGGACCCCGATCAGGACCTGCAGGAGACGCTCGGTGGTTGCCCCGTTCTGGGATCCGTGGTGCGGGTTGAACTCGGTCACCGTGAGCGCGCGCACACGCTCATCGCGGAGCAGCGCGCTCAGCATCTCGCCGCATGCCTTCAGCGACGGGGCGGGGCCGCGATCCGTGTTCTCCGCCAGCGGCGCATCGAGGAAATCGACGAGGTCGACGTCGAAGTGGACCGCCAAGCTGTCACACGCCGCGAGCGGAGATAGGGCTGTTCGGGCGCTGCCGAGCGGATCAGACGCGGTGCTTCGCACGTCGACCACGGGCAGGCTGCGCTCGGCGATCACCTGGGCCTCGAAGTCCGTGTGCGGGCCGAGCCCGAGGAAGCTGATCTGCCCGGCGCTCAGCATAGGACGCTGACCGGCGAGCGCTGCGAGCCCGTCAACGGCGCCGTCGACGTCGAGAATGTGCGCCACACCCATCCAGTCCAGGGCGCCGTCGGCCGTGCTGGCGGGCACGTTCAGATCAGCGTGCCGGTCGACGTAGACGAGGCCCAGCCGCGCACTGCGGTTCAGTAGTCCGGCCACGGTGCCGACACCGACCGTGCACTCTCCTCCGAGGACCAGGATCGTGTCCCCGGCTGGAGCCGATCGGACCAGCGAGGCGACTTGGCTCGCGCGATCGATCACCGCGCCGGCGTTCGCGGCCCGCGGGTTCTCGGGGTCCGGCCGCCATCGGAACGGGCTCGCCCGCCCGCCGATGCGCACCGTGACGCCCACCGCTTCCAGCCGCTCGCGCAGGCCCACGTCGAGCAGCGCGCGTGGACCGTCCTCCTGGCCGGGGGCATACGCGCCGGCGCTCGTCGGGGCCTCTATGAGAGTGATCGTCCGCATCAGTAGCCGGTTACGTGCGAGGCCGGCGTCGTGCCACTACCACGCAGGCGAATGCGCTCGAGCGGATCGGCCGTCCGAGCCGCTGGTGGAAGGATTGGTTCTCGGCGACGAGTTCGTTGCGCTGCTGGGGTGACAGTCGCGCCCAGAACGACATGGTGCCCAGCAGAGCGTTGATCTCCTCAGCTGTGTGCTCCAGTTGCATCGGCACTGCCACGATCTGCGCGTCATCGAACAGGTCTGCCGCATACCCGCGCGCAAGCTCATAGGACCCCAGCCACGCCCACACCTCCGAGAGGTTCTCGCGCCGGGCCGCAACCCCGGCGAGGGTGCTGGCGAGGTCGCGGTAGGTGGGCCACTCGGCGGCGAGCTCTGGCGCGATCGTCGTTATGGCGGTACGCAGCGCCTGCTGGTCGTCGGCGCTGTGGGGATCGTCGAGCCCGAAATACGAGAGCAAAGCAAGGGTCCCGCCGTCCACCAGCGCGTCCGCCGCCTTGCGCCAGCTCACGTCGGGATCGACCCAGTGGATAGCCGATGCCGAGAAGACGGCCGAGTAGTGGGCACGCGGCAGCGAGGCGTCCTCCAGGCGCGCGTTGACGAACTGCGCGTCGCCAACGCCGTCCAGCTGGTCGCGAGCGCGCGCGATCAGCTGCTGGCCCGGCTCCACGGCTGTCACCCGCAGCCCTCGGGCCAGCAGGCTGCGGGTGAGCTGTCCCGTGCCGCAGCCGATCTCGAGCACCGCGGCGGCGCGGTGGATGCCCTCGCAGGCCTGGTCGACGAGTGCGTTCGGGTAGGTGGGGCGATGACGGTCGTAGTCCTCGGCGATCTTGTCGAAGACGCGGCCGTAGATGCGGGGGGCGGGTTGGGCAGGCATGGCTTCACGGTAGATGACGGCAGGGACGGCCGGACGGCGAGCAGGGGGGACGGGGGAGCTTGCTTATAGCCTGGCCGCATGACCCCGGTGCCGCCTGCCAGGCATCTGTTGCGCGCACGCGATTTCGCGGACCGCCACTACGCCGAGCCGATCGGCGTCGGCGAGCTGGCGGCCGCCGCCGGGCTGTCGCGGGCGCACTTCAGCCGTGCGTTCAGCCGCACGTTCGGCGAGTCACCGAAGGCCTACCTGATGACCCGCCGGCTGGAGCGTGCCGCCGCGCTTCTGCGCAACACTGACCGGTCGGTGAGCGAGATCTGTCTCGACGTCGGGTTGGTCGGGCTCGGGTCGTTCACCACCAGCTTCAAGCGCCACTTCGGCAAGACGCCGACGGCGTACCGTGCGAGCTTCCCTCCGGCCGCCGCCCAGGTGATCGTCCCTGCCTGTTACGTGCGCCTGTACGGCCGCCCGCAACACAGCACAAAGGGAGAAGACCTGGCGGCGGCGGCCGATTAGCCTGCCTCTCAGCAAACCACTGAAAGGAGCGACGATGCAGGTACAAAACGCACAACTCTGGGTCCACGACCAGGGCGAGGCGCTCGACTTCTATGTCGGCAAGCTCGGCTGGGAGGTCCGCAGCGACGTCACGATGCCCGAGCTCGGTGGCTTCCGCTGGCTGACGGTCAGCCCGCCGAGCCAGCCCGACTTCGCCGTCGTGCTGATGGCGATCCCGGGCCCGCCGGTGATGGACTCCGACACCGCCGACCAGGTCCGCTCGCTGATGGCCAAGGGGTTCGCCGGGACCGTGTTCCTGGTGACCGACGATGTGGACGGCGACTACGACCGCCTCAGCAAGACCGGGGTGGAGTTCACAACGGCGCCGACCGACATGCCTTACGGCCGCGATTGCGGGCTGCGCGACCCGTCCGGCAACCAGTTGCGGCTGGCTCAGCTCGCGCCGCAGTTTGCCGCGGCGTAGCGCGCTTCACCGCGGGGCGCCCTGCCGGGGGCGCCCCGCGCCGTCTCACATGAGACGGGACGCTCTCCCGTCCGTCGGCGTCCTTGGACGTAATACGGTCCCGCCAAGCGTTTGCAAACGACAAGCGGAAGGGGCCCCATGCTGACGCAGGTCGCGGAGGGTGTGCTGATCCACAAGAGCGAGTTCCTCCAGACCAACGCCGTTGTCGTGCAAGGCCGGGCTGGAGCGTTGCTCATCGACCCCGGGGTGCAGGGCCACGAGATGATCTGCCTCGCGAATGACCTTCACGAGTTGGGCCTGCCAGTCGTGGCAGGGTTTTCCACGCATCCGCATTGGGATCACCTGCTCTGGCACGCCCGGCTCGGCGCGGCGCCTCGTTACGGCACGGCGCGCTGTGCGGCCACCGTCCGAGATCGGCTGTCGGACGCGGGTGCGAAGGCCCGCGTCGCTGCGCTGATACCGCCGGACATCGTCGAGCAGGTGCCGCTGGACCTGCTCGGCCTCATTGCCGGCCTGCCCGTCGAAGCTGATCAGATTCCTTGGGATGGCCCTCAAGTCCGGATCATCGAGCATCAAGCGCATGCCCCGGGCCATGCGGCGCTGTTGATCGAGGAACGCGGGGTTCTCGTCGCCGGCGATCTGCTTTCCGACGTCCTGATTCCGATGCTCGACTTGAACGACACCGCTGACCCGATCGAGGACTACCTCGTCGCGCTGCGGCTGCTCGAGGGCGCGGCGGGTGATGTCGATGTGTTCGTCCCCGGCCACGGGTCCGTCGGCGGAGCTGATCAGGTACACGCACGGATCGACCAGGATCGGGCGTACGTGCATGCCTTGCGCGACGCCGATGTTCTCGGCGACCCGCGGCTCGGCCCATCGGCGACGTTCGATTGGCTGCCCGGCGTGCATGAACGGCAACTACGGCACCTCGCACGAAGAAGAGAGCGCGACGGGATGCCCGGATAACGATCCCGTTGGGAGAGAGGCGGAAACCGCGTTGCCAGGCTGGCTGCGGCCGCTGGCTCGCGGCGCCTCGGCGCGAGCATCGTCGAGCTGGCGTCGGGCATGCTCAGCAGCCCTACCGCTGGACGATCTGCGACCAGCGTTCCGGCGGGGGAGAGCGATCGTCGGCGTAGGCCCGTATGCTGGGCTGCTGGCCGCGGAGGCTTGCGCGCTGCCGGCCCACTCGCGGATGGCTCGGTCAGGTGTCCGTTGGGTGCGCGTGCATTGGTGACTTCGATCGGTAGCGCTTCAGCGCGATCGTCACCCAAATCGCCTCGACTACTCCGAAGGGCCATGTGCCTGCGAGGAAGCCGTAGACGCTCGACAATGCACACCCGCAAGCGAACGCGAGGATGAACACTCGGCCGCGTCGTTCGAGCGCGTACATCAGGACCATGAACGTGACGGCGCAGGCACCAAAGAGAGTGAGCACCACAGGAGTGTGCCAACGCGATCGGTCCTGTTCTGGGCGCGGCCTTTCCTCGTCCGCCTCCCTGACGGTCTGCTGGTTCGTGTGCCTCGTGCGGGCGCGAACCGGAGACAAGATGTAAGGACTCAAGACCAGACGAGAGAGCGACCGGGCCGTCGCCAAGGCATACCTGGAGGGCGAGGAGACGCCGGCTGCGCCGTGCTCGAGGGCCCTGGCCGGCCCGCGGTCGTGCAGCCGGCTCCCGCGCACCGGGTGAGCGGTCTGATCCCGTTCGTGCACGTCGAGGACGTGCAGCGCTCGATCGACTTCTACCACCACCTCGGGTTCACCCTGGAGAGCGTCTACACGTACAAGGGCACCCCTGTCTGGGCCCAGACCGAGCCGGAGAATGACCTTCCGCCCGCGGGCGGTTAGCGTTCGAGCCCTGCGAGGAGATCGCTGACGCAGCTGGAGATCTCGTTGCGCAACGCTCGCATCTGACTGAGAATCCAGCCGCACATCGATGAGACGCCGTACTCAAGCGGCGTGGCTGATCACTGGCCCTCGAGACCCCATGCGATGACCCGCTCGGGCTGGATGCGGATGATCGCATCCGGTCCTCCGATCGCTTCGGCCGGTCCTCGAACCTCGACCGCTCGGGGATGCCATGGGTTCGTGCTAGCCAGATCGTCGATGACGACCGCTGCTCGTCCATTGCGAGCGACATCGCGGAACTTTTTGGTCTGCTCGAGTTGGCGCCCGCCGACGTCAATCGTGTCGTGCTCGCGGTTGTAGCTAAAGCCGACGGGGACGACGTGCGGTGTCCCGTCCACACCGACCGTCGCGATGCGGGCCAAGCGGCGCTCGCCCGTGAGGTACGCGATCTGTGGATCTGTGAAGGCGCTCATCTCATTCTTTGGGCCGCTCAGCCACCATACCGCTTGTGCTGGTTGAGGCTGCCTCGGTCGACCGGGCGCGCGTGCGGTGATCCCCGCCGTGACTTGGGCGTGCCGCTCAGGCGGTGATGCCGCGGATGTCGAGCTTGGCGACCAGCTCGGGGTCGTTGAACACGTCGATCGCGACCGCGCGGCCGCCGAGGACTGTGAACGCCAGCACCGCGAACGGCCGCTGACCGTCGAACGCGACCACGCCGGCGGCGCCGTTGATGAGCGCGGGGCGGACGTACGGCGCGAAGCGCCGGGCGCTCATCGCCCCTTGCGCGACCTGCTCGGCGCCGTGCAGCTCGAGCTGGTCGCCGTCGCGGCGGTGGGCGCGGAGCACGACGTCGGGGTCGAGCACCGCTACCAGCGCCTCGAGGTCGCCCTCTCGCGCGGCGGCAAAGTACGCGTCCACAACCGCCTGCTGTCGTGTCAGGTCCGGGTCCGGCCGCGGCGCCGTCTCGCGCACCCGGCGGCGGGCGCGGCTTGCGAGCTGACGCGTCGCCTGCGGTGAGCGGTCGACCATCGCCGCGATCTCGTCAAACGGCACCGCGAACATGTCGTGCAGCACGAACGCCAGCCGTTCGGCCGGGGTGAGAGTATCGAGCACGACTTGGAGCGCGATCCCGATCGAGTCCGCGAGCAACGCCTCGTGCTCGGGATCGGTCCCGACCGCCGGGTCGTCGATGATCGGCTCCGGGCGCAAACCGTCGAGTGGTTGCTCGGCGCGGGTACGGCGGGAGCGGAGCACGTTCAGGCAGATCCGGGCGACAACTGTCGTCAGCCACCGCTCGAGGCTGTCGATCTGCTCAGCGTCGCTGCGCCGCAGCCGTAGCCACGCCTCCTGCACAGCGTCTTCAGCGTCGCTCAACGAGCCGAGGATCCGATAGGCGACCGCGCGCAGCTGAGGCCGCTGGCGGTCGAATCTGTTGGCCAGCTCGAGTTCGTCCATCGCTGTCACACCGTCCGGGTCTCATGGGTCATACCGGATAGACCCCCGAACCCCAACCAATGTGACAGGAGCTGCCTCATGGCACGCATCAATGGAGTATCGAAGAGCAAGGCCGGGCCGATGGTCAGGCTCATCTACAGGCTCGGACCGAGGATGATGAAGAAGCTGACCGGCCGCGAGCCGCAGACCGGCAGCGGGCTCGAACCGATGGAGATCTGGGCCCACCAGCCGAAGATGATGACCGGGATGGGCAGGTTCAACCAGGCGGTGCGCAAGGGGAAGTCCGTCGACGCGCGGCTGAAGAACCTGGTCGAGCTGAAGGGCGCGCAGATGATCGGATGCGAGTTCTGTGTCGACCTCGGCTCACAGATCTGCCGCAACTCCGGGCTTTCCGACGAGGAGCTGCTGGCACTGCCACGCTACCGCCAGAGCGACCTGTTCACCGAACGCGAGAAGCTCGCGCTCGACTACGCGGTCGCCGTGATGCGAACGCCCGTCGAGGTCACCGACGAGCTGTTCGACCAAATGCGCGAACACTTCAGTGACGAGCAACTCGTCGAGATCACCGCACTGCTAACCCTGGTCAACCTCGACCGGTTCAACGCAGCCTTCGCGATCGGGTCCGCGGGTTTCAGCGAGGGAATGGTCTGCGTGCCACCCGACCGTCCCGCCGCCGCCAACCCCGCTCTGGCGAGGATCGCTTAGCGGCCAGCCTACGCCCGCATCGCGAGCCGGATCGGGGGAGGGTCTCTCGGAACGGGACGCCGCAGTGTGCGGCGTCCCGCCGATCTGAGACGGCCTAGTCCCATTCATCTGAGACCGTGACGTCCCGTCCATGTGAGACTGGGCGCGAGAGGCGGCTGCGTCCGCGGCACCCGGCCGGCGGCTCTCTCCCCAGCCGGCTGGGCAAGTCGCCGCCGGTCGTGTGACCTGTGATTGCTGGCCTAGCTCGGCCGCCGTTGCGGCTGGTCTGTGGTTGCGTCGCGCTGACTAATTGAGCTTCTGCCAGTTGCAGGGTGACGGTGTCTCCGAGGATGACGAGTCCGATACGGGCCACAAGGCGAAAGCCTGTTCTCCGGTAGGCTCCGGCCGATAGTCACCGTCATCGACACTCGTCTGAGCGCGCCTTGCGTTGCTGTCATCCTATGGAGAGGAGGCGGCTGATGGCCTCGATGGACTGGGGTACTCAAAGCGGGAGCGCACCGGCGATCTACCAAGAGTTCCTCGTGCCGGCGATGTTCGCGCCGTTCGCGAAGCGGCTCGTCGAGCATGGATCTGTGCGGCCGGGTTCGCGTGTGCTCGACATCGCCTGCGGCACCGGCGTCGTCTCGCGTGCAGCCGCGGTCCTTGCGGGTCCGGGCGGATCGGTGGCGGGTGTGGACCTCGGAGAGCCGACGGTCGCCATCGCGCGCTCATATCCGGCTGAGGAGAACGCCGCGCCGATCGACTACGCCCAGGCGGACGCCACGGTACTGCCCTTCGACGCTGAGGATTTCGACGTCGCTCTGTGTCAGCAGGGCTTGCAGTTCTTCCCTGAGCGCGCGGCCGCGCTCGCCGAGATGCGACGCGTGCTGAAGCCCGGCGGACGCGTCGCGATTGCGACCTGGAAGGACATCGAGCCGCCGTTCAGCGCGATCGCCGACGCGCTCGGGCGCCACGTCAGTACCGAGGCTGCACAGATGATGCACTCACCGTTCACGCTCGGCGATGGCGCCAACCTAGCCCAACTGATGTCCGACGCGGGCTTCCGGGAGGTTGCGGTCATCGACGAAACGATCGAGTGCACGTGGGCGTCGCACCCTGAGTTCGCCCTCCTCTATCTCGCCGCCAGCCCAATCGCGTCGGTGTTCGCCGCCATGCCTGCTCAGTCCCAGCAGGCAGTCTCCGATGAGGTCGCCGAGCGACTTGCGCTGCACGCTACCGACGACGGCTCGCTGCGGATGCCAATGACCTCAAACGTCGCTGTCGGCAGAGCCTGACCAGGGCACCCGAGCTCATCACCGGCGAGAGTGCCCTGAAGCGCTCAGGCGGGAGACTGCGCCAGAGGGAGTGATCGCCAAGGATGGCGTCGAAACCGGGGAGCGCCTCGGGCTGGCTGAACCAGGCTGTGGAGCCTGGGCGCGCCGCAACCGGAATGTGAACCCGTCGTCTGCCCAGCATGTTGCGCAAAATAGCGACGTTCACCGCGTTCAAAGTGCGCATCGGCATTCTGCGCAGGAACGCGATCGTGTCCGTCGCCGGACACAGGGCGATAACAGCAGCGATCCTATGGTCAGCAGCCGCAATGTTAATCGCGAGACCACCGCCGCTTGAGAAGCCCCACACAGCCACGGCATCAGCGTCGATACCCTCGAGCCCTCGAGCGAACGACACGGCCGCCCCGAAGTCGGCTTGCTGGCGGTCTGTGTTGATGACCTGGCGCGGCTCGCCACCGCTCCCACCGAGATGACGGAAGTCGAACGTGAGTGCGGTGATCCCTGCGCCAGCGAACCGCTCCGCAAACGCCGGCAGACCATCATCGCGCGTAAGGCTGAAACCATTACCTATCACGATGCACGGCGTAATCTCCCCGGGCGCAACGGCCGGCCGGTAGACCCGGGCAGCGCAGTCCACGCTCTCAGAGCGAAACGTGGTCTCCTCGACGGCCACGGTCACGATGGCGGGATGTTCTGGTTGAGGTGGAACAGGTTGGTCGGGTCGTAGCGGTCCTTGAGCGCTCGCAGTCGGTCGAACTTCTCGGGGCCGTAGGCGGCGCGCACCCGCTCCTCGCCCTCGGAGGAGAGGAAGTTGATGTAGGCGCCGCCGGTCAGCGACGGCTCGATCTCGGCGTAGAAGCGCTGGGCCCAGTCGATGTGGGTCTCCAGACCCCCGTCCGGCTCGTGCGTGGCGGCGATCGTGTTGAGCACGAACGGCGCCTGGCGCTCGCCGCAGGCGGTCTCATCCTCACCGACACGGGCGATCGCGCCGCCGAAGTGGTGGATGTGGATCTCCGAGGACGGGGAGGTCGCGCTCTGATGGAAGCGGGCCATTGTCTCGATCGCGTGGTCATCGAGCTCGCGGAAGTAGCCTGCCTTCATGTAGGCCTGGGTGCCCTTCGGCCAGAGCGCGTCGAGCAGGCCCTGCATCTGGACGTAGGGCATCGGGCCAACTAGGTCGGCGACGGGATCGCCGAGGTCGCGGATCGGCTGCAGCGATTTCATCCCCGCGTCGGGGTCGCCGGAGTAGCAGCCGACCATGCCGACGAGCTTCTTGCCGTGCCAATCCGCGGGCAGAAAGGGGGCGGGGGGCGCGGTGATCAGGTTGACCAGGGTGGTCAGCTCATCGGGCAGGTCACGTGTGAACTCCCGATAGAAGCGCATGATCTCCTTGGCACGGTCGCCGGGGTAGAAAACCGGGCCGGCGGCCACGGTCGGGCCGACCGGGTGCAGGTCGAGCTCGAAGGAGGTGACGACGCCGAAGTTGCCTCCTCCGCCGCGCAGGCCCCAGAGGAGGTCGGGGTTCTCGGTCGCGCTCGCGGTGAGGATCTGGCCATCTGCGGTGATGACCTCGGCTGAGCGCAGGTTGTCGCAGGCCAGGCCGTACTTGCGCTTCAGCCAGCCGATCCCGCCGCCGAGCGTGAAGCCGGCGACGCCGGTGGTCGTGACCAAGCCCCCGGTGGTGGCGAGACCGTGGTCCTGAGTGGCGGCATCGAACTCTCCCCAGGTGACGCCGCCCTCGGCGGTGGCGGTGCGCCCGCTCACGTCCACCGTGATGCCTTTCATCGGCGAGAGGTCGATGACGATGCCGTCGTCGCAGGTCGAGAAGCCAGGAATGCTGTGGCTGCCGCCGCGCACGGCGACCTCAAGGCCCTCGCTGCGCGCGAAGCCGATCGCGTGGCGCACGTCGGAGGAGTCGGCGCAGCGGGCGATCAGCGCCGGGTGGGCGTCGTGCGCGCCGTTCCAGATCGATCGAGCCTCGTCGTAGGCGCCGTCGCCGGGCCGGATCAGTTCTCCGTGCAGCCCGTCCTCGAACTCCTTCAGCGTTGCCGCTCCAAGCACTCCTTGCGTAGCCATGCCAGCCCCCGTTCAGTTCGGTTGTTTGACGTCGCGTTTCGACGACGCTCAGCCAGGCTACGCGCCGCCTCTTAGCGCCCACTTTGCAGCGTCTTAGCCTCCAGCTCCCGGCAGTAGGCGATGCCAGCGCGGGCGCCGAGGAGCTCGAAGTGCCGGCTCGCCCGGTCCAGCCAGCGGCGCCCCGTGGCCGCCTTGCCGTCCTCCGCGCAGGTCGCTGCCAGCACCGCCAGCGCCCACCCCTCCTGGTGGGTAGTCTCGATCCCTCCGAAGACCGAGGCGGCGGCCTTGAGGTGAGCTCGGGCATCGGCGCGGTCGCCGGCGCAGAGCGCCACGTTCGCAAGGCTCAGCTCGGCGGCTCCGATGCCGATCAGGTCGTCGTTTTCGGCGAACCAGGTCCGGCTCTGCCCGGCTGCGATGCGGGCGCCGTCCGCGTCGCCGGAGCGGGCGAGGAGCATCGCCAGGCAGCCGAGGGTGATCCCGGCGCCGCGGCGGTCGCCGATGTCCTGCCGTAGGGTGAGGCTGCGCTCGAGCAGCGCCCGACCCCGTTCGAAATCGCCGCTGGAGCGGGCCAGGTTGCCGAAGGCGTTGAGCACGAACGCCTCACCCTGCCGGTCGCCGAGCTGCTCGAAGCGCGCGAGGCTCTCCTCGATCAGCTCTTCCGCATGGGCGAAACTGGCTTCGGCGCGATCCACTGCGGCGAGGTTGACGAGGATGTGAGCGGCGGCCGCGGCGCCGCCGACGCGGCGGGCGATGAGCCCGGTCTCCTCATGCAGGCAGAGCGGGTAGCCGGTCTCGGGCTCGACTGAGATCATCCCGTAGCTCAGCGGCCACAGCGCCGGGCGAGGCTCGGTGCTGAGAGCGTCGGCGTGCTCCAGCGCAGCTTCCAGCTGCTCCCGTGCGGGGCCGTATTCGCGCCGGAACCAGGCGGCGATGCCGCGCGTGTGCGCCGCCCACATCGGCGGCCGCGCGGCCGGCAGGCCCTCGGCGAGGAGCGCCTCGTGTTCGCGCACAATCCGCTCGACGTCCTGCGCGGGACTGACGATCACCCGGTACGCCGCCGAGATCTCGACCGCATCGAACATCCCGGCGGGATCCTGGATCTCGTGGAAGATCGCCACGCTCTCGGCCGCGAACTCGTGGACTCGCACGGGAACGCCACGACGCAGCCCGATCACGCAGGCGGCGAGCAGGGCGCGGGCGCGTACCGCCGTCGACTCGGGCGCGGCGGCTAGGGCGGCGGTGAGCCAGCGGTAGCCCTCGGCGAGGTAGCCGCGCATCAGCCAGAAGCGCCAGAGGGCGACGGCAAGACGCAGCGCCGCCTGGGGATCGGCGACCAGCGCCGAGGCTAGGGCGGCGCGGAGATTGTCGCGCTCCAGGTCCAGCTGCCCGAGACGGTCCTTTGCAGGGAGGTCGCCGGGGGGCGTGGAGTCGCTCTCGGCGAACTCGATGTACCAGTCGCGGTGGCGCCGCTCGCATGCAGAGCGCTCTCCCGCCTGCTCGAGCCGCTCGATCGCGTACTGGCGCACGGTCTCCAGCAGCCGGTAGCGACGGTCCTCGGCTCCCTCCTCGACATGAACCAATGACTTGTCGATCAGCCGGCTGAGCACCGCGACGGCGTCGCTGCGCCGCAGCGGGTCCTCGGCGCCCACGTCCTCAGCCGCCTGTAGCCCGAAGCCGCCGGCAAACACCGCAAGGCGCCGCACGAGGATCTGCTCGTCGGCCTCGAGCAGGTCGAAGCTCCAGGCCAGTGTCGCCCGCAGGGTCTGCTGTCGGGTCATCGCCGTGCGCGGCCCGGCCGAGAGCAGGTCGAGCGAGTCGTCGAGGCGCTCGACGATCTGAGTCGGAGTGAGGACGCTCACCCGCGCCGCCGCCAGCTCGATCGCCAGCGGCATCCCGTCGAGGCGGTGGCAGAGAAAAGCGACGGCGTCCGCGTTCTCACCGCCGAACTCGAATCCGGGCGCGGCCTGTGCGGCCCGGGTGGCGAACAGCCGCACCGACTCCGCCTCAAGCGCCTCCTCCGCTGGCGCTCCGGGAACCAGCTTGGGGAGGGAGAGCGAGGGGACGCGCCACGTCACCTCGCCGGGGATACGCAGTGGCTCGCGGCTGGTCGCTAGCACGGTCAGGTTCGGGCAGTGGTTGAGCAGGGCCTCGGCGAGGCGCGCGACCGTCTCGATGAGGTGCTCGCAGTTGTCGAGCAGGAGCAGCAGCCGGCGATCGCCGATGTGCCCGGCGAGGGCGATCTCAGGCGCCCTGTCGGAGGCCAGCCGCGTGTCCAGCGCCTGAGCGATCGCCGGGCCCACGAGCTCGGGCTCTCCGAGCGCCGCCAGCTCTACGGACCAAACCCCATCGGCAAAGTCTTCAGCCCGCTGCCCGGCGAGTTGCAGCGCCAGTCGGGTCTTGCCGCAGCCGCCGGCTCCGGTCAAGGTGAGCAGCCTCGCGTCGCGCAAAAGCGTCGCGGCCTCGGCCAACTCGCGCTCGCGACCGACGAAGCTCGTCAGCTGTGACGGTAGCTCAGGCCGGCCGGCGCCTACCTGGTGCGGCTTGCAATCCTGTTCCAGCTCGGCCAGCTCGGCCTCCAGAACGAGGCGGAGCTCGGCGAGGGAATCGCGCCGCTCCCTGCTCCAGTCCTCATAGCGGTCCGCCGGTAGCAGCTCGGTGTCGAAGCCTTCAAGAGCGGAGCGATAGGCGTTGGGGTCGCCCTCCTCGCGCGCGGTGGCGGCGAGCTCTTCGAAAGCGACCGCGTCGACCCGGACCCGGTCCCTGGGGCTAAGCAGGATCAGTTCATCGCGCAGCTCTAGGTAGCGGCTGCCGTCCAGCCCGATCGAGTCGAGCGCGCGCCGGGCCGCGAAGATCGCCTGGTGGAGGTTGTTGCGGGCGGAGTCCGCGTCCCGCCCCGCCCACAGCAGCTCGGCGGCCTCCTCGACGTGGAGGCGGCGCTCGGGCGCGAGGGCGAGCAGCTTGACCAGCGTCTTCGCCTTGCGCAGCCGCCAGGCATCGTCGGCGATGACGCTGTCGCCGGCGCTGATGGAGAACACCCCGAGGAGACCGATGCGCAACACCTCGTCGCCCACCGATGTGTCTTTCGTGCCCGGACTCGCCACCGCATAAGAAAACCACTCCGAAGCGCTGCCAGCGTCCTGATCACGCGGATGCCCCGCCTCCGGAGGTGATGTGCTCGATCACCCGCCGGAACTCCTCGGTGGGTGAGAAGTCGACGTACTCAGAGTCCTCGAGTGCCTCGGGAGCCTGGCCGGGAGCCCAGTAGAACGCTTCGCCGGCAGCGAAGTCCTGATGCCCGTCCAGTGTGTGCATGCGTACGCGGCCCTTGATCATGTAGCCCCAGTGGGGGCAAGGGCACAGGTCGTTCGGTAGGCCCTTGGTGGCGGGGCGCAGGTCGGCGCCGGCTGGCAGACGCACGAACCCGACGGATAGCCCGTCATCGTCGCGGAGGCGGACCTGAACGTCACCGTCTTCGATTGCGATTGGCAACTCCTCAAGAGTGATGGCCTTCATGGTGGCTCCTCCTCGTGTGTGGATGCTGTTCAGGGCGCTTAATCGCGCCACTCGACCTCGAAGTGCCCGATGGGCTCGTCGAAGCCCTTCACGTCGATGGGACCGCCGTCGGAAAACCGGATGCTCTTGCCGCGACAGAGATCCTGCACTCCGGCGGAAACAACGATGCAATCCGGCTGAGCCCACGCGCACAACCGCGCGGCCTGCTGCACTGCTGCGCCAAAGAGATCGTTTTGCTCGGTGACAGGCTCCCCGGCCGCCACCCCGACACACACGTGCAGGTGCCCGTCAGCATCGTCGTCACGCTCGTGGAGTGCGCGCTGGATTTGGATCGCTGCCGCTACGGCCTGAAACGCCGAGGTGAACGCAGCCATGATCCCGTCGCCGGTGTGCTTGATCTCGCTGCCGCCGAATCGTGCCAGGACGGCGCGTACGACTGAGTCGTGTACTCGAAGCAACCGCATCGCTGCACGGTCTCCAAGCTGCTGGGTCAGACGAGTGGAGTCGACCATGTCGGTGAAGAGGATGGCCCGGAATGCGCTTTCTGTGTATGGCTCGCCAGGAGGATGGGTATTGAGCCGGCCGAAGAAGCCACGCACCACGGCCTGATCAACCTCAATGACGTTGGATGGAACCAACCCATGGGCTGCCCGATGGGCGGCCTCAACGGCCTCCTCGTCCGGGCCCTCGACCAGGCAAAAGCCACTCCCCGCCCCCTCTTCGAACCAGTAGGTGATGAAGCGCACGCCGAATCCGTCCTGAACCTCGAGATCGCGCATGTGGGCAGCTGAGAGGTCCGCAGCGGTCGCGTCCGGGAGATCGTGGCGGTCCATGTAGAGGGGCATCGTGATCGGGCCGCCGAGCGTCAGCGCAGCGCGCTGTCTTGCAACTCTGTTGGTCCCGCGTCCGTGCAGGCAGCGGCCGCCACGTATGCAGGGCGCCGGTTGAGACGCTTTCTGTGGACATCCGTCCTGATGAGCGCGCCGACCTCGCGCAACAGGTTCCCTCGCTCGCATCCCGGTCGCAGGAGCAGCCGGCCCGTGGCGCCCAGCAGGCGCGGTGGCGTGATGACCTGCGAGGGATGCGAGCGGTGGGTGAAGAGATCGATGACCGCGTCGATCTTGCCCTGCTCGAGCAACCGCTTCTGCATCTCAGGAAACACGGTGGGCATCGCGCCCGCCCTGCCCATATCGGTTGCAAGCCAGTAGTGCCCGGCGGCATCCCGGTCTCGCCAGTGGGCCCAATCCGCCAGTACACCGTCAAGGTCCTCGCCGGAGCCATCCAGAGCGCCGGCAATCGCCGGCGCGAGCGCATCGACCTGCCGGAAGGCGTCCTGGATCCCTTGGCCGGGCGTCGGGTCCTTGAAGTGGCCGGCGTCGCCCGCCAGCACCCAGCCAGGGCCAGACGCCTCCCGGAAGAACCCCTCCCAGCGCAGCATCCCGAAGATCTTTCCCACCCGCCGCGCGCTCCGCAACGCCTGCGCCACCGGCGCGCAGCTGTGGACGTACTCCGCGAAGCTGCCCTCCAAGTCCGCCCGGAAACGAGGGAGCTCACGCAGGTCGGCCATGACACCGGTCTGATACAGCCCGCTGTCGGCGGGCGTCGCGAACACGAGTCGCTCGTCCCAGCGATGCTGAACGAACGCCGGATCGGGGCACGGGTCGGCGCCTTCAAAGAATGACCAGTAGGCGAAGCGCTCGTTCGGGGTGAGGTTGTACTTGCGCGCCCCGACGAGGCTCGCAATCGTGGAGTTGCGACCGTCGGCGCCGACCACCAGCCGCGCCTGCAGAGTGGTCTGTGAGCCGTTCTGTGCCACCCGCACGCCGGCCACCCGGTCGCGATCGTACACCAGCCCTGTCACCTTGCTCGCCATACGCACATCGGCGCCCGCATCCGCGGCAGCCTGCACCAGGATCGGATCGAGCAACGTGCGTCGCACCGACACCGCACCGCCTACGTCACCCGGCCGTTGGGGAATCGAGGTGACATACCGAAGATCCTCCTGGCGCAGGTCAAAGTGGCCGACGAGTGGCGCGCCGGTGGCGCGGATCTTCTCCATGACCCCGAGCCGATCGAGGAACGCCAGCGCCTGCGCTTGGATGAAGTGCGTGGAGAGGGTGTCGCGTGGAAATGTGGCTTGCTCCACCACAGCAACGCGCACGCCGGACCGGGCGAGCAACGCCGCCAGCGGCGACCCCGCACAGCGCGCCCCGACCACGATCACATCAAATTGCTCCATTGGCCGCGCTGATCCCTACGCCTGCGGCTGGATGTTCTGGTTCACCCGGAAGAGGTTTCCCGGGTCGTAGGTGCCCTTGATCCGCGCCAGGCGATCGTAGTTCTCGCGGTAGCTCGCCCGTACCCGCTCCTGGCCCTCGTCCATCATCATGTTCACATAGGCGCCGCCGGCGGAGTAGGGGTGAAGCGCCTCGAAGTAATCCACGCACCAGCGGCGGATGACCTCGGCATTGGCGGGGTCGTGATCGACACCGGCGAAGACCGAGCCCCAGACCGCATCGCGGTAGCTCCACGGCGTCTCGGAGGGGCCGACGTCGTGGGCGGCCCCGTCGATCGGGTACAGGTGCATCGTCGACTGCCACGTCGGCATCTCAACGCCGAACTTGGCGTGCGCCTCCACCGCGGCGTCGGGAATCTCCTTGACGAAATCGGCGCGCCAGTACCACTGATCACCAGCGGGGTAAACAGAGTCAAAGGCGCCCTGGAACGCGGCGTGGGGCATCGGCTGTGGCCCATGCAACAAGGGCTCCGGCAACGCATCCAGCAACGGGGCCATCGCCGCCGCGGCGTCCTCGGGGCCGCCGACATAGCACCAGACGACCCCGCAGACCTTGCGCAGATGGAGCTCCTCGGGGTAAGGGGGCGCCGGCGGGACCGATAGGAAGGCGAAGAAGCCATTCAGCTCGCGTGGAGCGTTCGGTAGGAAGTCTCGGTAGGCCGCCAGTACCTCAGCGCCCAGCTCGACCGGCCAGAAGGTCGGGCCGGCGACGACGGTTCCCACCTCATGCAGCCTGAACAGAAAGGAGGTGACGACGCCGAAGTTACCGCCCCCGCCCCGAATCGCCCAGTAGAGATCGGGGTGCTCGTCCGCGGCGGCACGAACCGTCTCGCCGCTCGCAAGCACGACCTCGGCCTCGAGCAGGTTGTCGATCGTAAGGCCGCACTTGCGGGTCAGGTGCCCCAGGCCGCCGCCCAGCGTGAGACCGCCGACGCCAGTGGTCGAGACGATCCCGCTCGGCGTCGCCAGGCCGTGCTCGTTGGTCGCGGCATCCAATTCCCCCCAGGTGCAGCCACCGCCGACCCTCGCCGTCCGGGCGCCGGGATCCACCGCGACTTCCTTCAGGCCCGAGAGGTCGAGAACCACGCCGTCCTCGCACGTGCCCAGCCCGGCGCCGTTATGGGCGCCGCCGCGCACGGCCAGCAAAAGGTCGTGGTTGCCAGCGAACGAGACGACCTTCGCTACGTCGTCGGCGTTGGCGCAGCTTGCGATCAGGGCAGGCCGCCGGTCGATCATCGCGTTGTAGACCTTGCGAGCCTCGTCGTAGCCGGGGTCCTCGGGGGCTGTAAGCCGTCCCTGGAATCCAGGCATCCCGCTGCGGGCCGTCTGTATCAAAGCGTTGGTGGTGCTCATGCGTTCCTCCCTGGCCGGTCGTCTCAACTCGTCTCGGTCGAACCTAGGGCAGTCGTATCTCTCTGTGATGACCTGACCTGATCCAATTCGAGTGCCGCCGACCTCCCTCGATCCCAGACGGCATGGTCAAGACTGACTAGGGTCTTTGCATGGACGCCGAGATCCTGGACCTTCCGGGCCCGCTTCGCCCGACCTCAAGTTCCCCGTTCGTCGGGCGCGCGGGCGAGCTGGAGAAGCTCCGGACGCTGATGCCGCGAGCCAAGGGCGAGCGGCGCCGCATGGTGCTGCTCGCGGGTGAGCCGGGCGCCGGCAAGAGCCGCCTAGCGCGCGAGTTCGCCAGCCAGGCCGCAATCGAAGGGGCGCTTGTTCTCTACGGCGCCTGCGACGCAGTGGTGCGCACGCCCTACGGGCCTTTCGTCGAGGCACTCGAACGACTAGTGCGCGCAACCGAGGTGGCGGAGCTGCGCGCCGCGCTCGGTGCAGGCGGAGGCGAGCTGACCCGGCTGCTGCCCGATCTGCCCGCCCAGGTCGGTGAGCTGCCGAGGCCGGTTGAGGCCGATCCCGATACCGAGCGTCATCGCCTCCACACGTCGGTTGCCGACCTGCTCGCAAACGTCAGCCGCGGAAGACCGATACTGCTTGTACTCGAGGACGGGCATTGGGCGGACAGGGCGACGCTTCTGCTCCTGCGCCACCTGGCGCGCTCCGCGTGGAGCGCCCGCCTGCTGATCCTCGCAACCTTCCGCGACAGCGAGGCCGACGTGCCGGTGGAGCTCTCAGAGACGCTTGCCGACCTGCGCCGCGCCGACGACGTCGTGCGCATGCGTCTGGAAGGGCTCTCTGGGGCGGAGATCGCTGATCTGGTCAGTCGTGCCGCCGGAAGCGACCCCGACCCCGAGCTACGCGAGCTTGCAACCACGATCCGCGATCTCACCGGGGGCAACGCCTTTCTCGTCTGCGAGCTCTGGCGCGCCCTGCTCGAGACGGGGATCGTCGAGGTCACCTCCGGGCAGGTCAGGGTGACCCGCCCACTGACCGAGCTCGGCACACCCGAAAGCGTCCGCGAGGTGGTCAGCCAGCGGCTATCGCGCCTGGCCCCGAGGACCACAGACCTGCTCGAGCTCGCTGCCGTTGCCGGGCCGGAGTTCGAGTTGGAGCCGGTTCGCTGCGCCGCTGGACTTGCCGAGTCCGAGCTGCTCGCCGTTCTCGAGGAGGCGATCGGCAGCGGAATGATCGAGGAGCTCTCCTCGCAGCGGCTGGCCTGCCGCTTCACCCACGAGATCGTGCGACGGGCGCTCTATGACCGGCTCTCGCGGTTGCGGCGGGCCGAGCTGCATCTGCGCGTCGGGGAAGCCCTGGAGAGCGCCGGCTCGCGCTCGGACCGCGCACTCGCGGACCTCGCGCATCACTTCGGCTCGGCCGCCCCGTTCGGCGGGGCCGAGCGGGCGATCGACTACAACCTGCGTGCGGCGCATGCGGCGAGAGTCGCCCTGGCCTTCGACGATGCCGCAATGCGGCTGCGCACGGCAATCGAGATCGGAATCGAGGGCGAGCGCGAGCGCGCCAACGCCCTGCTCGAGCTCGGCTCGGTCAGCCATCGGGCGGGCAAGGCGACCGATGCGCTGGAGTCCTTCGCATCAGCCGCCGCGATTGCCCGTTCGCTGGACAGCCCCGAGCTGCTCGCACGAGCGGCGATCGGCTACGAGGACGCCACCTGGCGCCCCGTGGTAGCGATACGGGATGCGGTCGAGCTGCTCGAAGAGGCGCTCGCGGCGGTCGATGACAAGAGCGAGGAGCTGCGAATCGGCCTACTGGCGGGACTCGCGCGAGCGCTCGACTTCGGGGGGGAACGCGAGCGTGGGGCGCTCGTGCGCGAAAACGCCGTCGCGCTGGCCAGGCGACACGACGACCGTGCGGGGCTCGCGAAGGTGCTGGTTCGCTCCTACTGGGCGCGCGGCACAACCCCGCTGGAGGAGATCCTCTCCATGCTAACCGAGGCGAGGGACCTGGCACAGGAATTGGCGGACGCCGAGACCAACGCGGAGGCGATGGCCTGGCGCGTACCGACCTTCGTCGCGCTAGGCGACCTCGAGTCCGCGAGGGCAGAGATCGTCGTCCTGCGCGAGATGGCCGAGCGCACAGCGCAGCCAGTCATGAACCACATAGCCGAGCACTACGGGTCAGCGATCGCTCTCTGTGACGGGAACCTCGCGGACGCAGAGGCGATGGCGGGCCGCTCGCACGATTGGGGCCGGCTACTGACCGGTCCCGACGCATCGGGCACCCACGGCATCCAGATGTTCGGTGTTCGCCGCGAGCAGGGGCGGCTCGCAGAGCTCGCGCCGGTGGTAAGGATCCTCGCCGCCCAAGGCGACCGAGAGGGGCCATGGCATCCCGGGCTCGTCGCCGTGCTCGCCGAGTTGGGCATGCAGAGCGAGGCGAGGCGAGAGCTCTCGAGGCTTGCAGCCGAGGGCATCGACGGCTTCCAGGCATCGCTGTGGGTGGCGTCGCTCACCTACCTGACCGACGCCTGCGCTGCGCTGGGCGACGAGGCGATGGCGGCGATCGTCTATCCCGAGCTGGAGCCGCTTGCGGGGACCACAGTGATGATCAGTCACCTGGTTGCGTGCTACGGAGCCGCCGATCGCTATCTGGGGATGCTCGCCGCGACGCTGGGGGAGCCGGGGCTAGCCGAGGAGCACTTCGAGCGGGCCATGGAGCAGAACAAGCGGATGGGAGCGTCGACTTGGCTGGCTCACACGGGTTACGAGTACGGGCGCTTCCTGCTTCGACGGGGGCCACGGGTGCGAGACCGCGCGCAGGCCCTACTCGGTGAGGCAGCCGGCCTGGCAGAGCAGATCGGCATGGAGGGACTACTCGGAAAGATCCGCTTGCTCGGCGTGCCCGCCTCAGAGGGTGTTCTCCCAGGTGGGCTGTCCCCGCGCGAGGCGCAAATCCTGAAGCTGGTCGCAACCGGGCTCAGCAACCGCGAGATCGGCGAAGAGCTGACGATCAGCGAACACACCGCGGCCAACCACATCCGGAGCATCTTGCGCAAGACCGATTGCGCGAACCGCACCGAGGCCGCGTCCTACGCCCACCGCCACGGGCTCGCCCCGGGATGAGCGGAAATCCCAGCTACGATTAGCCGATGGCCCTGTACGTGATCGAGCGCAGCTTCGCCGATCAGCTCGACCTCACCGACGACGATGTCGAGCTGATCGAGGAGATCAACAGCGACGAGGGAGTCCGCTGGCTTTTCTCGTTCCTGAGCGCCGACCGGCGACGCACCTATTGCCTCTACGAGGCGCCCTCGCCCGACGCGATCCTCGCCGCCGCCCGTAAGGCGAACGTCCCGGCCGACGTCGTGGTCGAGGTAAGCGCAGCCACACCGCAGTTCTCGGATCGTCTGCGCGACTGGGCCGACGCCGTCCACTGAGTTGCCCGGTCACTGGACCTGCCCCGCGTGGGAGGAAAGCGCTGAAGTGCGTGCTGCTAATTCGGTAGGGCACGACCACCGAGCAGCGCCTGCGCCGGCTCGCTGGCGTTCCCTGAGAGTGAGTCATTCACCAACCGAAGGCGAACTATGAGCGCCACACTGCAATTCGACGAGGACGCCTCCCGGCGCGTAGAGAGGATCTACACCACGCCCGATGTCATCGAACAGCGCCAAACGATCCTGCGGGCACTCGCGCTCCAGCCCGGCGAGCGCGCGATCGACATCGGCTCGGGTCCTGGCCTACTCGCGTGCGAAATGGCCGGCGCTGTCGGGGCCGGCGGGCGGATCTGCGGGGTGGACGTCAGCGAGAACATGCTTGCCCTCGCCAGGGCGCGCAGACCACCAGCTGGCAGCGGCCCAATCGAGTACCAAGAAGCTGGCGCGCACACGCTCCCCTATGCGGACGCGAGCTTCGACGTCGCAGTCTGCACACAGGTCTACGAGTACGTCGATGATGTTCCCGCCGCGCTGCTGGAGCTAGGGCGGGTGCTGCGCCCAGGAGGCCGGGCGCTCGTGCTTGACACCGACTGGGACTCGATCGTATGGGCTTCGAGCGACAACGAGCGCATGGACCGGGTGCTCGCCGCCTGGGAGGAGCACCTCGTTCACCCTCACCTGCCGCGTACGCTCACACGGCTGCTGCGCGATGCAGGACTGGAAGTCACCGACCGCCAAATCGTGCCGTTGTTCAACGCCGGCTATGACCCCAACACCTACAGCGCCGGAATGCTCGAGCTGATCGCCACCTTCGTTGCCGGTCGCAACGGCGTGAGCGAGGCCGAAGCCACAGCATGGGCACAAGACCTAACCGAGCTCGGCCCCAACTACTTCCTCAGTCTCAACCGCTACCTTTTCCTGGCGCACAAGCCCACCTGACGACCGGCCTCCTAGCCGTCACCGAGGAGCAGGAGAATTGGGCACGCGTCGCCGCAGACGCACATCGATTGCGCTCAAGGACGCTTTGTCCGGAGAGCCTCGACTGGCGAGTGCTGTCAGCCTAGTCAGTCCAGATGTCGAGCTTTGACAGCTACGACGTCCTCGCCGCTGCATGTCAATGGGGGTACTGCGCAGGGCACGTCCGCGCGCGCAGCCGCTGCGGCGAGCTCGCCGCAGGTCTTCGGATCCTCGAACGGCAGCTCGCCGCGCGCGGCCGTAAGCAGGTTGTCTGCGAGCTCGCGGGCCTAGATTCGGCACAAAGCTCCCATAATCCTTGGGGGTTCCGTCCCATCACGGGTGTAGCGTGACAGGGCCAAGTTGCTAGGACTGTTCCAGACAGTAGTCACAAATGGCGTCTACCAATCGACAAGCCACGCGCCAGCGGGCGCCTGCAGCGGCAGGCGATCAGACCGACGCGCCTTTCGCCGAGGCGCTCGCTCGCCTGAAGGCGCAGCGCGGCCTGAGCTTCCGTGCCCTGCACGAGGCGACACAGGCCGCCGATCCCTCCAGCTCGGCTGTCTCACATGGACGGGATTACGCCGTCTCGGATGAACGAGATTCCCGTCTCACATGAACGGGACGCCGCCGCAGTGTTCTCAAACTGACGCACTGCCTCGCCCCGCCCGATAATGCATGTTATGTCAACCAACTACGGAAATAGGCCCGCGCGCATAGGCGCCACATCCGGTTGAGGCGGACGCCCTGGCCCACACGTGCCAGCCGCAAGAAGCCTGCCCCGCGCTATCAACCCGCCGGAACCAACCCGAGCACGCCGGCGGCAACCCGTGCCGCCAGCAGCTCGTCGTGCGGCGCGTGTCCGGCAAGCTGGATGACCGCGCCTTCGAGCGCGCCGATAAGCGCGAGCGCCACGACTTTCGCGGTCGGTCCGGCTGGGATCGTCCCCGCCTTGCGACCAGCGCTGATCAGACGCGTGCAGCGCTTGACGAGGCCATCCGAGACCTGCTGCAGGCGACGTCCGAGCGGGTGGTCCTGGTCGCTGAACTCGAGTTTCAGCGCAATCGCCACACGGGCGACGTCGCGGCGGCAGAAAATGGCGTGACCGCGCGCCATCGCAATCAGCGCCAGGACCGGATCGGGCTCGCGCTCGATCAGCGCGCCGACCTCCCGCTGCCACGTTTCCTCGACCCAGTCGATCACCGCCAGCGCAAGATCCTCCTTGTCGCTGAACTGGTGGTACAGCGCGCCGCGTGTGTAGCCGGCCTCGCTCGCCACACGCTCGAGCACGAGGTTGCCGTAGCCGTAGCGAGACAGGCCCCGCGCGGCCGACTCCAGCAGGGCGCTGCGCGTGCGCGCGCTGCGCTCGGCCTGCGTCAGGCGTGGCCCGGCCCGCCCCGTCGCGGTCGACCTTTCCCCCTTCCCTGAGATACCTACATGCACGTATGTATGTTATCGTATCGACATTCGCCCGACAGGAGACTCTGGCATGCGGCTGTCCAACAGCGAGCACGAATCGCATCCTTGGGTGATGGCCGAGATCGCGCCGGACTTCAGGCTGGAGGACGCTTGGGCGCTGCCGGCGCAGGGCGGCGCCGATGACTTCGCGACGCTGATCGAGGTGCTGACGGGCTTCGACCCGACGAAGGCCGAATCCCGCGCGGTGCGCGCGCTGTTCGCCCTGCGCTACCGCATCGGTGGGCTCGTCGGCTGGGATCACGTGCGAGAGCCGCTTGCGATCCCGCAGAGCAGCGACACAAGCCTGAGCGCGCGCCTTCCCCCGGACCTGCGCGGCAGCGCCGCCGGCGTCGGGCTCGCGAGCGATTTCGTACCGCTCTACCGCACCGACGTCGAGTGGGCCGCCGAGATCTCGAACGGAACGGTTCACGGCGTGCTGCAGCTCGCGTGGGTGGAGCAGGGCGACGGGCTGTATCGCGGCCGGATGGGCGTGTACGTCAAGCCGCGAGGCAAGCTCGGCGCGGCGTACATGCTCGCGATCACGCCGTTCCGTCACCTGATCGTGTACCCGGCGCTGATGCGGCAGATCGGGCGATCCTGGAGCGCCCGCATGGCGCGCCAGCCGCGCGACGGCTAGACCCGTCCGGCGTCAGCCAACGGCGCCGCGACGCACATCGCGGGCCAGCAGCCGCAGGTACGCGTGGCGGTTGCAGAGGATCGTGTGCGCACCCGTCGCGCCGAACTGGCGGCGGGAGCGGCGCTCGCCGCCGGCGTCGATCGCCCGCCACATCCGCTCACGCTCCGGCACGCGCAGCCGCCCGGCGAGGACCGCGCCCAGCCACTCGCTCTGGCGCTCGACGATCTCGAACAGCCCCGGGCCGGGCTCGAGCACGCCGATGAACGCCAGGCCCGGCGCCCGCGGCGCGAGGATGCGCCGGTACAGCGGGAACTCCCATCCCCTCCCCTGGCCGAGATCGTCGGGCAGGAAAGGGAAGCTGATGCTGTAGCCGGTCGCGAACACGATCGCGTCGAGCCGCTCCTCGCTGCCGTCCGCGAAGCGCACGAGCTCTCCGTCCAGCTCGCTGACGTGCGGCCTGCACTCCAACGCCCGCGTCGTGAGCGCCCGCTGCATGTGCGGCGAGACGACGATCGGCCAGCGCATCTCCAAAAGGCGATGGTCCGGCGCCGGCAGCTCGCCGCGGTCGGGAGTCGCCCGGGCGGCGAGCATCAGCGTGCGCATCAGCGCTCGGTGCAGCGCCAGCGGCAACAGCTGCGCCGCCGCGCGATCGAAGTCGTCGAACGGGCGGCCGAACGCGTGGCGCGGGATCAGGTGGTGGACGTGGTTGCACGCCAGGATCGTCCGCTGCGCCGTCGTCGATATCTCCGCGGCGATGTCGAGCGCCGACTGGCCTCCCCCCACGACCGCCACGCGCTGGCCCGCGAACGGCTCTGGCGCGCGGTACTCGCGCGCGTGCATCGCCGCGCCGTCGAACGTGCCCGGCAGCGGCGGCAGCTGCGGCTCCCAGTAGTGGCCGCACGCGACCGCAACCGCGTCAAAGCGCTGCGCCTCCTCCCCGTCCACCGCCACCTCCCAGCCGCCGTCCACCGGGCGGACCGCCCGGACGCGCACGCCGCACACGATGCTGCGCTGCAGGTCGTTGCGCGCCGCGTACTCCTCCAGGTAGGCGAGCATCTGGCTGCGGTGCGGGAAGTCTCCCGCCGACCGGGCCATCGGCAGGCTCGGATACTGCATGCGCTTGCGCGACGTGTTCGTCGACAGCGACGCATAGGCGGCGGACAGGCCGCTGTCGTTCGCGTAGCGCCACATGCCGCCGATCCCGGACCCTGCCTCGTACGCGGTGACGTCGTGTCCGGTGCGCAGCAGCGCCCGGATCGCCGCGAGGCCCGACATGCCAGCGCCGATCACGCACACGCGCTGAGCCGTTCGACCGCCCGAAGCGCTGCTCGAAGCCGGTGGCGCGCCGCTCGTCTCGCCCATACAAGCGTATTGAAACACATCGAAGCGTATTGCTTACAATGCAGCTGTATGGCCTCCGCGAACAACGAAAGCTCGGACCTGACCGGCTACGCCCGCATTCGCAACGCGGCACTCGAGTGCTTCGCGCGCGACGGCGTCAAGGCCAGCTCCGTGCGCGCGATCGCGCGCGCCGCCGGCGTGTCTCCGGGCCTGGTCCAGCATCACTTCCCCACCAAGCAGGCGCTGCGCGACGCCGTCAACGCGCACGTGGTCGCGCTCGCCGCCGCGCCGTTCGCCGATCTTCCCCTCCCCAGCGCCGATGTCGACCCGTTCGAGGAGCTCGGCAGGCGCATCACCAGCCTGCTCAGCGAGCAGAGCGACGCGCTGCGCTACGCGGCACGCGCGACCCTCGATGGCGACGAGACGGCGGTCGAGCTGTTCGGCGCGTTCGTCGCGATCGCGCGCTCGCAGTGGGATGTGCTCGCCCGCGAAGGCCGGCTGCGCGACGACCTCGACCTGCAGTGGGCGGCGCTGCACCCAGTGATCTTCAACTTCGGCGTCGTGCTGTTTCGCGAGGCCATCGAGCGCCATCTCCCAGAGCCGCTGTTCTTCCCGCAGCAGCTCGAGCGCCTGAACGTGGCCATGACCACGCTGCAGCGCCTCGGCACGCAGAGCGCGAGCCAGGCGCGGCTTCTGTGACGCGTAGCCGCACGAGCTGCATTAGTCGCGTGACGGCCTGGCATCTCCTACGCTGACACCCGCGCCTCCGCCGCCAGCGCCTCATCGGCGGCGGACACCGGCACGGGATGCAGATCGCGCAGGCGATCGACCCCCGCGAGCGCCGGGAACAGGCGGCCCCAGCCGAGCGCGATCGCCACGGTGAGCGCGCCGCCGAGCACGACCGCGGGGACGGCGCCGAGCAGGAACGCCGCGAGCCCAGACTCGAACGCGCCGAGCTGGTTGGAGGCGCTGATGAACACCATCTCGACGGCCAGCACGCGCCCGCGCAGCCGGTCTGGGGTGGCCAGCGCGACGGTCGTGGAGCGGATGTTCATGCTGTACATGTCCACGAAGCCGCTGACCGCCAGCGCCAGCAGCGACAGCGCAAACGAGCGCGAGAGCCCGAACACGACCATGCTCGCGCCGAACGCGCCCACGGCCACCAGCAGCGTGCGCCCGGCACGCCCGCCCAGGGGCCGGCGCGTGAGCAGCGCCGCGGCGAGCAGCGCGCCAACCGACGGAGAGCTGCGCAGGACGCCGAGGCCGATCGGCCCCACGTGCAGGATCGAGCGCGCGAACAGCGGCAGCAGCGCCACCGCGCCGCCGAACAGCACCGCCAGCAGGTCCAGCAGGATCGCGCCGAACAGGATCTGGGTGTGGCGCACGAAGCGGATGCCGCCGAGCACGCTCGCAAGACCCGGCGCCGAGTCGCCGACCTGCGCCTCGTCGGCCGCCGGCGTGTGCGCGATCGCCGCCACACAGCACGCCGCCGCTACGCACATCCCCGCCGCGACGCCGTACACGAGCCCCGCGGACAGCGGGTACAGCAGCCCGCCCAGCGCCGGCCCGGCGACGGCGCCGAACTGGATCGCGATCGAGCGCAGCGTCATCGCGTTCTCGATCAGCTCCGACCGCACGAGCGTCGGCGGCAGCGCGCGCGCCGCCGGTGTGCCGATCGCGCTCGCCGCACCGGCGCCCAGCGCAAGCGCCAGGAACGGCGCGACCGCGGTCACGCCCGCCGTGCTCAGCGCCACGAGGCCGCCGGCCACGCCCGCGCTCAGCAGCAGCGAGCACGCGAACACGAGCCGCCGCGGCAGGCGGTCGGCGAGCTGCCCCGCGGGCAGCGCCAGCGCGAACATCGGGATGAACTCAGCGAGGCCGATCAACCCCAGATCCAGCGCGCTGCGGTGGTTCGTGTAGACCTGCCAGCCGATCGCCACCTCGAGCATCTGCATGCTCAGGACCATCCCCAGCAGCGCCAGCCACAGCAGCGCGAAGTCGCGCTCGGCGAGCGCCGGTCCCAGTCGGTTCATCGCCTGTGGTCTAGCACCTGCGCCGATCGGCCGGGCGGGCGTGGGCGTCGCCTGCTTCTCGTCGTGGGTGTCGCGCAAACCCCCGGTCCGTCCGAGAGGTCAAGACACTTCAGGGCATGGCTATGAGCTTCTTGGCGTGTGAAGTGGTGGTTCAGGCGCCCGGTCGCCCGCGCGAGTAGTAGCGCTACTGCGGCTTTGTCGCGTAGGCGCCGATGATTGTCGGCCAGAACGAGATGCGTCCGACCGGGCCGGTGTCGGCATGCAGGCGTTCGGCGAGGGTGTCGATGTCCACCTCCTCTTCGGTGGCCACCCCGGCAGCCACGATCCCGGGCAGCAAGCTACGGGCGAAGTCCACAGCCTCGGAGACCGCCTCCTCACCAACAGCAATCACGACTTCGCTGTCGAGGTCCAGGCTGGGCTCAAGGCCGGCTTCGGCAAACGTCGCGGGCAACCGCATTCCCATGTCCGGCTGCGTGCCCAGCCCGCCAAAAGCGCCATCAATCCACTCGCTGAGCTGCTCAGACGCCGCGGTATACGGCCAGGACACCAAGAACCTCTGCGGTGTCGCAGACCCCACGCGCATGCACATCTCCGCGAACACGACCACCCCACCTGGGCGTACGTGGCGTGCCGCGGCCTGCACCGCCGCGGGCGGGTCACCCTGGTACATCAGCACGAGCCGCCCGACCAGCGCATCGAACGGGTCACCGTCGACTTCGATATCGCGAAAGTCCCCGAGTATGAACTCGACGTTCTCGATGTCAGACTCGGCCGCGCGCTGACGCGCCGTCGCGAGCGCCTGCTCGTCGCGCTCGACCCCGACCACTGAACCATCGGCGCCGACTAGCTCTGACAGAAGCAAACTGACATCGCCCGGCCCGCAGCCGACATCAAGCACCCGCATTCCGGGCTCGATCCCCGCGCGCGCCAGCAGACGGCGCGTGAACGGCGCATACATGTCAGCCTGGCGGACCAGGCGCTCATGCTCGTCCCCGCTGGAGGAGCTCAGCGCATACCCAGGGTCTCCCATGGCCGACACGCCGGGAGAGTCTACGCGCGCCCGTCATCCTCCGTCTGGGCGCCCTGCGTCCTCGACGCGCAATACGGCTGCGGCCGGAGATCCTCGACGACGTAGGGCTGCAGTATGCGCCGCACGTGATCGGGGATCGGGGCCTTCTCGCCGAGGCGGTCGGCGTGCACGAAGACATGGACGATGCGACCCTCGGCGAGCACATCCCCATCCCGCGCGATCCCGATCTCGGACACCATCGACGTGTTGCCAAGGCGCTCGACCTCAAGCGTGATCTCGAGCTCGTCGTCGAAGCGCGCTGGGGCGCGGAAGCGCGCCCCCGTCTCGGCGACAACCAGGTCCAGGCCGTCGGCTGTGAGCGCTTGGTAAGAACCGAGGGTCTCACGCCACAGCTCAGTCAGGATGATGTCGAAGTAGACGAAGTAGTTGGCGTTGAAAACCTGGCCCTGAGCGTCGCACTCGTTGTAACGAACGCGCAGGCGATGCACGAACGGGTGCATCGCTGGGCCGGTATGCTTCGCCGCTTCTTGCATGACTGGCGTAGATCATACGCTGGTCAGATAACCTGTCAAGCTTGTTTGATGGTCACTGAAGGCCCTTTGGGTATTCAGCCGCGATGAGTCTCCCGTCGTGGTATCCGTTCGCCGAGGAGGGCAAGCCTGCGCCGATGCCATTGCTGTTGGTGCAGGCGTTCCTGAACACCCGGTACTTCGCAGGCGACTCCGACCTGCTGAGCGATCCCGAGACAGCCCGGCGATGGCTCGTTGATACTCAGCTGCTGCCCCCCACCGCGACAGTGACAGCGGACGAACTGGAGGTGGCTCGCAGCGTGCGCGAAAGCATCCGTCGCCTGCTCAGCTTCCGGAGCGGGGAGACGCACGGCGCTGTTGCGCTACGGCCCCTACGCGAACTGGCAGGCGCGCACAGTGCGTGCTTGACCATGGATGAGCAAGGGACACTGAGACTCGATAACCCGCGCCACAACGATCTCGGCGATGGAATGTTCGATCTGATGCTGATCGTTCGAGACGCCCAAGAACACGACAGCTGGAGCCGCCTCAAGGTGTGCGGCAACTCAGAGTGCCGATGGGTCTTCTATGACCGCTCACGTAACCGGCAGGGCCGCTGGTGCGAGATGGCGCTGTGCGGCAACCGCCTGAAGAATCGCGCATTCCGCGCGCGCAAACGCTGAATACGGACGATGTCGTGTCGGGCCTCGCCGACGCCGCGAATCGACAACCGCGTCTGCACTAGCATCTGAGTCGCTCTGCACCAGCTACGGAGAGGGATGTGATGGCGGACAAGCTCTACACGGCCAAGGCGCACGTGACCGGCGGGCGCGCCGAGGGACACGGCCACTCAAGCGACGGCGCGCTCGACGTCGACCTTCGTCTGCCGCCCGAGATGGGCGGGCCCGGCGGCGGCACCAACCCCGAGCAGCTGTTCGCGATCGGCTACGCCGCCTGCTTCGAGGGTGCGCTCGGCGTGGTCGCGCGCCGCGCCAAGGTCGAGGCGGGCGACGCGGCGATCGACTCCGAGGTCTCGCTGTCCCCCGACGGCAAAGGCGGCTTCGTGCTGTCGGTCGGTCTCGACGTGACGCTGCCGTCGGTCGCGGACGCGGCCACGGCGGTCGAGCTGGTGCGCGCCGCACACCAGGTGTGCCCCTACTCGAACGCCACGCGCGGCAACATCGAGGTCGCGCTCACGGCCAACGGCGCGCCCGTCGAGTAGCGCTCAGCGCCCGAGCCTGCGCTCGAGCTCGCGGGCGCGAGCGCCGAGGCCGCCGATCAGCGAGCGCACCTGCTCGAGGTCGGCGCGCAGCTCCTGGTCGCCGACCTCGATCGGGAGCATCGAGTCCTGCAGCGTCGCCAACAGCCTGTCGGCATCGGAGATCGCGCTGACGGCGCTATCGATGAAGCCCCGCGCTCCCAGCGCGGGCGCGCCCGCGACGGCCGCCTCGAACGCGCGCGTGGGTAGGCCGTGGCGCTCGGCGAACGCGGAGTGCCCGCGACGGGCGCGGCCGTAGGCCGTCTGCACGGGCCGGAACAGCGTCGCCTCGACGGCGTCGGCGCTGCCCTCGTCCAGCCGCTCGTACGCTTCGCTCAGCGACGCGACCGCCGCGCCGAGCTTGTCTGCAGCTTCGGCGATCGTGTCGAGCAGCTGCTGCCTGGCGTCGGCGGTGGTGTAGGGCACGCGATCAGGTTAGCCCTCGCGGCTGGCGCGGGCGCTCAGTTGATCACGTAGACGAGCGAGACCTGTGCGCCGAGCGTGCAGCTGACGGCGCTTGCCTTCTTGGCGGCCGGGTGCTTCTTCTTCTTGCGGCGCTTGACCAGCGGTTTGGCGGTCGGCCTGGCAGCGGCCGCCTCTGGCGCCGCGACGAACGGTGTCGAGCGCTCGACCGTCCCGAAGTCAGGTTCTTCGCCCGTGTAGCGGACGTAGCCGGATTCTTCGGTGCCTGTGCATTCGATCGAGCCGCCGCCTTCGACGATGCTCTGCACGGCGCCGAGCGTCCCTGCGACCTTGCCCGTCAGGAATTCAGCCTTGTTCTGGCCGTCCGCGACCGCCGCAGCCATGCCTTCGCGGTACACCGCCGTCGCCGTCGCGCGGTTGGCTTCCTGAGCGATCGGCACGGTCGCGACGCCCTCGACGCTGACCGTGCGTATGGGCGTCGTGGTCGGCGCTTCCGCGGAGGCGACGCCAAGCATGTTCGCGGCCACCAATCCGGCCGTCACCGCCAGCGTCGCTGCAATAGCGCTCCTCATCGCTACAGCCGATGCTAGCGCGATGTGTGGGCCAGCTCGCGGGCGCGCACGAGCACCGCGTCGATCATCGGCTCGGTCAGCTTGCCCGTAAACGTGTTCTGCTGGCTTGGGTGAAAGCAGCCGAGCAGTGTGTAGCGCTCGCCCGGCAGCTCGACGCCGTGGCCGAAGCGCGGCCGCGGGCGCAGCGGAGCACGCGGCGGATCTGCGACGGCGGCCGTCAGGCGCAGCGCCGCGTCCCACGCGAACGCGCCCAGGCACACGACGACGCGCACGTCGGCGAGCAGCTTCAGCTCGGCGACGCTCCACGGCAGGCACTGGTCTCGCTCCGCGGGCGTGGGACGGTTGGCGGGCGGCGCGCAGCGCACTGCCGCCGTGATTCGCGCCCCGCTCAGCGCGAGGCCGTCATCGCGGTCGCGCGAGAGCGCCTGGTTGGCGAAGCCGGTGCGATGCAGCGCTGCGAACAGGAAGTCTCCTGAGCGATCGCCGGTGAACATGCGCCCGGTTCGATTCGCGCCGTGCGCGGCGGGCGCGAGACCGTACAGCAGCACGCGCGCGGACGGGTCGCCGAAGCCGGGAACCGGGCGACCCCAGTACTGCTGGTCGGCGAACGCCGCGCGCCGCTCGCGCGCCACCTGCTCGCGCCAGGCGACGAGCCGCGGGCAGCGCCGGCAGCCGCAGACATCGGCCGCGAGCTCGTTCAGGCCGAGGGCTCTTTGAGATTGCACGGGGCAGTAGTACCATCGCGCGGGAGATGCCGTTGTGGCTGTGGATCCTGTTGCTCTTCGCGCTGGTGAAGATCCCGCTGGCCGGCCTGATGCTGTGGATCCCTTTCCGCAACGACGAAGCGATGAACGCCACGGACGTCACCGACTCCTCCGAAGAGGACGGCGGCTCCAAGGCGCTCCCTGGCGGCCCGCTCGACCCTCACCCCCGCTCGCCGCGCCGGCCCAGGCCGCGCCGCGACCCGCACGGCTCCCCCTCCCCCGCCGCTCCGTCGCGCGTTCGCACGCGCAACACGCGCACGGGCCCGCTGCGCGTATCGCACTGAGCCCGTCGTCGTCTCGGCGCTCAGCGGTTGCGCTTGCGCTGCTGGCGCGCCGCCTTGGCTTTCGCTCGGCGCCTGCGCATGGCGGCCTCGGAGCGGCGCGAGGTGGTGCTCTCGATCATCTCGCCGGTGGTCGCCGGCGCGACCCTGCGCACGTCGCGCATGATCACGAACGTAATCCCTATGAGCAGCACCACTGCAACACCGACGCCGACGGCGAGCAGGCTGACCGAGTCGTGCGGTTCGGTGGTCGAGGTGCTCGACGTCGTCGCGGTGCTCGTGCTTTCCGGTTCCGCTGTTTCCGAGTGTTCTTTGAGTTCGCCGAACGACCCGCCTTCATTGAAGCTCGCCGCGAACGCGGCGGAGGCGGGGATGCACGCGAACGCGAGCAGCGCCGCCAGGCACAGCGCGCACCAGCGAGAACGCCGGCTGCGCAGGGTGGGATGGAAACGGCTCGGCACGGTGCGAGCATACCGGCTGGGAAGACCTGCCCACGCCTTTGCGCAGCGGCGGCATGCGCTCGCGCGCCGCGGGCTCGCCACGCCATAGAATGGCCGGCGATGGCCCCCAAACAACGTCAGGTACGACTTGAGCAGCGCGGCGCCCAAGAGGCGATGCAGGCGCTCGAGCAGCGCTCGGACGAGGAACTGGAGGCCGAGACCAAATACAAGTCCGCAGCGATGGCGATCCTCGGCGCGCGCGCCTCCGAGCGCTTCGACGCGGAGGCCGCCCGCTCCTACTTCCAGCGGGCGATCGCCGCGGCGCGGCCGCAGGAGCGGATGCAGATCAGGCGCATGGCGGACGCCTCGCTGGCGCTCGCCGAACGTCGCGCCGGCGACCTCAAGGACGCGGTCGAGCGCCTCGGCCAGGCGCCGCCCAGCGGGCGCCAGCTGTTCGCGCTGCGGGCGATGGGACTGCTCGTTCCCACCTCCTCAGCCGGGATCCTCGTGCGCATCCGCGGGGTGCTGCTGATCATCGCGCTGATCCTGCTGCTGCTCGCGGCGGGCCTCGGCGTCGTCGAGCTGATCGCCCTGCCGTTCGGCGGCCTCGGCATCGCGCCGGGCATCCTGCTGGGGCTGTTCCTGGTGATCGCCGTGCTGGCGGTCCTCAGCATGGTCGGGCGGCGCCGGCGCAATCGCGCGCGCGCCGGCTCGTCCTGACGCCCGGCGCCCGCTGCGACGCTGCGCGGGACATTAGGCTTGACGGCACCGTGTCCGCGCCCGTCTGCCTGGTAGTGAACCCCGCCGCCGGCGGCGGACGAGCCGGGCGCCGGGCGCCCGACGCGGAGCGGGCGCTGCGCGAGCGGGGCCTGGAGGTGCGGCGCGTGGACACGCGCGACCTCGGCCACGCGCGCGAGCTCGCGGTCGAGGCGGCGGGCCGCGGCGAAACGGTCGTGGCGCTCAGCGGCGACGGCATGATCGGCGTGCTCGCCGACGAGCTGAGGCGGCTGCCGGGGTCGGTGCTGGGGATCATCCCGGGCGGGCGCGGAAACGATCTGGCGCGCGTGCTGGGAATCCCCGACGACGTCGACGGGGCGGCAGCGGTGGTCGCGGCGGGGCACGCGCGCCCGGTCGACCTCGGGCTCGTGGACGGCGCGGACGGCGCCGAGCCGGCGGACGGCAGCGGGCCGGGCGGCGCCGGCCAGGCGTTCGTGGGAATCGCGTCGGCGGGCTTCGACAGCGACGCCAACCGCATCGCCAACGAGGCTCCGGCGTGGCTGGGCGGCCTCGTGTACGTGTACGGCGCGCTCGGCGCGCTCCTATCGTGGCGGCCGGCGCGCTTCGAGATCGAGCTGGACCCGCCGGGCGAGCGCCGTGCGTTCACCGCGTTCTCGGTCGGCGCGGCCAACTCCAAGACCTACGGCGGCGGCATGCGCGCGGCGCCGGACGCGCTGCTGGACGACGGGCTGCTGGAGGTGGTGGTGCTGGAGAGCATCGGCAAGCTGCGCTTTCTGACGCGGATCCTGCCGAAGGTTTTCAAGGGCACGCACGTTCGCGAGCCCGGCGTGCACGTGTTTCGCGCGCGCGAGATCGCGCTCAGCTCGGATCGTCCGTTCACGATGTACGCGGACGGCGACCCGATCGGCGAGCTGCCGGTGCGCGTGCGCGCGCTGGCGGGCGCCGTGACGATGCTCACCCCCGCGCAGGCCGGGCCTGCATTCTCGGGGAGCTGATGGCGGACACGCTCGCGGCGAAGCTCGCGCTCGCGCGAGGCGTGGCGGCCGTCTCGCGCCTGCGCGGCGGCGGCGGCACGAGCGCGCCGGGCAAGCTGCTGATGCGGCTCGCCCCCGGTGCGATCGGCGAGCTCGGCGAGCGGCTCCCGCGCGGCAGCGTGCTGATCTCAGCCACGAACGGCAAGACCACGACCGCGGCGATGGCGGCGGGCATCCTCGAGCACGCGGGGATCGCGCTCGTGCACAACCAGGCGGGCGCGAACATGGCGGGCGGGGTCGCCACGACGCTGCTTCAGGCGGCGCGGCCCCGCGGCGCCATCGCGGGCGAGCTGGGCCTGTTCGAGGTGGATGAGCTGTGGCTGGGGCAGCTCGCCGCGGAGCTTCACCCGCGCGCGCTGCTGCTCGGCAACCTGTTCCGCGACCAGCTGGACCGCTACGGCGAGCTCGACACGATCGCCGATCGCTGGGAGCAGGTGCTCAGCGATGATTCAGGGGGTGCGGATGCGCGCAAGCTCGTGCTGAACGCCGACGACCCGCTGCTCGCGGACCTCGGCCGTGAGCGCGACGGCGTCCTTTACTTCGGCGTGGAGGACGACTCGCTGGCGCTGCCGGGGATGGCGCACGCGGCCGACGCCAAGCACTGCCGCCGCTGCGGCGCGCCGTACGTGTTCGACGCGATCTACCTCGGGCATCTGGGGCACTACCACTGCGAGAGCTGCGGCCAGTCGCGCCCGCGCCCGGCGGTCACGGCGAGCGACGTGCGCCTGCGGGGCGTGCACGCGGCGCGCTTCACGCTGAGCACGCCGGCGGGACGGGCGCAGGTGTCGCTGGCGCTGCCGGGCCTCTACAACGTGTACAACGCGCTCGCCGCGGCGGCGCTGGCGACGGCGCTGGAGGTCCCGCTGGCGACGATCGTCGCCGGCCTCGACGCCTCCCGGCCGGCGTTCGGCCGCGCGGAGGCGCTGACGGTGTCGGTTCCGTCCTCGGCGCCGCGCGAGCTGCGCATCCTGCTCGTGAAGAACCCGGCGGGGGCGAACGAGGTGCTGCGCACGCTCGCGCTGGAGCCCGGCGAGCACGATCTGCTGGGGGTGCTCAACGACCGGATCGCGGACGGGCGGGACGTGTCGTGGATCTGGGATGCGGACTTCGAGCTGCTGGCCGGCCGTGTGCGCCGCGCGACGTGCAGCGGCACGCGCGCGGCGGATCTGGCGGCGCGGCTGAAGTACGCGGGCATCGACCCGGCTCGCATCGACATGCGCGAGGGCGTCGAGGATGCGCTGCGCAGCGCTGCGGCCGATCGCCCGCAGCCGGACGCGCCGCTGTTCGCGCTGCCGACGTACACGGCGATGCTGGAGCTGCGCGAGCTGCTCGTGGCGCGCGGGGAGGCGAGCAGCGCATGGTCGTGAGCGACTCCCTGGCGGTCGTGTGGCACGACCTGGAGTGCGGCTCCTACACGGCGGATCTGCCGCTGTGGCGCGAGCTCGCGCAGGCGGCCGCGGACACGGGGGCAGGCGCCGGCACGGGCGCAAGCGCGGCGGATGCTCGCGCGGGAGCGGTGCTGGACGTGGGCGCCGGCAGCGGGCGCGTGGCGCTCGATCTCGGTCGCGCCGGCCACGGCGTGACGGCATTGGACCTGGACGCGGAGCTGCTGCAGGCGCTGCGCGAGCGCGCGGCGGGGATGCGCGTGCAGACGGTCTGCGCGGATGCGCGCACGTTCGAGCTCGAGCGTCGCGACTTCGCGCTGTGCGTGGCGCCGATGCAGACGGTGCAGCTGCTGGGCGGCGCCGCGGGCCGGCTGGGGTTCCTGCGGCAGGCTCGCGCGCACCTGCGAAGCGGCGGCATGCTGGCGTGCGCGATCGCGACCGAGATCGAGCCGTTCGACTGCCGCGCGGGAGACGTCGGCCCCGCCCCGGAGATGACGCGGATCGACGGGGCGACGTACGTGAGCCGCCCCACGCGCGTGCGCGTGGGCAGGCGCGTGGTGCGCATCGAACGGGAGCGCTCGGTGATCGCGGGCGAGCAGCCGGCGCCGGGACGTTCCCCGGCGGGAGCGCGCGACGTGGTGGAGCTCGATCGGGTGAGCGTGAGCGAGCTCCAGCGCGAGGGTCGCGAGGCCGGCTTGGAGCCGGCGGGCACGCGCCTGATCCCGGAGACCGACGAGCACACCTCGAGCGTGGCCGTGATGTTCCGTGCCTGAGCCCGCCTCCCCTCGCGCGCTGCGCGTGTGCGCGCTGTATCCCGACCTGATGAACATCTACGCGGACCGCGGCAACCTGATCGTGCTCGAGCGCCGCTGCGCGTGGCGGGGGATCGGCTTCGAGCTGTCCGCCAGCGGCCTCGGCGAGCGCCTCGACGGGGATGCGCACGAGCTCTTCTACATAGGAGGCGGCCAGGACCGCGACCAGCGCCTGTGCGCCGAGGACCTGATCGCGACCAAGCGTGACGGGCTCCACCAGGCGGCGGCGCGCGGCGCGCTGGTGCTGGGCGTGTGCGGCGGCTACCAGCTGCTCGGGCACTCCTACACCCTGGACCAGGAGGAGATCCCCGGCGTGGGCCTGCTGGACGTGCGCACCGTGCGCGAGGCCGGGCCGCGCCTGATCGGCAACGTGGCGATCGAGCTCGACGGAGACGATTTTGAGGGCGCCGCCTCCGGCGGCGATCGCGTGATGGCGGGGTTCGAGAACCACGGCGGGCGCACGTACTTGGGCGCCGGCCAGCAGCCGCTCGGGCGTGTGCTCGCTGGTCACGGCAACGACGGTTGCAGCGGCCTTGAGGGCGCGCGCACGGGAAACACGATCGGCACCTACCTGCACGGGCCGCTGCTGCCGAAGAACGTGTGGTTCGCCGATTGGCTGATCGCCCGCGCGCTGGGTATCGATCCGGGAGAGCTCCAACCCCTGGAGGATGCGATCGAGGGCGCGACGCACGCGAGCGCACGGCGCGCCGCGGGCGTTTGAGCGCGACCGCTAGGCGCGCTGCGGCGCGACGGCGAAGCGCGCGAAGCGCTGGGCCAGCCTGGCGGGCACGAGCGCGCGGACGCGCACGCCCTCGGCGGTGTCCTCGCGGCTGACCTCGCCGGCGAGCTCGTGCAGCTCGGCGAGGCTGCCGCCGTCGGCATAGGGAACGAGCAGATCGAGCGGGCGCAGCGTGTGCGCGAGCTCCTGCTCGAGGCGCTCGCGCAGCTCTTCGAGCCCCTCGCCGACCACACCCTTCGGGTGCGGTGCCCCGCCGCTGACGAGCACCGCCTCGGGGTGGCGGTAGCGGAGCTCCTCGCGCGCGTCGTCGTCGAGCAGGTCGATCTTGTTGAGCACCAGCAGGCGCGGGCGCTCGCCAGCGCCGATCTCCTCGAGCGTGGCCTCGACCGAGCGCTGCATGATCTCCTGCTGGGCCTCCGGCGCGGAGGCGTCGAGCACGTGCGCGAGCAGCTCCGCGCGCACGGTCTCCTCGAGCGTCGCGCCGAAGGCGTCGACGAGCTGGTGCGGCAGCTTGCTGATGAAGCCGACGGTGTCGGTCAGCAGGTGGGTGCGCCCGCCGAGCTTGAGCGTGCGCGTGGTCGGATCGAGCGTGTGGAACAGGCGGTCGCGCACGCCGACCTCGGAGCCGGTCAGCGCGTTCAAGAGCGTGGACTTGCCGGCGTTGGTGTAGCCGACGAGCGCGATCGTGGGCAGCGCCGCGCGCTCGCGCTCGGCGCGCTGCACCGCGCGCGTGCCCTTGACGTGCTCCAGGCGCCGGCGCAGCGCCGCGATGCGGTCGCGGGCGAGCCGGCGGTCGGTCTCGATCTGCGTCTCCCCCGGCCCCCTCGTGCCGATCCCGCCGCCGAGCCGCTCGAGGTGGGTCCACAGGCCGCGCATGCGCGCGAGGTTGTACTCGAGCTGCGCGAGCTCGACCTGGAGCTTGCCCTCGGCGCTGTTGGCGTGCGAGGCGAAGATGTCGAGGATCACGGTCGTGCGGTCGACCACGGGCAGACCCAGCGCCTCCTCGAGGTTGCGCTCCTGGCGGGCGCTGAGCTCGTCGTCGCAGGCGATCAGGTTGGCGTCGCACACCGCGGCGGCGGCCTTCGCCTCAACGACCTTCCCAGGGCCAAGATACGTGTTCGGGTGCGGCTGCTCGCGCCGCTGGATCAGCTCGCCGACAGTGGCAACGCCAGCGGTGCGCAGCAGCTCGCCCAGCTCCGCGAGGTCCTCGCCGTCGGGCAGCGCCGCGATACAGAACGCGCGCTGGGCGGCGCGCTGCGTGGGCTCTGTGCCGTTACGGCTTGACTGCATCTACCTCCAAGTCTAGGGCGTGCAGACGCGGTTCCTAGCCGAGCGCCCCCAGCCGCTTGACAGCCTCCAGCAGGCGCTCGTCGGGCGTCGTCAGCGAGATCCGAAACCAGCCCTCGCCGGCGGGGCCGTAGACGGCGCCCGGCGTGAGCACCACGCCGGTCCGCTCGAGCACGTGCTCGCAGTAGGCCTCGGAGCTGCCGAAGCCGTCGGGCACCGGCGCCCACACGTAGATCGTGCTGTGGGGAGGCCGCACGTCGACGCCGATCGTGCGCAGCGCATCGCACACGAGATCGCGCCTGCGCCGGTACAGCTCGTTCATGGAGGCGACCTCCGCGTCCGCGTCGGGCGACAGCGCCGCGATGCCCGCTAGCTGCACCGCCTCGAACAGACCGGAGTCGATGTTGGTCTTCAGCCGCCAGTACGTCTCCAGCGCCTCGGCGTTTCCCACCAGGGCTCCGCAGCGCCAGCCGGTCATGTTGTAGCCCTTGGAGAGGGAGAACACCTCGATGCCCACGTCCTTGGCGCCCGGCGTCTGCAGGAACGACGGCGCGTGGTAGCCGTCGAAGACGATCTCCGAGTAGGCGTTGTCGTGCACCACGAGGATCTCGTACGCGCGCGCGAACTCGACCACGCGCGCGAAGAAGCCGTCCGGCACGACCGCGCCGGTCGGGTTGTTGGGGTAGTTGAGGAACATCAGCTTCGATCTGCGCGCCACGTCCTCGTCGATCGCGCCGAGGTCTGGAACGAAGCCGTGCTCGGGCTGCAGCGCCATCAGCACGGGCTCGCCACCGGCGAGCCACGGGCCGCCGGTGTACACCGGGTAGCCGGGGTCGGCGGCGAGCGCGTAGTCGCCGGGGTCGAGGAACGCGAGGTTGAGGTTGAAGATCGCCTCCTTGGCGCCGAGCGCCGGGAGCACCTCGTGCTCGGGGTCGAGCTTGACGTCGAAGCGCCGCTCGTAGAAGTCGCGCACGGCGCCGCGGAAGTCATCGCGCCCGCGGTTGGTGGGATAGCGGTGTGTCTCGGGCTCGGTGACCGCCTCCTGCATCGCCTCCACGATCAGCGCCGGCGTCGGGCGGTCGGGATCGCCGATGCCGAGGCTGATGACGTCGACTCCGGCGGCGCGCTTCTCCGCGATCTTGCGCTCCAGCTGGGCGAACGCGTACGGCGGGATGCGCTCCAGGCGCTTACTCGGTTTCATGCAGCTCCTTTTGGAAGTCCTCGCTGAGGCGACCCTCGAACACGGGCCTGGCCCAGCCTGTCAGGTTCACGCGCAGATCCTCCCCCACCTCGACCTCCAGCTCGCCGCCGTCGAGCAGCACCGTCACGCGGGTCGGGCGCAGCGGCGGCTCGTATTCGCGGGTGTGGGCCACGGCCGCGCCCGTCGCGCCGGTGCCCGATGACAGCGTCTCCCCCACGCCGCGCTCGAAGATCCGCGCGCGGATGCGACCCGGAGTGCCCGGCTCGGTCTCGGTGTACCAGGAGACATTCGTGCGGTTGGGAAATCGCGCGTCGTGCTCGATCGCCGGACCGAGCGCCGGCAGGTGGAGCCCCGCCAGCTCATCCTCGCTGGCCACGTGAATCGCACACTGGGGGTTGCCGATCGACACGTGCCGAAACGACCAGATGTGGTTCTCGACGCGCACGGTGCCCCGGCCATCCTCGCCGCCTTCGGGGAAATCCCGGGAGCGCAGGCTCGCGCCGCCCATGTCGACGGTGCACGTGTCGATGCCGGTGATCCGCGGGCGGATGACGCCGGCGGCTGTGTTGATCGCGAAGCTGTCCTGGTCGGTCCAGCCGCGCCGGCGCAGGTACAGGATCGCCTCGCGCGCGCCGTTGCCGGACAGCTCGGCCTCGGATCCGTCGGGGTTGAAGATGCGCAGGTCGGCGACGTGCGCCGGGTCAGCGGGCGGCGAGAGCAGCAGGATGCCGTCGGCGAACACGCCGAAGTGGCCCTCGCAGAGCCGGCGCACGCGCGCGGCGGTCAGCTCGAACGGCAGCTGCTCGCGCTCGATGATCAGGTAGTCGTTGCCGAGCGCCTGCCACTTCTCGAATCCGATCGGGGCCATCAGGCGCGGGAGTCTAGTCAGGCGCCTGAGCCAGGATCTCCCTGGCGATCGCCGCCGGCTCGCGGTCGGTGACGTCGATCGCGCGCACGCCCGCCAACTTGCGCATCCACGTGAGCTGGCGCTTGGCGTAGTTGCGCGTGCGCCGCTTCATCGCCTCGATGTCGTCTGCCAGCAGCTCCTCGAATCCGAGCGCCTTGCGGGCCGTCAGCGAGGCGCCGGCGGCGTGCGCGCGCAGCACCTCCTCGCGCGCGCCGGCGGCGAGCATCGCATCGACGCGCGCGTCGATCGCCGCGTACAGCGCCGCGCGCTCCATCGTCAGCCCCGCGAGCAGCGTTGGCCTGCGCAGCTCCTCGCTCCACAGCTGCGACGCGCGCGGCGGCTCCGCGCCGGTTCCTGCGACGTCTTGGAGTGGACGTGCATGCGGGAGCTCGCCCACGTCGAGCAGCTCGAGCGCGCGCACGACACGCTGGCGGTCGTTCGGGTCGATCCCCGCGGCGACCGCCGGAGCGCGCTCGAGCAGGGTCCCGTGAAGCGCCGGCGCGCCGCTGCGCTCGAGCTCCGCGATCCAGCTCTCGCGCACCGCCTGCGGGGCGGGCGGGCGCAGGCTGAGCTCGGCGAGCGCGGCACGCACGTACAGGCCGGTGCCGCCGACGACTATCGGCCGGCGGCCGGCTTCGAGCAGCGCGTCGATCTCAGCATGTGCGAGCTGGGCGTAGCGACCGGCGCTGAAGGTCTCATCCACGGGCAGGAACGACACGAGCCTGTGCTCCAGCCGGGCCTGCTCGGCTGGCGTGGCGACGCCCGTCAATGTCTCCAGACCGGTGTAGACCTGCAGCGCGTCCGCGGATACGGCGACCGGGTCCTCGCCGCGCGCGCGCAGCAGATCCGCCAGCGCAAGCGCGACGGCGGTCTTTCCCACACCGGTAGGCCCGAACAGAGCGATGATCCGCATGCGTCACCGTAACCTCTAGGGGCGACCATGAGCGGCTACTTCGACGAGCACTCGATGTTCCGGCGGATCCACCGGGAGCGAGCGGTCGCGCCGCGTAGCGCTCACCAGCGGCTGCTCGCTTCGGCGAGCGCCGCGAAGCTCAGCTTGTGCCTGCGCGCGCTGGTCTCGATGCCGTAGAAGTCGTTGGTCCCGTAGTCGACGTAGTTGAAGTAGCTCACCATCGGCACGTAGCCGCTGGCCGCCGCCCAGCGCATGAATTCGGTGATGTTCGATGCCTGCTGTGCTTCGGTCCACTGCTGGCTGTCGCCGGTGGAGGGTTGCCCGACGGCGGTCGGCCAACCGATCTCGGTCACGTACACGGGCTTGCCCGCTTCGGTGTGCGCGAGCTCGACGTCCTTACGCCCGCCGAGCGCGCCGCCGTCGCCGCCGGTTCTGCCGCCGTAGGGGTGGACGGTGACCCCGTCGCAGTACGGGAGCGCGCCCGCAGCCTTGATTCCCTGCCCCCACGATTTGCTCGGGCTGGGGCTGGCCTCGCCGCCGTCCCACGAGCAGATCTCGGCGGGACGCGACCCGGCCGGCAGCGTCTGCAGCGCTTCATGGACCGCCTTGGCCAACCGCGCATATGCGGTGTAGTTGCTGGGGTCGCTCCAGAAGCCGTCGTTGCCCGGCTCGTTGAGCACTTCGACGGCCAGACCGCCGTCGCGACCGTACTTGGCGAAGTAGGACCGCACTTCGGACGCGTATCCGCTCGGCGCGATCGCGCCGATGGCGCCTCCGGTTCCGAACACCACTGTGGCAATGTGAACGCCGGCGGCGCTTGCTTCGGGCTCGATGTAGCGCGCGACCGCGCTGGTCGTGCGCACGTGGTCGATTCCGCCCTTGGCCAGGTCGGTGAAGGTCGAGCCGCCCCAGCCGCCCGTGTCCACGCCGATCACCATTCGCGCCGGAGGCGCGCTTTCTTGTTCCTGCCGTGCTTCTTCGCGTCGTTCTTCTTCGCGTTCTTCCCGTCGGCGCTTTTTCTTGGGGCGTTCTTCCCGCCTGGAGTTGGCGAGCTGTTCTGTCAGCTGTTCTTCAAGCCCCGCGCCAGCTTCCACGGGTTCTTCCTGGCTGATCTGCGCGCCGGTCCCCCCGGGCGTGGTCGGCAGCCGGCCGGCCCAGCCTCCGATCGGCCCGCTGCTGCCGAACGCCTGCACGTCGACTACGGGCGTGGCCGGCGGTGGCGTGTAGCTCGCCTGCGACGCGGGGACGTCCAGGTAGCTGATCCCATCGCCCGCGAGGTCGGACATCACGGCAATGTGCAGCGCGGTGGTGCCGGCGGGCACCGCGGTGACTTCGACGGCCGAGTGGTCAGCCGACAGCCGGTCGCTGACCGACGAGTCCGCAAGCGCGCAGGGCGCGCCCGACAGGGTAAGAGCGGCGGTCAGCGCCATCAGTCGCTTCGATCTCATGCGCTCACCTCCTCGAGCATCTCAACTTGGCCGCCGTCGCGAGCCGGTAGCGCGCATCATGCCGTCCGCGACGCCTCGTGCTGTGAAGCCCTCGTTACATACCCGCCATCAGCCCTTCCTGACCGTCGGCTCAGAACAGGCTTCCCTGGCGGCCGGTGGCGACCGGCGGCGCGCCCTTCCGCGCGCCAGCTCCAGCATCGGTCGCGTCTGGCGCATCCGCCGGCGCCCTCGGGCTGCCGCGCCAGAACGCCCCGGGTACGCCGCCGCGGCGAACCATCCGCGCGAGGCGCCGGCGTTCCTCACTCGGGGCGTAGGCGCGGCGTCGGTACAGCTCCTCGTAGCGCGCGACGAGGTCGGGACGCTGCGCTGCGAGCCACTCCATGAACACGGTGCGCACCTCCCCGCGCAGGTGCAGCGCCACGCCAGCGATGTTCGTGGCACCGGCCCGCTCTGCCGCCTCCAGCAGCCGCTCGACCTGGTGCGGCGCGTCGTTGATGCCCGGCATCAGCGGCGCGATCAGCACGCCGGTGGGGATGCCCGCGCGGTTCAGCTCGGCGACCGCCTCCAGGCGCGCACGCGGGCTCGGCGTATGCGGCTCCGTCGCCCGCCACGCCTTCTCGTCGAGCGTCGGGATCGACAGGCACGCGCTGAAGCTCGTGCGCTCCGCTATCTGGAGCATCAGCGGCAGGTCGCGCAGCAGCAGCGCCTCGGGCACGTCGAAACGCCGTACTGAAGCAGGGTCGCGATAGCCCGGCAGCTGCCGCTGACCGAAACGGGGATGCTCGCCATCGGCGGGCGTCTCCCGGCTTCGGTCCTCGCCGTCGAGCGTCAGGTTGCTCCAGCGCACGAACATATGTTCGCACTCCGGACGGACACGCACAAACTCGCGTCTGACAAACCCCCTACGCGGAGATGTCCTGCGGCTTGGCGCCGTCGCGCACGATGACTGCATCCCCCACCAATCGATCCTCAGGAAGTGCGGGTTTCTACGCCATCAACGAACGTCCAGGCCTTCCACGAGGGGTAATCGTCGCGAAGGCCACTGTCGAGCGAATATGTATGAGATCCGGCCAGCCCCAACCGGAGCAAAGGACCAATCGCTCCTCATGGCTGTGCCGCGAGGACGCCGACCGCGACCGCATGCTCGACATGGAGGAGCGGGTGCGCCCGTGCCGTCAGCGCGCATTCGCGATCCTGGCGCTGGCGATCGTGTCGGTCGGCCCGTGGGTCGGCTGGTGGCCGCTCCTGTTCCTGCTTCCCGCGGGGGCGTTCTTCGCCGCCGCAGACCACTTCCTGGCGCGTGTACAGCGCCCCGAGCTCGTGATGTTCGCGGCCTGGATCGGCAGCGAGGTGACGATCGCGGGTGCCGTGTCGCTCGAGGGCGGCGCGCGCGTGGTCGCGCTGTCGTGGCTCGCCATCCCCGTGATCACGCTGAGCTCGCGCTTCTCCATGCGCGGGGTGCTCGCCGGCGTGCTGATCGCGGGCGCGCTGGTGCTCGCGGTCGGGTTCGGCACCGCCACGCACGCGGTTCTGAACAGCCCGCAGCTCGTGCTCGCGCCGCTCGCGCTGGTGCTGTGCGTGGCGGTGCTGTCGACGCCGCTGATGCACTCCGACATCCAGCACCGCAGCGACGCGGTGATCGACCAGCTCACCGGCATGCTCAACCGCAAGGCGCTCGGCGTGCGCGCGCACGAGCTCGCGCAGCAGTCGCAGGTCACGGGCGAGCCCGTCGGCGTGATCGTCGCGGACCTCGACCGCTTCAAGCGGATCAACGACACGCACGGGCACACCGCGGGCGACATGGTGCTTAAGGAAGTCGCCTACCTGCTGCGCAAGCAGCTGCGCGCATTCGACCTCGCCTACCGCCTGGGCGGCGAGGAGTTTCTGATCCTCGTTCCCGGCTCGGACCTCGAACACACCGCCGAGCTGGCCGACCGCCTGCGCGCAGGCATCGCCGCCCAGCCCCTGGGCGAAGGCGTCGCGGTCACGATGAGCCTCGGCGTCGGAGCGTCTGGCGACAACGAGCGCTTCGACTACGCCAGCGTGTTCGCCGACGCGGACGCGGCGCTGTACCGCGCCAAGCGCGGCGGGCGCAACCGCGTGTGCCTGGCCTCAGAGCTCGATCACACTGCGGATGCCGTCCTGAGACTCCATCAGCGCGAAACCTCGGTTGACGTCCTGCAGCCGCAGTCGATGTGAGATGAACGGGTCGACGTCGATCTCGCCCGCGAGGTAGCGGTCCACCAGCGCCGGCACGTCCTCGCGGCCCTTGAGGCCGCCGAAGGAGGAGCCGCACACGCGCCGGCCCGTGATCAGCAGGCGCGGCACCACGTCGAGTGTCTCGCCGCGACCGGCGACGCCGCAGACCGTGCACAGGCCCCAGCCCATGCGCGCCGCCTCGAGCGCCTGGCGCATCACGGCGACGCTGCCGGTCGCCTCGAACGTGTAGTCGGCGCCGAAGCCACCGGTCATCTCCAGGATCCGCTCGACCGTGTCCTCGCCGCCGATCAGGGTGTCGGTGGCGCCCTGCCCGCGCGCGAGCTCGAGCCGCTCGGGCGCCAGATCCACGCACACGATCCGCTCGGCGCCCTGCAGGCGCGCGCCGGCAACCGCGCCGAGGCCGACCATGCCGGCGCCAAACACCACGCACGTCGAGCCCTCTCTGACGGCGGCCGTCTTCATCGCGGCGCCCAGCCCGGTCGACAGGCCGCAGGCGAACAGGCACGCGCGGTCGAGCGGCGCCTGCGGGTCGATGCGCGCCAGCGCGATCTCGGGCATCACGGTGTACTCGGCGAACGTCGAGGTGCCCATGAAGTGGCGCAGCGGGTCGCCGCCGCGCGACAGGCGCGTGGTGCCGTCCGGCAGGTAGCCGAGGTTCTGCTGCTCGCGGATCGCCAGGCACAGATTGGTGAGCGGGCTCGTGCAGTGCACGCACTCGCCGCACTGCGGCGAGAACAGCGTCACCACGTGGTCGCCCTCTCGCACAAGCGAGACGCCCTCGCCGCAGCGCTCGACCACGCCCGCGCCCTCGTGGCCGAGCACCGTGGGCGCGTAGCCGGAGGGATCGACGCCGGAGGCGGTGTACATGTCGGTGTGGCACACGCCGCACGCCTCCAGGCGCACGAGCACCTCGCCGGGCCCCGGCTCCGCCAGCTCGACCTCCTGCACGACCAGCGGCTTGGCGAACTCCTCGAGGACGGCCGCGCGGATCCTCATGACGTCAGGCGCCCGCGCGCGTCAGCAGGCGCTCCTCGCCCGACAGCGTCTGGCTGGTGGCGCCCGAGATCTCCACGTCGGTGAGCTCTCCCGGAGCCGCAAGCCCGGTGAAGTTGACCGCCTTGTTGTGGCGCGTGCGCCCGCGCAGGCGCTCGGGGTCGGTGCGCGAGGGGCCCTCCACGAGCACCTCGAGCGTGCGCCCGACGAAGCGCTGGGCGCGCTCGCGCGCCCCGCGCTGCACCAGCTCCAAGAGCTCCTGCATCCGCTCGACCTTGACCGGATGCGGGACCACGCCCTGGGTGATGGCGGCGGCCTCGGTGCCGCGACGCGGCGAGAAGATGAACGTGAACGCGCTGTCGTAGCTGACCTGCTCGACGACTTCCAGCGTTTCGCGGAAGTCTGCGTCGGTCTCACCGGGGAAGCCGACGATGATGTCCGTCGTGAGCGCCGCATCGGGCACGTGCTCGCGGATCATCGCCACACGGTCGAGGTAGCGCGCGCGGTCATACGTGCGGCGCATCGCCTTCAGCATGCGGCTGGAGCCCGACTGCAACGGCAGGTGGATGTGCTCGCACACGCTCGCGAGCTCCGCGTGCGCGCGGATCACGTCCTCGCGCATGTCCTTGGGATGCGGACTCGTGTATCGGATGCGCTCGATACCGTCGATCGCGTCGAGCACGCCGAGCAGATCGGCGAAGCCCACGCGCCCCGCGCGCGCTCCCGCGGAGACGGGCGCACGCACGGGCAGATCGCGACCGTATGAGTTGACGTTCTGCCCCAGCAGCGTCACCTCCCTGACGCCGTCCGCGGCCATCGCGCGCACCTCCTCCACGAGCTCCTCGGGCGGGCGGCTGACCTCGCGCCCGCGCGTGGATGGAACGATGCAGTACGAGCACGCGCAGTTGCAGCCCACGCTGATCTGCACCCAGCCCTGGAACTGGCGCCCGCGGCGCGCCGGCAGATGGCCGGTGAAGCCCTCGAACTCGAAGAAGCCCTGTGCGGTGAGCGAGTCGCTGGTGAGGAACTCCGCGAGCTTGTGCACCTGGCCCGGCCCGAACGCCACGTCCACGAACGGGAAGCGCTCGAACACCTCCTCCTTGACCGACTGCGCCCAGCAGCCGCCCACGCCCACGATCCGCTCGGGCCGTTCCTGCTTCAGGCGTTTGGCCTCCCCCAGGTGCGCGATGAAGCGGCTGTCCGCCGACTCGCGGATCGAGCACGTGTTGAACAGGATCAGGTCGGCCTGCGCGCGCTCGGCGGCCTCGGCGTAGCCGAGCGACTCGAGCATCCCCTTCATCCGCTCGGAGTCGTGCTCGTTCATCTGGCAGCCGAACGTCGTGACGTGGTAGAGCTTCACGCCGACAGGGTATCCCGCTGGGCCGCCCCCACCGCAACCCGCGCGCGTCCGGCGGGTTGCGTCCAACAAGCACTCCGACGCGCCGGCCGCCAGCGGCGCAGGATGGAGATCGACCGGTGAGCAAGACGACCAGACCGCTGCTGCCCATGCTCGTGCTCGCGTTCAGCGCCTCGCTGACGTGCGCGCCCGCCGACGCGGCGCCGTCGCTCGACTGGTCGGCGCCCGTGCAATTCGACACGACGGGCGCGCCGACGACGGGGATCTCCTGTGCGTCGGAATCGCTGTGCGTGGCTGTCGACGCGCAAGGGCACGCGTTCGCCAGCGCCGATCCGACCGCGCCCGCCCCGTCCTGGAGTGAGGCCGAACCAGAAAATGGCGAAACGCTGAACGCCGTGTCCTGCGCTCCGGGCGGACTGTGCGTCGCGGTCGGCGGTCACGGACGCGCGTTCGCGAGCCTTGCCCCGGGCCACGTCGCGTGGTCGCAGGCGAGCGTCCCCAACGGCGGCAAACCGCTCACGGGCGTCTCGTGTCCAACCGCGACGCTGTGCGTGGCTGTCGACGAAGAAGGCGACGTGTTCACGAGCGCGAGCCCGGTATCCGGCGGCTGGACGCTCGCGAGCAGCCGCCCGGGGCACCAGCTCACGGCTGTGTCGTGTGCCTCGCCAACGCTCTGCGTGGCGGTGGACCGCGGGGGCAACGTGCTCTCGAGCGTGAACCCAGCCGGGGCGACCTCCTGGTCTGTCGAGGAGGTCGATACCGGCGAACCGCTCGGCGCCTCGTGCTGGGCGGCGGGCGCATGTGTCGCGGTCGACGGCGGCGGCGATGCCCTCGCGAGCGCCGACCCGACGACGCCCGAGGCCACGTGGAGCCTCACGCCGGTCGGCGTCGAAGCGCCGACAGCCATCTCCTGCGCGCCATCGGGTGTGTGCGTCGGCGTGGACGCGAACGGCGGCGCATTCGCCAGTGACGCGCCGGTCGGCTCCGAGCCGTCGTGGGTGCACTCGCACGCGGGCGCGGAACCGCTCACAGGTGTCTCGTGCCTGCCCGGCGGCTTCTGCATGGCGCTCGAGACCGGCGGGAGCGCGATTGCGGCGCGTGTGCCCGCGCCTCAGGCGACCACGCTCGCACCGACGGAAGTCACGGCCACCGGCGCCATGCTGGCGGGCGTGGTCGACCCTGAGGACGCGGTGCTGGGCGCGTGCACGTTTGAATATGGCGCGGGCAGTGCCAGCGGGTTCTACGGCCGATCGCTGCCGTGCGCGGTGCTGCCGGCGGCGGTCGGCGGCGTACAGGGGGTTTCGGCCCAACTGACGGAACTTGCCCCGAACTCCGCGTACGACTATAGGGTTCGCGCGTCGAGCCCCCAGGGGATCGCGATGGGGGCCAACGAGACGTTCACGACGCCCACCTCCTCCCAGGTCGCGCTCGTGCACCCCAGCCCTTCGATCACGGGCACACCCGCGAACGGCCAGACGCTCACGTGCCACCCGGGGCTCCCCACAGGCGCGTCGGCGCAGCTAACGTACACGTGGCTGCGGGACCAGATCCCGATCGCCGGCGCCATCAGCTCGACCTACGGCGTCAAAGGCCAGGACACGGGCCACCATCTCCAGTGCCAGGTGACTGCCACCGACGGCGGCGGCAGCGTGACGGCGAAGAGCTCGTTCGTGACGATCCCCGTCGGCGGCGCCCCCGTGTCGGCGGGCGAGACGAGCATCGGCGCCGCCGTCTTCAGGAACGGCAGGCTCAGCGTCCCGGTCTACTGCTCAAAGCTTGCGAGCTCCAGCTGCCGGGTGTCGATGCGCCTGAGCGCCGTCGAGGCACTCAGCGGACGCCACGTCGTGGCGGTCTCGGCGCGAGCCTCACGCAGCGCCGACGTGAGACGCGCGTCGCTTCGTCACGTGACGGTGACGCTGGCGAGCGAGCGTGCGCACGTCGCGCCGGGCGTGCGCACGACCGTCACCGCTACGCTCACCACCGCCGGCAAGCGGCTGCTCGCCTCCGCGCATCGCTTCGCGGCCGCGTTGCGTGTCACCGGCACCGTGCTCGGCGTGATCGAAGCGCAGCTGGCACAGCAACTGCTGACGCTGAGCGCACCCCCCCACAGCGCATCGACCCATGCCGCGCGCCGCCGTTAGCCGTCTGCCCGTAGGGGCGGCGCTGCTCGCGGCCACGCTCGCGCTCGTGCTTGCGATCTCGCAGTCGGCATCCGCCGCACAGCCGGCATCTGCCGCGGACGTGCTGGCGGCGACCCCGTACATGGGCTGGGACACGTACTTCGCGTTCGGCGGCCGCTACAGCGAGGCGACGGTGCTCAGGCAGGCGAGCCAGCTGATCTCGCTCGGTCTGGAGCGCCGCGGCTACCGCTATGTGTGGCTCGACGTGGGCTGGTGGCATGGCACGCGCAATGCCAATGGTGAAATCACCGTCAGCTCGCGGCAATGGCCGCATGGGCTCGCGTGGCTGACGCGCACGCTACACGCCGCCGGCCTGCGTGTCGGCCTCTACACCGACGCCGGGCCGAACGGCTGCGGGGGCGCCGGGCAGGGCAGCTACGGGCACTATCAGCAGGACGTGAACACGTTCGCCGCGTGGGGCTTCGACGCGGTCAAGGTCGACTTCTGCGGCGGCGCCGAATACGGCCTCGACCCCGCCACCGCCTACTCGGCCTTCCACACGGCGATCGAGGCCAACTCCAGCCATCGTCCGATGCTGCTTTCGATCTGCGATTTCCTGCAGCCCGAACAGTACGGCGAAGGCCGCCCCACGCTCGATGAATCGGCCTTCAGCTCCTACAGCTTCGGGCCGACAGTCGGCAACAGCTGGCGGACGGACACCGACGTCGGCTTTCCCGGCAACGTGCCGTTCGCGGACGTGCTGCGCAACATCGACGCGGACGCCGCCGCGCCGCAGGCCGCCGGGCCAGGCCACTGGAACGACCCCGACTACCTCGCCCCCGACCAGGGCATGTCCGCCGCCCAGTTCCGCAGCCAGCTGAGCATGTGGGCGATGCTCGCGGCACCGCTGATGATCAGCGACGACCTGACGAAGATCAGCGCGGCGAGCCTCGCGGCGGTGCAGAACAGCGACGTGACCGCCGTCGACCAGGACCCCGCCGGCGTTCAGGGCACGTTGCTCTCGACATCCGGCGGCGGGCAGGTGTGGGTGAAGCCGCTCGTGGACGGCTCGCGCGCCGTCGCGCTGCTGAACCGCGGCTCGAGCGCCGCTCACATCGAAACGAGCGCGAGCGCCGTCGGTCTGCCACCCGCCTCCAGCTACAGGGCGCGCAACCTGTGGACGCATGACGTCAGCTCGACCAGCGGCACGATCAGCGTCGAGGTCCCGGGCGACAGCACCGTGCTGTTGCAGGTGGCGTCGCGGTAGGCGGAGTGGCCGATGGGAGCGCGGTCGATTCGGGCGATGGGCTACCGGGCCGCACTCCGCCCGGCGGTCCGACGTAGGGTCTGAGCATGAACTCAATACGCAGGCACCTCAGTTACGCCAATGTACAAGAAGGCACGGGCCGATTCGGCTTCCGCATGGCGTGGACCCTCAACTCACTCGGCGATCCAGGCGAGGTGGGCACCTACACCGTGACAGCACCGTAGGCCACAGGTCGCCGTTCAGGGCGGTCGTCGCGGTGTGCTGCGTTCCAGAGGCACCGCGACGCCGCGTCCACGGCCCGAGCGCCGCGTAGATCTTGTCTTGTCAAACCGCGACCGCAGGTGAGGCTCGGGCGCCCGTCGGCGCGAAGCCGACGGTGCGACCCGGACTGGCGTGTGACCCCGTAGTTCAATGGCTCACGGCCCGCTAGGCAGCTGCCACCGCCGGTTCGCTCACGATCGGCGGCGGCGTCGCCTCCTTGTCGCGGTCGATCGGCGTCACCAGATCCTTGCCCAGGCCGAGCGCTGTGTAGATCTTGCCTTCGATCTCCTTCGCCACTGCCGGGTTCTCGTCGAGGTAGGCCTTGGCGTTGCCGCGACCCTGGCCGAGGCGGTCGCTCCCGTATGAAAAGAACGAGCCCGACTTGGACACGATGTTGTGCTCCAGACCCAGGTCGATCAGGCAGCCCGCCGTGGAGATGCCCTTGCCGAACTCGATGTCGAACTCGGCCTGCCGGAACGGAGCCGCGACCTTGTTCTTGACGACCTTCACGCGCACGCGGTTGCCGACCGCCTCGGTGCCGTCCTTGAGCGTCTCGATGCGGCGGATGTCCAGGCGCTGGGAGGCGTAGAACTTCAATGCCCGGCCGCCCGGCTGCGTCTCGGGCGAGCCGAACATCACCCCCACCTTTTCGCGGATCTGGTTGGTGAGGATGCACAGCGTCTGCGTGCGGTTCAGGTTCCCCGCGAGCTTGCGCATCGCCTGGGACATCATCCGCGCCTGCGCGCCGACCGTCTGATCGCCCATCTGCCCCTCGAGCTCGACCTTCGGCGTGAGCGCCGCGACCGAGTCGATCGCGACCACGTCCACCGCGCCCGAGCGCACCAGCATGTCGGCGATCTCCAGCGCCTGCTCGCCGTAGTCGGGCTGGGACACGAGCAGCTCGTCGATGTCTACCCCGATCTCCTTCGCGTAGAGAGGGTCCATCGCGTGCTCGGCGTCGATGAACGCGCACACGCCGCCGAGCTTCTGCGCCTCGGCGAGCACGTGATAGATCATCGTCGTCTTGCCCGAGGACTCCGGGCCGAACACCTCGACGATGCGCCCGCGCGGCACGCCGCCGATGCCGAGCGCCAGATCGAGCGACAGCGCACCCGTCGGGATCGCGTCGCAGCGGACCTGGGCGCCCTCGTCGCCCATGCGCATGACCGAGCCCTTGCCGAACTCGCGCTCAATCTGCGTGAGCGCCCCTTGCAGGGCGGCGTCGCGCGCCTTGGCAGCCTTCTCCTGGTCGGTCACGGGCATGATCTAACTCCTCGGGTCGAGATGGAGCGCAGAAGCTAGAGCGTGCTGCGGACGGAACAACTGTTCGTATGGACCCCGTGGCGGATTCTTCGTCCAGACCCCCGCGTCGGGCTCGGGGCGGCGGCGCATGCCGACGATACGCACGGCAGCAACCACCTCGCCGCCACCCGTGCCTTGACCACCCGCCGCCCGATACCACACCCGCCCCTGACCGCGATGGTCGCCGTCGCTCTGTGCATGCTCGCCGCGGCGCTGCTCGGGCCCGCGCAGACGCTCGCGCAGACGCGCAAGCCGGCCTGCCAGACGACCGCCCGCGCAAAGGCCAAGCACGCTTCCCACGCATGCGCGCGGCCCTCGCACAAGGCGAAGACGCGTCGCACGGCCAAGCACAGCTCCAAGCACGCATCCGGGGGGACGACCACGAGCGGCCTGCCCGGAACATCGGCGGCGGTGCCGGCGCAGTGCGAAAACGGCAGCGTGCCGACGCGCGCCGGCACGAGCTTCACGTGCAGCGACGGCTCGGAACCGGAATGCGAAAACGGCGCCGACCCCACGGCCTCGCGCAACGGCAGGAGCCTGCTGTGCCCGGTGCTCGGGGAAGCCGAACCGACTCCAGCCGAAGCCGAATGCGAAGAAGAAGGCCTCGAATGCACGAGCCTCGACTCCAGTGTCGGCGAAAAAGGCTGCGAAGGCTCGGCTGGCGGGGACGCGGGCTTCGTCTGCGAAGGCGAAGACTGAGCGCCGTGCCGGGCGCTCAGCGTCCGGCCGGGATCAGCTCGCTGCTGGCGAGCGCCTCGTAGCTGGCCCCCTCTGGAGTCAGCCATGAGCGGTACAGGACGACCGCCCGCGGCGTGAAGTCGAGCGACGGCGTGGGCGCCAGCGCCAGCTCGCCGCCCGCTCCGCGGCGCCCGCGCGCGACCGTGACGTGCGGCCTGAAGCGGCGCCGCTCCGGCTCCCAGCCGCTCGCGGCCGCCAGCGCGCCCGCAACCTGCTCGCGCAGTCGCCGCAGCTCCTCGCCGTGGTCGCGGATCTCCACCGCAAGCGTGTGCGGGCGCCGCGGTGGAAGCCACAGCGGCGCACCCACCGACAGCGCGCAGGAGTGCTCGCCGCCGACCGCCAGCGCCGCGCCCAGCGCGTCGATCTCGCCCACCGGCCGGCTGCCGAGGAAGCACAGCGTCAGGTGCAGCAGGCTCGCGTCCAGCAGCCGCAGCGATCCCCCCGCGGCGCGCGCGGCGACGACGACCCCGCGCGCCCACTCGACCAGCCGCTCGCACGCCCACGCGGGCGGGTCGACCGCCACGAACAGCCTCGCTGTGGCACCCCGAGACACGTTCGCAGCGCTCAGGTGTCGTTTAGCGCCCGCCGAACCAGGTGCAGCGCCACGGTCGTCGCGCGATCGCGCACGTCGGCCCTGCCGCCCGGCAGGTTGACCGAGCGCGTCAGGGGCTCCACGCCCGCGAGCGTCACGCTCAGCCACACCAGCCCAACGGGCTTCTGCTCGGTGCCGCCGCCGGGACCCGCCACGCCGGTGATCCCCACCCCCACGTCCGCGCCCAGACGGTCCCTCGCGCCGTCGGCCAGCGCCTGCGCGACCTCGGCGGACACGGCGCCGTGCGCTTCGATCAGCTCGCGCGGCACGCCCGCCTGGGAGACCTTGACCTCGTCGGAGTACGCGACGATGCCGCCGAGCATGTAGTCCGAGGAGCCCGCCAGCTCCGTCAGGCGCGCCGCCAGCAGGCCGCCCGTGCACGACTCCGCCGTCGCGATCGTGCGCGGCATGCCGGCGTTGGGCCGATCGCCTCCCCGCAGCAGCGCCGCCACCTGCTCGTCCACGGAGCGCCCGTCGCGCGAGAACAGCGTGTCGCCGTGGCGCGCGGCCACCGCCTGCTCGAACTCGTCATATGCCTCCTGCGCGCCGGGCTCGTAGCGGGTCACGACCTCCACCTCGCCCCGTTTCAGGCACGTCGTGATCTCCAGCCGCTCCAGCGCCACCCCGTCGCGCTCGGCCGCGCGCAGCGTCTCCGCGATCTCCGACTCGGGGATCCCGAACAGGCGCAGCGTTCGCTGGCGGTACTCGGTTGCGCCCGCGAGCGCCGCGCGCAGCATCTCTGTCTCCAGCGCCTGCTGCCACATCGGCTGCAGCTCGCGCGGCGGGCCCGGCAGCACGACCACGACCGGCGAGGCGCCCTCGGCGGGAGCGACGACCAGCCCGGGCGCCGTGCCGACGGGCTCGAGCACCGTCGCCCCCAGCGGGACGGTCGCCTGCTTGCGGTTGGCCTCGGCGACCGCCTCGCGGTCGACGTTCGGCCAGCGTTTCAACAGCGGCGCCACGATCTTCGCGATCCGCTGCGACAGCGCCTCGTCGAGCACCATCTCGCGACCCTGGAAGCCGCCGACGATCTCCGCGGTGAGATCGTCCGCCGTCGGGCCGAGGCCGCCGCTGGTGACGATCACGTCGATGCCATGCGCAGCCATGAACTCGAGCGCCGCGCGCATGTCCTCGGGGCGATCGCCGACGATCGTCGTGTACGCGAGGTCGACCCCCAGCTCGCGCAGGCGCTCGGCCAGCCACGGCCCGTTGCGGTCGCTGACCCGCCCCGTCAGCACCTCCGTGCCGGTGACGACGACGCCCGCGCGCACCGCGTGGCTCATTTGCACGTCGGCAGCTGGCCGGCCGTCAGCGGGCGGCGCCCGTACGCCTTCGTGATCGAATAGCCGATCGCCTGGCTCGACGGCGCCACGGTCCGCGGTGTGCCGTCCACCAGCATCGTCACCGAGCTGTTCCCGAGCGTGATCTCAAAGCGCCTCGCATGGTAGGTGCGCGTGGTTTCGCCCGGCTGCAGATCGACTCCCGGGATCGCCTTGCGCCCGTCGTCGCCGATCAGGCACACGTATACGAGGCCGGTCGCTCGCAGCGACAGCGCCACCAGATCGGTCGAGGCGGGGCGGCCGCCGAGCGAATGCTTGCGCGCGTGCTTGGCGGCGGCGTGGCGCGGCGTGCTCGCGGTCGTCGTCGTCGTGGGAGTCTTGTTCGAGGAGCCACCACCGCCGATCAACAGCAGCACCACCAGCACCACGATCACCACGCCGATCGTGCTCACCGCGATCACATAGCCGCGCGAGGGTCCGTCGCCACTCGGACCGGAGCGGCCGCGGGGGCCGCCGCCTTTGCTGCGCGGCGTCGACACGATCGGCTCGAGCATCGCCTCGCTCGGGCGTTCGTGATTGCGACGGTACTCCTCCACGAGCGCCTTGTCGTCCAGGTCCAGCGCCTGCGCGTAGGTGCGCAGGAAGCTCTTGACGAAGGTCGGGCCAGGCAACAGGCCCCACTCTTCGTTCTCGAGCGCGCGCAGGTACTTCGCGCGGATCTTGGTCTTGGCCTCGATCTCGGACACGTCGATACGAGCGCGCATACGCGCCTCGCGTAGCGTTGCTCCGATCTCGGGCATCAGCGCAAGAGGCTAGTCGCTGAGGGCGCTTGCTGGCTGTGTGGGCGTCGATTCCAGCGCTGCGAGGACCCGCGGCAGGTCCGCCTCGGTGACCAGCACCTGCCTCGGCTTGGATCCTTCATACCCCGAGATCACCCCGCGGCGCTCGAGCATGTCGATCATCCGCCCCGCGCGCGTGTAGCCCAGGCGCAGGCGACGCTGGAGCATCGAGGTCGACGCGGTCTGCATTTCCGCGACGAGGCGGATCGCGTCCGTGAGCAGCGGATCCTCGTCCGGATCGAACTCGTCCGGCCCGCTCGCGCCCTCCTTCTCCTCGGGCTCGACCTCCTCCAGCAGCTCCTCGCGCAGCTCCGGCTCGCCCTGGCGCCGCCACATCTCCGTCAGCTTGGCGATCTGCGACTCGTCGATGTAAGCGCCCTGGATGCGCTGCAGGCGCGAGCTGCCGACGGGGCTGAACAGCATGTCGCCCTGCCCGAGCAGCGACTCGGCGCCGTTCTGGTCGAGGATCACCCGCGAGTCGGTCTGGGAGGAGACGGCGAATGCGATCCGCGAGGGCACGTTCGCCTTGATCATCCCCGTGATCACGTCCACGCGCGGGCTCTGCGTCGCCAGCACGAGGTGGATGCCGACCGCGCGCGCCTTCTGCGCGAGCCTGATGATCGAGTCCTCCACGTCTGCCGGCGCGACCATCATCAGGTCCGCGAGCTCGTCGATCACGCACAGGATGTACGGCAGCGGCGCTTCGCCGCGCTTGGCGCGCGCCTTGTTCAGCTCGATCAGGCTGCGCGTGCGCGCCAGCGACATGATCCCGTAGCGCTGCTCCATCTCCTTGACGAGATTCTGCAGCGCGTTGGCCGCCATCCGCGGGCTCGTGATCACCGGCGTCAACAGGTGCGGGATCGACTCATAGTGGTTGAGCTCCACCTGCTTGGGGTCGACCAGCACCAGGCGCACCTCGTGCGGCGTCGCGCGCAGCAGCACGCTCGAGAGCATCGCGTTGATCGCCCCCGACTTGCCCGCGCCGGTGGTGCCCGCGACGAGGATGTGCGGCATCTTCGCGAGATCCGCGCCGATCGCCTTGCCGGCGACGTCCTTGCCGAGCCACACGGTCAGCGGCGACCAGTCCTTGGGCGGCGCCTGGAAGACGTCGCCGAGCCTGACGATCCGCCGGTGCGCGTTCGGAACCTCGACGCCCACCGCCTGCTTGCCGGGGATCGGCGCGAGGATGCGGATGTCGGTGGCGGCGAGCGCGTACGCGAGGTCGTCCTTCAGCTGCGCCACCTTGCCGACCTTGATGCCTGGCGCGAGCCGCAGCTCATAGCGGGTGATGTGCGGACCGGCGACCGTGCCGATCACCTTGGCCTGCACGCCGAAATGCCCGAGCGCCTCCACCAGGTTGGTCGCGGTGCGCTCCTGCCCCGCCGTGTCCGGCCGCGTCTGCTCGGCGCTCGATCGCGTCAGCAGGCGCGCCGCCTCCGGCAGCTGCCACACGAAGTCCGGGTCGTCGGTGACCGAGCCGCGCAGCCGGCCCTGCGGCGTCAGCTGATCCGGCTCGTAGTCCGCTTCGGCGTGGGCCACCCCGGCGATCTGCTCCTCCTCGGACTCGTGCCGATCGTCCTCGTCGCTCTGCGGCCGCGCGCCCTCCTCGGCCGCCTCGTCGCGGTCGAGCTCCTGGGCGCCGAACCGCTCCTCCTCGCCCGCTGGCTCGCTCGCCTCCTCCTCCGCCCAGTCGTGCGGAGGCGCCTCGACGTGCGTGGCGCGCACGATCAGCTCGCGCGGGCCCGGCTCCGGCGGCGTCAGCGACAACGGCGCCTCCTCCTCCTCGTCGAAGTCAGCCTCGGCGGCGCGCGTCCGCGCGGCCTTCGGCTCCACCTCGCGCTCGCCCAGGCGACGCACCATGCGCGTCGTGTCGAGCACGCCGCTGCCGGTCGCGCGGATCACGCTCGCGATCGATGCGCCCGTCAGCAGGATCACGCCGGTGATCAGCAGGAAGATGGCGAGGATGTCGACGCCGACGTCCTGCACGAGCTTGTGCGTGAGCTGGTAGAGCGCCTCGCCGGCCACGCCGCCGTGGCTCTGCAGATGCGCGGACGTCCACGCGGCGGCGGAGCCCGAGCCGGCGGGTTCGCCGGAGCTCAGCCCCAACATGCCCGCCGCCAGCGCGAGCGTCACCGAGGCGAACACGCACAGCGCGCCCGTGCGCAGAGGCCTGAGCGCCGGCAGCACCGGGCGCAGCAGCAACGCGCCGCCCGCGACGGACAGAGTCACCGGCGCGAGCACGCGCGCGCGTCCGAGCAGCCATCCGAACGCCACCGCGAGGCCGTGGCCGGCGCGACCGCCGTTCCAGCCGCCGTAAAGGACGAAGCCCATGAACACGCCCGCCGCCACGAGCGCGAGGCCGAGCACGTCGCGCTGGCGCTGGTCGAGCACCGGCGCGCGGAAGGGCGCGAGCAGGCCCGCGAGCCCGCCCGCCAGCGGCGATCCGCGCCGCCTTCTGCGCGGCGCGCGCGAGGTGCGCGCGGGCGCCCGCCGCCGCGCGCCCGAGGCGCGCGAGGGGGCGCGCTTGCCTTTGCCGCGCGTGGTGCCTGTGGGGGCCATCCCGCGCAACTTCGACATCAACGCCCCGGAACCTGCCTCGGAGCCTTACCATCGCTTTACACGCGGTCTCTTACATAAAGATATGAACGACTTCTCCCGCGCACCCCGCGTCCTGGTGGTAGAGGACGACGAAGACATCGCCCAGGCGCTGCAGCGCTCGCTGCGCATGGAGGGCTATGAGGTGAGGACCGCCGCCGACGGACAGGCGGCGCTCGAGCAGGGCCACGCGTTCGCGCCGGATCTCGTGATCCTCGATCTCGGCCTGCCGAAGCTCGACGGCGTGGAGGTGGCGCGCGAGCTGCGCGCCGGCGACGACGTGCCGATCCTGATCCTGACCGCGCGCGACGCGCTGGAGTCGCGCGTCGAGGGCCTGGACGCGGGCGCGGACGACTATCTGGTCAAGCCGTTCGAGCGCCAGGAGCTGCTTGCGCGCCTGCGCGCGCTGCTGCGCCGGCGCCCACCCCGCGGGTCGGCGCCGCTGCGCGTGGGCGACCTGTCGCTGAACGTGGACACGCACGAGGTGCTCCGCGGCGAGCGCACGATCGATCTCACGCAGCGCGAGTTCGAGCTGCTGGAGTACCTGATGCGCAACGAGCGCATCGTGATCTCGCGCCAGCGCCTGCTCGACGAGGTGTGGGGCTATGACCCGTTCTCGACCACCAACACCATCGAGGTGTTCGTCTCCAACCTGCGCCGCAAGCTGGAGGCCGAGGGCGAGCCACGCCTCCTGCACACGATCAGGGGAGCCGGCTACGTCCTCCGCGCCTAGACTCCCCCGCTCGCTGCGAAGCCTCAGCGAGCGTGCGTCGGCCAGCTTCGACCGGCTGCCGATCCGCGTGCGCCTGGCGGGCGTCTCGGCACTGCTCACGTTCGTGATCCTGTGCGCGTTCGCGCTGGCGATCGGCTCGCTGACGGTCGAGCGGATCCGCTCGGACTTCAACCGCGAGGTGCTGGAGACGGCCAACGCGCTGCCCTCGCAGCTGCGGATCAGCGTCGATCCGCTGCGGATCAACAGCCCGCTCGAAGACTTCGCCTCCAACGCCGACCACGCCGAGATCCGCATCCTCACGAAGGGCGGCGCCGTGATCGCGCAGCGCCCGGTGAACGCGGCCTCGCTGGGAACGCCCGCGCCGACGCCGGTGACCGTCAACGGCTACCGCGTGATCAGCCGCGAAGCGGAGGTGACGCTCAGCGCGACCGGGGAACCGATCGGGCGCGTGATCGTGCAGTACGGACGCCAGGTGGCGGCCACGGAGGCGACGTGCAAGCGCGTCGAGCTGTTTCTGGTGCTCGGCGTGCTCGCCGGCAGCCTGCTGGCGCTGGCCGCCGGGATGGCGATCGCGCGACGCGCGATGGCGCCGATCGCCACGCTGACCTCGGCCGCCGAGGAGATCGCGCGCACGCGCGACCCCTCGCGCAGCATCCCGCAGACGCAGGCCGACGACGAGGTCTCCGAGCTCGCCCGCACGCTCGAGGGGATGCTGCGCGAGCTCGACGCCGCGCGCGGCGAGACCGAGGCGATGCTCGCGCGCCAGCGCCGCTTCGTGGCCGACGCCTCGCACGAGCTGCGCACGCCGCTGACCAGCGTGCTCGCGAACCTGGAGCTGCTCGCCGAATCCCTGCACGGCGATCAGGGCGAGGCAGCGCGCTCCGCGCTGCGCTCCTCGCAGCGGATGCGGCGGCTGGTCGCGGACCTGCTGCTGCTGGCGCGCACCGATGCCGCGCGCGCGGTCCCGCGCGAACCATGCGATCTCGCGCAGATCGTCGTCGAGGCGGCCGCCGAGCTGGGGCCCGTCAGCGGCGCGCACGAGATCACGCTCGACGTCGGGCGGGCGGGACCGGTTCTTGTGATGGGCGCACGCGACGAGCTGCACCGGCTGACGATCAACCTGATCGAGAACGCGCTGCGCCACACGCCGCCGGGCACGACGATCCACGTGGCGACCGCCACCGCCGCCGACGGCAACGTGCGGCTGGTGGTCGAGGACGACGGGCCCGGCGTCCCCGAGGAGCTCGTGCCGACGCTGTTCGAGCGCTTCGTGCGCGGTGCGGGCGACCGCGGCGGCTCGTTCGGGCTGGGCCTTGCAATCGTGCAGGCCGTGGCGGTTTCCCACGGCGGCTCGGTCGTGCTCGACAGCGGTGGCGCAGGGCAGCCCGGTGGCCCTGACGGCGCGTCCGAAAGCGCGCGCACCGGCGCGCGCTTCGTCGTGACGATGCCCGCCTGCTCAGACCTCGACGACGACCGGCAACACCATCGGCCGGCGCTTGAGGCGGTCGTAGACTAGCTTCGCGAGGTCGTCGTGCAGCACCTGCTGGAGCAGGTCCACCTCCCTGATTTCCTCGCCCGCGGCGCGCCGCAGCGTCTGCTCGACCGTCAGCCGGATCGCCTCCACGAGCTTGTCGGCCTCGTCGAGGAACGGCACGCCCCGGAAGATCACCTCCGGATCCGCGACCGAGCTGCCGTCCTGCTCGGCGATCGTGACGACGACGATGAAGATGCCGTCGGCCGAGAGCATGCGCCTGTCGCGCAGCGCCGCGTCGGCCATCTCGCCGATCTCGACGCCGTCGACGAAGATCATGCCGGCCTGCTCGCGCGCGCCGAAGCGCGCGCCGCGCTCGTCGAGCTCCAGCGGCAGCCCGTTGTCGCCCTGGAAGATGTCGCGCGGCGGCACGCCGACCGCCTCGGCCAGCTGGGCGTGCAGGCGCAGGCGCTTGAAGTCGCCGTGGAACGGCATCACGTAGCGCGGCTTGACGAGGTTGAGCATCAGCTTGACCTCCTCCGCGTAGCCGTGCCCGGAGGCGTGCACGGGCGCCTCGCGCGGTGTGATCACGTCGCAGCCGATGTGGTAGAGCCGGTCGATCGTCTCGTTGACGGCGCGCTCGTTGCCGGGCACGGGCGTGGCGGAGAAGACGACCGTGTCGCCGGCCTTCAGCTCGACCTGCCGGTGGTCGCGATAGGCCATCCGCCGCAGCGCCGACAGCGGCTCCCCCTGCGATCCCGTCGAGACGATCACAACGCGCTCGTCGGCGAAGTCGGCGATCTCGCGCGGCCCCAGGAGCATCCCGTCGGGGATGTCGATGTGCCCGAGCGTGCGTCCGATGCCGACGTTCTTGCGCATCGAGCGCCCGACCAGCGCGACCTTGCGGTCGAGCGCGTAGGCGGCGTCCACGACCTGCTGCACGCGGTGGATGTTCGAGGCGAAGCTCGTCACCACGATCCGCCCCTCGCAGCGCGCGAACACCTCCTCCAGGTGCGGCCCCACGACGGACTCCGACGGGGAGAAGCCGGGACGATCGACGTTCGTCGAGTCCCCGCACAGCAGCAGCACGCCCTCGCGGCCCAGCTCCGCCAGGCGCGAGACGTCCGCCGGAGGCCCGTCGACGGGCGTCTGGTCGAACTTGTAGTCGCCGGTGATCAGCACGGTGCCGAGGTCGGTGCCGAGCGCGACGGCGCTGGAGTCCGGGATCGAGTGCGTCATGTGCACGAGCTCCAGCGAGTACGGCCCCAGCTCGAGCGTCTCCCCCGGCTCGACCTCGTTGAGCTCCACGTCGCGCAGTTTGTGCTCGTCGAGCTTCGAGCGCGCCATCGCGACCGTCAGCGCGCCGGCGTAGATCGGCGGCTGCGCGTGCTTTCCGAGCTCGCGCAGGACCCACGGCAGCGCGCCGAGATGATCCTCGTGCCCGTGCGTGATCACGATCGCCTCGATGTCGCGGGCGCGCTCGCGCAGGTAGGAAAAGTCCGGCAGCACCAAGTCGATGCCGACCATCTCCGGCGTCGGGAAGCGCAGGCCGACGTCGACCACCACGATCCGGCCGTCGTACTCGACGACGGTCATGTTCTTGCCTATCTCTCCCAGCCCTCCGAGGGGCAGGACGCGCAGCTTCGAGCTCACGCGTGGGTGCTCGTGAGCAAGCCGTGGCGTTCGAGCATCGCGCGTACGGCCTCGGTCTCTTCGGCGGTCGCCTCCACCAGCGGCAGGCGCAGGCCGCCGACGTTGTGGCCCAGCAGGTTCAGCGCCGCCTTCGTGCATGTCGGGCTGGCCGTCATGAACAGCGTCTTGTAGACGTCCTGCAGCGAGGCGTCGATCTCGGCGCGATGCTCGGGCTCGTCGACCATGCGGCGCATCTCGCTGCCGACCACGTGGCTCGCCACGAGGATGCCGCCGGCGGCGCCGATGTCCAGCGCGCGCGCGAACGTCTCGTTGTCGCCCGCGTACACGGCGAGCCCGTCGATCAGCTGCAGCTCCTGCTGGTTGGACTGCTTGACCCCTTCGATGCCCTCGATCTGCGCGAGCTGCCCGAGCAGCTCGGGACCGATGTTCGTGCCGGTGCGGCTGGGGATGTTGTAGAGCAGCACCGGCCTGTCGGTGGCGGCGGCGACCGCTTCGTAGTGGCGCTTGAGGCCGAGCGGGCTGGGGCGGTTGTAGTAGGGGGTCACCGACAGCGTCGCGTCGACGCCAAGCTCGGTCGCGCGTTCTGTCAGGTACACGGCCTGGCGCGTGTCGTTGGTGCCCGTGCCGGCGATGATCGAGGTCCCTGGCGGGCGCTCGGCGACCGCCAGGGCGATCAGCCCCAGCTGCTCCTCGCCGGTCATCGTCGAGGCCTCGCCGGTCGTGCCCGCGACGACGAACCCATCCGAGCCGTTCTCGGCGAGATGCGCCATCAGCGCGACGAACGCGTCCTCGTTGACACGCTCCTCCTCGTCGAACGGCGTCACGATCGCGGTCAGGATCGTGCCCAGCTCGTCTATGCCCTTGCGGCCGCTCATCGTCTGGAGTATCTCACGCGCGCGCGGATTCAGAAGAGGAGCTGCTCGAGCCCGACCGTGGGCGAGCGCTCGAGCGTGCCCACGTGTCGGACCGCGAGCAGCACCCCCGGCATGAACGACTCGCGCCCGATCGTGTCGTGACGGATGGTGAGCGTCTGCGCGAGGTCGCCGAGGATCACTTCCTGGTGGGCGACGAGGCCGGGCAGGCGCACGGAGTGGATCGGCGGCGGCGCGCCGCCGCCGGCCTCGGCCATCAGCTGCGCGGTGCGCGCCGCGGTGCCGCTGGGCGCGTCGAGCTTGCCGTCGTGGTGCAGCTCGATGATCTCGGCCTTGCGCATGTGGCGCGCCGCCTCGGCGGCGAAGCGCATCATCAGCAGCGCGCCGATCGCGAAGTTCGGCGCGATCAGGACGTTCCCCAGGCCGGACGCCCCGCTCTGGGCCTCCCGCTCCAGCGGCGCCGGGTCAAAGCCGGTGGTGCCGATCACGACGTGCACGCCGGCGCGCACGCACGCGAGCGCGTTCTCCAGCGCGGTGTCCGGCTGGGTGAAGTCGACCACGACGTCGGCGTCGCCCAGGACGTCCGCGAGCGCGGTTCCGAGCAGCGGGTCGGCGCGCCCGACGAGCTCCATGTCCTGCGCGCCCTCGACCGCCTCGCATACCGTCTGCCCCATGCGCCCGGCCGCGCCGGCGACGGCGACCGCGATCATCGTGGCGCACCCGCGGAGGCGCCGAGCGGCTCGATCGCGGAGATAAACACGTCTTCCCCCGGCCCCACGCCGGCGACGGACAGGCCGCCCGGCGCGAACAGCTCGCCCGCGAGCTCGCGGACCGCGGCGATCTCGACAGAGTCGATCCGCTCCAGCATCTCGTTGACGGACAGGATCGGCATCTCGTTGAGCACCGATGCGCCCAGCCGGCTCATGCGCGCGCCGGTTGACTCCATGCCGAGCACCACGCGGCCCTTGAGGTTCTCGCGCGAGCGCACCAGCTCGTCAACGCTCGCCGGATCTTCGACGCAGCGCTCGAGCTCAGCCGCGACGACCGCGAGCGCTTCGCGGATGTTGTCCGGACGTGTGCCCACATACAGACCCACCTCGCCCGTGTGTGCGTACAGGTTGGAGAACGTGAACACCGAGTACGCGAGGCCCCGCCGCTCGCGGATCTCCTGGAACAGACGCGATGAGGAGGTGCCGCCGAGCACGCCCTCGAGCACGCGCAGGGCGTAGCGCCGCTCGTCCGCGCGCGCGATCCCGGCGCCGCCCACGCACACGTGGTACTGCTCGGTGTCTTTCTGCAGGAACTGCGCGCGGGGGGTGAAGTCGGGCGCCGCGGCAACGGCGAGCGTCACTGCGCCTTGTGCGGCTTGCTCGGACCCGTCCAGCGCTATGCCATGCGAGCCATTCGCGCCCGGCAGGTGCGGCGCGTGGCGCTCCGCCATCCGCACGAGCGCGTCGTGATCGATCGAGCCGGCGGCGGCGATCACGATGCTGCCGGGCTGGTAGCGCTCGCCGTGGAACGCCGCGAGCTGCTCGCGCGTGACCGCGCCGACGACCTCCGCGGTGCCGATCACCGCGCGGCCGAGCGGATGCGCGCCGAAGATCGCCCGGCCGAGAACGTCGAACACGCGGTCCTGAGGATCGTCTTCGTACATCGCGATCTCCTCCAGCACGACCTCCCGCTCGGCCTCCAGCTCGCCGAAGCGAGGCTGCCAGACCATCTCGCTCATCACCTCGAACGCGCGCTCGAGATGCCGGTCGAGCACGCGCGTGTACAGCGAGGTGGCTTCCTTGTCGGTGCCGGCGTTGATCTCGGCGCCCATCGCATCGAAGATCTCGTCGATCTCCTGCGAGCCGTAGCGCTCGGTGCCGCGGAACAGCATGTGCTCCAGCAGGTGCGAGATGCCGGCCTCGTCGTCGTGCTCGGAGACCGAGCCAGTGCCGATCCAGAAGCCGAGCGCCACCGAACGCACGCTGGGCACGCGTTCGGTGACGACTCGCACGCCCGACTCGAGCGTGGTTATCCGGTGCTCGTCGCTCACTTCCGAGCGCGAGGCTCAGTCGCGGTCGGAGCGCCCGTGGCGCGGGCGGCCCGAGCCGCGCTCGCCCTCGCGACGACGCCCGCGGTCGGAGCGGTCGCGCCCGTTGGAGGACGGCCCGCCGGAGCGGCCGCCGTCGCGCCCGCCGCCGCCACCGCCGCCGCCGGTGCCGACGCCGGCGAGCTCCTCGACGGACTTGCCGGCGATGTCCGGGTCCTCGCTGAGGCGCAGGCCAATACGTCCACGCTCACGGTCGACCTCGACCACGCGCACGTTGACCTCGTCGCCCTTGTTGAGAACGTCCTCGACGCTGTCGACGCGCTGCCCCGGTGAGACGTTGGAGATGTGCAGCAGCCCGTCGGTGCCCTTGGCGAGCTCGATGAACGCGCCGAAGGTGGTCGTCTTGACGACTTTGCCGACGTACTCGTCGCCGACCTCGACCTCCTTCATCATCATCCGCACGTGCTCCACAAGCGCGTCGCCGAGCTCGCCGTTGGCGGAGTAGATCAGCACCTGGCCGTCGTCGTTGACGTCGATCTGCGATTCGAACTCGTCGGAGAGCCCACGGATCGTTTCGCCGCCCTTGCCGATCAAAAGCCCGATCTGCGAGGGGTCGATCTGGATCGTCTGGATCCGCGGCGCGAACTGCGAGAGCTGCTCGCGCGGCGTGCCGATCACGTCGGCCATCTTGCCGAGGATGAACGTGCGCGCGTCTTTGGCCTGCGACAGCGCGTCGCGCAGGATGTCGAACGTGACGCCCGTGATCTTGATGTCCATCTGCAGCGCGGTGATGCCGCGCTCGGTGCCGGCGACCTTGAAGTCCATGTCGCCGAGGTGGTCCTCGACGCCGGCGATGTCCGTCAGCACGATGTAGTCGTCGCCCTCTTTGATCAGGCCCATCGCGATACCGGCGACCGGACGCTTGATCGGCACGCCGGCGTCCATCAGCGACAGCGAGGAGCCGCACACCGAGGCCATCGACGAGGAGCCGTTGGACTCGAGGATGTCCGACACGACGCGAATCGTGTAGGGGAAGTCCTCGATCGAGGGCACCATCGGCGCGAGCGCCCGCTCGGCGAGCGCGCCGTGGCCGATGTCGCGGCGCTTGACGCCGCCCATGCGACCCGCCTCCCCGACCGAGAACGGCGGGAAGTTGTAGTGGTGCCAGTAGTACTTTTTGGTTTCCAGGCCGAGCGTGTCCAGGCGCATCTCCTCCTTGAGCGTGCCCAGCGCGGCGACCGACAGCGCCTGCGTCTGCCCGCGCGTGAACAGCGCCGAGCCGTGCGTGCGCGGCGTCACCCCGACCTCGATCGTGATGTCGCGGATCTCGTTCTCGGAGCGGCCGTCGGGACGCTTCTTGTGCACGGCTATGCGCTCGCGGATGATCGACTTCTCGAGCTTGTCGAACGCCAGCTGCACCGCGGCGCGGCGCTCCTTCGCGTGCGCGAGCTCGCTCTCGGAGGCGCCGTCGCCGGCGGCCGGCGCGTGCTGCTCGAGGATCGCGGCCTCGACTGCCTTGGTCGCGTCCTGGCGCTCGAGCTTGTCCTCGACCTGCGTGGCCGCGTCGAGCGCCGCGCCATGCGAGGCGCGCACCGCGTCGAGCACCGCCGGGTCGACCGTGATCGGATCGAAGACTTTCTTCTCCTTGCCGACTTTGGCGGCGAGGTCGCGCTGCAGCGCGCACAGCTTCTTGATCGCCGAGTGCGCGATGTCGAGCGCGTCGAGGATCTCCGCCTCGGGGATCTCGTTGGCGCCGGCCTCGACCATCAGGATCGCGTCTTCGGTGCCGGCCACGATCAGGTCGAGGTCGGACGCGTTCTCGGCGTCCGGCAGCAGGTCCGGCTCGGGCGGGTTGACGACGAAGTTGCCGTCGATCTTGCCGATGCGCACCGCGCCGACCGGCGTCGGCAGCGGGATGTCGGAGACCATCAGCGCCGCGGAGGCGCCGTTCATCGCGAGGATGTCGTAGGGGTGCACGTGGTCGATCGAGAGCGGAATCGCCACCAGCTGCGTGTCGTAGCGCCAGTCCTTGGGGAACAGCGGGCGGATCGGGCGGTCGATCATGCGCGCGGTCAGGGTGCCCTTCTCGCCGGGGCGGCCCTCGCGCTTGAAGAACGAGCCGGGGATTTTCCCGGCGGCGTACATGCGCTCCTCGACGTCCACGGTCAAGGGCATGAAGTCGGTGTCGCGGATGCCACCCGCGACGGCGGTGCACAGCACCATCGTGTCGCCCTGGCGGACGACCACTGCGCCGGAGGCCTGCTTGGCCATCCTGCCGGTCTCGAACGAGATCTCGCTACCAGCGATCTCCACGGAGATCCGTGTAACGGCGTCACTGCTCATATTCACTGCCTTCCTGTTCCGCCCGTCGGTCGGCGGTCCATTTTCTCTTTTTCTCTTTCCCGAACAGACGGAGCTTAGCGAACTGCGCCAGCGGGTAAAAGCGGCGACGCTGTGTGATGACGCTAGGCGCCGGCTGCGGCGGCGAGGCCCTCGCGCAGCAGCTCGACGCCGGGCAGCTCGCCGGGAGAGTCGGCCTCGTAGCTCCAGCGCACGACGCCGTCAGGACCGGTGATCGCGAGCGCCCGCTGCGGGAAGCCGCCGGGGTGCAGGACGCCGAAGGCGGCGCACGCGGCGCCCTTGGGCTCGAAGTCCGACAGCTGCTCGCTGCCGACAGCGAGCTTCTCCTTGAACGCGCTCTGCGCCCACGTGGAGTCGCAGGAGACGCCGTACAGCGCGTCCCCCCGCTGCTCGAGCTCGCGCCGCAGATCCTCGTAGAGCTGCAGCTGGTCCGTGCACACGGGGCTGAACGCGAACGGGTAGAACACGAGCACGCTGGTGCGGCCCTGCAGGTCCTGCTCGGTGAAGCTCTCGCCGTCGGCGCGAGCGAGCTTGAAGCTCGGCGCGGGCGTGCCTGCGGCGATGACGCTCACTACAGCTCCCTACTTACGTAGGCCGAGCTCTTTGATCAGCGCCCGGTAGCCCTCGAGGTCATGGCGCTGCAGGTAGTCGAGGAAGCGGCGGCGGCGGCCGACGAGCATCAGCAGGCCGCGGCGCGAGCTGTGGTCTTTGCCCTGCGCGCGCAGGTGCTCGGTGAGATGGTTGATGCGCTCCGTCAGCAGCGCGACCTGCACCCTGGTGTTGCCGGTGTCCTGTTCGCCCGAGCCGAACTTGGCGGCGATCTCACGCTTGCGCTCCGATGTGATTGCACTCATAGGCGAGGCACCGTAGCAGACGCCGGCCGCGCGTCCGGTGCGCTATCCGGCGATCTCGCGCGTGCGCAGCACGTCGCGGTGCATCTGCTCGATCAGCGCGGCCGGGTCCTCGAAGCGCCGCTCGCCGCGCAGGCGCTCGAGGAACCGCAGGCGCAGCCGGCTGGCGTACAGGTCGCCGTCGAAGTCGAGGATGTAGGCCTCGATCAGCTCGCCGCGGCCGGTCTGGAATGTGGGGCGCACGCCGATGCTGACGGCTGCCGGTCGCGCGCTGACGGTCTCGCTCTCGGCCACGCACGCGTACACGCCGTGCCCGGGGCACGCGAGCGCCTCGTCGGGGATCAGGTTGGCGGTCGGGAAGCCGAGCTGGCGCCCGCGCTCGTCGCCGTGCACCACCTCTCCCCGCAGCTCGAAGCTCGACCCGAGCAGGCGGTTGGCCTCGGCCACCTCGCCGGCGAGCACGAGCCCGCGGATGTGGCTGGAGGACACGATCTCGCCGTCGACCTCCAGCAGCGGGTGCACGACGGTCTCAAAGCGCGCGTCGGCGGACAGCAGGCCCGGGTCGCCCTGCGCCTTGTGCCCGAAGCGGAAGTTCTCGCCGATCGCCACCTGCCCTGCGCCGAGCGCGCCGACGAGCACGTCGTCGATGAACTCGGCGGCGGTGCGCTTGGCGAACTCGGCGTCGAACGGGATCACGATCAGCTCGCGCACGCCGAGCGAGGCAACCAGCTCGGCCTTGCGCTCGAGCGTCGTCAACAGCCGTGGCGTGTGCTGCGGCGCGACCACGGACACCGGGTGCGGGTCGAACGTGAGCACGCTGTCGGCGCCGGCGATGACCTCGCGGTGGCCGAGATGCACGCCGTCGAACGTGCCCACCGCGACGCTGCGCTCGGCGCCGCGCTCCACGTCGGGCAGGCGAGTGACATTCACGGCCGCACAGCCTATTTGGCGAGCGCGTCGAGCGCCTGATCGAGCGCGATCAACGGCGGCTCCCACGGCTCGGCATCCTCGCCCCTGGCCGCGCGCGGCGGCGGCGCAACGGCTTCGCGCACGTCGAACGGGCCGATCGCGGTGCGACGCAGCGTCAGGCAGTACGCGTCGTGCAGGTCGGCGATCAGCGAGCGCACGTAGGTGCCGGAGCCGCACTCGATCTCAAAGCCCGCGCGCGGCAGCTCGCTCGCCGGCGCCAGCTCCGCCGGCAGGCCCGCCGGCGCGTGCGGGTCGCGCCACAGCTGCTCGAAGCGCGTCACGGTGACGATCCGCTCGGGCATCTCGAAGCTCTCGCCGCGGCGCGCGCGCTTGTACGCGCGCTCGCCACCGATCTTCACGGCGGAGTAGATCGGCGGGCGCTGGCGCAGCTCGCCGGTCGGCAGTTCGGGCGGGTCCGGCGGCACCGTGCCGGTGCGCGTGATCTCGCCCTCGGTGTCGCCTGTGCTCGAGACGGCGCCGAGCTGCGCGACGGTTTCGTAGCGCTTGGGCAGCTGCATCAGCGCGTTCTGCGCCTTCGTGGCGCGCCCCACGAGCACGAGCAGCAGCCCCGTGGCGAACGGGTCGAGCGTGCCGGCGTGCCCGGTGCGCACGCCCCCCAACGCGCGGCGCACCGCGGCCACGACGTCGTGCGAGCTCATGCCCGCGGGCTTGTCGATCAGCAGCACGCCGTCCACCGAGACCTCCTCCCTCCAGGTGCGGCGCCGGCGCCGCTCAGGCGAGCGTGGCGGCCGGGTGCCCGTCGGACGCCGGGTGCAGCTGCGCGGCGATCGCCTCGCGCAGGAACCCGACCAGCTCATCGAGCTCGAGTGTCGTGGAGAAGCCGGCGGCGCGACGATGGCCGCCGCCGCCCTGTGCGCGCGCGATGATCGACACGTCGACGTCGTCGTTGGTCGCGCGCAGCGAGATTTTGTGCTGGCCCTTGCGCTCGCCGCTGGAGAGCTCGCGCACGAGCACCGCGACCTTCGTGCCCTCAAGGGCGCGCAGCTGGTCGATGATGCCCTCCGAGTAGCTCTCTTCGGCGTCGGCGCGCTCGAAGTCCTCGGCGCTGAGCGTTGCGAGCGCGAGCTCGCCGTTGTCGAAGCGCTGCAGCTGCGACAGCGCGAGCGCGAGCAGCGTCAGCTTGCCCAGCGGCACGCCCTCGTACAGCCGGCGATACACGCCCGGCACGTCGACGCCCGCCTCGATCAGCTCGGCTGCCATCAGGTGCGCGCGCGGCCCCGTGTTCTCGTACATGAAGCGCCCGGTGTCGGTGATCAGCCCGATGTACAGCGCCTCGGCGACCGCCGGCGTCGGGCGCACGTCCAGGCCGTGCATCAGATCCCACACGATCTCGGCCGTGCACGACGCGTCGGGCACGACGTGGTTGAGCGTGCCGAAGCGGGTGTTGTCGTGGTGATGGTCGATGTTCAGCAGGTGCGCGCCGTCGCGCAGCACGCTCGCGGAGTTGCGGTCGATGTTGCCGCAGTCGAGGAAGATGACGGTCCGCTCGGCGACGTCCGCGGGCGGCAGCGGGATCATGCCGTCGAGCGAGAAGAAGCGATACTCGCGCGGCAGCGGCAGATCGTGCGGGGAGATGAACATGACGGAGTCCTTGCCGAGCGCCTGCAGCAGCCCGTGCATCCCAACGAGCGAGCCCAGCGCGTCGCCGTCGGGCCCCTCGTGCGCGGCGAGCACGAAACGCTGGTCCTCGCGCAGCCGCTGCAGCACCAGCTCGCGCGTCTCCTCGACGGGTGCGATCGCGCTCATACGTCCTGCGTCTCCCCCGCGTCCGCCTCGTCCTCGAGCTCGGCCTCTGCGGATTCCGCGGGAGCCACCTCCGCGATCAGCTCCTCGACGCGCAGCGCGCGGTCGGTGGTGTCGTCGTATACGAACTCCAGCGCGGGCGTGCGCTTGAGGCGCAGCTCGCCGGCGATGCGCGCCTGCAGGAAGCCGTGGGCGCTGCGCAGGCCGTCGAGCGTGAGCTCGCGCTCCTGCGGCTGCGACGGTCCGCCGGCGGCGCCGAGCACGCTCACGTACACACGTGCATGGCGTAGGTCTGGGCTGGTTCTGACGTCGGTCACGGTTACAAATCCCACTCGCGGATCCTTCAGGTCCCCTGCCACGGCATCCCCTAGCACCTGCCGGATCGCCTCGTCGACGCGGCGCATCCGTCCTGTGCTCATCCTACCCCTCCAATTCCTCGTGGCGCCGCCGGTCCCTGCCGGACGCGCCGGCGCGGATCTGGAATCTCCCCCCGCTCAGGAAGACAGTTCGCGCTCGACCTGACGCGTCTCGTATGTCTCCAGCACATCGCTTTCGTGCAGGTCCTGGAAGTTGGCGAGCACGATCCCGCACTCGAAGCCGCTCGAGACCTCGCGGGCGTCCTCGTTGAAGCGGCGCAGGCTCTCGATGGTGGTGTCGTAGATGACGGTGCCCTCGCGCACGACGCGCACGCGCGAGCCGCGAGTGACCTTGCCCTCGGTGACGAACGAGCCGGCGATCGTGCCGATGCGCGAGGCTTTGAACAGCTGGCGCACCTCCGCCTGGCCGAGCGGTGTCTCGACCTCTTCGGGAGCGAGCATGCCCTGCATCGCCGCGCGCAGCTCCTCGATCGCGCGGTAGATGACGGCGTAGGAGCGGATCTCGACGCCCTCGCGGTCGGCGATCTGGCGCGCGTCGCCGACGGGGCGCACGTTGAACGCGAGGATCACGCCCTCGGAGGCGGACGCGAGCATCACGTCGGACTCGTTGATGCCGCCGACGCCGCGGTGGATGATGTTGACCTTGACCTCGTCCTGGGGCAGCTTGGCGATCTCGTCCTCGATCGCCTCCAGCGAGCCGGCGACGTCGGCCTTGACAACCAGCCCGAGCTCCTTGACGGTGCCCTCCTGGGCGAGCTTGAAGACGTCCTCGAGCGACACCTTGCGCCCGGAGCGCCGCGCGAGCGACTCGGTCTTCAGGCGGTTGGCGCGCTCGCCCGCGAGCTGGCGCGCGCGCCGCTCGTTCTCGACCACGCGCACGTGCTCGCCGGCCTCGGGCACGCCGTCGAAGCCGAGCACCTCGACGGGCTGGCCGGGCATCGCGCGCTTGAGTTTGCCGCCGGTGAAGTCGTGCATGGCGCGCACGCGACCGAAGTGCGCGCCGGCGACGAGCGCGTCGCCGACCCGCAGCGTGCCGCGCTGGATCAGGATCGTGACGACGGGTCCGCGCCCGGGGTCGAGCTTCGACTCGATCACCGCGCCGGAGGCCTCGGCGCCGGCGTTGGCCTTCAGCTCCTCCAGGTCGGTGACCACCTGGATCGTCTCCAGCAGCGTGTCCAGACCCTCGTGCGTCTTGGCGCTGACGTCCACGAACTCGATCTCCCCGCCCCACTCCGCGGGCTGCAGCCCGTGCTGGGTCATCTCGGTGCGCACGCGCTCGGGCTGCGCGCCCTCCTTGTCGATCTTGTTGACGGCCACGATGATCGGCACTTCGGCCGCCTTGGCGTGGTCGATCGCCTCCTCGGTCTGCGGCTTGACGCCGTCGTCGGCCGCGACCACGATCACCGCCAGATCCGTCACTTTGGCGCCGCGCGCGCGCATCGCCGTGAAGGCCTCGTGGCCGGGCGTGTCGAGGAACGTGATCTCTTTGCCGGCGTGGCGCACCTGGTAGGCGCCGATGTGCTGCGTGATGCCGCCGGCCTCGCCCGCGACCACCTCGGTCTCGCGGATGGCGTCCAGCAGCGAGGTCTTGCCGTGGTCGACGTGGCCCATGATCGTGACCACGGGCGGGCGCTCGATCAGGTCCTCGTCGGCGTCCTCGTATTCGGGCTCGACCTCGACGTCGTCGGCGGCGTGGACGATCTCCACCTGCTTGTCGAACTCGTCGGCGAGCACCTGGATCGCGTCGTCGGAGAGGGTCTGCGTGAGCGTCGCCATCTCGCCCAGCGACATCAGCTTCTTGATGATCTCCGGCACCGCCACGCCGAGGTACTCGGCGACGTCCTTGACGGTCGAGCCGGAGTTGACGCGGATCAGATCGGTGGCCTCCATCGCGGAGGTGTCGATCGGCGCGATCGTCTCGTCGTAGGTGCCGCGCCGGCGCCGTCCGCGGCGCGGGCGCCGCTGCGGCTGGTTTGAGGGGCCTCCCTGCTGGCGGCGCGAGGCCTGCGAGTCGATCACCACGCGGCGACGTCCACCCGGGCCGACGTCGCCGGGGGTGCGCTCGCCGGTGCGCGAGTCGCGCGTGGGGCGCACACGCTCGGCGGCAGCTGCCGCGGCCGCGGCCGCGCTGGGAGAGGCTGCCGGCGCCGTGGCAGCCGGCGGCTGCGGTGCGGCCTTCGCCGGTGGGGCGGCGGCCGCGGGCGCGGCTGTAGAAGCACTGGAGGGAGCGGGCGCCGCCGGTGCAGCCGCGGCGGGCGCGCCGTTGGAGCTGGCGGGCGCGGCGCTGCCGCCGAGCGCGGACAGCGCGGCGGCCTCGTCGACGGAGGAGGCGGCGGCCTTGGCCTCAATGCCGGCGACCTTGAGCTTCTCGAGCAGCTCCTTGCTGGAGAGCCCGTGCTCCTTGGCGATCTCGTGTACGCGCTTTTTGCTCATGGGTTCACCGATTCTACGATCTTGGGGTCGAGCGTCACCGATGCGCGCAGCGCACGCGCGATCCCGCCGCGGTGCAGAGCGCGCTCCAGGCACTCCCGCTCCGGGAGCGCCGGCCCCTTGAGGTTTCCGGCGCGGCACAGGTAGGCGCCGCGCCCGGGCATGGTTCCGTCGCGATCGACGATCGCGTCTCTACGCGCACGCCCGCGCTCGCCGACCGCGCCGCGATCGACGGCGGCAATGCGCAACAGCTCTGACTTCGGCGCGATCCGCCCGCAGCCGACGCAACGGCGTCGCGGCACGTGACGGGCTATGTCGCCTGCTCCTCGGCTGCCGGCTCGGCCACGGCCTGCTCCTCGGCTGCCGGCTGTGCGAGCGCGACCTCCGTCTCGGCGGCCGGCTCCTCGGCTGCGAGCTGGTCCTCGACGGCCAGCTCGGCCTCGGCCTCCACCTCGTCGGCGATCGTGGTCTCGGCGAGGTCGCCGATGTTGTCGCTGGCGATGCTGGCGAGCGCCTGGTGGCTTTCGAGGCCGCAGTAGCGCGAGCTGGGCAGCGCCGCGTTGGGGCAGCGGCGGCCGTTGGAGAGGATCGCGGCGCAGCGGCCCTGCACCTCCTCCTCCTCGTAGCCGTGCTCGGCCTCCTCGGCGGCGAACTCGGTCTCGGAGCGGATGTCGACGCGCCAGCCGGTCAGCCGCGCGGCCAGGCGCGCGTTCTGCCCCTCGCGGCCGATGGCGAGCGAGAGCTGGTCGTCGGGCACGATCACGGTGGCCTGCTTGGCCTCGTCGTCGACGAGCACCTCGCGCACACGCGCGGGTGAGAGCGCCTTGGCGACGAAGCGCGCGGGCTCGTCGTTGAAGGGGATGATGTCGATCTTCTCGCCGCGCAGCTCGGAGACGACCATGCGCACGCGCGAGCCGCGCGGGCCGACGCAGGCGCCGACCGGGTCGACTCCGTCGGTGTGTGAGATGACGGCGATCTTCGAGCGGTAGCCGGGCTCGCGGGCGACGTTGGCGATCTCGACGAGGCCGTCGGCGATCTCGGGGACCTCGAGCTCGAACAGCTTCTTGATCAGCTCGGGGTCGCGGCGCGAGACGATGATCGCTGGACCCTTGGTCGAGGGCGAGACCTCCTTGATGACGGCCTTGATGCGCTGCGAGTGGTCGTAGCGCTCGCCGTCGACCTGCTCGGACTTGGGCAGCAGCGCCTCGACGCGTTCGCGCAGCTGTACGAGCGTGTAGCGCGAGTCGGACTGCTGGACGATGCCGGTGATCAGCTCGCCGACGCGGTCGCGGTACTCCTCGTACATCATGTCGCGCTCGGCCTCGCGGATGCGCTGCAGGATCACCTGCTTGGCGGTCTGCGCGGCGATCCGGCCGAAGTCGTCGGGGGTGACGTCCTGCTCCTCGATCTGATCGCGGTATTCGGCGAACTTCTTGGGATCGATTTCCGGTTCCTCGGGTTCGCGCATCTCGCCCGTCTCGGGGTCGATGGTGGTTTCCTCGTCGATCGTCTCGACGATCAGGTGCGCCTCCAGGCGCTCGGGGATTTTCAGTTCGATGACGCGGAAGTCGGCCGTCTCGCGGTCCATTTCGACGCGCGCGTACTTGGCCGAGCCGGGCTGCTTCTTGTAGGCGGACAGCAGCGCGTCCTCGAGCGCGATCATCAGCTTCTCGGGCTCGATGCCCTTCTCCCGCGCAAGCGCGTGCATGGCCTCAAGGATTTCGCGTGACATGGGCGGCTGGACTCCTTAATCCTCAATCAGGTTGGAACGGCTTATCTCCGAGTAGGGGATCGCGATGACGCCCCCGTCGGCGGCCAGCGTGACCTCGTCATCCGATGCCCCCACCAGCTCCCCCGTGAAGCTGCGCACGGGCTGCGCGGACCGGAGCCCGCCCGCCCGCTCGCCGTCGCCCAGCGCGGGCGCCGGACGCGGGTGGCGGGTGCGCACCCGCGCGCGGTGCCCGACGAAACGCCGGAAGTGCGCGGGCTTGGTCAGCGGCCGCTCGGTGCCGGGCGAGGAGACCTCGAGCGAGTAGCGCTCGCGCATGTCGTTGAGCAGCAGCGTGACGCGCTCGCACATCGCAAGCGTGACGCCGTCGGGATGATCGATGAAAACGCGCAGGCAGCGACCGCCTGAAACCTCCGCCAACAGCACCTCGATGTCGGGCTCGCTATCGGCCAGACGTCTCTCGATCTCTGTCTGCAGCGTTGTCATGAACTGGCTCCTTACGCAAAAAAAGCGGGCGGGCGCCCACTCTCGGTACTGCTACCGCCACCTGCGTGACGGTACGAAAGCTGTCGTTCGAGGATAGCAGTGGGCCGTCTGGGCGCAGCGGCTGCCTAACGGCTGCCACGCAGGCTCTCGACGGCGTCGAGGACCGCGCCGGCGACGCTGGCCTTGCTCGCGCGCGGCACGTGCTGCTCGCCCGCTGCGGTGAGGATCGTGACCTCGTTGGCGTCGACGTCGAAGCCGATGTCGGTGCGCGAAATGTCGTTGACGACGAGCGCGTCGAGGCGCTTGCGGGCGAGCTTCTCGCGCGCGATCTCGACGGCGCGCTCGCCGTGCTCGGCGGCGAAGCCGACCAGCGTCTGGCCTTCATGCCGGTGCGCGGCGAGAGCGGCGAGGACGTCGGACGTGGGCTCGAGCGTCAGCTCGAGGCGCTCGCGCTCGGCCTTCTTGATCTTGCCGTCCGCCGGCGCCGCGGGCGTGAAGTCGGCGACGGCGGCACTCATCAGCAGCACGTCGCAGCCGGGGAACTCCTGCTCGCACGCCTGCGCCAGCTCGGCGGCGCTGCCGACGTCGCGGCGCGTGACGCCGGGCGGCGTGGCGAGCGCGACGTTGGCGGCCACGAGCGTCACCTCGGCGCCGCGTTCGCGTGCGAGAAGGGCGAGCGCGAAGCCCATGCGCCCGGATGAGCTGTTGCCGATGAAGCGGACGCTGTCGATCGGCTCGCGCGTGCCGCCGGCGGTGACGAGCACCTTCAGGCCCTGCATCGACCCCGAGCCGTTGGCGGCGGGCGCGGGGGCGGATGAGGCGTCGGAGGCGGGCGCGCCGGCGGACTCCGCGAGCGCGCCCGCACACGCGGCGAGGATCCGCGCGGGCTCGGCGAGGCGGCCGACCCCCTGCTCCCCGCGCGAGGCGAGCCGCCCGACGTCGGGCTCGACGATCACGGCGCCGCGCTCGCGCAGGGTCATGAGGTTGGCCTGCGTCGCGGGGTGCTCGTACATGTGGTTGTTCATCGCCGGCGCGATCACCAGCGGGCACGTGGCCGCGAGCGCGCAGCTGCTCAGCAGGTTGTCCGCGAGCCCGGCGGCGAGCTTGGCGATCGTGTTGGCGGACGCGGGCGCGATCACGTACACGTCGGCGTTGGCCACAAGCTCGAGGTGGCTGAGCGGATCGTGGTCGGGCGGCGCCTGGTCGGGGAACGCGCCGCGCGCGGGGTCGCGCTCGAACTCGCTGACGAGCACCGGCGCGCCGCTCAGCGCCGCGAACGACGTCGAACCCACGAACTGCTGACTGGCGGGCGTCTGCACCACCCGCACGACATGCCCGTCGGCAGTGGCCAGCCGCACCAGCTCGAGCGCCTTGTACGCGGCGATGCCGCCGCTGACGCCGAGCAGGATCCGGGACATGACTACAGGTTGTAGAGCCCGAGAGGGCTACTGGCAAGCGGTGCGGGACCGCTTGCGGACCTCAGCGGTAGTGGTACTTCATCTTTCCTGCTGCTACCTCCTCGAGGGCGATCGTGAGGTAGTTTTTGGACGCGGTGTCGACCATCGGGGGCGGGAACTCGTCGAACGTGCCCTCGCCGAGGTTGTGGTAGTAGCTGTTGATCTGACGCGCGCGCTTGGCGGCCACGATCACGCCGGCGTAGTTTGAGTCGACCTGCTCGAGCAGGCGGTCGATGCGGGGGGAGATCACAGGTTTCGCTGCCTTTCCTTGTTGACCTTGCAGTGTAGTGCGCTCCGTCAGTCGAGCTCGCCGGCGACGATCCCGGTGAGCGCGTCGAGCGCGTCTTCGAGGCGGTCGTTGACGACGACGTGCGCGAACTCGGGCTGCGCGTCGAGCTCGCGCTCGGCGACCTGCAGGCGCCGCTCGACCTCGTCGGGGTCGTCGGTGCCGCGCCCGACCAGGCGCGTGCGCAGCGCGGGCAGCGATGGCGGGGCGATGAACACCTGCACGGCCTCGGGCATCGCGGCGCGCACCTGGCGGGCGCCCTGCACCTCGATCTCGAGCACGACGGGCGCGCCGTCGGCGACGCGCCGCTCGAGCTCGCAGCGCAGCGTGCCGTAGCTGCGCCCGGCGTAGTCGGCGTGCTCGACGAACTCGCCGGCGGCGACCTTCTCGTGGAACTGCTCGCGCGAGAGGAAGTGGTAGTGGACCCCATCCTCCTCCCCCGGGCGCGGCGCGCGCGTGGTGGCGGACACGGACAGCTCGAGCTTGGGCACGCGCTCCATCAGCCCGCGGATGAGCGTTCCCTTGCCGACCCCCGAGGGCCCAGTGATGACGAACACGCGCGCCACGTCGTCGGGCACCCTATTGGCGGGATCGGTGGGAACCGCCGAGGGGATCAGTGGTGCAGGAGCGAGATGAGCTCGCTGCGCTGGCGCTCTGACAATCCGCCGATGGTCTTGCTGGGAGCGATGCGGCAGTGGGCGAGGATCTTGTTGACCTTGACGCGCCCGTACTTCGGAACTGCGAGCAGCATGTCGAACACCTTGGCGGTCTCGACGTACTCGGGCGGATCGAGCAGCAGCGAGTGGATCGAGCGCCGTCCGGACTTGAGGTCGCGCTTGAGCTGTGCGCGCTGGATGCGGATCTGGTTGGCCCGAGCCAGCGCGTCCATCCTCTGGTTGAGCGACCGCTCGGGGGCGGTGGAGGTGTTTGCGGACGTCGTTCCGGTGGCCGGCGCCATGGGCGGCGAGTCTACACATCCGGAAGCGGCGAGCAAAGAAAAATCCCTTAATTCATCTCAACCTCAGGCTGAGGTATAGGAACATCGAGACTGGTGGACGGTGGCGCGTCCGGTTTGCAGGGGTTTTTACGAGACTCATACCTTCGGGCAGGCGGTATCAGTCGACTCGAGCTCACGCGCGATCCGCGCTCCCGCGGCGGGGTCGCGAAAGCTCTCCGTGCCGACCGCGACGAGCGTGGCGCCCACCTCCAGCAGGTCGCGCGCGTGGGCTGCGCACTGAACTCCCCCCATGCCGATCACGGGGATCGCGACGCGTGCTGCGACGGCGGCCACCTGCGCGAGCGCGACGGCGCGGATGGCGGGGCCGGACAGCCCGCCGGTGCCGCCGCCGAGCCACGGCCGCGCGGCCGCGCGGCCTCCCCCGCCTCCGGTGCGCCCACCCGGCGCGAGCGCCATCGCGCGCAGCGTGTTGATCAGCGAGACGGCATCCGCGCCGGCCTCCTCGGCGGCGAGCGCGCAGGCGGCCACGTCGGCGGTGTTGGGCGTGAGCTTGACGATCAGCGGCTTGGCGGTGTGCCCGCGCACGGCGCGCACGACCTCACGCAGCTGTAGCGGGTCGGCGCCGATGTCGAGGCCGGTCTTGACGTTGGGGCAGGACACGTTGAGCTCGATCGCGGCGATCTCGCTGCGCGCGTCGCACGCGTCGAGCAGCTGCGCGAGCTCCCAGGCGCTGGAGCCCATCACGTTGGTGATCAGCGGCACTCCGCCGTCGGTGCCGATGCCGATCTGGGCGAGCGCGGGCAGGTCCTCGCGCAGGTAGCCGTCGAGCCCCTTGTTGGGCAGGCCGATCGAGTTGACGAGGCCGGCGGGCGCCTCCCACAGGCGCGGCGGCGGGTTGCCGGCGCGCGGCTGCAGCGTGATCGTCTTGGAGACGTACGCGGCGAACGGGAAGCGCTCACGCAGCTGCTCGCCGAAGACGCGGCGCGCGGCGATCGCGTCGAACGTGCCGGAGCCATTGACGACCGGGTGCGCGAGCTCGATGCCGCAGAGTTCGACGCTCACGCGCTCGGGCCGATCGCGGCGTCGCCGGCGGAGCGCCCGCGCGAGTCGTGCCCGCTGCCGTGGTCCTCGACGTGAGCGAGCTCGGCGGCGTCGATGACGGGCCCGTCGACGCACACGCGCAGGTAGCCGCCGCCGCGGCGCGGCACGACGCAGCCGAAGCACGCGCCGAAGCCGCATGCCATGCCGGCCTCCAGAGCCAGCTGCGCGGGCGTGCCGGTGCGCTCGCACATGGCCCTGACGCCCTCGAGCATGGCGGGCGGCCCGCACGCATACACGACGGCGTGAGCGTCGCGCTGCAGCTCTGCGTCGAGCAGCTCGGTGACGAGGCCGCGGTGGCCGCGGGAGCCGTCGTCGGTGGCCACGTGTGCGTCGCGCAGCAGCGCGGCGCCCTGGGCGTGTGCTGCGTCGCGAAAGCCGAGCAGCACGGTCACGTCGCTCGCACCGATCGTCGCGTCGCCGGGCGGGGGCGCGAAGCCGGCGAGAGTGTCCTGCAGGATGGCGAGCGGCGCGATGCCGATGCCGCCGCCGACGAGCAGCGCGCGACGCCCCTCCCCCGGCGCGGTGAAGCCCTGGCCGAGCGGCCCGAGCGACCACAGCTCCTCGCCTGCGCGCAGCTCACAAAGCCGCCGCGTGCCGGGCCCAACCTCCTCGAGCAGGTAGTACGACTCGCCGTCGCGGTGGCGCGCGACGGAGAACGCGCGCGGGACGTAGGGCCGGTCATCCTCGCCCCCGCCCCAGCGCTCGACGGCGGCGAGCATCGCGAACTGGCCCGGCTCGGGAGCCGGGGCCTCCGGGTCGGCGACGCGCAGCAGCGTGTAGGCGCCGAGCTGCTCGACGGCGGTGACGGTCAGCTGGCGCCTGCCGAACGGAGCGTGGCTCACGCCACCGGAGCCCCATCGGGACTGGCCGAGTGCTGGCCCTGCGGTTCGTCGGCGATCCTGCCGCCGCCCCTGGGCGTGCGGTCGAGGCCGTGCAGCTCCTGCAGGCAGAGGACCTCGGGCGCGCCGCTGTGATGGGCGGAGGCGATCGCGCGCGCGGCGGAGACGCCGGCGGCGAGCGTGGTCAGGCAGGGGATGCCGTGGGCGACGGCGGCGCGGCGGATCTCATAGCCGTCGCTGCGCGCGCCGACGCCGGTGGGCGTGTTGACGACGAGGTGCACGTCGCCGCGCTCGATCCAGTCGAGCACGTGCGGGGAGCCCTCGGCGATCTTGTTGATCGCCTGCGCGGGCACGCCCATGCGCGCGATCGCCTCGGCGGTGCCGCGCGTGGCGACGATGCGAAAGCCGCATTCGTGCAGGCTCTGCGCGACGGCGAAGGCGCCAGCCTTGTCGGAGTCGGTGACCGTGATGAACACGGTGCCGCTTTGCGGCAGCGGCACGCCGGCGGCGGCCTGCGCCTTGGCGAACGCGGTGGGGAAGTCGCGCGCGATGCCCATCACCTCTCCCGTGGAGCGCATCTCGGGCCCGAGCAGCGCGTCGGATCCCTCGAAGCGGTCGAACGGCAGCACGGCCTCCTTCACCGAGACGTGCTCGCCGAAGCCGATGCCCTGGCGCTCGTGCGGCAGGCGCAGGGCGGCGATGCGCTCGCCGAGCATCACGCGACAGGCGAGCTTGGCGAGCGGCAGCCCGATGGCCTTGGACACGAACGGCACCGTCCGCGAGGCGCGCGGGTTAGCCTCGATCACGTACAGCTCGCCGCCGGCGACGGCGTACTGCACGTTGAGCAGCCCGACGACGCCGAGCGCGAGCGCGATCTCGCGGGTGGCGGTGCGGATCTGCTCGAGCATCTGCTCGCCGAGCGAGTGCGGCGGCAGCACGCAGGCGCTGTCGCCGGAGTGGATGCCGGCCTCCTCGACGTGCTGCATGATGCCGCCGATCCACACCTCTGAGCCGTCGCACAGGGCGTCGACGTCGACCTCCGTGGCGTCCTCGAGAAACCTGTCGAGGAAGATTGATGGGGAGCCCTCCGGGCTCTGGAGTGTGGCGTCGCGGCCCGTCCCGGTGGTGGCGAGCTCGCGGCGCAGGTAGTCGGCGAGGCCGTCGTGCGCGTAGACGATCTCCATGGCGCGGCCGCCGAGCACGTAGGAGGGGCGCACGATCAGTGGGAAGCCGACGAGGTCGGCGCACTTGAGCGCCTCCTGCAGCGAGTGCGCCGTAGCGTACGGCGGCGCCTTGTAGCCGAGGCGGTCGAGCAGCGCGCCGAAGCGCGCGCGGTCCTCGGCGAGGTCGATCGCGTCGACGCTCGTGCCGAGCAGTGGCACGCCCGCCTCGACGAGGCCGGCGGCGAGCTTCAAGGGCGTCTGTCCGCCGAACTGCACGATCACCCCCAGCGGCTTCTCGACCTCGACGACGGCGAGCACGTCCTGCAACGTCAGCGGCTCGAAGTACAGGCGGTCGGAGGTGTCGTAGTCGGTGGAGACGGTCTCGGGGTTGCAGTTGATCATCACCGCGTCGCGCCCGGACGCGCGCACGGTCATGGCGGCGTGCACGCAGCAGTAGTCGAACTCGATACCCTGGCCGATGCGGTTGGGCCCGGAGCCGAGGATCACGACCGACTCGCGCTCGCCGCGGCGGACCTCGCTGGCGCTCTTGCGATCCCAGCCTGAGTAGTAGTAGGGCGTGCGCGCGGGGAACTCGGCGGCGCACGTGTCGACGGAGCGGAACGAGCGCACGCCTGCGAACGGCGCGTCGGGTTCTGTCGCGAGCTGGCGCAGCTCGTCGAGGAACCAGCGGTCGATGCGGGTGCGCTCGTGCACCGCGTCGATGCTCGTGCCCCTGCGCAGCAGCTCGAGCACCGTCTCGTAGCGGTCGGCGGCGGGCGTCTCGAGGCTCAGCAGCAGTCGTTCGTCGGAGACGCCGGCGAGCGACGGCGTCTTGTCGAGCTCGCGCGAGCGCAGCGCCTTGGCGAACGCCTGCTGGAACGTGCGCCCGATCGCCATCGCCTCGCCCACCGACTTCATGTGCGTGGTCAGCGTCGGGTCTGTGCTGGGGAACTTCTCGAAGGCGAAGCGCGGCCACTTGACGACGACGTAGTCGATCGTCGGCTCGAAGCACGCGGGCGTGGCGCCGGTGATGTCGTTGTCGATCTCGTCGAGGCGGTAGCCGACGGCGAGGCGCGCGGCGATCTTGGCGATCGGGAAGCCCGTTGCCTTGGATGCGAGCGCGGAGGAGCGCGACACGCGCGGGTTCATCTCGATCACGAGGATCTCGTCGGTGTCGGGGTTGACCGCGAACTGCACGTTTGAGCCACCCGTCTCGACGCCGACCGCGCGGATCACGGCGATCGCCTGGTCGCGCAGCTGCTGGTAGAGGTGGTCGGTGAGCGTCTGCTGCGGCGCGACCGTGACGGAGTCGCCCGTGTGTACGCCCATCGGGTCGACGTTCTCGATCGAGCACACGATCACGACGTTGTCGGCATGGTCGCGCATCACCTCGAGCTCGAACTCGCCCCAGCCGATCACCGACTCGTCGAGCAGCACCTGCCCGATCGGCGAGGCCTCGAGGCCGTGCGCGACGATCCGCGCGAAGTCCTCCTCGGTGTAGGCGATGCCGCCGCCGCGCCCGCCGAGCGTGTAGGCGGGGCGCACGACGCACGGCAAACCGAGCTCGGGGAGCGCGGCGCGGGCTTCCGCGAGCCCGCGCTCGACGTCGACGCGGCCGCCGCCGGCGCCTGTGCCCGTCTCGCCCACGCCGCTCGCCGCCGCCTCGGCGACCCAGCCGCTCGCGATCGCGCTCTTGGGCATCCGCAGCCCGGCGGCGGCCATCGCGTCGCGGAACAGGTCGCGGTCCTCGGCGCACGCGATCGCCTCGTGGTTGGCGCCGATCAGCTCGACGCCGCAGCGCTCGAGCGTGCCGTCGTCGGCGAGCCGCTTCGACAGGTTCAGCGCGGTCTGCCCTCCGAGCGTGCCGAGCAGCGCGTCGGGGCGCTCGCGCTCGATCACCTGCGCGACCGGTCCCGGCAGCAGCGGCTCGATGTACGTCGCGTCGGCGAACTCCGGGTCGGTCATGATCGTCGCGGGGTTGGAGTTGACGAGCACGACCTCGTAGCCCTCCTCGCGCAGCACCTTGCACGCCTGCACGCCGGAGTAGTCGAACTCGGCGGCCTGGCCGATGACGATCGGCCCGGAGCCGAGGATCAGGATCTTCTTGATGTCATCGCGCCTGGGCATCAGGCGGCGCCCGATCCGAGCCGCGCGCGACCCCGCGAGGACCCCCTCGAGGGGTCCCCATGAAAGCTGTCGGTCGCGCGCGTCACGCAGCCTCCGCGATCCGCTGCAGGAAGCGATCGAACAGGTAAAGGCTGTCGTGCGGCCCCGGACCCGCCTCGGGGTGGTACTGGACGGTGCCGCCGGGCACGTCGAGCAGCTCGAGGCCCTCGACGGTGCGATCGTACAGGTTCACGTGCGAGAGCTGCGCGGCGCCGAAGTCGGTCTCCCAGCGCACGGGCTCGTCGCTGTCGATCGTGCGCGAGCCGCCGGGACCGAGCGCGGCGAAGCCGTGGTTCTGCGAGGTGATCTCCACGCGCCCGGTCTGCAGATCGCGCACGGGATGGTTGGCGCCGTGGTGGCCAAACGGCAGCTTGAACGTCTCCAGGCCGACCGCGCGGCACAGCAGCTGGTGGCCGAGGCAGATGCCCCACACGGGCTTCTTGCCGACGAGCTGGCGCACGGTGTCGACGACGTAGGAGAGCGCGGCGGGGTCGCCGGGGCCGTTGGAGAGGAAGACCGCGTCGGGATTCTCGGCGAGCAGCTCCTCGGCGCTGCTGGTGCACGGGTGCAGCGACACGCGCGCGCCGCGCGCGACCAGCTCGCGCACCATCGACAGCTTGATGCCGGTGTCGAGCACGGCGATCCGAGGCCCGTCGCCGGCGCGCGTTCCCGGCGCGCCGCCCTCTCCGTACCCGTGGCGGCTGGCGCGATCGGGTGTGACCGCCCTGGCGAGGTCCTGCCCGGCCATCGCCGGCTCGGCGTCGATCAGCTCGCGCGCCTGCGCCTCGGACATCGCCGCTCCGAACACGCCCCCGCGCATGGCGCCCGCCTCGCGGATGTGCTGCACGAGCGAGCGCGTGTCGACGCCGCTGATCGCCTGCACGCCGCAGTCCGTGAGCCAGTCGAGCCAGCCGCGCTCGGCGGTGGGCGCGTCCTCGCGGTTGCACGCCTCGCGCATGATCGCCGCGCGCGCCCACGCGCGCTCGGACTCCATCGCCTGGGCGCTCGCGCCGTAGTTGCCAATGTGCGGATAGGTGTAGGCGATCAGCTGGCCGGCGAACGACGGGTCGGTCATCGACTCCTGGTAGCCGGACATGCCGGTCGTGAACACGATCTCGCCGACCGCGTGGCCGTCGGCGCCGCACGCCTCGCCGTCGAAGCGCGTGCCGTCCTCCAGCAGGATGTAGGCGGTCGCGTCGTTCACAGGATCAGCTTCTGGATGGCCTTGAACTCGGGCGTGCCGGCGCGCTCGAGCAGCTCGAACAGCGCCGCCTCGACGGTCGTGACGACTGCGCCCGCGCGCACCAGGCGCTCGAGGCCGCACTCGTAGTCGATCGGGTGGCGCGAGCCGACGGCGTCGGCGGGCACGTGCACTTCGACGCCGTCTGCCAGCAGATCGTGCACTGTCTGGCTGACGCACACGTGCGTCTCGATGCCGCACACGATCGCCTGACCAACCCCTCCGGGGTCGGTGCCAGCGCCGGCGAGGTCGAAGCCGTCGGCGCGCGCGGCGGAGAACACGGTCTTCTCGATCCGCGGCTCGTCCTGGAGCCCCAGCTCGGGCACGGAGGGGCCGAGCCCTTTGGGGTACTGCTCGCTGACGATCGCCGGCAGCCCGAGGATGCGCGCGCCCTCGAGCAGCCTCGCGCACGCCTCGGCGACGCCCTCGAACGAGGCGTACGGACGGAAGCCCTCCTGCACGTCGACGACGACCAGCGCCACGCGGTTGCGCTCGAGCAGCGCCATCAGGCAGCTGCCGCCGTCACACGCTGATTGTCGCGGGCCTTCACGCACCCGGTAGCACGAGCCATCACGCGCCCACCATCGCGAGCGCGCGGTCGCGGTGCGCGATGCCGCCGGCGGCGAGCGTCATCAGCACGCGCCCCTGCAGCCGCCGCCCGGCGAAGCAGCAGTTCTCCGAGCGGCTCTCCCAGCCATGCTCGCCGGCGACCCACACAGCGTCGAGGTCGACGAGGGCGAGGTCGGCGCGGTTGCCCACGGCCACGGTCGCAACCGGCAGCCCGTACAGCGCGGCGCCTGCGGTCATCCGCTCCACGAGCGTTGAAATTCCGAGCACCCCCGGCAGCACGAGGCCGGTGTGGAGCGATGCGAACGCGGTCTCGAGACCGGTAGAACCCATGGGCGCCTGCTCGAACGGCACCTCCTTCTCGTTGCGCGCGTGTGGCGCATGGTCGGTTGCGACGCAGTCGATCGTGCCCGTGCGCAGCCCCTCGACCAGCGCGAGGCGGTCGGCCTCGGTGGCGAGCGGCGGGTACATCTTCATGCGCGTGTCGAGCTCGCGCACGTCGTCCTCGGTGAGCAGCAGGTGGTGCGGGCAGACCTCCGCGCTGACGCGCCAGTCGTGTGCCTTGGCGGCGGCGATCGCCTCGACGGACGCGGCGCAGGACAGGTGCTGGAAGTGCACGCGCCCGTCCTCGTAGCCGGCGAGCGCAGCGTCGCGCGCGACCATCGTCGACTCGGCGACGCTGGGGATGCCGCCGATGCCGAGCGCGGCGCTGACCGCGCCCTCGCGCATGGAGCCGCCCCGCGAGAGCGTGGGGTCCTCCTCATGCAGCGACAGCACGCCGCCGCACAGCCGCTGGTACTGCAGCGCCTTGCGCAGCATGCCCGCGCTCTGCACCGGGCGGCCGTCGTCGGTGAAGCCGAGCGCGCCCTCCTGGCGCAGCTCAGCCATCTCCGTCAGCTGCTCGCCGGCGAGGCCGCGGGTGATCGCGGGCAGGAAGCCGACGGGCACGCGCGCCTCGCGCGCGGCGGCGTCGCGCAGCGAGCGCAGCAGCGGCGCGGAGTCGAGCACGGGATCGGTGTTGGGCATCGCGATCACGCCGCAGAAGCCCCCCGCGGCGGCGGCGCGGGTGCCGCTCGCGAGATCCTCCTTGTGCTCCTGGCCGGGCGTGCGCAGGTGCACGTGCGGGTCGAAGAACGCGGGCAGAAGCCGCAACCGCCCGCCGCCGTCGAGGCGCTCCTCGCCGCTGCCATCGCCCCCGCCCTCGGCTCCGTCGAGCGTGCCAGGCTCGACGATCTCGGCGATCCGCCCGCCGCGCACGCGCACGTCGTGGCGCGCGTCGATCCCGGCGCGCGGGTCGAGCACGTGCACGTCGCGCAGCAGCAGCTCGGCGGGCGTCTGCGGCCCGCCTATCAGCGGCGCGTGCGCGCTCACGCCGCCTGACTCCCGGCTACGACGGCCAGCGGCCGGGGCTCTTTGGCGCCAGCCAGCAGCTCGTACAGCACGGCCATGCGCACGACCACGCCGGCTTCGACCTGGGCGGTGATGACGGCCTGCGGCGAGTCGACCACCTCGCCCGACAGCTCCACGCCGCGGTTGACGGGTCCGGGGTGCATCAGGATCTGGTGCGGCAGCAGCCGCCGGGCATTGATCTGATACCAGGCGGCGTACTCGCGGATCGACGGCACCCACATCTCGTTCATGCGCTCGTTCTGCATGCGCAGCGCATACACGATGTCCGCGCCGGGGAGCTCGTCGAGCGTGTAACGCACGTCGCAGCCGAGCGCCTCGATGCCGCGCGGGATCAGCGTCGGCGGACCGGCGACGGTGACGTTGGCGCCCATGCGCTGGAACGCGAGCACGTTCGAGCGCGCGACGCGCGAGTGCGCGACATCGCCCACGATCCAGATCGACGCGCCGTCGATCTGCCCGAGACGGCGGCGCAGCGTGTACACGTCGAGCAGCGCCTGCGTGGGGTGCTCGTGCTTGCCGTCGCCCGCGTTGACGATCGCGGCGCTGCACCACCGCGACACCAGCTCCGCGGCGCCCGCCCACGGCGTGCGCAGCACGATCGCGTCGGGCTTGTGCGCGCTGAGCGTCAGCACGGTGTCCTTCAGCGACTCGCCCTTCTCGACGCTGGAGCCGCTGGCGGCGAAGTTGACCACGTCCGCGGACAGCCGCTTGGCGGCCAGCTCGAACGAGCTGCGGGTGCGCGTTGAGGACTCGTAGAACAGGTTCAGCACCATCCGACCGCGCAGCGTCGGCAGCGTCTTGATCTCGCGGTCGGAAACCTCCGCGAAACGCTCCGCCTGCGTGACGATCCGCTCGATGTCGGCGCGCTCCAGGTCCTCGATCGAGATCAGATGGTTCACGCCGTCGCCTCCACCGCGCACGGCTCCGCAATGGCGACCTCGTCCACGCCATCCAGCTCGCGCAGGCGCACGTACACGCGCTCCGATCCCGACGTGGGCAGGTTCTTGCCGACGTAGTCGGGGCGGATCGGCAGCTCGCGGTGGCCGCGGTCGACGAGCACCGACAGCTGCACGCGCTGCGGGCGGCCGTATGCGAAAAGAGCCTCGATCGCCGCGCGCACGGTGCGACCGGTGAACAGCACGTCGTCCACGATCACGACCGTCAGCCCGTTGACGTCGAAGTCGATGTGCGACGCGTGCAGCACGGGTGCGTCCGGGCGCGTGCCGACGTCGTCGCGGTAGAAGCCGATGTCGAGGTCGCCAAGCGGGACCTCCGCGTCGAGCAGTTCCTCCAGGATGGTGTGCAGCCTGCGCGCTAGGAAGGCGCCGCGGCGGTGGATTCCGACGAGCGCGAAGGCGGGACCGCCGGCGTTGCGCTCGAGGATCTCGTGAGCGATGCGCGTGAGCGCTCGCCCGACTTCCTCCTCGTGGAGGACCACCTTCTCGTCTGCTGACATCGTTTCCTTCCTGGCCTCACCGGACCGGGTTAAAGGAGCAAGCGGAATGTATCAGGGGGATGCGACGGGCTCGCTCTCCGGGGACGGTGCGCCCTGGGCTTCTGCCTGCGCGCGCTCCCGCGCGACGCGCTCGGACCAGCGCACGAGCGTCGCGCCGCCGCGCTCGGGGAACGGCACCTCGATCGTGTCGAAGTCGCGCGCGGCCTCGGTGGCAGCGAACACGGCGCGCGCCTCATCGCGCAGCTCGCCGCCGGCGTAGCGCGAGGAGACGTGCGTGAGCGCGAGCAGCCGCACCTCCGCGTCGCGCGCGAGCTCCGCCGCCTGCCGCGCGGTGCTGTGCTGCGTCAGGCGCGCGCGCTCGGCCTCCTCGTGCAGGAACGTGGCCTCGTGCACGAGCACGTCCGCCTGGTGCGAGGCGATCGCGAGCGCCTCGCACGGCGCGGTGTCGCCGGAGATAACGACCTTGCGGCCCTCCCTGGTCTCGCCCATCACCTGTTCCGGTTTCACGCCGTTGACGGTCTCGCCGCGCTGCAGGCGGCCGAAGTCCGGGCCCGGTTTCACGCCCAGCTGCTCGGCCAGCTGCGGGTCGAGGTGGCCGGGCCGCGACTCCTCGACTAGTGCGTAGCCGAACGCGGACGGGCCCTTGTGGCGCACGGGGATCGCGGCGATCAGGTAGCCGTCGCGCTGCACCGTCTCGGCTGGCTCCAGCTCGACGAGGTCGCACCGGTACGGCAGGCGGCCGAACACCACGTGCATTTCCGCCATCAGCGGCTTCAGGCCCGCGGGGCCGTACACGGTCAGCGGCTCGCTGCGTTCACGCAGCGCGAACGACTTCAGCATGCCCGGCAGCCCCAGCCAGTGGTCGGCGTGAAAGTGCGTGATGAACACGCTGTCCAGGTCCAGCAGGCCCACCGAGCGCAGCAACTGGCGCTGCGTGCCTTCCCCGCAGTCGAACAGCACGCGATCGCCGCCGCGGCGGATCAGGATCGCGGGCAGGCCACGGCGGGCGCTCGGCACGGAGCCGGCGGTTCCCGCGAAGAACAGCGACAGGTCCACGGGGGCAACGGTAGCGGCGGGGCGGTGGCGGCGGAATTGCCGCGGAGGTGGCGGGCTTGCCGGTGGCGGGCGCGCGGGCTGCTGGCGGGGCTTTGCGGCGCTAAGCTCCGGTCACGGGGATGGCGTTCACGAGCGTCGTCTGCGCCCGTAGCTCAGTGGATAGAGCGTCCGCCTCCGGAGCGGAAGGTCGCAAGTTCGAATCTTGCCGGGCGCGTGTCGATTACCCGCTGTGGAGCGTGGGTTAGGCGCGCCGTGGACCCGGCCTACGCCGGGAGCAGATCGTGTAGCGACTTCGGCTTGAAGTAGCTGGAATGCGTGAGCTTGATCGTCTCCAGCGAAGCGTCCAACCGGACGTGCACGAATGCCTAAACAGCGGCAAGTGCAGGAGCAAGCTGCTCCGCGGTTGTTTCCACGGTCTCGGGAACCGTAACCGCAAGGCGCCCGTCGCGCTCCAAGACCTTTCGCGCACCGAGCACCGTCAACCCAACTACACGGCTAGTCCCAGGCGCATAGCGAACGACGTGGCCCTCTGGCGTCTCCTCGCCCTCAGCTGGCTGTGGCTGACCAGCGTGTAGGTAGAGCACGTCGTTCTCGGCGTCGTAGTCGGCGTGATCGAAGGTCAACGGTCCGATGGTGATATTTACGCGCTCCATGACTTTGGGTCCTTCCGGTTGGCGAACGCGGAGACGATCCGGGCTGGCGTCTGCTCATAGCTTACGACGACCAGCAGCCACTGACTCGGGCCGACCCCGCGTACGTAGTATCGGGTGCGCTCCGCGAAGGCGGGATCGGACGCTACGTGGTCGGGCGTGTTCGCGGCTCGCAGGACGGCGGCCACATGCGCGCTCATCTCCGGGTGGTCGCGGACGATCTTCTCGCGCCAGACAGCGTCGAGCAGAACGACGCGCTTGCCGTCCGGGTCCGTCGTCTCGCCTGCGAGGGCTTCGTCCGCCACGACTGCTCAGGATGGCCGTTGGCCCGGATGCAACGCACAACCGCCCCAGTCTTGCCGGCGATGAAGATCGACCGACGAGCGCAACAAATGGCAGTCCTGCCACTGTCGCCCCGAATCGCCCGCAAATCGAGCCGATCAAAGCACAGCCGCCAGCGCCAGCGTCATCCCTCAATCCCAATTCCCAGGCGGGATTCCGCCTGAAGAGTCTCAGGTTCTGAACTTTGCCGGAGCGGCAAGTTGCACATATTCAGACATGTGGTATCTTGCGCGCCCGTGGGGTCGTGCGCGGCCCAGGCTACGAACAGGCAGGGGGGAACCGTGCTGAGCAAGAGGCCGCTCGGAGCAGGGAGCGTCAAAGGGGTGCGCCGCATACCGAAGAGCGTGCTCGTGATTCTTCCTACGGCCCTGCTGCTGTTCGCGAGCGGAGCCCAGGCGAGCCACCTCCACGGTGGTCGATCGGCGTTGCGCTGGGGTGGGTTCACGCCGCGCGCACTGCGCACCCACGAAGCCCGACTCAGCCACCTCGCAGCAGCCAAGCCTGCGATCGCCGGCACCGCCTCGATCGAAGGGACGGTCCGCGACGCGGTCAAAGCCACGGGGATCGCCGGCATGGAAGTCTGCGCCTACGCGTCGGGCCTCTTCGAAGGAGAAGGAGAAGGAGAAGGAGAAGGCGCCGTCCCCGAGTGCTCACTCAGCACCGTCAGCGGGGATTACTCGATCACTGGGCTTACCGCTGGTGAATACATCGTCGAATTCTCGACTCCGTTCAACGGGACGCTCGATTACATCACGCAGTACTACTCCGAAGCGGAAACGTTCGAAGGGAGCTTGCCGGTCAATGTCGCATCGGGTCAACGCGTCAGCGGGATCGACGCAGAGTTGAGCAAGGGCGGCGAAGTCGAAGGCCACGTCACAAGAGCCCTCGGCGGTGCGCCGCTCGCCAGTATCGAAGTCTGCGCCTGGGGCGTGAACAGCCAAACCATGGCCTGCGCGGAAACCGATTCCGGCGGCGCGTACCTAATCACCGGCCTGCCCATAGGGTCCTTCAAGGTCGGCTTCCGCGCGACGTCGGGCAGCGGGCTGAGCTACCTCACCCAATACTACGACAACGAGACTTCCGTCAAAGCCGCCGACCCGATCGCGGTAAAAGCTGAAGAGAAGCAGGAAGGCATCAACGCGGCGATGGCCCTCGGCGCCGAGATCGAGGGCACGGTGACCAGCGGCGAAACCGGCGCGCCCTCAGGCGACACACTGGTCTGTGCGTTCGGCGAAGGAGAAGAAGTCATCTCCTGCGCGGCCACGGCTCCCTCAGGCAACTACACGCTTGCCGGGCTGCCGACCGGCTCCTATACCGTCGCCTTCCTCACAGAAGGCCCCGCCGAGTATTACAACCAAGCCTTCTCCGAATCCGACGCGACGCCGGTGAAAGTAACGGCTCCCGAAGGCGACGCGCTCAATGTGGACGCGGTGCTGCCGGCGCTGCCGAGAAAGGTCGTGGCGCCGCGGGTGACGGGCAATGCCACAGTAGGCGGGATCCTCACCTGCGAAGAGGGCTCCTACAGCGGCGTGCCCGCACCCACCCTCTCTGTCGAATGGCTGAGGGAAGGCGAAGCGGTCGCCGGAGCAACGTCCGCCACCTATACCGTTCAGACTGCGGACGCTGGCCACCAGCTCCAGTGCAAGGTGACCGCGACTAACGTGATGGGATGGCTGTGGGTGAAGACGGCCGGCATCCCGATTCCCGTGCCTCCTGTGACGCCGCCCGCGACCTCGCCTGCTACGCCACCATCTCCCACCGGCGGCGTCCTCTCCAGCATCACCGTTGTCCCCCTCCTCACCGCCGCCTCGCGTGTCCTCACCTCCCACCATCGGACCACCGTCGGGTTGAAGTGCTCCGGAGGTCCGTGCAAAGGCACGCTACAGCTGCTCTTGCGTGTCGTCAGCCGTCACCATGTGACAACGCTCGTGCTGGCCGAGGGGAGCTTCTCGCTGCAGGCCGGGACGGGCTCGAGCGTAGTCATGCACCTCACCGCCACTGGACGCTCGCACCTGGCGGGCAAGGCTCATCGGGTAGTGGCGGCGAAGCTGAAGGTAAGCCTAAACGGCGGCGCGACAAGGATGCACGCCGTCTCGGCGACCTGATCACACCGCGCCCAGCCCTCCGCGAGAGCGGGCTCGTGCCGACCATCTGGTGAGCAGGCCAATCGAGCGTCGAACCTGGCCAGACCCAACGTTCTCAACGCTGCAATGCGATTCGGGCTCGACGCCTCACCGCTCGTCGGTTCATGAGAGCTTGATCAGGCTTTAGACCCCCCTTATCTCCCCCAATACCTTCCCCTCGGATGAGCAGCGAGACCATCCAGGCGGGGGGCCGCGCCGGGGTCGACTGGCGCAGGGCCGAGTTCGTGCTGACGCTGCTCGCCTTCATCGGCTTCATCACGCTGCCGATCCGCATCACGACGATCTACAGCAGCCTGCCCGCGCACCCGCTGTTCGTGCACGTGCCGGTTGTGCTGATCCCGACGACGATCGTGGCCGTGCTGCTCGCGATCGTCGCCGGCTACATGTGCTTCAGGACGGGCGACCTCGGCGCGAAAGCCGTGTGGCAGGGTCGGCTGCAGGCCTCGCATTTCGGCGGACCGGGCGGTCCCGGGCAGACGCTGTTCGGCCAGCCGCCCGGCACCGGCGCGCCCTAGCTGGCGCGCCGGCACTTGGCGGCGTCACGCTCCCCACAAGCGTCTTCTACGCGGCGACCTGCAGCGGTGCCGCAAACTGGATCGCATCCGTCGTCGCGAGCCCGGTCGGCTCGAAGGGCCCACCCAAGACCGACGTTTCGAGGATGTCCACCGCAGCACCTTCGAGTTTCGTCGGTTTCTGGATGCCCTTCTTCTGCGCGAACTTGACGGAGAAGCGCTTCGGCGGCGCGAGCACCTTGTCGACCGGCTTGATCGTGCCGATCACCGAGCCCTTCACGTCGACCGTCAGGTCTTCGCCGCACACGAACGTCATGAACAGCGCGCCAGCCGGCTGGGAGAGGTCGAGGCCGACCTGTTTCTTGGCCGCGTTGATGTAGCCGAGCGTGCCCGTCAGTGTCGAGGTTTCGATTTCGCCCGCCGTCACGCCCGATCGGCACGGCACCGCGTTCACGGTGCAGCCCACGAGCTTGATCTTGACCGTCAGCGATTTCGGACCCGTCACCTCGCCGGCGTTGCTGCCGCCCGTGCAGCTCACCTTGATGCCGCCGCCGGCCACTTCCACGGTGCTCGGCTTGAGCATCGAGGTGAACGCCAGCGGCTGCGGCCCGACGAATTCCGGCAGCGCGGCCGTCGCCGCCGACGCCGTCACCGCAGCGGCGGCCACCGCGATCGCAAGACAGACTCCCAGGCGCCTGAAGCGTTTCACAGCTTCCCCCTTCGACACACACGTCCCACAGGCCGCATCCATGATCCATCCGTGGGATCGGCCCCCCGACGCGTTTCCATGCCACCGCTGGCGCGTCGCAGTGAACCGTGACACGACTCGCGCACCCGGTCAAGACGCCTTGCCAGAATCGTAACGCCCGCCCGGCGCGCCGCGACGCTCATGCTGCTACTGATCTGTCGATGACACCAGGCCTCGACAGGGCGCAGCGCGCCACCTCGTTCGCGCGCGTCGCCGACGAGTACGACCGCGGGCGCCCCGGATATCCGCGCGAGGCGATCGAGTGGCTGCTTGGAGCCGACCCGCTGGACGTGCTCGACCTGGGCGCCGGCACGGGCAAGCTGACCGCTGCGCTGCTCGCCGCCGGCCACCGCGCGATCGCCGTCGAGCCGCTCCCCGAGATGCGCGCGATCCTCACAACCGCGCTTCCCGACGCGCGGGCGCTCGCCGGCACCGCCGAGGCGCTGCCGCTGGAGGATGCGAGCGTCGATGCGGTCACCGTCGGCGCCGCCTTCCACTGGTTCGATGAGCGCGCCGCCCGGGCTGAGATCGCGCGCGTGCTGCGCCCGCCGGGCGTGCTCGGACTGCTTGGCAACGCGTTCGACACGTCCAAGACGTGGGTCGCGCACGTGCGCGAGATCCTCGGGCCGCCCGCCATCCAGCGACGCGGGCACTGGCCGTCCGTGGAGGACCTCGGCGAGGACTACGAGGAGATCGAGGATCGCGAGTTTCCTCACGAGCAGCGCGTGACACTCGCCAGCCTGCGCGATCTGGCGAGCTCGCGCAGCAGCCTCGCGATCATGTCCACCGCCGAGCGCCAGCGAGTGCTCGCTCAGCTCGACCGGCTGTGGGCCGAGGCGCCCGAGCTCGCGGGACACACCGAGGCGACGCTGCCGTGGCGGGCACGCGTGCGACGCTGCAGGCGCCTGCGATGAGCGCCGCCAGAGCCCGCCCGCTCCGCGACCCTCCCCCGCGCCCTTGACCATCGGATACCTGCCGAGCCCATCCAGCAACGGCTTCAACATCGGGCCGCTGTTCGTGCACGCCTACGGCCTCGCGTACGTCGTCGCGGTGCTCGCGGCCGTCACGATCACCGCGCGCCGCTGGCAGGCGCTCGGCGGTGAACGCCAGCTCGTGTACGACGTCGCGCTGTGGGGCTTCCCCGCCGGCGTCATCGGCGGGCGGCTGTACTTCCTCGCCACGAGCTGGAACGAAGTGCCGCCGCACTGGTGGGGGCCATTTGCGATCTGGAAGGGCGGCCTGGGGATCTGGGGCGGGATCGCGCTGGGCACGCTCGCGGGGATCTGGGTGCTGCGCCGCCGCGGCGCGAACGTGGCGATGTTCATGGACGCCGCCGCCCCAGGGCTGCTCGTCGCGCAGGCGATCGGCAGGATCGGCAACTACTTCAACCAGGAGCTGTTCGGAGGACCCAGCACGCTGCCGTGGGCGCTCGAAATATCGCCCGCGCACCGTCCCGTGGGCTACGCGCAGTTCGCCACGTTCCAGCCGACGTTCCTGTACGAGCTGATCTGGAACCTGCTGCTCGCCGGCGCGCTAGTGTGGCTCGGCCGGCGCCGGAGCATCAAGCCGCCGGGCCTGTTCGCGCTGTACGTCGCCGGCTACTCGTTCGCGCGCATCGGCGAGGAGCTGCTGCGCGTCGACCCCGCGCACCACATCTTCGGGCTGCGGCTCAACCTGTACGTCGCGAGCATCCTCTGCCTGGCGGGGCTCGCGTGGTTTCGGCACACGCAGCGCCGCGCGGCGACCGCCACGACATCCGCGCGGGCGCCGGACTCCTCGTCCGAGCAAGCCGGCGAGCCGGAGGTAGCTTCGCGGCGTTAGTAGCCTGCCGCGACATGGCCGACACGAGCACGATCGCCTCGCTAGCCACGGCCGGCGGCACGCTCGTGCTGGCCATCGCGACGTTCTCCGCGACCCGCTCGGCCAATCGCGCCGCACGCGTGTCCGAGCAGGCGCTGCAGGTCGGGCTGCGCCCCGTGCTGTTCAACGCGCGCCCACAGGATCCGCCCCAGAAGGTCGGCTTCATCGACGACCACTGGGTGGTCCTGCGCGACGGGCTCGCCGCTGTGCAGGAGCGCGCCGGCAATCTCTACCTCGCGATCCCGCTGCGCAACGTCGCCTCCGGCATCGCCGTGCTGCACGGCTGGCACCTCTCGCCGCGGCGCGACTTGGTCGTGGCAAGCAACGCCGATGACTTCCGTCGCCTGAACCGCGACCTGTACGTGCCCGCCGGCGACGTCAGCTTCTGGCAGGCAGCGATCCGCGACTCCGACGACCCGCTCTACGCACCGCTGCTGGAGGCGGTCCGCCAGCGCACCCCCGTCACCGTCGACGTGCTCTACGGCGACCACGAGGGCGGGCAGCGCACGATCACACGCTTCTCGCTCGCGCCGCGATCCCACGACGACGAGGATCCGTGGCTGTGGCTGTGTTCGACCGCGCGGCACTGGAACCTCGATCGCGCAGACCCGCGCTGAGCGCGCGCCAGGGGCGAGCGAGGGCTACCGGCTACGTGTGGTTGTAGCCGAGCAGCGCGAAGCTCTCAAGCGCGCTGTCCACGCCCGCCTCGGCCGCGTCGATCCGGCGTTCGGTTTCATCGCCCGCCGATGCCCCGCCGACGGCCGCAAGCGTCGCGTACGCTTCGTGCGCCGTCGTCAGGGCGCCCGTAAGCGCGACCTGCGCGGCCGTCGCCGGCTGCGGCGGTTCGAGCGCGCTCACCGCCGTGGCCGCATGCGCAAAGCGGCTGGCAAGCGTCGCCGCAAGCGTGCCCACGTCTTCGGGCTGCGCCTGCATCTCGCGCCGCAGCTTCACGCGCTCGGCTTCAAGGCTCTTGAGCACCGCGCTCAGCTGCCCGGCATAGGCCGCGTTGGGGCTCAGTTCCGTGGGGCTCTGCTGACCGACCAGCGCCACCTTCGCGACGATCTGCTCGCACTGCTGCAGGTAGCTGGAGTAGCCGGTCGCGGCGTAGCAGATCAGCGCGGTGGGACCCGAGCCCACGGTCGGAACCACGTACACGTCGAGCGTGCGCTCGTAACCGCTGAGGCCGCTGTACCGGTAGGCCTGCAGGTTCGTGAGGCTCAGCACTTCCGTGTGGGGCAGCCCGTGCACGAGCGCCAGGAACGCCGCCGGCAGCGGGCTTGAGGCGCCGGCCGGCAGCTGTCCGCTGAGCAGGCCCGCGTGCGCCGAGTCGCCGCCGGGGGCCAGCAGCAGCGGGCTCGAGATCGACAGGCCGGGGATCGCCGGAGCGCCGCTCGCCGGCCGCCACCCGGCCGGGTATTCGAGCAGCACGCTCGGCCCCGACGCGATCTGCGTCTCCTGCACGGAGGCGGCGCCTGTGGACGTGGCAGTCGCCGGTGCGGCGGCCCGGTGGTTGCCAAGCAGGTAGCCGGCGATCGCCACCAGCGCGAGGACCGGGATCACGGCCGGCGGCACGATGCGGCGCATGCTGCCCAAGCTCAGCCCGAGCTGTCGAACGAGGTGCCGCCGCCAGAGCCGCTGGAGGCCGGCGCTTTCGCCGCGGGTGCTTTGGTGGGCGGTGCTTTGGTAGCCGGCGCTTTGCTGGCGGGCGCCGTCGTGGCAGGCGCTTTCGCGGCGGGCGTGGGCGTCGTCGTGGCCGGCGTCACCGGCGTCGAGCTGACGGGCGCGCTCGGCGTCTGGACGGCCGGCGTTTTCGCAGGGGCCGCGGCTTCGACCGCCGGCTGCGAGTTCGTGTGCGCCGCGGGCTTCGTGACGGGGAGCGCTTCAACGGCGATCGCAGGGACGCTGCCCAGACGCTCGGGGATCGCCGGCCCCGCATCCGCGGCGGGCACGCTCGGCAACAGCAGTTCGTGCGACGCCACCGCGGGCCGCGCCGCGCGTCCGGCCACGAAGCTGGCCGCGAACACGAGCGCGCACAGGACGGCCGTCACAGCGATCGCGCGAAGGAGCATGCTCATGGGTCCCCTACCCACCTCGATCTGCGTCGAGACGCGAATCGTGTTCACGACGGGCACTGGATCGGGGTCGTGCCGGCGGGATTCAGGCACAGGTCCTGGCGCGAGGGCAGTTTGTTGTGCCGGATCACAAAGCGCGTGTACTTGCCGATCTCGCCGTGGTCTGAGACCTCGACCACGAGCGTCGTGCCCGCGTGCAGCGGGCGCTCGAAGCGGCGCAGCGTGATCACGACCGTGCCGGCTTTGACCTTCGCGCCGGAGGCCGCCACGAGCGTCTCCGAGCGCGTCGGGCAACCGACGCCGTGGCACTTCACCGTCACGGTCGCGCCAGGCGGAGCCTGGACCGTCAGCAGGCTGATCTTCACGCCCGCCGCGTCGAAGGAGCCCGCCATCCGCACGATCGGGAACGGCTGGATCAGCGCAGCGGCCGGCGAGGTCACCTGGATCGTCTCCGCGACCGTGCTCGAGCGCCCGCCGGCGTCGGTGACGCGCAGCTGCTCCACGTAAGAGCCGGCCGTCGCGAAGCTGGTCGTCAACGCCGATTCGCCCGCGGTGAACGCGCCGCTCGCGCCCGACGCCCACGCGAAGCCCGTGATCGGGCTGCTCGCGTCGGTCGAGGTCGAGATCAGCGTCACCGGTTCGCCCGGATGCGGACTTGCCGGCACCCACCTGAACGATGCCGCCGGCGGCGCCGATGGGGTCACCGCGGGCGTCGTTTCGGCAGTGGTCGTCGTGGGCGTCGTGGGCGTCGTGACCGTCGGCGGGGGTTCTGTGAGCGTAAATGTCACCGCAGCACTGTGGCCGACGTCGCCGACGTCATTGCTTTGTTCACCCTCGACCGTGTACGTGCCAGGGGCCAGCCCGGTGAACGTCACGGACCAGAGGCCGCCGGAAACGTGCCCAGCGACGCTTTGCAGAGGCGTACCGGTGGCGGCCGCCCCCGCGTACAGATGAACGTTGACGGCCGCCACGTCCCCCGCGTCGGTGCCCGCCGTGCCGCCCACCGCCTGCGAGCTCGCCGCCGCCGAGCTGCCGTTCGCTGGCGAGGTGATGGTCGGCTTCGGCGCAGCGGCGTCGACCGTGAAGACCACTTCTTCGACGTGGGTGACGTGGCCCTCCTTCTGTTCGGCGCGGACCGTGTACGTGCCTTCGGCCAGCGCCGGCAGCGGCCCCACCGACCATGCGCCCGAGGCGTCGGGGATTCCTTCCAGCGGCGTGCCGGTCACGACTTCGCCGAGCGTCCCTTCTTCGCCGTGGTAGAGCGTGACGACGACCGCGCCGTCGCCCGCGGCGGTCCCCGCGGTACCGGTGAACCGCGGCGTCGGTCCGGTGAGCAGCTCGCCGCCGCGTTCGGTGAAGTCCGATTCGTCGAGCGTCACCGTCGCCGAGACTTCGAACGTCACCGGTTCGCTCTTGGCGACATTGTCGGTGTTGTCGGACTGTTCCGCCTGCACCGTGTATTCGCCGTTGGCGAGCGGCGCGCCCGTGACCGTCCAGTGGCCGCCTTCACGCTTGGCGTTGACGGTTTCGGCGAGCGTGCCGGAGACGCTCGCGCCGTCGTAGATCTTCAAGGTCACGGTCGATTCGTCCCCGCTCGCGCTGCCCGCGAGCCCGCTGAACGTCGGGCGCGAGACGTTGAGGCTGTTTCCGGCTGCGGGCGAGCTCACGGAGACCGAGGGCGGCGTCTTGAACGTGACGGTCGCGCTCGTGCCGACGTTGCCGGCGTCGTCGCTTTGCGCCGCCTGCGCGGTGTAGGTGCCGTCGGCCAGGTGCGGCGTCGTGTACGACCAGCTCCCGGCGGTCACCGTCACGCCGCCGGAGGCCACGATTTTGCCGGCGACGGAGGCACCTTCGTGGATCGTCACGGTGACGCTCGCGTCATCGCCCTGAGCGACGCCCGCGGCTCCCGTCAGAGTGGGTTCGGAGGTGTTCAGCGGAGGCGCGAGCGCGTTCATCGTCACGACCGGCTTCGTCGTGTCGACTATGAACGTGACCGCGGCGCTCTTGCCGACGTTGCCCGCTTCGTCTTTCTGCGTCGCCTGCACCGTGTACGTCGCGTCGCTCAACGTCGCCGGGGTGTAGGACCAGCTCGCGCCCGTCACCGTCGCCGCTCCGGTCGCCACCACCTTCCCCGACACGGACGGGCCTTCGTACACCGTGACCGTCACGCTCGCCAGATCGCGTGGGAGCACGCCCGCGACTCCGCCCAGCGTGGGCGTGGCATCGTTCGTGGGCGAGGCGACCGGGTTGACGGTGACTACGGGCGCGGTCGTGTCCACCGTGAACGTGACCGCGGCGCTCTTGCCGAGGTTGCCGGCTTCGTCTTTCTGCGTCGCCTGCACCGTGTAGGCGCCGTCGTTCAGCTTCGCCGCCGTATAGGACCAGGTCGCGCCCGTCACGGTTGCCGCCCCGGAGGCCACAACCGGCCCCGACACCGTGCCTTCATGAATCGACACGGTCACGCTCGCGATGTCGCCAACCGCCACGCCGGCGGCACCCGCCAACGTCGGCGTAGCGTCGTTCGTGGGTGAGGCAGCCGGGTTGATCGTCACGACTGGCGCGGTCGTGTCCACCGTGAACGTGCTCGCGGCGCTCGTGCCGGTGTTGCCGGCTTGATCTTTCTGCGTCGCCTGCACCGTGTAGGTGACATCGTTCAGCTTCGCCGCCGTGTAGGTCCAGGTTGCGCCCGTCACAGTGGCCGCCCCCGATGCCACAACCGGCCCCGACACCGTGCCTTCATGAATTGACACGGTCACGGCCGCGATGTCCCCGGCCGCGGTCCCGGCGGCGCCCGTCAGCGTCGGCGTGGCTTCTTTCGTGGGCGAGGCGACCGCTTTGATCGACACGGCCGGCGCGGTCGTATCGACCGTGAACGTCACCGGCGCGCTCGTGCCGACGTTGCCCGCTTCATCGCTCTGCGCGGCCTGCGCGGTGTACGTGCCATCGCTCAGATGCGGGGATTTGAACGACCATTCGGCGCCGCTCACGGTCGCGCTGCCGGTGGTGGCGACCGTGCCGCCCACCACCGAGCCGTCGTAGATCGTGACGGTCACCGTCGGATGATCGGCGGGCGCGACACCGGCGCCGCCGGTGAGCGTCGGCGTGGCGTTGTTCGTGGGCGAGGCGACGGGGTTCATCGAGACCGCCGGCGCGACCGTTTCCAGCGTGAACGTGACGGGGGCGCTCTTGCCGATGTTGCCTGCCGTGTCGCTCTGCGTCGCCTGCACCGTGTATGTGCCGTCGCTCAGATGCGGGGCTTTGAACGCCCATTCGGCGTCTTTCACGATGGCGCCGCCGGTGGCGGCGACCGTGCCGCCCACCACCGAGCCGTGGTAGATCGTGACGGTCACGGTGGCCACGTCGCCGCTTGCGACACCCGCGGCGCCCGTCAGCGTCGGTTCCGCATCGTTCGTCGGAGACGGCACGGCATGGACGGTCACCGCGGGCGGGGTCGTGTCGATCGTGAACGTGATCGCCGCGCTCTTGCCGATGTTGCCGGCGGTGTCTTTCTGCGTCGCCTGCGCCGTGTACGTGCCGTCGCTCAAGCTCGCGGCCGCATAGGACCAGCTAGCACCAGTCACGGTCGCCGCCCCGGAGGCCACCACTTTCCCCGACACCGTCGTGCCTTCGTGGATCGACACCGCCACGCTTGCGATGTCGCCCGCCGCGTTCCCCGCCGCGCCCGTCAGCGTCGGCGTCGTGTCTTTGGAGGGCGAGGCGACCGCGTTCATCGTCACGAGCGGCGCCGTCGTGTCCACCGTGAACGTCACCGCAGCGCTCTTGCCGGTGTTGCCCGCTTCGTCGCTCTGGGTCGCCTGTGCCGTGTACGCGCCTTCGCTGAGGCTCGTCTTCGGCGAGTAGGACCATTTCCCGCCGCTCGCCGTGACCGCTTCCGAGGCCGCGACCGTCCCGCCCGCCGACGTGCCGTCGTAGATCGTGACGATGACCGCCGGCTCGTCGCCGGCTTCGACTCCAGCCGCGCCCGTGAGCGTCGGCTTGGGTTCTTTCGTGGGAGATGCCACCGGGTTGATAGTGACCGCCGGCGCCGTCGTGTCGATCGTGAACGTGACCGGCGCGCTGGCCCCCTGTTCGAGCGCGGCGTTGGTCTGAACAGCGACCGCGGTGTATTCGCCGGGCGCGAGCGGCGCGCTCGGCGTGATTTCCCATGTGGCTTCGCCGGGCGCCACTTCGGTCGGCGCGAGCAGCGTCGGTTCCTGCACGGGCGTGCCCGTCGCGCTCGAGCCGACGTAGACGTCCAGCGTGACCGGGTCGAGCGCGTCGTTCGTGGTGCCGCTGAACGTCGGCGTCTGCGCGTTCGTGGAGAAGCCCGTGTGCGGCTGCGAGATCGCGATCGTCGGTTCGGCGCCCAGGGCAACGCCCGCGCAGCCGACTGCAAGCGCCACGAGCGCTGCCAGCAGCGTCACGCACGCGCGCGCGATCATTCTCCGGGTCATCGTCGAACCGCTGCTCACAACCATGTCGTCTCCCATAGGCTCACTCTCAGCGGTTCGGGGCACCCCTCCGTGTATGCCCGGCGAAGCTTCCGCCGCAGCGCATGATACGCGTGTTTGCCCAGCAAATGGAAGCTATGCACGCACGCTCCCTTGCGGAGCGGCGCGCGCGCCGGGGCTAGAACTCGAGGAAGCGCAGCACGACGCGGCCGAGCACGATCACGTCGCCGCCGCGCAGCTCGAGCTGCTGCACGCGCCGGCCGTTGACGAACGTGCCGTTGGCGCTGCGATCGTCGAGGATCCGCGCGCCCGTGGGGCGCGGCACGAGGATCGCGTGCCGGCGCGAGACGGAGGCGTCGTCGAGGCGCAGGCCGGCGGTGAGCCCGCGGCCGATGTGCAGCACCTCGTCCGTAAGCGGGATCAACAGCGTCTGCTCGGCTCCCTGGATCTCGATGTAGCGCCCTGGGGCGACGGGTGCGACCGGGTCGGCGGGCACCGCGCTGTGGCGGACGCGCGCGTCCAGACACGCCGTCGGGTCGAACCTCTCGGTGATCCCGTCGGCTGCCGGGCGGCTGAGGAGCTGTGCGGTCATGTACACAGCTAATCGTGCCCGATTCATCCGCACCTCAATCCTCTTGAAGAAATTAAGAAAGAACGAGGACGAGAACCGCCGAAGCGAGCGCCTCAGGCGGCGGTCGCCGTGCGCGAGCCGCCGGCCGCGGGCCCATCCGGGGGGCCGCCCGGACCGCGCCGTTCGGCCTTGCGCCGCGCCATCCGCTTGGAGCTGAGCCAGCCCCAGCCGCCGACGGCGACCACCGGGACGACGTACATCATCGAGATGTACCAGTGCATCAGGCAGGCAAGCGGCGCCACCATCAGGAGGAATCTATCACGCCCTCACCACGCCTCTCCGGCGCCGCCCGAGCCCGCTCCCGCGCCCGCCGTGGCGAGCGCGACGCGCGCGCGCCGGCGGCGCACGAACACCACGAACAGCAGCCCCGCGATCACGATCACGGCGCCGATCACAATCACCGCCAGCGGCGCCTTGGAGCGCTCGGGCGTCCAGAACAGCTGCCCGGCGATCGCGCCCCGGCTCGCGCCGACGGCGATCGGCACGCGCCAGTCGAAGATCAGCGTGCGCCTGCTCTTGTCCTTGACCTGCGCAGGCGGCACCGGCGACATCCAGTGGATGCGGTGGTCGTGCCATTCGAACTCGCCGGTGCGATCGACGACTTCCCACCTCGGCGTGGCGGTGGAGGTCGCGATCGACGGCACGACCACGTCGGCGTAGAAGTTCGTGTTCAGATACGTGGCCGGCGCGCGCGCGTTCTGCTCGGCGGTGCCGTTGGCGAGCACGCGCGCGTACGGTTCGCCTTCGTAGCCGTAGATCGTGATGGTCCTGCCGGTGTGGTTGCGCAGCAGCAGGCGGTCGGCGAACTCGAGCACTTCGACGCTCAGCCCGGGCACGCGCGGCGTGACCGCGGTGATGGTCGAGCGGTACTCGTAGCTCGAGCCCTGGTCGTTGATCGGGTTGGCGGCCTCGGGCCTAATCGCCGGGCTCGCCGCCGTCGCGACCGCGACCGCACCCGAGCAGGCCGCCGTTGCCAGGCAGACGGCGCTCAGCAGGGCGAACACCATGCGGCGGAGCATCGGCTGACAACGTAGCGCAGCGACGGCACGCCGATGCGCGCGCGAGGGCGGCGCGCTCACGTGCCGACGGCTGACAGCAGCCAAAGCCCGAAGCTCGTGAACGCGACCATCACCGCGAGCATCCAGTACTGGCTGCGGACCGCCTCTTCGGGGTCTTTGTAGAGCACGAGCGCGCGGTCGTGCGCGAGCGCGAGGCCGCCGACGTGGCCGCTGACGAGCGCGGCGACCTGCACGTACCAGATGGCCGCGTAGGAGATCACGTGGTAGTCGATCTGGAGGTTGCTCGTGCCGAGCAGGTTGGAGCCGTCGCCGAGCGGATCGGAGATCAGATAGCCCATCGCCTGGCTCTGCCACAGCAGCAGCGAGAAGTAGTGCGCGAGCACGTACGCGAAGGCGATCGGCACGAGCGAGTGCACGAACGTGCGCGTCAGCGTGTCGCGGTCATAGCGCGCGCTGACCTTGCCCACACCGAAAATGCCCACGCGGTAGACGGCGTTGATCACGAGGATGCAGAACACGAGCCCCAGCGAGTACGCGAGCTCCTGGGCGGGCGTCGGGTTGAAGCCGAGGCTTTCGACGAAGCTCTGCAGGCTCGGCTCGTTGGTGCGCCAGATGCCGCCGTTGGAGAAGCCGTCGAACGTCGTGGTGCCGATCTGCGCGCAGATCAGCATGACCGTGCCCGAGTGGATCTCCAGATCGGTGACGCCGCTGAGCGGGCGCCGCCAGTACACCACCCCATCCTCGCCGCGCACGAGCGCGGACAGCCTCGACAGCAGGTTGAAGTACACGCCGAAGCCGTCGCCCTGGGAGCTCCACTCCTCGATGCCGAACAGCGCCATCCCCGCGAGCATCGCCAGGAAGTAGCCGAGCGACAGCGCCGCGAGCGTCGCTGGGTGGTCGCGTTCGATGTAGATCAGCTCCAGCCACGCGAAGCCGACGATGCCCGCGGTCGCCGGCCACACTCCCAGCCACCGCGGGTAGCGCAGCGGCGGCGGCAGCGCCCGTCCGCGCCGCAGCAGGCGCAGTAGCGCCGCGGCCGCCCGCGCACACGTGCGCCACGGGCTGAGCGCGTGGAACACGTCGCCGAACAGCACGCTTGCGACGGGCGTGCCGACCCAGAAGACGACGTAGATGAACGTCACCGAGAAGTTCGCCTGCGTGACCTGCGCGCCGTCGAAGCCGCTGTAGACGACGAGCGCGAACACCGCCACGCCGAACAGGCCCGCGAGCCATTCGAGCGCGCGCGGCAGCCGGAACAGGCGGTGCAGCCGCGGGCTCTGCAGCTGCGGGCGCGTCCACATCGTCGACAGCGCCACGAACGAGATCACGAGCACGATCGCGGCCGTCCAGCTGAACAGCCACACGGGGATCGGCAGGTCCGCCTTGCCGACGATCCCGTGCGCCAGCGCGGTCGCCGGCAGCGCCAGCGCCACGATGCCCAGGCCGCCGAACAGGAGTGGCAGCAGGCGGCGGGGCGGTGCTCTCATGCCAGCGGCAGTCTATGCGAGGGCACCGTCCAGCTTCGCCGATCGCCGCGCGCTCGCGTACCCTGGCGAGGCATGCTGAGCGCTCCGTTCGCCGTCTCCGCAGACGCATCCGCCGCCTTCCAGCTCGGGCCGCTGGCGATCCTCGGCCTGCTCTACGCCAAGCGCGCGCACACGCTCGCCGAAGACGATCACCCGGTGCCTGGCTGGCGCCAGGCGTGCTTCTACGCGGGCTTCGTCGTGATCGGGGCCGCGCTCACCTCGCTCGGGGGGGCCAGCGAGGAACTGCTGTGGGTGCACATGATCGAGCACCTGCTGCTGGGCGACATCGCCGCGCTGTTGATCGTGCTCGGCCTCACCGGGCCGGTGCTCGCGCCGGTGCTGCGCATCACGCTTTTCGACCGGCTGCGCGCGCTCTCTCACCCCGCGATCGCGTTCCCGCTGTGGGTGATCGACCTGTACTGCTGGCACGTGCCCGTGCTCTACCAGGCGGCGCTGCGCCACTCGGGCATCCACGCGCTCGAGCACGCGATGTTCCTCGGCTTCGGCATCAACATGTGGATGTGCCTCGTCGGCCCGCTGCCGCGGCCGAGCTGGTTCGGCAACCTCGGCAAGCTCGTCTACATCGTCGCGGTGCGCCTCGCCGGCACCGTGCTCGGCAACATCTTCCTGTGGTCGGGCACGGTCTTCTACCCGTTCTACCTCAAAGGCGACGCGCACTTTCACATCTCGCCGCTCGCCGACCAGAGCATCGCCGGCGCGATCATGATGGTCGAGGAGTCGATCCTCACGCTGGGGCTGTTCTGCTGGCTGTTCCTGCGCACCGCGCGCGAGAGCGAGGAACGCCAGGAGCTGCTCGACTACGCCAACGCCCGCGGCCTGGAGCTCACCGACGCGCGCGCCGCGCGCGCGGTCGCCGCCGGTCGCGGCGCGGAGCTGCGCCAGCGCCTCGACGCGCGCTCGGACACCCCGGAGCACGCCGCCGAGCAAGCCGTGGAGCGCTAACGGCCTCCAGCGACCGCCGGCAGGATCGTCAACTCCGCGCCGTCGTTCACGGGCGTGGCGAGCCCGTCCAGAAAGCGGATGTCCTCGCCAGCCAGGTAGACGTTGACGAAGCGCCGCAGCGAGCCGTCGTCGTCGGCGATGCGCACGCGCAGCTCCTCGTGCAGCTCGAACAGACCATTCAGCACCTCCTGCACGGTCGCGCCGTCGACCTGCGCCTCCGCCTCGCCGCCGGCGGCCGCCCGCAGCTGCGTGGGGATCTTCACGACGACGCTCATGCTGTGATCCGCTCGGCGACACCCGCCTCGAAGGCCTGGAGCGTCGGCTCGATCGTGCTCGTCTCGAACGTGCCGCGCACGGCGTCGAGCGTCTTCAGGCCCTCGCCGGTGATCACCAGCACGACGCGCTCGTCTGGGTCGATCTCGCCGCGCTGCGCGAGCTTGGCCAGCACCGCGGTCGTGACGCCGCCGGCGGTCTCGGTGAAGACACCGGTCGTCTCGGCCAGCAGCTTGATGCCCGCGCGGATCTCATCGTCGCTGACCGCGTCGACGGAGCCGCCGGTGCGGCGCGCCAGCTCAAGCGCGTAGGGGCCGTCGGCGGGGTTGCCGATGGCCAGCGACTTGGCGATCGTGTTCGGCTTCACCGGACGGCACACCTCGTGGCCGTCGGCGAACGCGCTCGCGACCGGCGAGCAGCCCTCCGCCTGGGCGCCGTTCATGCGCGGAAGATCGCCCTCGAGCAGCCCCAGCTCGGTCCATTCCTGGAAGCCCCGCGCGATTTTCGTGAACAGCGAGCCCGAGGCCACCGGCACGATGCAGCGGTCCGGCAGCTCCCAGCCGAGCTGCTCGGCGATCTCGAACGCCAGCGTCTTGGACCCCTCGGCGTAGTAGGGGCGCAGGTTGATATTCACGAACGCCCACTCGCGCTCGGCGCACAGCTCCGTGCACAGGCGGTTGACGTCGTCGTAGTTGCCCTTGACGCCCACCAGCTTGGTGCCGTAGACGCCGGTCGCGAGGATCTTCTGCTCCTCGAGATCGGCGGGGATGAACACGTAGGAGTCGAGGCCCAGCGCCGCGCCGTGGGCGGCCACGGAGTTGGCAAGGTTGCCCGTGGAGGCGCACGCGATCGTCTCGAAGCCCAGCTCGCGGGCGCGTGTGACGGCGACCGAGACGACGCGGTCCTTGAACGAGTGGGTGGGGTTGGCGGCGTCGTTCTTGACCCACACCTCGCGCAGGCCCAAGTGCGCGGCGAGCCTGTCGGCGCGGATCAGCGGCGTGCAGCCCGCCGGCAGGCCGACGCGCGAGGCGAGGCGGCCCGAGGGGCCGGGAGGCCCGCCCGCGAGCGGCAGGAAGTCCGCGTAGCGCCAGATGTTCTGCGGCCCGCCCTGGATGCGGCGGCGCAGCTCGCCGATGTCGCGGCTCGTCGCGGTGTGGTCATACGCGACCTCGAGCGGCCCGAAGCACCGCTCGCACACGTACAGGGCCTCTAGCGGGTACTCGGCCTTGCACTCCTTGCACTGAAGATGACTGACAGCCATTGGGGGCTCCCTTCGCATTGGTCTTCGCCGTGTCACGGTGTGGCGAAGGGCGCGAAGCCCGCCACACATCTTTCTGGAATTGGCACCTTCCCGCTGTGACGGACGGTGGTTGCCGGGGTTGCGTAGGGCCAGTCCCTTCACCCCTCTGGATGTGTCCAGCTATGTCTGCGCGACAGTCTACCAACCGCATCGGCGAAACGCAGCCGTTGCTCAAGCGAAGCGATTCGCGCGGTAACGGCGGCGCGCCTGCGGTGTAGGCCCTGGCGTGAGCACCTCCTCCACGCGCGAGCCCGGCCAGCTTACCGGCGGCACCGGCGAGCCCTTCCGCTTCGCCTCCCCCGGCAGCAAGCGGCGCATGCTGATCATCGTCAACCCGTACGCCACGACCGTCTCCGACCGCCTGCGCCACCTGGTCGTGTACGCGCTGCAGGGCCGCTTCGAGGTCGACGCGGTCGACACCGAGGCGCGCGGGCACGCCTCCGAGCTGTGCCGCGAGGCGGCGCACGAGGGCTACGACGTGGTCGTCGCGTTCGGCGGCGACGGCACCGTCAACGAAGCCGCAAACGGCCTGCTCGGCTCCCCCACCCCGCTTTGCTGCCTGCCGGGCGGCTCGGCGAACGTGTTCGGCAAGATGCTGGGCATCCCAGGCGACGTCGTCGACGCCACCGAGCATCTGCTGGCGATGGCCGACGACTGGCGCCCGCGCAAGGTCGACCTCGGCGTCGTCAACGGCCGCTGCTTCACGTTCGCCTCCGGCCTCGGCCTCGACGCGAGCGTCGTCGAGCGGGTCGACGCCAACCCCAGGATGAAGGCGCGCCTGGGCCCCTGGTTCTTCACATGGGTCGCCGTCAGCACGTTCATGCGCCGCTATCTCGTCAGCCCGCCGCAGCTGGAGGTGCAGGCCAGCGGACAGACGTTCGAGGGCGTCACCGCGATCGTCCAGAACGGCTCGCCGTTCACCTACTTCCAGAACCGCCCGATCGAGATCGCCGACGGCGCCGCGCTCGACTCGGGCGCGCTCGCCGGCGGCGTGCTGCATCGCGCGACGCTGCTGTCGATGCCGTCGATCGCCTGGCGCGCGTTCTCGCCGCGGGCGCGCGTCGCCGGGCACCGCCAGATCAGCCCCCTGCGCGACCTGCAGGAGCTGACCGTGCGCAGCGCCGACGGGCGCCCGCTGCCGCTGCAGGTCGACGGCGACTACCTCGGCGAGGTCACCGAGGCGAGCTACTCGATCATGCCGGACGCGCTCAGCGTCATCTCCTGACCCGGCCTCGACGCCACCGATCGGCGCACCGCGCGCCTATGCGCTGGCCGCGCCGGGTGTCACCCGGTATGCGTCGAACACCGACTCGGTGTTGCGCAGGCGCGTGACCGCGCTCTTCAGCGAGTGGGTGTCCGCCACCTCCACGACGAAGCGGTTCTTGACCATCGGCGGCATCGACAGGCAGCGGGCTTCGAGGATGTTGGCGCCCGACTCGGAGAACGCGCGCGAGAGATCCGCCAGCAGGTGGTGGCGGTCCCACGCGTCGATCTGGATCTCGACGACGAAGCCCGTCGACTGGTCACCTTCCCAGGCGACGCTCGTGAAGCGCTCGGGGCTCTTGCGCAGCAGCGCCGCGTTGGGGCAGTCTTCGCGGTGGATCGTGATGCCGCGTCCCAGCGAGATGTAGCCGACGATCTCATCGCCCGGCACCGGCCGGCAGCACTTGGCCAGCCGCAGCATCACGTCATCGACGCCTTCGACGCGGATTCCGTACTGGTTGGAGGACTTCGTCGGGCGGCGCCTGGCGCGCCCCACGCGCAGCAGGTCCGCGGCGCCGACGTCGCCGTCGGCGGCCTCGCCCTGCTTGAGGCGCTGCATGACCTTGTTGACGACCAGCTTCGGCGAGATCTTGGCGGCGCCCAGCGCGATGTAGAAGTCGTCCGCCTTGCGGTAGCCGACCTCCCTGATCACGTCCGCGAGCAGCGCCGAGCCGGTGATCTTCTGCGCCGGCAGGCCCTGTTTGCGCAGGTGCTCCTGCAGCAGCTCGCGCCCCGTGTGCTCGGTGTCCTGGCGCGACTCCGCCTTGAACCAGGCCTTGATCTTGTTGCGCGCGCGCGTGGTCTTGACCATCGCCAGCCAGTCGCGCGATGGCCCGCGCTCGCGCTTGGCGGTCAGGATCTCGACGATGTCGCCCGACTGCAGCTCGTAGTGCAGCGGCACGATTTTGCCGTTCACGCGCGCGCCCACGCAGCGGTGGCCGATCTCCGTGTGCACCTCGTAGGCGAAGTCCAGCGGCGTCGCGCCGGCGGCCAGCGACTTGACTTCGCCCTTGGGCGTGAACACGTAGACCTCCTCCTCGAAGAGGTCCGTGCGCAGCGTCTCCATGAACTCGCGCGGATCCGAGAGCTCCTTCTGCCAGTCGAGCATCGAGCGCAGCCACTTGAGCTTCGCGTCCTCGCCCGCCACCGACCAGCCGGAGCGCTGCTCGGCGCTTGCGCCGGCCTCCGGTTGCTTGTAGACCCAGTGCGCCGCGACGCCGTACTCGGCCATCTCGTGCATCTCGTGCGTGCGGATCTGGATCTCCAGCGGCTGGCCCTCGGGCCCGATCACGGTCGTGTGCAGCGACTGGTACATGTTGAACTTGGGCATCGCGATGAAGTCCTTGAAGCGGCCCGGCAGCGGCTTCCACAGCGAGTGGATCACGCCGACCGTTCCGTAGCAGTCCTTGACCGAGTCGACGATCACGCGCATCGCGGTCAGGTCGTAGATCTCGTTGAACTCGCGGCCCTTGTTCGTCATCTTCGAGTAGATCGAGTAGAAGTGCTTGGCGCGGCCCGCGATCTGCGCCTCGATGCCGACGTCCGCGAGCTCGCGGTGCAGGTACTCGCCGGCCTCCGAGACGTAGCGCTCGCGCTCGTCGCGCTGCTGGGCGACCAGGCCCTTGATCTCCTGGTACTTGCGCGGGTGCAGCGTCGCGAACGCGAGATCCTCGAGCTCCCACTTGATCGCATGGATGCCCAGGCGGTGCGCAAGCGGCGCGTAGATCTCGAGCGTCTCGCGCGCCTTCTCCATCTGCTTCTGCTTGGGCATCGCCTCGATCGTGCGCATGTTGTGCAGCCGGTCGGCGAGCTTGATCAGGATGACCCGCACGTCGGTGGCCATCGCGACCATCATCTTGCGGTAGTTGTTCGCCTGCGCCTCGTCGCGCGACTGGAACGTGATGCCGGTCAGCTTCGTGACGCCGTCGACTACGCCTGAGATCTCCTCGCCGAAGCGCTCGCGCACCTCCTCGATCGACGCGGAGGTGTCCTCGACCGTGTCGTGCAGCAGCGCCGCACACAGCGTCTCGGTGTCCAGGCGCATGCTCGCGCAGATGCGCGCCACGCCCACCGGGTGCACGATGAAGTCCTCGCCCGACTTGCGCCGCTGGTCGGCGTGGTGCTCGCACGCGAACACGAATGCGTCCTGCACACGCGCGCGGTCGATCGCGACCGAGGAGTCCGCCGCGTGCTCGGAGACGATCGCGAACAGGTCGTTCAGCAGCCGCCGCTCCGGAGGATTGAGACTGAGCGCCGCGGTGGGCGGACCGGGGTCTTCGGCGATGGCCATGATCTAAGGGTAGGGAACTGCGAGGGCGGATTGAAGGCGCGACCCGCTCATAGCGCGAACAGCACCAGCTCCTCGGCATCGGCGCCCTGATCCACGAGCTCCAGCTCGGCGCGATCGTCTGCGCCGGGCAGCTCGGCACCCGCGGCCGTCGGCGGCTCTAGGCGAGCACGCTCGCGCGCCTGCGCCTTGCGCAGCACGAGCCGCGGCTCGCTGACGCCCTTCCACTCATTGACCTCCAGCGTGAACGTCGCCTCGAGCTCCTGCCCGTCCTCGACGCTCGGCAGGCGCCCGCCGCACCCGAACGCAACCGCCCGCGCGCGCGCCCCGTGCGACTCGACGTTGAAGCGCGCGTGCTTGCCTTCGCCCATCGGCCGCACGTCCGTGAGCGCCGCGTCGGCGACCATCACGCAGACCGGCGGGTTGCCGCGGCCGTAGGGCGCGATCGTGCGCAGCTCCTCCGCCAGATCCATTCCGAGGTCCTCGCCGCCGACGACGGCGTCCACGCGCTCGACCTCCACGAGATCCCGGGAGCGCAGGACGCGCTCGGCATGGGCATCCAGCGCGCTCGCGAACTCGCTCACGCGCCCGCGCTCGATCTCCAGGCCCGCGGCCGCGCGATGCCCGCCGTAGCGCAGCAGGTGCTCGCCGCACGCGGTCAGGCCCGCGAGCAGGTCGAACGCCTCGATGCTGCGCCCGGATGCCCGGCCCGTGTCGCCGTCGAGCGCGATCAGCACCACAGGTCGTCCGCTGTGCTCGACCAGACGCGAGGCGACGATCCCGATCACCCCCGGGTGCCAGTCCTCGTGAGCGAGCACATACGCCGCGCGCTCGCCCTGCTCGGCCATCTGCGCCTCCGCCTGGAAGCGGATCCGCATCTCGACCTGCCTGCGCTCGCGGTTGGCGCTGTCGAGCTCGTCGGCGATCTGCGCCGCCCGCAGCGGGTCCTCGGTGACGATCAGCTCTAGCCCCGCGTCCGCCCGGTACAGGCGCCCCGCGGCGTTCAGCCGCGGTGCCAGAGCGAACGCGACCGCGCGCTCGTCGACCTTCGCCGGATCGACCCGCGCGACCGCCATCAGCGCTCGCAGGCCAGGCTTGGCTGTGCCCGCCAGCGCCCGCAGCCCGCGGCGCACGAGCGTGCGGTTCTCGCCCACGAGCTCGACCATGTCGGCGATTGTCGCAAGCGCCACCAGATCCAGATCCCGCTCGAGCGCGCCCTGCGCGAGCATCCCCCGCGCGCGCTCCCCGGCGGGCTCGCCCGCCGCGCCGCGGGCGCCCGCCTCGAGCAGCGCCTGCGCGAGCTTGTATGCGACGGCCGTCGCGCACAGGTCCGCGCATGGGTAGCCGCACAGCCGGGGATGCACGATCGGCGCCTGCGGCAGCGCTCCGTCGGCGCGCGGCGTGTGGTGGTCGGTGACGACCACGTCCATGCCGAGCGCGCGCGCCGACGCCACCTCCTCGACGGCGGTGATCGCGCAGTCGACCGTCACCAGCAGCCGCGTGCCCCGCTCCGCGAGCCGCTCCACCGTCGCCGCGTTCAGTCCGTAGCCGTCGCCTGCCCGATCGGGCAGGTAGAAGTCGACCTCGGCGCCCAGGCCGCGCAGCGCGCGCACCAGCACGGCCGTCGAGCAGATGCCATCGACGTCGTAGTCGCCGTGGATCGTGATCGTCGTGCCCTGCGCGACATGGCCGAGGATTACGGCGATCGCCTGCTCGATCCCGGCGAAGGCACCGGGCGGATGTTCCTCACTCGCGTCCAGGAAGGCGCGCGCGGCGGCCGGCGCGGCGATGCCCCGGCGAACGAGCACCTGCGCGAGCGCGTCGCTCAGCCCCAGCTCGCGGCGCAGCCGCTCGACGTCCGTGGTCGGGCAGTCGGCGATCTCGAAGCGGCAGGGCTGCACCCCGCGAGACTACGGCGAGGCCAAGACGGAAGGGAGGCGGGAACAGGCGGGCGGAGCGAGCTCCGCGGCAGACTGCGCGCCGCCTACGGCGCAATCGCGTCGCGCTGGCCCGCGGCGCGTTCGCGCCGCATGCCCTCCAGGTAGATCAGCGCGATGCCGATCAGGGCACCCGGCACGGCGTACAGCACGATCCCGATGTCTGTAGCCTTTTTGCCTGGAACCCGCAGCGCCGAGACCTTCACGCTGTAGATGATCAGCCCGACGACGATCGAGCCGGCCAGCGACCCCACGAACGCGCCCACGATGCCGCCCCAGAAGCGATCGGGCATGAAGATCGTGAAATGCCAGATGGCGAGGCCCATGATCACCCACGCGAGCATGCCCATCAGCGCGACCTCCCATGGCGGCGATTACGCGGGCGCCGGTTCTTCTCGCGCCGCTTGGGCTCTTCCTTGAGCACCAGGTCCTCGGGCGTGAGGTCGGCGGCGGGGTCGCGCTGTCCCTCCGGAGGCGATGCCGGGGCGGGCGGCGCGACGGTGGCGCCACCCTCCGAGCGGGCGCGCCGTCCGCGGCCGGAAGCCGGCGAGCCGCCGTTGGGCGCGTCGGACTCGACGTCGAGGTCGCGGACCAGTTCCTGGAACTCGTCGCGCGACAGCTGCTGGCCGGCTTCCTCCGGCGCGACCAGGTTGCCGCGCCGTGTGCGCCTGCGCTTGGCGACCGGCTCGACGTCCTCAGGCGCGCCGGTGGCGGTGGTCGCATATGCGGGCACCATGCCCAGTTCGCGGACGATCCGCGCGCGGCGCTGGATGTAGCCGGACTCGCGCTCCTTCCAGTGCGTGAGCACCGGCGAGGCGATGAAGATCGACGAGTACGCCCCGGAGGCGATGCCGATCATCAGGGCGAAGGCGAAGTCCTTCAGCGTGGGGCCGCCGAACAGCAGCAGCGAGAGCACCGGCAGCAGCGTGCAGAAGCTCGTCGCCAGCGACCGAGTCACGACCTCGGACATCGAGCGGTTGACTATCTGCGAGAACGCCGCACGCGGCATGCGCGGCACGTTCTCGCGCACACGATCGAACACGATGATCGTGTCGTAAAGCGAATACCCGAGGATCGTCAGCAGCGCGGCGACCGTCGCGGTCGACACTTCCTTGCCGGTGAGCGCATACACGCCGGCCGTGATCAGCAGGTCGTGCATCAACGCGATCAGCACCGGCACCGCGTACTTCCACTCGAAGCGCAGCGCGATGTACACGGAGATCACCAGCAGCGAGGCGATGATCGCGATCACGGCGGCGTTGGCGACGGTTTTCCCGAACGTCGGCCCGATCGACGTCGAGGAGAAGTCCTTGGTGCCCGGATGGCGCGGGCCATTGCCGAACTTCGCGTCGAGCGCCCGCTGGACCGCGTCGAGCTTCGTCGGGCCCAGCGTCTTGGTCGAGATCTGGTAGCCGTCGCCGCCGATGCTCTTGTTGGAGAACTTCTGCACCTCCGCGTTCGGGTAGCCGACCGAGGTCATCACTCCCGCCACTTCCGCCTGCGACGCGGTCCTGACGAACGCGGTCTGGATGCGCGTGCCGGACGTGAAGTCGATGCCGAGGTTGATGCCTTTGCCGCCGATCGCCAGCGCGCCGACCAGCAGGATCGTGCCGGACATGGAGAAGAACCACTTCGAGGCGCCCATGAAGTCGAACGTCCAGCCTTTGCGCCGGCGCGCCGCACCGAGCGCAGCCGGATGCGTCACGAGCCGCGAGCGGCTCATCGCGCCGAGGGCGGCCTGCGTGGCGAGCACGGCGGTGAACAGCGACACCAGCGTGCCGATGCCCAGCATGAACGCGAACCCCTTGACTTCCGCGGTCGCCAGCGCGAACAGGATGAATGCCGTCATGAACGTCACGACGTTGGCGTCGACGATCGCCGCGAAGCCGTGCTTGTAGCCGGTGGCGATGCCCGAGACGATCGATCTGCCGCCGCGGATCTCCTCCTTGACGCGCTCGAAGATGACGATGTTCGCGTCCGCGCACACGCCGATCGTGAGGATCAGGCCGGCAATCCCAGGCAGCGTCAGCGTGACGGGGATCAGCTTGACCAGCGCGAAGAAGTACGCGCCGTAGATGACCAGGCCGCCGACGGCGATCGCGCCGAGGAAGCGGTAGAACGCGAGCAGGAAAAGGCACACCACCGCGAAGCCCGCGAGGCCCGCGACGAGACCCTGGCTGAGCGCCTGTTTGCCGAGCGTCGCTGACACCTGCGAGCGGGAGATCAGAACCAGCCGCACCGGCAGCGCGCCGGACTGCAGCTCGTTGGCGAGGTTCTGAGCCGAGGTGATCGTGAAGCCGCCGGAGATCTCCGAGCCCGTTGACGCGTCGATCCCTTCGGGGTACTTGGAGAAGTCGATCGAGGGCACCGTGATCAGCTGGCCGTCCAGCGACACCGCGAAGTGCTGCATCGCCTCTTCTCTGGTCACGCCAGGAAGCTGCGCTTCCTGGCCGCGGTGCGCGATCTCCTTGGTGACGCGTTCGAACACGGCCTTGCCGTGCGAGTTGAAGCCAAACGTCACGTTCGGCTGCCCGGTCGATTCGTCGTTGCCCTGCGCCGGGTTGGTGATGTCTTCGCCGTTCAGCACCGGGTTGTCGTTGAGCACGTACCAGCTGTTGGGAGACGCGACGGTGACCTTGCCCGCGGTGGGTTCGACTGCGTGCGCCTGCACGAGCACCGTCCCCGGGTCGACGCGCACCGCCTTGAGCTTCGTGCCCTTCTCCTGCAACGGCAGATCGGTGACCAGGTTGTGTTCGGTTTCTTCCGGCCCGCGCACGACCCGTTCGTGCGCGGTGTCGAGCAGATACCAGTCGCCGTAGAGGCAGTCGCCGACCTGCGCGGGCGTGCAGCCGTGGGACCACGTCGTGTCCGAGGGGCGCAGAATCGCCTTGCGCTTGATCGCGCGCTGGATCGCCTGGTACTCGGGCAGGCCGGAGTTCGATCCGCCCGGGTCGCCGCTGCTGTCGCCGGTGACGCTGCCTTCCGTCGGCGCCGGTTCGCCGGTGGGGCCGATCACGTTGGGCTCCCAGTCGTAGAACTGCAGCTGCGCGGTCTTGCCTACCTCGTTCTGTGCGCGTTCGGCGTTCTGCACGTTGGGCAGGCCAACATCGATCTGATCGTTGCCGGAGCTCTGGATTTCCGGCTGCGCGACGCCCAGCTGGTCGACGCGCTTGCGCATGATGTTGATCGCGCGTTCGAGCGATTCCGACGTCACTTTCGACTGAGCCGTCGGCTTGGCCTGGTAGACGAGCTCGACGCCGCCCTTCAGTTCGAGACCTAGAAGCGTTTTCTTGGCGACGATCGCCACGGCCGACCCCACCAGCAGGCCGGCGACGATCAGGAGGATCAGGGCGTTGCGCCGTCGGTCGGTCATCGTCTCAAGAGCCTACTTGTCAGGGGTGAGCACGAGCAACAGCCCGCCGTCGTCGTCATACGCGGGGAACATGTCGGCTTTGGCGCTGGCCGCGACGTCGCGTTCGCCGCTGACCCGCACCGGAACCTCCAGCGCGCGCACGCCCCACTCGAGCACCGTCGCCACCGGGTCATCGCCGTTGGCGAAGCTCAGCCCCAGCACCTGCTCGACGCGCTGACCGATCACGTCTTCCTCCTCGAGGCCGGTGAACGCGAACGAGTTCTTGCCGCAGCCGATCACGCGCCCCTCGCCGTCGCACACGAAGAACGCCGCGTCGGGCGCCGGGTAGTAGTCGTCGAGCAGTTCGAACAGGAACGCGAAGCCGCACTTCGAGCAGCCCTTGGGCTGGCGTGTGAAGCCGATGTTGCGATCGAGCTCGCTCGTGCGGTGACCGCAGTTCGGACAGATAAATGGATGGGTCATGGTGTCTGCACACAGACTACGCAAGCGGCGGCGCGGAGGCGCACCTCCGCGGATTCCCCGGGTGCCCGGACGGGCGCCCCGCGCGAGCCGGCCGCGAGCCGCGGACGCCCACTCAGAACAGCGACGCCCCCGCCGGCGTCGAGCGCTCCTGCGTCCCGGGATCTGGAAGCCCAAGGTGCTCGTACGCGGCCGCCGTGGCCATCCTGCCCCGCGGAGTGCGCTTGATCAGGCCCTCCTGCAGGAGATATGGCTCGTACACATCCTCGATCGTGTCCTGCTCCTCTCCCACCGCCACGGCCAGCGTCGACAGGCCGACGGGCCCGCCCGCGAACTTGCTGCAGATCGCGCTCAGGATCTCGCGGTCGAGGCGATCGAGCCCGCGCTCGTCGACCTCGAGCATCTCCAGCGCCGCGTGCGCCGCCTCCGCGGTGACGACCCCGTGCATGCGCACCTCGGCGAAGTCGCGAACGCGCTTGAGCAGCCGGTTGGCCACCCGCGGCGTGCCCCTGCTGCGGGCGGCGATCGCGAGCGCGCCACCGTCCTCCAGCTGGATCTCGAGGATCCCCGCCGAGCGCCGCACGATGATCGCGAGCTCCTCCACCGCGTAGGTGTCCAGGCGCGCCTGAATCCCGAAGCGGTCCCGCAGCGGCGTCGTCAACAGGCCGGTGCGCGTGGTCGCGCCGACGAGCGTGAACGGCGGCAGCTCGAGCGTCACCACGCGCGCGCCCGCGCCCTGCCCGACGGTGATCGGCAGCCGGTGATCCTCCATCGCCGGATAGAACGTCTCCTCGAGCGTGCGCGGGAGCCGGTGGATCTCGTCGACGAAGAACACGCTGCGCGGCTCCAGCGCCGTCAGAAACGCGGCAATGTCTCCCTTGCGCTCCAGGGCGGGCCCCGCCGTCTGCACGAACGGGACCTCCAGCTCGGCCGCCACGATCTGCGCGAGCGAGGTCTTGCCGAGCCCCGGCGGCCCCGCGAGCAGGAGATGGTCGAGCGCGTCGCCGCGAGCGGCGCACGCCTCGATCGCGACGGCCAGCTGTTCACGCAACGATTGCTGCCCGACGAACTCCTCCAGCCGGCGCGGGCGCAGCGAGCGGTCGAGCTCGTCCTCGGGGACGAGATACGGAGTCTGGATGCGGGCGGCGGTCTCGGTCATGGCGATTGGATCGGCGGCGCTCACGACGGCGCGCGCGCCAAGCGCAGGGCGGCCCCGATCAGCTCCTCGGCGGTCTCGCCCTCCACACCGGATAGCAGCTCCTCCGCCTCCGCCGGCGCGTAGCCCAGCTCGAGCAGGCCGTCGCGCGCCAGCATCCGCGGATCATGCGCCTCGCCGCGGCGCGCGAGGATCGGCGTGCGCGTAGACGCCACGGGGCCGGCGTCCACGCCGACCTTCTCGCGCAGCTCGACGATGATCCGTTCGGCGGTGCGCTTGCCGATGCCGGGCACAGCCTGAAAGCGCGCGGCGTCGCCGGCGGCGAGCGCGCCGATCAGCTCCCGCGGCGTCCCCGCGGAGAGCACCGCCAGCGCCACCTTGGGGCCGACCGCCTGCACGGACAGCAGCATCAGGAACAGGTCGCGCTCCTGCTCGGAGGCGAAGCCGTACAGCGTCAGCGCGTCGTCGCGCACGATCAGGTGCGTGTGCAGCGTCACCTGCTCGCCGATCGGCGGCACGTGCGCGAGCGTCTGCGCGGACACCGCCGCGCGATAGCCGACGCTGGCGCTGAGGATCACCACGTGGTCGGTGCGGCGCACCGCGACCTCGCCGCGCAGCAGCGCGATCACGCCAGCGCCCCCTCGAGCGCGCTCGCCAGCGGCGCGCAGTTGGCGTGGCAGATCGCCACCGCGAGCGCATCGGCGGCGTGGTCGGGCCGCGGCTCCTCGGCCAGCGCCAGCAACGCCTGCACCATGCGCGCCACCTGGTCCTTCTGCGCGCGCCCGGAGCCGCACACCGCGCTCTTGACCTTCTGCGGCGTGTATCCCGCACAGGGCAGCCCGTGCTGGCCGGCCGCCAGCAGCACCACGCCGCGAGCCTGGCCGACGGCGAACGCGGTGCGCACGTTCTGGCCGAAGTACAGCTCCTCCAACGCCACCGCGTCCGGGCGATGCTCATCCAGGAGCGCGTCCACGGCGGCGTGAATGTCGGCCAGCCGGCGCTCCAGCGCGAGCTCTGAGCGCGTGGAGATGACGCCGCCGTCGAGCGCCAGCAGACGGCTGCCGCGCCGCTCCACCACGCCGTAGCCGGTGCTGGCCAGCCCGGGGTCGATGCCGAGGACGATCACGGCCTGTGATTCTGCGCCCGCTGTCGGACGCCTGCCTTAGCGCCCCGAACGGGGCGCCTGCCTTACGCTGGGCGCCAGTGTCCGACGAGTCGATCGACTTCGCCGCCGAGGGCCTGCTGGACGGGCTCGAGGGCAATGCCCGCACGGAGCGGCTTGCGCTGCTCGAACAGCTCGCGCAGGAAGGCGTGCCGCTCAGCGAGCTGCACCGCACGACGGCCACCGGCACCGTCATCTTCCTGCCGGCGGATCGCGTGATCGTGGGAAACGAGCGCTACACCGCCGCCGAAGTGTCCGCGCTGAGCGGCGTCGAGCTCGAGTTCCTCGTCGCGGCGCGGCGCGCGATGGGGCTTCCGGTGCCCGAGCCGGAGGAGCTCCTGTACACGGAGTCCGAGATCGAGTCGGCGGCGGGGATCGTCCTCGCGCGCGCAGCCGGCATCTCCGACGACGAGATCCTCGACCTGCTTCGCGTGCTCGGCCGCGGGCTCTCGCAGGCCGCCGAGAGCCTGCGGCTGCTGCCGCTGAAACTGGTGCTGGAGCCCGGCATGAGCGAACGCGACCTCGCCAGCCGCTACGCGCAGGCCACCGCGCAGCTGTATCCACTTGTCGATCCGATGCTGAGCAACGTGCTGGCGCTGCATCTCAGGCACACCGCACAGAGCGAGGTCATCAGCGCGATGGAGCGCAGCGGCGGGCAGCTGCCGGGCTCACGCGAGGTGTCGGTGTGCTTCGCGGACCTCGTCGGCTTCACCCGCCTCGGCGAGGAGGTCGCGCCGGAGGAGCTCGGCCACATGGCGGCGCGCCTGGAGGCGCTCGCGGTCGCAGTCGCCGAGCCCCCGGTGCGCCTGGTGAAGACGATCGGCGACGCCGCGATGCTCACCGCGCCTGAGCCCGAGCCGCTGCTGGCCGCGGCGCTCGATCTGGTCGACGCCGCCGACGCCGAGGGCGAGGACTTCCCGCAGCTGCGCGCCGGCGCCGCGGTCGGGGTGGCGCTGCCGCGCGCGGGCGACTGGTTCGGGCGGCCCGTGAACCTCGCCAGCCGCATCACCTCGATCGCGCGCCCCGGCAGCGTGCTCGTCGAGCGCGAGCTGCGCGAGGCCGCGCGCGAGGCCTACGGCTGGTCCTACGCCGGCGAACGGCGGCTGCGCGGCATCCGCGAGCCGGTGCCGCTGTATCGCGCGCGCAGGCTGCCCGCCTGAGACCAGGGCGCCTCGCCGGTGGCCCACAGGTCGTTGAGCGCGACCGCATCCTTGTATGTGTCCATGCACTCCCAGAAGCCCTCGTGCATATGCGCGCGCAACTCGCCGTCGCCAGCCAGCCGCTCCAGCGGCTCGCGCTCCAGCACGCTGTCCGCGTCGAGATAGTCGAGCGCCGGCCCGGACAGGCAGAAGAAGCCGCCGTTGATCCAGTGCTCGGAGGTGGGCTTCTCGTGGAAGCCGGTGACGCGCCCATCTTCGGCGAGCTCGGTGACACCGAACTGCAGACGCGGACGCACGACGGTCATGCTGGCGAGCGCGCCGTGCTCGCGGTGGAACGCGAGCAGGGAATCGAGGTCGACGTCGGCGAGCCCGTCGGCGTAGGTCAGGCAGAACAGCCCCTCGCCGGCCAGGCGCTGCTCCAGCAGCTTGACGCGCCCGCCGGTGGGCGTCTCCAGGCCCGTATCCACGCACTCGACGCTCACGCCCGGCGGCCACTTGTGCGCGGCGGCGAATCGCTCGATCAGCTCGCCGCGGTAGCCGGTGGCGAGCAGGAAACGGCTGAACCCCTGCACGGCGTACAGCTGGATCACGTGCCACACGATCGGCATGCCGCCGATCTCGACCAGCGGCTTGGGGATCGCCTGCGTGTGCTCCTGCAGGCGCGTCCCGCGCCCGCCGCAGAGGATCACCACGGGCGGGCGCATCGCGGCTGACACGGCGAGCGCGGCCGGGCGCTCAGCCCGCGACACGCTGGAGCACGTCGGCGGAGACGTCGAAGTTGGCGTGCACGGCACTGACGTCGTCGCTGTCTTCCAGCGCCTCGATCAGCCGCATCAGTTTGCCCGCCTGCGCCTCGTCGACCGGCACGACGCTCGACGGCCGGTACACCAGCTCGGCGTTCTCCATCTCCACGCCCGCGTCCTCCAGCGCCTTGCGAACCGGCGCGAAGTCGGCCGGCTCGGTGATCACCTCGAATACGCCCTCGTCGGTGGCGATGTCCTCCGCGCCCGCCTCCACGGCAGCCATCAGCTCGTCTTCGGAGTAGCGCTCGGCGTCGATCACGATCGTGCCCTTCTTGTCGAACAGGTACGCGACCGAGCCCGGCTCGCCGAGGCTGCCGCCGTTCTTCGAGAACGCATGCCTGACGTCCGCGCCCGTGCGGTTGCGGTTCTCGGTCAGCGCCTCCACCAGCACAGCGACGCCGCCGGGCCCGTAGCCCTCGTAGAGAACGCTCTCGATCGCGTCCGCTTCGCCGCCCTCGCCGGTGCCCTTGGCGATCGCGCGCTCGATGTTGTCCTTGGGCATCGACGCTTCCTTGGCCTTGCGGATCGCCAGATCGAGCGCCGGATTGCCGACCGGATCGCCGCCGCCGTCGCGCGCGGCGACGGTGATCGCGCGCGTCAGCTTGGAGAACTGCGCGCCGCGGCGCGAGTCCACGATCGCCTTCTTGTGCTTGATGCTCGCCCACTTGGAGTGTCCTGACATGGCACACAGCTTAGGATGCGAGCCCACATGACGACTCCCACGCCGGACATCTTCAAGGCGTACGACATCCGCGGCCTCTACGGCGAGCAGATCGACGGCGATCTCGCCGAGCGCATCGGCGGCGCGTTCGCGCACGTGCTGGGCGCGCTCGCGGGCAAGCCCGTGCCGCAGCTGCGGGTGGGCCTCGGGCGCGACATGCGCCTCAGCGCTCCGGAGCTCGCGGCGCGCTACCGCGAGGGACTCTTGGCGGCGGGCGCGAACGTGATCGACGCGGGCCAGGTCGGCAGCGAGATGCTGTATTACCTGGTCGGCTCGCGCGAGCTCGACGGCGGGCTGATGTGCACCGCCTCCCACAACCCGAAGGCGTACACGGGCGCCAAGCTCGTGCGCGAGGGCGCGATCGCGCTGAGCGGCGATGCGGGCATCCAGGACATCCGTCGCACGATCGAGGCGGGGCTGGACGGAGGGGGTGCGCCCGGCGGCGTGCCCGTCGCGCGCGGAGAGGTCGAGGCGGTGCAGCTATACGGCGAGTTCCAGGAGGCCGCGCTGAAGTTCATCGACCCGCGGTCGGTGCGTCCGTTGAAGGTCGTGGTGGATGGGGGCAACGGCATGGCGGGACCGATGGTCGGCCCGCTGCTCGAACGCCTGGGGCTGGATCTGATCGAGACCTACTGGAGGCCCGACGGCAATTTCCCCGACCACGAGCCCAACCCGCTGCTGCCCGAGAACCGCCAGTTCGTGATCGACAGAGTGCGCGCGAGCGGCGCCGACCTGGGGATCGCCTGGGACGGCGACGCCGACCGCTGCTTCTTCATCGACGAACAGGGCCACTTCGTCGACGGCGACTTCCTCACCGCGCTGCTCACCGAGTCGCTACTGAGCAAAGAGCCCGGCGGCACGGTCCTCTACGACGTGCGCGCCAGCCGCGCCGTGGCCGACGTCGCGGAGCGCGCCGGCGGCCGCGCGCTGGTCAACCGGGTCGGTCACGCCTTCTTCAAGACCCGGATGCG
>DATHPU010000019.1:0-275016 GCA_035483595.1 Solirubrobacteraceae bacterium
GGTCGTAGAAGGAACAGAAGCCGTCGCCAAACAACTCACCGATGCCGAACAGGCACGACGCGCGCTCGAAAAAGCAAACAAACCAGCCGGAGAAACACCATTCACACCCCCAAGCTGGTGGTGCGGAGGCGAATACGGACCATGCGAAGGCGAAGCCGGGGAAAGCGCCGGCGGGGAAGGATGCGTGGGGAGTAATGCGTGTACTGCGACGAACCACTCGAATGCTGGGTGCAAGTTGCAGTTGGTGATCGGCGAAAGCAAGGGATGGGTATATGCACGGGGATGGATCGGATGCGGCGGGGATCTGCCGCGGTTTTCCGAGCTGGAGGTGTGTATCGTTGGGCAATCAGATGGACTCGAAGTCTCGCCGGGCTATGGTTTGTGTGGTCTGGCGGGCTCGGGCTATAACCCATACAACGGACAGGCGGGCGGAGGGCTCAGCAGCACACTTTATGCTCATGAGCATATGGAGTGCGAAGGCGAAACGTCATATGTCGGGTGGGGGTGGTTCTGGATTCCTGGTATGAAAGGGGGCGACCAGCGCTACACCCACGGGTGGACCTGCAAGTCATCTCTGCTCGACGAGGTGTGGAATCTTTCGGAAGCTGGCGGCGAAGGAATTCCCCCGATCGGGATACCGGGAGCGTGACAGCGTGACATGTAGGCCGGGAGGGCGGAGGATGACTGCGTTTGGCCGTCTTGCTATCGGCTGGCTTGTGCTAGCAGCAGTGGTGCTTGGCGGTTGCGGTGTAGGAGCGTCGCACCCAGGGCGGCGCGTAGGGACATATCTGGTCAAGCCAAATGGCGAAAGGGCGAGGATCAACGCCGAATCCGTTGAATTGACACCGACCGAGCCCCGGTCGCTGGTGCGGGAGAGACTTTCGGGCGGGGCCTATATGGAGATTGTGAGTCAGCGATACAGATATCGAGGGCGTGTCTACGCCACACTTGTGGAGAAGATCGAAGAACCCGGACCACACGGGATGAGGAGGGGCGGGGGCGGCACCGGCCCATCGCTCAATGGAACTGTAGGTGAGCTACTGCGGGTAGAGGTTGGGCAGGAATGCATTGGCTCGCACGAAGTGGTGCTGGTGTATGGGATATTGCGGGACGGGAGCGACGATGTCGTCGCGACTGGTCGTCACGCGCAGGTAGTTTTGAACAAGCGCAGAATGCCCGCGAGCCTGCACGCGGGCGGAGTGCTTGTCTATGCGGCGCTACCGATGCGCCCGGTGGAGATTTTGACTCGCACATCGTCTGGGCGAGTCGTTGACAAGAAATCATACACGCTGCGCCCAATATCGGCGTGTAAGTGACGGGTGAAGATGTGGGCGGGTTGCGATCAGAGGGTGGGTCAAGTGACTGCCGAAGAGCGAAAGACATGCGATGAATGTTGTCGTTGATATGGTGTTTGCTGCTGTCGCGGTTGTCGCGGTTCCGGTTCTCTTGGTGTTCGCACTACTCAGATGGGGGCAGTCTTTTCCGCCGTTCGGCCGGTTCGCGGAACGGAGGCTGAGTCAGGTGTCTCCTGCTCTCGGGCGATGGGCGGCGCGGCTGCTCAGCGAACAGGACGGGAGCCGATAAGAGCCCGAGCTCAGCGGACCGTGTGCGATGTTGACAGGTGCTGTACGGCGTGACTGAAACCGGCGGGAATGTCCCGGGAACCGCGACGAAGGCGATACTACATAGGGCTGCATTTCTTCGGTTGGGTGTGGGGCGAGACTCTAGGATCGGGAGGCATTCAGCGTAACCAATGCAGGCGAAGCGATCACCTGCACAGGCACCGGCAGCGAGAACTTCTACGATGCGGTCAAAGACTTCAAAGAGGGATATTGCCGGAGATGCCGGATGCGTGATAAACGGGGTGCGGGCATATCGGCGCGGCGTAATGATTGCTGTGCGGCGCTGGGCTCGATATGCGCGTTGGCCGCTCTCGGCGCATGCGGAGGTCGCATTTGGGGGCTCCGTGGCGACGAGCATTCACACCATCCGCGCGTTGATCGGTGAGGCGTTTGTGTCCTGTGTGGAGACTACGTGCAACTATGAGTGCACGTTTAGCTCCGCGGCAGGACGTTAAAGTGCACAGGGAAGGGAAGCACCGACGATGTCGAGTCCGTCCTAGTGGTTTGTCTGTGAAGTTTGTTGGTGATTGAAGGGGTGTCGTAGTGTTTGCCGAACTCGTTGCTGGTTGGGTCGGCGATGATGGAGGTTCGGTATGCCTGCGTTGGTGAAGAGTGTTGAGATCGCAGCGGACGATCAAGCGGAGCTTGAACGGATTGTGCGCTCGAGCACCGCTGGGGTGCGGATGGTCGAGCGCGCCCAGATCGTGCTTTGTGCCGCGGAAGGTCGTTCTGCTGCGGAGATCGGCCGGCTGGTGGGGTGTTCGACGAACACGGCGCAGAAGTGGCGGGCGCGCTATGAGCAGGATGGGATCGCCGGGCTCGGTGACTTGCCGCGCTCGGGTAGACCGCTGATCTATTCGCAGGCGGACAGGGCGAGGCTGATCGCCAAGGCGTGCACGCGTCCACCGGAGACACCAGAGGGGGCTCAGCAGGAACGCTGGACCTATGAGCAGCTCGGGCAGGCGGTGGGGATGTCGCGCGCCCAGGCACACACGATTCTCGCGCGCGCCGACATCAAGCCGCACCTGACCGACTACTGGGTGATGAGCGACTTCTCCGACCCCGAGTTCGAGGAACGCCTGAAAGGTGTCTGCGGCCTGTACGTGAATCCGCCAGAGAACGTGCTGGTCGTCTCGATCGACGAAAAGACCGGGATCCAGGCCAAGACACCGACCAAACCAGACATGCTTCCTGCTCCTGGGCGACCGACACGCCGCGAGCACGAATACATCCGCAACAGCACACAGTGTCTGTTCGCGTGTCTGAAGGTCCACGAGGGTGGCGTGCTCGCGATGACCTCGAAGACCCGCAACCGCTTCGATCTGATCCGCTTCCTCGACCAGCTCGACAGCGAGATCCCCGTCGTCTTCGTCGCATGTGCTCGCTCGAGTGTGCGGGCCTCCTCGGGGGCTGAAGTATACGCCGCCCCAGGCGCCGTATTTGCGCCGCCGGTGAATCTGCAAATCCAGGAAGCGATGAACGCGAACCCACCATGGGACGCAGCCACCGTGTTTGAAGGAGGCGGCGGTGAAATAGGTTACGGCCGGATGGCACATGCGGCGATGAGTTCGAGTCAGTGGATATGCTCGATCGACGGCGCGGTCGTGGCCGTTGGAGTGGGAGTAACTGCACCAACAGCCGGGTTTTCGGACTTTGTGGCGGCCGGCGGTGCGGCTGCGGCTGGCCTAGTAGCCACGGAGGGCTCATGTGACTACGCAGAGGAGCACGCTGGAACGCTGACATCGGGATTGCCGAGCAACCCGTCGTCTGATTGCTTTTATACGGTGACGATCTCAAAGCGAACCCATGTACGAGACCGCCGAATTGAGGAGTGCTACGCATGCGAGGGCGCTGCGGCGGCGATGGACGATCGTGAGTCGGCATGAAAAATTGGTTCGCCAATAGATCAAGGAAAGTTGGTCCCCGGAGAAGGCTTGCGCTCGCAATGGCAGGCTTGGTCTTGTTCGTGGTGCTCAGTGTCATTGCGAAGACGCTTGCGCCGGTGGCCGGCGTGAGCGACGCTGTCGGATTGTTTGCGGCGGTCGCCGCGATCGCCCTGTGTTCGTTGATCGTCATTGCTGCCAGGCGTTTGAGGGGGCAGTCGTAGTTCGCCTTCGCCGATGCGGCGGCGGGACCGTCATTTTCATTGGATCGCTTGTACGGCTCTATCGCATGACACCCGGTGGTGCGAGTTGAAGAAGGACCGCGGTCTCAAAGCGGGCTACATCAACGCGGGTGGGGGAGCGTAGGAGCTGCGGTCTACGCGACGAGGTCGCGCAGACCGCAGTGGGCGAAGTCAGCGAGTCCATATGGTGCGAGAACTGGAGTAGGCGGTGCGGCGCGCGGTCGAGCGGCTGGAGCGTGCGACGGTGGCTGGGGCGCTCACGATCCCGTCTGCGCTTCAGGGTCGTGTCCGCGAAGGCGCGTATAGGCTACTCGCCGCCGCTGGGGAAGCGATCGTGGTTCAGCGATCGCGCACGAGCAGTCCGAAGCGCAAGCTCGCCTGCTGCTCGAGCGCGCCTGGACTCTTCTGGGGCAGCTCGGCTGGAGCCCGAGCAAAGACCCCGACCCGGTCTGTCTGGGTGTGGCTGCGCACGGTGCAGCGATCCATGCCGCTACCGAGTTGATCCTCCCCCTGCTCCGTGAATGGCTCGGCGATCTCGACGCTTGCCGGGCCGTAGGAGGCGCGCCGTAGCGGCCGGTGGCTACACGGGCAGTGGGGCGTTGTGGGCTGGTTGTTTGGTGCGGTTGAGGGTGCTGTAGAGCGTTTTTCGTTCGACGCCTGCGCTGTTGGGCGATCTCGCGCATGGAGAGGCGTGCGGCGCGTGCGTGTTCGATCGCGGTTGCGAGGTCGCGGTCGAGCGCGTCGTGTTCTGGCGGGGCCGCCTGTAGCGCGCCCGTTCCTCGCGAGTCCCAGCTCGAGGCAGTCGAGCGGATCGTTGCTGATCCCGACGATGAAATCTATATTCGCAACGGCCAACGTGTACCGGAGGGCCCACGGCTCGGACCGATTTGTTCGTGAGCAGGATTCGTACATTCGCGCTTGCGGCACAAATCCTATGTGCGACCTCCCGGTCCCGATCCCGATTCCGCCAGGGCATTGGTTTCTGATAGGGGACAATCGCGGAGAATCGGCCGACAGCCGCGTCTGGGGCCGGTTCCGACTGCATGGCTCGTCTCCGCGCCCGCCCGCTCGGCCGCCTGCAAGCGCCGCGGCCGTGCCAGTACGCTCCAACGCATGCGCTCGCTGCCAACGGCCCCGCTCGCGGCCGGCTCGCTGATCGCCGCCTGGGCGGTCGTCGCCGCGACCGGCTCGCGCCCGCTCGGCGGCGTCGTGCTGGCGATCGGCGGGCTGTGCTGCATCCGGATCTGGATGCGCCGCCACGGCATGCGCACGGCGGCGCGGCTGGGCGGCGTCGGCTTCGCCGCGTTCGTCGCGTCGCACGTGCTCGCGCTGGCCGTCGGCCCGTGGCCGGCGGTGGCGATCGTCGCGGGCGCCACCGCGGCGGCCACCTGGGTCTGGGCCGATGCTCACCTGTACGCGCGCGGCGGTGGCGCTCCCGAGGACGCTGCCTCCGGGCCGCTGGCATTCCGCCCGCGGACGCGTTAGATTCGCCAGATGGCACAAGCCGCCATCTCCACCCCCGGTGGCGCGGTCGCCGGCGGTCCTCCGGCGGCGCTCGAGCGCCCCGACTTCCAGATCGTGCCGCGCGCGGGCCTGCCGATCGTGGCGGTCGTGCTGGCGCTGCTGATCGCCGGTATTGCCGTCAACGAACTGTGGCCGCTGGAGTTCCTGCACGTGGTCGGCGGCGCCGCGTGGACGGTCATCGACCTGTTCCTCGGCTTCGTCCTCGGCCCGATCATGGGCAAGCTGTCGGTCCCCGCGCGCATCGAGTTCACGACGCGGCTGATGCCGAAGATGGTGCTGATCATGCCGACCGTCGTGACGGTCACGCTCGCCGCCGGCTGGCAGCTGTCGACGCACCTGGGCACCAACCAGACGAGCTACCCGCTGCACGGCTGGGTGGTCGCGAGCTTCATCGTCGTCAGCGTGATGGCGGTGATCGCCCTCGGCCTGCTCGAGCCGGCGAACATCGCGGTGCTGACCGAGCTGAAGAAGCCCGAGCCCAACCCCGCGATCATCGAGCGGCTGATGAAGCGCTTCATCTACTCCGCCGGCGCCACCGGCGCGTTGCAGGTGGCGACGTTCGTGATCATGACCAAGCTGGCCGCCGGATGAGCGCCTCCACCCTGGCGTCGTCATCGGAAATGGATGACGACGCATCGCCGCAGGGCGAGCGCCGCCTTCCGCCGGTGACGCAGCTGGGCATGCTCTCGCTGGCGCTGGTGCTCGCCGCCGGCATCTACCTCTCCGCGCACCTGCCCCAGCACGTGTCGCTCGGCCCCGCCGTCGGCCTGCTGGCGGCGTCGGCGCTGGTGCTCGCCGGCAACGTGCTCGCGCTCGCGCGCGCCGACGGCTTCCACTGGCGCCGCTTCCTCGAGGTCGCCAGGTGGGCGCTGCTCGCCTACGCGTTGATCGCGGGCATGATCGAGTACGTGTTCCTGCGCAACCACACGAGCGGCGGCGCGCTCGTGGTGCTGACGCTGTCGCTGGTCGTGTTCGCGGTCAACGTGCCCGTGCTGATCGGCTTCACGGTCGCGCGCTACGACTGACATGAGGGCGGTTCAGATCGTGGAGGAGTCGGGGCCCGACAGCGCGCTCGCGCTCGTCGAGCTGCCCGAGCCGGAGGCGTCGCACATGCTCGGGTGGGTGGGATCTGATTCAAGCGTGGTCGTGGAGGTGCATGCCGCGGGCGTGTCCTTCCCCGAGCTGCTGCAGACGCGCGGCCAGTACCAGATGAAACCGCCGCTGCCGTTCGTGCCCGGCAGCGAGGTCAGCGGCGTGGTGCTGAGCGCGCCCGAGGGGGCGTCGGTCGAGCCGGGCGATCGTGTGGCGGCGTTCTGCGCGCTCGGTGGCTTCGCCGAGACGGCCGTCGCGCCCGAGTTCTTCACGTTTGCGCTGTCGCCCGAGCTCGACTTCGCGCAGGGCGCTGCGCTGATCCTCAACTACCACACGGCGTACTTCTCGCTGCTGTTGCGCGGGCGCCTCGCGTCCGGCGAGACGGTGCTCGTGCACGGCGCCGCCGGCGGCGTCGGCACCGCGTCGCTGCAGGTCGCCAGGGGTCTCGGCGCGAAGACGATCGCGCTCGTCTCAAGTGAGGCCAAGCGCGCGGTCGCCGAACAGGCGGGCGCCGACCATACGCTGCTGCTGGGCGACGGCTGGAAGGACGAGGTGCTCGAGCTCTCCGGCGGCGGCGTGGACATGGTGCTCGACCCCGTCGGCGGCGATCGCTTCACCGACAGCCTGCGCTCGCTGCGCGAGGGCGGGCGGCTGGTCGTCGTCGGCTTCACAGGCGGCTCGATCCCCGAGGTGCGCGTCAATCGGCTGCTGCTGCGCAACACCGAGGTCGTGGGCGCCGGCTGGGGCTCGTACGTGATGGGCAAGCCCGATCTCAACCGCGAGATCGGCGCGGCGGTCAACCGCATGGTGGACGCCGGCTTCGTGCGGCCGATCGTCGGCGAGCGCTTCCCGCTGGAGCGCGCCGCCGATGCGCTGAGGACGCTCGACGAGCGCCGCGCCACCGGCAAGATCGTGCTCGACGTGCGCCCGGCCTGAGGCAGCCCCGAAGCTCAGGGCGGGGGATGGCCCCCGTAGGCTCGGTGGCCGGCCGTATCGACAGATGCGCACGCGGTGTTCACGATTCAAGGGGCCATGAGCGCCACCGCCGGACCCGTAGTCGAGCAGCAGCCCGAGCCGCCGGTTCAGCGCGGGGTGCAGCAGCCGGCTCACCCCCAGGTGCTCGAGGGCCCGACGCCGGAGGAGATCCAGGAGCCGATCCTCGAGAGCCTCGACCGCGCGATCACCGGCGTGATCACGTTCGTGCCGCCGCTGCTGCTGGTGCTGGCGGGCTGGCAGATGTGGAACCGCGAGCTGCGCTGGCGCGACGTCGCGATCTTCTTGATCATGTACGTGCCCACCGGGCTCGGTGTGACCGTCGGCTTCCACCGGCTGTTCACACACCGTAGCTTCAAGACCTCGCCCGCGCTGCGCGGCGTGCTCGCGGTGCTCGGCACGATGGCCGTCGAGGGACCCGTGATCTCGTGGGTTGCCGACCACCGCAAGCACCACGCCTACTCCGACCGCCTCGGCGACCCGCACAGCCCGCACGTCGACCACGGCGGCGGTTGGCGCGGCGCGCTGCGCGGCCTCGCGCACGCGCACGTCGGCTGGCTGTTCGATCACTCCCAGCGCGGCTCGCGCGAGCGCTTCGCCCCGGACCTGCTCGCCGACCTGGTCGTGTCGTTCGTGGACAGGACGTTCGTGCTCTGGGCGCTGCTCGGCTTCGCGATCCCGTTCGGCCTCGGCGTGCTGATGGGCGGCACCGTGGACGCGGGCCTCGAGGCCCTGTTGTGGGGCGGCGCGGTGCGGATGCTCGTGCTGCACCACGTCACCTACAGCATCAACTCGCTGTGCCACTTCTTCGGCCGCCGTCGCTTCGCCACCGAGGACCACTCGCGCAACCTGCTGTGGCTCGCGCCGTTCTCGCTGGGCGAGGCCTGGCACAACAACCACCACGCCTTCCCCACGTCCGCCTTCCACGGCATGGGACCGCGCGAGCTCGACGTCTCGGGGCTGGTGATCGCGGCGCTGGAGCGCGCGGGCCTCGTGTGGGACGTGCAGCGGATCGGCGCCGGCAGGCAGGCCGCCAAGGCGCTCTGACGCCGACGCTGCAGCGCCCGGCGTCGACCGACCGCGTGCCTGCGGGGACGGCGCGCGCGGCGCCGTCCCCGTTCATCTCCGTCATCCAGAGCCTCTACTAGCCGGCGGCGCCGGCGGGAGCATGGGGGAGGCTCCGCGAGGCCGTCTCGCGTCCGGCGCGCGCCAGGTTCAGCCACCAGCTCAAGACCGGCAGCAGGAACAGGATCGCCCCGAACGCGATCAGCAGGATCCCCGCGAGGATCGCGATGCTGCCGATCTGCCCCCAGCCCCAGGCGTTCAGCAGCAGGCCCCGCAGCGTGTCGCCCATGAACAGCGACGTGCGCTCGCCCGCGAGCTTTTCGCTCTTCATGCCGCCCGCGATCCATTCGTCGCTCACCTGCGCGTAGGTCTTGCCGCCCGCGATCTTGTTCATGTCGACCGCGATCTGGTCTTCGGCGTAGGCCTTTGCCTGCGTTCCGCTCAGCACCTGCTGGCCTTCGTACTTCTTCAGGTCCGGGTACTCCGCCGGCTTCGGGAACGTGATCTTCTGCGGAGCCAGCTGGTTGTGGACCACTTCGTGGTCATAGCTGCCGCCGACGATCGACACGATCCCGAGCACGATCATTCCCGCAGCCGCGCCCGCGGCGATTGGCGTCAGGCTGGTTATCTTGCTCAGAATGCTGCGCATGGTGTATCTCCCAATGTGAGAAGTGTCTTATCGAGTACAAGCCTGCTCGCCTGCCGCTCCCGCGCCATCCGCTGCCGACCGTAGGCCGGTTGCGGGAAACCCCTGAAGGGCGCAGCGGTCCGGGCGCCCCAAGCGCGTGTCCCCGGCCCCGGCCGTGCGACCATTGCCGCATGGCACAGCGCGCGCGCCTCCCGCTCGACATCTCCCTCGCGCAGGAAGCCGCCCGGCGACGCTGGATGCCGGCGCTCGCCGCGGGGCTGTCGATCGGCGAGTACGTGCGCTCGCTGGTGCGACGCCTGTCGTTCCTGAGCGCCGTGCTGCTCGCCGCGATCTGGGCGCTCAGCGGCCGCGGCTACTTCTGGCCGGCGTGGGCATGGCTCGGGCTGGGCGACCTCGTGCTGCTCGACCTCAGCGCCAGCTGGGCCTGGCGTCAGCCGCGCGGGGCGGTGCGCCGCGTCGCGTGCGTGTGGGCGCTCGTGGGCGCCGCCGCCGTGATCCTCGTGTTCACGTGGCTGCTGACGTGGCTGCTGGCGGGGGTGCACACGTTCTGGCCCGCATGGGCGCTGCTCGGCCTGGCGACCGCCGGCAGCGGCTACTCGCTGATCGCCCTGCACGACCGCGTGCTCGTCGCCCGCGGCCGGCGCGCACTGCGCGCGCGGATCGACATGCTCACGCGCACGCGCCGCCAGGCCGTCGACGCGCAGGCCGCCGAGCTGCGGCGGATCGAGCGCGACCTGCACGACGGCGCGCAGGCGCGCCTGGTGGCGCTGACGCTGCAGCTGGGGCGGGCGGAGCTGCGCGTGCAGGACCAGCCGGACGTGCGCGGCCTGATCCTCGACGCCCAGCGCGAGGCCCACGCCGCGATCGCGGAGCTGCGCGACCTCGCGCGCGGCATCGTGCCGCCGCTGCTCGCCGACCGCGGCCTCGTGGCCGCGGTGCGCTCGCTCGCCGCGCGCTACGGCCTGGGCACGTCGGTCGACGTCGACACGCACCGCGGCCTCACGCCCGCGGTCGAGAGCGCCGCCTACTTCGTGATCGCCGAGGCGCTCACCAACACCGCGAAGCACGCCCACGCCGAGCGCAGCTGGGTCCAGCTCCGCGACGAGCACCGGGCGCTGGCGGTGGTCGTCGGCGACGACGGCGTCGGCGGCGCCGATCCGCACGGGTCGGGCCTGGCGGGGCTGCGCGCGCGCGTGGAGGCGCTCGACGGCAGCCTGCGGGTGCACAGCCCCGAGACGGGCGGCACGGTGCTCGAGGCGAGGCTCCCTTGCGGGTAGTCGTGGCCGAGGATCTCGCGCTGCTGCGCGAGGGGCTCGTGGCGCTGCTGCGCGAGCACCAGATCGAGGTCGTCGCGCAGGTCGAGGACGGCCCGTCGCTGCTGCGGGCGATCGCCGGCCACGAACCGGATCTCGCGATCGTCGACGTGCGCCTGCCGCCCACATACAGCGACGAGGGTCTGCAGGCGGCGATCGAGGCGCGCCGGCGCCAGCCGGCGCTCGGCGTGCTGGTGCTCTCGCAGTACGTCGAGACGGCCTACGCCAGCGAGCTGATCGGCGAGGACACCGCAGGCATCGGTTACCTGCTCAAGGAGCGCGTCGGCGACGTGCGCGCGTTCGTCGAGGCGCTGCACAGCGTCGCCGCCGGCGGCACGGTGCTCGACAGGCAGGTGGTCGCCGAGCTGTTGGCGCCGCGCGGCGGCGCCAAGCAGGCGCTCTCGGGCCTGACCGCGCGCGAGCGCGACGTGCTCGCGCTGATGGCCGAGGGCCGCTCCAACACGGCGATCGCGGAGAGCCTGTTCGTCACGCCCGGCGCCGTCGAGAAGCACATCACCAACATCTTCGCCAAGCTCGACCTGCCGGCCTGCGACGACGACCACCGGCGTGTGCTGGCGGTGCTCGCGTACCTGCGGGTCTCGCGTTAAGGTCGGGGAGTGGGGATGTCCGCCGACGTGCTCGTACGCGAGCTGGGCGCGACGCGCGATGGCAGGACCGCCTACGAGCTGTCGCGCAGCGCGTAGTCCGCCGCCTGCTCCGGTCCCAGGAACGGCGTCAGCGCGAAGTACGTCAGCTGCGCGGTGGCGCCCGGCAGGTCGGCGATGCAGTCGTTCTCGACGTAGTGGTGCATCACCTGCCAGATCCCTCCCGTGATCGCGTCCGCGGCGATCGCCGGCACCTCGACACGGCCGCGGACGAGCTCGTAGGCGGGCTTGAAGTACGTGGCGAAGGCCTGCAGCGCGGCGCCCCGGATCTCGATCGCCTCGGGGCACGCGGCGAACGTGTCGACGACGCTCAGGTGCGCGTGCGCGGGCTCGGATGCGAGGTAGTCGAGCAGCGCGCGCAGGCACGCGCGCGCCGCGCGCGGCCAGTTCTCCGGCTCCGCCTGGTAGGCCTCGACGGCGACGGCCAGGGCCTGGTGCATGCCCACCTTCTGGGTGCCGAGGAAAGCGTCGTGCTTGGAGTCGTAGATCGCGTAGAAGGTCTGATGGGAGACGTTCGCGCGGCGGGCGATCTCGGGGATCGTGAGCGCCGCGAGCCCCTTCTCGGCGACGATCGCGGCGGTGGCGTCGACGATCCGCTCGCGCTGGCTTTTGACGATGAACTGGCGCGGCAGGTCGCTGCGCCCGCTCGGCAGCCGCCCCTCGGCGCGGCGCGCTCGCTCGGAGAGCACCGCCGTCGCCTCGCCGGCGTTTCGCGGCTTCGCGGGAGGGGCGCCGAGCCCGTCCGGCAGGCGCCGCGGGTAGCAGGTGGCCCAAGCCGTCAGTTCATCCGCGAGCCCCGGCAGCTCGCTCGCGCGGCCCTCGCGCAGGCGCGCGGCGGTGACCTCGCGAACGCCGCCGATGATCGCCTTGACGGTCAGGTCGGCGCCGTCCGCCTCCGCCGCCGGCGTCCGGTCGCGGCTGGCGTAGATGCTGCGCTCGAGCTCGTCGAGCACGCGCCGCCGGCGTTCCAGGGCGCTCGCGCCGGCGCCGAACGCGCCGAGCACGAGCAGCGAGGTCGCCTCCGGCTCGGCCGCCGCCTGCTCCATCCACGCCCGCATCGCCGCGACCAGTCGCTGCTCGTGCGGGGCCTCGACGTCGTAGGCCTCGATCACGGTCCTTGCGGTCCGCCCCGCGACCGCGTCGTAGGCGCTCAGGAACAGGTCTTCCTTGTCGGTGAACAGACCGTAGAACGTCGGCTGGGAGACGTGCGCGAGTTTGGCCAGGTCGACGATGCGCACCGCCGGGTAGCCCTTGGCGGCGATCAGCTCGATCATCGCCTTCTGCAGCCGCTCGCGCTGGTCGCGCTTGACCAGCTCCGGGTCGAGGCCGTGGCTACCGGTTGGCAGCGGCTGGTAGCGCTCGCCGCGGGTTGCCGCAGCACCGTTGCCGGTGCCCGCCGGGAGCCTGTCGCGCCTCGGCGGCACTTGTCTTGCGTTGCGGTCCGCCATCCTTGAGAACCTCCGCTTGACTCGAGGTAATGCCGAGATTATCAGCCGCTGATCGTGCGCGAGGCGCCGAGCACTTCGCCCGCCGCATCCAGCGCCTGCACCGCCACGAAGCCCTCCGCCAGCGGCGTCGCGATGGCCGTCTCGAAGCCCGTGCGCGCGGCGCTGGCGACGGGCGTGAGCTGCTGTGCGCTCGGCCCGGCGAGCACGCGCCAGCTGGCGGTGCGCGTGTCCCCGTTCCAGCTCGCGTACACCGTCAGCTGCGAGCTGGACTTCGCGGCCGCGATCGCCGGCGGTTCGCTCGGCGCGCCCGTCCACGCGAAGCGGTAGCTGCGGTAGGACTGGTAGGTGCCGTGCATATGCGCGTCGTACAGCAGCTGGCCGCTGGAGCTGAATTCCGAGAAGTACGGCTCCGCGCCCCAGCCGATGAACACGTCGCCGTCTTCCAGGGTCTGCACGTTGCCCTGGCTGCCGGCCGCCAGGTGCGGGCTGGGATGGTCGTATTCGGCGATCACGGTGTCAGTCTTAGTCTGCGTGTTGACGGCCAGCACGAGCCCGCGCGACTGCGCGTGCACCTTCGGCACGCCGCCGTTGTCGAACACGCTGATCGTGCCGTTCGGCAGCACGCTCGCGTCGTGCTGGTAGGCCGTCGCCGCCCCGGCCGTGAGCTTGACGGTCGACTGCTTGCCGCCGATGCGCGCGAGCACCTGCCCGGTGGTCGTGTTCAGTTCGTACAGCGCCGAGGTGTTGCGGGCCGAGATCAGCGTCGTGCCGTTGGCCAGCTGGTCGACCGAGTTGAGGTGGAAGTAGTCGAACGGCCAGATCGTGTTGGCGCTCGTCGCCGCGCTGTAGGAGTCGCCCAGCGCGACGTGGTCGAGGCTGTTCCATTCGCGCCGTACGAGCCCAGTCTTCAGATCGATTTCCTGGAAGCTCGAGTCGGTCGCCGCGCCGCCGCTCGGTCCGCCCAGGGCGGAGAGGTTGCACTGGATCGGGTCGAACACGGTCAGCAGCGCTGTGCCCTGCGGGGTGATGTGGAATTCGTGCAGGTCCGCGAGGTAGCCGTTGCCCGCGTGCACGCGCCCGATCTGGCGGTAGGAGCTGCTGTCGATGATCTCTTCGCCCTGGCCGAAGCCCTGCGGCGGGATGCGGCCCTGCCACCAGCTCAGCACCGGCTGGCCGCCGAGCTGCTGCACCTGCAGGTTGGTGGCCGCCAGCCCCGACGGCAGCTGGTGGAACCAAACGAGGTTGCCCGCTTCGTTGAAGATCATCGGCCCGCTCGGGCCGGGGCCGTTGTACGGCGCCGCGAACACGTAGCCGGGGGTCGCCTGGGCCGAGCTCGCCGACACCTGCAAGGCGGGCGGCTCGAGTTCCGGGCGCGAGCGGAAGTGCTGCATCTCGTTGTAGTCGTGCGACGTGCTCGGGGCGGCCGCGGCCGCATAGTCGATCGGGTCCTGGTGGGCGACGACGAAGTGGTAGGCGAACGGCTGCGCGCGCGTGCCCGCCCGGATGCTCCCGCGGACGGTCACCGTCTCGCCCGCGTCGAACGGCTTGGGCGTGACAAAGCTGGCGCCGTCGCCCTGCGAGTAGGCGATCAGGCGACCCGCGTGCGAGCCGCTCTGCGAGCCGCTGACGTGGACGGCGCCCAGCTCGCCGGCCGGTGCCCCCAGCAGGCTGATCTGCGTCTCGGTCGAGGCGTCGTATGAGTCCGGCAGCGGCGAGACAGCGACGCTCGTGCCGGGCAGCACCGCCGAGGCGTTGAGTTTCGCGGGCGTGCAGCGCCCCGCGCTCGGCGCGCTGTAGGCCGCCTGCTCAGCGCTGATCCGCTTGGACGCGAGCGCCAGCGTGGTGACGCTCCCGAGCACCACGAGCAGCGCGCCGCCGGCCAGGAACCTACGCAGTAGCGTCATCGAGGTCACGTGAGATCGGTGCTCCTGCGCCGGTCGGCGCGAGGTCGGGGGCGGGCCGGGCGTTCTGCGTTGGTGCGAGGGCTCCAAAGGGGGCAATGCTAAGCGCTGGACACGTCGGCGCCCTAAAAAGTTGCGAAGATGGCTCGATGCTCGGCGCGACACCGTTCGGCTCGGGCCCGGTGCCGGAGGGGGCGCTCGCGCACCGCGAGGGCCGCGTTCAACGTCCTTTGTTGGCCCATGCGCGCATTCGAACGCGGCCTGCTCGACGAGGTGCCCGCCAAGGCCGACGCCGGCGACTACCTGCAGCGGCTGCTCGCTTACGATCGGACGACGGGATGGGGCAAACGGCCGCTGTCCCGGCAGGCTTCACTCGGGGACGTGAGCGCGAACCGCAGAAGCGGCCCATCCGGGCCGTCGACGATGCCGCTGAACATCTCCAGCGGTCGCACCCAGGTCGTCAACGGGTCATCGACTGCGCGATAGACCACGAGCAACTCTTCCGTCTCGGAGTGACGAGCAACCTCCAAGAGCTCGTACTCGCCGCCCTTGAAGTGTCGGTATCTGCCCGGCGGCGGTAGAGCTTGGGAACGCGTTGGAGCTGCTCGCGTCGGCACGAACACCATTATGCCGTCTCCTCCGGCGACCTCAGTGCTCGCAGATCGTTCGTCCCCAGATACCCGTCATCTCGCCGTTCGTAGGCGACGAAGGCCGCGACCAAGCTCATGACGAGCAACGCGATGAGGACGATCGTCCACACCCCGAACGCAGCAAAGACGCTTGCCACGACACCGCCACCGAAGAGAATGGGCGACGCGAGGATCGTTCGATCCATGAGGCGACGCCGATTCTCACGTCGGGAGAAGTCATCGAGAACCTGGTCGGCGTTCTCGATCTCGCCCACGCGCCTGCGATCGATGTCTCGTTGGAAGCGCGCGAGAACCTCCGTGCTCTGGAAGCGGACCCTGTCGACTATCTCTTGCCTGATGGCCTCGTGGGCGTTGGTCTGGCCGAGCCGTTGTTGGAGTTGTTCAACACGTGCGTCACGCCACCACAGCGATGGACCGCCTTCATCGTTGTCGTACTTGCTTCGAAGGTCTGCATCTCCGTAGCTCCGCTCAGGCTCGCTCGCGAGGGGGACCAAGGTCGAGGTCGTGGAGATTGGCACGGCGCAAGTCGATCGCGATCTCCCTCCACGGCATCAGTCGTCGCCAGAGGCGACGGCGTCGTCTCGGCTTCCAGAAGACGTTCGAGATCCGCAGATCGATTGAGCAGGGTTGGATCTGGCGCGCTGGCTCGAAGGGGTGATCAAGATGCGGGCCTGCTAGCCGTAGCTCATCGCTGAGCGCCTTAATTTCGTGATCGGCGAGATACAAGTTGGTCGAGCCTATCGTGGGGGAAAGGATCCGATGAGCGGAATCTAGGCGCCGCAAGCCGACTGCGCCTGTGGATTATTCCGACGGTGAGGCATGGTTCGGGACGCGAGCGCTCTTGGTGCCGGTGGCGTCTGAACGGGAGCGGATATAGTCGCGTCCGCGTCACGGCTGGAGTGTGGCCGCCAAGGAGTTCGCGCAGTGCGAGCGACGAGAGCGTGTACGTCACCGGCTCAGAGCTCGTGATCGAAGGGAGCGTCACGTCTTGAGCACACACCCACAACGCCTGGAGAGGCGTCAATGAGCGACATCAACCATCAGGTGCGGCTCGCCGCGCGGCCGTCCGGTCTGCCCAAGGCGAGCGATTGGAGCATGACCGAGGAGCCCGTGCCCGTCCCCGGCGACGGCCAGTTCGTGGTGGCGATCTCGCACATCTCGCTCGACCCCGCCATGCGCGGCTGGATGAACGCCGGCGCCTCCTACATCGACCCGGTGGAGGTAGGCGACGTGATGCGCGCCGGCGCCGTCGGGCGCGTGACCGCCTCCCAGCATCCCGGCTTCGCTGTCGGCGAGCACCTGTACGGCGCGTTCGGCGCGCAGGAGTACGCGCTGTCGGACGGCAACGGCGTGATGAAGGTCGATCCCGCGCTCGCGCCGCTGCCCACGTATCTGGGCACCCTCGGCATGACCGGCATGACCGCCTACTTCGGGCTGTTCGACGTCGGCGCGATGAAGGAGGGCGACACCGTCGTCGTCTCCGGCGCCGCCGGCGCCGTCGGCATGGCCGTCGGGCAGATGGCCAAGATCAGGTCCCGCCCGTCCGCGGCCCGCGTTATCGGCATCGCCGGCGGGCCTGAGAAGTGCCGCTGGCTCATCGATGAGCTCGGCTTCGACGTCGCGATCGACTACAAGCGCCAGGACGTGCGCCGCGCGCTGCGCGAGGCCGCGCCCAAGGGCGTCGACGTGTACTTCGACAACGTCGTCGGCGACATCCTCGACGCGGTGCTCACGCGTCTGGCGCGCGGCGCGCGGATCGTGATCTGCGGCGCCGTGTCGCAGTACAACGCCACCGACGGCGTGCAGGGTCCCTCCAACTACCTCGCGCTGCTCGTCGCGCGCGCGTCGATGACCGGCATGGTCGTGTTCGACTACGCGCCGCGCTTTCCGCAGGCCATGCAGGAGATCGCCGGCTGGATGCGGGAGGGGCGGCTGATCTCGCGCGAGGACGTCGTCGAGGGGAGCGTCAGCGACTTCCCGGAGACGCTGCTGAAGCTGTTCCGCGGCGAGAACGTCGGCAAGCTGGTGCTCCAGGTGCGCGTCAGCTGACGGCCTCGCCTCGAGCGAACCGGATCAAGCTGGCGTGATTCACTTCTCGTCGCGCGGGCGGCTTTGCCTTTTACGCCAGGGGTTGCCGCTGACGATGAGCTTCTGTGCGTACAGCTCGACGGCGTCGCTCTGGCGATCGCCCTCGATGTCCTGGGTCTCCAGGTCCATCGTTCGAGCCGCATATCCGAGGAGTTGCGCCGCAACCGCTCTAGCCTGGGTCGTGACGGTCTGCTCGAGCGTCGAGTTCGGCACGAGCGCGTAGACGAGGGTGCAGTCGAGGGCGCAGGCGACTTCGGACAGCTTGCCGATGGTAATGCCGCCTCGACGCTCAGCGTGCTCCAACTGGTTGACGGCGGCCCCCGTGATCCGTAACGACATAGGTGCGGGCCGTATGTCCGGCTCTCGAGTTATGACCAGTTATGCAGGATTTGCATTTTGGTTTTCTAGGATCTATAAGTTATGGCATAATTCCCGAGACCGAGAAGGGGACAGAGAAGTTTGGCATATCCACCATTCCATCCGCGAAGTCCCGCTTCGCCCCCTAAATCAATGACCGCAGCGGCTTTTGTGAGCGCCTTTCCCGATGAGAGCGAGTTTGTCGAGCGCAAGAAAGGGGCCGGCCGAGCACCCATAACCGAGAGCGTCGTCTCGTTCTCAAATACGGACGGCGGCCTGATTTTGATTGGCGTCAGCAACGAGGGGGATGTCGTTGGCCGCGAGCTGACGCAAGGGCTGGAAGACGATCTCCACGAGATGGTCGGTCACGTACGCGATCCTGGTCGCTATTCGATCTCACCGTTGATCGTCGACGGGAGGCCTATAACGGTGCTGGCCATCGCGAAGCGGAGCGACGGTTTCTCCCAGACGTCCAACGGTCGCGTTCTCGTACGGCGAGGAACGCTGGACGTGGCGCTATTTGGCGCTGAGCTCCGCGAGTTCATCAACGCGCGGAGCCTAGAGCGTTTCGAGTCAGCCGATGCAGGGATAGCCTTGGACGAGGTGCCGAGAGCGCTTGTTAGGCGCGTTGCTGAGGCCTTCAAGTGGTCGGGTTCGGCGTCGTTCCCGCAACGTCTCGTCGAGAACGGGCTTGCAACACAGACCTCGGCGGGTTTCAAACTGACGGTCGCTGGCGCACTCCATCTACTCCCTCGGCCAGATGAGAAGCTCGGCAAGGCCTATATAGAGGTGCTCCGCTACCGGGAAGGCGCCTCGACCTACGACCGACGGATCCAGATCGACGGCCCGCTTCGCGAGCAGGTCGAGAAGGCTACGCAGCTTGTCTCGGATGAGGTCGGGGATGAAGTCGTGGTATTGGGAGTCCACCGACACGAGTTGCCGCGACTTCCTCGTCGCGTCCTGCGCGAGGCGATAGCCAATGCTGTAGCGCATAGGTCCTACGAGCTCGACGGAACCTGCATACGGATAGAGATCCGCCCGGATGCCGTCGTGATCACTTCGCCGGGTTCTCTGCCCGAGCCGGTTACCGTCGAGAACATGCGCGATCAGGCGTCCGCGAGAAACCCGACTGTCATCCGGGTGCTTCGAGCCTTCAATCTTGCTGAGGACTCTGGTGAAGGTGTCGATGTGATGCAGGACGAAATGCGGGACGAGCTGCTAGACGCGCCGATCTTCGTGGATAGCGGCACGACAGTCAGCGTCACGCTCCCGGTCAGGAGCGCGGTGGCACCGTCGGAGCGCGCGTGGGTCCGAGAGGTGGAGCAGCGCGGCCTCATCGAGCCGTCGGATCGGATTCTGCTCGTCCATGCCGCTCGCGGAGAGGTGCTCACGAACGCTCGCGTTCGTGAGCTGGTGGGTGTCGACAAGGATCAGGCACGTATCGCATCGCAGCGCCTCAGAGATGCAGGATTTCTCGTCCAGCGTGGGGAGCGAGGCGGCGCCACTTACGTGCTGGATCGTTCGTTGGCGCCGCCGGCCGGTCTGCGACTAGGGCAGAGTGAGCTCGAGGACTTGATCATCGAGATGGCCAGCGAGGGGCCGCTCGCGAATGCGGACGTTCGGACGAGAACCGGGCTGGATCGAGGGCAGACACTTGAACTACTCGCCAAGCTCGTACAGGATGGCCGGCTCGAGCGTTACGGGCAGAGGCGTGGCAGCCGCTATCGGGTGGTGCCCTCAGGGCAGCAGCTCCTTCCCTTGCGAGACCGCTAATCGCCTTCAGAACACGGGCGTCTCGGAGTAGTCCCCGAACACCTGCTGCAGCGACTCGATGATCTCGCCCTCGCTCGCGTGGGCGCGCGCGCAGTCCAGCAGCGGCTCCATCAGGTTGCGGTCCTCGTGCGCGGCGTGCTCGCGCAGCGCCGCCAGCGTGCGCTCCACGGCGGCGCCGTCGCGCCGCGCGCGCGCGGCGCCCAGGCGATCGATCTGCTTGCGCTCCAGCGCCGGGTCCACGCGCAGCGTGGGGATCGGCTGCTCGTCGGCGGCCACGAAGCTGTTCACGCCCACCACGATCCGCTCCTGGCTGTCGATCTGCTGCTGCAGCGCGAACGCCGCGTCGGCGATCTCGCGCTGGGGGTAGTTGAGCTTCGTCGCCTCGACCATACCGCCGAGCTCGTCGATCTTCGCGAAGTACTCGTACGCGCGCCGCTCCATCTCGTCGGTGAGCGCCTCCACGAAGTAGGAGCCGCCGAGCGGGTCGACGGTGTTGGTGACGCCGGTCTCGTGCGCGAGCATCTGCTGCGTGCGCAGCGCGATCGTGACTGCCTCCTCCGTCGGCAGCGCGAGCGCCTCGTCGTAGGAGTTGGTGTGGAGCGACTGCGTGCCGCCCAGCACCGCCGCCAGCGCCTCGACGGCCGTGCGCACGATGTTGTTCAGCGGCTGCTGCGCCGTCAGGCTGACGCCCGCGGTCTGCGCGTGGAAGCGCATCTGCCACGAGCGCGGGTTCTTCGCGCCGAACGTCTCGCGCAGCTCGCGCGCCCAGATCCTGCGCGCGGCGCGGTACTTGGCGATCTCCTCGAAGAAGTCGATCTGCGCGTTGAAGAAGAACGACAGCCGCGGCGCGAACTCGTCCACGTCCAGGCCGCGCGCGACCGCCTGCTCGACGTACGTGAGGCCGTCCTTGAGCGTGAACGCGAGCTCCTGCTGCGCCGTGGAGCCGGCCTCGCGGATGTGGTAGCCGGAGATCGAGATCGGGTGCCAGCGCGGCATGAGCCTGGTGCACCACTCGATCATGTCGCCGCACAGGCGCATCGCGGGGTCGATCGGGAAGCACCACTCCTTCTGCGCGATGTACTCCTTGAGGATGTCCGCCTGGATCGTGCCCGACAGGCGCTCCGCCGGCACCGGCCCCACGCCCGTCGCCTCGCCCCCAGGGGTTTCGCCTGATTCCGCCGCGGCGACGTAGAACGCCAGCATGATCGCCGCCGGCGCGTTGATCGTCATCGACACCGACACCGCCCCCAGGTCGATGCCGCCGAACAGCGTCTGCATGTCGTCAAGCGTGTCCACCGCCACGCCCTCGCGCCCCACCTCGCCCAGCGAGCGCGCGTGGTCGGAGTCGTGGCCCATCAGCGACGGCATGTCGAACGCCGTCGACAGCCCCGTCTGGCCGTGCTCCAGCAGGTAGTGGAAGCGCTCGTTCGTCTCCTCGCTCGTGCCAAAGCCCGCGAACTGGCGCATCGTCCACAGTCGCCCGCGGTACATCGTCGGGTGGATGCCGCGCGTGAACGGGTACTCGCCCGGAACGCCGATCGGATCCTCGCCGGGCGGTTCGGCGCCGATCCCGGCGGGTAGGTCGGCGGCGGTGTAGAGCTCGCGCACGGGCTCGTCGGAGAGCGTGTGGAAGGTTCCCGCTGCCACCGAGGGGTCGGGCTTTGCGCGAGGCTTGGGGCTCACGGCCATCGTTGCCAATGCTACAGGCTGGCCGTGTACGCCTTGATCAACTTGACCAAGTTGGCTAACCTGTAGTCATGTCATCCGTCTACGGCATCGGCGAGGCCAAGACACAGTTGTCGAAGTTGGTTCGCCAAGCGGAGAGCGGCGAGGAGGTGATTCTCCGTCGCGGCTCCCATCCGGTGGTCCGGCTGGTGGCTCTAACGGGGATAGGCGCTTCCCCGAAGCGAACTCCGGGAAGCATGCGCGGTCGCGTGAAGGTGGCGGACGACTTCGACGAGTGGCCTGAGGACATCGCAGAAGCGCTTGGCATCGTCGAGTGACGCGCCTGCTGATCGATGCGCATGCGCTGCTGTGGTGGCTGGACGGAGACGAACGCATCTCTGGAGCTGCGCGTCAGCTGATCGAAGACGCCGATGCTCCGCTCGTGGGCGCCGGCACCATTGTCGAGATCGCCATCAAGCAGTCCATCGGCAAGCTGACAATCGACGACGACTGGCCGGAACGGGTCCAGGCCGACGGCATCCAGCTGCTCGGGATCGCCTGGCCGCATGTCGCGTTCCTGCGAGATCTTCCCTTCATGGAGGTGAAGGGCCGCGCCCATCGCGACCCATTCGATCGACTATTGGTCGCCCAGGCGCTCAGCGAGCGCATCCCGGTGGTGACGCGCGACCCGGCATTGGCGGCATACGGCGTGGCGTCGCTGTGGTAGACGCCAGCGGCGCGGGCGCGCGGTAGCCTCGCCTCAGCGATGTCAAGCGATGGCCGTGCAATCGCGAGCGAGCTCGGCCGGCTGATCGGCGCCGAGCACGTCCTCGACGCACCGCCCGCCTCCCCCTACAACCGCGACTGCTCCAACCGCCGCGGCGTCGACGGCCGCGCGCAGGCGGTGGCGCTGCCAGGCAGCGCCGAGGAGGTCGCGGCGGTGGTGGCGTGGTGCTACGAGCACGACGTGCCGATCGTGCCGCGCGGCGGCGGCACGGGGCTTCTCGGTGGGGCGGTCGCGACGCAGGGCGGCATCGTGCTGTCGCTCGAGCGGCTGCGGAGGATGCGCGAGCTGGAGCCGGGGCTGTGGCGCATGCTCCCCGAGGCGGGCGTCAGCACCAGCGACGTGCAGCGCTTGGCGCGCGAGAACGGGCTGATGTTCGCCCCTGACCCGGGCGCAGCGGAGCAGTCGCAGATCGGCGGCAACGTCGCCACCAACGCGGGCGGCCCGCACGCGCTCAAGTACGGCGTCACCGGCGCGTGGGTCGCCGGCCTGGAGGCGGTGCTGGCGCCCGGCGAGCTCGTGCGCGTGGGCGGCTGGGCGGGCAAGGACGTGGCGGGCTATGACATCAAGAGCCTGCTCGTCGGCTCCGAGGGGACGCTCGGCGTGATCACGGCGGTGCGCCTGCGGCTGCTGCCGGCGCCGGAGGTGGCGATCCCGCTGGTGGTGTTCCTGCCCACGCGCGACGACGGCTGCGCGGCGATCAGCGCGGTGCTCGCCGCGGGGCTGCGCCCGTCGGTGCTCGACTTCATGGACGGCGACACGCTGCGCATCCTCGCCGGCGCCTACGGCGGCGTGGGCGTGGGCGTGGGCGTGGACGCGGGCGCAGCCGGCCCCCGCGCTGATGGCACCGCCGCGCCGACGCAGGCGGCCGTCCCCGCCGACGCGGGCTTCGCGCTGATCTGCGAGGTGGACGGCTCGCGCGCGGAGGCGCACGCGCAGCGCGACGCGCTGATCGAGCTGCTGGGCGACGGCGCGCTGGCGGTGCACGAGCCCGCGGACGCGCGCGCGCTGTGGCGCTGGCGCGACGGCGCCAACCCGGCGGTCACGGCGCAGCGCGGCGCCAAGGTCAGCGAGGACGTGGTGTTCCCGCTGGAGCACCTCGCGGAGGGCCTCGAGCGCTTCGAGCGGATCGCCGACGCGCACGGCCTGCGCTCATGCGCGTGGGGGCACGGCGGCGACGGCAACGTGCACGCGACCGTGCTCGTGGACCCCGTCCGCGAGGCCGAGCTGGAAGCCGCGGAGGCGGCCGGCGACGAGCTGTTCGCGACCGTGGTGGAGCTCGGCGGATCGGTCGCCGGCGAGCACGGCGTGGGGTGGCTCAAGCGCGGGCGCCTGGAGTCGCAGTGGGACCGCAGGGCAGTCGAGCTGCACGAGCAGATCAAGCGCGTGTTCGACCCCAAGGGCCTGCTCAACCCAGGGAAGAAGCTGGCACGGTACCCTGCGCGGTCGCTGCGCTCTACTACTTGAAAGGAACACCAGCATGAACAAGTCGCAACTGATCGACGCGATCGCCCAGGACACCGGTCTCACGAAGGCGGATTCCTCGCGCGCCGTCGAGTCGCTCCTGGACACCGTCACCAAGACGCTCAAAAAAGGCGACGAGGTCAGCATCACCGGCTTCGGCAAGTTCTCCGTCGTCAAACGCGCCGCCCGCCAGGGCGTCAACCCGCGCACCGGCGAGCGCGTCAAAATCAAAGCGTCCAAGGCCCCCAAGTTCTCGGCCGGCGCGGGACTCAAGAACGCGGTGAGCCCCAAGAAGAAATAGATCGAACCCGCCGCCACGGCGATGGCGCTCGTCAGCGACCTGGAGCTCCCCGCGTTCGACTACACAGATCAGTCGTTGCGCGGGGATCGCTTCCATGCCGCCATGGGCGCGCTGCAGGCGGGGGGATGGCTGGCGCAGGGGCCATTCGGGTACATCGTGCTCGACCGCGAGTCCGCGGAGTTCTTCCTGCGCACGCGCTCCGCGACCTTCCCAGGGATGAAGATCGCGGAGATCTTCGGCGTGACGGAGGGGCCGCTGTACGAGCAGATGAAGCGCAACATCCTGCACGTCAACGGCCCCGACCACGCGCGCCTGCGCAGCCTCGTCAACCCCGCGCTGTCGCCCCGCGCCGTCGAGCGCTATGCGCCCGCCATGCGCACGTTCCTGCGCGAGCTGCTCGACAGCGCGATCGCCGCCTCGCCGCAGCCCGGCAGCGTCAGCTGCGAGTTCGTCGACGCGCTCGCCAAGCCGTACCCCTCGCAGGTGATCGCCACCGTCATGGGCGCGCCGCTCGAGGACGCGCCCCGGCTGCACCACTGGTCCAACTGGATCCAGCGGCAGTTCGACGCCGCCAGCATGGCCACCGAGCGCGAGCGCATCGAGCTGGCTGTGGAGCAGTTCTACGAATACGCCGCCGGTCTGCTTAGGGTGCGCCGCGAGGACCCGCGCGACGACCTCCTCTCAATGTTGATCGAGGCGGAAGACGCCGGCGAACGCCTCTCCGACGTGGAGTGCATCAACCTCGTGTTCAACGTGCTCGCCGGCGGCGTCGACACCACGCAGAGCCAGCTCGCGCACGCCGTGCGGCTGCTCGCGCAGCACCCCCAGCAGTGGCAGCTGCTCGTCGAGCGCCCCGAGCTGGCGGACGCCGCCGTCGACGAGGCGCTGCGCTTCGAGCCGATCACGCCGTTCACCGCGCGCATCACCACCGAGGACGTCCAGTACCGCGACGTGGTGTTCCCCGAGGGCACCATCGTGATGGTGTGCGCTTTCACCGGCAACCGCGACCTCGCCGGCGACGCCCGCGGACCCGGCGGGCCGGACAGCTTCGACATCGCCGCGCCGCGCGGACGCGCGCGCGAGCTCACGTTCGGCGCCGGCGTGCACTACTGCGTCGGCGCCAACCTCGCGCGGCTGGAGCTACGCGAAGCGCTCACGTTCCTCGCCGCCAACGTGCGCCAGCTCGAGCTGGACGGCGAGCCGCAGTACGACAGCATCCTCGGCATCTACGGGCTCGCCCAGCTGCCCTTGCGTCTCTCGCTTTGATCCTCAGTTCGCCCCGATCCCCCTTTGATGGAACAATTTGGGGAGGGGGTCTGAAGCGGCTTCCGCTCGACATGGAGGTTGACGGTGATCGTTTTCGAACGGATATCGAGATCGGGGTCGCGCGTGGCGTGGCCGCGCGGGGTGTCGCACGCGGTTGTTGGCGTCGCTGTCGCGCTTGCCGTGGGCGTTGGTGGCGCGGTAGCGCCGATGTCCGCCCTCGCAGGCCAGTACCACGTCTACTCGTGCCGCACGCCTGACGGGGAAGTGGCTCCGGTGGACGGGTGGAGCGAATCAGCGACCGGCAGCTATACAGTCACCAGCGACACGTGCGCCAAGCCCGGCGGCGCGCTGATCGCGGGGCTCATCGCCGAAACGACGCGCTACGCGAATACGAACATGGCCACCTGGGCGTTCGCAGCGCCAGTCGGCGAGACGCTTGTGGGGGCGAAGTTGTGGCGGGCGGGTGATGCCGACGGTGGTGCGGCTATCGGCGCCAGCTATCAGTACTGGATTGCGGCGCCGATCGAAGCCGACATCTTCGATGACTGCTCCTATCTGGCGGGTTGCCCAAGTGGGGTCGGCGAAATCGGTGAGCCCATGTCGCCTGCAAATCAAATCGTTGAGCCGGCTGCCAATCTGGGGCCACGCATATACGTCCTGGCATCTTGCGGCGGGATGTCCGAATACCGTTGTCCTGATAACGACGGCGACGCGAACGGCTACGCGGCGGTCGTCTACCTCTACGCCGCGAATCTGACGCTCGAACAGAGCACACCGCCGACGGCGTCGAACGTGAGTGGCGAACTTGCAACTGCACCGACCTTGGCGGGCACGAGCGACGTGGCTTTCAGCGCGAGCGACCCGGGCTCGGGCGTGTACGAGGCGCTGTTCAGCGTGGACGGGCAGGTCGTGCAGAGCACGCCGCTGGACGAAAACGGTGGACGTTGCAAGGACGTGGGAGAGACAACGGACGGTCTGCCGGCGTTCCTGTACGTGCAGCCGTGCCTTGCGGCGGTGAGCGCTGATGTGGGGTTCGATACGGCGCGCGTGGCCAACGGCCCGCACCACCTCGTCGTGACCGTGATCGACGCCGCCGGCAACTCGGCGACGGTCCTGGACCGCAACGTGACGATCGACAATCCCGTGCTCCCCGGCACCGGAGCCCCCAATGGCACAGGAGCAACGACTGAGGCCGCGCTGACCGTCGCCTGGAAGAACACCAGCCGCAACCTGACGACGAGCACGTTCGACGCACCCCACACGATCGTGGGCCGCCTGACTGGCGCGGGTGGGGCGCCGATCGGCGACGCGCAGGTGGGCATCCTGTCGACGCCCGCCTACGCGGGCGCCACTACGGCGGCGATGCCGAGCGTGCGCACGGGCGCGGACGGGCGCTTCGTGCTGCGCCTGCCGGCGGGGCTGTCCTCGCGCACTCTGCGCTTCCAGTACAGCAGCAGCGTCGACGCGCCGCCCGTGGTAACGCGCACGCTGTCGCTGCGGGTGCGCGCGGGCGTGGCGCTGCGGGTCTCGCCGCGCGTGGTCAGCGTGGGTCGCAGCATCTACTTCACCGGGCGCCTGCGCGGCGGGCCGGTTCCCTCTGGCGGCAAGCTGCTGGTGCTGGAGGCGCGCTCGCCGGGCGGCGCATGGCTGGAGTTCGAAGTGGTCCGCAGCGACGACCGCGGACGCTTCCACGCTAGCTACCGGTTCAAGTTCCCCGGACCCGCCGACTACCAGTTCAGGGTGGTGTGCGAAGCCGAGGCCGACTACCCGTTCGCTACGGGGGATTCCAAGGTCATCGGAGTGTTCGAGCGGTAAGTAGCTGCTAGGTTTGGCATATGACGCTACCGTCGCGGAGCGCGCGATTGTCTGCCGTCGCTGCTGTCGATCCGTTCGAGGATCTCGTCAGGCGCGGCCTCGTGACGCCGCCGACCGGGCCGCGCACCGAGTGCCCGGCGAAGGTCAAAGCCAGCGGGTCGGTGTCAGAGCTGGTCGCAGAGCAACGCCACTGATCCGACGCCTCACCCCGGCCGCGCACAAGAGCGCGCGGGCCGAGTGACGAAAGATGATCGCCGAGCCCCCGCCTGTCCGCGTGCCAGCGACCCAAAGAGCACCGCCAGTCGAACGTTGCGCTCAGCCGCCAGCCGGGAAGCGCTGGTGCGAGGTGCTGTTCAGCGACGACGCGCTCGCACTGCTCAGCGAGCACTGCCGCAAGGGCAGCCCAAGAACGGCTCTCGCGGTCATCCGCGACGCGCTTGATCGTCAACCACACCCACCAGCCCAGCTCGACCGCGAGGACCTCCTCGAAGCGCTGTAGCGAGCGGCGACGGTCGCTTGCGAACCGGATGCTCGGCTGCCTCCGCTACGGTGCACCACCGTGAGCCGCAGCCTGCCAGGCCGCATCGGCATCAACGCGATCTTCCTGGAGCCGCCCATGGGCGGGCTGGAGACGTACGTGCGCGCGGTTGTGCCGGAGCTCGTGCGCCTCGCGCCCGGCGTGCGCTTCAGCGTGTTCTGCAGCCCGCCCGGATACGAGCTGCTGCGGCGCGAGGAGTGGGCCGGCGAGATCGAGCTGGTGGTGCACCCCCTGTTCGGGGTGCGCGGGTTGAAGGCGGTGTCGGAGATGACCGTGCTGGGCGTGCTCGCGGGTCGCAGCGTGGACCTGCTGTACAGCGTCGCGCTGACCGCGCCGCTGAGGACGCGCGCACTGAACCTGGTGATGCTCGCCGACATCACCTGGATCCTCGCCCCGGACGAGGCGACCGCCGCCACGATGCGGCTGTGGCGCACGGTGGTGCCGGTTATCTCGCGCCGCGCCGACCGCGTGATCGCGATCTCGCGGTCGGGCGCGGACGACGTCGTGCGCCACCTTCACGTCGCGCGAGAGCGCATCGACGTGGTGCCGCTGGGGCCGGGCGTGAAGGCGAGCGTCGCGCCCACGCCCGAGCTGGCGCTCAGGCAGCGCCTGGGGCTGGGCGACGGGCCGATCGTGCTGGCGGTGTCGGCGAAGAAGACGCACAAGAACCTCGCCCGCCTCGTGCAGGCGATGCGCGCCGTCACCGCCCGCGTGCCCGGCACGGTGCTGGTGCTGGTGGGCCGGCCCACGCCGCACGAGCTGGAGCTGCGCGCGCTGGCCGCGCGGGAAGGGCTGGCCGCCAGCGTCGTGTTCCCGTCGTACGTCGACCAGGCCGACCTCGAGGGCCTGTATGCGGCCGCCGGCTGCTACGTGCTGCCTTCGCTCACCGAGGGCTTCGGGTTGCCGATCCTGGAGGCGATGGAACGCGGCGTGCCGGTCGCGTGCTCGAACGTGTCCGCGATGCCGGAGGTCGCGGGCGAGGCCGCGCGCTACTTCGACCCGTTGCGCATCGACGAGATCGCCGCGGCGATCGTCGATCTGCTGGACGATCGCGCGCTGGCGTCGCGGCTGGTGGCGGCGGGCCACGAGCGCGCGCTGGAGTTCTCGTGGGAGGCGACGGCCGAGCTGACGCTGGAGTCCTTCGAGCGCGCGTGGCGCGAGCGCGTCAAAACGTGACCTACGCGTCGAGCGGCGCTTGGACTGGCGCGTCGACCGGCGCCTGGACGGGCGCGTCGAGCGGCGCGTCGAGCTGGGGCTCGCGCACGGCGTCGCGCGCCGGTGGCTCGCTCGCCAGCTGGCGCTGCCACAGCTTCAGCTCGGCCAGCAGCCAGTAGCACCACGACAAGAGCGCCACCGACAGGCCGTAGCGTCCGCCGCGGTAGCCGCGCTTGGCGATGTATTCCTGCGCGAAGCGGGCGGCCGGGACCGCCACCAGGCGCGGCACGCTCGCGCGGCGCCCGGCGCTCGCCATGCGATCCGCCTCGAGCTCGGTGTAGCGGTTGGCGCTCGTCATCCAGTCGCCGATCGTCGCGAGGCTGTGGTGCACGAGCGCGTTCTCGGCGAGCGCCGGCGCGTGCTCCACGTTGCCGTCGATCGTCGGCCCTTCGTGCGTGCGCAGGCCCGGCCAGCTGGTGCGCTCGCGGCGAAACAGCCGCAGCTGCCAGTCGGGCCACAGGCCCGCATTGGGCACCCACCAGCCGAACCAGAAGTTCTGTCGCGGCAGCTGCACGCCGGCGACGTCCTCGCGCTCGACGTAGCCGGCTGCGAGCGCCCGCAGCCCGGGCGCTGCGCGCTCGTCCGCGTCCAGCACCAGGATCCACCGCTGCGTGGCGGCGTCGATGCCGGATTGGCGGCCCGGCTCTGCCCATCCGGCGGCCGGCACCTGCACGATCGTGGCGCCGTACGACCGAGCGATCTCGAGCGTCGCGTCGCTGCTCTCCATGTCCACTATCACGAGCTCGCTGACCCACTCACGGGCGCTGTCGATGCAGCCCGCGAGATGCGGCGCGGCGTTGCGCGTGCTGATGCACAGCGTGATCGGCAGGGCGTCCACCGCACGTAGGATATTCGCGTGCTCGCGCGCCTCGCCGGCCGCTACCCTACGACCCGTGCCGCGTCCCCTGGAGCTGTTCGAACGGCTCAGCGATCCCAGCCAGTTCGACCTCTCGCCCACGGGTCCGGGGGCGATCCTCGACATCGGCTGCGGCGCGGAGAAGGTGCCGGGGGCGGTCGGGCTCGACATCTCCTCCGACACCGCCGCGGACATCGTCCACGATCTCGACGAGATGCCCTATCCCATTGAGGACTCGAGCTTCGACCAGATCCTGCTGCAGGACGTCATCGAGCACGTCCGCGAGCCGATCCGCGTGTTCGAGGAACTGCACCGCATCGCGCGCCCCGGCGCGCGGATCCAACTGCGCACGCCGCACTTCTCCTCGGTGCTCGCATACGGCGACCCCACGCACCGCCACTACTTCTCCACCGTCGCCATCCGCTCGCTGGCCGAGCCGCGCTTCGCGCACTACACCGACGTGCGCTTCCGCGTCGTGCACGTGACGCTCGACATGTGGCTGCCGTATCGGCTCGCGGGCCTCAGCGTGCTGTTCAACCGCGCCCAGGATGCGTATGAGAAGTACTTCGCGTTCATGTTCACCACGATGAACATCCGCGCGGAGCTCGAGGTCGTCAAGCGCTGACGCGCATGGATCTCCGCGAGCGTGCACACAGGACGCTGCTCGGCGCGACGCCGCTGCGCAATCGCGCGACCCGCAAGCGCCTGGTGCACGCGCGTCGGCGCCTGTTCGAGGCGGCGGGCTCCTCGCGCTACTCCAAACCGGGCCACAACGACATCGACGTGATCCTGCAGCGCTATCTGCCCGAGACCGGCACCTTCCTGGAGGCTGGCGCCAACGACGGCTACACGTGGAGCAACACCTACTACCTGGAACGCTTCAAGGGGTGGCGTGGGGTGCTCGTGGAGGGGATACCGGCGCTGAGCGAGGAGTGCCGGCGTCTGCGCGCGCGCTCGGTGGTGCACAACTGCGCGCTCGTGGAACACGGCTTCGCGGGCGACAGTGTGACGATGACCTACTCAGATCTGCGCTCGCTGATCGCGGGCTCCGACCCCGAAATGGAACGGCTCGCGCTCGAGGACGGCGACACGTACTCGGTTGACGTGCCCGCGCGCACGCTCGACGACGTGCTGGCGCAGTCTGCGGTCGGGCCGATCGACTTCGTGTCGCTGGATCTGGAGGGCTTCGAGGCCGCCGCGCTGCGCGGCCTGGACCTTGACCGCCATCGCCCTGGCTGGCTGCTCGTGGAGGTCGCCGGCGGCGGCGGCCGGCCAGCTGTGGAGCAAGAGCTTGCGGGCCGCTACGAGGCGGTCGCGGAGCTCAGCCCGGTGGACGTACTCTACCGCCGCTGTGACGCACGCTTGGATCGGGCGGGCAACGGGGCGTAGGCCCCGGGTGGTCCTCACTCGACTGGTTCGCGCCGCAGCGCCTGCAGGAACTCGGCGGGTATCGCCCGCAACGCGACGAGCCCGGCGAACAGCACGAGGCTGCCGATGACGACGCCGGGCACGGAGCCGAGCGGCTGCGCCTCGGCGGCGGCGAGCGCGGCGGCGAGCGCGAGCGCGACGCGCGGCACCTGGCGCAGCGACGGCCGCAGCTCGGGCCGGCGGCGGCTGAGGACGACGGCGTACGCGAGCGCGAGCGCGATCTCGAGCGTGGCGGTCACGATGGCGCCGCCGTGCGCGTGCAAGGGCGGGATCAGCAGCAGGCTGAGCGCGATGGCGGCGAGCACGGTGATGCCGTTGACGAGGATCAGCTCGCGGAACATGCGCAGCGACAGCATCGCGAAGGACCAGATGGCGACGAGGAAGCTGCCGATGATGCCGACGCCGAGGATCTGCAGCACGGCGATCGAGGGGTGGTATTTGGAGCCGCCGACGACCGCAATGGCGAACGGTGCGCCGACGATCACGCACAGCGAGAACAGGCCGCCGACGACGAGCGCGCCGTCGAACAGACGCTGCAGCGCGTAGCGCAGCCGCTCGCGGTCATCGCGAGCGGCGCGCGCAAGGATCGGGAAGGCGGAGACGACGAGCAGCCAGGGGATGCCGTTGACGAGGCTGAGCACCCGGAACGACAGGCTGAAGTAGCCGGTCTGCACCTTGCTGGCGAGCAGCGACATGGCGACGACGACGATCTGGAAGTACACGACCCCGAGCGTGGTGGCGGCGGCGTACACGACCGTGTCGGACGCGAGCGCGCGCCAGCGGGCGGGAGAGAAGGAGGGGCGCAGGCTGATCTCGCGGCGGACGAGCACGGCCATCAGCGTCAGCGTGACGAGCGCGACGACGATCGTGACGGCGTAGAACGGCAGCAGCGAGGCGCCGGCGACGACGAGCAGAACCATGCACAGCGACGTGACGAACTGGCCGCTGAAGTCGCTGAGCGCGAGCCAGCCGAGCCGCAGCTTGGCGGTCAGCGGGATCGTCAGCGTGACGCGCACACCTTCGAGCATCAGCGCGATGCACATCAGCGCGGTGCCCTCGACGAGCACGCGCGGGTAGCCGGCGAGCGCCACGAACAGGAACGCGCCGGCGGCGCCGAGCAGCGACAGCGCGATCCGCAGCCCGAGCAGGCTGCTCATGAACGAGCGGCGCTCCGCCTCGTCGCTGGTGGAGAACTCGCGCACGCCGAGGTTGCCGACGCCGCCCTCAGTGAGCGTGGCGGCGATGAAGATGACGGAGGTGACGGTGATGTAGTGGCCCCAATCGGTGGGGCCGAGGTGGCGGGTGACGAGCGGCGTGGAGACGAGGCCGACGAGCAGCCCGGAGCCGTAGGCGACGACGCGCAGGCCGCCGCCGCGCAGGAAGCGCCCGCCGGCTTCGCGCGAGGCGAGGATGTCGGCGTCGGGGATCGTTTCCGAGATCTCGCCGGGCGTCTGCGCGCTCGGGTCGTCGCTCATCTGACGGCGCGCTGCACGGGCGTCCTGTCGGCGGCGACGTGCGCGGTCGCGGTGTGCCCGACTGCGGCGTCGATCGTGGCGAGGACGATCGTGGCGAAGCGCTCCCACGAGAACTCGCCTGCGCGCGTGCGTGCGCGCGCCGACAGATCGGCGCGGTGCGCGTCGTCGTCGAGCACCGCGCGCAGCCCGGCGGCGATGCCGGGGACGTCGTAGGGGTCGACATACTCGACCGCGTCCCCGCCCACCTCGGGCAGCGAGGACAGCGACGAGGTGACGACCGCGGCGCCGGCGGCCATCGCCTCGAGCACGGGCAGCCCGAAGCCCTCGCCGAGCGACGGGTAGCAGAACACGGCGCAGCGGCGGTACAGCTCCGCGAGCTCGGCGTCGGAGACGTAGCCGAGCACCTGGCAGCGCTCGCCGAGCGAGCGCAGCGCGTCGAACGTCTCGCCCGTCTGCCAGCCGCTGGCGCCGACGACGACGAGCGGATGGCGTATCTGCTGGGCTTCGTCGAGCGAGCTATACGCGGCGACGAGCCGCGGCAGGTTCTTGCGCGGCTCGAGCGTGCCGACCGCGAGCACGAAGCCGGGGGTTGGCATCAGCGCGGCCTCCTCCGGCGCGAGGCTCTCGTCGAGCGCCGGCGCGACGCCGAGCGGCGCCACGACCGTCTTGCGGCGCCCGGCGGGGAAGCGGTCGGCGAGCGCGTCGGCGGTGGCCTCGGAGATGGCCAGCAGCGCGGCCGAGCGCCGCACGGCGAGCCCCAGTGTGGCGCGCTCGATCACGGCGGAGCGGCGGTTGGGGCGCATCGAGGGCTCGAAGCCGACGAGGTCGTAGACGATCGGCACGGAGGGGATGCTCAGCAGCCAGGTGGTCAGATATGAGTTGCACGAGAGGAACACGTCGCACTCGCGGTTGGCGTGGCGCGCGGCGAGCGCGTGCCACAGGGGGTCGCGGGCGCCTAGCAGCCGCCACTTGAAGCGCTCGTCGAGCGGCTCGCCGTGCCACACATCGCGTGCGTAGAGGACGTAGCGGTGGCCGTCGTCGCCGCGCGCGGCGAGCTCGCGCAGCAGCTCGCGCACGACGCGCCCGCGCCCGGCGGGAACCTCGGCGGCGGCGCGCGCGTCGATGCCGACGTTCATGCGCCCCTGCGCGGGCGCAACATCGCCCAGCTCATCGGGAACGGCCGCTCGCTCAGCACGAAGCGGCGCTGCTCGTCGCTCAGCCAGTCCAGCTCCGCGAGGCCTCCGCCGTCGGGCGGCACGTAGTCGATCACCTCGATCTCGTGCGTGTCGCTGAAGCGGCGCTTGATCGTGTCGGCGATCGTGGGGTCGACCAGCGTGTGCTGCTCGACGATGATCGACCAGTTGCGCAGGTTGGGCGCGAGCTGGGGGTCGAGCAGGATCTTCTCGTAGCCCTCGCAGTCGCTCAGCAGCGCGACGCGCGCGTCGCCGCTCACGGCGGCGAGCGTCGCGGGCGTGCACTCGCCGCCGATCGTGACGCGCTCCTGCACGCCGTTGGCGCGCGCGAATGCCGCGCAGTCCTCGCGAGCCTGCGCGAGAATGTCGTACGCGCGCACCTCGACGGCGGGCATGGCGCGCGCGAAGCCGACCGCGTAGAAGCCCTCGGCGCAGCCGACGTCGATGACGAGCTCGAAGTCGCCGGCGATCCACTCCTCGAACCACGGATAGATCTGGCTCTCGTAGCTGCCGACGAGCTTGGCGAGCACGTGGTGTGCGACGTGGTCGTGCTCGGGCAGCCCGGGCGGGTAGCGCAGCCCGGCGAACGGTCCGCGCAGCACCTCCGGGCCGTGGCGGCGCAGGTACTCCTCGCGCAGCGGCGCCATGCGCCGGCGCGAGAGACGCGCGCGCACGCTGTCGATCGCGTGCTTGCCGGCGTCGGGCACGATCGCCGAGGCCACGCGCACGTGCAGCGGTTTGGAGACGGTGGAGGCGCTCATGCGCGCGAGCTGACGCGGGCGTCGACTCGGCGCGGGCGAAATGCGTCGTTCACTGCGCAAGAGCCTAACGAGGCCGACGGCCGGTCGGCCGGCCGTTAGCCTGCAGCGGCGCGATGCACGTCGGCCTGAACCTGATCTTCCTCGTACCCGGCGAGACGGGCGGCATGGAGGTGGCCGCGCGCGAAGTGATCCCGGAGCTGATCGCGCAGGCGCCGCGGGGCACGCGCTTCACGGCGTTCGTGAACCGCGAGGCGGCGGCCGCGGGCGACGGCCCGTGGGGGCAGCTGCTGCCGGCGGTGACGGTTCCGGTGAAGGCGCGCGACCGCGTGCAGTGGGTGCTGGGCGAGCAGGCGCTGTTGCCGCCGGCGGCCATGCGCGCGCGTGTCGAGCTGGTGCACAGCCTGGCGAGCACGGCTCCGCTGTGGGGCCCGTTCCGCCGCGTGGTGACGGTGCACGACCTGATCTACGCGCGCTTCCCCGAGGCGCACGCGGGTCTGCGCGACAAGGGCATGCGGGTGCTGGTGCCGGGGGCGGTGCGCCGCTCGCACCGGGTGATCGCGGACTCGCACAGCACGAGTGAGGATCTGGTGTCGCTGCTGGGCGCGGACGCGGCGCGGATCGACGTGGTGCCGCTGGGCTTGGGCGCGACGCGCCGTGGCGAGCCGACGCCCGAGCGCGACGTGCGCGCGCGCCTGCAGCTGGGCGAGCGTGACGTGGTGCTGAGCCTGTCGGCGAAGCGCCCGCACAAGAACCTGCTGGCGCTGATCGGCGCGCTGGCGCGGATCCCTGCGGATCAGCGCCCGCTGCTGGTGCTGCCGGGCTACCCGACCGAGCACGAGCGCGAGCTGCGCGCGCGCGCGGACGCGCTGGGGGTCGCGGCGGACGTGCGCTTCCCGGCGTGGGTGTCGAGCGCGGACCTGGAGGGGCTGTGGTCGCTCGCGCGGGCGTTTGTGTTCCCGTCGCTGTACGAGGGCTTCGGGCTGCCGGTGCTGGAGGCGATGGCGCGCGGCGTGCCGGTGGCGTGCTCGAGCGCGTCGTCGCTGCCGGAGGTGGCGGGAGACGCGGCGCTGCTGTTCGATCCTTTTGATGAGTCGGAGATCGCGTCGGCGATTCAGCGGTTGCTGGGGGATCGGGAGCTCGCGGAGGCACTGCGCGCGCGGGGGCGTGCGCGTGTGTCCCGGTTCACGTGGCAGCGCACCGCGCAGTTGACGCTCGAGAGCTATGCGCGGGCGATGCGACGCTGATCCTATACACCGGATCTGGTATATTGGAGCTGTGGATCCAGGTGCTTTGATCCGGTTGACGCGCGAGCGGCATGGTCTGACCCAGGCGCAGCTTGCCCTACGAGCCGGCACGTCCCAGAACGCGGTCAGTCGGCTGGAGCGCGGAGAGATCTCCCCTTCACTGGGGACGATCGAGCGTCTGCTTGCGGCGATGGGCGAGCGGTTGGAGCTGAACGTCCAACGTATGATCGGTGACTTCGACGCCGATCATCTCGCGGACTCGATGGCGCAGACGATGGGCGAGCGGCTCGAGCGATCGTTGGCATGGAATCGCTTCGGCGGCCAGCTGGCGGGCGTCGCCCGCTCGCACGAGCGATGAGCGTGTCGCGCGATCCGCTCGGGGCGGACGCGCCGCCGGGTGACGCGCCGACCGACCCCGTTGAGGTCTTCCGCGTGCTGAATAGCCACGATGTCGACTATCTGATCATCGGCGGCGTGGCGGTGCAGGCGTATGGACACGTTCGCACCACCCAGGACGTCGACGTCGTCGTCGCGCCGGACATCCCCAATCTCGAACGTCTCGCGGCGGCCCTCGGGCAGCTGGGCGCTCGGCTCAAGGGAGTCGACGCGCACCTGCTCGGCATCGATCCCACCAATGCCATGCACCTGCGCGACGGCGCCAACTTCGGCCTGACCACGAGTGCGGGCGGCCTTGATGTGTGGACCGACACGGCCGCGCTGAAGGGCGCGCGCTCCTGGGATGAGATGCGCGAGCAGGCCGTCGAGGCGAATGTCGGCGAGCTGTTCATGCGCTTTGTCGACCGCGACGACCTGATTCGCATGAAGCTGGCCGCCGGGCGCGAGAGGGACCTTCAGGACATCGCTGTCCTGACCAGTCAGGAGGGCGAGCCACCGCCGGCGTAGCTGTCGAGCACCCTGCGCAGCGATCCCTCCAGCGACAGCTTCTCGGCGTTCTCTGCGAACCAGCGCGCGGTGCTGTCCCGCAGCGCGGCGCCGGCCTCGTGCACGCGCACAATCGCGGCGGCTATCTCCCCGGGGTCGGCGCTGGGCGCGACGAAGCCGTTGACGCCCTCCTCGATCAGCTCGATGGCGGCGTTGTCCTCACCGGCGACGACCACGCTTGGCGTGCCTCTGGCGGCGGCCTCCACCACGACCAGGCCGTAGCCCTCGCGCCGCGAGGTGACGAGCATGCACAGCGCGCGGCGCATCTCGGCGTCGACGGTCTCGGTGTCGGTGAAGCCGCGCGCGGTGACGACCCCCTGCAAGCCGTGTCGATCGATGGCCTCGTCGAGCGCGCCGCGCTCGGGCCCGTCGCCGAGGAACTCGCCGCGCAGCCCGTCGATGCGCTGGACGGCGCTCGCCATCGCGGCGACCGCGAGCGTGACCTGCTTCTCGGGGATCAGCCGTCCGGCGAACAGCACGGTCGGCTCGGAGGCGTCAGTGGCGGCGGTTGCGGAGGGGACGATGGTTGCATCGGGGTCGTCGGCGGCCCCGCGTGCGCCCTCACCGGCGTAGAGACCGCGCAGCACCGTCACCTCACCGCGCAGCCCCTCAGTGCGCAGCCGCCGGGCGTGCAGCTCGGAGAAGCAGAACGCGCGCTGCGGCACGAGCGCGCACAGGCGCTGCACGAGCTGGCCGACGCGCCCGCCGACGCCGCCGAGGTATTCGCGCCAGTAGGAGCGACCCCACACCTCGAACCAGTCGACGACCAGCCCGAAGCGCATCGCGGGCCGCAGCAGGCCGGCGGCGAGCAGCGAGAAGTACGGGAACGAGCACGTGTGCACGACGTCGTAGCGGCGGCCGCGGCGCAGCAGGTGCAGGAACACGCCGGCGCCGAACACGAGCGGCGGCAGGATGCGCCGGCGTCCGTCCTCGGTGTACAGCGCCATGCGCGGGCCGGCGGTGGCGACGCGCACGCGCGGGTCGATCTGCGCGCGCTCGCCCCGCGGCCACTGGCGCAGCGTCAGGTAGGTGACCTCGTGTCCCTCGCCGGCGAGGCGCTCGGCGAGATCGCGATACCAGCGCTCGGCGCCGCCGACGGTATGGGGGAACAGGCAGTCGTACACAAGGCACACGCGCATGCCGCTAGCATTCCATCTCGTTGCTCGCCCCGACCAGCGCTTCCACTTCCGCGTCCGAATCCGAGGACGATGTGCCGGTCGTCTCGGTCGTGATCCCGTGCCTGAACGAGGCGGAGAACATCGAGGAGTGCGTGCGCGCGGCGCTGGAGGCGATCGTGCGCATGGGCGTGCACGGCGAGGTGGTGGTGGCGGACAACAACTCCGAGGACGACTCGGCGCGCCTGGCGGAGCGCGCGGGCGCGCGTGTGGTTGTGGAAAAGCGGCGCGGCTACGGCAGCGCCTATCTGGCCGGCTTCGAGGCCTCGCGCGGCACCTACATCGTGATGGCGGATGCCGATCTGACGTATGACTTCGACGAGATCCCGCGCTTCGTCGCCGAGCTCGAGGCGGGCGCGGAGATGGTGATCGGCGACCGCATGGACAACATCCAGCCGGGCGCGATGCCGTGGCTGCACCAGTACGTCGGCAACCCGATCCTGACCGGCCTGCTCAACCTCTTCTTCCGCACCGGCATCAGCGACGCCCACTGCGGCATGCGCGCGCTGCGCCGCGAAGTGCTGCCGCGCCTGGATCTGCGCACGACGGGCATGGAGTTCGCCTCGGAGATGGTCATCCGCGCCTCCAAGGAGAAGCTCAAAATCGCGGAGTTTCCAATCGAATACCACCCGCGCGGCGGCGAGAGCAAACTGTCGAGCTTCCGCGACGGCTGGCGGCACCTGCGGTTCCTGCTGGTGCACAGTCCCAACCACCTGTTCATCGTGCCCGGCGCTGCGCTCGCGGGCGTGGGCACGCTGATCGTGGTGTTCGTGGGCGCGGGCCTGGACTTCTTCGGGCGCGCGTGGGGCGTGCACGCGCTGATCGGCGGCGCGCTGCTGATGATCGTGGGCACGCAGGTGCTGGCGCTGGGGCTGTGCGCGCACGCGTACGGCACTTACTTCATGGGCGAGCAGGATCCGTGGTTCGATCGCATGCGCGCGCGCTTTCGCCTCGAGCATGGGCTGCTGCTGGGCGGCGCCTTCACGCTGGTTGGGGTGGTCATGGGCGGTTTGATCCTGGCGACGTGGATCGCGCATGGCTTCGGCTCGCTGGCGGATGAACACCTGGCGGTGATCGCGGCGACGCTGATGATCGTCGGCATCCAGATCTTCTTCTCGGCGTTCCTGCTGTCGATCCTCGGGTTGCGGCGCAATTCCTGACTACCTGCTCGGCGTTATCGGTACGCCGGTGCTGGTGTGGGCGGTGTGCCTCGGATGCGGCCTGGCGCTCGAGCGCGTGCTGCGCGTGCGCCTGTCCAACGGCCTGCTGCTGCCGCTGGGTATGTGCGTGGCGTTCGTGCTGATCATGCCGGGGTACACGGCGGGCGCTGGCGACGCGCTGGCGATGGCGCTGCTGGTGGTGGCGGCGCTCGCCGGCATGGCGTTTGCGCAGGAGGGGTTGCGTGCGCGCTTGAACCCCGGCTGGGCGGGCGTGGCGGGACTGGCCACGTACGCGCTGTTCGCGCTGCCGGTGATCGCTTACGGGCACTGGACGTGGTCGGGCTATGACTTCGTCAACGACTCGGGATTCGAGATGCTGCTCGCGAACCACATCAAGGGCTTCGGCACGACGCTCGGCCACATCTCCGAATCGAGCGAGCGCCAGTTCCTGGTGCAGTACCTGGCCAACGGCTACCCGCTGGGCACGCAGGCGCTGCTGGGCACGTTCAGCGGCCTGATGGACACGGCGGTGGCGGTGCTCTACCAGGGCTTCATCTCAAGCCTAGCCGCGCTCGGCGCGGTGGCGCTGTGCACGATCGCGGAGCGGCGCGCGGCGGGCTGGCGCGCGGCGGCGGTGGCGCTGGCGGCGATCGGCGCGAACCTCACCTACCAGTACGCGCTGCAGGGGGCGATCAAGGAGATCGGGCTGCTGGCGGCGCTGTGCGCGGCGGCGGCGCTGGCGTGCGCGGCGCTGTCGCTGCAGCGCCCGTATGCCGGTGCGGCGCTGGTGGCGGTCGCGGCGGCGGCGGCGCTGGCGACATACGACGCGGTGGCGGTGCCATACCTGGGCGCGTTGGTGGTGTTCGTGGGGGTGGCGCTGGTGTACACGCGGCGCAGCCTGCCGCGCCCGCGCTGGCTGGCGCCGCTGGCGGCCGGCGGTGGGCTGGCGCTGGTGCTGGCGATCCCCTCGCTGACGAGCTTCGGCACGTTCCTGAGCGCGGCGCAGAACGGGCAGGGAGCGACCGGTGCGGGGGCGACGCAGTTCGGCCAGCTGCTGCGCAAACTGCCGGTGAGCCAGCTGAGCGGCGTGTGGCTGGCGGGCGAATACAGGCTGCCGGTGGTGGGCCACCTGAGCGGCGTGCTGACGGCGCTGGCGAGCGCCGCGATTCTTGCGCTGCTCGTCGTGAGCCTCGTGTGGGCGCTGCGCGTGAAGGACGTGGGCGTGCTGCTGATGCTTGGCGTGGCTGCGCTGGTGATGTTGATCGTGTTCCCCCGCGCTAGCCCTTACGCGCAGGGCAAGCTGCTGGCGATCACCGGCCCGTGCGTGGTGTTCGTGGCACTCGTCGTGCTCGCGTCCGCGCGCGGACGCGTGGCGCCGCCGGCGCTGGCGCTGGGCGGCGCGCTGGCGCTCGCGATCCTCGCCTCCGACGGCTTCGCGTACGCGCACGACCGCATCGCGCCGACGGCGCGCATGGAAGCGATCCGTGCGGTGGGCAAGCGTTTTGAAGGCAAGGGGCTGGTGCTGTGGAACGAATTCGAGGAGTACGCGAAGGTGCTGGCCAACGATGCGAGGATCAGCGTGCCGTTCGAGGCGATCACGCCGCAGCAGGTGCAGCTGCGCAATCCGACGTACTTCTACGGCCACTATTTCGACCTCGACGAAGAGCTGTTGTCGTTCGTGGAGGGCTATCCGGTGATCGTCACGCGCCGCTCGCCCGCAGCGAGCCGCCCGCCGGCGAACTACCGGCTGGTGTACGAGAACCGCTACTACCTCGGCTGGCAGCGCACCGCGTCGCCGCAGGTGCTGGTGCACCTGCCCGAGCAGGGGCTGTACTCGCCGGCTGGCACCGTCACCTGCGCGGCGCTCGCGCCGATCGTCGCGGGGGCCGGCGCGGGCACGGAGCTGGCGGTGGCTTCCGCGCCGGAAATGGTCTTTTACGAACTGCTGTCGGACCCGCACCGCTCCGGCGGCTGGGTGGCGGACGCGGAGCAGGCGGGCGCGGTCACGACGGTGTTCCCGGGGCAGGCCGAGGGCACGCTCGCGATCGCGGGCGGCGCCCGCTACGCGGTATGGGTGCAGGGTGACTTCCCGCGCAAGGTGTACGTGCAGGTGGATGGGCGCACGGTCGGCTGGGTGGCCGGCTCGAACACCCCGGGGCAGTGGCTGCAGGCGGCGTCGCTGCCGCTGTCCGGCGGCCGCCACAGCGTGCGCATCTACTCGCTCCCCGGACGCGACCATCTGGGCCCCGGCGAATGGCCGCGCGGCGACTCCGGCACGATCGGCGCGGTGGCGCTGCAGCGCGAGGCGCCAGAGCAGCTGCGCACGGTGCCGGTGGCGGACTGGAGGTCGCTGTGCGGCACGCGCGCCGACTGGGTGGAGTTGGTGCGGCCGTGACGGTCGGCGGCGCGACGGTGACGGTGGGCGCGGCGGCGGTGACGCCGTGACGGCGGTGACCGTGGCGATTCCCGTGCGCGATGGCGGCGAGCTGCTCGCGCGCACGCTGGCTGCGCTGGCGAGGCAGACGGTGGAGCACGAGCTGTTGGTGTGCGACTCGGGCTCGCTGGACGGCTCGGCGGAGCTGGCGCAGGCACACGGCGCGCGTGTGCTGCGCATCGACCCGGCGCAGTTCGGCCACGGCGCGACGCGAAACCTGCTGATGCGCGAGGCGTCGGGCGCGCGCGTGGCGCTCTTGACGCAGGACGCGGAGCCGGCTGACGAGCGCTGGCTGGAGCGGCTGCTGGGCGGCCTGGATCTGGCGCCGGACGTGGCGATCGCGTGCGGCCCCTACACGCCCCGCCCGCATGCGTCGGAGCCGGTGCGGATGGAGCTCGAGCGCTGGTTCTCCTCGCTGGCGGGGGATGGCGCCCCGTATGCGGAGCGCCTGAGCGAGCACGAGCGCGAGACGCTGCCGGTCCTGTCGCTGGTCGGCCGCCGCGGCTTCTTCACCGACGCCAACGCGTGCCTGTCGCGCGCGGCGTGGGAGCGCGTGCCGTTTCGCGAGGTCGCCTACGCGGAGGACCGCGTGCTGGCGATCGACATGCTGCGCGCGGGGTACGCCAAGGCGTACGTGCCCGCGGCGGCGGTGCTGCACTCGCACGCGTACACGACGGCGGAGCAGCTGCGTCGCTGCTTCGACGAGTGGCGCGGGCTGCGCGAGGTGTACGGCTGGCGCGAGCCGGCCTCTCCCGGGCGCCTGCTCGGCCAGCTGCGCGGTGATCTCGGCCAGGCGCGGCGCGAGCTGGCGCGCGCGCACCTGCCGGCGGCGGCGCGCGCAAGTGCGCTTGCTGCGGTCAGCCGCCACAATGTCGTGCGACAGGTGGGGGCGCTGCTCGGCTCGCGCGCCGACCTGCTGCCCGGTCGCGCCCGCCGCGCGCTCTCGCTGGAGCGGCGCGCGGGGTTCGCGCCGCTGCACCTGGACCCGTCAGCCGATAGACCCCGAGCAGAGGAACACGCCCAGTGACCGACGACGACACCAAGCCGGCTGGCGACGGCAGCTCCTCCGCCGAGAAGCGACCCCCGATAGCACGGCCGCAGGAGATCGCCGACAGCGCGCTGGACGGCACGTTCAGCGGCCCACTGGCGGGCATCAGACGTCGGATCCACCTGACCATCCGCTACCACGGCTGGCGCACGCTGCTGTTCCGGGTCGTCACGTTCCCGTTGCGCCTCACGCCGCTGAGGCATCGCCTGCGGCTGCGCTCGAACCCCGACAACGACGCGTACCGCCGCGCGCTCGCGTGGTACCGGCTGAACGGCGTGCCGGTGGACATCGTGATCCCCAGCTACCGCGACGCGGAGCTCGTGCGCAAGCTGGCGGCGAGCATCGCGGCGACGGTGCCGGCGGGGATGGCGCGGGTGCTGGTCGCGGACGACGCGAGCGGTCCGGAGCACGTGCGGGCGCTGCGCGAGATCGAGGGAGTCGAGGTGCTGGAGGGCGAGGACAACGCGGGCTTCGCGGCGAACGTGAACCGCGGCCTGAAGGCAAGCGATCCGCAGCGCGACGTGGTGGTGCTCAACTCCGACATGGAAGCGCGGCCGGGATGGCTGGCGTGCCTGCAGTACGCGGCTTCGCAGCGCGAGGACGTGGGCGTGGTCGGCGCGCGGCTGCTGTACCCGGACGGGCGCATCCAGTTCGCGGGCACGCAGCGCAACCTCGGCGCGCCGGAGTGGTTCGATCATCGCTACCGCTTCAAGCCGCCCGACTGGGGCCCGGCGGCGATCCCCGGCCCGGTGCTGGCGGTGACGGGCGCGTGCATGTACATCACGCGGGAGGCACTGACGCGGACGGGCGGCTTCGACGAGGCGTACCCGATGGCCTACGAGGACGTGGACCTGTGCCTGCGCGTGTGGCAGGCGGGCATGCGCGTGCTGTACTTCCCCGCGGCGAGCCTGTACCACCACGAGTCGGTGACCCGCGGCACGGACGTGGGCGAGCGCGAGCGGGCTTCGCAGGTGCTGTTCTGGGAGCGCTGGGGCGACTTCTTCGACGCGCGCGACGTGCGCGCGCCCGGCGGCGGCCTGCGGATCGCGTACGTGACCGAGGGCACCGGCGTGGGCGGCGGCCACCGCGACATCTTCGAGCACCTCAACCGCCTGCAGGAGCGCGGGCACGAGGTGGCGCTGTACACGCTGGGCGAGCAGCCGGACTGGTTCGAGCTGCGTGCGCCGGTGCACAGCTTTGAGTTCTACGACGAGCTCGTGGAGGCGCTGTCGGAGCTCGACGCGATCAAGGTGGCGACGTGGTGGAACACCGCCTCGCCGGTGTGGCAGGCGAGCGTGCTGCGCGGGATCCCGGTGTACTTCGTGCAGGACATCGAGACGTCGTACTACCCGGACGACGAGTCGGTGCGCCACGCGGTGCTCGACTCCTACCGCCCGGAGTTCCGCTACATGACGATCTCCTCGTGGAACCGCGAGCGCCTGCGCGAGCTGGGCCTGGACGCGGAGCTGATCCCGCCGGGAATCGACCTGGAGACGTTTCGCCCGCGTGCTGACGTGCGCCGGCGCGAGGACATGGTGCTGGCGCTGGGCCGCTCCAATCCGCTGAAGAACCTGCCGCTGACGCTTGACGCGTGGCGCGCGCTGGCGCGTTCGCCGCAGGAGGAAGAGCGCGCGGAGGGGGGCAGGCGCGCGGAGCTGTGCCTGTTCGGGATCGAGCCGGAGCTGGCCACCGACGAGGGCATGCGCTACGTGGAGTCGCCGTCGGACGAGCAGGTCAACGAGCTGTTCAACGAGGCGACGGTGTTCGTGCAGACCTCCAGCCACGAGGGCTTCGCGCTGCCGCCGCTGGAGGCGATGGCGACGGGCGGCGCGGTCGTGTGCACGGACGCGCACGGCAACCGCGACTTCTGCGTGGACGGCGAGAACTGCCTGATGCCGGAGCCGAACCCGGCGGCGGTGAGCGCGGCATTGGCGCGGCTGCTGGGCGACGCTGAGCTGCGCGAGCGGCTCGGCCGCGCTGGCATGGAGACGGCGCAGGACTACACGTGGGAGCGGCGCATCGACGCGCTGGTGGCGTTCCTGGAGGAGGTGGCGCGTCCGACGCGCGTGGACCTCGACAGGGGCGCGTCGCTGGAGCCGCGCCAGCGGGTGAGCTGAGCGTGCGCCGGGACGCGGGAGCGCGATCGTGAAGGCGGACTTCGCGGGGCGGCTGCGCTGCCCGGCGTGCAGGCGCGACGGCACGCTTCAGCTGAGCGCGCAGGCGAGCGACGAGCGCGAGGTGCGCGAGGGCTGCCTGCGCTGCAGCGCGTGCGCGAGCGGGTTCGCGGTGCGACGCGGCGTGATGGAGCTGCTGCACGACCCGCCCTCCTACATCGTCGCGGAGGCGGCGGGCCTGGAGCGCTTCGCGGAGCAGATGCGCGCGGAGGGCTGGGACCGCGAGATGGTGCGCCGCCTGCCGGACGTGGAGCACGGCTACTGGTACGTGCAGGCGCGCTCGATGCACCAGCTGTTGACGACGATCCCGTTCAAGCCGGGCGAGAGCGTGCTGGACGTGGGCTCGAACACGTGCTGGGCCGCCAACCGCTTTGCCGAGCAGGGCCTCTCGGCGATCGCGCTGGACATCGCCACGGCGGAGCTGCAGGGTCTGTATACGGCGGAGTACTTCATCGACGACGGCCACGTGTTCTTCGAGCGCGTCCTCGGCTCGATGGACGCGATCCCGCTGGCGTCCAGCAGCCTTGACTACGTGTACTGCTGCGAGGTGCTGCATCACAACGACCCGCAGAGCCTGCGGCGCACGTTCGAGGAGATCTTCCGCGTGCTGCGACCCGGCGGGCGGCTGCTGATGGTCAACGAGACACTGAAGACGCTGCGCGACCCCGACGGCGTGCACGTGGACGGCGTGGAGCAGTTCGAGGGCTACGAGCACGCGCACTGGGCGCTGCGCTACCGCTGGGAGGCGACGCGCGCGGGCCTGTTGACGCAGGTGGCGGAGCCCCACTACAGGCCGTTCTTCGGCGACCCCACGCCCGTGCCGCGCGGCGCGAACGCGCCGCTCGTCGGGCCGGTCGTACGCAGGGGCGCGCGCGTGCTGCATGGCAACGCGCTCGTGCGCAGGGCGTACCTGTCCTGGCTGAACAACGTGCAGGGCACCGTGTCGATGAACATGATCGCGACCAAGCCGCTGCGCTACGTGGGCCGCCACGAGCGCATGTCGGCGCCCGAGCGCCTGCTGCGGCTGTCGGCCGCGACGGCGCGACTGCCGGCGGACCGCCGTCGCGGTGCGGCGCCGGGGCGGCTGCCACGCACGCCGGAGCAGGCCGCGGCGGTGGGGCGCGGCGCGGCTCCAGGCGCGTAGGGCGTCGCTCGACCGGCTCTCAACGCCGCCACTCGGTGATCCCGTTCGCGGAGCCGACCGGCGAAAAGCCATTGCTGGCGAGCCCCTGCGCAATCTCCGGGAACGCGTCCTCCAAGTAGAACCTGGTACCGCCGGCTTCGTGTAGAGCCGCCAGCTCTTCATTGAGCTGCTGGTAGGTGACGACGCCTTCCTGGTTGCTGAACGGCGAGACGTTTTCAACCTTCGCGTCAAGTGCGATCACATGTCCGAGTGGCGCGAGCAGCACGATCGGTTCGCCGGGCCGCGTCGTCCGCCGCAGGAAGCTGACGGCCGCCGACACGTCATACGGCGGCGGGGGCGGCGCGCTGGTGGCGATCCGGCGCAACTGCGTCCACGGCGCGGGGAACTGCGTGAGCGCCGTAGCCACGAGGCCGAGCGACACCGTCGCGCTCACGACGAGAAGCCACGCAGGAGCTCGCGGCCGCCCGTGCCACGCTGCGATCGCGCGCAGCGAGAGCAGAGCCAGGAGGACGACACACAGCGCCCAGATCGAGAAGAGCACGACGAGGCCCCCTGGATGCGTACGACCCATGTAGTAGTTGCCCGCGCCGAGACCAAAGACGCCGGCGTACGCGAGCACCGCCGTGTACGCACGATCCTCGGCACCGTCCCGAGCGCGGACAGCCGCCACCAGGAAGGCCGAGGCGAACGTCATGTCGACAATTAGGTAAAGGCCTCCAGTCGGCGTGTGCAGCAGCCCATAGCCGCCTTCGCCGAAGATTCGCGAGTACAGAGTCAGAAGCCCAATCTTGGGAAGCTCGCCGGTGAGCACCACAGTCAATCCGGCCACAGCCACCGTCGCGCTGGCTAGCCCGATCGCGGCATCCCTGATCAGGCGCATCGCGGGGCCGAGTCCGAACTTGGAGCTGACTAGCGTCGCCGCGACCACGGCAATGTACGCGGACAGCCCGAACTCGATGTTGTTCAGCACAACCAAGCCCGCGAGGGCGAACACAGCTATCGCGCCTCTGGGGCGCAGCCCGCGCAAATGTCGTGTGTACACCCAAAGCAGTACATACGGTCCCGCGTAGCGCATGGGAAATACCGCGTAATAGCTAGCCCAGCTAAAAAGCTGACTGCCGTCGCGCAGAATAAAGAAGAGACTCGTAGCGAGGAAGGGCGCATAAAGCGCGAGGGCCAACCGCTCGTTACGGGTGATCAGCGCAAAAACGCGCTCGACAGAGAGCAGGCCTATCATCGAAAAGAGACACATAGTCACGGTAAAGACGCCGACCTGCGTGCCGGCCACGCGAAAGACGGGCCACATCGCGAAGGGCAGCAGCGACGCATACTGCTCCCCGTAATTGACCAGCGGCGTGCGCCCGTTGGCCACAGCAGCGAAGTCATCGAACGTGAACTGGAGGTGATAGGTGACTGACAGCGACGCAGCAGCAAGGTTCTGCTCTCTAAACACAGATGGCAACAGCCAGCAGGCGGTCAGCAGCGCCGCGATAGCGAACCATGTCCAGCTCTGCGGCCGACGCTTCGCAACGGCTCGCTCCTGGAGCCAGTGCGGGCGCGCTCTGACGAGCAATATCAGCGCTCCCGCCACGAGGGCCGCCGCAAGCAGGTTGCGATTGCTGAAGTGCGTAGTGGGTGGCTCACCGTCGGCGAAGTGAAACTGTGCCCACCAGCTCCACACCGCCACCGCAACGATTGCGAGCTGTCCGCCGAGGCTGGCAATTCGTATGCCGGCGCGTCCGAGCGGCGCAGCTCTCAGCACGCCGGGCACGCGCATGCGCACGAAGACGACCCCCAGACCGAGCGCGCACGCGACTGCCAGTAGATAGCGCATCTGCTCGGCCGGCTTGCGATAGACCAAGTGTTGAACGCTTGGGAAGAAGCGAAAGCCACCGCCGCCCAGTAGATGATCGCCGAGCGGCTCCGCGATGGTGAGCATCGCAGCGACCGACACCGCGGCCGTTACAAACACGGCAGCGAACACCACGTTGTAGCGATCGACCACCGCTCGCCGTGACCGAGGCGCATCCGGTATCGCCAGCGACGACGAAGGCGAGAGTTCCGCGGATCCCGTCACGCCGGAGCTCGACCTGTGCGCTTGGCTGTGGTGGCGAGGGGCAAGCTCGGGGTCAAGGCGACAGTCAGCGGCTGGGGTGACAGAGCATTGTCAGAGATTCTCGGCGACGAACGGCGCGGAGCGGTTGAACACCCAGAAGCCGAGGGCGAAGATCGCCACCACGACCCCGATCGGCTCCAGCAGCGCGGCCCAGCTGCCGAGCGCCTGCCCGGCGCTGAGCGTTGCGTGCGTGACCATCGCGTGGCGGAACTGCTGGAAGACGGTGACGAGCGGGTTGAGCATGTACAGGTGGTAGAGGAGCTGGTCGTGATGCGGCGGCACGATCAGCTTTTCGCGCACGGCGAGGATCGGGATGATCACGGGCGAGCCGTAGAAGATGATCTGGGTGACGACTTCCCAGATCGGCTGCATGTCGCGGAAGCGCACGAACATCGCCGACAGCAGCATCGCGAGGCCGGTCGCGAACAGCACGAGCAGCACGAGTATCAGCGGCAGCTCCGCCCAGCTGAGCATCGGCTGCACGCCGGAGATGAGCGCGAAGATGAAGACCACGACCAGGTTCATCATCAGGTTGAAGAACGCCAGCAGCACCATCGCCAGCGGGATCACGAGTCGCGGGAACTGGATCTTGCGCACGAGGTTCTCGCGGTCGACCACGGAGCGCACGGCGCCGCCGGTGGCTTCGGCGAAGAACGTGAACAGCACGATCGACCCGAGCAGCTGCACGCCGTAGAAGCGTTCGCTCGGCTTGCCGCCTGCGCCGACGTGGCTGATGACGACGAAGAATACGTACAGCACGCCGAACAGCAGCAGCGGCTTCATCACCTGCCAGACGTAGCCGAGCACGGAGCCGAAGAACTTGAGCTTGAATTCGTTGCGCGCGATGTTGTACGTGAGGTGCCAGAAGCGCCGCCAGTCGCGGATCAGCGCGCCCGGGCCTTTGATCGGGCGTCCGAGTCCCTCGAAGGGTGCCGGCGCCGCGATGGCGCCGTCGAACGCGGGCGTGTCGGTACTCATGCTCGAGAGTCTGCCGGAAGCTCTGCGCCGCTGCGGCCGATTCCAACATCGACGGGGAGGTCGACGAGGCCGCCCAGCGCGTCGGCGCCGGTGACTACGAACGAGAACGCGCCCTCGACGCGGTCGATCAGGTCCAGGCCGGTGCCGCGGTGGGCGAGCGTGAACAGCGGGTTGTAGCGGCCGGGGGCGAGCACGTTCTCGAACGCGAACGAGAACACGACCTCCTCGCCGGCGGCGAAGCTGCCGCTGTCCTCGTGCTCGCGGGCGCTCGTGGCGACGACGACTGCCGCGTGCTCTTCGTTGAGCACGTACACGCTTGCTACGGGGTTCTCGACGGGCGCGATGAAGCGCACGCGCGCCTTCAGCACGATCCGCTGGCCCTGCGGCAGCGACGCGGGGCGCTGTCCGTGCTCGTCCTCGATCCACGCCTCCAGCACGCGCGCCTCGCCCTCGCCGGCGCTGCCGTCCACCTCCGCGCCGCCGGCGCTCTCGGTGCGCCCGAAGTTGATCTCGAGATAGCGGTCGGCGACCTCGTGGGGCTCGCCGAGGTGGATCAGCTCGCCGCGCTCGAGCAGCAGCGCGCGGTGGCAGAAGCGGTTGAGCGAGCCCATGTCATGGGTTACGAACACGATCGTGCGGCCCTCGTCGCGCATGCGGTAGAAGACGTCGAAGCACTTCTGCTGGAAGGCCGCGTCGCCGACCGCGAGCACCTCGTCGACGAGCAGCACGTCGGCGTCGACCTGGATGGCCACGGAGAACGCCAGCCGCACGTGCATGCCGGAGGAGTAGTTCTTGAGCTTCAGCTCCTCGAACTCGCGCAGTTCGGCGAAGTCGATCACCTCGTCGACGCGGCGGCGCGCCTCGCGTGGGGACAGGCCCATCATGATGCCGTTGAGCACGACGTTGTCGCGCGCGGGCAGGTCCTGGTTGAAGCCGACGCCGAGCTCGATGAACGTCGACAGCCGTCCGTCCATCCAGATGCGCCCGCTGTTGACCCCGTAGATCCCGGCCATGCACTTCAACAGCGTGCTCTTGCCGCTGCCGTTGCGCCCGGCGATCCCGAAGAACTCGCCACGCTCGACGTGGAACGAGATGCCTTTGAGCACGTCGAACGTCTGGAAGCGGTTGGGGCGCAGCGGGTGCAGCGCGCGCTCCTTGAGCGTGTGCATGCGCTCCTCGGGCACGCGGAAGGTCTTGCTGATCGCGTCAACGACGATCGGGGGATGGGCCCTGGGCGGTTGAGACATCAGGCAAAGGGTACCGTTGGGTCGACGGGAGTCGGTGGAGCTCTGGCCGCGTCGCTAACATCCCGGCCCCGTGACGCAGAACTTCAGTGCCATTGACCTACGCGCCGACGCGCCGGCTGACAAGGCCCGCACCGCCCTCATTGCTGCCCGGCTACGGCAGACAGCCAGCCGCCGCAAGCCGTCGTATGAGAGCCGGCTGCCGTCGTTTGCGATCGAGCACGCCGTGGCGGATGACCTGGGGCATATACACGCGGCGCATGATCTCCGCCTCCTGCCGATCACCTCCAACCGCCGGTTGGTCGGACCCCTCATCGTGCGAGCCAAGCGAGCGCTGCGTCAAGGGCTTCACCCACTTCCCGAAGCCCAGTCCGTTTGGAACGGCGCCAACGCTCGCGTGGTCAGCCTACTACTGCGTCAGCTCGCTGCGCAGGCGCGGACGATCGAGTCGCTCGAGCGGCAGGTCGCCAATCTGTACGACGAGTCGCAACAATAATGGGCCGACCGGTCGGTGCGCTGAGTCAATCATCTAGGCGACCATGAGGGTGCTCGTCGCCAGCACCTACGTGCCGTTCGTGGAGGGCGGAGGGCGCATGATCGTGCGTGATCTTGTCCGTGCCGTGCGCGAGCGGGGCCACGAGGTCGACACGATCGAAATCCCCTTCCACTCGGCCTGGAACACGATGCTCGAGCAGATGCTGGCAATCAGGATGATGGATGTCAGTGAGGCTGCGGACGTGCTGGTGGCGATTCGTACGCCGAGCTACCTGCTGCGCCATCCAAACAAGCGCCTGTGGTTCATCCATCATCACCGGGGGGCCTACGACCTATGGGGCACGTCCTATCAGGACATACCGTCCACTCCCGAGGGGCTGGCTACCCGCGAGGCTATCGTTGCGGCCGACAACCTCTACCTGCGCGAGGCGCAGCGGATCTTTACCAATTCACAGATCGTGGCCGATCGTCTGCGGGAGTTCAACGATCTCGAGGGGGAGGTTCTGTATCCGCCCCTGGGGGACCCCGAGCGCTTCGTCTCCCGCCCTGCCGAGGGCTACGTCTTCTATCCGTGCCGCATAACCGGACACAAGCGCCAGCAGCTTGCGATAGAAGCCGCCGCCCATCTCACGACCGACGTGCGTGTCGTGATCGCCGGAGCACCCGACACCCCCCAACAACTGGGACCGCTGCAAGAGCTCGTCACCCGCCAGCGCCTGCAGGACCGTGTGCAGCTAATCCCGCGCTGGATCAGTGAGGAAGAGAAGGCGGAGCTCATCTCACGGAGCATCGGTGTGCTTTATATTCCGTTTCTCGAGGACTCCTATGGGTATGTCACGCTCGAGGCGTTCCATGCCCACAAGCCGGTCATCACCTGCTCGGATTCGGGCGGCACCATGGAGATCGTAGAGGATGGGAAGAACGGTCTGATCGTAGCCCCCGAGCCGATAGCGCTGGCGGCAGCCATCGATCGCTTGCGTTCCGATTTGCAGGCAGCGGCTGCAATGGGAGAGCGCGCCCACGAGACTCTCCTAGGCAAGGACATCAGCTGGGACCGCGTGGTGACAAGTCTTCTCGGATGAAGATTGCCATCGTCAACAACCAGGCCCCGTTCGTGCGGGGCGGCGCCGAGCTGCTGGCCGAGTGGCTGCACGACAAGCTCGAGGAGTATGGACATCAGGCCGAGATCGTGAGGATCCCATTCCAATGGAGCCCGCCCGAGCGGATCGTCGATCACATGCTCGCGGCCCGGCTCGTGCGCGTGGCCAATGTCGACCGGGTGGTGGCGCTCAAGTTTCCGGCCTACTACGTGCCGCACGAGAACAAGGTGCTGTGGCTGCTGCACCAATTTCGCCAAGCGTACGACCTATGGGGTACTCCCTACCAGGATATACCCAATACCCCAATGGGTATTCGTATCCGAGAGGCGGTGGTCGAGGGCGACCGCCGGTATCTGCAGGAGGTCAGGCGTATTTACACGATCTCGAAGATCGTCGGGAATCGCCTTAACCTCTACAGTGGTCTCAAGTCGAAGGCCCTGTTCCCGCCGCTGCTCGACTCCGAGCCCTACCGCTGCGAGGAGTATGGCGACTACTTCTTCTTCCCCAGCCGTATTAACGCGGGCAAGCGCCAGCACTTGGCTGTCGAGGCCATGGCATACGTCACCAGCTCGGCGCGCTTGGTCATCGCCGGCCAGCCTGAGACACCTACAGATCTGGGTCGTCTGATGTCGGTGATTCGTGAGCACGGGCTGGAGAGCCGGGTCGAGGTCATTCCCCGCTGGATCACCGAGGAGGAGAAGCTGTGCTTGCTTGCAGGCGCGAGGGGTGTCGTGTATCTGCCGTTCGACGAGGATTACGGCTATGTCACGCTCGAGGCCTTCCATGCCAGCAAGCCCGTACTCACCCTTACAGACGCCGGTGGGCCGCTCGAACTGATCGAGCATGGCCGCAACGGCTTCATCTGCGAGGGCACGGAGATGTTGGCCAAGGCGATTGACGAGCTCAGCGAGGACCGGGCGTTGACTGAGCGTCTCGGCCAAGCGGCGCTGGACACGATCAACGAGCGTGACATCTCCTGGGATCGGGTGATCCGGTGCCTGACGCAGTGAAGATCGCCTGGTTCACTCCACTCTCCCGCCGCAGTGCAATCGGCGAGTTCAGTGTGCATGTGACGGCAGAGCTGGCGAGATTCGCGGACGTGGAGCTATGGGTCGCCGACGAGCCGCCGTTCTTGCGGACGCAGCTGCCAGTCGTGACCTATTCACAGGAGTCGCACGAGCTCGACCGTCTCGGCGAGCGAGACGCGATCGTCTACAACCTGGGCGACTACCTCCCCTTCCACCGCGACATCGTTGCAGTGTCACGCAATCGCCCAGGTGTGGTGATTCTCCACGACCGGGTTCTGCACCATCTGTTTGCCGGCATGTGGCTGACGGGCGCCGATCTCAAACATCAGCTCTATGTGGACCGCATGCGCGCGTACTACGGCGAGTCTGGCGCCGAGGTAGCGCGTGCGACTCTGGAGGGTCAGCGCCAGCCGGTTTGGGAGTCTGACGAGGAGGTGCTGCGCTACCCGCTGTACGAGGAGGGCATTCTCACAGCACATGGAGTGGTCACTCATTCAGAGAGCCAGGCGAGAGACATCCGCGCTCGCTGGCTGGGGCCGGTTCGGGCGCTGCACCTCCCGTGCTACAGCGACGTCCTTCGCCGGGTCGACGGTACACGCCCACGCGATCCCGATGGACTCGTGCAGCTGCTCAGCGTGGGGCATGTAAATCCCAACAAGCAGGCGCATCGCGTGGTGGAGATGCTCGCTGCCGACCCCGACCTGGCCGCACGGGTGCGCTACACGATTGTGGGACCCAACGATGACTTCAAAGCCTACGTAAACGATCTCCGTCGCTTCATCGCCCGCCACGCCGACCGTCTGAACGTCGAGATCCTCGGCTGGCAGCCGGAGGAGGAGCTCGACCGCCTTATGGCCCAGACGGACATCTTCGTCAACCTCCGCCATCCAGTGATGGAGGGAAGCTCCGCGTCGCTCATGAAGCAGCTCGCCTATGCTCGTCCGGTGCTGTGCTTCGAATCTGGGTTCTTCGGCGAGCTGCCCGAGGGGGCGTTGATACGTGTCGCGGCGGGAGACTTCGCGGCCGCCGACCAAGCGCTGCGTGACCTGGTCGATAATCCCGGGCTCCGGAGGCGCATGGGGGAACAGGCGCATGCCGTCGCCGCCTCCTACGATGAGCAAAGCTACGCCGAAGGGCTCCTCTCGCTTATCGAAGAGAGCCGCCACGCCGCACCGGCTCTGGACTTCCTGAACTCGGTCGCGCGGCAGCTCGGCCAGATGTGCGTGGACGGGATGCTGCCTACATTCGATGAGGTCGCAAACGACTTTGCCCGTGTCCTCTCCTTTTAGCGGCGCTGACAGAGAAGTATCGCCCGCCTCGATCGCATTGCGATTCGAACGGGTGGTGGCAGCTCACGCCGGGCTGCTGGAAGCGCTATTCGAGCGCAACGCGGTCCCGGAGATAACGACGGCATTCGATCCGTTCCCGCTCACGACCGAGCGCGCACGCCAGATTGCGATCGAGCCACGCCGCGATGCCTACTACGTAGCGGTCGACTCCGAGCAGCTGGTGGCGATGTCGATGCTCCGAGGCTTCGACGAGCGCTATGAGACTCCGAGTTTTGGCATCTTCGTCGACCGTGCGAGCCATGGGCGCGGGGTCGGACGCAGCTTCACCGCCTGGACAATCGAGGAGGCCCGTCGTATGGGCGCCCCGTCGGTGCGCCTGTCGGTGTACGGCGAGAACACCCGAGCGCTTGCGATCTATCGCTCGCTCGGGTTCGTCGAGCAGCAGCGCGAGGTCGTAACTCGGGCTGGCGGTTCCAGCGAGAAGCTGATCCTGCGCCTGGATCTCGGGAGCTGATGGTGGGTCGGCGGCGCATCCCGGTGGCGGCGCCGGCGCTGGTCGGGCGTGAGCGCGAGTATGTGCTCGACTGCCTGGACTCCACCTGGATCTCCTCCAACGGCGAGTATCTGGAACGCTTTGAGTCCGCGTTTGCGGAGTTCTGCGGTGTTCGGCACGCGGTGTCGTGCTGCAACGGCACGGTAGCGGTGCATCTCGCGCTGCTCGCGCACGGCGTGGGGCCCGGAGACGAGGTGATCGTGCCGACGCTCACATACGTGGCGACGGCGAATCCGGTCACCTACTGCGGCGCAAAGCCAGTGTTCGTGGATGCCGAGCCACGCACCTGGAACATGGACCCCGAGCGGGTGCTCGGCGCGATCACCCCAAGGACGCGGGGCATAATCGTGGTGCACCTCTACGGCCACCCGGTCGACATGGACCCGATTCTCGAGTACGCCGAGCTTCATGGCCTGTGGGTGATCGAGGATGCGGCAGAGGCTCACGGAGCCACCTACAAGCAGCGGGTCGTCGGCTCGATCGGATCGATGGCGACGTTCTCCTTCTACGGGAACAAGATCATCACCTCGGGCGAGGGCGGTATGGTCGTCTGCGACGACGAGCGGCTGGCGCAGCTCGTTCGCCAGCTGCACGGCCAAGGCCAGGACCCCCACCGCCGCTACTGGTTTCCGATGGTGGGGTTCAACTACCGGATGACGAACATCGAGGCGGCGATCGGGCTCGCTCAGCTGGAGAAGATCGACTGGCACCTCGCGCGCCGGCGCGAGATCGCCGGCTGGTATCGGGACGAGCTGGGCGGCGAGGAGGGCATCCAGCTCTCGCCACAGGAGCCGTGGGCGGAGAGCGCGCACTGGATCGCGTGTGCGGTCCTCGACGAGGAGCGTTTCGGTCCGCGCGATGAGCTGATGGTCGCCCTCGACTGTGCAGGCATCGAAACGCGGCCCTTCTTCTACCCGCTGCATACTCTGCCGATGTACAGCGGCGAGAACCAGGGCAAGGAGTTTCCGGTTGCCGAGGACCTGGCGCGCCGGGGTGTCAACCTGCCATCCTCCGCCACGCTCGAGCGGGAGGAGGTCGCCCACGTCTGCGAGCAGCTGAGAGCGCTGACTCGCTGATGGCCAGCCCGCCAGCGGTTGAACTGTGCGGGTATCTCGACGCGGCTGTCGGCGTGGGCGAGGCGGCGCGTCGCTACGTGGGTGCGCTGCGGTCGGCACATGTTCCGGTGATCGAGCGGGAAATCCCGCTGCCCGGTCGCGATGCGGCGCACGCGCAGCTGCCATTCGGGCCACGCCCGGCCGATGGCGAGATCACCGTCAATCTGCTCTGCTTGAATCCCGAGCAGATGGTCCCCTATCTTCAGGCTGCGGGCCCCTCCATCCGCGACGGTCGCGCGAGCATCGGGGTATGGAGCTGGGAGGTGGACGTGGTGCCGCCCGGCTGGCGTGCGGCCGCCGAGGGACTTGCGGAGGTGTGGACCTACTCCCGCTTCGCGGCGGAGCTCATCGGGGCGGCGATAGACGTGCCGGTGTTCGACGTTCCGCCACCGATCGCGCCGGCTGGGCTTGCGTCGACGCTGAGCGTCGCGCTCCCGCAAGGCTTCCGTGTGCTCGTCATGTTCGACTTCCTCTCGACGCTGGAGCGCAAGAACCCGCTCGGTGCGATTCAGGCGTTTGTGAACGCCTTCGAACCGGACGACGGGGCGGTCCTGATCGTCAAGTCCGTGAATGGTCGTCACCGTCCCGACCGGCTGGCTGAAGTGCAGGCGGCGTTGGCGGAGCGAGCCGACACGGTGCTGCTCGACCGGACCATGTCGGCTGCTGAGCGCGACGCGCTGATCGCAGCGTGTGACTGCTGCCTGTCGCTGCACCGCAGCGAGGGACATGGGCTGGCGCTGGCCGAGGCGATGGCGGCGGGCAAGCCGGTGGTGGCGACCGCCTACGGAGGCAACACCGAGTTCATGAACGAGGACAACTCCTACCCAGTGGCATGGACGCCTACCCGCGTGGGGGCTGGCGTGGAGCACTATCCGCCCCAGGCGAGCTGGGCCGAGCCGGATCTGGAGCACGCCGCGAAGCTGCTCCGGGAGGTACGCGGCAACCGCGAGGACGCGATGCGTCGCTCGTCGAGGGCGAAGGCCGATGTCGAGGCTCGGCTAACGCCGTCCCTGATCGGCGCTCAGATGCGACGCCGGCTCGAAGCGCTGCCAGCCGCTGGAACGGGTGGATCGTTCTGAGAGCGTTGGAGCGATCGCGGGGACTGGCGGGACGGGTGCCGACCGCGGCGCGTGTCCTCCTGCTCTACACGGTTCTCACGCTGCTCACCATCGGCCGTTTCGCAATCGCGCACCCCGCGAGCGTGTGCTCATGCGTCGGCACCCAGGACCCGGCAGCCTACATGTGGGCGTTGACCTGGTGGCCCCACGCGATCCTGCACGGCATCAATCCGTTTGTCACTCATTACCTGTGGTCTCCCACCGGAGTGAATGTCGCCCAGGGCGCGATGATCCCCACGGCTGCGATCGCGATGGCGCCGATCACGGCGCTGGCAGGTCCAATCGTCTCCTACAACGTCCTGTCGGTCGCCAGCCCGGTGCTGGCCGCGATGACCTCGTACCTGCTCTGCCGCAGGCTCACGCGGCGCGAGTTTCCCGCGGTGGCCGGCGGTTATTTGTTCGGCTTCAGCATGTATGAGTTCGCCCAGCTTCAAGGGCATCTCAACCTGACTCTCGTCTTTCTGATACCGGTGATGGTGCACATCGCGCTGCGCCGGGTCGACCGCGAGATCTCGCGCCGCTCATACGTCGTGGCGATGGCGGCGTTGTTCGTTCTGCAGGCGGGACTCTCGACGGAGCTGCTCGCCGACTGCGTCGGGCTGGGCGCCGTGCTTCTCCTCGTCTCGCGATTCCTGACGCGTGCGACGGTGCGACGTCGAGTCGACGGCCTGATCGTCGAGACGCTCGGCGCTGGCCTGCTCGCGATCGTCGTGGCGAGCCCGTTCCTCTACTACGCGCTGTTCAATGGAGGAGTGCCTAAAGGCGCCCCTGCGCTGTCCGACGTGTACGGGCTGGATCTCCTGAATCTGTTCTTCCCGACGTATGCGACATGGCTGGGGCATACGGACTTCCTGGCGCTCAGTCTCAGGTACAACGGCGGCAACGTCGCCGAGGCCGACGGCTATCTGGGGATCCCGCTGGTGGTCTGCTTCCTGGTGTGGGTCTTCCGTGCTGGCGGCGGTGGTCTGCTGCGCAAGCTTGTGGTGGTCGCGGCGGCGGTGAGCGTATTGGCAGCGCTGGGATCGCACCTGCACGTCGCCGGTCAGCAGACAGTGGCCCTGCCGTTCGACTGGGTCAGAAGCCTGCCGGTGTTCAACAACATCGTTCCCTCGCGGATCGTGGTGTTCACGGCGCTGGCGGTGTCGGTCGGTGTCGCCGCGTGGCTGGCGATTCCCGGTCGCGGCGCGCTCGTGCGCTGGCTTGCAGTGGCGTTGGGCGCGCTCGTGATCCTCCCCAATCTGATGCGGCCGCTTTACGGTGTGCCGCCGCACAGTCCGAGCTTCTTCTCCACGAGCACATACCGGCGATATCTGGCCCGCGGGGACACTGTCCTGGCGCTGCCCTACGGAGCGGACGACGTCTCCATGCTCTGGCAGGCCGAGACGGATTTCTACTTCTACATGCCGGAGGGCTACGTCTCTGGCGCCGTGCCGTCTCCATTCAACGCACAGCTGACCACCGGGCAGCTCCTCGCCGACACGCTTCCGTCGCCGCAGGCAATGGCTGCGTTCATACGCGAACACTTCGTGACACACGTGGTGATCGACGTCGCGCATGCCGGCCAGTGGCCGGATCTCATGTCGCGGCTGGGACTGCACGGGCGCTCGATCGGCGGCGTACTGCTCTACGCGGTTCCCGGCGCCTAGCGTGTCGATGGGCGCTCCGTTGGAGAACGCGTTGCAGGTCACGGTCGTGGGGTCCCGGGACGCAGTCCCACAACTCCTCCACGATGCCGGAGAGATCCCCGGCGTGGAGATCGTCGGCATGGCGCTCGAGTCGGAGCGGTCCGCCGCGCTCAATGCCGCGATCCACGCAAGCGCGCCGAGCGACATCGTGGCCGTGCTGCCGGGGGTCAGCGTCGGCGCAGGCTGGCTGCAGCGCCTGCGCGCGGCCGCTCTCAGCGACTCCACCGTAGCCAGCGCCACCCCGCTCAGCCTGGGGTACGGAGGGATTGAGATCTTCGAGCGTGAGCGCGCGGTGGAGCCGTCGCCTGATCGCACGGCGCGCTCATTCGCGGGGCGCTCCCTGCAGCTACGGCCCAAGATCGCGACGATGGGTCCCGGATGCTTCTACGTCCGTCGCGCGGCCGTCGACCTGGTGGCGCCGCTCGACGAGTCGCTGCCGCTGGAGCAGGCGTTGGCCGACCTCGCCGCGCGGCTCAGCGCGACGGGCATGGTGCATGTGCTGGCCGACGACGTGCTCGTCGTCGGCGATGCCCAGCGGCGGGCGGCGCAAGGCGGCGGTCTCCCGCCCGAAGCCCTGCAGGAAACGCTGATCGGCGACGAGCGCAGCTCGTTGCACCGGGCGATGAGCCGGGCGCGGGCGACGTTGCGAGGACTCTCGGTGACGATCGACGGGCGCGCGCTCACTGCTGCCACGGGCGGCACGCAGACTTACATCATCGAGCTGATCCTCGCGCTCGCTCGCGACCCTGGCGTGACCGTCCGCGTGCTGGTTCCGCCGGACCTGTCAGAGCGCGCCCGCGAGGCCTTGGCGAGCGTGTCGGACGTCGAGCGTCTCACGTATGAGCAGGCAATCGACCGCCCGCCCATGACGGACGTCGTCCACCGGCCACAGCAGGTGTTTACCACGGACGACCTCGCGTTGCTGCGGCTCGTCGGTGAGCGCGTGGTCGTGGGTCAGCAGGACCTGATCGCCTACCACAACCACTCCTATCATCGCGACCTGGACACCTGGCGGGCGTACCGGCGCACGACGCGCCTTGCGCTCGCAGGTGCGGATCAGGTGATCTTCTTCTCGGAGCACGCAAGGCATGATGCCCTCGCCGAGGACCTCATGCCGGGCGTGCGCGCTCATGTGGTCGGCGTCGGCGCCGAGGCGCTGGAGGTGTCGGCGCCCGCGAGCGACCCTCCTGGTGGACTGGGGGCAGACGACGAGTTCCTGCTCTGCCTCGGCGCTGACTATGCGCACAAGAACCGCCCGTTTGCGATCGAGCTGCTGGGCGCCCTGCGTGAGCTGGGCTGGGGCGGGCGACTGGTCCTGGCAGGGGCGCACGTGCCGTTTGGCTCATCGCGGGCGCGGGAGGGCCAGCTGCTGGAGCAGCGGCCCGAGTTGGCGCCGTTCGTGCTGGATCTCGGAGTGGTGGACGAGCCGGCGCGTCGCTGGCTTTACGCGCACGCCCGCGCGCTGGTGTACGCGACGGTGTATGAGGGCTATGGCCTGCTTCCGCTCGAGGCCGCTCGCGCGCGGCTGCCGTGCTTGTTCGCGGCGCAGGCATCGCTGTCGGAGGTGGCGGGCGCTGCCGCGACGCTGATCCCCTGGGACGCCGCCGCCAGCGCCCGTGCTGTCCGTGGGCTCGTGGAGGACGGGCCGGCTCGCGACGCGCACCTCGCGCAGCTGCGGGCGCTGCCGATCCCGAGCTGGAGCGAGGTCGCAAGCCAGCTGGTGGCGGTGTACGAACGCGCGGTGTCGGACCCTGGCACCGAGGCGGCTCCTCGCATCTGGCAGGAGCTGGACCGCGAGCGCTACCTGGCGACGCTGCACGGCAACGTCATCGGCCTCAAACAGACAGCACAGGAGTACCAGGACGCCTACCACTCGCTGGAGGCGCGGGTCGAAGACGGCCTGCCGCTGATCGACGAGGGCGGATTGCTCAGTCCTGACCAGCAGCGCGGTCTGATGCGCGTCGCCGGCCGGCGGGTCGGCGCTGCGGCTCTGAAGCCCTTGGGCGTGCTTGGGCGTTTCGGACAGAACCGTAGCCGTAGCTCGCACGACAGCTGAGTGTCAGAGCCCGCAGCCGCGATCGTGAAGATCGATCCCATCGGCGCTCGGTCATGTGTCGAATGGCGCTCGTGGCGCTCATGCGGCCGGGCTCGCGGTCGATGATCGATAGAGATGGATGCTCTCGTGCCAAGCGTTGAACTACGAGGGCGGCGAGGAGCCAGGGCATTTCTGCTAGCGGCCCTGATCGCCGCGGTGGCGTCGTTCGCGGCGGCGCCTTGTGCCTCCGCCGCCGAACCCGGCGTGAACCTGGCCACCGCCGGCGCCGGGCAGATTCAGTCGATCCCGGCGCTCGGCACGCACTGGGTGCGCATGTTCGCGACGTGGCCCGACCTCGAGCCGGCATCCGGGTCCTTCTCGCCGTTCTGGCTGAATTACTACGACGAAACGTTCCGCTCGCTGCCGGCGGGCACGAAGGTGCTGCTCGACGTGGTCAACACCCCCAGCTGGGAGACGGGCTCGAGCAACGAACACACGCCGCCGGCGGACCCGCAGGCGTTTGCGGCGTTCGTGGGCGCGATCGCGCAGCGCTTCGGCGCGAAGGTGAGCGCATACGAGATCTGGAACGAGGAGGACTCCGCGAGCTGGTGGGCTGGCGGGCCCAACCCGACGGCGTACGCGCAGCTTCTGAAAGCGGTCTACCCGGCGGTCAAGGCCGCGAACCCGGGCGCGACGGTGGTCCTGGGGGGGCTGACGGGCAACGACTACGAATTTCTGGAAGGCGTCTACAAGGCTGGGGGCAAGGGCTCGTTCGACGCGGTGGGCGTGCACACGGATACAGCCTGCGACAAATTGTCCCCGTACGAATTCCTGCGTGGCGCAAACGACCGTCTGGTGCCCGACTCGTTCCTGGCCTACCGCGAAGTGCACGCGGTGATGGTCGCCAACGGCGATGAAAAACCGATCTGGATGACGGAGCTCAGCTGGCGCACCACCAACGCCACCTGCCCGGAAGGAGCGTGGGCGGGTCAGACGGCGGAGGGTGTGAGCGAAGAACAGCAGGCCACGTACCTGCGCCAGGCCTACCACTGCATGGCCGAAGACCCCTACGTGCAGGTGGCGCTGTGGTTCCCGCTCGAGGACGAAGGCCCCGTGCTGTCGGGTCTGATGCGCGCCAACGGAACGCGCAAGCCGTCGTTTGCGGCGATGCATGCGTACGCCACCCAGGGAGACAGTCTGAGCGAACCGTGCGGCGTGTTCAGCGGTCCCAAGATCACGGTGGCCTCGCCGAGCAATCACCTCTCCTACTCGGGCCCCCTGCCGATCCACGTGTCGGCCTCCAGCTCGATCGGGGTGTTCCGCATCCGGCTGGAGTGGAACGGCAAACTGATCCGCAACTACGACGGCTCCAGCTTTCCCAAGACGCTGTCCGGCGCGATCGACTGGCAGGGCGCCAAGCACATCCCATACGGCCGGCTCACGCTGACGTTCCTCGCCTACGACAAGGAGCGCAACGTCTCCTCCGTCAGCATCACGGTCTATCACGCTAGGCCCAAGGCGAAGCACCGTAGGCATCACTAGCGGACCTGCTTGATAGAGTCGCCGCCGGTGCAGGCAGCCACTCGCCGCAGGGCGGTAAGCGCCAGATCCGTTGCCAGCGCGCTGCGGCTCGCAGCCTGGCCGGGGCTGGTCTGGCTCGTCGCGCTCGTGGGTATCGTCAACGTGGCCGTGCTGTTCGGGCAGGCATCGGCGCTCGTCCACAGCCTGTACACGAGCTCCGATAATGCCTCGGCGCTGGTTCTGGCCGCGCTGGCGGGGCACGCGGCGGCGGGCTCGACGGTCAACATCGGCAACCACCCCTGGTACGAGATGTGGTGGCTCATGCGCGCGACCGCGGGGCTACCGGGCTACCGGGAGCTGTGGGAGGCGGTGCCGTTCGTCTCGGGTCTGCTCGGCACAGCGGGCGTGGCGGCGTGCGCATGGTGGGCGCTGGGCCGGCTCGCGGGCCTCGTGTGCGCGGCCGTGCTGGTCGCCGCCAGCGAAGCTCTACGCGGCATCGTGTACGTGCCTGAGAGTCACGGGCTGATCGTGCTGCACCTGGCTGCGCTGTGCGGCGTCCTGCTGTTCGTGCAGCGCAGGGCGAGCGGCGAGCGGCTCACCGCGCCTGCGGTGGCGCTGGTGGGAGTGCCGCTGGTGCTGTTCACGGGAGCCGGCCTCACCGACCAGCTGCTGCTCGTCAGTGGGCTGGGCCCGCTGATCCTCGCGCCGCTCGTGTGCTGGTGGCGGCTGGGACCCTCGCCGTGGCGCGCCGTCGGCGCGTTTGCGCTGGCCACGGGCGTGCTGTCGGGGCTGCTGGCACTGCTGCTGGCGCACGTGATGCAGGACAACGGCGTCGTGCACTCGGCGTTCCCCATCGACTTCGTCGGCTCGGAAGCGCTGCTCACCGGCGTGCAGAACCTGCTGAGCACGCTCGCGGGCCTCGGCGGCGGCGCCTTCTTCGGGGCGCCCGCGAGCGGCTCGCACCTGCTGACGTTCCTCGCGGGAGCGCTCACGCTGCTGGCGCTGGCCGCGACCATCAGGATGCTGTGGCGCTGGTCGACCGCACCGGCCAAACCGATCGAGCGGCGCGCCATGCAGACAGGATCGCGCGAGCTGTTCGTGGTGTTTTGGGGCCTCGTATTGGTGTTCGTGCTGGCGGCGTTTGCGCTGACGTCGGTTTCGGCGACCGTCGGCGATGGGCGCTATCTCGTGGGCGCGTGCGCGGCGCTGGCGGCGCTGCTGGGCGTCTTCTGCGCGACCCCGCGCGCGCGTCGCGGTGCTCGCGGCGGTGGCGCTGTTCGGCGTGCTCAACATCCGCTCTGAGCTGGCGGGCGGCGTCCCGCCGACGGGCACGGCGCCGGGCCAGTCCACGGCGGGCGCGATCGAGAGCTTCGCGCTGGCGCACGGCGCGAGCGTGGGCTACGGCGGCTACTGGGACTCGGCGCCGGTGATGTGGGAGACCCATCTGCGCGTGCGTCTGTATCCGATCGACGCGTGCGGCACTCCGCAGGGCTGGTGTCCGTTCGGCGGCATTCAGATCAACACGTGGTACACGCCCCGCCCGCACACACGCACGTTCCTGCTGACGGACTCGAGGGGCGGCATCCCCCTGGAGGTGCCATCTCCTCCGGCGAGCTTCGGGCACCCGATCGCAGGGGAGTCGCTCGGGGGAGGGCTCACGCTCTATATCTACGACCATGACATTGCGGGCAACCTTGGCAGCTGAAGATCGGCGCTCGGCGGGAGGAGAAGGTCGATGCCAACCGCGATCGTGACCGGATCGGGTGGGCTGATCGGCTCGGAGTCGGTCCGCCACTTCGTGCAAGCCGGCTACTCGGTGGTGGGTCTCGAGAACGACATGCGTGCGCGGTTCTTCGGCGTCGAAGCCTCGACTGCTCACACGACCGGCGCGCTCGTGCGCCGCTACCCGGACGAGTTTCGGTCTCTGGAGATCGATGTCCGCGACGCCGACGCGGTTGGGCGGGCCTTCGCCGAGCGCGTAGGCGAGATCGATCTGGTCATCCACGCGGCCGCGCAGCCCTCGCACGATTGGGCGGCGTCCGATCCGCAGCTCGACTTCAGCGTGAATGCCAACGGCACGCTCAACCTGCTGGAGGCGACCCGCGCGCACGCGCCGGACGCCACCTTTATCTTCTGCTCGACAAACAAGGTGTACGGCGATCTGCCCAACCGGCTCCCGCTGGTCGAGCTCGAGCAGCGACTCGAGCTGCCGGACGGTGATCGCTACCACCGGGGGATCGACACCACGATGTCGATCGACGCGTCCACACATTCGCTTTTCGGCGTTTCCAAGACAGCCGCCGACCTGCTCGTCCAGGAGTACGGCCGCTACTTCGGCATGCCCACCGTGTGCTTCCGTGGCGGGTGCCTGACTGGTCCGAATCACGCCGGCGCCCAGCTCCACGGCTTCCTGTCTTATCTGATGCGTTGCACCGTCACCGGAGAGCCCTACACCGTGTTCGGCTACGGCGGCAAGCAGGTTCGCGACAACATCCACGCGGCCGACCTGGTTGCCGCGTTCGAGGCCTTTCACCGCGCGCCCCGCGCGGCCGCTGTCTACAACATCGGCGGCGGGCGCCGGAGCAACTGCTCGATGCTGGAGGCGATCGCCCTGTGCGAGCAGATCGCCGGCCGCGAGCTCGCGTGGAGTCTCGCCGAGGAGAACAGGATCGGAGACCACCGCTGGTGGATCAGCGACCTCGAGCCGTTCAAGCGCGACTATCCGGGGTGGGACATCAGATGCGACGTGGGCGACATCCTGCGCGAGATACACGACTGCAACGTCGAGCGGTGGGCGGCATCGGCATGAGTGGCAGGTCTTCGACCGATGAGTTGCGCTGGCCTACCACTCCCAGCGGCGCAACTCGCGAGTGGGCATCTCCGTAGCGACCGCTGCTGCAGCGTCGGAGCCGAGCTCGAGCTGCGCGATCCAAAGCGGCGCGCCGAGGCCCTCGGCGATGCTCTCGCGAGCGGTGTCGCGGACGTCCCCGCCGCCGCCGCCGATGCCCACACCCAGGCACTTGAGCGTTGCCTCGTGCCGCGTCCATGCGCGCAGGAACTCCCGCCGGCGCGCTGCTGGCTCGAGCGTCTGCAGACGTTGCGCTTCGCCTGCTGGGAGGGCGCGCGCGGCGATCGCGAGCTCGTCGATCGGTCGGCGCGCGACCTCCACGTCGACGCCAATGCCGCCGCGGGCGGCAAACGCGTACAGGCCGAGCTCGCCGGAGTGCGACATGTTGAAGCTGAGCGGCACGTCGCGCGAGACGTCTGCCGGCGCGCTGTGCGGTGCATACGTTTCGTCGGCGTGCCGCTGGAGCGCCGGCTTGCCGTACTGGCCGAGCGTGAAGCGCAGCGACTTCGGCTCGAGGTCCAGATAGCGTCCCAGCAGCAGCCGCAAGAGGCCGCGCGCGCTCCGCCAGAGTTCGCCGTCGCGCGCGTTCACGAACCGCTCCGCGCGAGCGCGCTCCTCCTCGCACAGCAGCGCTCCTACATCCGCTGCAACCGTGGTCAGGTCCGCGCGCCACACGTGAAGGGCGCCGTCGGCGAGCAGCGGGCGCAGCGGGCCCGGCGCCCATATGCAGTCCCACTCGGGCGTGCCCACAGCCTCAATCTAGGCGCTGCACCCCACCCGATCAACCCCGCCGGCGCGCGATGGCTACCCTCTTGCGCCTATGCGCACCCTGTCGAGCGAGCTGCCGGGCGTAGTGGTGATCGAGCCGAGCGTGTTCCCGGACGAGCGCGGCTTCTTCTGCGAGACGTACCGCCAGCGGTGGCATGCGGAGGCTGGGATTCCGGAGGGCGAGCTGTTCGTGCAGGACAACCACTCGCGCTCGACGCGCGGGGTGGTGCGCGGGATGCACTTCCAGGTGGGCGCTGGCGTGGCGAAGCTGGTGCGGTGCGCGCGCGGGCGCATCGTGGACGTGGCGGTGGACCTGCGCAGGGGCTCGCCGACGTATGGGCGCTGGGAGGCGGTGGAGCTGGACGAGGAGAGCATGCGCGAGCTGTACGTGCCGGTGGGCTTCGCGCATGGCTTCTGCGTGCTGAGCGAGGTGGCGGACGTGCTGTACAAGCAGACCGCGTACTACGACCCGGAGATCGAACGCGGCATCGCGTGGGACGACCCGGATGTGGGCATCGAGTGGCCGCTGCCGGTGGCGGAGCTGACGGTGTCTGAGCGTGACGCGCGGGCTCCTCGTTTGTGCGAGATCGCGGACGAGCTGCCGTTCGAATGGCATCCTTAGAGGCGATGGCGGATCGTCTGCAGCAGCTGCGCGAGCGCACGAACGGCTACACGGTCACCCCTGAGCAGTACGTGCGCTTCGCGTATGGCGGGCTGGTGGCGCTGACGCTGATCGTGCTGACGGGTGCGGCGGTGCGGCTGACGGGATCGGGCCTGGGCTGTCCCACGTGGCCGAAGTGCTACGGCAACGTGTACCCGCCGCTGCAGACGCATGCGCTGATCGAGTTCTCCAACCGGCTGGTCACCGTGCCGGTGTCGCTGGCGGCAGGCTTTGCGTGGCTGGCGGCGGTGCGTCGCAGGCCGTACCGGCGCGACCTGGTGTGGTTGGGCGCGCTGCTGCCGCTGGGCGTGGTGGCGCAGGCGGTGCTTGGCGGTTTCACGGTCAAGGGCGCGCTCGACTACGGCTGGGTGATGGGCCACTTCGCGCTGTCGATGCTGATCCTGGTGGCTGCGGTGGTGCTCGTGTGGCGGGCGCTCGAGGAGCCGCGCGTGGCGCTTTCGGGTTTGGAGAGCGTGGATGGCGTGGTGGCGGGCAGCGGGGACGTGGGAGGCGCGCATGGCGTAGTGCTGGCGGGCGCGGGCGGAGCGGGGGCGCGACGCGGCGAAGCCGCCGATCCGGCGATCGTGCGCGCGCTGCGCTGGCTGGTTGCGCTGGGCGCGCTGACGATCTTCGCGGGCACTGCGGCGACGGCCGCGGGACCGCACGCGGGCGGCTCGCCCGGTCAGAAGATCAACCGTCTGGACTTCGACGGGCGCGGCACGATGGACTTCGTCATCCACCGCCATGCGGAGATCGCGTTGGTGTTCAGCGTGATTGCGGTGCTCGTGTGGTGGCTGGCTCGCCGCCGTGAGGCTGCCGCGACAATCCAGCGACCGCTGACGGTGCTGTGCGTGCTGCTTGCGCTGCAGGGCGCGGTCGGGCTGGATCAGTACGAGACGCACTTGCCGACGGAGCTCGTGTGGGTGCACGTGGCGCTCGCCAGCTGCGCCTGGCTGAGCGTGCTGTGGGCTGCCTGCGCGGCTGGCTCGCTGGCGCGGGTGAGGGTGCGCAGGGCCTCGGATCGGCCCGCGGAGGGGTCGCTGCGGACGGTCGCGCCGGTCAAGTTCCCCGGAAATTAGGGCTCCTATAGCTGCCGCGCGGGACTTCTGCGCGTGTCGTCGTCCTGCCCAGCGGTTAGCCTGGTTGCAGCAACGACACTCGAGAAGGGAGTGGCATGACCAAGAACGAGCTGGGCGAGCAGGTCGCGGAGCGCACTGGGCTGTCGGCCAGCCAGGCACGTCAGGTGGTTGAGGCGGCGATCGAGGTGGTCTCCGACGAGCTTGCCGCCGGGGGTGAGGTCGCGCTTGCCGGCTTCGGCAAGTTCAGCGTCAGCCACCGAGCGGCTCGCCAGGGGCGCAACCCGTCGACCGGCGAGACGATCAACATCGCGGCCTCCAAGGCGGCGAAGTTCTCAGCGGCGAGCGCGCTCAAGAAACGCCTCAACGGCTGACCTGATTTGTCAGCAGGCCACTGCCGGCGAGCCTCGCGAGGGGCCGGCGACAGTGGCCTGCGTCTCACCGCTCGCGTGAGCTGGACGTGGGGCTGTGGTGGCGCGAGGATGCGGACGGGCCGCTGCACCGCGCTGCGTGGGTGAGCGATACGGGCGAGCTGTATCTGGTGCGCCTGGGCCCGGCGGACGCCGGCGGCGGCCGGGTGGAGGTGCTCACGACGGTCGCGGATCGTGCGGCGCTGGACGGCGTGCTGGACGGTTGGCGTGAGCGCTGTGGCGAGCTGCGGTCGCTGGGCTGGCTGCGCGAGCGTGCCGCGCTCAGGCGCCGCGCGAGCGGGGATGGCGCGCCAGCCCGTCCGCGGGAATCGGCTCCCAGGGCGCGGCCGACTCGACGAATTGCCGGAACTGCGGCCGTATTCCCGGATCGCGGTCGAGTGTCCCAAGCCGCACCGCGAGCTCCCGATCGGCAGACGGCTCACCGCTGAACAGAGCGGAGCCGCAGGTTGCGCAGAAGGCCTTGGGCACGCCCACTGGAGGTTGGAAGGAGCGCAGCTGCTGGTGGCCCTGCAGCAGCCGAAAGGACTCGCGCGGCACGCGGGCGTTGGCGGAGGAGCCGGTCCCGGTGCGTCGCTGGCAGTGCGTGCAGTGGCAGTAGCCGGCGGCCCCGAACGGCGCGGTGATCTCGTAGCGCACAGCGCCGCACAGGCACCCGCCCTGCAGCGGGGCGCTCGCGGACGGCGGCTCGGGGGAGGCGGGGATGGCACCATCGTAGGCGCCGCGGGCCGCCGAGCACGGCTGCGGTCCGGATCGGTAGGATGCCGCGAAGCATGAGCGGCGCAACCTCCTACCCCGGTTGGGGCTCGTGGTCTTTCCAACCGGTCGTGATCGTGGTGCTGCTGGTGGCGGCGGTGGTCTACGCGCGCGTGTACCGCCGCGCGCAGTCGCGCTCCTCCACGTCGGCGCCCAACGCGGGGCACTGGGTGCCGTACGCGGCGGGGCTGCTGACGATCGCGGTGGCGCTGCTGTCGCCGCTCGATGCCATCGGCGACCGTTACCTGCTGTCGGCGCACATGATGCAGCACGTGCTGCTGTCTGACATCGCGCCGGCGCTGATCATCCTGGGCTTGCGCTCGCCGATCCTGCCGCTGGGCCTCTCGCGCGAGGCGCTGCTGGCGGTTGCGCCCGCTGGCGGCCGCTCCGGTCGCCTGCTCTCGCGGCTGACGTCCCCGTGGCTGGCGGTGCCGCTGTGGGCGTTTGCCACGTGGATCTGGGCGATCCCGAGCGTGTTCGACTACGCCGCGCAGCACACCGTGGTGCACGCGCTGGAGCACGCCACGCTGTTCTACACGGGTCTTGCCATGTGGTGGCTGATCATCGACCCGCTGCCGCGCGCGCGTCTGCGCCCCAACAGCCAGCGGCTGGCGCTGCTCGGCTTCACCCGTCTTGCCAGCGCCTGCGTGTGCCTGCCGCTGACGTGGCTCTCGACCACCGAGTACCCGCTGTATGCGAGCGCCGCGCGCGGCTACGGCCTGTCGGCGTTGAACGACCAGCGTCTGGCGGGAGCGAGCATGTGCTTCATCGAGGCGCTCGTGTTCGGCATCGCCTTCGCGGCGGTGTTCATCAGCATCCTCGGCCGCTCGGACTCGCGTGTGACGCTCGGCGAATACGCGGCCGGCTCACGCGGCGAGCACCTGCCGACCTGACTCGCGCCGGCTACCGGGTCGCACCTCTCGCCACGAACAGCGTGTAATTCCGCCAGTCGCGCTGTGCGGGGCGCGCTTTGAGCTGGCGTTCAACGGCATCGAGAACGGCACCGAACTCGCCGTGATCGATGCCGACGACGATGGCGCACCCGGCGTGTTCGCGTCCGGCCTCGGCCCAACGTCGCACGATGACGGGAAAGTCCTTGACGTCAAACGTCACGAATAGCCGGCTTTCCTCTGCGGCGAGCAAAAGCAGCTCTTCGTCGGTGGCGCCATCCAGCTCGCGCTCCTCATCGGCCGCCCTTACGTTGTGTCCGTTGTCACGCAGCGCTGCGCCGATGCGTGGACCGGAGATGTGGGCGTCGAGAAAGAGCCGCATCGTGCTGCTCCGTGCGGCTCTCAGTCGGTTGTGCTGCTCACCGCGATGAAGGGGAACTCATCCCGAAGCTGCTCGATAGAACGGCGGTTTTCTGCGATGGCGGCATCAATCTCGTCTGGGAAGCGCTCGTAATACGCGAGGCCGAGGTTCACGCTCCGTTCGTTGGCGCTTCCTCCTTCGACCATCCGCTCGACTGATCGAATGTCTTGATAAGCATCCACGATCTGCCAGACATCGAGCGCAGTCCCGATTACCCACGCTCGACGATCCCAGTCTGTGCCACGAAATGCGATGCCGGGGAAGAGCCTCATGCGCAGTGCCTCATCGGCGAGGGCCTCGACCACCGCGCCCTTGCTGCGGCCAGTACGGGCAGCCTCCAGCTCAACAAGTGTCTCCATGTTCTTCGACAGGCGCATGCTGAACGGTGCTGACTTCGTACTCATGATGTCAGCGTAGCACGAAAATTACCGCGTAATCACCGCACTGGCAGCTGGTGCAGGCGACTCCGGAGCGATCGTGAGATCGCTCCGGAGGTCAGCCGCAGCCGGTGTTGTTGCCGCACGACGAGCACGTGTAGCAGCTGCCGGTCCGCTGCATCATCCCCCCGCACTGGCTGCACGCGGGCCCGAGGTCGAGTCCCTGCAGGCGCGCGGGGACGACCGGCGGGGAGTCGGTGAGCGCTGCCGCGGCGGGTGCGCTCTGGGTGCCGGCGCCTGCGGCGGCCGCCTGCCTGCCTGCGCCCCCATCGGGGCTGTGCCCCTCAGGGTGCGGCGAGCCGTTGCCGCCCCCGCCGCTTCCGCCGCCTTTCCCGTGCCCGTTGCCTGCGCCGGCCGTATCGGGCGACGCGGGGCCGGCGGTGTCGGATGAGCTCAGCGACTGCGCTGTCTCCTGCGCGATTTTGCGCGCGCGCACCGCCGGCGTGAGGATGCCGAGCTCCTCCTGCGCGTCGACGTCCAGGAAGCGCGAGGCGAGCCAGCGCATTATGTAGTCGGGCATCGACTTGGCGAACGGGATCTCCTGGTTGCCGGTGATCCCCTCTGGCTCGAAGCGCATGTAGCTGAACTTCTGCACGAGCGTTTCGAGCGGCACGCCGTACTGCAGCGCGATCGAGATGGCGGTCGCGAACGAGTTCATCATGCCGCGCAGCGTCGAGCCCTCCTTGCCGATGTCGGTCAGGAAGATCTCGCCGACCGATCCGTCCTCGTACATGCCAGCCGTGATGTAGCCCTCGTGGCCGGCGATCGAGAACTTGTGCGTGATCGATTGGCGCTCGACCGGCATCCGCTTGCGCCGGGGGCCGACCTCGGCGCGCGCCTCCTGCCGGGCCTGCTCGAGCAGCGCCTCGACGTCGACTGGCTCCTCCCCCTCCGGGGACGATGTGATGCCCTTCTGCGCGTCGGTGCGCAGCGCCTGCGCGGTCTTGGAGCCGTCGCGGTAGATCGCGAGCGCCTTGATACCGAGGTGCCATGCCTGCGTGTAGGCGTCCGCGATGTCCTCCACGGTGGCCTCCTGCGGCAGGTTGACGGTCTTCGAGATCGCGCCCGAGATGAACGGCTGCACGGCGCCCATCATCTTCAGGTGGCCCATGTGCGAGATCGGGCGTTCGCCGACGGCCACGTCGAACACCGGCAGGTGCGTCTCGTCGAGGCCGGGTGCGCCGACGATCGTTCCGTGCTCGGCCAGATGTGCCTCGATCTGCTCGACCTGCTGCTCGGAGTAGCCGAGCGTCTGCAGCGCCAGCGGCACCGTTTTGTTGACGATGGTCATTTGCCCGCCGCCGACGAGCTCCTTGAACTTGACCAGCGAGAAGTCGGGCTCCACGCCGGTGGTGTCGCAGTCCATCAGGAACGAGATCGTGCCGGTTGGCGCCAGCACGGTGGCCTGTGCGTTGCGGTAGCCGCTCTGCTCGCCCAACGCCACCGCCTCGTCCCACGAGCGCCGTGCGGCCACGAGCAGCTCTGCGTCGACGCATGCCGCGTCTGGGATCGCGTAAGAGGCGTCGCGGTGCATGCGCATGACGTTGTTGTGCGGCTCGCAGTTCTCCTCGTAGTGCTCGTACGGCCCGAGCACACCCGCGACCTCGGCGGAGCGCCGGTAGGCGCGACCGGTCATCAGCGCGGTGATCGCCGCCGCCGCCCCGCGGCCGTGGTCGGAGTCGTAGGGCATGCCGTTGCTCATCAGGTACGCGCCGAGGTTGGCGTAGCCGAGGCCGAGCTGACGGAACGCGCGCGCGTTGACGCCGATCTCCTCCGTGGGGTAGCTAGATGGCCCGACGATGATCTCCTGCGCCAGCAGCATCACGTCGACGGTGTGCTCGAACGCGGACACGTCCAGCGTGCCGTCGGCGCGGCGGAACTTCATCAGGTTCAGCGACGCGAGGTTGCACGCGGAGTTGTCCACGTGCATATACTCACTACACGGATTAGAAGCATTTATACGACCGGAATTTGGGTCGGTGTGCCACTGGTTGATCGTGGTGTCGAACTGCACGCCCGGATCCGCGCAGCGCCACGCCGCCTCTGCGATCTCGCGCATCAGCTCGCGCGCGGGGATCGGCTCGCCCACGGGCGCGCCGGTGGCGCGCGCCGTCAGCCGCCACTCGCGGTCCTCCTCGACCGCGCGCATGAACTCGTCGGTGACGCGCACAGAGTTGTTCGCGTTCTGATACTGGATCGACTTGAAGCCGTCGCCGTCGATCGACATGTCGAAGCCGGCGTCGCGCAGCGCTTCGGCCTTGTCCTCCTCCTTGGCCTTGCACCAGATGAACTCGCGGATGTCCGGGTGGTCGACGTCGAGCACGACCATCTTGGCCGCGCGGCGCGTCTTGCCGCCGGACTTGATCGTGCCGGCCCAGGAGTCGGCGCCGCGCATGAACGACACCGGCCCCGAAGCTGTGCCGCCCTTGGCGAGCGGCTCCATCGAGCCGCGGATTTTCGACAGGTTGATGCCAGAGCCGGAGCCGCCGCGGAAGATGTTTCCCTCCTTGGTGTTCCACGCGAGGATCGACTCCATCGTGTCCTCGACCGACAGGATGAAGCACGCGCTGCACTGCGGCGACTCCTCGAAGCCCACGTTGAACCACACGGGCGAGTTGAACGCCGCCAGCTGGTGCAGCAGGATGTGCGTCAGCTCGTGGTTGAACGCGCGCGCGTCCTCTTCCTCGGCGAAGTAGCCGCCGGCGCGGCCCCAGCCGGTGATCGTGCCCGCGACGCGGCTGATCATCTCCTTGACCGAGCTCTCGCGCTCGGGCGAGCCGAGCTGCCCGCGGAAGTACTTCTGGGCGACGATGTTGGTCGCGTTCTGCGACCAGCTCTTGGGGAACTCGACGGCGGGCTGCTCGAAGGCGACGCGGTCGCCGTGGCCGATGCGCGCGTCGCGCAGCTCCCACTCGACCGTCTCGAACGGATGCGTGTCGGGACGGGTGAACAGGCGATTGATCGACAGCGCTGTGCCGGTCGTTGCGTGCTCGGAGATCGTGGGGTGCGAGAGCGGGTTCATCGGCCTTCCTCCTCTGCTGCGCCGGCGGTGCGGGCGGCCATTCGAAGCTGTTGTCGTGGGCCAAGCATCGTCGCTCTCCAGCCGGACGGAACGACGTTGCGATGCCAGCGTGCAAAGGCGCTTGAGATACACCCATTCTACTACGTCGAGACCGGCCAAAAAGCAAGTATTGAAGCCATATTGGAGCGGTCGACAGGTCAGCTCGCGCTGGCCGCGAGGGCGTCTGCGGGCGGTAGCCGCGAGTTCGTGCGGACGGTCTACTGCAACAGAAGTTTCGCCGGAATTCTGCGCTGTTAGCGGGAAGCTTTGCGGCCCGTGCGCTGCTCAGTGCCCCATACGTGCCCAGTCGCTGAATTCGGCCCATGTGGCCGACGCGCGGAAGCCGGCCTCGGCGATCGCGTGGCGCGCCGAGAGCGTCCAGCGAGGCTCGAAGGCGAGCAGGCGCGCGAACGCCCACACGAGGCACGCCAGCGCGACCAGCGCGCCGAGCGCCGCGAGCGCGATGGCCTCGCCCGACAGGTGGGTGGCCTGGTGCGCGTGTGAGGCGCTGTGAAGCGTCAGCGTGGCAATCGTCCTCGTCGGTTCAGCCACGCCGATGCTCATAGCAGGTCCTCGACAGCGGCGAGAGCGTCGTCGAGCACCTGCCGCGGGGGCCGGCTGGCGTCGATCACGCGTATCCGCTCGGGCTCGTCCGCGGCCAGCTGCTCGTATGCGGTGGCGATCACCGCGTAGAACTCCTCGCCCTCGCGCTCCAGGCGATCCGGCTCGCGCGGCTCTCCGCCCTGTCGCGCGCCCTCGCCCTGTCGCGCGCCCTCGCCCTGACGCGCGCGCTCGAGCTGGCGCGCGCGCCCCTGCGCGGGCGAGATGCGCAGCAGCAGCGTGCGGTCGGGGGTGAGCCCGCCGGTGGCGAACTGGTTGATCGCGCGCACCTGCTCGACGCCGAGCGCGCGCCCGCCGCCCTGATACGCCAGCGAGGAGTCGACGAAGCGGTCCAGCAGCACGACGGCGCCGTCGCCCAGCAGCGGCCGCACGCGCTCCTCGACGAGCTGCGCGCGCGCAGCCGCGTACAGCAGCACTTCGGTCCGCGCGAGCAGCTCCAGCGCGGGGTCCTTGACGAGCGCGCGGATGCGCTCGGAGACCTCCACGCCGCCGGGCTCGCGCAGCAGCTCGACCGGCCGCTCGCTCGCCGCGCGTACCGCGAGCTCGCGCTGCAGCGCATGTGCGAGCGTGGTCTTGCCGGCGCCGTCGAGGCCCTCGATCGTGATCAGCGTGCCGCGGTCCACGCGGCGCACGCTACCCGCTGGGCGCCGCGTCTAGGATGACCGGCGATGTCCGCGCCGGCGCCGCCCGCAGATCTGCAGCACCGAGACACGGCTGCGCCGTCGCCGGAGCTGCTCCCGGGCATCGACGCGCACCCGCATGCGCGCGCGGTGCTGCTGCCGGCGCTGGCGCCGGGCGCGCATCCTTCGCACGCGTACCTGTTCCACGGGCCGGCGGGCACGGGCAAGCGCGCGGTCGCGCGGGCGTTCGCGGCGGCGCTGCTGGTGCGCGGCGCGCGCAACCCCGCCACGGTGGCCGAGCGCGTGGCGCGCGACAGCCACCCGGACCTGACCTGGGTGACGCCGTCGGGCGCTGCGGAGATGCTCGTGGCAGACATCGAGGAGCCGGTCGTGGCGGCGGCCGCGCGCACGCCGTTCGAGTCCGAGCGGCGCGTGTTCGTGATCGAGGGCGCGGAGACGATGAACGATCAGGCGGCCAACCGCATGCTGAAGACGCTCGAGGAACCGCCTGCCTTCACGCACCTGCTGCTGCTCGCGGACAGGCGCGAGGACGTGCTCGCGACGATCGCCTCGCGCTGCCTTGCGGTGCGCTTCGATCCGCTGCCGTCGGCGCTGATCGCGCGGCGCCTGTCCGGCGGGGACGACCGGGCGCTCGCGTGCGCGCGGCTGGCGCTGGGCGACGCGGGCGTGGCGGAGCTGCTGGCCGGCGAGCAGGGCGACGCGCTGCGTGCGCGCGCGGAGGACTTCGTGCGCTCGGCGATGGCAGGCGCGACCGACAGGCGGCTGTGGCTGGGGCTGCTTGACGTCGCCAAGGCCGCCGGCGCGGCCGCGGGCGAGCGCGCGCAGGAGCGCCTGGAGCAGGAGCTGGAGCTCGTGCCCAGCAAGGAGCGCAAGCGCTACGAGCGCGAAGGCGCGGAGGCGCGCCGCCGCGGCGAGCGGCGCACGCGCACGCGCACGCTGGACCTCGGCCTGCGCCTGGCGGAGCTGTGGCTGCGCGACGTGCTGTGTGTCAGCGAGGGCGCGCCGGAGCTTGTGTACGCGGTGGACCGCCGCGCGCAGCTGGAGCAGGATGCCGATGGCCGCGATGCGGCGGCGCTGCGGCGCGGCGTCGAGCTGGTCGCCGACACGCGCTTGAGCCTGGCGCTGAACGTATCCGAGGAGCTGGCGCTGGAGGCGCTCGCCTACCGGCTGCAGCGACTACTGGCCGGCTGAGTCGATCGGCCCGAGGTTCGGCTCGATGCCGTATGTGTCGAACGCCATGAACTGCGAGAACTGGCGGTTCTCGGGGCCGTGGAAGTCGGCGGAGCCGGTGGTCAGCAGCCTCAGCTCGGCGCAGCGCTTGGTCAGCAGCTCGGTGTTCTCGCGCGTGTGCGTGATGTAGAACGCCTCGACGCCGTCGATTCCCAGCTCGCGGAAGCGGTCGATGGTGGAGAGCACTTCGTCGGGGTCTGAGATGTCCCAGAAGGGGTGCGCCCAGATGGCGACGCCGCCGGCGTTGTGGATCGCTTCGACGGCCTCGGCGACGGTGGGCGTCTCGCGCAGGCGGAAGGCGGGCTTGCCCTCGATCAGGTAGCCGCGGATCAGCGAGCCGATGTCGTCGATGCCCTCCTGCTGCAGGCGCTCGGCGTTGGCTGGCGCGCGCAGCACCGCGCCCGCGAGGTGCGGGCGCCCGATCGGTTTGCCCTCCGCGATGCGCGCGTCTATCTCGGCTTCGTCGAGGTCGAATCCGACCTCGCGCAGGGCGTCGCGCATGCGCAGCGTGCGCTTCTCGCGGTCCGCCAGGAAGGCCGTCAGACGCTCGCTCATGACGGGGCCGGTGTGGTCGATGCAGTAGCCGAGGATGTGCAGTTCGCGGGGGGCTGGCGATCCCGCATCGACGGCGGAGATCTCGACGGCGGGCACGACGCGCACGCCCACGCGCTCGCCCTCTGCGATCGCCTCGGAGACGCCGCTGACGGTGTCGTGGTCGGACAGCGCCAGCAGCTGCACACCGGCGGCCGCCGCGCGCTGCACGACCTCGACGGCGGGCAGGACGCCGTCGGAGTGCGTGGAGTGCGACTGCAGGTCGAAGCGCGGCGCCACGGCGGGCAGCGTACGCGATCGCCTCAGGAGCTGGCGTACCGATCCGCGGCGCGGGCGCCGCGGTGCTCCTGCTGGGGCACGCACGTCAGCGCCGCGACACGCCGTCCGACCGCAGCGCGCAGGCGGCGCACGGCGGCGTGGTAGCGGCACGCGTTCTCGCACAGCACGCGGTCGCATTCGGAGGATGCGCGCTCGAGCGCGCGCCGCGCCGCGTCGGTGTCGGTGGCGCGCGCGGAGGCGTCGATCCACAGCACCTCCAGGTAGGCGAGCGCCGCGCCTACCTGGTCCTCGGGGATCGCGTCTCGCTGCTCGAGCTGGCGCACGATCGGCACCACCTCCGCCGTCAGCCAAAGCTGCTCGCCGTGCGCGCGCAGGATCAGTCCGATGTCGGGAGGGTTGGTGGTGAGGGAGTGGTCCGTCATCGGTGTCATGCCGCTGGCTTTCGTGTGATCGAGGGTCGGCTCGTGAGCGCGCGGCCCTTTCTTGCTGTGCTGTGGGCTTCGGCTGGGCGATATCGCTGCTTTAGATTGAGGCTCCCGCTCTCCACGCTTCTCAGTGCTCGAGGCGCGTTTTGCGGGCTTTTCGGGTTCGCTCAGGCGCGGGCGCAATCGGGCCGATGAATGGAGTGGGGAAAGCTCGAGCGGAAAGAGAGATGTACGTAGTCGACACCGACCCGACCGGCCGCACAGCTGGGCAGTACGCGCGGGCGACCGTCAGGCGGCTGCGCATGCGCACGCTCGTGACGCTGGGCGCGCTGGCGGTGGCGACGGCGCTGCTGGGCAGGGCGTTCGGACTGCACGACAAGCGCTTCCTGGCCTCGGAGATCGCGCTGCTCGCGAGCATGTTCGTGATCTCCCGCTACGTGCTGCCGCTCGTCGAGCGGCGCGATCGCGGAGCCACGGGCGAGGAGCAGGTGGGAGAGCTGCTGGACGAGTTCGCGGCGGAGCACGGCTGGCGCGTGATCCACGACGCGAGCCTGGGCAGGGGCAACGTCGATCACATCCTGATCGGCCCGCCGGGCGTGTTCACGATCGAGACGAAGAGCCATCCGGGACCGGTGCGCGTGGCGCGAGTGCACGGCGAAACGTGGCGCCAGGCGCAGGCGCAGCGCCGGGCGATCGAGCGCGTGACGGGACTCGGGGTCGAGCCGCTGGTGGTGTTCAGCCGCGCCTGGGTGGATCGCCCGATGGCGCGCCGGCGGGGCGTGCGTGTGGTCCCCGCGCGCATGCTGCCCCGCTACCTCTGCGGTCTGCAGCAGCGCCTCGTGCCGGAGCAGGTGCGCCACGCGCAGCGCTCGGTGGAGCAGGCGCTGCTAGAGCACCACGCGCGCGGCAGGCAGGACCGTCGAAGTCTGCTTCGCGCGCGTGCGACGCGAATACCGCTGGTGCGCGGGCGCGGCGGACGCTAGCGTTGGTGTCCAGCATGGCCATCTCACCGTTCAGCGCGAGGCCCGCCTCGCCGCAGGGCGAGCGCAGCCGCGCGCGGCTGGCGCTGGTGATCGCGACGCTGGGCATCGCCGCGACGCTGCTCGCATACGCGATCTCCCCGGGCGTCAGGCACGTGGTGAGCCACGCCGCGCACAGCGTCAAGCACGCGGTGGGGCATGTGCTGGACAATGACAAGGGCGAGCATGAGCACGGTTCTGCACAGCCCTCCAAACCCGCCAGGCACTCCTAGCGACGCCGCCGGGCGGCCGGCCGCCGGGCCGGCTGCTGCCGCGGCCCTGCCGCCGGGTCCACGCGTGCCGGCATGGGCGCTGACGCTCGCGTGGGCGCTGGCGCCGACGTGGGTGATGGACCGCTGCGCGGCGCGCCTGGGCGACGCGTTCACGTTGACGTTCGCGCCGAGCGGCCTGAAGCTGGCGATGTTCAGCGACCCGGAGGCGGTCAAGACGATCTTCACGGCGCCGCCCGACGTGGCGCCGTCGGCGGCGGGCTCCTCGCCGATCGCGCCGGTGGTGGGACACAGCTCGGTGCTGGTGTTGACCGGTCCCGAGCACATGCGCCAGCGCAAGCTGCTGCTGCCGCCGTTCCACGGCGAGCGCATGCGCGAGTACGAGGACGTGATCGTGGAGGCGACGCGTCGCGACATGGCGGGCTGGCGGCTGGGCAGCCCGATGCGCCTGCAGCGGCACACGCGCCAGATCACGATGGAGGTGATCGTGCGCGCGGTGTTCGGCGTGGAGGCGGAGCGCATGCAGCCGCTGAAGGACGCGATCACGGGGCTGCTGGAGCCGGTGCGCGTGCTGGCGGTGGTGCGCGCGCTGATGAGCCGCCCGAGCGGCGAGCGTCCGACGGGGGCGATCGGCCGCGCGCTGGACAGGCTGGATGCGCTGATCTACTCGGAGATCGCGCACAGGCGCAGGCAGAGCGACCTGGAGCGCCGCGCGGACATCATGTCGCTGCTGCTGCAGGCGCGCGACGAGCAGGGCGAGCCGATGACCGACGGCGAGCTGCGCGACGAGCTTGTGACGCTGCTGCTGGCGGGCCACGAGACGACGGCGACGTCGGTGGCGTGGGCGGTCGAGCGGCTGGTGCGCCACCCGGACAAGCTGCGGCGGCTGGCGGCGGAGATCGACGCTGGCGGCGAGCAGTACATGACGGCGGTGGTCAACGAGACGCTGCGCGTGCGCCCGGTGGTGCCGCTGGTGGTGCGCATGCTCACGCAGGAGCTGCGCGTGGGCGGCTACGAGCTGCCGGCGGGCACGCGCGTGGTGCCGTCGATCTACCTCACGAATCGCAACCCGGCGGTGTATGAGAGTCCGCGCGAGTTCCGTCCGGAGCGCTTCCTGGGGCACACGCCGGACACGTTCTCGTGGATCCCGTTCGGTGGCGGCATCCGCCGTTGCATCGGCGCGTCGTTTGCGCTGCTGGAGATGAAGGTGATGCTGCGCACGATGCTGTGCGAGCTGGAGCCGCGCCTGCCGGACGGGCGCGCGTGGCGCCGCGGCGAGCTCGTGCGCAGGCGCGCGATCACGCTGGTGCCGGCGCGCGGCGCGAGCGTGGTGTGGCAGCGGCGGGCGTAGCGGCGCTGGCGTTCCGGCTGCCGGACGGAGCGTCCCGGCCGCAGCAGGGGGTAGCGTGCTGGAGGTGCACGCGATGACCGCAACGTTGGCGCCGACGGACATGGACGAGCGCGGCTCCGCGGAGGAGTCGACGCCGGAGCGGCTGCTGGCGCGCTTCGGCCTGGAGCGCTTCCGGCCGGGCCAGCGAGAGGCGGTGCAGGCGGCATTGGACGGCCGCGACAGCCTGGTGGTGATGCCGACCGGCGGCGGCAAGTCGCTGTGCTACCAGCTGCCGGCGCTGGCGGGCGACGCGGATCCGGCGCAGCCGCTGGTGGTGGTGGTGAGCCCGCTGATCGCGCTGATGTCCGACCAGTGGCGGCGGCTGCGGGAGGCGGGCGTGCGCGCGAGCATGCTGGCGTCGGGGATGCAGGAGGGCCACAACGCGCAGGCGCTGCGCGACATCGAGGCGGGCGCGACGCAGCTGGTGCTGGCGGCGCCGGAGCGCTTCGCGTCGGTCGCGTTCAGGGCGGCGCTGGCACGCAGGAAGGTGTCGCTGTTCGTGGTTGACGAGGCGCACTGCGTGGCGGAGTGGGGCCACGACTTCCGCCCCGACTACCTGCGCCTGCACGACGCGATCGAGTCGTTGGGGCGGCCCGCGGTGATGGCGGCGACGGCGACGGCGACGCCGCGCGTGGCGCAGGAGATCGCGCAGCGCCTGGGCCTGCGCGAGTGGGTGTCGGTGCGCTCGGGCTTCGACCGCCCGAACGTGACGTTCGACGTGGTGAGCTTGGAGGGCAAGGGCGCGGTGGCGCGCAAGCGCGCGGCGCTGATGCACCTGCTGAGCGATCCTGGCGCGCGCCCGGCGATCGTGTACTGCGGCACGCGCAAGGACACCGACGAGGTGGCCGAGGACATCGAGCGCCACGGCATCGCCACGGTGACCTACCACGCGGGCATGGCGCCGGAGCGCCGGCGCGAGAGCCAGGCGGCGTTCATGGAGGGCCGCGCGGAGGTGGTGGTGGCGACGAACGCGTTCGGCATGGGCGTGGACAAGGCGGACGTGCGCACGGTGGCCCACTGGGCGCTGCCGACGAGCCTCGAGGCCTACTACCAGGAGGCGGGGCGCGGCGGGCGCGACGGCGCGCCGGCGCGGGCGCTGCTGCTCGCGTCGAGGATGGATCTGGGGCGGCTGATCAGGTTCATCAAGGAGCGCGAGATGACGGTCGCGGACGTGAAGCGCTTCGTCGCGGGCCTGCGCGCGTTCGGCGAGGGCGGCGATGTGGTCACGATCGGCCACGGCGATCTGGGCGAGCGCCAGCGCGTGCTGCTGTCGGTGGCGGAGCGCGCGGGCGCGGTCGAGTTGCAGCCGGGCGGCCACGACGGCCTGCTGGTGACGTTGACGGGCAGGGGCAGCCCGCGCCTCGCGCAGACGGCGATCCAGGCGTCTCGCAACCGCGGCTGGGAGGCGTACCGCTCGATCGAGAGGTACAGCGCCGATGGCGAGACGTGCCGTAGGCGCCAGATCCTGGACCACTTCGGCGATGGCGCGCAGGCGGCGCCGACGGGCCGCTGCTGCGACGTGTGCGACCCGGACATCGCGCTGGGACGGGCGTTGCTGGAAACGCCCACGGGCACGCGCCGCGCGCGCGGGGGCGCCACGGCGGGCCGCGCCTCGGGCGCCGGCTCCGCCGCTGTGGCCGACGAGGCGGACCTGGAGCCGGTCGACGAGCGCGAGTTCGAGCAGTTGCGCGCGTGGCGCATGGAGCGCTCGGAGGGCAAGCCGGCGTACACGGTGGCGACGGACGCGGCGCTGCGGGCGCTGCTGCGCGAGCGCCCGCGCGACGTGGACGCGCTGCTCCGGGTCAGGGGCATCGGCCCGGGGTTCTGCGAGAAGCACGGCGAGGCGCTGCTGGACGCGCTCTCGGCGCTAGCATGAGGCCCGCCTAACCCGCGCCGACGTAGCTCAGCTGGTAGAGCGCATCTCTCGTAAGCGACCGCTCCTAGACGGGCGAAAGCCGTGAGCCAGAGCCGTTTTTTGGCTCGGCTATTCGATATCGGCCCTCGCGTTCGGCGGTCAGCCCCGGTCAGGGGCGGACAAAGAATACACCGCTGGGCGGGTACCACAGCGGCAACGAAATCGAGAGCCGACGTCGGGAATCGAACCCGAAACCTCCGCGTTACGAATGCGGTGCTCTGCCAATTGAGCTACGTCGGCGTGCCCCCGCATCGTACTGCCCAGCGCGTTCGACGAGGCGCCGTCCGACGCCCTACCGGGGGCGGATGCGATTCCTAGACTGCTGCGCCAGGGCCTACTGCGATCCGGGCTGCGTAGGCCCATGTGCCACGAACGGCTACGGAGTGAGGCTGGCGACTATTTGCGCCGCTGGGCGGATGTCGGATATGCGGGTGACGTTCGCGCCCGCGTAGAGCGGCCCGGAGTCCACAAGGCTGCGCGGGCCATCGTCTAGGGCCATCACTGGGCCGAGGAACGGGAATGACGGTCGCTGGATCGCAAGCCCGCGATCCTGAAGTCCTTCGGGGACGCGCATGACCAGCGGCGCGGTAAGCCGGTTAGCTGCCCTGATCCAGCCAGGCCCGCGCGGGTCGGCGCCGAGCCAGCGGCGGGTTGCGGCGTTCGGGACCACCCGATGTGGCGCTTCTGCCCACCCGCAGCCGAACAGCTCGGTCAGGACGGTGCTATCGGCCTGTAGGCAGCGCTGCTTGTAGTCGGGGTGTGCGCGGCTCTCCTCGCTGAGCAGAAAGCGGGTGCCGAGGACGGCAGCGACCGCGCCGGCATCGAGGGCCTGGCGCATGTCCTCTTGGTCAACGATCCCTCCGGCCGCGAGCACCGGCACCTTCACCGCCGCCCGAACGCGCTCGACCAGCTCAAGCAGCGGCGTCGTACCGCGAACGTGCCCGCCGGCCTCGACGCCTTGGGCTATCACCGCATCGGCGCCGGCCGCCTCAGCGGCCTTCGCCTCTGCCACTGAGCCGCATTGATGGACCCACGTTCCCGGGGCGAGCCTGCGTGGCTCACCCCAAAAGGTCACGATCACGTCGGCGTCGGCTGCCGCCTGGACGTCCCCTGGCCGAAGCAGGTGCAGGATGAGGTTGACCGCGATCGGCCGGCCGGTCAGCTTGCGGGCGGCTGCCAGCTCCTGCGCGATTCGTACGCGAGCGCCGCCGATCGTTCCGAGCCCGCCGGCCTCCGATACAGCCGCGGCGAGCTCATGGCGAGCGGCGGCACCCATCCCAGCCTGAACGATCGGTGCTTGCAACTCACGGAAGTCGACCACTGCGGTCATCCGCGCGCAGTCTACCGTCGGCGGCGAATCGTCAATCAGCCTTACCACGTCTTCCCGAGATTGAGCGCCCCGCAGACGAGGCTCGTCCGATACGTGAGAGCCTGGTCCGATGGAACTCTCACGCTCGACGCCGCAGATTAGGGGGGAAGGGGGCCGCTCGACTCGATTGTCGATTACGGGGTAGTGCGGCCTTCTCGCCGAGCGCTTGCGCGCCGCCGTCAGTCCGGCCGGCGCAGGGCGATGCGGTTGGCGCGCTCAATGGTGCCGTAGTGGTACTGCACGACGCTTGCTGCCGGCCACTGCCCGCCGGACCATCCGGCTTGATGGCGGCGCGCGTGCTCATCGACATCGGGCACACCAAGCTCGGCAGCCGCCGTTTGAAGTTCGTCCAGCGCGACGTGACCCTCGCCAGCGTAGAGGTCTGCGTATAGCTCAGAGTCGTTGTCTTGGAGCCACGTCTGGAGGTTGAGGTAGTCCTCAACGACCCCAAGTTTCGGGAACACATCGGCTGCTTGTTGGCCCCGTATCCCGACTGGCGACCGGGTTTGCCGGCCGAGAACGATCGGCGCCATCTCGATCACACAGCCCAGATAATCATCATCCCCCCACTCCAAGCTCCGCAGGAGCCGCCGATGCCCCTTGACTCTGTCGAGGCTGTCCGTCAACAGCCCCAGCTCCAGCCAGCGGCTCCGATCGAAAGTGGTCTCGATCACTTTGACAACGGCACGGAGAACCTTGTTTGGGTCGGGCGTCGGGGCGCACAGAGGCATTATTAGGCGAGCCGGCGGGCAGCAACTCTTCGGCGGGAGGCGATTGTTGGGTTCCTCACCGGGTTGGATGGCTGCAGTAAGCTACCATCCGCGCGGCTGACTTTTGCCATATGCGCAACCATGTTTCGCCAGCTGCGCAACCAGCATTGACCATGTGTGCAGGAAACGGGGTCCTGTCGTGACCGAGCTTGTGCCTCGCCGAACAAGAAGGCTCGTCCTGGAAGCGCTCGCCGATACGCGGGTTGTGTTCGTGACGGGCGCCCGCCAGGTCGGCAAGAGCACGTTGACCCGAGAGATCGTCGCGGGCGGCCACCCCGCAACGGTGGTGAGCTTCGACGAGGAGGGTCCTCGCGAGGCCGCGCGGTTGGACCCGGTTGGGTTCCTGGAGGGGTTCCCCGGCCCAGTCGTGATCGACGAGGTGCAGCGTGTTCCCGGGTTGCTGCTGGCGATCAAGGATCGTGTGGACAGGGACACTCGACCGGGCCGGTTCTTGCTCACCGGCTCGGCCAATGTGTTCGTTTCCCGCAGGGTGCGCGAGGCGCTGACCGGGCGCGTGGAGACGATCGTGTTGTGGCCGCTCGCCCAGGCCGAGATAAGGGGCGCTGAGAGCAACATCATCGATCTGCTGTTCGCCGGTCGCGCTCCCGATGTGCAGGGCGCACCCGTCGGCCGTGCGGCGTTCGTGCCGATCGTAGCGGTGGGCGGCTACCCGGAGGCCATGCAGCGGCCCGCCGGCCGCCGCCGCGATCGTTGGTTTGCCAACTACGTTCAGGACACTCTGGACACCGACCTGCGGGACATCAGCGAGGCACTCAAGCTCCGAGAGCTGCCCAGACTGCTGCGATTGATCGCCTCGCAGGCAGCCAACGAGCTCGTCTACCGCAACCTCGCACGGCGACTCGATCTGACTCACGCAACCGTCAAGAGCTACGTCGAGCTCCTGGAGATCGTATTCCTCGCTCGCAGGCTCCCCGCCTGGCGGCCGGGGATCGGCGCACGCGAGGTGCGAGCGCCGAAGGGGTACATCGTCGACTCGGGTCTGCTCGCTCATCTGCTCGGCGCCGACGAGCGGCGCATCGGCGATGACGACCAGATCACCGGCAAGATGCTGGAGAACTTCGTCGCGATGGAGTTGCTGCGCGTGAGCGAGTGGGCGGACACCGACGCGCGCCTGTATCACTACCGGCAGGGCCGCGAAGAGATCGACCTGATCCTCGAGAGCCGGGCAGGGGATATTGCTGCGGTCGAGGTCAAGGCGTCCGCGACCGTGCGACCCCGCGACTACACGGCAATCGCCAAGCTCCGCGGCGCGCGCGGCGAGCACTTCAAGGCCGGAATCGTTCTCTACGCGGGCCAGCAGACGGTCCCGCTCGGCGACCGCATCTGGGCAGTGCCCATCAGCGGTCTATGGGCGTAGCGTGCCGGATAGACATTCACCGCTCGCCTGCGGGCCTGCCGCGTGCCTCGAATTCGCCGGCGGCAAATTCCGTGTTTGCCGCGCTTACTTTCCGAGTTTGACCAGGTGCAGAGGAAGGCTTCCTACGCCCTCCGTGTGCGCCGTCTGTGGGCGTCCAGCCAGCCGCGGATCTTGCCGCGAGGGTGTGGTCCGTCGCTGGCGGCGAGCAGATCGAGCGGGCTTCCCAGCGCAGCTTGGTGCTGGGCTTGTTGGGTGCGTGCGGCGCGCCACTCGACGTCGGCCGGCCGCGGCCCGTTGCGGCGTAGGTCTTCGATCGCGTAGGCGTAGTGGTCTGATCCGTAGGCTGGTGCCGCACTCGCTGGCGATGGTCTGGGGGTCCTCGGCGCGTAGGCGCAGGGAGATTCCGCCGCGGCGCAGCGAGTAGGGGGTGGCGCCGAGGATCGCGAAGAGCTCCGGTTGCTCGGCGACCTTCTCCACAGCTGGGGTGAAGAACCGCTGGCCCCAGGCACGGGCTTGGTTTTCGCTGAAGTGGCTGGCGCCGCTGCGTGGATCCCGAGCACCGTGCTGGTGGCCCGCAAGGTCACCGGGGATGATGAAGTCAAGCGGCCTGGTGGGATGCCCGGCGGCGTTCAGGGCTTCGCGCCACTGCGCGAGGTCTTCCGTGAGGATCGCGGGGATGACGGTGCGCCGCTGCGTTGAGTGCTCGGTCTTGCCCCATTCATCAAGGCGCCCGTTTGAGAGGACCTCCAGAACCCACGCGAACCCGCCTTCCAGTGAGGACCAGCGTAGCCCCCAGACCTCCTGGTTTCGCGCGCACAGCCCGTACTGCAGGCTGATGACGGTCGCGTCGCGGTGCGCGAGAATCGCCTCGCGTCCCTCATGGCGGGTGAGTATCTGTGCGCGGATCGCCTCGACCGCCTGTGGGGAGAGCGCCCAGGCCGGCACATGCGGCCCGTGGCGGCGCGGACCGGGCTCATAGCCCGTGCCGCCGGAGCGCAGCGAGCGGCGTTTGTTGCCACGTGGTTCGGGTGCGAAGGCGCACCCGTTGGTATGGATCTCGAGAACGAGGTTTGATGAGGCCGCCCAGGTGAGCGCGGCGGAAAGCACCCGCCAGGCATGCTTTTGCGTTGCCTTGGGGACGCCTTCGCGCAGCATCTGCTCGCGCCAGGCAACCGGCGCTTGCGGCTTGTTGAAGCGCACCGCGGGCACCCGGCAGAGCGCGACCGCATAGGACCGCGGCGGCCTGGGGCGATGCGAGCCGCGGCGGCGTGGCTTGTCGAGCATATGCAGCCCGACCAGCGACTCGTAGCGCTCGTAGGTCGCGGGCGCCAGGCCGCCGGGGTTCTTGGGGTGCGCGTTGACCTGCAGATAGAGCTCGAGCACCTCCCCGATCGTGCGCGCCTCAAGGGCGTTGGCCTCCTTGGCGTCGAGGTCCAAGAGAAACCGCCGCGGGCTTTCCCGGCCGCGGCGCTCGGCGGTGATGTAGTCCTCGATCCACCTGCGGGCATGGCGCGCCGAGGGGAACGTGCGGCAGCGCTCGCGGCGGTCGTGGTCATAGAAACCGACCACGTAGGAGCGCCGCCCTTTCTTGCTGACGTACGGCCATCTCTTGCGCCAGGGCCTAGCCACGTGAGCACCGCGGGCGTTCGGTCGCTGGCATTTGGGTTGCGTACACGCTTTTCCTTTCGGATCGACATCAAATGCCTCTGACCGCGGTTGACTCTCCGAAAGTGCGGTAGTGTCGCTGAAACGGTACCCCACATATCTGCCCTCACTACCTCCAAAACCGACGTTTTCCAGGTAAATTATCTTGGGGGGCACCATTCTCGTAAAGATGAGGTCCCCGGTTCGATTCCGGGCGTCGGCTCTGTCCACAAGTGCTCCCGCACTCGTTCGGCGCATGCGAGCCTACGCGCGGATGACTGGCACGAAACGAGGGTGCGTTTTCCGGACGATCACCGTCGCCAACGCCCCGCACTCCCCGGCCGAGCCAGACCACGACTCGTTGTGGCCAAGGCTCGACGCACGAAGCATCTGATAGACGGCGCGAAACACGTTCTGTGCCGACCCGCGGCCGCCACGCGGATAGCGGCGTAGCTCAAGGCCGACAACGCGATTTATCCTTGTGCGGAAACCTCTCCCTCGCGGGCTAAACGTACTACCAATGGGCGGTTAGTAGTACGTTTATGCGCCGCCATGCCGTCAGGAACGTGTCGGCGACCACGTCCTGCACGGCCTCCGGCGCTACGCGTCGTGCGGCATAGCGCTGCACCGCGGGGTAGCACTCCTGATAGACGCGCTCGAACTGCTCGTGGGACTCGCTCACACGGATTCGATTGTCCGGCAGCGAGCCAGACCTTACATCTCAGTTCTGCGAGCGCTCGTTCTGTGCCCGGCGGCGCACCTCGTTCGCTTCCGCCTGCCTGCGCGCCTCGCTGTCGGACGCCTGGCGCCGGGCCTCGTTGATCACAGCCTGCTCGCGCGCGGCGTCTTCCGAGGTCCGGCGCCGAACCTCGTTGGCGTCAGCCTGGCTGTCTGCTTCGCTCTGCGAGGTCTTGCGACGCGCCTCGTTCTCGGCAGCCACGTCGCTCCCGCCACCGAGCGGCGGCGGACTCTGCTGCGGGCCACCTGCAACCGGCGCACCGCGTCCGAACAGCCTGGATATTTTCGACATCAGCTATCCAGTCTAGAGCCGCGCCGTTGTGTGCTCGGCGCGAGCCTGCGCCAGTGCTCCAAGCCGCTTGCTCGCCTAATCACGTGGCCGGAGCCGTCCGTGACGCGCCCATACGGGATTCGTTGCTTAGCGATCGCTGACCAGCCGAAGGCTTAGTAAGCGTTTCCGCCTTATCGCTTAGTAATCTTCGATCGTGGCAAGCGAACGAAAAGATCCTCCGAGCCCAGCATCGAGCCCTCGGACCGGCGAGTATCGGCTAGCGGACAGCGGCCCCGACGGATATTGGGCCTTCCATCCCCATCCGCTCCCACCCACCCCGCCTCTGCGCATCGACGCGCCGATGCAGTCCCTGCTGGACCGCACCAACCAGGCCCTTGGACGCCTCGACGGGATCACGCTACTGCTGCCCGACCCCGACCAGTTCATCTACACGTTCGTCCGCAAGGAGGCTGTCCTATCCTCTCAGATCGAGGGTACACAGTCCTCCCTGTCAGACCTACTCCTGTTTGAGCACGACGCCGCACCCGGCGCGCTACGCGAAGACGCCCAAGAAACCGCGAACTACATCGCAGCTCTTGACTATGGCCTCGACCAGATCGCGAAACCAGGAGCCCCGCCGCTCTCCGCGCGACTGCTACGAGAAGTGCACCGACGGCTACTAGAGACGGGACGGGGAGCGGACAAGCACCCTGGCGAGTTCCGCCGGGATCAGAACTGGCTTGGCGGCGCGCGCCCCGCCTCTGCGCGATTTGTGCCGCCACCATGGCAAGAGGTCGCCGCGGCGATGGGCGCCCTCGAGAAGTTCATTCATGACGATCCAAATCCAACCCCGGTGCTGGTGAAGGCCGCGCTCGCACACGTCCAGTTCGAGACGATTCACCCGTTCCTGGACGGCAACGGAAGAGTTGGACGGCTTCTCATCACCCTGCTGTTGTGCTCCGAGGGCGTACTTAGCCGGCCGCTCCTCTACTTGAGCTTGCACTTCAAGCGCAACCGCGACAGCTACTACGAGCACCTACAGCGCGTCCGCACCGATGGTGCTTGGGAGGACTGGCTGCGGTTCTTCCTCGAAGGAGTCATAGAAGTCGCCGAGTCCACGACACTCACCACGCAGCGTGTCGTGGCGATGGTGGAGAACGACCGCCAGAAAATCCACACCTTCGGACGTGGCGCCGCCACGGCGCACCGTGTGCATGACCTCGCGACGCGCTCCGTCGTCATCGGCGCCAGCAGTGCCGCCGAACGCCTGGGTCTGACCGGCCCCCCCGTGTACGCTGCCATCCAACGACTCGAGAAAGCCGGGATCCTGCGTGAGGCAACAGGGCGACAAAGGGGGAAGCTCTACGTATATGACCAGTACCTGAAGATCCTCAACGAGGGCACCGACCCATTCTGAGCGCCCTTGTCGGCGCAGACGGTTCGCATTGACTCAATTTATGGAGCCAGAGGGACTCGAACCCCCCGACCTCCTGGTGCGATCCGGTCCGGTGGCGCGTGGATTGTGCATCCGTGTGATGGATCACCGGCCCGAGCGTAGTTAAGGTGATGAGCACACCCGTGACCTCCTCCGGCGAGCACCCGCCGCGCCCGCTCGCGGCCGTCGGCCAGAGCCCCCTCGACGCGCAAGCGGTCGAGGCGATCTTCCGGGAGTGCGCCGCGGACGTGCACGCGTACGCGATCTCGCTGCTCGGCGATCGCGCGGCGGCCGAGGACGTGACGGCGCTGGCGTTCGAGCGCCTGTACCGCTCGCGAGCACGGCTGGACGTCAGCCGTGGAACGCCCCGCGCGTGGGTGTTCTCGATCGCGCGCAACGCCGCGCTTGACGAGCTGCGCCGGCGCGGGCGCAGGCATCACGACGAGCTCGACGCGCAGCACACCGGCGAGCGAGATGTGCGCGCCCCGGGCGCCCCCGGCATCGCGGGCGGCGGCGACGCGGACGATGCGCTCGAGCAGGTCGAGCGGAGGGCAACGGTAAACGCCGCGCTCGCCGCCCTGCCACCGCGCGAGCGCGAGGTCGTGCTCCTGAAGTTCCACGGCCAGCTCACCAACGCGGAGCTGGCGCGCGCGCTCGGCGTCAGCGAGTCCAACGCCGGCACCCGCCTGTACCGTGCGCTCACGCGCTTGCGCGAGCACTGCGCGGATCTCGACCATAAGGAGGTCGCATGAGGATCATCGCCTTCCCCGGTGGCGAGGACGCGCCGGCGCCGGACGCGTGGCTCGCCGAGCTGGACGCCGCGCTCATCGGCCACGCCGAAGGTCCCGAGGCCGACGCGTGGCGTGAGCTACGGGGCGAGGTGCGCTCGCTAGCGCCGCCGATGTCGCCGGAGCTGGAACGCCGCCTGGAGCGCCGGTTGGCGGTCGAGCCCGATGCCTCCCACGCGCCCGATGCCCATGGCGTGCCCCGCGCGCCCGTCGCGCCGACCCGCCGACTCGCGCGGCTGCGCGATCTGCGGCGTCCGCAGCTGGCCGGCGCCGGCGCGCTGGCGGCCGTGCTGGTGGTGGCGCTCGCTGTGCTCATCCCCGGCCTCGGCGGCTCCGGGCCCAAGAACAGGGTCGTGCCGCCGGTGACGACGTTCCGCTCGCCGGCAACGTCCGCGCCCGCATTCGCCCCCAGCTCCACGTTCTCGGGTCAGGCCAAAGCGGAAAATGGGACCCTGCAAGCGGCGCCGAAGTCCGCGGGGGCGGCCTCGTCGGCGGGCAAGGCGGAAGGACCCTCTCCGGCGGTGGCCTCGCCGGAAAACGCAGCTTCCTCGCCCGCGGGCGCGGCCCCCGGCCGCGTGCAGCAGCTGGCGGCGTCGGTGAGCCTGAGCGCTGGCAACGCGGACGTGCAGGCGATCGCGGATGGCGTGTCGCGCGCGGCGGTGCGCGAGGAAGGCTTCGTGGAGCAGTCCCACGTGCAGGTGCAGCGCCACGGTACGAGCGAAGCCGGCCTGAACTTGAAGATCCCCAGCGCGCACCTGGCGGCGGCGCTCGCGGCGATCGGCCGCCTGGCGCCGGTGAGCGCGGAGAGCCAGTCGCTGCAGGACATCACCGACAGCTACGACGCGGCGAAGCGGCGGCTCGCGGACGCGGTGGCCGAACGCCGGGCGCTGCTCCGGGCGCTGGCCCGCGCGAGCACGGAAGGTCAGATCGACAGCCTGCGCGAACGGCTGGCGCAGGCGCGCGGCGCGATCGTCCAGGACGGCGCGGCCCTGCGCGCGGTGTCACAGCGCGCGAGCACGGCCGAAGTCGAAGTGACGGTGCTAGGCGGCGCGAGCTCGTCGAGCACTGCCGGCGAAGGCCTGACCCTGCACCGCGGTCTGCACGACGCGCTGCGCGTGCTCACGGTCGCATTGATCGTGCTGCTGATCGCCGCCGCGGTGCTGGTGCCGCTGGCGCTGCTGATCGCCGCGGCCGTCGGATCGCACCGGCTGTGGCGGCGCCACGCGCGCGAGCGTGCGCTGGACGCAACTACCAATAATTAGAAGGGGGATCGCGCGGCGCATAACCGCGCGATCGGGTCGAACTGCCCGGTATCTGTATAAGAGGGTGCTCGTGTCGGACCTCGATCGCCTGCTGCGTCGCGCGCCCGACGGCTCCGACGCCGCCTCCCACGGGCAGCTGAACGTGTTCGTGCGGCGCATCGCGCTGCTGGGCGCGATCGTCGCGACGCTGCTCGCGCTGGGCGCGCTCGGCCTGGTGCTGAGCGAGGGCGTGAGCGTTTGGTACGCGGCGCGCTGGGCGCTCGACACGGCAGCCACCGTCGGCGGCTTCCCGCAGCCGCGCACGACGGCTGGGCAGATCGTGCAGTTCGCGCTGGTCGTGCTGGGGGTGGGTACGCTCTTCTACGCGCTGGCCACCGTCACGGAGTTCTTCGTCGCGGGGCACCTCGGCGACCTGCTGGCGCTGCGCCGCACCCAGAGGATGATCGACTCGCTCTCCGACCACCACATCATCTGCGGCTTTGGCCGCGTGGGACGCCAGGTCGCACGCGACCTGCATGCCGCGCGCGCCAGCTACGTGGTCATCGACAACACCAGCGAGAACCGCCACCGCGCCGACGCCATGGGCCTCGCTTTCGTCGAGGGCGACGCCACCGACGACGCCGTGCTCGTGCAGGCGGGCATCGCGCGCGCCCGCTCGATCATCGCGTGCGCGGACTCCGACGCGGACAACGTGTTCATCACGCTGACCGCGCGCGAGCTGCGCGCCGACATCCCGATCGTCGCGCGTGCCGCGATCGAGGACACCGAGAAGAAGCTCAAGCGCGCAGGCGCCGACCGCGTCATCTCCCCGTACAAGGCCAGCGGCACCGAGATGGCGCGCCTCGCGCTGCACCCGCAGCTCTCAGGCGTCGTCGACGTGGACGCCGAATACCGCCTGGAGGAGATCCCCGTCAGCGACGGCTGCGACGGCGTCGGGCAGACCGTCGGCGACATCCGCGGCGGCTCGATGATCGTGGGCCTGCGCCGCGGCGCCGACTTCCAGCCGCAGCCCCCGGCCGAGACGGGTCTGCGAGCGGGCGACGTGATCGTCGCGATGGGCACGCCGCCCGCGCTCGAGCGGCTCGAGGGGCTGCTGCAGGCCGCCACGCAATAGGCTCGCTGCCCGCCCCGCGGCCATCCCCTGTGACGCCTATCGTGCGGGGTTCCATGTCCCCGGCACCATTCTCAGCGACGCTGGCCCGCGACGAGGCGGTGCTGCGCTTCCCCTACGACGACGACCTGCGCCGCCTGCTGCGCACGATCCCCGGCCGCCGCTGGGATCCCGGCGAACGTGCCTGGTGCGTGCCGCTGGAGCCGGACCAGGCGGAGGCGCTGGCGCAGCTGTTCGCGGCGCTTGACGAGCCCGACGTGAGCGAAGAGCTCGAGCGCACGATCCGCCGGCGCCGCGCGCGCCGGCGCCGCGACGAGTGCCTCGTCGACCTGGCGCGCCCCGACGACGAGTGGTGGCTGAGCTTCGCCACCGACGGCGCCGCGGCGCCCGTGTGCGCGCTGCTCGAGCACCCGGACGCGCGCGAGGAGCCGACGATCGGCCGCGCGCTGGTGCCGCTCGACGAGCACGCGGCGGAGCTCCTGCGGGAGCTGTCCGGGCCGGGCGCGGGGCTGCGCCTGAGCGGGCCGGCGCGACGCGCGCTGCAGGCGCGCGAGGAGCCCCAGGCGGGACGCGGGGCGGGCGCCATCGGCGCCGGTGGCGGCGCAGGCCGCGCGGACGGCGAGCAGGCGGGGCGCCCTGGCGACGGCCGGGAGCGCCCCGGCTACGACGTCGAATTCCGCCGCGACCGCCGCGGCGAGCACTGGCTGCTGATCGCGCCCCATGGCGCCGACCTCGCGCGCGCGCTCGCCGCGCGCTCGGGCCTGCGCGCGCTCGGCGGTCCCGAGGGAACGCTGGGCGTGGCGGCGGTCGAGCACGACGCCGAGGCGCTGGCGGAGCTGCTGGATCATCTCGAGGACGTGAGCGTGGACCCGCGCGTGACCGCGTGGCTGAAGCGCGCGACCACGTGGCGTGGCCACGTCGAGGTGGGCCCCGGCGAGGCGCGCGCGGGCGACGCGGAGGCGGCCGGCGCGGCGCCGAGCGACGGGCCGGCGTTCCTGCTGCTCGGCGACGCGCGGCGCCTGCCGCGGGCGCTGCGGGAGCGCGCCACGGGCGCACCGGGCGGCGCGACCGTGCCGCTGACGCTCGAGTCGTGGCAGCTGATGCACGACCTCGACGCGTGGATCGGCCCCGCGGCGAAACGCTGCATCGCGGCGATCGAGGACGGCCGCCCGGCGCCGGCGGCGGTGCTGGAGCTCTCGACCGCGCACGAGGAGCCCACGTTCGTGCTCGCCGCCGGGCACGATCCGGCGCGGCTGCCGGAGTTTGCGGCGCTGCCGGGCGTGCTGACGCCGCCCGCTCGCGGAGGCCGCGGCGGCGGCAGCGGCCGCGACGCGCGCGAGCACGGGCAGCTGCAGGCGCTGCGCGCGGACCCGTTCTGCGTGCCGCAGCTGGACGCGTTCCTGGCGGACGGCGCGGTGTGGGTCGACGCTGACGCGCTGGAGCTGCTGCAGGAGATCCGCGAGCAGCACGCGCAGGCGGAGGGGCTCGTGGCGCTCTCGTGCGCCACCGACGCGTCGCTGCACGTCGCCGGCCTGGGGGGCGAGCTGAAGCCGTTCCAGCGCGCCGGCGTCAGCTACCTGCTGGAGCGCCGCCGCGCGTTCCTCGCCGACGAGCAGGGCCTCGGCAAGACGATCGAGGCGCTTGCCGCCGTCGAGGCCGCGGGCGCGTACCCGGCCGTGGTGGTGTGCCCGGCGAGCCTCAAGCTCAACTGGCTGCGCGAGCTGGAGCGCTGGCTGCCGCACCGCAGCGCGCGCGCGCTGCGCGGCAACGGCGGCGCGCGCGGGTCCACGCCGTCCGCGGAGGCGTCCGCGGATGCCGGCGCGGACGGCGGCGCGGCGCCGACCGACATCACGGTCGTCAACTACGACATCGTGGCGGCGCGCCTGGGCGAGCTGTCGGCGCTGCAGCCGCAGGCGCTTGTGCTGGACGAGTCGCACTACTGCAAGAACGCGGCGGCCAAGCGCACGCAGGCGGTGCAGCGGCTGTCGGCGGTCGTGCCGCGCGACGGCCTCGTGCTGGCGCTCAGCGGCACGCCGATCACGAACCGGCCGGCGGAGCTGATCTCGCAGCTGCGCATCCTCGGCCGCCTGGAGGACTTCGGCTCGGGCGCGCGCTTCGGCCAGCGCTTCCGCGGCGCGGACGCGCACCTGCGCCTGCACTGGCACCTGCGCGCGCGCTGCTTCGTGCGCCGCCTGAAGGCCGACGTGCTGCCGCAGCTGCCGGCGAAGACGCGCGCGATCGTGCCGGTGGAGCTGGACAACGAGTCCGAGTACCGGCTCGCGGAGCGCGACCTGGTGGCGTGGCTGCGCAGCCAGCCGCTGGACCTGCGCGAGCTCGACGCGCGCGTCGCCGCGGCGCTGCGCGCGGAGCGGCTCGTGCGCTGCAACGCGCTGAAGCTGCTGGCCGCGCGCGGCAAGCTGCACGCGGCGCTCGCGTGGATCCACGACTTCTGCTCCTCGGGCGAGCGGCTGGTGGTGTTCGCCGGGCACCGCGAGGTCCAGCGCGCGGTGATCGCGCGCTTCCCCACGGCGCTGCACATCCTCGGCGAAGACAGCGCCACCGCGCGCGACGCCGCGCTGCAGTCGTTCCAGGAGCCGCACGCGAGCGAGGCCAACCAGCTGATCGTGTGCTCGATCGACGTCGCCGGCCACGGCCTCACGCTGACGCGCGCCTCCAGTGTCGCGTTCCTGGAGCTCGACTGGACGCCCGCCAAGCACGACCAGGCGGAGGACCGCTGCCACCGCATCGGCCAGCAGGACGCCGTCAACGCCTACTACCTGCTGGCGGCGGACACGATCGACGAGACGATCTCGACGCTGCTGGAGCGCAAGCGCGCCGTCATCGGCGCGGTCACCGACGGGCTCGAGCAGGACGACGAGGCGGTGCTCGACGGGCTCGTGCGCGAGCTGCGCGCGACGCCGTACCGGCATCTGCGGGCGGTGGCCTGAGCGCTCGCGCCAGCTCCGCCGGCTACGGCCAGATTTCCAGCGCGTTCATCAGTTCGCGGTAGTGTTCGACCGCCCTGGTTTCGGCTTCGGTGATAAGCGTTTCGAGCGGTTCGCCGCGGTGCGCGAGGCTCGCGTCGGCGCCGCTCTCGAAGCCGTGCAGCTGCTTGGGCAGGTAGCCGATCGCGACCCACGCGGGTATGAACCTGTTCACGAACGTGGAGACGTTCGGCGGCAGCGAGTGGTATCCGAGCGCCGTCCACGCTTTCACGTCGGCGCACAGGTCGGGCGTGGCGAGGCTGAAGATCGTGTTCAGCTTGCGCGCGTAGGAGCGCACCGCATTCGTCAGCGCGCGGTTGCTCCAGCTGAGGCCCGACACGGTGTGAACGAACGTCTTGATCGCCCGCAGGTCGGGCTGCGCCGCGGAGATCACCATCGCGCCGATCACGTCGTCGCTCATCTGCGTCGATTCGGGGTCCTCCGGCGAGCCCGCGCCCGCGCGTGGGCATTCCTGCGACACCTTGCGCAGGACGCGCACGGGCCCTGCTTCGGAGGTGGCCAGGTGCGAGTGCGCGACGCGCACCAGCGCATAGTTGGCCTGTACGTACGCCTGCGTTGCGGCCGCGTCGCCGGAGCTCGCCGAAGCTGCCGACGGCGCAGCCGCGACAGCGACCGCCGCGCCGAGCGCGGTCAGCATCCGCATCCTCATCCTCACCCTCATCCACCAGAGCGTACGCCATGCCGGGCGCGCCGGTGCCGGGAGGTGCGCCGCGGGGGTGTCGGAGGCCCGCCGCGAAGAAGTTGGTAAGGATGGCCGCGCGCTGCGCATCGCGGCGGGTTGCCGCGGGGTTCCCCGATATTGTCGCGTCGGGACCGCAAGCGCACATGAGAGGCAAGGCATACATCGTTCTGCTGGTCGCGGTCCTAGCCTGGATTGTGGCCGCCGTGGCCAGTGGCTCTCCGAGTCTCGGACTGTTCGCTGCCAGCTCGACCGGCACGCTGGACAAACCGTCGCCGTCGTGTTTGCCGGCGACGCTCGAACACAGCGCGAGCCTGCCCGGCACCGACGTGGACGTCTCGCCGGCGCCGGGCACCGATACCGCCAACCCCCGCACGCAGCTCAGCTTCCTCGGGACGAGCGCCGCGAACGTCGGGGAGGTCGAGGTCGTGGGCTCGAAGTCGGGCACGCACCACGGTCAGCTGCGCAGCTACTCGCAGGGCGACGGCGCGAGCTTCGTGCTCGACGAGCCGCTCGACGCGGGCGAGCTGGTGAGCGTGCGCGTCGAGCTCGGCGGCCGCCGCGTCGCCTACAGCTTCCTCGTGGACACGCCGTACCCGACCGCGGGCGTGCCCGGGTTCCCCAACCCGCCGGCGGCGCCGGCCGACTACGAGAGCTTCGACACGATGCCGGGCGTGCAGGCGCCGATCCTGAGCGTGACGGTGCCCGACCGCGACCCGTCGGCGGGCGACGTGCTGACGACGAACGGCCCCGGCGCGGGCCGCTACGGGCCGATCATCTACACGCCCCAGGGCCGGCTCGTGTGGTTCGACCAGCTGTCGGGAGGCGAAGCGGCGGAGGATCTGAACGAGCAGACCTACGAAGGCCGCCCGGCGCTGACGTGGTGGCGCGGGCGCGTGCTGTCGCTGGGCTTCGGCCAGGGCGAAGACGTGGTCATGAGCTCGCGCTACCAGACGGTCGCGCGCGTGCGCGGCGGCAACGGGCTGCACGCCGACCTGCACGAGTTCCAGATCGCGGGCGACGACGTCGCGTACATCACCGCGTACAACCCGATCCGCTGTGACCTGAAGCCGGTGCAGGGCGCGCGCGACGGGTCGATCGTGGACACGGCGATCCAGGAGATCGACATGCGCACGGGCCTCGTGCGCTGGGAATGGCACAGCGTCGACCACGTCGCCGCGTCGGAGTCCGAGACCGAAGCGTCGAAGACGACGACGCCGTGGGACTGGTTCCACCTGAACTCGATCGACCCCGAGCCGAACGGCGACCTCTTCATCTCGGCGCGCAGCACCTGGGCGGGCTACCAGCTGCAGGGCGCCAGCGGCAGGATCCTGTGGCGCCTGGGGGGTCTGAAGAGCTCGTTCAAGATGGCGCGTGGCACCGAAACCGCGTGGCAGCACGACGGGCGCGTGCAGCCCGACGGCCAGGTGACGTTCTTCGACGACGGCTCGAACCCGCCGATCCATGGCGAATCGCGCGCCGTGCGCATCGCGCTCGACTTCAAGACCCGCGAAGCGCACCTCGTGTCCGCCTACACGCACGCCGACCCGCCGCTGCTGGCCGCGAGCCAGGGCAACATGCAGACGCTCGCGGACGGCGACACCGTGGTGGGCTACGGCGGCGTGCCCGCGATCAGCGAGTACGCGCGCGACGGGTCGCTGCTGTTCGACGCGCACGAGCCGTACGACATGATCTTCTATCGCGCCTACCGCTTCCCGTGGAGCGGGCGCCCGGCGACCTCGCCGGCGGTGCTCGCCAGTCTCAACAACACGGCCGAAGAGACGATCGTGCACGCGAGCTGGAACGGCGCGACCGAAGTGGCGTCGTGGCGCGTGCTCGCGGGCGGGCGCTCCGGGCCGCTGTCGGCGCAGGCGACGGTCCCGGCGAGCGGCTTTGAAAGCGCGACGACGCTCCCGCGCCGCTACTACCGCGTGGCGGTGCAGGCGCTCGACGCGCGCGGCCGCGTGCTCGGCACCTCCAGGCCGACCTCGGTGGTCAGCTACGCCGCCTCGCTGCCGAGCGCGGGACGGTCGGGATGACGCTTGCCGCCGCGTGCGCGGTGCCCGGTGGGCCCGGAGCGGCGCTCAGTACGCGGGCTTCGATTTGTGCTTGTGCGGCGCGGTCGTCGTCGTGGTGGACGTCGTCGTGCTAGGCCCCGAGTTCGTCGAGGAGGTCGTGGAGCTGCCCCCTTTGCCGCCGCACCCTGCCACCGCCACGGTGGCGGCCAGCGTGGCCACGAGCGTTAGCATGGCGGTCAGTGGCGTTCTCTTCATGGGCCGGGCTCCAGTCGTCGAAGGGCTCGGTGGCCCACCCTACCAAGGCGGATAGTCGTCGATGAGCGTCGAGACGACGGCCGGCCCGCAGGCGATGCAGCAGCCCTCGCAGAGCAGCCCCAACCGCGGCTCGCGCTCGGCGTGGCTGCTGGTGGTCTGCTGCGTGGCGCAGTTCATGGTCATCCTCGACCTGAGCATCGTCAACGTGGCGCTGCCCTCGATCCAGTCGAGCCTCGGCTTCTCCTCGCCGGAACTGCAGTGGATCGTCGACGCGTACGCGATCACGTTCGCGGGCTTTTTGATGTTCGGCGGCCGCGCCGCGGACCACTTCGGCCAGCGACGCATGTTCGTGCTCGCGCTGCTGCTGTTCGGGATCGCATCGCTGGCGGGCGGCATCGCGCCCGACCGCGTGACGCTCGTGATCGCGCGTGCGGCGCAGGGCCTCGGCGGCGCGCTGATGGCGGCGTGCTCGCTGGCGATCATCACCTCCTCGTTCGCGCCCGGCCCGCAGCTGCACCGCGCGATCGGCGCATGGGCGGCGATGAACGGCCTCGGCGGCGCCGCGGGGATGCTGTTCGGCGGGATCATCACCGAATACCTCAGCTGGCGCTGGGTGCTGCTGATCAACCCCCCGATCGGGATCGCGGCCGCGCTCGTCGCGTACGCGGTCGTCTCAGAGCGCCGCCGCGCGAAGGAGGGCGCGACGTTCGACCTGGCGGGAGCGCTGACGCTGACGATCGGCCAGATGGTGCTGGTGTTCGGGATCGTCGAAGCCGGCCTGTCCGGCCTCGACACGTTCGCGGCGCTCGGCCCGATCGTCGCAGGCCTGCTGGTGCTGGCGGTGTTCGGCGTGATCGAGGCGCGCCTCGCCTCCGAACCGCTGATCCCCTTCAAGGAGCTGACCAAGCCCCTGCAGATCGCCAACAACATCGTGCTGCTGTTCAGCGCGTCGCTGTTCCCGATGTGGTTCGTGAGCTCGCTGTACCTGCAGCAGGTGCTGGGCCTCTCGCCGCTGCACACGGGCCTGATCTTCCTGCCGATGACGGCGATGATCGGGCTGGTCGCCTCGCGCGCGGGCAAGCTCGTGAGCCACTTCGGCGTGCGCCCGGTGCTCGGCGGCGGCCTGGTGATGCTGACGGCCGGCATGCTGCTGCTGGCGCGCATCGGCTCGAGCGGCAGCCCGATCGTGTACGTCGTGATCCCGGGCCTGCTGACGGCGGCCGGCATCGCGATGTCGATCGTGCCCTCGACGATCGCGGCGACACAGGGCGCCAAGGAGGGCCAGGCGGGGCTCGCGTCGGGCCTCGTCAACACCTCGCGCCAGGTGGGAGGCGGCCTCGGGCTCGCGATCCTCGTGACGCTCGCGACCTCGCGCAGCAGCCACCTGATCGGCACCGGCCACGGCGTGCCGCAGTCGCTCACCGACGGCTTCCGGCTCGCGTACATGATCGGCGGCGGGCTGGCCGCGGCGGCGGCGCTGATGACGTTCACGGCGCTGCCGCGAGTCGCCGGCGCGCCCGGCGCCGCGGTGGTGCGGCGCCTCGCGGTCGCGGTCGCGGTGGTGGTGGCGGGCTTCGTCGCGGTCGACCTCGCGTTCGCGGGCTCGCACGGGGCGCCGGTGGGGAAGTACACCACCGAGGGCGCCTACAGCTTCGTGACCGCGCCGGCGCTGCACCCGCCGAAGCTCCACCAGGACGGGCGCATCCTGGCGAGCGAGCTGGCGCCCGGCTACATCTTCACGACGAACTTCTACAACCTCAACTACCCGCCGCTCGTCGGCCAGTCCGGCCCGCTGATCCTCGACCGCGACCTGCAGCCGGTGTGGTTCCAGCCGGTGCCCGAAAAGCTCGTCGCGTCCAACCTGAGCCTGCAGACCTACGAAGGCAGGCCCGCGCTCGCGTGGTGGCAGGGGGTCGTGACGAACACCGGCGCGACGGAAAGCGGCGAAGACGTCGTCGTCGACCAGCACTACCAGCGGGTCGCGTCGCTGAAGGCGACGGGCGGCTGGGTGCTGACGCTGCACGCGATGGTGATCGACGGCGAAGACGCGTGGGTCACCGCGAACAAGAACATCGCGCACAACCTCTCCAGCTACGGCGGCGCCTTCAACGGCGCGCTGATCGACTCGGCGATCCAGGAGTACAACCTGAAGACTGGGAAGCTCCTGCGCAGCTGGGACGCGCTCGACCACATCCCGCTGGACGAGTCCTACGCGAGCGTGCCCACGAACGGCTTCCCCTGGGACGCCTACCACGTCAACGCCGTCGAACTGGCTGGCAACGGCGCGTTCCTGGTGTCGATGCGCAACACCTGGGCGGCCTACATGGTCGACGCCGCCACCGGCAGGATCGAGTGGACGCTCGGCGGCAAGCGCTCGAGCTTCAAGTTCGGTTCGGGCGCCGCGTTCCAGTGGCAGCACGACGTGGCGCTGGGGCCCGACTCGACCGTCAGCATGTTCGACGACCACTGCTGCCAGCTGACCGGCGGCGGCACCTCGGTGCCGGCGACGGGGCCGTCGCGCGGGCTGGTCCTGAAGCTCGACCCGGCCTCCTACACAGCCACGCTCGTGCACCAGTACACCGGCGCCGACGAGTTCGAATCGGAATACATGGGCGACACGCAGCCGCTCGCGAACGGCAACACGTTCGTCGGCTGGGGCTCGGAACCGTATCTGTCCGAGTTCAGCGCCTCGGGCAAGCTGCTGCTCGAAGGTAACTTCCCCGGCTCCGATCTGAGCTACCGCTCGACCGTGGAGCCGTGGGTCGGCCTGCCGCTGACCCGGCCGGCCGCCGCCGCCCGCGCGTCGGATGACGGCGGAACCACGGTGTACGCGAGCTGGAACGGCGCGACCCGGCTCGCCTCGTGGCGGGTCCTGGCAGGGGCCGGCGACGGTAGTCTGCGCGCCGTGGCGAGCGCAGCGAAGTCGGGCTTCGAGACGGCGATCCCCGTATCGCGGGGCAACGAGCGCTTCGAGGTGCAGGCGCTGGACGCCCGCGGGCGCGTGATCGGAACTTCCCAGCAGCTCGCGGGTTCGACTCGATGATGACGCGCGCGACGAAGCTGCTCGCCGTGCTGGCGGCGGGCGCCGGCCTGTCGGCATGTGGGGCGGCCTCCTCGGCCAGCCCCACCGTGCTCACGACCGACCCGACGGCGGCGCGCACGGCGCAGGCCAACCCCGTGGCCGTCTCGCCCGAGCCGGGCACGCCGGACGCCTCCTCGAGCACGCAGATCAGCTTCCTGGGCACGTCCGCCACGACCGTGTCCGACGTGCACGCGACGGGCTCGCACACCGGCGCGCACACAGGCGCGCTGCGCGCGTACTCGACGGGCACGGGCGAGAGCTTCCTGCCGTCGCACCCGTTCTCGCCGGGCGAGCACGTGACGGTCATCGCGCAGGTGACGACCGGCGGCGCTACGCACGCGGCCAGCACGAGCTTCACGATCGCCCACCAGGCGCCGGTCAGCCCGAAGGAGTTCCCGAACAACCCCGGCAACCCGCACGACGTCCAGCACTACAGCACCGCGCCGTCGCTGACGCCGTCGACGATCGACATCACGACGCCCGCGAAGGCCGGCGCGGCGAGCGGCGACCTGCTGCTGGCGCCGTACCAGGGCGAAGGCGCGCCGGGACTGATGATCGCCGAACAGAACGGGGACCTAGTGTGGTTCCATCCGCTGCCCGCGGGCGAGGCGGCCACCAGCCTGAGGATCCAGCAGTACGGCGGCAAGCCGGTGCTGACGTGGTGGCAGGGCCGCATCCTCGAGGTCGGCTTCGGTCAGGGCGAGGACGTGATCGACAACACCGCCTACCAGCAGGTGGGCGTCGTGCACGCCGGCAACGGCTACCACGCGGACCTGCACGAATTCAAGCTCGAGCCGGAAGGCACCGCGTGGATCGACATGTTCGACCCGATCGAGATGAGCCTGTCGCGCTACCACGGGCTCAGCAGCGGCGTGATCACCGACTCGGTGATCCAGGAGATCGACGTGAAGACGGGCCTCGTGATGTGGGAGTGGCACGCGCTCGGGCACATCCCGATCGGCGAATCGCACAATCCCGCGCCCAAAGCCTCCTACCCGTGGGACTACGTGCACGTCAACTCGATCTCTCCGGGGCCTTCCGGCGACGTGCTGCTGTCCTCGCGCAACACGTGGACGATGTACGACGTGGACATCCACAGCGGCGGCATCCGCTGGCGCCTGGGCGGCGAACACTCGAGCTTCAGGCTGGGCGCGGGCACGCGCACGTACTGGCAGCACGACGCCGAGTGGCAGCCCGGCGGCCTGATCTCGGTGTTCGACAACGGCTCCGATCCGCCCAAGGAGAAGCAGTCGCGCGGCCTGCTGCTCGACCCCAACCTCGCGACGCACACGGTCACGCTGGTGAAGCAGTTCACGAACCCGACGAAGATGCTGCTCGCCTCCAGCCAGGGCAACACGCTGAGCCTGCCCGGCGGCGACTGGCTGATGGGCTACGGCGGCCTGCCGGACTTCACCGAGTACGACTCCTCCGGGCACGTGCTGCTCGGCGGCCTGCTCGGCAAGAACGTGCAGGACTTCCGCACGTACCTGTACCCCTGGAGCGCGCAGGCGCCGGGCGCGCCGTCGGTGGTGGCGGCGGCGGGGTCGGGCGCGTCGATGTCAGTATCGGTGAGCTGGAACGGCGCCACCGAAGTCGCCTCCTGGAGGGTGCTGGCGGGCGCCTCGGCGAGCGCGCTCGCGCCCGCGGCGACCGCCGCGAAGACGGGCTTTCAGACGACGATCGCCACGCCGTCGCCGGGCCCGTACGCGCAGGTGCAGGCGCTGAACGCCGCCGGCGCCGTGATCGGCGCCTCGGCGACGGTCAAGGACTAGTGCGCGGCCGATCCGCCGGCTCATCCGCCCGCGGCGCAGGCGGCGTGCCACGAAGGCGCGCGCGCGTACGCGCCGTGCTCGCCGGACTCGCCTCGCTGGCTGTGCTCGCGGGGATCGTCGCGCTCGTGGCGCAGGCGGCGCTGCCGTCGGGGCACACCGCATCAGCGCCGCCGGTGTCGCCTGGCTGCGTGCCGCCGAAGCTGAACGTGTCGGCGGCGCTGGCGGGCGAACACGTGACCGTGTCGCCGGAGCCGGACAGCATGGACGCCTCCGCGACCACGCAGATCAGCTTCCTGGGCGTGCCCGCGAGCGAGCTGGCCGACGTCAACGTGAGCGGCTCGCACAGCGGCGCGCACGCGGGGCGGCTGCTCCCCTACTCCCAGGGCGACGGCGTGAGCTTCGCGCCGTCGAAGCCGTTCGCGGGCGGCGAGCTGGTGAGCGTGCACGCGCAGCTGCGCGAAGGCGCGAAGACGACCCCGTTCGCGTGGAGCTTCACGGTGGCGGTGCGCGACGACCCGGGCTCGCACAGCGCGGCGGTGGGCACCGGCACGAGCAAGAGCAGCGGCCCGGCGCCGGCGCCGAAGGAATATCAGAGCTTTCGCTCGCGCCCGGAACTGCGCCCACCGGACGTGACGGTGTCCCCGGAAGCGAGCGCGGCGAGCGGCGGCGACGTGTTCCTGGCGCCGTACTCGGGCGTGGGCCAGTACGGGCCGATGATCCTCGACGAACACGGCGGCCTGGTGTGGTTCAAGGCGATCTCGCCGGCGGGCGCCCGCGCGGCGGACTTCCGCGTGCAGCAGTACGAAGGCAGGCCGGTGCTGACGTGGTGGCAGGACCCGCTGGTCGTTGGTTCCGACCACACGGCGGGCGAGGTGATCGCCAACGGCGCCTACCAGACGGTCGCGGTGGTGCGCGCGGGCAACGGCTACCAGCCGGACCTGCACGAGTTCGAGATTACGCCGCAGGGCACGGGGCTGATCACGATCTACGACGCGATCGCGTGCAACCTGTCGGCGGTCGGCGGCCCGCGCGACGGCGCGGTTGCGGACACGCTGCTGCAGGAGATCGACCTGCGGACGGGCCTCGTGATGTACGAGTGGCACAGCCTCGACCACGTGTCGCTGCGGGACTCCTACAACTCGGCGGCGCCGACGAGCCTCGCGGAACCGTACGACTACTTCCACATCAACTCGATCGACGTCGAGCAGGACGGCGATCTGCTGGTCAGCTCGCGCAACACGTGGGCGGCGTACGACGTGTCGGCGAAGACCGGGCAGGTGCGCTGGCAGCTGGGCGGCAGGCGCTCGAGCTTCGCGCTGGGGCCGGGCGCGGCGACGGCTTGGCAGCACGACGCGCGCCAGCAGCCGAACGGCGCGATCACGTTCTTCGACAACGGCGCCTTCCCGAAGGTGCATACGCAGTCGCGCGCGATCGAACTGACGCTGAACGAAGCGAAGATGACGGCGGCGCTGGCGCGCAGCTACGACCATCGCAACCCGCTGGTGGCGGGCAGCCAGGGCAACGTGCAGGCGCTGGCGGACGGCGACTGGATGGTCGGCTGGGGCCAGGCTGGCTACGTGTCGGAGGCGAACGCGGCGGGGCAGGTGCTGTTCAACGCGCACCTGCCGCCCAGCTGGGAGTCCTACCGCGCGTACGTGCAGCCGTGGAGCGGGCGCCCGGCGAACCCGCCGGCGGTGGCCGCGTTCGCGGCGCCCGGAGCGCAGGGCGGCGCGAGCGTGTACGCGAGCTGGAACGGCGCCACGGAAGTGACCTCGTGGAAGCTGCTGGCGGGCGCCTCCGCGAGCACGCTGAAGCCGGTGGGCGGCGCGCCGCGGTCAGGCTTCGAGACGGCGATCGCGGCGCCGGGCGTGGGCGCCGGCGGCTACGTGACGGTGCAGGCGCTGGACGCTGCGGGCGCGGTGATCGGCACGTCGGCGGCAGTCAAGGTCGCCGGCCAGGGCTGAACGGCGAGCTCGCCGGCGGGATGACGCCCTCCTGTTCGCGTTCGCTGCGGTGTTTGCGCCGCGCGGCGGCGCTGACGGACGCGTGCCTGGCGGTCGAGAAGTAGTCGGCGAAGCCGCGCGCGTGCGCGGCGGTCAGGCGCGGCGGCAGCGGGCCGCGCAGCTCCTCCCGGAACGCGCGCTCGTATTCCGCGCGCAGCCCTTCCTCCAGCGGGCTTTCGCCGGCGCTGTTGTGCAGCTCCAGGCGCCCGCTCTGCGTGCTGTAGTCGTACAGCTCGGTTTCCTGTCCTTCGGACTTCGGTTGGATGCCTTCGTAGGGCCAGTTGGAGTAGGTCGCGAGCTTGGCCTGCGGCGTGCGCAGCGCGACGACGTGCAGCGGCGCGTCGGCGGCGTACGGCTCGATCGCGAACTCGGTGACGGTCTCGTCGGTGGCGTGCAGCACGAAGTCGCGCCCGGGCGTGCTGGGGTCGGCGAGGATGCCCGCGAGGTCCGCGCGCCCGGCGATGTGCGAGTAGTGCGGGTCGCTGCGCCAGTGGTCTGAGCCGGTGCCGATCGTCAGCAGCAGCGGCGCCAGGTCGACGCTGGATGTGAGCTGCGTGCGCGGCGTTTCCGGCGCGGCGGTGAGCAGGCCGCGCGGGTCCTTGACGATCAGCGGCACGCGGATGCACTCCTCGTACGCGCTCGCGCCCTTGCCGCGCAGCCCGTGCGAGGCGCCGTACTCGCCGTGGTCGGAGGTGAACACGATCACGGTGTTGGCGGCCACCTCGGGGCGGCTTTCGAGCGTGCGCAGCACGCGGCCGATGTGATGGTCGACGGCCATCTGGATCTTGAGGTACAAGTCGAGGAAGCGCAGCCAGATTTCGGTGGCTTCGGGGCCGCCGAACGGCACCGGGCCGAACGACGCGGCGGCGGTGTCCTGGAAGGAGCGCTGCAGGCGCGGCTTGCGGCGCTCGAGCAGCAGCTCCGGCGTCTCGAAGTTGGGCGGCAGCCGCGGCACCCGGCGCGGCGCATCGGCCTCGGCGGGGACGCGGTCGCTCCACTTGTACCACCAGGCGATGTCGTGCGGGTTGACGAACGACACGGTCGTGCACCACGGTTCGGAGCCGCCCTCCGCGGCGAACCAGTCGTCGAAGCGGCGCACGATGTGCGGGTCCACGCGCCAGCCCTGGCCGGGGGCGCCGTCGGGCGAGGGGAAGATGCCGCCGTCGAAGCCGTAGCGCTCGAGCGCCTGTTCGCCGGAGAGCTCGGTCCAGTGGTTGTCGCCGTGCGTGAGGTGCCACTTGCCCAGCCAGCGCGTGCTGTAGCCGTGCTCGCGCAGCATCGTGCCCCACGTGGGGAAGCCTGGGTCCAGCGTGCTGCCGCCGGTGATCATGCAGCCGGTCTGGTGCGTGTACAGGCCCGTCAACATCGCGGCGCGCGCCGGCGAGCAGTCGTTTGAGACGGTGTAGTGGCGCGCGAACGACACCGCTTCCTGGCTCAGTCGTTCCAGGTTTGGCGGCAAACCGAGCGCGACGGCGTTGGGCGAGAACCACTGCGGGAAGCGCAGCTGGTCGACCATGATCACGAGGATGTTGGGTTTGGCGGAGGCCGGACGCGGCGCCGTGTTCGCCACCGCCGGCGCGGGTGTCGGCTTCGCGGTGGGTGCGTCGTTGTCGTCGCTGGCCAGCTTGGCCGCGACGCCCGCTCCCGCGACCACGCCGCCGGCGATCAGGCCGCGCTTGATCGCCGTGCGTCTGTCGACTCTCCTATCCTGCTGCGGGCCGATGTCTTCCATGCGGGCTCTCATCCTAGGGGCGTGCGCGGCCCTGGGTCTGGGGCTCGCGGGCGCGAGCGCAACCGCTGCCGCGGCGGCCAGCGCCCCCACGTGCACGCCGGCGACGGTCGACAACTCGGCTCTGCAGGGCGGCGCCGTGACGATCTCGCCGCTGCCCGGCAGCCGCGATGCGGACGCGCAGACGCAGATCAGCTTCCTCGGCGTGCCCGCGCACGATCTGAGCGCGATCAGCGTCGTCGGCTCGCGCTCGGGCGCGCACAGCGGCCGCCTGCTCGCGTACTCGCAGGGCGACGGCGCGAGCTTCGTGCCGTCGCGGCCGTTTGACGAAGGCGAGCGCGTGACGATGCACGCGCAGCTGCGCACGGGCGGCTCCGCGCGGGCGATCAGCGACGTGTTCGCGATCGCGCAGCAGGATCAGATCAGCACGACGCCCCGTCGCATCCAGCCGGGCAGCGCCGCGGAAGCCCAGTCGTTTCACTCGCGCTCGGACCTGCACCCGCCGGTGGTCACGGTCACGGCGCAGTCCCCCGCGGTGGCGCCGGGCGACGTGTTCGTGGCGCCGTACGGCGGGCCGGGCCAGGCGGGGCCGATGATCCTCGACTCGAACGGCGGCCTCTTGTGGTTCAAGCCGCTGCCCACGAACACCGAGGCGACGAACCTGGAGGTGCAGGAATACGAGGGCAAACCGGTGCTCACTTGGTGGCAGGGGAACATCAGCCTCCATGGGTTCGGGTTGGGCGAAGACGTGATCGCCGACGACACGTACACGGACATCGCGCACGTCCGGGCCGGCAACGGCCACGAGTCGGACCTGCACGAGTTCCAGCTCACGCCGCAGGGTACAGCGCTCGTCACCGCATACGACCCGATCCTGTGCAACCTCTCATCCGTGGGCGGTCCGTCCTACGGCGGCCTGACGAACAGCGTCTTCCAGGAGATCGACGTGAAGACGGGGCTCGTGATGTACGAATGGACGAGCCTCGACCACGTGGCGCTCGAAGAATCCTACGAAACGATTGACCGCTCGAGCGTCCCTTATCCGTACGATTTCTTCCACCTGAACTCGATCAGCGTCGACCGCGACGGCAGCCTGCTGATCTCCAGCCGCAACACGTGGACGGTGTACAAGCTGAACCCGCAGAGCGGGCAGATCGTGTGGCGCCTGGGCGGCAAGCACTCGAGCTTCAAGATGGGCCCCGCGACGGGCACCGCGTGGCAGCACGACCCGCGCGAACTACCGGATGGCGCGATCAGCATCTTCGACAACGGCTCCTCGCCCAAGGTGCACGACCAGTCGCGCGGCGTCGTCGTGAGCCTCAGCGGACAGGGAGGCTCGGTGACGCTGGTGACGCGGCTGGAGCACGCGCCGCTGCTCCTCGCGGAAAGCCAGGGCAGCGTGCAGGGGCTGGCCAACGGCGACTGGTTCGTGGGCTGGGGCCAGGAACCGTTCTTCTCGGAGTTCGGCTCCGAAGGCCAGTTGCTGTTCGACGCGCACTTCCCCGTGCACGACGAGTCCTATCGCGCGTATCGCTTCGCGTGGACGGGAGCACCGGCGCACCCGCCGACGTTCGCGTTCGAAGCGAGCGCCGCGAGCGGCGCCGCCGGCGGCTCGGCGCAGAGCGGCACCGTGTACGCGAGCTGGAACGGCGCCACGCAGGTGGCCGCATGGCGGCTGCTGGCGGGCGCGAGCGCGTCCAGCCTGGTCACCGTCGCGCAGGTGCCCCGCGGGGGCTTCGAGACGGCGATCCCGCTGCCGGCGGGGACCACCGGCCCCTACATGGCGGTGCAGGCGCTCGATGCGCAGGGGCAGGTGCTGGGGACCTCGGCGGCGGTCGCGGAGGCGTAGATCCGCGCGCGAGCGCGGCCGCGTCCTTTGGGAGCCGTGTTAGGTTGGAGCGGTGCCCGATGAGCCCGTTGTGCAGTGGGGCGGCGCCCCCGGGCTGCTTGGTCCGCGGACGCGGCAGCTCCTGGCGCTCGAGTTCGGCTCCAGGGCCGAGTTCGACGACCCGCGCCTGGAGTGGCGGAGGCTGTTCTCCGAGCTGCTCGGCACGTTCATGCTGGTGCTCGTCGCCGCTGGCGGCGGGCTGCTTCACGGCAAGGGTCAGATCGGCCTGGCGGCAGCCGTGGTTGCGCCGGGTCTCATGGTCATGGCGATCATCCTGTTCATGGGCGCCGTCTCGGGCGCGCATCTGAATCCGGTGGTATCGCTCGCGTTCGCCCTTCGCGGAGATTTCCCATGGAAGCGCCTTCCGGGCTATGTCGTAATTCAGCTCGCCGGCGCGACGCTGGCGTGCCTGTTCCTCTACGCGGTGTTCGGCAATGTCCAGCATCTCGGAGCGACGCTGCCGGGCCCGGGCTACGCGAGCTGGCAGGCGCTCCTGATGGAGGTTGTCCTCACGGGGATGCTGGTGAGCGTGATCCTGGGGACCGCGTCCGCGGCCCAGAACGTCGGCGCGATCGCGGCGCTCGGCGTCGGCGGGTACATAGCGCTGGCGGGCCTGTGGTCGGCGCCCGTGAGCGGCGCTTCGATGAACCCCGCTCGCTCCTTCGGCCCAGCCCTGGTGAGCGGGGACTTCAGCAGCTACTGGGTGTATGTCGTCGGCCCGATCGCCGGGGCGCTGCTCGCCGTTGCCAGCGCCTATCTCCTGCGTGGAGCGGGCGGAGACGCAACCTCCCGCCGTGCCGGGTCGGGCGCGCTGGACGCGGTCAGTCCCAGCGAGGCAGAGCGCCAGCCGTAGGAGACAGACCGCCGGGAAACCGGCGGCTGATCAGGCGAGCTTGAGCGGGACTTCCCCGTAGGGGTCGATGCGGTACACGAGCGACACGCGGTGATAGCCGTCGGCGATGTCGGCCCGCTCCTCGCCACTGACCACGAGCACGGGGCTGAGATGCCTGCCCTCGATCACCTTGATCAGGTCTTTCATCACGCCCGGATCGTCCAGCGGCGCGGCGGTCAGTCCGGCGGCGCGCAGGATGTCGTTCGCGCGTCGCATCGTGAGCGAGGCGTGGCGCAGATGCTTGACGGTCTTGCGCACGGCTTCCCCGTCGAGCTTCAGCGATAGGTAGGCCTCGGCGGCGTCGTAGTCGTGGTCGGCGACATCGTCGAGCCACTTGATCTTCTCCACGGGTCCGCTCCCGAGCGTCTCGGCTCTTGTCTTGGCCATGGGCACGATCATGGCAGACGGCGGCCCGTGCGAGGGGGCCGCTCCGGGGCGGATCGATAGCCTTGGGTGGTGGCCCTGGAAGGGTGGCAGAGCGGTTGAATGCACCGGTCTTGAAAACCGGCAGGCGGGCAACCCCCGTCTCGGGAGTTCGAATCTCCCCCCTTCCGCTTTGCCGATGACCAGCCGCGGGGTTTCGGAGCTGGCTCGGCCGGTAGTTGCGCGCGGGCGAACACCGGCTTGCTCGACGCTGTGGTCGCTGGCTCGCCGAGCTGCTCGCACAAGCCCTCGTGCTGCCCGAGAGCCTCTAAACTAGCTGGCCACTCTCAGGGAGAGGTGGCCGAGAGGCTGAAGGCACTCGCCTGCTAAGCGAGTATGGGGGTTAAACTCCATCGCGGGTTCGAATCCCGCCCTCTCCGTTTTCGCCTGGTGTGAGGTCGTTGCTCGAACTCGGTTCGCTGGGATGTCCCAAGCGTCGATCATGCTTAGCGGGTGTCCGACGCCGTCAATCAGTTGCTCGCAACGGAGGCCGCCCTGGACAAGCTTGGGGCTCGTGGTATCTCTGTCGCCGAGGCGGAGCAGACAATCTGGAACCTCCATGTGATCGTCAGGAACCGGCGCGGTAGCCCGGAGCGCCGCCAGCCCAACACTCGGAGGCTTGTGATCGGCCGGAGCGATGCCAATCGAGCTCTGACGCTCGTGATCGAGGAGACGGTCGAGCCGACTACGTGGCTCCTCATTACGGGGTGGGATTCCACGCCTGCCGAGCGTAAGATGTTGGGGAGATCATGATGCCGTCCCACCTAGACCCGTTGCCTGGGGACTTCGATGATGAGCTCGGCAACCTGGACCCTGCTGACATACAGATGGTCCAGCCGTCGCGTCAGCGCCACCTGAGCGTGCAGTTCACGCTCGAGGGAGACGATGCGGTGGCACTGCAGCGGATCGCTGATGACCAAGGAGAGAGACCGAGCGAGGTCGTCAGGTCGCTGATCCGAGCAGCTTCAGCCAAAGCCGCCTGACCACAGTCGCAGTGCCGAGCGGTCTCCAAGCGCCTAATCGATCCTTGGTCCAAATCGCTCCTCGTGGAGCCTTCGGATCAGAGGCCACGGAGATTTCGAGGACTTTCCCGCCATCCCCGTCCCTCCAGGTGGCGACTTGGTCGCATTGGCAAGCAGGATGCAGATCCGGGGATGTCATCAGGTACCGTAGGGCACATGGTCAGTGATGCGGTGATCATGGATGCGGGGCGGCGGTTGGCGGCAGCTGCGTGTTCTCCCGCGCGTGTACTGCTCTTCGGATCGCGGGCGCGTGGAGATGCGCACGAGAGCAGCGACCTTGATTTCCTTGTGATCGAGCAGCATGTGGACAGCAAGCTGCTCGAGATGGTCCGTTTGCGCGATGCCCTCCCACCGCTTGCCGTTCCGGTCGATGTCGTCGTCGTCTCCGAGGAGGAGGTCGCCCGGCGCGAGACCGTCCCGAGCACGCTCGTGCATCGTGCACTGCGCGAGGGCCGCGTTCTTGTCCCAGCCTGATCTCGAAGAGGCGCTGCTCCTCCTGCGCAAGGCCCGAGAGGACATCGACGCCGTCAAGAAGCTCACGCCGGACTCCGAGATCGCCGACTCCGTTTTCGCCGGGTGTATGGCCGTTGTTCGAAACCTGCGCCCGCGGCGCTGGCGGCATATGCTTTGTTTGTGATCAGCGAGGAACTTCGTCGGCTTGTTCTAGAGAGCGAGCAGTGGCTCGCTGCGACACCACCCGAGACTAGTCGGGGTGCCGCGGCCCTGCTTCGGGAAGTGATGCCGCGGTTGTCGGGCGAGCGTCAACGCCAGCTCGCCGAGGAGATGGCGCGTCGCTTCGAGTCGCGGGCGGACGCGCATTCACGGTCTTCATCCGTCTGATCGTCCCTGGTCTCTCTCCCGGCGTGCTCGGTCTCTCAGCTCGGCGAGCTTGGACACGGCCTCATCGAGCGCGTTACCGGCGTCTTGGTCGCCGCTTGCGGCCAGCACCCCGAGTGCCTCAGCCTCGCCGAGTATCTCGATTGCGGCAGTCGTGTAGACGGCCTGCACGTACGCGAGCTCAGCGCCTGCCTGCAACAATTCCCTCGCCAGCCTCACGACCCCTTCGGCGAGGTCACGAGCAAGCCTCATGGTCTCATCTGGATAGCTCATCGATCAAGCATCCTCAGAGCTGCGGTTGTTATCGATAGCCGAGCGATGGATTCGGCGGACCGAGCTCAGCGCCGATCGGATGAGCTAGATAGACGACGCGCTCCTGCGGAACTCGCTTTAGTCAGCCGTTCCGCCGAAATCGCTCCTCATGGAGCCTTCGGATCAGAGGCCACGGAGATTTCGAGAACTTTCCCGCCATCCCCGTTCCTCCGGATACGCGGTAGTTAGACGTCCTGCACACCGCTCGCCTCGCCTCATGTGATGACGGATGGCGCGGTACTGTTTGGCTTGATGGCTGAGCGACCGGCACAGCAATCTGATGACGGGGAGCGCGTGCGGCGGCTGCGGCTGCGGGCGGACGGGCAGCGGCCGCTTGCGGTCAATCTCGAAGAGACGATCTTGCTGACACGCAAGCTGTTCGAGTTGCGTGATGCCGCTCGGCGTGCCCGTTGAGCGCTCCGCTCTTCGATGAGCTACTAGGTCGCCTCGTTCAGGCGGAAGTGCGCTTTGTCATCATCGGTGGGCTGGCGCTAGGGTCGTGGGGGGTCGTACGCGGGACCAAGGACTGCGACATCGTGCCCGACCCGGCGCCGGAGAACCTCGACACGCTTGCTCGCGTTGCGGCCGAGCTGGGGGGTCATGTCCAGCTCGGGGAATCGTTGCTTGGCTCGGAGTATTCCATCGCGTCGCTGCTGCGTGCGGGCGAGCGGGCTCTGATCGCGACACGGCTTGGAGATCTGGACGTGGTCATCATCAACCATCGCCGCAGGTAGGTCGCGTCGTACCCGGTCGCTCTGTCCGGCCCTATTCGATGAGCTGTTCGGCGGCGGCGATCCCACCGGCCGTGAGGAACATCAACACAGCCACGCAGAGCGCGGCGATCGGCGGCGAAAGCGCTCCAAGTTCCTTGAACACCGAACCCAGGCCGCCGAGAAGTTCTTTCACAACGCCGGCTGCTTCACTGAGATTTTTGGCCGCCTGCGGCTGCGCCGTCGCCGCTGCCTCAAGCGCCGTATGCGCGGCTGCGTCTTCCGGGCTGGCGATCACTTTGCGCACCGCATCCTGGTACTGCTCGTTCGTGACCGCAGCGGTAGCGCTGGCGTGTTCGACGTGTTCAAGGGCCACCTTGGCGGCGTCCTTGGCGGCTGCGGGCACGGCCTTGTTCATCGCCCAGTAAGCGAAGCCGATGGTCAGCAAGCCGCCGAAGGCGACGACAAACGCTAGAGCCAGCATCAACACCCCCAATCGTTGTCAGCACTGCCGGCGGCAGTGTATCAGCAGCAGCAACTCGACGAACAAGCTGAACACGTACCCGGGGGCGAAGTAGGCACACACCCGTAGCTTGGCCTCGCCATCGACAACACCGTTTCTTCAAGAGCCACCTACTGGTTGCTTGACACCTAGCCATGCTACGCCTAGCATCACTAGGTATGAAGACAGACGCAGTCAACGGCCAGCTCGACCCCCTGATCCTCGCCACGGTCGCGCAGCAGCCGGCGCACGGCTACGCGATCGTGCAGCGCCTGAGCCTGCGCAGCGGCGGCGCGTTCGAGCTGGCGGAGGGCACGGTCTACCCGGCGCTGCACCGCCTCGAGCGCGACGGCCTGCTCACGAGCGAGTGGTCGCTCGAGAGCGGACGGCGCCGGCGCGTGTACCGGGTGACGCGGGCGGGGCGCTCGCGGCTGCGCGAGCGCCGTCGCGACTGGACGCAGTTCGCGAAGGCGGTCGAGGCGGTGCTGGGGTGAGCTGGCTGCAGCAGCTGACCGACGAGCTGGGCGCGCGCGGGGTGACCGGCGGCGAGCGCCGGCGCATCGTGTTCGAGCTGCAGGACCACATCGCGTGCGAGCCCGGCTGCGAGCAGCGGCTGGGCGACCCGCGCGAGCTGGCGGCGCGCTTCGCCGACGAGCTCGCCACGGACCGCGCGCGCCGGGGCGCGTTCGAGGCGTTCGCCGCGCTCGCGTTCGCTGCGTTGGCGCTGGCGGCATCCCAGGTCGCGATCGGCTGGACGCGCGGCTATCCGGGTTTCGAAAACGGGCACTCGCTGGCGCTGTTCGTGCCGGCGCTGTTGGGCATGTTCGTCGCGCCGCAGGCCGCGCTCGTGGCGGGCACGCTGGCGGCGCTGCGCGCGCTGCGCCGCCGGCACGCGAGCTCGCTGCCGGCCGCCGAGATCGCGCTGATCCGCCGCCGCACGTGGGTCGCCCTGCTGAGTGGCGCGGCGACGATGGCCGGTCTCGAGCTGTACGTCGCGGACTTCTCCTCGGTGCTGCCCGTGTGGTGGCTGGCGCTCGTTGGCGGGATGGCCGCGGCAGCAGGCGTGTCGCTGCTGCTCGCCGGCATCCGGCTGGCAAGCGCGGGCGCGCTCGTGACGCGCGCCGGCGGCCCCGCCGGTGACGTGTTCGACGACCTGCCGCCGCTGCGCTGGCGGTGGCTGCTCGACGGCCCGTGGCGGCTCGGCCTCGGTGCGTCGCTGGGCGTGGCGCTCGCGATGACGCTGTTCGAGTGGCATGCCGAGCGCTCGCTGTTCGAGGGCATCCAGCGCGGCGCCTTCGAGGGCCTTGCCGCGGGTGTCGGCTTTGCGCTGCTGGGGCGCGCGATCGGCGTGGCGCGCGGGCCGGCTGACGCCGAGCGCGCGCCCGTCGAGGAGTAGCCGGCGGGTCGAGAATCGGCTCGGGGATCAGGAGTAGCATGGCCGCGACGGCGCTCTCGATCGATCGCCTCGCGACCACCTCGACTTGGAAAGGGCGGCCATGGGACTCGCGGACAGACTCAAGGACCTGAAGGCGAAGGCCGTGGATGCGACGGCGGAGCGCAGCGACAAGATCCACGAAGCGGTCGAGAAGGTCGCGACCACCGCGGATGAGCGCACCGGCGGCAAGTACCACGACCGCATCCAGAAGGCTGGCGCCAAGGCCGCCGGTCTCGTGGACAGCGTCGCCGCCGGGTCCGAGCAGCAGCCGGCGGGCGCCGCGGAGGGCGCACCCGATGACGGGGCGCAGGCCGGCGACGCGGGCGCTGCGGACGCTGCCGGCGGCACGGACGACGCGAGCGAGACTGACGCAAGCAGCGCCTGAGCGTGGGAGCGCTCGCGCGCCGCTACGGCGCGCCGTCGGCGGCGACCGCGAACACGATGTGCCGTCGCGCGAGGCTGAGGTAGGAGTGCAGTTCGACGGGGCCGCCGTCGAGTGGCGCGACGGTGACGTCGGTGAGCGTGATGAAGTCGCGCTCGGAGGCGTTGAGCACGTCGGATACGCGGCTGCGGTAGCCGTCGCGCGCGAGCGTCAGCAGGCCCTCGATGCGGTGGCGCTCGGTCTCGATCCTGATGCGCTCGGTGCGCAGGTCGATCCCGGTGGGATCGTCCTCGAGCGGCGACTCCTCGTTGCTCATACCGCCATTATCGGCGCTTCGCGTCTCGGGGGCGCGCCGGCTCGGCGGCTCAGCCGCACCTCGGGCGCTGACTCCGGCGCTACAGGACCTGTTCGGGCTCGCGCGCGGGCAGCCCTGCGCGGCTGGTGATCGGCGCGACGATGCGGCCGTGCGTGTTGGAGGGGCGGTTTCGCTCCTCGCGCACGATGTACAGCGGCCGGTGCTTGACCTCGTCGTAGATGCGCCCGACGTACTCGCCGATGACGCCCAGCGCGATCAGCTGGATGCCGCCGAGCAGCAGGATGGCGATTGTGATCGAGCCGAAGCCGGGCAGATAGGAGTCGAAGATCCGCAGCACGATCACCACGGGGATCGCGACGAAGGCGACGCCCGCGGAGAGCATGCCCACATACGTGGCGAGCTGGAGCGGCAGGTGCGAGAAGGAGGCGATGGCGTCGAGCGAGAAGCGCAGCATCTTGCGCAGCGTGTACTTGGTCTCGCCGGCGTGGCGCGCGTCGCGCTGGTATGACACGGCGGTCTGCGTGAAGCCGACCCAGACGGTCATGCCGCGCAGGAAGCGCGAGCGCTCGGTCATCGCCAGCAGCGCGTCCAGCGCGCGGCGGTCGAGCAGCCGGAAGTCGCCGGAGTTGGGCTCGAGGTCGACCTGCGCGAGCTTGTCGAACAGCTTGTAGAACCACGATGCGGTGGCGAGCTTGAACCGGGTCTCGCCCTCGCGCTGCTTGCGCACCGCGTAGACGACGTCGGCGCCCTGGCTCCACTGGGCGATCATGTCGGGGATCAGCTCGGGCGGGTCCTGCAGGTCGGCGTCGATCATCGCGACGACGTCGCCGACGGCGTGCTCGAGGCCGGCGGTGAGCGCGGCTTGGTGGCCGAAGTTGCGCGACAGGTGCACGACGCGCACGCGCGGGTCGGTGGCGGCGATCTCGTCGAGCAGCTCGGGCGTGCGGTCGGCGCTGCCGTCGTTGACGAGGATCAGCTCGAACTCGAAGTCGGCGACGGCCGCGGTGGCGCGCTGGACGAACTCGCGGACGAGCTCCTCCTCGTTGTAGACGGGCGCGACCACGCTGAGCAGGATGGGAGTGCGGGGTTTATCGTTCATGCTGTCCCTGAATGGCCGACGAGCGCACCGATACGCCGCGATCGCTCCCCAGGGTAGCGCGCCTGTCGCGCCACATGAGCGCTCCCGTGGTCGTGCAGTTCGTGAAGTTTGGCATCGTCGGCGTGTCTAACACGCTGCTGACGCTGGTCGTGTACACGGTGCTGCTGAAGGTGTTCGGCGTGTGGTATCTGGCGGCGTCGGCGATCGGCTTCGCGGTGGGCGCCACCAACGGCTTCCTGCTCAACCGTCGCTGGACGTTCCGCGAGCACGTCGGCGACGCGCTCACCCCCGTGCGCTGGGGGGTCGTGCAGGGCGCGGGCCTGGGCGTCGACGAGGCGCTGCTGTACGTGCTGGTGCACGACGGCCATCTGGACAAGCTGCTCGCGCAGGTGTGCGCGACGGCGGTGGTCACGGTGACCACGTTCTTCGTCAACCGCGCGTGGACGTTCCGCGTGCACGCGCCGGTGGCCGCGGACGCGCCGGGGGCGCCGCCGGCGTAGCTCGGCCCGGTTGAAGCTCAGCGGAAGACGGCGAGCAGCGACAGCCCCGCCGGGATCCGCACGCCGCGCCCGATCAGCGCGGCCTCGAGCACGAGCGGGCGCTCGAGCAGCAGGTTGAGCGGTTCGGGCGGTATCCACAGGTCGAGGCTGGTTTCGGTGGTCTTGGCTCTGTTGAAGCGCTCCATCACGCGCAGCACGACCGCGGCGGGCAGCAGCAGCGAGTTGAAGTAGGTGGTGCGCAGCTGGCTCCAGCCGGCCTGCTCGGCGACGCGCTGAAGCGTGCGGCGGGTGTAGCGGCGGTGGTGGTGGTTGATCTCGTCGTGGCCGCTCCACAGCCACTGGTAGGCGGGCACGGTGACCAGCAGCGAGCCGCCGGGGGCGACCGTGCGCCGCAGCTCGCGCAGGGCCGCGAGGTCGTCCTCCAGGTGCTCGATCACGTCGAGGCTGACGGCCAGGTCGAAGCTGTCGTCGGCGAACGGCATCTCGAGCACCGACCCTTCGACGACCTCGCCGACGCCGCGCTGGCGCGCGAGTGCGACGCTGGTGTCCGACAGCTCCACGCCGGTGACGCTGCCGAGGCGCGCGAGCTCGACCATGTTGCGCCCGCTGCCGCAGCCGGCGTCGAGCACGCGCGCGGGCGTGGGCAGCCCGAGCTGCGCGATCGCGCCCGCGAGCACCTTGCGCCGCCCCCGGTACCACCAGTGGCGATCCTCCGCCTGGTGGGTCTGCAGCTCGTAGTCCCTATCCATTCGGCCCCATCTTTTCCTAAAGCGCCCCTGCGCGCTGTGCGCCCGCGACGCGCCGGCGGCTCACGGGGCGTCGCCGGCGGCGCGGATGGCGTACTCCACGGCGGCCGCTTCGCCGCGCCAGACGGCTACGGCGCGGTCGCTGGCGGGGTCGAATGCGACGGTGGGGTCGCTGACGGGCGCGGGCGTCGCGACCTGCTCCGGCTGTCCGAACACGGCGCGTGCCTGGTACGCGTCGTAGCCGCGCGCCGCGAAGATCGCCTGGCGCGCGAGGTCGGGCGGGCCGGCTGCTGTGGGCAGCGGCTCGGTCCACAGCAGCAGCGCGTCGTCGGCGGGGCCGGGCGCGAGGTGCGCCAGCAGCGCGTCGACGCCCGGCGCCGCGATCGTGCTGACGGCGCCGACGCCGTTCAGGTCGACGGACGCGGCGCGCACGACCCAGTGGCCGCTTTCGGAGCCGGCCCACGCGAGCATCACGGTCTCGCTGCTGAGGCGCACGAGGCTGGGCGATGCGGCGGGGGCGGACAGGCCGTCGGGGTCGGTGAAGCGTCCGAGCAGCTGCGGGGTGCGAAAGCGCACGCCGGTGGCGGAGCGGTCGACGTACACGGAGGTCTGGCTGCCGCGCTGCTCGCTCCACGCGACGATCGCGCGCTCGTCGTCGCTGAGCACGGCCGCGATCTGCGCGTGCGAGCCGACGGACGCGAGTCGCTGCGGCGGGCGCGCGGGTCCCCGGTTGGGTATCAGGCGGGTGTAGATGGCGCCGCCCTGCGTCCACGCGGCGAGCACTTCGCTGCGGTAGTCCATCGCCAGCGTGAGCGCTTGCACCGGCGCGCTGCCGGGATCGCGTGCGACGACGTCGCGGTTGAATGCGTGCGCGTAGAAGCGCTCCAGGCGCACGCTCAGGCTCGTGTGCGCGCGTCCCGCCTGCGGGTCGGCGGGCACGGCGGCGAGCGCGAGGTCGCCCAGGTAGCCGGTTGCGAGCGCGGTCGGCGCGGTGGCGTCTGCGAGCGGCTGTAGCGCGGCGAACGGCCCGCCGGCGGCGCCCTGGATCAGCAGTCCGCCCGCTGGCTGGCTGGGCGCGGTGCCCGCGATCACCACCTGGCCGTGGGGCGCGGCGGCGGCGAGTAGCGCGCCGCGCGGCGCGATCGGCTGCCCGGCTGCGGTGCGCGGCGTGGAGGGCGCGAGCGGTTCGTCGCCGGCGCCGAGCGCTGCCACGCGCGCGCCTTCTCCGCCGGGGCAGTGCGAGGAGTCGCTCCATACGATCGCGCCCGCGCCGGTTGCGTGGCTGGGGCTGTCGCTGGGGAACACCACCTGCGCGGCGGGGCCGGCGGGGCAGGGGTTGAGGACGGCGGGCGACGACCACGCGGAGCCGGCTTGCTGTGCGGGCGCGACGTCGGCGCTCAGCGCTGCGCTGGCCGGCTCGCGTGCGAGCCGCGCCGTGAACGCGAGCGCGCCGGCGCCGGCGAGCAGGGCGGCGATGCTCAAGACGCGCGCGGCGCCGCGCGCGCTGGAGAGCGTGGCTGCGAGTCTCGACAAGCTGTGTGGCGGGCGGCGGACGGGTCCCGCGGCGCTCAGGACGCGAGCGCGGAGCGCAGGAAGCTCACGGTGCGCTCCCACGACGTGTCGGCGAGCTCCGCGTTGTAGGTGCCGAGGCGGTTGGTGTCGTTGAAGAACGCGTGCCCGGCGCCGTCGTAGTAGTGGAAGGTGGTCTCGACGCCGGCGTCCTTGAGCTCGGACTCGAGCGCGTGGGAGTGCTCGAGCGGGATGAATTCGTCGGCGGTGCCGAAGTGCCCGAGCACGGGGCCGCTGATGGCGCTGAAGTCGGGCTTGCCGTGGGGCATCACGTAGTAGTAGGTGACGGCGGCTGAGATGTTGGGGCAGGTGGCGGCGGCCCAGATGGCGAGGCCGCCGCCGAGGCAGAAGCCGAGCGCGCCCACGCCGGGGCCCTCGCAGCCGGGCTGCGAGGCGAGGTGGTCGGCGGCGCCGCACATGTCCTTCTCGACGTCGCCCATCGACAGCGCCATCATCTTCTGTTGGGCCTCGCTGGGCTGCGTGGTGGTCTCGCCGCGGTACAGGTCGGGGGCGAGCGCGTAGAAGCCGTCGGCTGCGAGCCGGTCGCAGATCGAGCGGATGTGCTCGTCGAGGCCCCACCACTCCTGCAGCACGATCACGCCGGGTCCGTGCTCGCTGGCGGGGACTGCGAGGTAGCCGGGGGCGCTGGCGGCGCTGGTGGGGAACTCGATGTCGGGCATGGCGTGATGGCTCCTTGGGTCCGTGGTCGGCGACTGGATGGGGCGGCGCAATACTCTCATGCCAACGTATCCGCAGGACGAGGAGAGGCGACGTAAATGGATGCCGTGAACCATGTGTACCGGCTGGCGGCGCGGCCGGTCGGCCTGGCGAAGCCGAGCGACTGGACGTACACGGAGGAGCCGGTGCCCGAGCCGGGGGACGGCGAGGTGCTGGTGAAGGTGCAGTACGTGTCGCTGGATCCGGCGATGCGCGGCTGGATGAACGAGGGTCGCTCCTACATCCCGCCGGTGGGCATCGGCGAGGTGATGCGCGCATTTGCGGTGGGCGAGGTGATCGCGTCCAACGACCCGGACGTGCCGGTGGGCTCGCACGTGGGCGGGCTGCTGGGCGCGCAGGCTTATTCGGCGGTGAACGGCAAAGGCGTGTTCAAGGTGGATCCATCACTGGCGCCGCTGCCGGTGTACCTGAGCACGCTGGGGATGCCGGGCGTGACGGCGTACTTCGGGCTGCTGGACATCGGCCGCCCGCAGGCGGGCGAGACGGTGGTGGTGTCGGGCGCGGCGGGCGCGGTGGGCGGCCTGGTGGGCCAGATCGCGAAGCTCAAGGACTGCCGTGTGGTGGGCATCGCGGGCGGCCCGGAGAAGTGCCGCCACGTGGTCGAGGACCTGGGCTTCGACGCGGCGATCGACTACAAGTCGGAGGATGTGGGCGCGGCGCTGGCGGAGCACTGCGCGAACGGCATCGACGTGTACTTCGACAACGTGGGCGGCGAGATCCTCGACGCGGCGCTGGCGAACCTGGCGCGCGGCGCGCGCGTGGTGATCTGCGGGGCGATCAGCCAGTACAACAGCGCGACGGCGCAGGGTCCGTCGAACTACCTGTCGCTGCTGGTCAACCACGCGAGCATGACGGGCTTCACGATGGGCGACTACATCGCGCGCTACGGCGAGGCGGTGCAGGAGATGGCCGGCTGGCTGGCGTCGGGCAAGCTGAAATCGCGCGAGGACATCGCGGAGGGCCTGGAGAACTTCCCGCAGACGCTGCTGCGCCTGTTCCACGGCGAGAACACGGGCAAGCTGGTGCTGAAGGTCTAGCTGCAGGCGGTCTGGCTACAGCGTGAGCACGTGCGCGGTGGCGGGGTCGATGCGCCCGTCGAGCAGGTCCAGGTAGGCGCTCTGCAGCGCATCGGCGCCGTGGCCGTGGATCACCTGCAGCCAGCCGCACGCCCACTCGACGTAGGGGTGCCAGGCGTCGGCCATGCGCTGCTGCAGCCCGTCGGGGCCCCAGTCGGCGGCGCGCTTGACGACGCGGTCGGGCGCGAAGAAGAACGTGGGGCGCGGGCCGGGCAGCGCGTCGGGTACGGCGCCCATGCGGTCGTGGTGCGTGGCGCCGACGACGGCGGAGTGGGCGAGCTGGTCGCGGAAGTGGCCGTGCACGGTGGCGCGCAGCTCGGCGTCGCCGGCGACGTCCACGTACACGGCGCGCCCGGCGGGCAGCGACTCGAGCTGGTCGTAGGCGAGCACGTGGTCGTACACGCCGAGCGTGCGCGCGAACTCGGCGCTGCGCGTCGATGTGAGCCCGACTACGCCGACGCCGTCGCGCAGCGACAGCAGGTACGCGAGCGCGCTGGCGGTCTTGCTGGAGGCGCTGGACAGCACGATCGTGTTGGCGCCGAAGAAGTCGCTGTCGGCGAGGAAGTCGTCGATCAGATACGCGGTCAGGAACAGCGGGCGCAGCAGCATGTCCTGGTCCTCGTGCGCGGCGTCGTACCACGGGTCGGCGTCGGTGCGGGCGTAGCGGTTGTATGCGCTGGGCAGCGCGGCGCGGTGCGGGGAGGCGTCGGTGAAGCCGCTGGCGCTGACGTGCGCGGGCGTGACGAGCAGCTCGGTGGATGGCGGCAGGTAGCCGAACACGCGCGTGCCGGTGTGGAGCTCGGGCACCGTGCTGGCGCTGACCTCGGCGAAGCCCCACACGGGCATGCGCCCCCAGCCGTCCTCGGCGGGGAAGAAGCCCCAGTAGGACATGGCCTCGCCGAACATCGCGTAGGTGATGTTGTTGGAGGTCAGCCCGAACGCGTCGACGCGCAGCACGGCCTGGCCGGGCGCGGGCTCGAGCGCGGGGCCGTCGGCGAAGCGGCAGTTGTGCAGGTCGTCCTTGGCGAGGAGGAAGTTCATTGGCCGTGCAGGTTATGGGTTTGCCAGTTGCTGGGGCAACGTGCTCGCCAAACGGTGTACCAGCACGCGGTACACTGTGCGAATGCCGCCCGTCACCCCCAGAGTTCAGGTCACGCTCGACTCCGAGCTCGCCGCTGCGGTGGCGGAGTTCGGCGGCAGCGAGCCGCGTTCTCGTGCTGTGCGCGACTTGGCGCTCCGCGGCGCAGAGGCGATCCGCGCGGAGCAGGCCGGGCGGCAAGAGGCGCGTGAGCACCTGCGGCGGATTGCCAGCGGTGAGGACGATCGCTACGACTTTGGCGTCTCGGCGAGCCTTCATGCCGCCCGTTGAGCCATACGGCTCGGGCGAACCGCTCGTATTCGACACCTCGGCGTGGAACCGTCAGCGCGACCCGGTGGTGCTGGCTCGCTGGCTGCTGACCGCGGAGTCGGACCTGTTCGCGGTGTGCCCGGTGGTGGCCCTGGAGCTGCTCGCGAGCGCGCCTGACGAGGAGGCGTTCAAAGACCTCGACGGCACGCTTGCCGCTCTACCGCAGGCGTCCCTGTCAAGGAGTGGCGGTGCGGCGGCGATTGCGGCCTCTCGTGACTTGCGTGGTGAGCGGCGTATCCCCGCGGCTGATTATCTGATCGCTGCCGCAGCGGCGGAGCGCGGCGCGGGGGTGCTTCATTACGACCGTCATTTCGATCCCCTCTGTCGGGCGTTCGGGATCGAGAGTGTGTGGATCGCATCTCCAGGCGAGATCGACTGACGCGGCCTGATCCACTCGGGTCTTCTCAGGTGGCGACCGCCGCGCGGCGCCGCGCGCCGAGCCGCTCCTCGGCGTAGGCGCGCCCTCGCTCGGGATCGCCGGTGGCGAGCGTGGCGATGTCGGCGAGCGTGGCGATCTGGCCGAAGCCTCCCCAGGTGCCGTCGGGAATCTCGGGGGTGAACACCCACACGCGCCCGGGGTCGCGCTCGTAGGCGCCGCCCTCGGCGTCGAGCACGGCCTGGGTGATGTCGCGCACCATCGCCTGGCGGCGTTCGGGCTCGTACTGGCCCTCGGGCACGGAGGCGACGAAGCGGTAGTGCGGCGCGCTGGCGCGCGAGCCGGCGACGTAGACGGCCTCGGGGCGGTGCACGAACAGCCACGCGATCGAGCGCACGCGCGGGTTGGTGGGGTCGGCGCCCTCGTTGACGAGCAGCACGTCGGTGAGGTCGGCGAGCAGCTTGTCCTCGGCCGCGGGGGTGAGGGCGCCGGCGGGGATGTATGCGTCGAGCATTGGCATGACAGGAGGCCTCCGGAGTGGCTTTTTTTATAGGAGTGATGCGTGCGCTGTGACCCTACACGAGTCACTCCTATTACGCAAGCTATGCTGCTACGTATGAAGCGCACGTCGCTGAGCGCGCACCCGTGCTCGATTGCAAGGACGCTGGACGTGGCGGGCGAGTGGTGGACGCCGCTGATCCTGCGCGACGTGGCGTATGGCGTGCGGCGCTTCGGCGAGATCCAGGAGGACCTGGGGATCTCGGCGAACGTGCTGTCGGACCGCCTCGATGCGCTGCTGGCGGAGGGTCTGCTCGAGCGGCGTCTCTACCGGGAGCGCCCGGAGCGCCACGAGTACCGCCTGACGGAGATGGGCGCGGACCTGATCCCGGCGCTGCTGGCGCTGATGCAGTGGGGCGACCGCTGGAAGTGGCCGGACGCGCGCGGCCCGGTGAGCGTGACGCACGAGCAGTGCGGACACGAGGTGCACGTGGAGGTTCGCTGCGAGCACTGTGAGCGGCAGGTCGAGGCGGGCGAGCTGCGGGCGAAGGCGCGAGGCGGCGTGGCGCGGGCGCCCGCGGAGGGCGAGCCGGGCAGCGTCTCGGCGCGGCGGCTGGCATCGGGGGGCGCCGGTGTGACGCTCGAGATTGGGTGAAGGCCCGCGTTCGTCGGGTCGCGGGAACGGGCGATTCCTGCTCTGCGTGCTGCCTGGAACTATTGCGATAGCTCGTTTCAAGATGTAGACTTCGTCGCGTGCTCGGGGGTGGCGGTAGAACGCGCACTGCATTCACGATGCTCGGCACGGGCGTCGTGCTGGGTCTGCTCTGGATCGGCGCCGGTGTGGGGCGCGCCGCCGAAGCGGGTGAAGCGGTGTCGTTCGGCGCGCCCGGCGGGACGGCACTGGCGTCGGCGACGGCGCTGAACAACGAATCGAGCTATCGCGGAACGGTTCACCGCGGCGGAGCCCTCTGGTACAAGTTCGCTTCGCAAGGCGCCGAACGCGTGCTTGTGAACGTGTGGGGCAGGACGCGGACGTGTCCGGTGCGGGCGACGGTGCTGAATGCGCGTCGGCGCGTTTTGGGGGAACTCATCTCATCCAGTGCCGAAATCCTGCCGTTTGCGGCGCCGCTGCCAGCACGTCCCTATGCCGGCGCCTACTACCTGCGAATCGACGAGGACCCATACCGCGCCTGTGCGACCGGGAGCTACGTCCTCGAAATGGTCGAACCGCAGCAGCCGTCGCCGGCGCCGCCGGCGTTTGCGCCCGCGCCGGAAGCGGCGCAGCCGGAGATGACGGCGCCGTCAACGAAGGTAGGCTCGATCATCCCACGGCGCTGCAGCATCGCCCTGTACACGCTCAGCCGGGCGACGGTGGTCCTCGAACGGGAGCGCTGGCTGGTCCGGCGCCACCGGGCAGGCATCGCATCGCTGCGAAGCGCGGAAGCGCGGAGGCTCCAGGCGCGGCGCCGCGAGCGAGCGATCTGCGAAGTCGACTGATGTCGCGCCTGCCTGAAGGCGTTGTCGTGGCGATCATCGCGGCGGTTTCCGCTTTGGCGGGCACAGTTGTGGGCGCCGCGGTGAGTTACGTTGGAAATCAGCGTCTTCAGGAACGCGAGGTCGCCCAGGAAGAAGCGCGACAGACGACGGCTGCGCGGGCCGTGGCCCGCATACTGAGCTCGGAGTACCTGGCCGAGTATTTGCGGGTGCGCGGCATGCTGGCTGAACGTGAATACGACCCGACGGCATACCGCGAGCGATCGTTTATCAGTCACGTTGGACTGGAAGACCGCAAGCTCCTGGCGGGCCGACTGACCGAGAACGCCTGGATGGCGGTGTCGGGCGCGTCGCGGGCCGTCGAAGAAGTCGAGGGGGATCTGGAAGATCATCGCGGCGAGGGTCGCGTCGGCGAAGAAGAAGAGGCGACCCTTGCGCGAGCGCGAACGGATTGCCTGGCTGCATACGAGGCGCTCACCCCGCTTGCCAACGGGAAGGCCGTTACCTGATCGCTGGCACGGACGCAGCGGCTCGCCATCATTCACCCTCGTGGTGCTAGCGTTGGCAAGGTGATCATCTCCACAATGAACGATCTCCCCGGCTATGAGATCGAGGAGGTCTTCGGCGAGGTGTTCGGGCTGACGGTCCGCTCGCGCAACCTCGGCTCGCAGATCGGCGCCAGCCTGAAGGCGCTCGTGGGCGGCGAGCTGAAGGGAATGACGAAGATGCTCGCGGCGGGTCGCCAGGATGCGACGGACAGGCTGGTGGAGGAAGCGGAGTCGAAAGGGGCGAACGCGATCGTCGCGTTCCGCTTCGACACCTCGGAGCTGGGCTCGGTGTGGACGGAGATCTGCGCGTACGGGACGGCTGTGAGCGCGCGGAAGCGCTGACGGACGGGTCCGGGCGATTTGCGGCAGTCAGAGCTGCAGCGGCTTGCCGAGGGCGAGCGCGTCGTCGTCGTTGCGACGCTTTAGCCACCGGAACCACAGGCGCTCGGGCCTGTGCGCGAGCTACGGCGCGGGATTCTTGACGGCGAGCAATGCGCCGGCGCCGATCGGCACGAGCACGTCGGTGACGCGGTGGTCGTGCTCGACCAGCTCGCGGAATGCGGCGACCTCGTCGGCGTGTGAGATGGCGTTGTCCACCATGAGCATCCCGCCGACGCTGAGTGTGCGCACGAGGTCGGGCCAGTAGCCGGCGTATTCGGGCCGCTCGGCGTCGAGGAAGATGAGCTCCCAGGCCGCGTCGGGAGATTCGGCGAGATACGCTCCGGCATCCACGACGCGCAGCTCGGCGAACGCGTCGAGCCCGGCGCGCCGCAGGTTTTCAGCCGCCTGCGCCGACCGCGCGGGATCGATCTCGACGCTCGTGAGCGTGCCGCCGCATGCCTTGGCGGCGTCGGCCAGCCAGATGGTGGAGTACCCGTTTGACGTGCCCAGCTCGAGTACGCGCGCGGCCGTGGTCCCCCGTGCGATGCCGCGCACGAGCACGGCGAGCAGGCGGGCGGTGTCGGGCTCGAGATTGCGCAGCCGTTCGAGCCGATCCTCTCTGCCGGCGTCGAACTCGCGGCCGCTGCGATACAGCTCCTCGAGCAGGCGTTCCAGATCTACGTCCATCGCGTGAGCACCTCGTAGTAACCATACGTGGCGTAGGGCTGGAAGTTGGCGGCGAGGTAGCGGTCGAGGATGTGAACGCCGCTGGAGCGCCCGGCGCCGTTTGGTTCGGGTTGGGAAGCGGCGGGATCGAGCCAGCGCACGACCACGCGCGTGTGACTGCGCTGCAGCGAGCTGACGATTTCGCGCTGCACGGGCGCGGTGGTGACGACGCCGGGCTGTATGACGTCGTAGCGGGTGGGGTTGGGGTGCCCGAGGATGATGTACAGCAGCGGGTCGCCGATGCGCACGAGGTCGAAGCGCGGGTTGGCGACGAAGATGGGTTCCCCGGGCGCGGTCAGCCGGTTGACGGTGGCGAGCAGCTGCCCCAGCGCGCGCGCGTCGGCGGGCGAGGTCTGCACGCCGCCGCCGGCGGGTCCGGGCACGGCCGCCTCCGCGGGCGGGTGAAGCGCTTCCCAGCCGCGCTGCTGCAGGCCGTACAGGGCGATCAATGCGAGCGCGCCGATCAGCGCGACGCGCAGCGCTGCCCGCCGCTCGACGGCGGCGGCGCAGGCGAGCATCACGGCGAGCACGGCGGACAGCGGCAGCAGGTGGTATTCGTCGGTGCGGCCGAGCAGGTAGCCGACGCTGACGAGCGCGAGCGGCGCCATGATGAGGCCGTTGCGGCGTGTCGTTTTGCGTGTGCGCACAGCTTCGGCGAGCGCTGCGAGCACCCACAGGCCGGCGCTGAGGAGCAGGATCAGCGGGAAGTAGAAGTCGAGCAGCGCTCTGGGCGCGAACGAACCGTGGTAGCGGATCGGGAACGGCAGGTGCTGCAGATGCTGGATCCCGAGAAACCCGATCGTGTCGTGCCACATGGCGCTGGGGTCGGCCGCGAAGAAGGGCACGAGCGTGACCGCTGCTGCTGCGGTCGCCATGAGAGCTGCGCGAATCCGCGCCTGCGCGGGCACGCACATGACGACGCCGAGCGCGGCGGCGGCGCCGATCTCGAGCCGGAAGAACACGGCGAGGCCGGCGAGCGCGCCGGCGAGCAGCGGCCGTCGCGGCGCGGCGACCAGCGCGGCGAGAGCGAGCATGAGGGCGGTCGGGTTGGGTCCGGGCACGGCGGGCCACGCCATGGCGCCGGCGACGGCCACGCACACGAGCAGCGCTAGCCGCTCAGACGAGGTGAGCGTTCGCGCGAGGCGATAGGCGAGCAGCGCGGCGGTCGCGTCGACGGCGACCCGCAGGATGCGCCAGCTGAGCAGCGATGCGCCGAACAGCTTGTCGAGCAGGGCGAGCACGACGGCCTGGCCGGGCGGGTAGTTCATCCAGAAGTCCCTGTACGGCAGCTGGCCCGAGGCGATGCGCGCTCCGGCCTGCAGCATGAGCCCGTCGTCGTGAGGGTCATAGCCGCGCAGCAGCGTGAAGCCGGCGAGGAGCGCCGCCAGCCCGAACAGCGCCAGCTGGCGCACGTGTGAGGGTGCTTGCATGCGCTTAATCCAACACGACGAGCGGTGGGTCCGTCTGCCCCCATGGGTTGATGGCGTGCAGGTGAGGCGGTTCAGCGCGCTCGTGCACGCGAGAGTGCGTGGTGGCCTTACGGACGCGCGGCTGCCTTCGCCGCTTCACGCCTAGCGATCGCAGTTCTGACGCCACCAGCTTGTGCGAACGTGTGCACGATGCTCACCAGCCACAAGACACCGACCAGAACTTCTTGCGTACCGAGCTGCGACGATTCTCGTTGGGCCTTTGACGAGATGAGCGCCCCTCCGATCACCCCAACTGCGAACACCGCCCAATAGCACACAGCCCAGGCGAGATAAGTTGCGGACCGGGCCTTGGCGGCCGCGTACGTCCAGCTCACTGGCGGGCCAACCACGGGCACCACAGCAGGGACGAACCAGAGGCGTCCTGCCCATGTCGCCGGCCGCGGCTGCGCGGGTGCACTGGTAGCCGGTTTCTTATTCTGTGGCGACCCGGCCGTGCCCTTGGCCGCATTGGTCGGCGGTTTCTGTTTGGGAGGCGCCGGCTGCAGCGGCGGTTCGGGCCTACGGGGGGGCGTCGGAGGCAGGCCTCCGCCAAGCCGCGTGACCCCGGCCGCGGCCTCGCCACGCCGCCGTTTGCGCTCTCGCTCGCGCTCCTCCCGGGCGGCGGCCTTGGTGCGGTCGAGCTCACACCACGGACAAGCACCCAAATGCCCCGGATATGCGTGACGGTGCTTGTGGATCGCGCACTCGGTGAGCGTGTCGCGCATGCTCGCGAGCGACTCCTGCCATTCACGCGCGCTCGGCCGTTTGGTCGGATCGTCGGCGCCATCCCTGAACGCGCGCACGCAGAGGGCCTGAATGTCAGAGGGCAACAGATGGAACGGAGGAACGCCGGGGCCTGGCTGGATGCGCGCGTCGGAGTAGTGGAACGCGCCCTGTCGGACCTTCGCCTCCTCCGTGAGTTCACGGCCTTCGCCCACCCACCTGCCTGAGTATGGAGACCAGCCCTCCATGAGCAGTCGATACACGTGTTTAGCCAAGAGGTAGTCGTCGCTACTACACTCGCGAATGGTGACCCTCAGGTCGCGGCCCATCAGCTCGGGCGCCATTTCATCGGGCATCTGTACGGGGCAGACGAACGTAGCTCCGTCGGGCGCAGATACTTGGAAGGAGTCGCAGTCGATGACTGTGATCAACGTGTGATCGTTGACAAGGACGTTCGCGGTGTTGAGGTCTCCAACTACGTAGCCGCGATCGTGGATCCCGTCGATTGCGCTGGTCAGATTGGTGGCGACTTGAAGCAGGTGCTTCCAGGTGAACCCGGAGAACAACGCAGGCACCGCCTTCTTCGCTTGTTCGGTGCGCCGCATTCGGTCTGATGGCGTTTGGACGCGTTGGAGTTCTACCGCGTGGGCCGTATCGATCTCGCGCATCAGGAATCCGCATGTGGCACCGTGATCGTCCAAAGCGAGCTGCTCTGGCCAGGCGATCGACACGTGACCTCTTGCGTGGAGGGTGGGGTCGCGTGGTGGTCGTGCCAGCATGGCTTTGAGCTTGGCGTCAACGTCGGCCCCGCGCTCTGCGAGGACAGCCTCCGTGTACTCCTTGAGAACGTAGCCGCGGGGCTCGCTCAGCCGGTACACGACCGACTCGCCGCCCTGCCTGAAGCGCTCGCTGACGACGAGTCGGCCGCCGCCGCTGAGCTCCCTGGTCCTGATCGTGGTCGCGTGTGCGCTGGTCACTTGCTCTCTCGTCCCTCGCGCACGCCCACAACGAGCGTGGTGTCGTCGCGCTCACCGAGGCGTTCCAAGAACTGGGTGAGGCCGGCCGCGTTGCCCCCGCGCTTGAGGTAGTCGAATAGATCGTCGAAGAACGGCTGGTACGGGGCGCCGGTATACGCGTGCGTCGTGGCCAGGCCGGCCAGCCCATCTGAGGATAGGCAGAACGCGTCGACGTCCCCGCGGGCGTACAGCCGAAGGCCCACTTGGGGGAGCCGCGTGCCTTCGTCGATGAAGACGGCCTCATTCGCATATTGACCCCGCTGGGGCGGGAACGGGGCGTGGAGCGCGTCGCCCTGCTTGACACATATGACGCCATCGCCGATCGCGGCAAACGCGATCCCCGCCGGAGTCTCAATGCACAAGCTGAGCGTCGTGGCGAACAGGGCCGGGGGGGCGGCCGAAGCCTTCGCAAGCCGGAGGACTGCGCCGCGCGCTGCTCCCATGCAACGTCGTGCCAGTGCACGGGGGTCCTCCAATAGCTTGCCTTGAGAGCTCTCCGCCCGGCTTGCGCGTCGTGCGCGCTCGATTGCGGCGTCGACGGCCTCGGCGGCGCCCTCCTGGGCCCGGCTTCGCGAGCCGGCGCCGTCGGCGCATGCAGCCACCATCATCTGAGGGCTCTGCCAGACGCCGGCGGCATCTTGACAGGGGCGACCTGCGTCGGCATGTTCGCTGCCCCGCACCGCGACAGCATTCAAACGCCAGCGAGCGGTGTCTGGCTCTTCAGGCACGAAACCACTCTGCGGGCGGCGGCGCAAGCGGCGTCTGTTCCCCAGCGTCGCCTCCCTCGGCACGCTCCTGGTCGCTGGATGCGTAGTTGGCGCCGTCCGACACCTTTTTCAGGTTTGTGGATACCCATTCGAAGAACTCACGCAGGTTGGCTGTCTTCAGTCGCAGCGGAGGCCGGTCGGACGTCCTTCTGAGGAACTCGAAGTCGGTCTTGTCCCCGACGCCGACGGGAAATACGGTAACTCGCTTTTCGGCCTGCCAGCGTTGTAGTCGCTCAAGCGCGGCCGCGGTGACGTCAGGCAGATCCGTTGGCCTGCCATCGGTCATAATGATCAGCCACGGCATATAGAAGTTGATCCCGAGGCTGATGTATTCGCGCTTTCGATCGTCGAATTTGTCGAGCGCCGCCAGGATTGCGCCGCTGAGCGGTGTGCCGCCTCCGGCGGTGAGCGTGGACGGTGTGAAGTCACCGGCTTCCGAGAACTCATGCTCGACGGTGACCTGACCGCCGAAACTGATGACCGCCAGCTCCACGCGATTCTGGGCCTTGGTGTCTTCGCGAAGGTCGTTGACGAAACGAACGAGCCCCTCATTGAGCTCGTCGATCGGAGGCTGCGCTTTGGGTTCATTCATCGAATCGGAAGTATCGAGCAGGAGGATGCACATTGCGCGCGGCTCGGGATTGTCTTCGTTGAGCCGAGGATTGAAGATCTCAAGAGCGGTTCCCGGTCCGGTGGGGTCGTTGTCAGCCAAAGTGGGGCTCCTTACGTGATTGATAGGTCGACAAGCAACGGCTTGGATGTGATCGCAAGCTCACCAGCGTTGATGTGAGCAATTGCGCACCGGCGACCGAAGGGCGGGTACTTGATCTCGCGTTCCGCGAGGACGTCTTGGAGGTCAGTGCGCTCGCTCCTGTTAAAGGTCCCGAGCGGCGTTCCCCCTTCGGTGCGGCCAACGTCGATAACGTGGACGCGGTGCTTTCCCAGTCTCTCCATGAAGAACTTGACGCTGGTCGAGTGGGCGCCGGCGATGGATACGTAGGTGGCGCAGTTCGCGAGGATGGCAGCGCGCTCGTTCTCGTCGCGAAATTGGCCCACATCCTGGGCGGCGAGCACGACGGATACGCCGGCCGAGCGCGAAACGGAGAGGACCTCCTCGAAGTCGAAGCGGTCGACGATGCGGGGGGCCTCGTCGATTACGAGGAAGACGTGCCGACCGGGATTGGCGAGGCGCGAGTACAGCCGCCTGACGAAGAGGTTGAGGAAGATCGTCGACAAGAACCTTGCTTTCTTGCCGCCGTGAAGCGGCGCACCCACTACGAGCAGATGCGGACTGGCGAACAGGAGGTCCATATCGAGCGCGGGATGGGTGGACGACGGCGTGGATACTTGGTCGACAGCAGGCGAGTTGAGCTCGGCAAGGGCGGTGGCGACCCCGGCGGCTGCCTTTTTGTAGTCGACTGCATCGAGCCCGGCGACGGTTGCGAGAATGTCGCTCGCGCCGGGAGCCTGCGGGTTGGCGAGTGCCGTGCCCACCAGCAGTTCTTGATCGATGACCACTTCACCCAGGTGGGAGGGTCGCGCACGGCCTGGGAAGATCTGCGTCGTGGCAAGCTGGAGCACGCCCCGCATGAGCTGCCAGTCGCGACGGTAGAAGAAGGGGTCGGCGCTTGACTGCTTGGCCTCGCGGCCCAGGATCGCCTCGACGATGGCATCGACGTGCTCAGGCGTGGTGGCTTCCTGTAGCCATGGCCACACCACGGAATGTGACAGCGCGGTGTAGTCCCACTTGCCGACGGGGACGCCCATCTCTCCGTCTCGCTTCGCATAGCCGAGCACCGTCTCGAGGAGGTCGCCCTTGACGTCGAGCGCGACGACGCTGTTGCCGCCGCGCAGAGCCGACACGATCCAAGGGACCAGGATGCTCGTCGTCTTGCCAGTCCCGGACGGACCGATGACGGCCGCGTGACGGCGCAGCACGTCGAGCGGCAAGGCCACCGGAACTTCGTGTTGGTTGCTCTTGGGGTTGAGCAGCCGCCCCAGGCGGAACGAGTCTGCGCCGAGGTGGCGTGCATCGAGCTCTTCGATCTCACGCGCCGTCGCGATGCCCCGATAGTCATAGAAATCGTCGACGACTCCTGGGAGCGGCGCGCGGTCGCCGGGAGCGAGCACTCCCACCGATCCGGGGGGCGCCGGTTGCCGTCGATCTCCAAGAAGCTCTTGAATCAGCCGGAGGGGCATCGGGGTCCTCGCTGCGGGGTGGGTGCTAGCCTCAAGCCAAGGTGAGTAGGCGTCCTGATCGCGCACGGCACGACCCCGGCGAGCGTCTGACCGGGGCTCAGCGGGCGCGCGGGTTTGTGGAGGCCGCGCTCGAGAACCTTGACCACTACACCGATAGCACGCCGCTGACCGACATGACGCCGCCGCTTGCACACGAGGCGATCGTCGCAGCGCGGACGAGCTACGAGCATCGCGGCGCCCTCACGGACAGGGTTCGGGCGGGCGCCAACGAGGTGCGGGACCGCGGTGGCGAGGTCGCGAAGGGCATGATGGCGTCTCAGGCGCGCAGCGAGATAGACCCGATCGAGCGAGGCAGAGCCGAGGCGGCCTTTACCCGCGACGTCAGACAGAAGGAGCGGGCGCAGGAGCGGGGGACGCGGAGCGATGGCGGGCGAGGCCAGCCGCGACATCGCGACGATCGCGACCGCTGAGGAACAGCACTTATGCGTCATCTTCAGAGTGTCAAGGAAGGTGGAGCCGGTGGCGGTGGCAGACTCGATGTACAACCTACCGGTATGCCGGGCGTCGCTGTGCATGTGCAAGCAGATCGCTAGCTATACGCTAGCATCGCTTCTATGTCCACGCTGTACCTCCGGAACGTCCCGCCCGATCTAGACGCCGCTCTCACAGCAGACGCGCGCGCGAACGGCGTGTCGAAGAATCGGCGCGCGATCGAGGCGCTGCAACGCGGCCTTGGGCTCGACCAGGTCAAGCGTTCGGAACTGGTCGCGCATATAAAGAGGAGCCGTCCGTCCGTGAAGGCGGATGTCGCCAAGCTCATTCGCGAGGAGCGATCTGGCCGAGACTTCTGAGGCCGCGTTGGTTGTAGCCGATGCCTCCGTGCTCGTCGAGCTAGTGATCGACGGGCGCCACCGCGCCGGAGCAGAAGCACTCCTCGAGCGTTACGCCGACCCGCAAACGCGGCTCACATTTGTCTCAGCCGCCCACGGTCTGATCGAGGCTGCGAGCGCGCTGCGAAGGCTGGTCCGGCAACGCGCCGTCGCGGCCTCGGATGGCGCGGCTGCCGTTCGATGGCTGGGCGAGCTTGACATCGTGCTGGACGCGACCGCGCCACGGCTGCCGCGCATCTGGGCGCTTCGTGATCGCATGAGCGCCTACGACGCAGCCTACGCGGCTGCGGCCGAGGCGATCGAAGCCCCACTTCTGACCGCCGATAGCCGTCTCTTGCGAGCATGCCAGCGTGAGGGCATAGAGGCGGGGCACATCGACGAGTTGGCTTCTGGCGCCTGATCGAGCTCTCGGCTCGTTGCGGGCGAGGCAGGCCGCGTGCGGCGGCCGTCATCCGCCGTCACTCGTGCGCCCCGGCAATGGAACTGCGGTCCGCGGCGACACCCGCTGGGCCGTCACGCACCACCAACGGCACGACGCCGATGGCGGCGACGACCAACCCGGCGGCGATCCAGAACGCGAGTTGATACCCGCCGGTGAGCGCCGCGGCAGTGGAGTGCCCCTGAGCAATGAGATGCCCGCTACGCGAAGTGGAAAGCGTGGCGAGCACGGCCAACCCGAGCGCCCCACCAACCTGCGCGGTTGTATTGACCAGCCCAGAAGCAAGCCCTGCGTCCTCCGGCCCGGCCCCGGACATGGCGACGTTCATGAGCGCGGGGAAGCACACGCCGGCGCCGATGCCGAGCAGCAGCATGGACGGCATGACGTGCACGACGTAGCTCCCGTGCACAGGCGCCTGCGCGAATAGCACGAGCGCGAGCATGATGAGCGCGAGTCCGGGCACGAGCAGCCGCCGCGCGCCGAAGCGCGTGACGAGCTGCTCGGAGTAGCGGATGGAGAGCGTGCCCATGGCGAGCGTGACGGGCAGGAACGCGAGCCCGATCTGCAGCGCGTCGTAGCGGAGCACGCGGCGCAGGTACAGGGCGCCGAGGAAGAACACGCCGAACATGCCGGCGACGGACAGCACCTGGATGAGGTTGGCGGAGGCGATGTTGCGCGAGCGGAAGATGCGCAGCGGCACGAGCGGCTTGGCGGCGGTGGCCTCGCGTGCGAGGAAGCCGAGCAGCAGCGCGAGCGAGGCGCCGCCCAGCGCGAGCGTGCGTGTGGCGCCCCAGCCGTCCTGGGCGGCGGGGCTGACGATGGTGTAGACGCCGAGCATGAGCGCGGCGGTGATGAGGATGGCGCCGGGCACGTCGGCGCCCTGGCTGAGGCCGATGCCGGGGTCGTGCTGGAGCAGGCGCGTGGCGTACACGGCGGTGGCGATGCCGATGGGGATGTTGATGAAGAAGATCCAGTGCCAGTCGATGGACTGGGTGATGACGCCGCCGGCGAGCAGGCCGACGGAGCCGCCGGCGGAGGCGACGAACGCGTACACGCCGATGGCCTTGGCCTGCTCGCGCGGCTCAGGGAACATGGTGACGATCATGCCGAGGATCACGGCGGAGGTCATGGCGCCGCCGATGCCCTGCACGAAGCGCGCGCCGATGAGCAGCGACTGGCTGCTGGCGAGCCCGCAGGCGAGCGACGCGGTGGTGAACAGGCCGATGCCGGCGAGGAAGATGCGCCGGCGGCCGACGAGGTCGCCGAAGCGCCCTGCGAGCAGCAGCAGCCCGCCGAAGGCGATGAGGTACGCGTTGACGACCCAGGCGAGGCTTGAGGTGGAGAAGCGCAGGTCGTCCTGGATTGACGGCAGCGCGACGTTGACGACGGTGACGTCGAGCACGATCATGAGCATGCCGACGCACAGCACGTACAGCGCGATCCAGCGTGAGCGGTCCTCGGCGGCGGCGCTCATGCCGTCTCCGATGCGGCCTGCAGTGTCACCCCGAGCGCGTCGAGCAGCTCGCGCGTGCCGTGCTCGCGCGCGGCGGGCGTGTCGAGCCCGTCGAGGAACACGCCCTGCTCGGTGAGCGTGAGCGTGGTGTGGCCGTCGCCGGCGGCCTGCAGCTCGACGGTGGCGACGGACACGGACATGCGCTGCTCGTTGAGGAACATCTCGTAGGTGTGCACGAAGCGCTGAGGCTCGACGATGTCGCGGTAGCACGAGTCGAACAGGTAGAGCGCGCCGTCGGGCGTGCGCACGCTCATGCGCTCGCGCCCGCCGACGCGGAACTCCATGTGGTGCTCGCCCTTGAGCTCCTTGGGGCCGAACCACTGCAGCTTCTTGTGCGGGTCCGCCCATGCGCTCCACACGCGCGCGGGCGAGGCGGGGTAGGTGCGCTCGATGACGAACGTGGCGTGTTGTGCGGATCTGTCGCTCACTGTTTGCTCCCTTGCTTTGGTTGTTGTAGCTGGTCGGCGTCGTGCTCGTCGGCGAGGAACTGGCCGAGTCTGTCGAGTCTTTCCTCCCAGACCGTGCGCCGCTCGGAGATCCATCGCTCGGCGGCGCGCAGCGCGGCGGGCTCCACCGCGCACGTGCGCACGCGCCCGAGCTTGTGCGAGCGCACGAGGCCGCTTCCTTCGAGCACGTGCAGGTGCTGCACGACGGCGGGCAGTGACATGGCGAAAGGCCGCGCGAGCTCGCTGACGGACGCGGGCCCGAGCGTGAGACGGTCGACGATGGCGCGCCTGCTGGGGTCGGCGAGCGCTTGGAACAGCAGGTCGACGTGGCGGTCGGCGGTCTCGTCGCTGGGCTCGTAATACTTAAGCACTGACTTAAGTATTAGCACATGCGTGATCGCGGCGGCTGGTGGACGGCGCGCTGGTGTTCGACTCGATCGACTCGAGCGTGTGATACTTGCGGGCGTGGAGGCGGGAGCGGAGCAGACGGGGACTGGGTCGGCGGCGGCTGGGAAGCCGACGTTGTACGTGTGCCACGGCGACGACGGCGGCCCGCGCATGCACCCGTGCAGGCGCGTGCAGGAGGCGCTGCGCGCGGCGAACGTGGACTACACGAAGGTGATTGCGGCGCACGGCAACCCGATCCCGTTCCTGCGCAAAGGCTCGCGCGAGGAGCTGCGCGAGGCGACGGGCCAGGCGAAGCTGCCGGCGCTGAAGCTGGCGGACGGGACGGTGCTGACGCCGTCGCGCGCGATCCTGGCGTGGGTGGCGGAACAGCGGTAACGCTAGCCGGGGCTGATCAATCTTGCGCCGGGGATGTGGGTTGCGACGCGACGCGGGTCTCGGGTGAGCAGCGGGCGCGCGGTAACGGCGGCGTGTGCGCCGATCAGGAAGTCGGGGAGGACGGCTCCTCGCGTGCCTCCTGCGCGACGGTACTGAGCGTGGGCATGGCCGGCGAGGAACGCTGCGTCGAGGGGGATCTCCTCGATGACGGCCATCGATGGCAATGCCGCGCGCATCGCCTCGATACGGGAGAATCGCGGTGCGATCTCTGCAAGCACGACAGCGTTGACGATGATGGCGCCCCGTTGAGCCGCGCGGGTGAGCTGGGCCTGCGACCAGTCCAGCCACTGTGGATCCTCGGTGAAGACGTCGAGCAGCACGCTGCTGTCGACGAATACCCCGGGAGAGGGGTTCACCGACGAGTCAGTGCCAGGATCTCGTCGGTGGTCAGCGCGACGTCGCCGGCGCCTCTCATCTGGGCCACCTCTCGGGCTGCGCGGTCTCGATCCACGAGCATCCGTGCGCCCTGCTCGTCGACCTCGAACTCGACGTCGCTGCCCGGATGGATACCAAGCGCCCTCCGAACCTCGAGCGGAATCGTCACCTGCCCCTTCTGAGTCACGCGCATGGTGTAAGACTAGCAAGTAAGACCTGCTTCTCATGAGCCTGTGACGACGCCCGTGACGCGTTGACTCACCGCTCCCCGTCGTAGTAGTCCACGGCCCCGTCCTGCCGCCGCAGCATCACGTGGTCGTCGGGGTTGCCGGGCCACACGCCGATCTTGTCGCTGTCGGGATACACGGCGACGGCGGGCTCGCGGGCGCTGGAGAACATGAGGATGCGCGCGCTGTCGCCGCTGCGGTTGCTGACCTTGTGCGCGCCGGTGGGCCCGGCGGGGAACTGCGCGATGTCGCCCTGCTGGAGCGTGTGCTCGCCGTCGGGCGTGCGCAGGAGCACGCTGCCGTGGAGCACCACGAGCCACTCCTCCTCGTACTCGTAGTGGTAGGGGCACAGGCTCTCGCCCGCGGGCAGCTCGAACGCCTTGACGGCGAGCGCCTGCGCGCCGAGCGCCTTGCCGGCGTCGAGCGTCGCGCAGCGGTAGCCGGCGGGGTCGCTGGGGTCGTACTGGAAGCTGTCGCCGAGGAAGTTGACGCTGCGCGGCATGTCACGATCTTCGCACGGCGGGGCGCGACTACGACTGCCGCTGCACGCGTGCGACGCTGAGCACGAGCACCGCCACGCCGACCACCAGCAGCACGCGGCCGACGACGGAGCTGACGGCGGTCCAGGCGCTGCCGGCGAGCATGCCGGCGAGCACGAACGCGACGGCCCACAGCGCGCAGCCGGCGGCGGTCAACACGACGAACGTGACGAGCGGCACGCGCCGCGCGCCGGCTGGCAACGACACGAAAGTGCGCGCGAGCGGCAGCAGCCGCGCGATGAACACGGCGCGCGTGCCGTGCCGCTCGAACAGCCCTTCCCAGCGCTCGAGCACGACGCCGGCGCCGGGCACGCCGACGAGCAGACGGCTGGCGCCGAGCGAGTACGCGAGCAGCGACCCCACGACGTTGCCGGCGGTGGCCGCAAGTACGGCCAGCGGGAAGCTCATCCAGCCCTGGGTGACGGCAACGCCGGAGAAGATCAATGTGACCTCGCTGGGCACCGGGATGCAGGCGCTCTCGGGCACCATCAGCAGAAACACCCCCAGCGCGCCGAAGCGCTCGATCAAGGCCGTCACCCAGTGGTGCTACCCGCGACGATCCGCAAGCATGTATCTACACCAGCTATACGGCGCTCGCAAGATGAGAAGAAGTTCCCAGCGACCCCATGCCGGGCCAGCGGCCCTCCAGCCACAGCCGCAGCTACAGCTACAGCTACAGCTCCAACACGGTGTCCTCGGCGGCGACGATGACGTTGGGGGAGTCGTCGGCGAGTCGCTCCCCGAGCTGGTCGAGCTGATCGTCGGTGCGCGTGTAGCGGTGGTGGAACAGCGCGACGGTGTGCGTGCCGGCGAGCCGCGCGAGCTCGACGGAGTAGTCGGCGACGGCGTGCCCGAAGTCGGCCTCGGCGGCGAGCTCCTCGGGCAGCAGCTGCGCGTCGTGCACGAGCAGGTCGGCGTCGTGCGCGAGCTGCAGCGCGTCGGGGTGGTACTCGCCGTAGCCGTGCTCGCCGGGCCCGAGCGCGGTGGGACAGTGGTCGGGCATGTACGTGAGCGTGGAGCGCGCGTCACTGATGCGGTAGCCGAACGTGCGTCCGCCCTTGTGCGGGATCTCTAGCGCGAGCACGGTGAAGCCCTCGATCTGCTGCTCGCCCGGCTGCACGCTGTCGAACGTCCACTCGCCGCGCAGCTGCGTTGGCGTGACGGGGAAGTACGGCGGGCACATGACCTGCGCGAGCACGCTGACGGCGTCGGCTCCGCTCTGCTGCTGGGGCAGCAGCACGGTGGGCTGGGAGTCGGCGCGGTCGGCGGCTGCGAAGAAGGGCAGCCCGAGCGTGTGGTCCCAGTGCAGGTGGCTGAGCAGGATGGTGCCGGTGAAGGGCGCGCCGGCGAGCATGCTCGTGACCTTGCGCAGCCCGGCGCCGGCGTCGAGCACGAGCGCGGGCGCGACGGCGCCGTCGTGGCTGACGGCGAGGCAGGAGGTGTGTCCGCCGTAGCGCACGAAGTTGGTGCCCGGCGCTGGAGTGGACCCCCTGACGCCGCAGAAGCTGACCCGCAAGCGCGCTCAGCTCCGGTTGGGCTTGGCGCGGCGGTGGCCCTTGGACAGCTCGTGCAGCGCCCCGCGGTCGAGCTGCGCGCCGTCGACGGCGGCGACGCGGCAGGGGGTGATGGCGACGAGCGTGGAGGTGCGCGTGCCGCCCTCGAGGTGCGCGCGCTCGCCGAGCAGCGCGCCGGGCCCGTACTCGGCGAGCCGCACGCCGTCCTCCTCGACGCGCAGCACGCCGTCGAGCAACAGGAACACGTCGGAGCCGCTTTCGCCTTGGCGCACGAGCGCGTCGCCGGCCTTGATGCTGCGGATGCGCGGCTTGGCGCCGCCTTTCATGACCTGCGCGGACAGGGTGCGCTCGAGCGCGCTCTCGACGGCGGTGACGAGCGCCTTGGAGTCGGTGTCGCCCCACGGCGTGTGGCGCCCGAAGGACTTGCGATACCAGTCCTTGAAGTCGGCGAGCCCGGACTTGTGCGTGAGCTGGCCGCTGTGGTCGTAGACCCAGTGGCGCGGGAAGCGGCTGTGGCCGGTCATGGCGCCGTCGGCGCGCCCGTCGGCGTGCAGCGTGAGCGTCAGCGTGGTCCACACGAGCGGCGCCTGCCACTGCACGAACGGGCGCCTGCGCACGCGCCGCGGCGCGGGCACGCCGGTGCGCCCGCCGACGGTCTGCGTGAAGCGCACCCAGTCGATGCCGTCCTGTTTGCCCTTCTCGGGCTTGCCGAGGATGTCGGGCAGGCCGATGGCTTCGAAGGTGCGCGCGACGGGTCCGAGATTGACGGTGGTGGATCCCATGAGCCCGCCGCCGTCGCGTCCGAAGCCGGTGATGCGGCCCTTGTCGTTGACGTCTGCCCACACGCGCAGCACGTTGGCGAAGCGGAAGCGGTCGGCGTCGCGCAGCGCGCGCAGGTCGCCGATGACTTCGGGCGGCGGCTCGTCGTAGTGGGCCATGCCGGCGTCGAAGGGGATGCGCTGCGAGCCCTCGACGGCCTCGGATGGGATCCACGACAGCGACGTGATGGAGCTCTCGTATCGCACGGGCGCTGATTATCGCTCAAACGCCGCCGATGCCGCCGCCGCGCGGCGCATACATATGCTTGCCGCCATGAGCTACGACGCGCTGATCGTGGGGTCGGGCCCGAACGGCCTCGCGGCGGCGATCACGCTGGCGCGGGCGGGGTGGCGGGTGCTGGTGCTGGAGGCGGCGCAGCGGGCGGGCGGCGCGGTGGCGACGGAGCCGCTGACGCTGCCGGGCTTTCACCACGACACGTTCTCGTCGGTGTACCCGGCGGCGGTGGCGTCGCGGGTGTTCGCGCGGATGCCGCTGGAGCGCCACGGCCTGCGCTGGGTGCACCCGCAGGCGTGCGTTGCGCACCCGCTGCCGGACGGCACGGCGGCGGCGCTGTACCGCGACGTGGACGCGACGGTGGCGAGCCTGGAGGCGATCCACGCGGGCGACGGCGAGCGCTGGGGCGAGTTTGCGGCGCCGCTGGTGCGCAACTTCGATGCGCTGCGCGACACGATGCTGGGCGGCTTTCCGCCGCTGGCGGGCCCGGCGCGCCTGGCGGCGGCGCTGGGCCCGCGCGCGATGCTCGACTTCGCGCGCCTGCTGCTGATGCCGGCGCAGGCGCTGGGCGAGGAGCTGTTCGAGCACGAGGGCGCGCGCGCGTGGCTGTACGGCTCGGCGATCCACTCGGATGCGCCGTTGACGAGCGGCGGCAGCGCGATCGCGGCGGCGTACATGATGCTGCTGGGCCACGGCGCGGGCTGGCCGAGCCCGGAGGGCGGCGCGGGGCGGCTGGCGGACGCGCTGATCTCCTACCTGCGCGAGCTGGGCGGCGAGCTGCGCACGGGCGCGACGGTGACGCGCATCGCGGTGGAGCGCGGTGGCGTGGTCGGCGTGGAGGCCGACGGGCGCGAGCGCGTGGCCGCGCGCACGGTGATCGCGGATGTGATGCCGGGCGCGCTGGCACGGTTGGCGGGGGATGCGCTGCCGTCCCGATACGCGCGCGCATTGCGCGGCTATAGAGCGGGCCCGGCGACGCTAAAGCTGGACTGGGCGCTGGCGGGGCCGATCCCGTGGACGGCGCTGGCGGCGCGCGAGGCGGGCACGGTGCACGTGGGCGGCTGGGCGCGCGAAGTGCTGGCGAGCACGGCGTACGCGGACGGCCTGCCGGAGCGCCCGTTCATGCTGCTGGGCCAGCAGTCGCTGGCGGACCCGTCGCGCGCGCCCGATGGGAAGCACACGGCGTGGGCGTACACGCACGGCCCGCAGTGGGCTGACTGGGAGTCGCAGTGGGAGCGCCACGCGGAGCGCATGGAGGCGCAGGTGGAGCGCTTCGCGCCGGGTTTCCGCGACCTGATCCTGGCGCGCCACGTGCTGGGTCCGGCGGACCTGCAGCGGCGCAACGCGAACCTGGTGGGCGGCGACGTGGGCGGCGGCAGCTATGCGCTGGATCAGCTGATCTTCCGCCCGGTGCCGTCGCTGTCGCCGTACCGCACGCCGCTGCGCGGCCTGTATCTGGGCAGCGCGGCGACGTTCCCCGGCGGCGCGGTGCACGGCGTGCCGGGCCACGCGGCGGCGCGCGTGGCGCTGGCGGAGGCACGCGCGCGGCGTCCGCTGGCGGCGCTGCGGGACCGGCTCGGCTCGCGCTAGGCGGGGCGCTCGTCACATCCGCGGCATATGCGGCGCTGCGGGGGGGCGCCGTCTACTTGCGCTTGGCCTGGTGCTCGAGCACCTTGCCGAAGGCGTCCTCGAGCTGCGCGGTCATGCGCTGCTTGAACAGCGCGAGCAGCGCCTCTGAGGCGAGCGGCCGCAGGGAGCTGACGCCGGCGATGAGCTCGTCCCAGCCGTCGTCGGGCTGACCGGCTTCGTCGAACGGCTGCCACAGCTCGCGCAGGAACAGCTTTGTGAAGGCGCGCGAGATGGATTCGCAGTCGCGGCTGACCTTGTCGACGAGCACGAGCGCGGCGCGCAGGGGGATGCCGAGCGCGACGACCTGCTCGGCGGCTGCTAGCAGCGCGGGGCTGGGCGCTTCGAAGCGCTCGTCGCCGAGCGGGATGAGCAGCTTGAGCTTGCGCACGCGCTCGACGTCCTTGGGGTCGACGTCGCCGAAGCGCGCGGTGAGCTCCTCGGCGGTGATGATCTCGGGCTGCTCGGCCTCGAACGGCGTGGTGACGGCGCGGCGCAGCCCGAGCAGCCGCTCGGCGAGCCCGTGCGAGCCGCTGAGCAGGCGCTCGATGGCGGCGAGGTTGAAGCCGTCGGCCTGCAGGTCGAGGATCAGCTGCAGCCGCGCGACGTGCTCGGCGCCGTAGTAGCCGACGCGCGCTCTGACCTGCGGCGGCGGCAGCAGGCCGCGGGTGTGGTGGTTGCGGATGTTGCGCACCGACATGCCGACCTCGGCGGCGAGCTGCTCGACGGTGAGGTCGTAGCTGGAGCCGGCGGTTTTGCCGTTGCGCTCGCTGGTGCTTGTGCTGGGGCTGGGGCTGGGGCTGGGGCTGGAAGTTATGCGTGGCATGTGCGATTTCAGGGTATCACCGGAAGCATGTCAGGGTACTTGCATCTATGTTCCCTCATTTGAGGTAGCATTGTCTCGCGTCATGATCATCCTTTCGTCCGACACCCGCCCCGACCGTGGCTGAACGCGGCGCGCTGCCGCAGGTGCCGCGTGCGCGCCGCACGGCGCTGCGCCTGGCGCGCTCGTTCACGTGGCCGCTGCTGCCGGACGACTACCTGGAGCTGGTGAACCCGCTGTGGTCGACGCGCGAGCTGCGCGGGCGCATCGAACGCGTCGAGCGCGAGACGCACAGCGCGGTGACGGTGCTGATCAAGCCGGGGTGGGACTGGCCGGGCCATCTGCCGGGCCAGTATTTGCGACTGGGCGTGGAGGTCGACGGCATCCACCACTGGCGCGCGTACTCGCTGACGTCCGACCCGGGGCGCGCGGACGGCTGCATCGCGATCACGCCGAAGCTCGTGTCCGAGGGCAAGGTCTCTCCGTTCCTGTTCGGGCGCGTGCGCCCCGGCGCGATCGTGCGGCTGGGCGGCGTGGAAGGCACGTTCACGCTGCCGGACCCGTTGCCGCGGCGACTGCTGTTCATGAGCGCGGGCAGCGGCGTGACGCCGATCATGAGCATGCTGCGCGGCCTGGCTCGCGCGGATGCGCTGGCGGACGTGGTGCACGTGCACTGCGCGCGCGTCGCCGAGGACGTGATCTTCGGCGACGAGCTGCGCGCGCTGCATGCGCGCCAGCGTGGCTATCGGCTGCACGAGCAGCTGACGGGCGCCCAGGGCCGCATCACGGCGGCCGGCCTGGAGGAGCTGTGCGGGGACTGGCGCGAGCGCGAGACGTTCCTGTGCGGCCCCGCGGGACTGTTGGAGGCGATGCGCTTGCTGTGGCAGCGCGAGGGACAGCTCGAGCGGCTGCACGTGGAGCACTTCCAGCCCTACGAGCAGCTCGGCGACGTCCAGCATGGCGCGGGCGGGACGATCCGCTTCGCTCGCAGCGGCGTGGAGGCGCAGAGCGACGGCGCCCGCTCGATCCTCTCCTGCGGCGAGGACGCGGGCGCGACGCTGCCGTACGGCTGTCGCATGGGCATCTGCCACAGCTGCGTCGGGCGCCTGCGCGCGGGCCGGGTCCGCGACGTGCGCACCGGGCGAGTGCACGGTCAGCCGGGGGAGATGCTGCAGACGTGCATCAACGCGCCCGAGGGCGCGATCGAGATCGATTTGTGACCACCACGAGCAAAGGAAGCGCCTTGTCCGCAACCGAGACCTACACCCCTCCAATCGATCGCGCGAATGAGCCCGAGAGCCCGCTGGCGCGCTTGACAGACGAGCAGCTGGAGCAGCTGGGACGCGAGCTCGACGCGATCCACGACGAGGTGTACGCGGACCTGGGCGAGCGTGACGCGCGCTACATCCGCGCGACGATCAGGCTGCACCGGCAGCTGGTGCTGGCGGCGCGGGCGATGCTGGTGGGCGGGCGCTACCGGCCGCTGTGGCTGGCGGGGACGGCGTCGCTGTCGCTGGCGAAGATCCTGGAGAACATGGAGATCGGTCACAACGTGATGCACGGGCAGTGGGATTGGATGAACGACCCGGACATCAACTCGCAGACGTGGGACTGGGACACGGCGTCGCCGGCGGATGCGTGGCGTCACTCGCACAACTACGAGCACCACACGTTCACGAACATCCGCGGCAAGGATCGCGACCTGGGCTACGAGATCATGCGCATCGATCCGCATCAGCGCTGGCATCCTGTGTACCTGCTGCAGCCGCTGTACAACCTGCTGCTGATGGGCTTCTTCGAGTGGGGCGTGGCGGTGCACGACCTCAACCGCGGCGCGATTCACTCGGGCGAGAAGTCCAAGGAGCAGGTGCTCGAGGAGCTGAAGGCGATCGGCGTGAAGGCGCGCGGGCAGATCGTCAAGGACTACGTCGTGTTCCCGGCGCTGGCGGCGGCCGTCGCGCTTGCCGCGGCGGGCCGCGGCGCGTCGCGGGATCCTGCCACCGGCGCGGGGCAGGCGGGCCATCGCGTGAGCTCGGCCGGGCGGGCGTTCAAGACGACTCTCGCGGCGAACTTCACGGCGAACATCGTGCGCAACGTGTGGGCCTACTCGATCATCTTCTGCGGCCACTTCCCCGATCAGACGTACACGTTCAGCGAGGAGGAGGTGGCGGACGAGACGCGCGGGGGTTGGTACGTGCGCCAGCTGCTGGGCGCGGCGAACATCGACGGCGGACCGCTGTTTCACCTGCTGGCGGGCAACCTGAGCTTCCAGGTGGAGCACCACCTGTTCCCGGACATGCCGTCGAGCCGCTACGCGGAGATCGCGCCGCGCGTGCGCGACGTCTGCCGCCGCTACGGGCTGCCGTACAACACGGGCCCGCTGCACAGGCAGCTGGGCACGGTGCACCGCACGATCCTGCGCCTGGCGTTCCCTGGCGGCAAAGCAAGGCCGAAGCCGGGGCCGTATCGCGCGGAGGCGGTGTGAGGGAGTGCCTGGCCACTGGCGCGGATGTGTCGGGCTCTCAGGTCGTGAACCCGTAGTCGCGGCACCGTGCGCATTCGGTGGCGGCGATGCGACGCGGCGTGCGACGCTGGCCGGCGAGAGCCACGGCCACCCGGCTCCATACTGCCCACAGGCGTCGATCGCCGCCGGCGAGATGGTGAAGGGCGGGCGCACGCTCCCACAGGACGATGCATTCCCCACCCTGGTGGGCTGATTGAAAGCGGATGCCGTCGAGACCCAGGTACTGCTCGTAGATGCGCCGCCCCCAGCGCTGGGTGAGGCGGCGTGGCTCGTTGCCCCATTGCAGCGTGCCGGGCGCGCCGATGGCGAGGGCTCCTTCACCGGTGAGGTCGAGCAGCGTAGTTGACTTCGATGGGCGCATCCACGCTGCGCGGGCGTGCGGGCAGATCGAGACTTCGGGTCGCTGCCCCGAGTAGCACTCGGCGAGCGCGGTCGCGAGATCTGCGGCCAGGTACAGGGTGCCGCGGCCTTGAGGGTCCTCGCGCGGCTGTTGGTGGCCGTCGCGGACATGGGGGTCGAAGCGCGCGAGCGGGCCGAACGTCCTGTACGCGGTGCCATCGCGGTTGGGGTGCTCGTGGTAGACGCGGATCGCGGGTGTCCGCGTGCGCCACTGCCAGGCGGGTGGTTGCGCCGGAAGCGTCGCCGGCGGCTCGTCGAGTTCTTCTACCAAGCGGCTGGGCCGAGCGCGCTGGCGGCCTCGAGCACGCGCACGACGCCGCCGCGGCGCGCGAGGGCATGGGCTGGCGTGGCGTCGGCGAGGTCCGGCGAGGGGGAGGTCGCCCAGGCCGTAAGCGACAACGGGCCGCCTGGGTAGGCATCGATCAGCTGTTTGAGGCCGGGCAGCGTTCCGCCCTCGTCGAACTGCCAGGCCGGGAGCATGCTGACGCGCCCGCGGCGCAGAGCGACCATCGCGCGGGAGGCCAGGCGCTTGGAGACGGCCTGTGGCGTGATTCCCAGGCGCGCGGCGGCCTGCTCGCGGGTGAGCGCGTCGGCGAGCGCGGTGCGCATCTCGTCCTGGAATGCCGTGTAGCTGGCCTGCTGTGCGCGGGTGAGCTGCTGAGCGGTGGGGGCGCTGCCCCACAGCGACTCGTCGAGCTGATCGGTCTCATCCGCGGCTGCGCTCTGCGACAGCGCAGCGTCCAGCGCGCCGATGAGCGATGTGGGCGTCCCTTTCTCGACCAGCTTGACGGCGAGCTGCCGCGGCGTCAGCGGACCGTTGCCCAGGCGCTTGACGAGCTCGTCTGTGAGACGCTCGACCTCGGGTGCCGCGGCGGAAGCCATGGCTGCATGCTAGCGCAGTTGCGCAACCTACGCAATCTACGCAACTACGCAACTCAGCTACTGTGCTCCGCCAGCGCGATCGTCCACACGGGAACGGGCTCGACGCGCCCGCGGATCTGGAGCTCGCCGACGAGCATGAGCCGCGTGGGCGGGTCCTTCATGCGCTCGCGCGTGGTGTCGGCGACGAACAGCATGTGCCCGCTGCCCTTGGTCATGCCCTCGAGGCGCGACGCGGTGTTGGTGGTGTCGCCGAGCGCGGTGTACTCGACGCGCTGCTCGGAGCCGATGTTGCCGGCCATGACGGGGCCGCTGTTGATGCCGACGCCCATGGCGAACTGGTGGTCGTGGCCGTTGGCGGCGATCCAGGCGTTGAACGCGTCGAGGCGCGGCCCGATCATCTCGGTGGCGGCGGCGAGCGCGCGGTCGGCGTGATCGTCCTGCTCGAGCGGCGCGCCGAACACGGCCATGATGCCGTCGCCCATGTACGCGATGAGCGTGCCGCCGGCGTCGAGAATGGCCTGGGTCATCTCGTTGAGGTAGCAGTTGACTACTTCGATGACGCGCGCGGCGGGCAGTTTCTCGGAGAAGCTGGTGAAGCCGCGCAGGTCGGAGAACAGCACGGTGCAGTCGCGCTCGACGGCGCCCAGCCGTAGGTTCCCGCCGGCGCTGGCGACGACCTGGTCGACGACGTCGGCGGGCACAAAGCGCGAGAACAGGTCGTGCACGCGCGCGCGTTCGATCGTCTGGTCGACGTACAGCACGGCGAGCGTGCCGAGCGTGCCGAGCGCGAGCGCGAGCAGCGGATACACAAACGCGATGATGCGCCCGCTGTTGAAGCTGACCTGGACGGCGATCGCGAAGACGACGGCGAGCGCCACCGCGTCGAGCAGCGATCGCCACTGGCGCACGCGCAGGCTGCCCAGCGGGACGGCGACGCCGAGAAAGGCGATGAGCAGGAGGTTGATCCAGCCGGGGACGTACCTCAGCGGGACGCCCTGGAGCAGCGTCGCCGTGGCGTTGGCCCAGATTTCGGGCCCAGCCATCTCGATGCTTCCGGTCGTTGCGGTGGCGTGTAGGTCCTGCAGGATCGGTGAGGAGGCGCCGACGATCGCCAACTTGCCCTGGAACAGGCTGGCGGGGAATTCCCCACGCATCACCTTGGCGTACGAGATCGACTTGAACGTTTCGGGCGGCCCTGCGAAGTCGATCGGCAAGATGCCGTGTTCGAACGTGGAGGCGGGGACCTTGCGTCTGGTCATCACTTCGGCGGCCACCACCGGGAAGCTCCCGAGCCCGCTGTATTCGTCGGCAAAGCGCCGGACGGTGGCGTCGCTGTCGAGTGTCAGCCGTACCTCTGCCGGCCGCGCTCCAAGTTCGTGCAGCAGCGGTTCTCCCCCGAAGATGGTCGTACCGCCGCGCGGCCTGTTGAAGACGGTGACGGTCGCAAGCACGACTTTGCCGTGAGCACGGCCGACGGCTTCGACGAGCGCGTCGTCTTCCGGTTCGGTGGTTCTCTGTGTGAATTCCATGTCCATCGCGATCGTCTTGACACCGGCTTGTCTGAGGTGGTCGACGACCTCGGCGTCGTATCGTCTGGGCAGAGGAGACCGGGCATCGAGGCCGTGTTCGGAGAGTTCTCGTTCGGCCGTGGGACTGATCTGCACGAACACGATGTTCGAGGGAGCCTGGCGCGCGCCACGAATCGAGAACCGCGCGTCGACGGTCTGCAGTTCGCTGCGGCGCAGCACGTGGGTGGCGTAGGCGAGCACGCCGATGCCGCCGGCCAATATGGCGACTGCCAGCAATGACAGCGCCTTGCGCCGAGGCCTGTGGGCGCCTGGCATCTCAGCGCCACCTCGTTCGAGTCCCCGGCCTCTGCACGGGTTGATGCTAACCGTCGGGGCGACGCGCCGGGCGTGGGACGTCACTCCCATACGCGGGCTACGTAATTTCCGCGTATGGGGGCGGCACTTGGCCTCGGTGGCCACGAGCGAGGTGCGAACACCGGCCGGAGATCAAGCTGTAGAGTCCCCGCGCACGTATGTCAAGTCTGGCCTGACCGGGGCCAGCGAGGTCGGGGGCTTGAGTGGTGATTGCAGATTCGGGCATGTCTTCTTCGCGTCGCGCGCGTACCGTGCTGGCGTCGCTCGCCTTGGCGCTCTCGCTGGCGGCCCCGGCTGGATCGGGGGCCGCTCCGCTGCCTGGCTCGCTCTCGCAGCTAGAAAGCCCGTTCAACTGCGTGGGGGAACTGGGCTACCCCCATCCTGGTGAAGAAAGCTTGATTGGCTGCGGAGTGTTGCTGTCGGAAGGCACACTCAATGCCTCATATGAGGCGCAGGTGAGCCCAGACGGAAGGAACGTCTACTCCGTCGCTGTGTCGGGCGATCTCGTCGAGTATTTCCGCAACCAGGCGAACGGCACGCTGACCGAGATCGGTTGCGTGACCTCAGGAGCGAGCGAATGCGCTCCCGCGCACTCCACCACGAATGCAATCGCGATGAGCAGTCCGGCGGCGGTTGCGATCAGCCCGGACGGACGGGATGTGTACGTCATCGCTCAAGGGACCAACAGCCTGGTCGAGTTCAGCCGGGATCCGGAAACGGGACTGCTGTCCGAGACGGGCTGCCTCAGCCGGGAAGACACCGAATGCGCGTCGCACGAAGCCAAGGGGCTCAACTCGCCCTACGGGATCGCGGCCAGTCCTGACGGTCAGAGCGTGTACGTGGTGAGCTTTGCAGACGAAGCGATAGCCGAGTTCTCGCGCAACACGTCAACCGGCGAGCTCACGCAGTTCTCCGGCCCCAACAACTGCATAACGAGCGGCAGCAAAGGGCTCACCGGCTGCGAAACGGAAGGTGCGCTGGGGCTCGAACGCGCCGTCGGCGTGGTCGTGAGCCCTGACAGCAAAAACGTCTACGTCGCGGCGGGCGCGACCAACGGCGAAGGCGCCGTCGTCTCGTTCGAACGGAACACGAGCACGGGAGTGCTCGCTCAGCTTCCGGGCGAAGAGGGTTGCATCAGCACGGCCAACACGAAATGCGCGCACGGTGTGGCGATCGACGGGCCCGAGGACCTCGTGATCAGTCCGGACGGGCGCGACGTGTACGCGAACTCGAGTCAGAACAACGCCGTGCTCGAGTTCCGCCGTGAACCCTCGGGTGCGCTCGCGCAACTGGCAGCCCCGAACACGTGCCTGATGAAGGCGCCCGCCGAAGCGGGCTGCACCGAAGCGAAGGGCCTCGAAAGAGCCCTCGGCGTGGCGATCAGCCCGGGGGGAGAAAATGTGTATGCGAGCAGTGCCTTCGAAGACGACGAGGCGGAGTTCATGCGCGACGCGGAAACCGGTGCCCTCACCCCCCTTCCCGCTCCTTTCGAATGCGCCGGCAAAGTCGAAAAAAACACGTGTGGCACGACTGGAATCAAGGGAATCGCCGGCGCCAGGCGTGTGACTGTGAGCCCCGACGGCACGAGCCTTTACGTCGCGGGACAGAACGATCACTCGGTGGTGGAGCTCGCACGGGCAGTGACGCCTGATGTATCTGCGGTCAGTCCAGCGACCGGTCCCGACGCGGGAGGAACAGTTGTGACGATTGCTGGCTCGGGCTTCGTGGAAGGCGCGATAGTCGACTTCGGCACGACGCCTGCGGCGAGCGTGACGGTCAACTCGGCGTCATCGATCACTGCGATCAGCCCTGCGGCCAGTGGAACTGTGGGCGTGACGGTGACGACCTATGCCGGCACGTCCGCGGCGACGGCGGCCAGCCTGTTCGCCTACATCGCACCGCCGCGCGGAGGGGGTGGCCCGGTCACAAGCCTCCCAGGCCCTGGCGTCGCAGCGTCCGTCCCGCGCCCGGTCCTGGCGGTGACCGGCAACATAGCTCCGATCTCCGGCACGGTTCTCGTGCGCCTGCCTGGGAGCAGAGCATTCGTACCGCTGTCCTCGCTGCGCCAGATCCCGTTTGGCACGCTGATCGAAGCCACGCACGGCCGCGTGAGCGTGTGACTACGACCCAGCCCGGCGGCAAGACCCAGACGGGCGAATTCTTCGAAGGCGAGTTCGTGCTCAAGCAGGGGCGCAACGGGCTTGTGACTGCGGAACTGGCGGGCGGCAGCTTCGCGGCTTGCCCGACGGCGCGCGAGCGCGCCCACAGAGCGCGCGCGAGCGCGGCCACGTCGGGCAAGCACGTGGTGCGCAAACTGTGGGCGAACGCGCACGGCAGCTTCTCGACGAAGGGCAACTACGCTGCGGGCGCGGTGCAGGGCACGGAATGGCTGACGGAGGACCTGTGTGAAGGCACGATCATCCGCGTGACGCGGGACAAGGTGGCGGTGACGAACCTGGTCAATCACCGCCGCGTGGAGGTGACGACGGGGCACAAATACCTGGCCAAAGCCCCCTGACGCGCCGTGACCACGACGTATGTCAGGCGTCGAGCTGGCGCAGCCCGAGTCTCGCTGTGGCGCGCAGCAGGTCGTCGACGAAACCGTGCGCGTCAGCGGCGTCGTTGTCGAGCTCGGCGTCGGCGGTGATGGCGAACGCCGCTGCACGGCGGGGGCCAATGTCGTCTGAGGCGTTGAAGTCGCGGCTCAGGAGTCCGAGGGCGCGCGCGACGATCTCGGCGTGGTGTTGGGCGTGGAGGCGTAGGCGGTTGGCGATCGCGGTGCCGCGTCCGGGGGAGTGGCGAATGACGTAGACGAGGTCGTAGGCGTCCTTGGGCTCGCCGCGGTCACCGAACGCGAGAGCCTTGAGAACGACGAAGGCGGCGGCTCCGCAGACGGGGACGGTGCGGCGCGCCCGCTCTCCATTGAGGGTGTGCCCGTGGAGCTCGATGTTGACGCGCTCGTCGAAGGCGAGCTCGAGGCCCGGGGTGACAAGGGCGCCGAAGTCAGGCTCGAGGTTTTGCACGCGTAGCGCCGGGTCCTGGGCGGGGGCTGGTGGCATCAGAAAGTCGATCGCGACTTTCAGCTCACCGAGTCGCCAGCGCTGGACGGTGGGGTTGCCTTTCTCGTTGGTGTCGGGCTTGAATCCCTCGCTGCGAAGCCGGCGGCTGATCTCGGCGTATCGCTCCTCGTTGAGCAGCGCGAGCGCGAGGCCGATGTCGAGGTCGTTGGTGCCTGGATGGAGGTCACTGTCATCGTCATCGGTTCGTGTGGTGTCGATGATCAGGGGCGGCACGAGGCCTCCGACGATGCACACGTCGTCGAGGTGGGCACCGAGCGTGACCGCGAGGGTGAGGCACACAGCCTTGACTTGCTCGGTCTCCTCGGCTGTGTAGCCGGAGCGGTGGCGTGGCTTGTCAGGGGCTGGCATGCCAGATCGCTCCATCGTGGCGCAGCTCCTCGGCTGCCTCGCGGGCGCGCTCGGGTAGGGCGAGGAGGTCGAGATAGGCCTGCACGCGCGACACGCAGGGCAGCTCGTCAACGTCCTGCTGGCCGTCGAAGACGCCACGGTCGTCGGGGCCGATGAGCTGCACGTTGGCGCCGCGCTCGTTGCGCCGGAGATCAATAGCATCGGCAGCGTCGCGTGGGTCGCCGTGGACGTAGACGCTGTTGAGGCGGAACCGGGCGAAGCGGTCTAGAGCCCATGCGGCGGGCAGCCCGGTGAATGCGTGGTTGATGTCGGCGGCACGTAGTCGATGATCGAGCTCCCGGGCCAGCTCGATGCCGCTCCCTGATACGTGTCCGGCGATGAGGTCGTGGCGATGGAAGCGGTACTCGTCGGCCCAGGCGTTTAGCAGCAGGTCACGGTCGCGAGGGCGCAGCAGTGCTTGGTCGCGAGCGAGGAGTTCGTCGTCCTCTAGTCGTCGAACGACGCGCGAGATGCGGCCGGCGTCGAGGTCGGTGTGCTCGCTGAGTTCCTTTTGGCGCCACCAGCGCTCCGGGTCGAGCAGCAGTGCTCGCGTTATACGGGAGCTCTTGGGCGCGAACGCAGAAGCAGGACGTCCGCGAACCGGGAACTGGTTGGGTCGGCCTCGAATCGAGACATATAGATCCTTGTCACGGATGTGTGCGTTTCCCGAGAGGTCGAGCCAGCTCAGATCGCGCTCAGCGGCTGCTTTGGCGCCCGCTGCCGTCATGAACGGCACGACCAGCACGGCGATGCCGTCGCAAGGCGCGAGCCGCGCCATCTGCTCTGCGGCTGAGGCGACGACTCCGGGGCTTGCGGCGTACTTGAGCTCGATCAGCAAGCGACGTCCGTGGCTCTCGACAACCGCATCGAGGCTGCTGTCGGTCGACTGTTGCTGGAGCGGACCGATATCCGGCTGGTCGAGCAAGTCTTCGAGAATGGTGGGAAGGCGTTGCAGCGCCTCGCGCTCGAACTGCACTTTTGCGTTAGTGGTCCTGGTTGCATGCCTGGGCATATCAAAGATTTTACGCAGCGCGCTGTTTAAAAAGCAAGTAGTTGCTAGGGCAGGCAATTAAAGTCTTTTACGCAACACGGATAGTCTGCTCCGGGCCATACGGGTTCAGCCGGCCTGCACCCGAACTCAGAGCGCGTCCAGCCCCTCAAACCCGCACCACCGTCCGCCGTCCGCCCACGCCCGACTCCTCCCCGCCGCCCGGCAGCAGCCACCCGGGAGCATCGTCGAGCGCCGCGGCTGCGGCCACCCGCCCGGCCTCGCGCGCAGCGTCGATCTGGTGGAACTCGAGCAGCCCGACGCCGGGCACGCGCACGGGGATGGTCATGTCGGCGTAGCGCCTGGCGGACTCGTCGGTGTTGGCGCTGGACAGCAGCGCGATGCGGGCCATGGTCTCGGGCAGCGACGGCAGTCGCGGCGGGCGTGAGGCTCGCTGGTCGGACCCCGGGCTCGCCGCCCCCGCGCCGCCGGCCGCCGGCAACCGCTCGTCGCCCCCCTTGATGTCGATCGCGAGCACGGGCCCCTCGCCGCTTGAGCTCATGGGCGCGAGCGGCAGGTTGTCGAGCAGCGAGCCGTCGACGAGCAGCGCGCCGTCGTGGCGCAGCGGCGGGCCGATGAGCGGCAGTGAGATGCTGGCGCCGATGGCGTCGGTGAGCAGGCCGTGGCGGTGGATGACGAGCTGACTGCCGCGCAGGTTGACGCTGGAGCAGTAAAAGGAGCGCGCGAGCTCCTCGACGCACACGTCGCCGAACACGCGCTCGAGCATGACTTCGGCCTTGTGACCCTTGATGAGCGCGTGGCGCGGCAGCGTGTAGTCGTTGATGGGGTTGCGCCGCACCCACTCCTCGTAACAGCAGGCGTCGATGGCGGCGCTGTCGCGGCCGGTGGCGAGCAGGCCGCCGATGAACGCGCCCATGCTGACGCCGGCGACGCGGTCGACGGTGAGGCCGGCGTCGAGCAGCACGTCGAGCGCGCCGAGGTGCGCGAACGCGCGCGCGCCGCCGCCGGCGAGCACGACGCCGACGGAGCGCCCTGCGAGCCGCCGCGCGATGCGCGCGCAGTCGTGGCGGCGCTGGGCGCCGGCGCTGAGCGAGAACACGCCGGCTGGTTGCAGCCGCTGGATCCACGGGGAGAGGCGGGCGGACGCGGGCTGGATGTCGTAGCCGACGAGGTCGGCCCCGTGCAGCCCACTCGTCCATGTGGATGCGTCGCCGTCCTCCCGATCCGGCGCACCGGCCTCGCCGCCGTTCTCGTTGCCCTCCGGGTCGCCGGGGATGCGCTCGTGCGGGGAGACGACGACGAGCACGCGGTCGGCGCGCGCGGTGCAGAACCGGTCCCACGCGCTGGGCCGCTGGTCGGTGCCGCACACCATGATCAGCTGGTCGTGGTCGAGCTCGAGGCGCTCGACGAGCGGGCCGTAGTGCGCGATGGCGTCGGCGCGGGCGGCGGCGTCGTCGAGGCCGGGATCGCGGAGGGCGTTGCGCTGCGGGTCGGGGTACAGCACGGCGACGCTGCCCCAGTCGCACATGGCGCGGCTGAGCTCGTCGGCGATGTCGAGCACGGGCACGTGCGGGTCGGCGGCGCGCAGGGCGATGGTGACGGGGCGCGGCCTGCGCGCGACGGGCACGGCGCGGCTGGCCTGCAGCTGTGCGCTGAGCACGCGCGTGAGGCTGAGCGCGAGCTGCGGCTCGCGGCGCAGCAGCGAGTCAAATCCCGCGCGGTCGATGCGCAGCAGCTCGCTGTCGCGCAGCGCGCGCACGGAGGCGCTGCGCGCGGAGTGGCTGAGCAGAGCGAGCTCGCCGAGCACGGCGCCGCGCGTGAGCGTGTTGATGGTCACGGGCGGGCTGTCGGGCTGGTCCTCTTTGACGACCTCGAGGTGCCCTATGCGCACGATGTAGAGGGCGTCGGCGGCGTCGCCTTGGCGGAACAGCCACTGCTGGGGCGCGAGGCTGACGCTGCGCGCGAGCGTGGCGATCTCCTGGCGCAGCTCATCGGACAGCGCGGCGAACAGTGGCACGTTGCGCAGGAACTGCGCGACGGTCTGCGGTGTCACCTGGGCGCGCTCGCCGGCGGCTTTGGCGAGGGAGGGCAGCCGGGTGGCGGACGAGCCGGCGCCGCGTGGCGCGCCTGCGGGCTCCTCGCCGGTTGCCCCGACGTCGCCGATGGCTCTGACCCACGAGCGCCCGTCGGACCGGTCGTCGGCACCCGCTCCGGCGCTGGCGCTGCCCGTGGCAAGGTCTTCGCTACGGCTGACGACGAGCGCAAGGCACGCGAGGGACCCGGCGAGAAAGCAGCCGCCGGCGAACAGCCAGCCGTGCTGGAACGCGTGCAGCGCGTGCAGCGGCGTGGGCGTGCCGAGGATGGCGATGAGCACGGCGACGCCGAGCGCGGCGCCGAGCTGGCGGGCGACGGAGTTGAGCGAGGTGGCGATGGCGAAGCGCGGGCCGGGCACGGAGGCGACGGCGGCGCCGCTGAGCGTGGGGAAGGTGAGCCCGGCGCCGAGACCGAGGATGAGCATGCCGGGCAGCCAGCCGCTGAGGAAGTCGGCGCGGGTGCGGAGGGTGGCGGCGAAGAAGGCCATGCCGCCGGCCCATACGAGCGCGCCGGGCGCGGCGACGGCGCGGTGGCCGAGGCGTTCGACGACGCGGCTGGCGGGGCCGGCGACGGCCATGGCGGTGAGCGGCCCGGGGGTGAGGGCGAGGCCGGCGGTGAGGATGGAGTAACGCCAGACGGTGGTGAGGAACAGGACGTTGCAGAGCGTGTAGGCGTAGAAGCCGCCGGCCATGACGACGGTGACGCCGTTGGAGATGGCGAACGAGCGGATGCGCAGCAGCGACAGGTCGAGGACGGGCGCGCGCTGGCGGCTGGTGCGCAGCAGGAAGCACACGCTGAGCAGCAGCGCGATGGCGAACGCGCCGATGACGCGCGCGCCGCCCCAGCCCCATTCCTGGCCCTTGACGACGGCGAGCACGAGCGCGGCGATGGCGAGCGCGAGCACGGCGCCGCCGAGCAGGTCGGGCACGCGCCGGCGCCCGGGCGCGCGGCTCTCGACGAGCACGCGCTGGGCGAGCACGAGCGCGACGGCGCCGACGGGGATGTTGACGAGGAACACGAGCCGCCAGTTGGAGGCGGTGATGAGCAGGCCGCCGAGCGGCGGCCCGATGCCGGCGGCGAGCGCGGCGACGGCGGACCACAGCGCGACGGCGTGCATGCGCTCGCGCTCGGCGTGCGCCTCCAGCACGATGGCGAGCGAGCTGGGCACGAGCATTGCGGAGCCGGCGGCCTGCAGCATGCGCGCGGCGACGAGCAGGCCGAGCGACGGTGCGATGGCGCAGAGGGTGGAGCCGAGCGTGAAGGCGACGAGCGCGAACGAGAACACCTTGCGCCGGCCGAGCAGGTCGGCGAGCTGCCCGCCGCCGACGAGGAAGGCGGCGAACACGATGTTGTAGGCGTTGAGCACCCACGAGACGCTTGACAGCTGCGAGCGGGCGAAGTCGTGGTGGATGTTGGGTACGGCGATGTTGACGATGGTGGCGTCGACGAACGCCATGAACGTGCCGAGCACGGCGACGGCGAGGACGGCGCGGGGCGAGGACACGCGTCGCATCGATGTGGCTCAGGCGCAGCCGGTGATGCCGCCGTCGAGCGGGATGACGGTGCCGGCCATGATCTGGTCGGGGCGGTTGAGCGCGAGCTGCACGACGTGCGGCGCGGGCTGCTCGACGAGTACGAGTGGTGTCATGGGCGGAGGATCCTATGCCTTGTGTCAGGGGCGGGGAGAGTGGAACGCCGCTCGGGCAGATGTTGGGTGTGTGAGACTGCGGCGCGTGCACACGGGCGGGTTGAGGGTGGCGGTGGTGGGCCACGTGGAGTGGGTGCAGTTCGCGCGCGTGGAGCACGTGCCGCGCGCGGGCGAGGTGGTGCACGCGAGCGATCCGTTCGAGGAGCCGGCTGGCGGCGGCGCGGTGGCCGCTGTGCAGCTGGCGCGCCTGGCGGGCGCGGCGTCGCTGGTGACGGTGCTGGGCGACGACGTGTTCGGCAGCCGCTCGGCTGCGCGCCTGCTGGCGCTGGGCGTGGACGTGCGCGCGTCGATGGCGAGCGTGCCGAGCCGCAGGGCGGTGACGCTGGTGGACGACGCGGGCGAGCGCACGATCACGACGTTTGGGCCGCGCCTGGAACCGCGCGGCGCGGAGGAGCGGGCAGGCGAGTCGCCGGGGGCGCAGTCTTCGGGGGCAGCGCCGTCTGGCAAAGCACGACGCGGGCCCTCGCACGAGCGCTGGAGCGAGCTGGAGGAGCTTGACGCGGTGTACTTCACGGCGGGCGACGAGGCTGAGCTGCGGTTGGCGCGAGCACGAGCACGCGTGCTGGTGGCGAGCCCGCGTGCACGCGACGCGCTGGGCCATGGCGTGCGGCTGGACGCGCTGGTGCTGAGCGGCGATGACGAGATCGAGCTGCGTGCTGCGGAGCCGGCGCTGGCGGAGGCGGAGCTGGTGGTGTGGACGGAGGGCGAGCGCGGCGGTCGCTACAGGCGTAGTGACGGCGCGACGGGTGGATGGCAGGCGGCGCCGCTGCCGGGCAAGCGCGTGGACTCGTACGGCTGCGGCGACTCGTTTGCGGCGGGTCTCACATATGGCCTCGGCGCGGGCCTGGCGCTGGACGGCGCGCTGGCGCTGGCGGCGCGCTGCGGCGCGATGTGCGCGACGGGCAGCGGGCCGTATGAGCGGCAGTTGAGCCGAGCGGATCTGGGTGAGCGGCGCGCGAGCTAGAAGGTGTTGGGAACGGAGGATCCGGCGAAGAAGAAGAACCAGATCAGGAAGGTGATCACCGCGAGGTAGACGCTCGCGATGACGATCCGCTCGAGCAGTGTTGTTCCGACGCGCGCGCTGATGTGCCCCTCGGCCTCGGCGCGCATGCTGCGCAGCCATGGCAGACGCTGTTCGGCGTGCGGGCGCCCGATGAAATCGTCGTAGGCGTTGTCGAGCCAGGCGAGCGCGAGCGCCATGAGGGACACGAGCACGGCGAGCACGAGCACGACGACGAACACGGCTTGCATGCTGAGTACGGTGTCGTCTGAGCTGTGCGAGCCGACCCACAGCGCGAGCAGTGGCGCGCCGGTCCACAGATTGATCGAGAGGAACGCGCTGGCTGCGGCCATGGTCAGTCGCTTGAGCAACGCGAAACGAGGCGGCGCGTACGGCTGCGCCCTGAGCCGCGGGCCTCGCGGCTGGGTGTAGCGGCCGTGGATGTCGCCGGCAAACACGATGAACCCTTTGGCCACGATACACGCATATGATCCCGCGACGCCATGGACTTCGAGCAGATCAAAACCAAGCTGACCGACAACGTGCTGACGATCACGTTGGACCGGCCGGATCGCCTGAACGCGTGGACGGCGCAGATGGGCGAGGAGCTGCGCGCGGCGTTTGACGAGGCGGACGGGGACGACGAGGTGCGGGCGATTGTCGTGACGGGCGCGGGCCGTGGCTTCTGCGCGGGCGCTGACCTGGCGAGCGGCGGCGACACGTTCGACGCGCGCAAGCGCGAGGCGGTGGCGGGCGACAGGCGCGACAACGGCGGCGAATTCTCGCTGCGGATCTTCGAAAGCAAGAAGCCGGTGATCGCTGCGATCAACGGCCCGGCGGTGGGCGTGGGCGCAACGATGACGCTGCCGATGGACGTGCGCCTGATAGCGGACGACGCGCGCATGGGCTTCGTGTTCGCGCGCCGCGGCATCATCCCGGAGGCGTGCTCGAGCTGGTTCCTGCCGCGCGTGGTGGGCATCAGCCAGGCGATGGAATGGGTGGCGACGGGCCGCGTGTTCTCCGCGCAGGAGGCGCTTCGGGGCGGCCTGGTACGCAGCGTGCACCCCAAGGACGAGCTGCTTGACGCGGCGCGCGAGCTGGCACGCGAGATCGCGGATAACACGGCGCCGGTGTCCGTTGCCGTGGCGCGCCAATTGATGTGGCGAATGCTGGGTGCCGAGCACCCGATGCTGGCGCACCGCGCGGACTCCCGCGGCATGGTCGCACGCGGCCAGTCGGCGGACGCCGTCGAGGGCATCACGGCCTTCCTGGAGAAGCGCCCCGCGCACTTCCCCGATCGCGTCAGCGACGGGCTGCCGGACGTGATGCCGGGGTGGAGCGCACCGGAGTTCGAGTAGCTGCGCGGTTGCGCTCGCTATTCACCTTCGCCGGTTGAGAGTCACACCTTTAGTCCGGCAGCTTCTGCGCCAACGAAAGCACCGGCGCCATCAGGTCGCCGCGCTCGCTGACGCGCTCGAGCACCTGTAGCGCCTCGAACACGAGGCTCGACGGGTCGCCTGAGTCGCGTCCGGCGCGCACCTCGTCCCAGTCGAGTGGCGTCGACGCCGTGGGCCGCTCGCCGGCGCGTAGCGAGTATGCGCACACGGTCGTCTTCTTGGCGTCGTTCTGGCTCCAGTCGATCAGCACCTTGCCGGTGCGGCGCGCCTTGGTCATGCGCGACACCACCAGGTTCGGTTCGGCGCCCTCCAGCAGCTCGGCCACCGCTTTGGCGAACGGCTTGGTGCGCTCGTATGTGACGTCGGCGCAGTTCAACGGCACGTACACCTGCAGGCCCTTGGAGCCGGACGTCTTGGCGAAGCTGTCCAGGCCGAGGTGCTCGAACATGCCCTGCAGCTGCAGCGCCACGTGGCAGCACTCCACGATCGTGGCCGGTGCGCCGGGGTCCAGGTCGAACACCAGTGACGTCGGGCGGTCCATCGCCGCAGCCCGCGACAACGGCACGTGCAGCTCGATCGCCGCCAGGTTCGCCAGCCACACGAGCGTCGGCAGGTCGTCCGCCAGCGTGTAGTCGATCGGCTTGTTCGCGCTCGCCACCGTCGCCGTGCGCACCCACTTGGGACGGTGCGCTGGTGCCTGCTTCTGGAAGAACGACTTCGCCTCCACGCCATCGGGCCAGCGCGTCACCGTCAGCGGGCGCCCCGCCAGGTGGCTCAGCAGCACCGGCGCGATCTCCGCGTAGTACTCGATCAGCTCGCCCTTGGTGAATCCCGTCCGCGGGTACAGCACCTTGTCGAGGTTCGACAGCTTCAGCTCGCGGCCGTCGACGATCGTGTGCGCGACTTCGCCCTCGTGCACGATCTGCAGCCGTACTGCGCCTTCGTGCGCGCTCCCCTCGTGCGCGCTCCCCTCGCGGGTGGCGTCCTCGCGCACGATCTGCTCCGCCGGCTTGTCCTCGCGCAGCCCCTTGTACGTGGGCGCGCGCAGGCTGCCGCCGGCGGTCCAGCTCGCGAACTTCACCTCCGCCACCAGGCGCGGCTCGCAGAACAGCGCCTCGCGCGGCGGCTTCGCGCCTGACGTGAACGGCGACGTCGAGCGCGCGAGCGGAGCGAGCAGCCGGGACAGGCGCTGCAGCTCCTCGTCGCTGAAGCCGCTGCCCACCCGGCCCACGAAGCGCAGCTGTGCCTGGCCGCTGCCGTGATCGTCGTCACGGCGGCCGCCGCCGCCGGCCGGACCATCTTCGCGTGCGCCCTCGTACACGCCCAGCAGCAGCGCGCCCACGCTGTCACTGCGCTTGCCCTTGCCGGGCATCCAGCCGCCCACCACGAACTCCTGGCGGGCGACCGTCTTGACCTTCACCCAGTCGCGCGTGCGCGCGCCCGGCTGATACGTGGACGCCAGCCGCTTCGCCACGACGCCCTCCAGCTGCTGCTCCGCGGTGGCCGCCAGCAGCGCCTTGCCCTCGCCCACCACGTGCTCCGGCGTCTGCCAGCTGGCGTCGCTCAGCCCCAGCTCCGCCAGCCGCGCGCGGCGGCGCTCGTACGGCTCGCGCATCAGCGAGTGCCCGTCCAGCCACAGCACGTCGAAGATCACGTACGTCACAGGCGTGCTCTTCGCGAGCTTGCGCGCCTGCGCGCGCGAGCTCACATGCATACGCTTTGCCAGCGCCTCGAAGCTCGGGCGCCCGTCGCCGTCAAGCGCCACGACCTCGCCGTCCAGCACAGCGCTGTGCGATCCCAGCGCCGCGTTCAGCGCGAACAGCTCCGGGTAGCTGTCGCCGATGTCTTTCAGGTTGCGGCTCTCCAGGCGCAGCTCCCCCGGCTGCGAGTACGCGAGCGCGCGCACGCCGTCCCACTTGACCTCGTACGCCCAGCCGCCGTCCTCGCGCGGCAGCTCGCCCGATCGCGCCAGCATCGGCGCGATCCGCGCGGGCATCGGCTCGCGGCGGGGGTCCGCGGCGGGGTCCATGCGGTGGATCAGCCAGTTCTTCGGGTGCTCGCCCGCATCGATCGGGAACAGCGCGTAGCGCGCGTCCACGCGCTCGCCGTGCAGCGCCACCTCCACCTTGCGCGGCTCCCACTTCAGGCACTCGTACGTGCCGCTGTCCCAGATCTCGATCTTGCCCGCGCCGTACTGGCCCTTGGGGATCTCCGCCTCGAACTGCAGGTACTCCAGCGGGTGGTCCTCCACCGCCACCGCCAGATGGTTTTCGCCGGGCGCCGGCGGCAGCCCCTTGGGCACCGCCCACGACGCCAGCGCGCCGTCGCGCTCCAGCCGCAGGTCCCAGTGCAGTCGCGTCGCGTGGTGCTCGTGGATCACGAAGCGCAGCGCATCGCCGGCCGCCACCGACGCCCCGGTCGCCGGGATGCCAGCTGGTGCCGCCGACCCTCCGGCGGCCGGCTCGGGCGTGCTCGCGAAGTCGCGTTTGGCGTCGTAGCGCGCCAGGCGCGCCGTCGCCTGCTCAATCTCGCTCTTGGAGCCCTGTATAGCCATGGTTATACGGCGCTCGCAACGTCAAACAAAGTACGGCCCGCCAACGCGCGCCGACGCTCCGCGCCTACCGCTTGGCGGCGGGTTTCTTCGCGGCGGGCTGCTTGGCCGTGGCTTTGCTCGCCGTGGCCTTCGCGACGGCCGCTTTCTTCGCCGCCGGCTTCTTGGCGGCTTTGCGCGGTTTCGCGCCCTTGCCACTGGCACCGCCGCCGTCGGCAGTGCCACTGCCGACGCTGGTGCCACTGCCGACGCTGATGCCGTCTGCGCCGCTGTCACGGCCTTCGCGCTCGCGTACCGCGTCCAGGCTTGCCTTCAGCGCGCTCATCAGGTCGGGCGCAGGCGCGGCCGCCTCCTCCGGCGCGGGCTGCACCGCGATCGCCTTGCCCTGCGCCTTGCGCTCGATCAGCTGCAGCACCTGCTCGCGGTGCGTGTCGTGGAACGCATCTGGCTCGAAGTCGCCCGCGAGCGAGCCCACCAGCTGCTTGGCGATGTCCAGCTCGCGCTTGGTGGTCTTCACGTCGGCCGCCTCCGTCACCTCGTCGAGGCGCTCCGGCGACAGCACTTCGTCGGCGAACAGCATTGTCGCCATGCCCAGCGCGTCGCCCATCGGGCGCACCGCCACCAGCTGCTCCTTCGAGCGGATCACCACGCGCGCGATCGCCACCTTGCCGGTCGCGCGCATCGCCTCCAGCAGCAGCCGGTATGGCTTCGCTCCCCCGGTCCCCGGCGCCAGGTAGTAAGGATGGTCGTAGTACACAGGGTCGATCTGTGAGAGATCTACGAACTCCTCGATCTCGATTGTTTTTGTCTTCGTCGGCTCCAGTGCCTCAAGCTCCCCCGGCTCGATCACCACGTAGCGGTCCGGCGCCAGCTCGTAGCCCTTGACCACGTCCGCGTACGGCACCTCCTCGCCGGTCGACGGGTCGACGCGCTTCTGCGCGATGCGCACGCCGCTCTTGCTGGAGAGCTGATGGAAGCGCACCGTCTTGCGGTCCACTGCGCTGTACATCTTCACCGGCACCGTCACCAGGCCGAAGCCGATCGTGCCTGTCCACATCGCGCGGGGCATACGGGAGTAGTACCACCTGCGCGCGCGCATCCCTATCGCTGCAAAGCCGGTGCCACCTCAGCTGTGCGCGTGCGCGCCCGCGGACAGCCGCGCGGAGTAGATCGACGGCGCGCCCACCAGCCGCGCCAGCACCGTCGCCTCCACCACGGCGATCAGCACCGGCACCATCAGCGCGTCCCCGTGGTGCGTCAGCTCCAGCATCAGCACCACCGCCGCCAGCGGCCCCTGCATCGACGCGGCCAGCACCGCGGCGCCGCCGATGATCGCGTAGGAGCCAAGCGGCGCGCCCGGCCACAGCTGCGCCCAGCCCTCGCCCAGCAGTCCGCCCAGCAGCACGCCGTACGCGAGCGTCGGCGTGAGCAGGCCGCCCGGCGCGCCGCTGTTCAGGCACGCGGCGGTCACCAGCGGCTTGAGTACCAGCAACACTGCCAAGAGCCCCACGCTGAGCTTCGCCGCGAGCGTCAGCTGCACCACCGGTTTGCCGTTGCCCAGTAGTTGCGGGTACGCGATCGCGAGCGCGCCCAGCGCCGTGAACACCGCGATCGGCGCCGCCAGCCGCAGCCACGCCGACGACGGCCTGAAAGAGTGCGCGAGCGCGATCAGGCGGATCCAGCCGATCGCCGCGAGGCCCGCCAGCGGCCCCACGATCACCGCCCACACGACCACTCGCGCGCTCACCGGGAACGTGGGGATCGTGTACGTGGGGGCCGTCGGCAGCACCACCCACGCGACCGCCGTGGCGATCAGCGACGTGGCCAGCGCCGGCAGCACCAGCGGCAGCGTGAGCGTGCCCAGCAGCACCTCCAGCGCGAACAGCGCGCCGCCCAGCGGCACGTTGTACACCGCCGCCATGCCCGCGCCCGCGCCGCACGCCACCAGCAGCCGTCGCTGCCAGTCCGGCAGCTTCGCCCATTCGCTCAGCCAGCTCGCCACGCCCGCGCCCACCTGCTGCGGCGCCGCCTCGCGACCCAGCGACGCGCCCAGCGCCACGATCACGATCGAGTGCACGCCGCGCGCCACGCTCGACCAGAACGGCACGCGCGCGCCGCGCAGCCACAGCGCGCCAGACACGTCCGCCGGCTCCGCGCGCGCCAGCGCCAGCGCGCCGCCGCCCGCCACCACGCCCCCGACGAACAGCACCAGCACGCGCCGCGCCGAGGACGTGCGCTCGACGCCTTCCAGGAAGTCGCCCGAGTGATAGCCCCACGCCAGGTGCTGCACCGCGCGCAGCAGCTCCATCAGCGCCGCGCCGCCCGCGCCCGCGCCCACGCCGATCAGCACCACCAGCATCCAGAAGCGCACCCCGTACGACGCCACCATTCCCCTGCCGGGCACGTTCGGTTGGGGCGTCGCGCGGGTCAATGCAGGGATCAGTGTGACGGTGGGGGCAGTTGGAGCGGTGACCGGCAGCCAGGCCGAAGGGGATCGCCGCCGCCGCGGGACCATGACGGCGCATGGCTGATACGCCCGAGGAGCTCGCCATCGATCTTTCGCGGCCGGCTATCTCGATGTGGGCTATCGGCACAACCACGCGATTCTCGAAACCTCAGTAGGACGTGTTCGGTTCGCGATCTTGATGATGACGGTCGAGATCCTCGCCTTGGTTGTCGCCCTGGTAATTACAATCTTGATCTGAGATGTCCGACAAGCCTGCACCCACGTCGCCCAAGCCGGTCCCGACGAATCCGATGCCCGCGGTGCCGCCGCCCAACGTGATCGCCCCACGGATCCGTGGGGCGAGGCGCGCCCGTTGAGAAGCGGAATACGGGCGTAGACGGGGTCGGTCGGCCCGCAGGCTCTCAGGGCACGTGCACGGGAGCCCTGGCCGGCTTGAACGCGAGCCGCTGGCTGAGTCGCACGACGCACGGCGCGAGTCCTTCTTCTTCACACACGCGGCCCGGTTCACCAGGCGCCGTCGCTTCGTACGCGCGTTCCCCGACGACCGAGAAGCCGCTCAGATAGGTATGGGCGCGAGCGCTGGCGTAGGCGTTGTGCGCGGGGTCGAAGCGGTACGCGACGAAGCCGGCGCCCATGCTGTCCTCGTAGAAGTACAGCTTCCCGCCGGACCACGACGGGCCGAGCCAGCTCTCATCGCCCTCTCCTACGCCCAGTAGCGCGATGAGCCGCTGCGGCCCGCCGGTGACGGCCTCGGTGCGCACCTCGGTGGTGGTGCCGTTGGCTCCGATGCCGTCGTTGAGATCGAACGTGTCCACCAGCGCGAGCTGTCCGCGGTTCAGCGCCAGCGCTTCGACGCTGGGTCCCTGCGGCGGGGCGCAGACCAGTGGCGGGGGTTCCGCGGGCGGTGGCGCGTAGTAGCACTTGCGATGCGGCGCGCCACCGAGCACCCTGCGCTCGGTGCCGTCGAGGCGGCTGATCATCACCTTGGCTCGGCCGCTCACCCATGCCACCCGCTGGCCGCAGATCGTCGGATGCGAGGCTCCCTGGCTGCCGCGAATCGTATGCGGAGCGCTGCCATCCACACCGGAGGTCACGACATGGCATCCGTCGGCGCAGCTGACGTAGGCGAGCATAGGCGAGCCGGATGGGCCGGGACCGACGTCGACTTCGATCGCCTTCGCGGCCGCGGGGATCGGCGGTGTCGTGATCTTGCCGTTGCGACGGACGACGACGTGCCACGAGCGGCTCGCTGCGTCGTAGTCGCTCCACACCGCCACGTCGCCGTATGCCTCGACGGCGGTGCTCCCGTGCAACGGAGCGATCACGGTCGGGGCGGCGATCGCTGTGGCGCCGACCCACGCGACCCATGCGAGCTGCGCGCTCGCCGTCAGAATCGCGATCAGGGGCCTCATGCCTCTTTATCCTTCCCGCACGCGCGAGGGCGCAAGCCCTCTATATGAAATTGTCCCGAGGCGACTTGGGGAGCGCTGAAGGACTCCGCCTACAAACTGGCCAGCCAGCCAGTATCATCGGCGCCCCCATCCGAGCGGCGATCGTGGAGGTCTCAGAATGGCGACTGTTGGGCGCGACATAGAGTCTGTTGAACTGACGGACGAGCAGCTGTGGACGGACGGTCCGCCGTACGAGATGTTCAAGGAGATGCGCGGCAAGTGCCCGATCCACTGGACGGAGAGCTTTGAACTGTTCCCGGAGGAGGCTGGCTTCTGGTCGGTGACGACGGCGGATGACGTGCACACAGTGAGCCGCGACTGGAAGACGTACTCCTCGGAATTGGGCGGCGTGCTGGTGGCTGCGGCGGGCTTCCCGATCGAGCTGGCGCGCGCGATGTTCATCGGCATGGACCCGCCGAAGCACGATCGCCTGAAGGCGCTGTTCCAGGCGGGCTTCACGCCGCGGCGCATCGCCGCGCACGAGGACGCGATCAGGGCGATCGCGATCAGGGTGCTGGACAGGCTGGAGGACCGCGAGACGTGCGACCTGGTGAGCGACGTGGCGCAGCCGGTGGTGTCGCGCGTGATCGGCAGCTTCATGGGCATCGACGAGCAGGACGACGCGATCTGGGCGCGGCTGATGAACTCGACGCTGGGCGCGGCGGACCCGGATCTGAACCCGGACGGCTTTGAGGGCGCGCTGGAGAAAGACATGCCGGAGATCTTCGAGCGCTGCCGCCAGCTGATTGCGGCGCGCACGGAGAGCCCGACGGAGGACCTGACGAGCGTGCTGGTGCACGCGGAGGTGGACGGCGAGAAGCTGGAGGAACACGAGATCGTGATGGGCTTCTTCCTGCTGATGGCGGCGGGCAACGACAGCACGAAGGCGACGTACTGCAGCGGCATGCGCGCGCTGCTGCAGGACCGCGAGCAGATGCAGCTGCTGCTGGACGACCCGTCGCTGATCCCGGACGCGGTGGAGGAGTCGCTGCGCATGTTCCCCGCGTTTGCGCACTTCCGCCGCACGGCTACGTGCGACACGGAGCTTCACGGCCAGAAGATCCGCGAGGGCGAGAAGGTGGTGATGTGGTACGTGTCGTCGAACCGCGACGAGACGCGCTACGAGGACCCGGACCGCTTCGACCTGCGCCGCAAAGCCGAGCACCAGGCGTTCGGCGCGGGCGGCCGGCACTTCTGCCTGGGCACAGCGCTGGCGCGGCTGGAGCTGAAGGTGATGTTGGAGGAGACGCTGAAGCGCTTCCCCAACATGCAGCTGGACGGCACGCCGGCGGCGGTGGAATCGCTGTTCCTGAACCAGTTGAAGTCGCTGCCGGTGCGCCTGGCGGCATAGTCGAGGGGCCCGACCGCGCGCGCCCGCGGTACGCTCACGCCACCCGAGGAACGGAGAGCGAGATGTCGGATATGGACGACTTCAACCGTGCGATCGTTGAGGAGTTCCGCGCGAACGAAGGCCGGGTGGGCGGCCCGTTCGAGGGCGCGCCGGTGCTGCTGCTGACCGCGACGGGCGCCAAGAGCGGGCAGCGGCGCACGACGCCGGTGATGTACCTGCCGGATGGCGAGCGTATGGTGATCTTCGCGTCGAAGGGCGGCGCGGACACCAACCCGGCGTGGTTCCACAACCTGGCTGCCAACCCCGTGGCGACCGTGGAGGTTGGCACGGACACGGTGGAGGTCGACGCGGTGGTGACGGAGGGCGAGGAGCGCGAACGGCTGTTCCGCAAGCAGGCGGAGCTGTACCCGCAGTTCGCGGAGTACGAGCAGCGGACCACGCGGGAGATACCGGTCGTGGCGCTGCAGCGCAAGGCCTGAAGCGTCCCGCGGCTCGACTGGGAGACACAGGGGGGCTGATGCCTCGGGGTGCGCTGTCTGGTGCGCTTCTCGGTAACGCGTGAGAGCTGCCCTACCCATGGGCCGCGATCGCGACTTGGCGTCCGACCGCGTCGCCATCCTTGGACGGTAGGTGCTGCAGCTGCTGGACATCCGGAACTTGCCTGCTAGCTTGGATGTGGTAGCTGAAGCTCATGTTCTTGCGCTTTGCATCCGATGAAGATGAGGCATGGCGAGGATCCAGTAGCTTGACAATATGAGCGTCCAGAGCCTATAGTTTGCACCGTATGGCACATCAGCGTAGACATCCAACTTCCACGACAGATGGCGCGCGAGAGGTGCCGGCGGAGTTCGGCCTGTCCGGCAGTGGCAAGCCGGTTTCGATCGATCTTGATGATCTTCAGCAGGCGCGAGGGGATGCTAGGCTGGGCGTTCTGCTGGCTGCCGCAGAGGCGGAAGGCGAGTCTGTCGAGCGCGAAGGCCGCCAGCGATGGTAGGGCAGTGGCGTCGCTACCTTTGATGTAGCGGCACCCATAGACGTACGTCGTTGCCGCCGGGGGTGCGCGAGCGTCGAAATCCGTAGCGCTCTACCCACAGGGCCGCCGTCTCATCGTCAAACGGATCGAGGACGGCGACGGGCGTGCCTTGGAGCCGCGAGACCTTAAGCGCGATGAACAGGGCATAGAGCACGATCCCGCGACCACGCGTCTGACTGTCGCGATGGCGGGCCACCCATGCGATGAGCGATGCGCCCTGCGTGGGCGAGAGGAGATAGTCGCGTTGCCCAGGCGAAAGACCCTTCCGGTGCCGCTGGGTGAGGGTCACCGACCCCGAGGCAATCGCGAAGTAGCCATCGATCTGGCCGTCGTGGAGAAGAACGTATGTGATCGTGGAGGGGTGATCCAGCAGCGCGTCCTCTCGGAGCCATCTCGCAGCCTCCCGACCGGCGTCGGTATCAATCGACTCGAACGCGGCGATCGCCTGCTCGATGTCCGAGTAGGCCGCGCTGGCGGCGTTGGCTGGTGTCCATTGGTACCAGCTACCCTCCGACCCCGAGCTCATCGCGTGTGTAGACCCTGATGGCCAATGGCTCGTCCAAGGCTACGCGAGGCGCAGCGCCGATGCGGACGGGCCTGTTGGGCTTCACCAGCGCTGGCGGCCCTCACGCTCGACTCGTGCGCCCTCGGCGGCCGCCTCTTCGAGTAGCGCGTGCATGGCCGGATCACGACGCGCGGCCTGTATTGCCTCGAGGTCGATCTCTGTGGCCACATGCTTATCGGCGGATTGGTCAATGACCGGCAGGTAGTTCACAGCGCCCATGATAAATCCTTCCGAGAGGCAGAACAGGAGTCCCGCTCGCTAGCGGCGACGAGCCTAGCATAATCCACAGACCCGAACAGCCCCCTGGGTCGGAACATCTGAGCCCTCGGCTGGTGGGGACGACGGCGGGCAGGAGGGCGGATGGCTTCCGGCGGCGCTACCCGTGCCCGAGCACGGGATGCGGCACGTACGGCTGCTCGAGCCGCTCGATCTCGTCTGCGCTGAGCGTGAGCTGCTCGGCGGCGAGCGCGTCCTGCAGGTGCTCCACCTTGGTGGCGCCGACGATGGGCGCGGTGACGCCGGGCTTGTGCAGCAGCCACGCGAGCGCGACGTGCGCGGGCGGCACCCCCCGCTCGCCGGCGACCGCGACGACGCGCTCGACGACGTCGAAGTCGGTGGGTTGGTCGTACAGGTAGTCGGCGAAGGGGTCGCTGCCGGCGCGCGCGGTTAGCCGCTGGCCGTCGCGGGTGCGGTTGCCGGCGAGCATGCCGCGTGCGAGCGGGCTCCAGGGGATGACGCCGACGCTCTGGTCGAGGCAGAGCGGGATCATCTCGCGCTCCTCCTCGCGGTACACGAGGTTGTAGTGGTTCTGCATGGACACAAAGCGCGTGCTGCAGGCGAGCTGGGCGACGTGCTGGGCCTTGGCGAACTGCCACGCGAACATGCTGCTGGCGCCGATGTAGCGGGCCTTGCCGGCGTGCACGACGTCGTGCAACGCCTGCATGGTCTCCTCGATGGGCGTGCGCGGATCCCAGCGGTGGATCTGGTAGAGGTCGACGTAGTCCATGTCGAGGCGCTGCAGCGATGCGTCGATGGCGGCGAGGATGTGCTTGCGCGAGAGCCCGCCGCCGTTTTCGCCGGGGGTCATGGGCATGAACACCTTGGTGGCGAGCACGACCTCCTCGCGGGAGAGCAGCTTGCGCAGCAGCCGCCCGGTGGCGACCTCGCTGGCGCCCTGCGAGTAGGTGTCTGCGGTGTCGAAGAAGTTGATGCCGCCGTCGACTGCTGCGCGCACGATGGGCTCGGCGGCGTCCTCGTCGAGCACCCACGGTTTGTCGCTGTTGTTGCCGAAGCTCATCATGCCGAGGCACACGCGCGAGACGCGCAGGCCGGTGGCGCCGAGGTTGACGTACTGCATGGCTTGCACCTTAGCCGCGCGCCAGCGTGACGGCGGCGCCGGTCAGCGCATCGACGACGCGCTGAACCTCGTGGTCGCTGAGGAATGCGTGGATGGGCAGCGACAGCACCTCGCGCGCGGCCAGCTCGGCGTTGGGGCAGGCTCCGTCGCGCGCATCGTCGCGGCTGAGCGCGTCGCGGTCGGCACTCCCGTGGGCGTTCGCGAACACGGGCTCGAGATGCAGCGGCCGCGGGTAGTGCACGCGCGTGGGCACGCCGGCGTGGCCCAGCAGCGCGCGCAGCTGCTCGCGCTGGGGTGTGCGCAGCACGTACTTGCTGAAGGAGTGCGCGGCCAGCTCGTCGCGCACGGGCGCCTGGACCCCGGGAACCGCCTCGAGCGCGGCGTCGTAGCGCGCGGCGACACTCTGCCGCGCGGCGCGCCACCGGGGCTCGAGCTGGAGCTTGTGGCGCAGCATGGCGGCGGACAGCTCGGGCAGCTGCGAGTTGTAGCCGAGATCGGCGAACTGGCCGGCGTCGTCGCGCCCGTGCCAGCGCAGGCGGCGCACGCGCTGGGCGAGCTGGGCGTCGTCGGTGAGCAGCGCGCCGCCGCTGCCGGGCGCGGCGAGCGGCTTGGTGGGGTCGAAGGACACGCAGCTGACGTGCCCGATGGCGCCTGCACGGGGGGCGCCGAGCGCCTGTGCGGCGTCCTCGATGACGAGCAGCGCGTGCTCCCGCGCGAAGGCATTGAGCTGCTCCACGTGGGGCGTCTGCCCGAACAGGTCGACGGCGATGACGGCGCGCGTTTTTTGGGTTATATGGGAGTGCGCGCTGTGCAACTGGAGCAGGTGGCGGTCGTCCGTGTCGATGAAGACAGGCTGCGCGCCGGCGCGCAGCACGCACGAGGCTGAGGCGATGAACGACAGCGCGGGCACGAGCACCTGATGGCCGGCGCCGATGCGGAGCGCGCGCAGCGCGAAGAACAGCGCGTCGGTGCCGGAGCCGACGGCGACGGCGTGCGCGCGCCCTAGCCGTTGGGCGAGCTCGTGCTCGAAGCCGCGCACCTGCTGGCCCTGCAGCGTCTGCCCGTCGGCGAGCACGGCGCTGGCGCGCTCGAGCAGCTGGCGCCCGTGCGCGGCGAACTCGCGCTGCGCGGCGAAGAACGGGATCTCGCCGGCGCCGGCGCCGGCGCGCGGCGTCTCGGCGCTGGTGCGGCCGGCGGCACGTGTGCTCAAGCGCGTGGCACCCTCAGGCGGCGACGGGTGCGGTGGCGGCGAGGTAGCGCTGGAGGCCGAGCTCGAGCGGATGCTGCGGCGCGTAGCCGAGCAGCTGGCGCGCGCGCGAGTTGTCGAGGGCGCCGCGGCGCGGGCGAAAGGCGACGTGCTCGTCGGCGAAGTCGATGTCGACCGGGTATCCGAGCTGGCGCACGACGTGGACGGCGTCGGTGAGCGAGCGCGCCTGGCCGTAGGTCATGTTGAGCGTGGCGCTGTTGGCGCCGGGCGGCTGCAGGACGGCCAGGCGCAGCCCGTGGGCGAGGTCCTCGACGAACGTGAAGTCAAGGCGCGTGCGCCCGCCGCCGGTGAGCGTGAGCGTGGCGCGGCTTTGCGCTGCGGCGACGAGGCGCTGCACGAAGCGCCCGCCGAGGTCGCCGGGCCCGTACACGGCGGAGGGCCGCACGATGGTGACGGTGCGCCCGGTGGCGTGGCCGTGCTCGCGCACAAGTCCCTCGGACTGGTGCTTGTAGCGGCCGTAGGGCTCGAGCGGCTTGCAGGGCGCGTGCTCGGGCATGGGCTCGCGGTGGAAGTCGCCGTAGACCATGCTGGAGGAGACGTACACGACGTGGTGCAGGTGCGGCGCGTGCTGGTGCTGCAGCGCGGCGAGCAGCGTGTCGGTGGAGCCGAGGATCGCGTGGCGGGCTTCGTGGGGCTGCTCGAACGCCTGCTGCGCGAACGGCAGGTTGGCGAGCTGCACGACGACGTGCGGGTCGCAGTCGCGGATGAGCTGGCGCAGCGCGCGGGCGTCGTCGGTGGACAGCGTGTGAACGTGCGCGCCGTCGAGCAGTTGCTCGCGCCGCCACGCGAGCGTGCGCCGGCGCTCCTCGTCTTCGGGCGCGCCGTACGAGCACCACGCGTCAGCGACGGTCACGGCTGCGCCGTGGTCGACCAGCGTTCGCACGAGGTGGGAGCCGATGAAGCCGCCGCCACCCGCAACCAGCACCCGCGTCATCGCGGCGCAATGCTGACAGAATCGTCCCGCGGTGCCGCCCTCCGCCTCGCTTGCGCCACATGTTGGCAACGCGTATGACAAGTACGCGAGTGGCAACCCGCTCGCGGCTTTGCTGACGCGGCGCTTCCTCGGGGAGGTGGACGAGCTGCTGGGGGACGCACTGGCGGACGCATTGCCGCACGCCGCACGGCGCGCCGACGAGCTCCCCGCGCTCTCCACGGACGCGCCGTGTGCGTCGCTGCTGGACGTGGGCTGCGGCGAGGGCGTGCTGTCGCAGCGCTGGGCGCGGCGCTGGCCGGAGCTTGACGTGCTGGCGGTGGATCGTGAGCGCGTGGTTGCGGAGTGGAACGAGCGCGCGGAGCGGAACGTGCGCTTTGACGTGGCGGACGCGTGCGCGCTGCCGTTCGCGGACGGCGAGTTCGACGTGGCGTGCGGGATCGAGCTGTTGGAGCAGGTGGCGGCGGCGGAGGTGGCGCTGGCGGAGCTGGTGCGGGTGGCGCGGCGGGCGGTGCTGGTGTCGGTTCCGCGCGAGCCGCTGTGGCGGGTGCTGAACGTGCTGCGCGGCGCGTACGTGGGCTGGCTGGGCAACCCGCCAGGCCACGTGAACCACTACTCGAGGCGTGCGTTCGTGTCGCTGGCGGCGCGCCATGGGCGCGTGCGCGAGGTGCGCTGCCCGCTGCCGTGGACGATCGTGCTGATCGACGTCGCGCGGTGAGCCGCGCGCGGCTGGCGGGCGGGTGCACGATCGGCGCATCGCGCCGCTGGGCGGCGTTTGCGGCGTTTGCGGCGCTGGCGGCGGTGGCGTTGGCGCTGTGGATCGCGTACCCGGTGGCGCCGACGTTCGACTCGGCGTGGTCGCTGGAGTGGGGGCACCAGCTGCTGGCGGGGCAGTTGCCGAGCTTTGCGGCGTATCGCGCGCCGACGGAGCATCCGCTGTGGGTGGCGTTTGGCACGCTGTGCGCGGCGCTGGGCTGGGCGGGGCCGCGGGCGATGACGCTGGTGGGGGTGGCGTCGCTGCTGGCGGTGGTGGCGGGGCTGTACAGGCTGGGCCGCGACGCGTTTGGCGCGCTGGCGGCGGTGCTGGCGTGCGTGCTGTTGCTGTCGCGCTTTCACTTCGCGTTCTATGCGGCGTTTGCGTACCTGGACGTGCCGTACGTCGCGCTGCTGGTGTGGGCGGCGGTGCTGGAGGGCGAGCGCCGGCGTCGCGGCGGCTGGGTGTGGGTGCTGCTGGTGGCGGCTGGCCTGCTGCGCCCGGACGCGTGGCTGTACCTGCTGGGCTACGCGGTGTGGGTGGGCCGTGACGCGCCGTGGCGGCGGCGCGTGCGGCTGCTGGCGCTGGTGGCGCTGCCGGCGGTGCTGTGGGGGCTGCTTGATCTGTGCGTGACGGGCGACCCGACGTTCTCGTTCACGTTCACGACGGGCCACGCGGAGGAACTGGCGCGTTCGAAGCCGGCGCTGCAGATCCCGGGCGCGGCGCTGTCGGGGCTGCTGGATCTGGCGAAGCCGCCGGTGCTGATTGCGGCGCTGGCGGGCGTGGCGCTGGCGGCGCGGCGCCTGGCGCTGCGCCGCTACGCGGCGCCGCTGGCGCTGGCGCTGGGGGGTGTGGGCTCGTTTGTGATCACGTCGCTGGCGGGCTTTGCGGTGGTGAATCGCTATCTGGCGCTGGCGGCGGTGGCGCTGATGTGCTTCGCGGGCTACGTGGGAGCGGAGCTGTTGGGCGTGCTGACGCGTCGCGTGCGTGTGTCGCGTGCGCTGGTGGCGGCGACGGCGGCGGCGCTGCTGGCGGCGGGCGCGTGGACGGCTGTGCACCTGCATCCGGCGGGCGCTGCGAGCGAGCTGCGGCTGCGCTTGGACGTGGAGTCGGAGGTGCGCACGCTGCTGCGCTCGCGGGCGGTGAGCGCGGGCCGGCGCTGCGGGCCGATCTCGGTGCCGAACCACAAGCTGATGCCGCTGATCCTGCTGGACCTGGGCACGCGGCGCGTGGCGGATGTGCTGGCGCGCAGCGACGTGGAAACGGCGCCCGCGCGCGAACGCGGCGTGGCGCTGGTGATGCAGGGGGGCAACCGCGCGCTGTACGACAACGAGTACGGGCCGTTTGGCAATGACAGCCACGACCCGCACTGGATCGACGACGTGCCGCGCGGGTTCCGGCGGGTGGCGAGCCTGCGCTACGTGGCGGCGTACGTGCGCTGTTGAGCGCGCCTGGACGCGCGTACTAGCGCGCCGCGGATGCCCGTACGAGATGCGTCCGCGCCGCGCGGGCGTGCTCGTTCAGCGCACGCGCGTGTCGACACGCTGGATGTAGCGGGGGCACGAGACCACGAAAGGGGTTGACAGTAATGGGAGGCATTGGTTTGCGCCGCGAGGCGCCGGCGCTGGCTGCGATGGCGGCGCTCGCGGCGATGGCGACGCTGGCTGCGATGGCGACGCTGGCTGCGTTGACGGCGCTGGCTGCGATGTTGGCGGTCCCCGCGGGTGTGGCGCTTGCGGCGGCGCCGATGGCGGTGCGGCTGGCGGCGGGCGGCGATCACGCGCTGGTGCTGAGCTCGACGGGTCAGATGTTCGCGTTCGGGCAGAACCGCTGGGGGCAGCTGGCGAGCCCGGTGAACAACGGCACGGAGCATCCCAACCCGACGCCGACGCCGGTGACGCTGCCGGGTGCGGCGGGCTCGGTGGCGCAGATGGCGATCGGCTTCAACGACAGCCTGGTGCTGACCTTGTCAGGCCAGCTGTTCTCGTTTGGGGGCAACCTGTGGGGGCAGCTGGGCACGACGGTGAACGTGCGCACGCAGACCCCGAATCCGACGCCGGCGCTGGTGACGCTGCCGGCGGCGCAAGGCCCGGTGACGCAGATCGCGTCGGGCGCCAACCAGAGCCTGGCGCTGACGTCGGCGGGGCAGCTGTACGCGTGGGGGCGCAACCGCTACGGCGAGCTGGGCCAGACGTTTGACAGCGGCACGGAGGAACCGAACCCGACGCCGATGCTGGTGAGCCTGCCGGGCGCGACGGGCTCGATCAGCCAGATCGCGGCGGGCGGCTCGCATAGCTTCGCGGTGACGTCCACGGGCCAGCTGTTCGGTTTCGGGCGCGACCGCTGGGGCGCGCTGGGCATTCCGATCGGACGCGGTGCGCCGCAGGAAAACCCGGTGCCGGTGCTGTTGACGCTGCCGGGCGCGACGGGCGCGGTGACGCAGATCGCGGCGGGCTACACGCACACGCTGGTGCTGACGTCGACGGGTCAGGTGTTCGCGTTTGGGCGCAACCGCTTCGGTCAGCTGGGTAACTCGGTGAACATCGGCACGGAACGTCCGAACCCGACGCCGACGCTGGTGACGCTGCTGGGCGCGACGGGCGCGGTGACGCAGATCGCGGCGGGCTCGGGCGACAGCCTGGTGTTGACGTCGGCGGGCCAGCTGTATGCGTTCGGCTCGAACATGTGGGGTCAGTTGGGGGTGGCGACGAACCTGGGCACGCGCACGCCCAATCCGACGCCGACGCTGGTGACGCTGCCGGGCGCGACGGGTGCGGTGACGCAGATCGCGGCTGGGGCCAACAACACGCTGGCGCTGACGTCGACCGGCCAGCTGTTCACGTTCGGCCGCAACAAATGGGGCGAGCTGGGCGTGCCGATCAACGCGGGCACGGAGCGTCCGACGACGCCCACGCTGGCGACGCTGCCGTAGGGGTTGCGGCAATGCTTTCGACTATCGGACTAGCCGTTTGTTGGAATTTATTTTATTAAATGGATTGAAAGGGCAGAGCCAAACGATGATGGCAAATGAAATCGTTCGAGGAGGCTCTACCCATGCATGCATCATCTGTTTGGCTGTCGAGGCGAGCGTCGGTACGAACGCGAGCAGCGGCCGCGATCGTCCTGACGGTGGCGTTGGGCGCGTCGTTGGCGCTCCCGGCGGGCGCGGCGGCTGTGGTGCGCCCGGACGCGGGTCAGGTGTCGATGTCGGCGCTGCCGCAGGGCGGTGTGGAAGAGGTGCTGGCGGGCGTCCCGCTGGGAGACCTGTCGGCGGCACGGCTGAGCGAAGCGCTGGCGCAGCTGCCGGGTCTGGGCAAGCTACAGGGGACCTCGCTGCAGCAGGCGTTGGCGAAGACGGTGGAAGCGCTCGCCGGCGAAGGTGACACGCTGGGGCAGCTGCTGAGCTCGCCGGAACTGGTGTCCAAGTTGGAAACGCAGCTGACGGAACTGCTGTCGGTGTCAGAGCTTCTGGAACTGCCCACGCTGCTGAACGGCGAAAGCCTGTCGAGCGTGCTGTCCGGCGCGCTGGGCTCGGCAAACGCGAGCCAGCTGCTGGCGACGCTGCTGGCGTCGTCGAGTGAACCGGAAAAGCTGCTGGAACAGATCCTCGCGGCGACGAACGCGGGAGCGCTGCAGGCGCTGCTGGGCTCGACGCTGTCGGGCACGTCGTTCACGAAGGGCACGGTGGGCGAACTGGCGAGCCAGCTGGGCACGACACCGGAAGCGATCGCACAGCAGCTGAACACGACCACCACGCAGCTGCCGTCGAGTGCGATGGCGCTGACGGCGCCGCTGACGGACGGCAAGACGCTGGGCGTGCTGGACGGGCTGGACGGGCTGGACCTGGGACTGCTGGGCTCGGGAGAAGAAGCGCCGGGCGGCGTGGGCGGCTCGGGCGGCGGCACGGGCGGGGGCGCGGGTGGATCGGCCGGCTCCGGTGGTGCGGGCGGCTCAGGTGGCTCTGGCGCCGGCAGCGGCTCCTCGGGCACGCCGGGCGGCACGAGCGTGGTGGTCAACGAGCTCACGCAGGGCGCGCCGGCTTCGGGCCCGGGGGCGAAAGCGGCGGGCAGGCTGCGGGTCGTCTCGCGGAGGGTGAGGGGCGACGTGGTGACGGTGGTGGTGCAGGTGCCGGCGGCGGGACGGCTGGTGCTCGCGGGCAGTGGTGTGAAGCGAGTGAGCGAGCAGCTCGACAGGCCGGAGCTGGTGACGCTGCATACCGCTGTCACGAAGACGGAGCTCGCGTCGCTGCGTGCGCATCGCCGTCGCGTGAGCGTGACGCTGCACGCCGCGTTCACGGCGGTGGGCGGGTCGAGCTCGGCGGCGAGCACGACCGTGTCGCTGCGCTGATCGGCAGGAGGCGATCGGCAGGTCGAATCGGACAGATGTCCAGCTGACGTGGTGCGGCGCTCAAGCTGTGCGGCCCGTGTTTACGGCGGGATTGCGAGCCGCACTACGTCAGCTGCAGGGTTGGTGCTATAGAAGTGTTTCAGATCGCCGAAGATGTGAGGGCGGAGACACCGTCGTCGAGCATTGGAGGAGCAGATGGGCTTTTTCTACATCAGCGACGATGCGCCGGTTGCGGGCATCGAGCGCTTGGGCGACATCGCGATGCTGGTGGCGGGTGGCGATATCGACTACGACGCGAGCCCGCAGCTGCGTGAGCGTCTGGCGGATCACATCCACAAGGGCGCGCGGCGCCTGGTGCTGGATCTGTCGAAGGTGACGTTCATCGACTCGACGGCGATCGGCGTGCTGGTGGGCGCGGTGATGCGCCTGCACGAAGAGGGCGGCGGCTCGCTGGCGGTGGTGTGCGCGGACGAGAACCGGCGCGTGCTGCGGATCTTCGAGATCGCCGGGGTGGACAGCCTGATCGGGCTGTACCGCTCGCGCGAGGAAGCGCTCCTGGAGCTGGCCACCACCGGTTGACGTGCGCGCGACCGTGCAACAGGCCCGCGACACCTGCACGAGGAGCGAGCTGCGCCTGCCGGCGCAGCCGTCGAAGCTGAGCGTGGCGCGCGAGTACGTGCGCGATGCGGCGGCGGCGTTTGGCTTCGACGCGGAGCGCTGCTATGAGATCGCGTTCGCGGTGAACGAGGCGGTGACGAACGCGATCAGGCACGGGCGTCCGGACGAGCACGGCGAGATTCACCTGAGCACGCTCGGCGAAGGCGAGCGTCTGACACTGTCGGTTCGCGACTACGGCACGTTTGTGGCATCGACGGTGGACTACAGCCCGACGGCCGAGGGTGGCCGCGGCTTTGCGCTGATGGCAGGCCTGATGGACACTGTGCAGCTGTGCGTGTCCTCGGATGGCACCACCGTGCGCCTGTCCAAGGCGCTTACGTGAGCGCCATGGCGAGCGACGGGAGGCGGTGAGCGAAGTGACGGTCGGGGGGCTCATGCGCGCATGCACGGCTGCGGGCGCGTCGTTGCTGCTCGGGATCGCGCTGCCGCTGGCATCGAGCGCGCGCGCGGCTGGGATCTCGCTGTCGGCGGCGCCGGCCAGGGGTCTGTTGGAAGGCGTCGGCTCGACGCTGTCGGGCGTCGGCGCGGCGCTGCCCAGCGTGGGGATCACGGTGCCGAGCGTGGGTGTGACGGTGCCGAGCGTGGGGATCACGGTGCCGAGCGTGGGCGTGACGATCCCCGGCGTGACGGTGTCGACGCCGGAAGTGAAAGTGTCCACGCCGGAAGTAAAAGCGTCGACGCCCGAAGTGGGCGTGTCGACGCCGAGCTCCCCCAGCGGCGGCTCCACGGAAACGCCCACCGGCGGCGGGTCCTCTGGCGGCGGGTCCTCCGGCGGCGGCTCGGGCGGTGGCTCTTCGGGTGGCGGCGGCTCCTCGGGTGGCGGTGGCTCCTCGGGCGGCTCGACGGGTGGCGGCTCCTCTGGCGGTGGTTCCTCGGGCGGCTCCGGGTCGTCGTCGCCGACGGGCACGACCGCGTCGGTGGCATCGGTGTCCAATGCGGCTGGTGCCGGGACGTCGGTGGGCGCGTCCGGCGCGTCGAAGGCGGGCTCGGCGGTGGGCGGTGCGGCCGCGGGCAAGCGGCTGTCGTCGAAGCGCTCCGCGCGCGGCGCGGGCGGCACTCACGGCGCGGCGGGTGTGAGCGCGACGACGCCCACGCTGGGAGGCGCATCCGGCGGGGGTGCGCTGGCGACGGGCGGCTCGAGCGCGCGGAGCGCTGCGGCCTCGCATGGCGCGACGGCGAAGCCTGCGAGCAGCCCGCTGGAATCGATCGGCCGCCACATCCCGCTGCCGCTGCCGGTGCCGGACTGGAGCAAGCCGATCATCGCGCTGCTGCTGGTGCTTGCGATCGGCTTTGCGCTGCGCTCGCGCGCGGCGGGGCGGCGCGCGCGGCGGCTGGAGCGCCAGCGCGTGACGCTGCTGCGCGACGTGGGCGCGATGCAGGCGGCGCTGGTGCCGGAGGTGCCGGCGCGCGTGGGCGGCCTGGGCGTGTCGGTGGCGTACAGGCCGGCGGAGGGCCCGGCGGCTGGCGGCGATTTCTACGACGTGTTCGTGCCGGAGCGCGGCAGGGTGGCGATCATCCTGGGCGACGTGGCGGGCCATGGGCATCGAGCGCTGACGCACGCGGCGCTGACGCGCTACACGCTGCGGGCGTACCTGCAGACGGGCATGGAGCCGCGGGCGGCGCTGGCGCTGGCGGGCCGCGTGCTGGCGGACCCGGAGGCGGAGCACTATGCGACGGTTGCTGTGGCGGTGTACGACACGCGCGAGGGCCGCCTGACGTATGCGAGCGCGGGCCACCCGCCGCCGCTGGTGCAGGGCATGCGGATGCGCGAGCCGCTGGAGGCGTGCGCGTCGCCGCCGGTCGGCTGGACGGTGCCGACTGGCCGCCGCCAGACGACGGTGTCGCTGGCTCCGGGCGCGGTTGTGTGCTTCTTCAGCGACGGCCTGATCGAGGCGCGCTGCCGCGAGGACATGCTGGGCCGCGAGCGCGTGGGCGAGCTGCTGGCGTCGCTGGGTCCGCGCCCGCACGCGGAGAAGCTGCTGGCGAAGGTGCGCTCGACGGCGCTGGCGACGCCGGACGACATGGCGGCGTGCATCCTCACGCCGGAGCTGTCGGTGATCGGCGTGCGCACGCACGTGGAGGAGCTGGAGGTGGACGAGCGCGCGCTCGCGCGCGGCGCGGCGCGGCGCTTCCTTGCAGAGTGCGACGTGCTCGCTGCGGATCTTCCGTCCGCGTTGCAGCGCGCGGGTGAGATAGTGGCGGCGTCGGGCACGGCGCTGCTGCGTGTGGAGCTCGAGGGTGGGCATCCGACTGTGACGGTCACGGCGCCGAACCCGCCGCCGAGCGTCGATGCGCCTCAGGGTCCGACGCCGACGCCGCCGACGCCGCCGCCGCCGCCGACGCCGACGCCGACGACGCCGACGCCACCGTCGCTGGCGCCATCGCCGGCGCCTGCTGGCAGGCCGGCGGAGCCGTCCGGCGTGGCCTGAAACTGGCCTGGAACTATTCGGTTAATTGCATTGACGCGGCGACGGCCGTGTGCGAATGTCCGACGCAGTCGCCGATGCTGACTGGTTGGCGGCGAGACGACGAGCGGCGCTGCTTCGCCCGCCGGGCGGTTTCGACGAGCGATGCGGGCCGGCACCTGCACATCGAGCGACGAAAGGGACAGCAAATGGCGCCAATACACGAGGACGAGATCGTGATCGTGGTCCTGGACATCATCTTGGACTTCCGCGAGATCCACTGGGACATCCCGCAGTTCGAGGGTGATCGCCCAATTGTGGACGAGGCCCTGGAGCGGATCGCGTCGAGCTCCGCGGTGAGCGAGGCTCAGGCGGAGGGACGCGCGGTCGCGCTGCCGAGCGCGCGTGAGCTGGCGGAGGCGCGCGAGCGCCAGCTGGCACGCTGGGCGGCGTAGCTGGTGGACGTGCTGGCGATCGCGGTCGTGGGGACGCTGTGCTTGTGGTTCCCGATGACCGCGATCGTGCAGTTGCCGTGGGAGCGCTGCAGACGCGTGCGCCGCTGGGACCCGGTCGGGCATCTGCTGCCGGGCTGGAGCTTCTTCGCGCCGAAGCCGGTGCGCGCGGACTTCGCGGTGTGGTATCGCTGGTGGGGGTCCTACGAGGACGGTCGCGCGGATGTGCCGCAGGACGACTCCTCGCCGTGGGTCGAGCTCGCGGGGATCGAGCAGCGTCGCGTCACCGATGCGCTGGTGAACCCCGGTCGCTACACGCGCAAGAGCATCTTCACGTGCTGCTACGGCATCGTGGTGACGGAGCGCAAGGCGGCGGGCGGGCAGAGCGCTGCGTCGGGCCGGCCGTCGGCGGAGGTGATGACGAGCCTGCCGTACGTGCTGCTGGCGGAGAAGGTGTCGACGCTGTGCGGCGACGCCGTGGCGGTGCAGTTCCGCATCGACGTGATCCACTACGACCGCGGCGTGGCACGCGAAGTCACGGTGTTTACGTCGGCGGTGCACCGGACGGCCGCGGCGGGGCCTGCTCCGGCCGCGCTCTCATCTTTCGACAGTGGCAAAGCGGATCGCGCCCGTGTGGCTGCACCCTGATGTAGCGCAGGCGCTGAGCCTGGCGGTGCGGCTGTGCGCAGTGGCGCAGCTGATCGGCCTGCTGGAGCTTGCGCTGGCCCGCGCGGAGCTGGCGCGGGGCGGGTTCCTGGACTGGTCGATGATCGGCATCCTGAGCCCGCGCGCGCGAACGCGCGTTGGGAGCGCGCTGCGGCGCGCGTTCCGGCGCCTGAGCGCACGCGCGTTCGCGGGCCTGATGGCGCTGGAGGCGCTGGTGGCGGGCACGCTGTTGGCGTGGCCGTCGCGGTGGCCGCTGATCGTGGCGGGGGCGGCGCTGCAGGTGGTGGCGATGAAGCGCCATCACCTGACGATTGACGGCTCGGACCAGATGGTGCTGGTGGTGCTGGTGACGTGCGGGCTCGGCCGGGTGGGCGCCGAGGCGGCGGCGACGCGCGCGGCGGTGTGGTTCCTGGCGGCGGAGCTGACGCTGGCGTACGTGGTGTCGGGCGTGTACAAGGCGGCGTCCACGTACTGGCGCTCGGATGGGGCGCTGGCGATGCTGGTGCAGACGCGCATGTACGGGCAGCCGCGCGCGGCGCGCGTGGTCGCGGCACACCCCGCGGTGGCCACCGCGGCCGGGTACGCGGTGTTCTGCTGGGAGTCGCTGTTCTTCGTGGCGCTAACGGCGCCGCCGGGGGTGGCGGCGGCGATGCTGGCGCTGGGGCTCGCGTTTCATGCGGGCTGCGCGATCGTGATGGGGCTGAACCGCTTCGTGTGGGCCTTCGCGGCGAGCTACCCGGCTGTGCTGTGCACGAACGCGGCGATCCGCTCGCAGCTCGGTGCGCACGCGGCGAGCACGGTTGCGGTCGTCACGGCGGCCGCGGGGGTGACGTGCCTGGTGTTCGTCGCGCGTCCGCGCGCCGCCCTGTCTCGCGCTTAACGCGGGCGGGGCAGGAGGAAGATCATGTCGCAGGCTCGACCAGGGGTTCGTCGTCGACGTCGAGCGGTTCGGGCGCAAGCAGGTACACGATGCTCGCGAGCGCAGTCAGCGACCCGACGTCGAACATGATGTTGCGGATGCCGTTCGCGACGATTCCACGCTGCTCGTGGCCGCCCAACTGTTCGAGCTCTTCGACGATCATGTAGATGTGCATCGCGAGCACACCCGTGGCGGCGCCGATCAGGCCGCACACGACGAAGAACGCGAGGCCGCCGACCGGCCCGGCGGCCAGGTCGGGGATCCAGCGCGAGCTTGCCACGATGCCGATGCTGAACGCGGCGGCGAAGATCAGTACGGGGACGAGCACGCGGGCATCCTGCTCGGACCGTCGGACGGAAAGCCCGATGGCCCGAATCGCCGGGTCACGGGCGTCTTCGATGGCCGCGGCGACCCACTTCAGGGACCGGCGGAGCCGAGCATCGCCTAGCGCCGCTTCGCGCTCCGGCACGGGAGGTATGACTATGGGCGCGGCGGGTTTCGAACCTGCGACCTCTCGCGTGTGAAGCGGTTCAGGAAAGGCCCGAGAAAGCGCAAGAAACGGCTCATTTGAGCCAGTCTCGGTGGAGCGCACGCCACGCCGATACGCGTAGATATCGGGGCATTCCGGTGGATTTGGCCCACTACGAGGTCACGATGGGCCAAAGTCGAACGGCAGCCGTCAAGGCTGCCCTTGGGCTCACTTCCGAGCGCTGGATCAGTAAGAATGGCTAGATGGCGGCGGACCAAGACTCCATACTGAAGCTTCTTCGTGAGGAGCTTCGCACTGCGGGATACGGCGGGCTTGTTCAAGAAGACGAATTGGCGAGCGACGGCAGAAGTCGCGACGCTACACAAGCGCTCGATGAGCTTCTCAGCCGTCTGCAAACCGGCGTCTTGCCGGCGATGCTCGCCCACGCCGCAAGCATCCGCAATATGACGCTCAGACCTGGGCCAAGGGGGCCGCTGTGGGAGCCAATACCCAGCCGGCCCAATGTCCTCGCGGTTGGCGTGGATAGCGCCGATCACGACATCTCGATACGCCTAAACACAGACGATGCGTCCCAAATCGAGGCTCACGCACGTGAACTTGAGCGACTGCTCAACGAAATGAGGAGCACCGGTGCCAACGAAGGCTGAACTGGTGAAGGAGATCGGCGCAGTATTGCGCCGGGCTGAGGCAAAATACGCCGCCGCAGGCACAAGAGACAAGCATTACGGCATATGGATCTTCTCGCTCGCATTTGACGAGGCTCGAAATGGTCGCGGAGCTGCATTGCAGGGGCTTCGCGCCGGGCCCGAAGCTGTGTTTCGCGGCAAGCCCAGCGACTTGAACTCGGGAGCGACATACACCCACGCTCAAGCACTCGGAGCAAAGAGGGACTGGGAGGTGCATGTAGACGTCAACATGCTGGGTGCATCTGGAGTGACCCACGGTGTCGACGTGTCGGTGATACCGGACACACGCATCAAAGATGCTCGCACCAAGATGCGTCCACCTCTGCTGTCGGGGAGCGGGCTTGGGGTTGAGGCGAAGTGCTTTGGATCAAAGATCACACCGAACGAGGGACGTGTAGCCCTTGGCTTCCAGCTTGAGCTGGGCAGCGTCTTCTGGCTGGTTGCAACCACGACCAACAAGGCTGTGGAAGCGATGCTCCGCACTCCAGGTCGCAAGACTGACTTCTTTGGGGATGCGATCCCCGGTTCGCCTTCAGAAGCTGAGCTGCGCCGCGCGTTTGCTGCTCACTTCAATAGATAGGGCTATATCTGAATCGCTGAGTAAGCCACCGGGGGGCATGGGCCACTCGGTTGTGCCTGGCTCGGCGTCGATCGGTGACTCCGACTCAGGCAGGCGCTGCTACCAGAGGTGCTTCCTGAGGAGTTCAACGACCTCTGACACAACTGTGTACGCAACGTTGCGCGTTTGCTCATACTCCTCGTCTCCGGGCTTAAGCTCGGGGTGCTTTTCACGTGCGTAACCGTCCGGTCCCGGGTAGTCGGGAGCGCGAAACGCAGCGCGTAGTTGCGCCACGCTCTCTTGAAAGAGATTCTGGTTGAAGGGCGGGTCGTTCGGTAACCAAAGCGGCCACCTCCGCGGCGGATGGTTTGGCGTTCAGACACCACCAGGACACGTCGTAGCCATCCTTGGAGTCATCGCGACCGGCGAGCGCGTCGGCCTTGGCAGCGAGGAATCCCACCGGACCGGCATAGCGGATTCTCACGTCGGCTCGGGCTCCGGAGCGATATACAAGCTGTACGCCGTCGAGAGCGCTCGACAGGGCGTCTTCGTCGACGAGTCCGCCAGAGCGGATCGGGAACGGACGCAGGCTTGGCCCCGCGTTATGAGCAGCAGTGTCCTCATCGAGAGCGCGTGTGCCGTCGGCGAGCAGGCTGTCCTCCTCTGTGGCCGGCGCGAGGAAGTCGAGGATGAGAGGCAGGCCGGGCGCACTCTCCTTCTTGCGCCACCGAAATCCGCTTGCGCGCTCCAATTCGAAGTACGGATCGAGGAGCCCCTCGATCGATTGGTAGTACTCACGGGTTGCACCCGTGGTGATGGCGAGCGACAAACACAGATCGATGTCCGAGCTTCCGATGTGCGTGTCGGCCGCTTCCGGGACAAGCAGCGGTGGAACGAGGCCGCCGACGATGACTAGATGTTTCGCGGCCATGCCACCGAGGAGATAGAAGAGGCTTGCCGCCTCGCCTATCAATGCGCTCGGTGGATGTTTGATCTCGTCGGTCACGTGATCTCCTTCGATCCCCACAGATCGAGGAAAACGCCGACGGCGGCCTGTCCTCTGGGCTCTAGGTACAGATCCAGCATGACTCGGCTAGGCGGAGCTGTCACGCGTCCGTCTCCATCGGTGCGCGCGTCACTGCTGGCCAGGTGCTCCGGGTCGGCGATCAGGGTGAGGTTCGCCCCCCGCTCTGTCCGGAATCCACCGAGCGCCTGAGGGATCTTCTCTAGGTCCTCGCTGGACGCCCTGACCCTGTACAGAGGTCGCTGTGTCCCGGTCAGGACCGGCAGTCCCATCCGTTCGGCTGCGAGGGCGCCGGTAAGAACCATCTCCCGGCCAGCGACTGATGCCGGCAGCGCGTCCGGGTCTCGGACGAAGCATGAGAGTCGCTGTGCGGAGGGGGGGCGGCCATGCTCGGCAAGCCAACGTCGCACGCCCTCGACATCGGCTACACGCCGCTCCATTCCGCGCCCGCGCCCGTGGCGCTCGATCAGACTTGCTTCCTCCAGGGTTGTGAGCAGGCGGTGGGCGGTCACCTCGCTGCTCGCACCTCGCTCGGCGAGTCGTCGGATCGTCCAGGGTTCTTCGGGGTGGTCGGCGATCAGTTGCGCAGGTCGCAGACTGCCGGCGCGCAGGGCACGCCGGCGAGTCGGCAGTTGGTCACGCACGCGCTTGGTCAGTGTCTGGCCGGGAAGCCAAGCGCGACCCGCAGCATCCACAAAGCCGATATCGGCGTCCTCTAGACGCGCGGCCGTAGTGTCGTCCAGTACGGCCTTGATCATCAGGATGCGTCTACCGTCGCTCCTCTCACGATCAAGCAATCCAGCCAGCTCTCTGATCTCGATGACCCCGGGCTCAACGGGAAAGGCTTGCCCGGCGACTACCACGGCGGACTCCGGCGCGTCACGGATCACATCCACACCGGGTAGGCGGCTAAACGCATCCGCTACCCGTCGGTCCACGCCTGAGCGGAGCGTAATCAGCGAAGCTTGTACTATAGCGTCGGATATCATGCCTTGTCAAATATAGCGCAAACCCTTGAAAAGCCCGATTTTAGTCTAATCACACTACTTAGCAGCCATCTATAGCGATGATATAGCACGCTGGCATCGAGTCGGCGACTTGTCGTTGCCGGGACGAGGACTCGCACATTCGAAACTGCTGGGGTCAACCAGGACTACTTGTTGCCTTGAGCGCCAAGGGCCCAACGCTGGAGCCAATTTTCAGCTTGCCAACAGAGGTTTGGAGCTGGGCTGCCGGCCCATCGTGAAACCGCATTTTCACGCACCTATTCGAAAGAGACGACTCTATGGCGCGCAGAACGGCGATTTTAGCCCACTATTTGGCCCACCAAGCGAGTTTGTGTCCCTCAGCGGCCATTCCCCAGTCGTGGGAGATTGGCTTGAATACAGGCGAAACTAGTGATGGGCGCGGCGGGTTTCGAACCTGCGACCTCTCGCGTGTGAAGCGAGCGCTCTCCCACTGAGCTACGCGCCCTGGGCGGTTGATTCTATTGGGCCTGAGGCATCCTGGCTGTTTGGGCAGCGGCGGCGAAGCAAGCGCTGCTGCCTATTGCTGCCCAATCCGCGTTGCCTACCGACCCTGTTGCCTATGCGTGCGCCAGCTCGCGCATCTGGCGCACAGGATTGCGACCCAACCGGCCCGCGATTGCGTAGGGCGAGGCGTGTCCGTCGGTGCGGTGGGCGACGTTGACGACGACGTGTCCCCGTAGCCGGTCTATCAGGCTGCGGGGGTGCGGGAGCAGCAGCAGCTCGGCATCCTCGCTGACGAGGACGGTCGGATGGCCTTCGGTGAGGTTGCGCCAGAGCACTTCGTCGGCCCACTCCTGATCCCCGGGAATGAACTCGACCTCATCGGGGTAGCCGAGATCGTCGTCGCTCATCGACGCGGCCATAAAGAGATCCCAAGTCTTGTCGTAGACGGTGCTCATCGTGTGCTCTCCCAGCTACGCACGATATCGAACCACCCTCCCCTGATCTTGACTTCGGCGGCGTGCATTGCGTCGTTCACCGGCCCATGCGTGATGATCGGCTCCTGCTTCTCGGAGCCGATGTCCTGGTGCTCGTGATGCTCAGTCGGATCATGCGCGTTGTCGAAGGTGCGCACCGTGTGCCATTCCCTATCACGTTCGACGAGCAGCACGATCGCGTACTCGACCGGGTGAGCGCTTGAGCGCTGGATCACGACGCGCACGTCTGGGGCAAGGCGGTAGCGCCGAATCCGGTCCTTTGGCATGGCCGGATGATCCCAGGGCGCAAGGCGTCGCCAAAAAGGCAGCACACAGGGGATACGCGACTGAGTTTGGCATCCGCAGAATCCGCATGTGCGGCGCCTACAATCGCGGAGATGATGGACGGCGGCGGCCCGGCCGCCTAGCGTGTGAAGCGAGCGCTCTCCCACTGAGCTACGCGCCCTGGGCGGTTGAGTCTAATGGGCCTGAGATGCGTCCGCGGCCCTCAGGCGGGCGGCGCGGCGGCGGCAGAAACGAGATCTGGCGTGGGCAGCCCCGATGCAGCTTCGATGTCGGCGCCGTAGGTATCGCACATGTATCTCCATTGCTCGTAGAAGCGTTTGTCCGATCGGCCGAGCCAATCGACGAGGCCCTCGTAGTGCTTCCACGTGTCGACGGTGAGGTAGGCGAGGTGCTTGTTGGCGACCTGGCGGTCGAGAAAGCCGGCGTTGTACTCGGTGGCGACTAGCTCGTAGAAGTTCATGGCGGCTGTGATGGGCCACTTCTCGTCGAGGCCGATGTCCTTCCACTGGGCTTCGGCGGCGGGCAGATCGTGGTTGAACAGTCGCAGCAGGGCAAACCCCTCGCCGGCGTGCGCGATGAAGTCGCTGTCGTAGTAGGCGCTCAGGAGTTCGTACGTGCGCCGCCGTTGCTCGACTCGTCGCTGCTCGTCGATCTGGTCTTTGATGCCTTTGGCGGCGACTTCGACGGAGTCCCTTGCGATCTTGCCGGCGCGCACTGCGGCGTACAGCAGCCCGACTGTCGCGAGGGCCCCGATGGCGGTCGCCCAATCACCGAAGGAATCGCCGCTCATGTTCGTTTGGGTGGCGTGATGCTGCGACTTGCGCCGCTACAATTGGTGGTCATGAGCACAGTTCCAGTTCCCGCTCCTGAACCGTACCCGGACCTGTAGACGGTCCAGCTCCTCCGCGCCTCTACGGCTGCCGGGCGAGCCCCCTCGACCGGCCGAAGCAGTCGACTAGGTAAACCCCTTCGGTTTCATGCGCAAGCGTCCCGCCCCACGCCCCGAGTGGCACCTGCGGGCAGACGGTGGCGGCGGCGCGGCTTGCGGCGTTGCCGCCTAGATACGCGTAGCTGCCGCCGAGCAGCAGGTAGCGCGCCTGCCGGGAGGCGACGAGGCGGGCGAGCGAGGGCCCGTCCAGCGCGGGGTCGACGCCGCCGTAGCCGCCGAGCGCGGCGGCGCGCAGCCCGAGCAGGATGGGGCTGTCTGCTGTGAGCGACGCCTGCGTGAGCAGCTGGATGCGTCCCTGGGCGCCGCCGTGCGAGAGCACGTAGCGCATGAGCGAGTCGGCGGTGGCGAGCTGCGGCTGGCTGAGCTCGGCGCCGCCGTTGCCGGGCACGACGCGCGGGCCGGCGGCGGGAAAGGTGCCCTCGACGGGCTGCCGCCAGGTGGTGGCGGCGTAGGCGGTGGGCGCGACGAGCAGCACCGCCAGCAGCGCGCACGCGGCGGCGGGCGAGGAGCGCCGCCGCAGCGCGACGAGCAGGGCGAGCGCGGCGACGGGCGCGAGCGCGAGCCGCCACGCGGCCATGTAGTGCGCGTAGCGCAGCAGCGCGATCTGCACGCCGACGGTGATGGCGACGGCGGCGAGCAGCAGCCACGCAGGCCATCCCTGCCGGCCGCGCGCCTGCTGTCCCCAGCGCAACATCGTGGCGAGCCCGATGCCGACGCCGAACGCGACGCCGGGCGCGAGCGCGGAGACGTAGTAGGGGTGCACGATGCCCTTGGACGCGCTGAGGAAGCCGGCCTCGCACAGCAGGAAGCCGCCGAACACGATCAGCGCGGCGAGCCGCGGGTCGCGCCGGTGCGGGCGTGTGAGCGCGAGCGCGAGCAGGCCGGCGAACGCGAACGCGAGCATCCACGCGTCCTGGTCGCCGAAGCCGCTGCGGAACAGGCGCAGCGGACCGGGCGCGCGGCCGAACACGACGGGGCTGCGGGTGATGGTGTGGGCGATCTTGGGGGCGGTGTGGGGCGCGGGCGTGGGCAGGCGCACGGTTGTGGCGCCGCCTTTGCGGGAGACGTGCTTGGTGGGCGCGAGCGGCTGCACTTCGCGGTCGGCGACGGGCCCGGGGCCGCCTTTCTGGCCGCGCACGCGGCCGAGGCCGTTGTAGCCGAACGTGAGCCCGAGCTCGGAGTTGTTGGTGGAGCTGCCCACGAACGGCCGCTGCGAGGCGGGCGTGAGGTCGACGGCGGCGAGCCACGCGAGCGACAGCGCGCCGCATACGACGCCGGCGAGCAGCAGCTGCCAGACGCGGCGGCGCGGCGGACCGGGGGCGCACCACAGGTAGCCGAGGGCGATGCCGGGGACGACGAGGTACGCGGCGAGCGCCTTGGTGTTGAAGGCGAGCGCGACGAGCGCGGCGCTGGCGAGCAGCGTGCGCAGCCGCCCGGTTTCGATCGCGCGCAGCGCGGCGCCGCACGCGAGCGTCATCAGCAGGATCAGCAGCGTGTCGACGTTGTTGTCGCGCGAGACGGCGACGAACGCGGGGAACACGGCGAGCGTGAACGCGGCGGCGGTGGCGGCAAGCGTGCTGAAGCGCCTGCGCACGATCACGTACATCGCGACCACCGCCAGCACGCCGGCGATCGCCTCGGGCAGCAGCAGGCTGAGCGGCGTGAAGCCGAACACGTCGGCGCTGGCTGCCTGCAGCCACAGCGCGAGCGGTGGCTTGTCGATCGAGATCAGGCCGGCGGGGTCGGCGGCGAGGAACACGAAGTTGTGCCACGACAGCAGCATCGACTTGACGCCGGCGGAGTAGTAGACGTTGGCGTATCCGTTTTGGCCGAGCGCCCACGTGTTGAGCACGGCGGCGAGCGCCACCGCCGCGAGCAGCGGCACGGCGCTGCGTGAGCTCCGAGCGGGTGTTGCGTGCATGTCGGCGATTGGCGGGTGGTCGTGTCCACGCGGACGGTGCGAGGGCTCGAGGTCCCACGGCGAGCGCTGCGTGCGGAGGACTACGGTAGCGGCGCGGCGCGCGAGCGGGCGCCGACGACCACCGTTGCGCTAGCCTCTGATTCCATAGGTCGAAATTAAGGGCGGGTCGACTAACCGGATGAGCCTGATCGAAGCGCTACTTGACTCGGCGCCGGACGCGGTCGTGCTGGTCGACGGGAGTGGTCGTCTGGCGCTGGTGAATCGCCGCACGGAGGAGATGTTCGGTTACGGCTCGGGCGCGCTGTTCGGCAGCTACGTGGAGCTGCTGGTGCCTGAGCGCTATCGCTCCGCGCACCTGATCCGCCGCGACCTCTACGCCGAGCAGCCGCGCAGGCGCGTGGTGGGCAGAGGCGTGGACCTGCTGGGCCTGCGCGAGGACGGCAGCGAGTTCCCGGTGGAGATCGGCCTCAGCCCGATCGCTGTGGAAGCGGAGGACTTCGTGATCGCGGTGATTCGCGACGTGAGCGAGCAGCGTGCGGCGGAGCTGGAGCGCGCGGAGCTGGCGGGCGAGCGGGCGGCGCGCGCGCGGGCTGAGGCGGAGTGCGGGCGCCTGGCGTCGATGCTGGGCGGGCTCGACGCGATCGTGTGGGAGGCGGACGCGGAGCGCCACCGGTTCAGCTTTGTGAGCGCCCGCGCGGAGGAGCTGCTCGGCTACCCGTTGTCGTCGTGGCTGCACGAGGAGGGCTTCTGGCAGCGGATCGTGGAGCCCGAGGACCTGGCGCTCGCGGAGCTGCAGTTCCGTGAGGCGGTCGGCTGCACGAGCGACCACGAATACCGCGTTCGCGACGCCAACGGGCGCGTGGTTTGGCTGCGCGATCGCGTGCGTGTGGCGCGCGCCCACGGCGGCGGTCCGCGCCTGCACGGCGTGACGATGGACGTGACCAGGCGCCGCGCCGCCGACGGTCGTGTCCCGCTTGCGTATCTGGTGCCCCGGCGCAGCTGACGGAGCGGGCGGCTGAGGCGATGTCGCGGTGGCGCGTGGGCTCCTGCTAGGTCTCGACCACCTCGACGGCGCCGAAGCCGTCGAGTGGGCGGTCGACGAAGAAGACCTCCATGGTGATGTCGGGGTCGACGTGCGCCTGGCTGAGGAAGGCGAGCACCTTGCGACCGGTGAGCTGTTCGATGGTGGTCTTGTAGCGCGCGGCCATCACGCGCTGGAAGTCCTCGCGCATGGCGATCACGCGCGCGGGCTGGCCGCTGTCCATGATGGTCTGCTCGAGCGGCGTGAAGCCGCTGCCGCGCATGACGACGACGACGATGTCATCGAGCACGTACGTCTTGGCCTTCATGGGCCCACGTCCGTAGTGCTCGCGCAGGATCGCGACGATGCTGTTGGAGATGGCGGCGAGCAGCCGACCGCCGGCGAGCGGTTGGCGCTCGAGGCTCGAATGCGCTTGACCTCCGGATGCGCCGGACGAGGTGGCCTCGTGCCGGGAGCTGTCGGAGGAGCTGTCTGCGGTCTCGATCAAAGGTGTAGCAGGCGCAATGCGGTGTCTTGGAACTTGCGCTATCGTCGAGCCTACAGCGATTCCATATGTGCGGTCAAGCATTGCATTTGGGATTGCGCCTCAGGGCACGGAACGAGCTCGCTGGTCATGCGATGGCCGCCTGATGGGTCCGCTGCATAGTCGTAGCCAGGGAGGAGCCCATCGATGCAACGACGAGCGATTGGATGTTCGCTTGGGCCTGCGCACGGTTTTGCACGGCTCCGTGCGTGCGCGCTTGGCTTTGCGCCGCAGCGGCCGCACAGTGCGCCGGCATGCGCGCAGCGCGCTGGCGACGTGTGTCGCCGCGTGCTGCGGGCCGAGCGCACGCGCGGACATTCCCCATAGGACCCCATCAGGGCGCGGCGCTCAGGATCCGAGTCGCACGCTGGGGTGCGGGTACAGGCGGTCGTTGGGCTCGGAGTAGAAGTCGCTGAGCGTGCGCACTTGGGCGAGCGTGAGCGCGGCGCCGAACGCTTGCGGGCCGCCGAGTCGTTGGTAGACGACGGGGATTTGCTTGCCGATCTGCGCGAGGCTGAAGTGGGCGTCGTAGACGCTGTCGATGTACAGCGCGACGTTGGCGCGCGCGAAGCGCGCGGCGGCGGGCGGGCCGTGCTGGATCTGCTTGACGGCTGCGCCGACGAGCTGCCAGCCGCGTGAGCCGAGCGTGACGAACGCGCGGTAGATGCCGGCGAGGGTGGACGCGGGCCCGGTGAGCGACCTGGCGGCGTGTTCGGTGAGCATCGCGGGCAGCGTGAGCGCGGCGGCGCGCTGCGTTGCGTCGCTGAGCGCGGGCTGCGCGGCGGCGCGGATGTTGGCGGGCAGGCCGTGCGCGATGAGCGGCCACGCGGCCTTGGTGGCGGCGACCTCGCGGGCGACGGTGGGCTGCTGGCGGATGAGCGTGTGCGCTACTGCGACGAGGTCGGCGCGCTCGAGCGCCAGCTCCACGGGGGCTGGCTTGCGGGCGCCGCCGCAGCCGGCGAGGGCGAGGGCGAGCGCGAGCGCGGCGGCGCCGAGCGCCAGCAGCGCCGCGCGGCGCGTGCGCGCCGGCATGCGGCCGGCGCGACGCGGTGCGGTCTTGCGCGGTGTGGCCGTCGCTTCGCCTAGACGCCGAGCAGGTCGACGACGAACACGAGCGGCGCGTTGGCGGGGATGGTGGGCGGCGAGCCGGCCTTGCCGTAGGCGAGTTCGGAGGGGATGATCAGCTCGCGACGCCCGCCGACCTTCATGCCGGCGACGCCCTGGTCCCAACCCTTGATGACCTGGCCCTTGCCGAGCGTGAAGGAGAACGGTTCGTGGCGTTTCCACGACGCGTCGAACTCCTTGCCGCCTTTGTAGAGGACGCCGACGTAGTTGACGGTGACGGTGTCGCCGGCCTTGGCTTCGGCGCCGGTGCCGGCGATCAGTTCTTTGCTTTCGAGTTTGGACGGCGCGGGCCCGGAGGGCGGCGTGACGGTGGGTTCTTTGGAGAGCGGGCCGCTGGTGGGCGTGGTGGCGGTTTTGCTGGTGCTGGAGGAGCTGCTCGATTCGCTGGCCTTGACCAGCGAGTTGTCGGCGCTGTTCTCGTTGCCGACGGTGATCGTGCTGGAGCCGCCGGAGCCGCAGCCGGCGATGAGGATGGCGGCGCCGAGCGCGACGAGGACGGCGATGGCGCGGGAGCGCAGGATGGAGGTGGGGATCTTTGAGTTGGTCACGGCCGCGCAGCCTACCGGAACTTGGCGCGGCCGTGGTGCGTTAGGATCGCTGGTGGACCGTGCTAGGCGGGGAGGTAGCGGCGCCCTGAATCCGCAATCCGCTCTAGCGGGGCTGAACTCCCATCCGAGGGGTTCCGACCCCGGTTGCTCCGTCGCTTGGGGCGTCGATGGTTCGGGTCCCGCGCGGTGTCGGCTTGCGAACCAGGTCAGGTCCGGAAGGAAGCAGCCTTAAGCGATCACCGGCAGGCGCAGCGGGAGCTCCCGAGCCGGAGTCGCGGGCGACGATCGGCGCCGGGTGCCGCGAATCTCGACGAGGGGTGCACGGTCCATCGTCTTGTCGTGCGTATAACCATGGCTATACACCGGGTGCGACGCGTGAGTAAGTGTGGAGGGGTGCACGGTCCATCGACTCGTCGTGCGTATAACTATGGCTATACACGAGACGCGACGCGTGAGTAAGAGTGTGCCGACGACCAAGACGCACCGAGCCCGTGCTCGCCTCCAGCCTGCGTCCCTACCGGCACCCCTGGAAGATCAACCAGTCGGAGCTGGCGGCGGACTCCCTGAACCCGGGCGGCACGCTGGCGTGCTCGACGGGGTCGAGCTTGTCGAGGACGTAGTCGGCTTCGACTTCTTTGCTTGCGGGGTCGACGTAGACGCCGGAGGCGATGTGGCCTGATTCGGGGCTGACGATGTTGCGGGGGCTGGTCTTGAGATACAGCGAGAGCAGCGGCACGGGCGCGTGGTTGGGCACGCCGACGGGCCCGCAGCGAAGGTTGATGGCGTGGCTTTGGACGAGCGCGACGAGCTGTCCTTCGATTGCGTGGTAGCGGGCGAGCTCGTCGAGTTGGCGGTGCGCGGAGCGGTACTGCGCGGGCGCGTAGGCGAGCAGCGCGACGAGCACGAGCGCGCCGCCGGCGATCCACCAGCGTCGGCGCGGGTCGCGCGCGTCGAGGCACGTCCAGCCGAACACGCCGGCGCCGCAGAAGATGGCGAGGATGGCGGCGGCGAGGAACGCGTAGCGGGAGTTGATGGGCAGGCCGATGGTGGCGAAGGCGGCGAAGACGACGACGGCGAGCGCGCCGGCGCCGGCGCCGAGCAGCGCTCGGGAGCGCAGCCACAGCAGCGAGAGCACGCCGCCGAGCGCGGCGCCGACGAGCACGGGCGGGCGCAGGATTTCGCCGATGCGCCGGGGGATGTACTGGGGCACGTTGGCGATGCCGGTGACGCGGTCGAGCAGCGACGCGGTGTGCTGGGTGTGGGTGAGCGACCACATGGGGTCGCCGGTGATGAGCAGGTCGCTGAGCACCCACACGAGCGGCGCGGCGGCGGCGAGCAGCGTGAGGCGCGACGCGGGCACGGCCTTGCGCTCGCGTGTGAGGTACAGCCAGTAGAGCCCGGAGAAGGCCCAGGCCTCGGGTCGCAGCAGCCCGGCGAGGGCGAGCAGCGCGAGCACGGGCGCGCCGGCGGGGGCGTTGCGCTGGCGGTGCGCGCGGGACTCGAGCAGCAGCGCGCTGAGCACGAGCAGCAGGTAGGGGAGGTCGATGTAGGCGCGCACGCCGTAGGAGAGGACGGGGACGCGGGTGAGGAAGATGAGCGCGGCGAGCGCGCCGGCTCCCCGCCCGAACCACAGCGCGCCGAGCTTGTAGATGACCGAGCCGCAGGCGGACAGCGCGAGGAAGGCGAGCGCGACGGTGATGGTTTCGACGGCGTGGGGGCCGAGCGGGGCAAGCAGGAGCGCGAGCGCCTCGACGAGCGGGTGTGGCGTGGGCGCGATGGGGACGTCGTAGGCGGGCGTGCTGCCGCGCGAGAGCTGTCCGCCCCAGGCGAGCGCGTAGAGGGTGTCGTAGTTGGCGAAGCCGACGCCGGCGATGACGCGCAGCGCGATGGCGCCGGCGGCGATGGCGGACAGGTCGGCCCAGTGTGCGGCGAGTCGGCGGCGCAAGCGCCTGACGGGGACGTTCATGCGGCGGCACGCTACCCGCTGGCAGGCGCGTGGGCGTGAGTAGACTCAGGCGCAGGGTGGCGCAACAGGAGCGACAACAGGACGAGCAGCGTTCGCTGTACCGCAGGCATAGGCCGCGGACGTTTGCGGAGGTGGTGGGCCAGGAGCCGGTGGTGCGCACGCTGCGCAATGCGGTGGAGCGCGACAAGGTGCACCACGCGTACCTGTTTGTGGGCTCGCGCGGGACGGGCAAGACGTCGATGGCGAAGATCCTGGCGGCGTGCTTGAACTGCGAGAACGGGCCGACGGTGGAGCCGTGCGGCGTGTGCGACTCGTGCGTGTCGATTGCGCGGGCGACGTCGCTGGACGTGATCGAGATGGATGCGGCGTCGAACAACTCGGTGGACGACATTCGCGAGCTGCGCGACAGCGTGGCGTATGCGCCGGTGAGCGGCAGGCGCAAGGTGTACATCTTGGATGAGGCGCACATGCTGTCGACGGCGGCGTGGAACGCGTTCTTGAAGACGCTGGAGGAGCCGCCGCCGAACACGGTGTTTGTGCTGGCGACGACGGAGGCGAACAAGGTGCCGGCGACGGTGGTGGACCGCTGCCACCGCTTTGACTTTCACCGCCCGACGGTGGAGCAGATCGCGAGCGTGGTGCGCAGGGCGGCGCAGGCGGAGTCGATTGAGATCCCGCCGGCGGCGGTGGCGGCGCTGGCGCGCTCGGCGACGGGCAGCTTCCGCGACGCGCTGGGCACGCTGGAGCAGATCGTGACGTACAGCGGCGCGAGCATCCAGCTGGAGGACGTGCTGGCGGTGCTGGGGGTGGCGGATGCGCGCCTGCTGGAGGAGACGGTGGATGCGGTGGCGGCGGGCGATGCGGCGCGGGCGCTGCGAAAGCTGGAGGAGTGCGTGGAGCAGGGCCGCGACGCGGGCTCGTTTGCGTCGGATTTGGAGGTGCGTGCGCGCGAGCTGCTGGTGGTGCAGGTGCTGAATGAGGTGCCGGCGGAGCTGTCGCTGACGCCGGAGGCGGATGCGGCGCTGGGCGAGCAGGCGGCGCGGGTGGATCACGCGACGGTGGTGCGCCTGCTGGAGCTGCTGGGCGAGGCGATGGAGGGCGTGCGCGCGGGCGCGGATGCGCGTACGCGGCTGGAGCTTGCGCTGGTGAAGGCGGCGCGCCCGCAGACGGACGGCTCGACGCGGGCGCTGCTTGCGCGCCTCGAGCGGCTGGAGCGCGGCGGCTCGCCGCAGGCGCGCGGGAACGGCCAGGATTTTAAGGAGCCGCCTGCGGCGGCTGCGATGGATGGCGCGGCGCGGAACGAGGCGCGGGTGGCGTCGCCGGCGCCGACAGCGACGGTGACGTCAGCGCCGGCGCAGGCGCCGGCATCGATGCCCACACCGGCATCGGCGCCCGCGGCGACACATGCACCGGCGGCGACGATGCCCCCACCCACGGCCTCAGAGCCTCCCCCACCCACGGCCTCGCAGCCTCCCCCACCAGCGGCCTCGCAGCCTCCGCCGCCGCCGGACCTGCCGCCGGAGCGGGTGGCGCAGGTGCCGCGCGACATTGAGGCGATCTACGCGCTGTGGCCGGCGGTGGTTGACCTGGTGCGCAGCGAGAACGGGCTGCTTGGCGCGTGCATCGACGAGGCGCGCCCGGTGGAGCTGGATGGCGAGGAGCTGACGCTGGCGTATCCGTTCAGCGCGGAGTTCAACAAGAAGAAAGCGGAAAGCCCGGCGAACAGGGCGGCGCTGGGGGAGGCGCTGCAGACGCTGGCTGGCGGCCGCTGGCGGCTGCGCTACGAGCTGCGCGAAACGCCGGAGAACGGCGCGGAGGCGGCGGCGGGCGGGCGCTCGGAGGAGGAGTTGGTGGCGCGCTTCATGGATGAGTTCGACGCGGAGGAGCTGACGGACGAGGCGGCAGCGGGCGTGGCGTCGGTGGCGGGGCTGGATGCTGGCGAGCAGCAGGACGAGCGTGGCGTTGGCGCTGCGACAGGCGAGCAGAAAGGCGCGTGATGGCCAAGCAGCAGCGGATGCCGAACATGCAGCAGATGATGGCTCAGGTGCAGAAGATGCAGAAGGACATGGAGCTGGCGCAGGAGCAGCTGAAGCACGAGGTGGTGGAGGCGTCGGCGGGCGGCGGCATGGTGTCGGTGAAGGTGAGTGGCGACCTTGAGGTGCGCGAGGTGAGGATCGATCCGGGGGCGGTTGACCCGGAGGACGTGGAGATCCTGGCGGACATGGTGCTGGCGGCGACGAACGATGCGCTGCGCAAGGCGCAGGAGCTGGCGGAGAGCAGGATGGGCGGCGCGACGGCGGGCCTTGACCTGGGTGGCCTGGGCGGCGGCTTGGGCCTGCCGGGCCTGTAGATGAGCGGGGCGCGGAGCGCATGAGCACGTCGTATGCGCCGCCGGTGCAGCGGCTGGTGACGGAGCTGTCGAAGCTGCCGGGCATCGGCAGTCGTACGGCGCAGCGGCTGGCGTTTCACATCTTGCGCAGCTCTGGCGAGGACGCGAGCGCGCTGGCGGCGGCGATTGTGGAGGTGAAGGAGAAGATTGGCCTGTGCGAGGTGTGCTTCAACTTGACGGATGCGGCGCGCTGCCGCATCTGCGAGGACCCGCGGCGCGACGATGGGCTGATCTGCGTGGTGGAGGAGCCGAGCGACGTGATCCCGATGGAGCGCACGCACGAATACCACGGCGTGTACCACGTGCTGGGCGGCGCGCTGTCGCCGATCGACGGCGTGGACCCGGAGGACTTGAAGATGGCGGAGCTGTTCGCGCGGGTGAGCGCGCCGCAGGCGGCGGTGCGCGAGGTGGTGCTGGCGACGAACCCGACGACGACGGGCGAAGCGACGGCGCTGCACGTGGCGCAGGAGCTGCGCGCGCGTGCGCCGCAGGTGAAGGTGACGCGTCTGGCGAGCGGCCTGCCGGTTGGCTCTGACTTGGAGTACGCGGACGAGGTGACGCTGGGGAAGGCGTTTGCGGGGCGGCGCACGGTTTGAGCGGGCTGTGTGGCTGTGATACTGTGCTCCACAGTGACCAACATCACGGTTTCTGTTCCTGAGGACGTGTACCGTGCGGCGAGGATCCGCGCGGCGGAGCGAGGCAGCTCGGTGAGCGCGCTTGTGGCGGAGTACCTGCGTTCGCTGTCAGAGCACGAGGCCGAGTTTGCGAGGCTCGAGGCTCAGCAGAAGCGCATCCAGGGCGAGATCGAGCAGTTCAGCGCGCGCGACCGTGTCGATCGCGATCGGGTTCACGCGCGTGCGGTTCGTTGACACGAACATCCTGCTCTACACGATCTCTCGCGATCCTGAGGAGCGCGAGAAGGCGAAGGTGGCCAGCGAGCTGCTCTCCTCCAGGGATGTCGCGCTGTCCGTGCAGGTGCTGCAGGAGTTCTACGTCCAGGCGACCTGGGAGAGCAGGGCGGATCGCCTGACCGACGAGCAGGCCGCGGCGCTGGTCGACTCGTTCCGGCGCTTCCCCGTGCAGGAGACCACGGTCGGAGTTGCGCTTGCGGCGATGTCGACGAGGCAGCGGTTTGGCATCTCCTACTGGGACGCCGCGATCCTCGAGGCGGCTCGCGCCCTGGGTTGCGCACTCGTGCTCTCGGAGGATTTGAGCGACGGCCAGGACTATGCGGGCGTGCGGGTCGAGAACCCGTTCAAAGGCGACTGAACGCGGCGTCTACATCAGGGCGCGCTCAGCGGGGGCCGACGACCGCCGGCACACGAGCGCGACGTAGAGCCGGTCGCCGCAGGCCGCGCCCCGAGCATGCCCGGGGCGCGGCTGTCGTAGCGGTTTTGCTCAGAACGCTCCGAATGCTTCTTTGGAGATCAGTTCGGTTTCGGCTTCGCCGCCGGTCAGCGAGGTGGCGTGCGGGTGGCCTTCCACCCCCAACTCGAGTTCTGCTTTTTTGACTTCGCCTTTGGCGTTCTCGTATTCGTTGCTTTTCGCCGTAAACGTAAGGAGCCCCGATTTTGCTTCGGTTTTCTGTGGGGCGACTTCCATCAGCAGGGCGCCCTCGATCTTCCCATTGACCCCGTTCAGCAGACAGCCTCCGCCTCCGCTTTCTTCCAGCTGCAATTCACCCATGACTTCGCCGGTTTTTGCGGTGAGCAACGTCTCGGTTTTTCCTGTTCCTTTCCCGGCTTCAGCGCTTTCGACGGCTTCGCCCTTGAGCGGGCCGAGCAGTATCGATCCGAGGGGGTTGATGATGGGATTGAGCTGGCAGTTCGCGGGTCTGAATATCGTAAAGCGTTCGAGAAACAGGCTGCCTTCGATCCCTCCCGGCTTGCCACCGAGAATGGCGGTGCCTTTTGTGACCGTGAGGACGCTGCTCTTTAGTTCGATTTTTGCGCCGAAGACTGTAGAGTTGAAGGTATAGGTCGCCCCGCTTTTCTCTTTTGCGACGAATTCCTTCGATGCCCCCGATTTCAGCGCCGAGCCGTTGACTTTCCATTCGAATTGTATCGCCGCGCTCGCGGCCGTTGCTGACGCTCCCACCGCCAGCACCACAATCGCGCTCAGCATTCCAATGCGGTACTTGTACCTCATTGCACACACTCCCTTTCTCGCTTGACGTCGGACAAACCTCGCGGCACTGTAGTTCGCCGCATCGGGGCCATGTGTCAATACCAGACGTTTGTTCTAGTGCGATCGTTCGAGTTGTTGCTCGCAGGGTCCCCGGCGAGACGCGACGCGGCGCCGGTTCGCCTGGAGGCGGGTGGGGGGAACGCTGGGGACCTTGTCCTGACAGTTGAGACTTCAGACCGTTAACACGGGAAACTCCAGTGTTTTCTCGCGTGTGAACTCTTGACGAGCGGCTCTCTGTTCGGATACGAATCCGATCCGATACAGCGGCGCTGGCGTGCCTCTTATTTGGGGTCGCCCGCGGAGCCGAAGCCGACATGGACGGGGGGCGGGCACTGATGAAACGCACCGGGGGTACTCGAGCAGGCGCGACTGTGTGGCGGCCTGTGTGGCGGCCTGTGTTGCGTTTGGCGGGGTGTCTGGCGTGTTGTCTCGCAGCGGTGACATGCCTGGCCCTGGTTCCCGGCGTCGCGCTCGCCGCGGGCTTGTCCTCGCAGGGTGGCTTCGATGCGCCGTCGCCGCTTCAGGGTTCGCTGGTGGTCGCGGGCATGCTGACTGAAAGCGAACAGCTGAAGGACGCGGAACAAGCGCGGCGCAGCGCCCCCGCGGCCGTGGCCGCGCGCCTGGCGTCCCGGACCAGGTTTGAGCGCCTGGACCTCAAGCAGGCCGCGGCGCTGGCGTCTGAAGCGTTTCCGGTGCTGGTGCGCCATCTTGCGGGTGGTCCGCCACGACTGCCGGCGGGGCAGCGGATCGTGGGCTTCTCGAGCGCTAACTCGGCTGAGGTCGATCTGGGGGGCCGCAAACGAGGGGTGATCGAGTCGGTCGAGCCGATTGCGCGCGAAACCTCACCGGGCCGGTTGGCGCCTGTGGACCTGAGCTTGCGTGACGTGGGAGGCGCGTTTGAAACGGCTGCTCCGCTGGTGCGCGTGCGGATCCCGGCGCGCTTGCGCGACGGGATCGAGTTGCCGGCGGCCGGCGTGTCGGTGACTCCGGTCGATGGGTCCGGCGCTCCCCTGGGTGGCTCCGCGGGCGTGATCGATGGCGCGACGGCCTTGTACGCGAACACGCAGACGGACATGGACTCTCTGGTCAAGCCAGTGCCCGCGGGCTTCGAGACGGACACGGTCCTGCGCTCGGTGCAGAGCCCGCAGCAATTGTTCTTCCGGGTCGGCGTGCCGCGTGGCGCGAAGATCGTGCAGGCACGCGGCGGAGCTGGTCGTGTGCAGGTGCTCGACGGCGGCGTCGCGATCGCGTCGATCCTGCCGGCGGTGGCAGAGGATGCGGCGGGGACGACGGTGCCCGTCGCGATGCGCCTGTCGGGCGACATCCTGACTTTGACGGTCGACCACCGCGCTGGCCAGTATCGCTACCCGATCGTCGTCGATCCGACGGTGCAGGATGTGACGCTGCACATCAATCCGGGAAACTGGGCGTTCAACACGAATTATCCGGCCGGGATCAGGTTGGCTCAGTCGGGAGGCTCGCTCGGGATCGAAGGCTTCCAGGAATCGATCCCGATCACGGCCGCCGGAATCCTGCAGTATCCGACACAGGGTGAATCGCGCGTCTATGCGGCCGAAATCACCACCTTCCTCAACGGGTACACGGGAGTTCGCAACAGTCTCGACATCGAAAATCCATCGAAAAGAGTCGAAAGCAACGGTGGCAGCCTGATCAACATCCCGCGGGGATACGAAGCCAAAACGCTCGCGTGCGTGGAATCTGCGTGCACCGTGCCGGCGGTGACGTCCGAAAGCAAAGCCAATGTCGTCAACATGGAAGCGATGGTGACCGAACCGACTGTCACCGACTACTTCGAATCGTGGCTGATGCGTGCGGCGGTCGACATCGTGCAGGAAGCACCGCCTCGCGCGATAACCGACACCGCCCGCGAATACGTCAACGGCAAACTCAATGGCTTCTACCTCGATGCCACGCACCGGTGGATCAACGGCAATAGCACCACTGCCGTGGCCGCGGTGGGAGCGATCGACCCCGGCATCGGCATCAGCGAGGTGGCGTTCAAATCACCCTCTGCGTCGGGCTGGGGCCGTAGCTTCTGGCCGGTCGCGGGATGTCAGGGCGACCAATGTGACGAGTGCTGGTTCGCGGTGAGCGAATGTTCAGGGAAAAGCAGCAGCAACGAAGAGCTCACCTACCCACTTGTCGGCTTGCCCGAAGGCGTCGACACGGTCGAAGCCACCGTGGAGAACTCGACCGGCGCAACGGGGAGCCAGGGCGACGCGGTCATGGTCGACGATGCGCCGCCGCACAGCATCACGATGTCCGGGCTGCCGGCGGGCAACGAAATCGAGGAAAAACCGTACGTCGTGAAAGCGAGCGCGCGCGACAACGCCTCGGGTGTGCAGTCGATCGCGCTGGCGGTGGACGGCCAGCAAGTTGGCAAACCGCTGGGCTCGTGCGCCACCGAAGACTGCCTTGCGGCCGGGGAATGGGCCATCAACGGCGCCAACTACAGCGTGGGCGAACACAGGCTCACGGTGACCGCGACCGACAACGTGGGCAATGTCGCGAAAGAAGAATACGTCTTGAAGGTGCGCGCCGCCGCCCCGGTCGCCGTGGGGCCGGGGTTGGTCGACTCGCAGTCAGGTGAGCTCAGTCTCGCTGCGACGGATGTGTCGGCGAGCGCTCCAGGTGGTGGCTTGACGGTCGGCCGCAGCTATCGTTCGCGCCACCTCACCGCGGGGTCCGAAGGTCCGCTCGGGCCGCAGTGGAGCCTCGATGTGAACAGCGAAGAGAGCATCACGAAACTGGCGAGCGGCGACGCGATGTTGACCACGGCGAACGGCAGGCAGTCGACGTTCTTCAGCAGCGGCAGCGAAAGCTTCACGTCGCCGACAGGCGATGCCAATCTGAAGCTCAGGCAGGTCAAGGGCAGCAAAGGCGAAGTCTTGGAATACGTGCTCAGAGATGAAGCCGATGGCGCGAGCACCAACTTCACGTCGACGACCGGGCCGACGGCCACGTTGTGGACGCCGGGCAAGCGGGAAGGGCCGCTGTCGTCGCAGAAGACGCGATACATCTTCCGCACGGTCGAAGGTGTGACGGAGCCGGTGGGGGAGCTCGCGCCCGAACCAACCGGCATCTCGACGTGCTACTCAAAGCTCGAAAAACACGAAGAACTGCCCAAGGGCTGCCGCGCGCTCGAATTCGTGTACGCCACCGCGACGAACGCCAAAATCGGCGAAAACGAGAGTGAATGGTCCGAATACAAGGGGCGCCTCAAGGAAGTCCTGCTCGTCGCGTACAACCCGGCCTCGCCGTCGAAAGCCACTGTTGCGACTCCGGTCGCGCAGTACGCATACGACAAACTGGGCCGTTTGCGGGCGGTGTGGAATCCGCAGATCTCGCCCGCGCTGAAGACGATCTACGGCTATGACGCCGAAGGCCACGTGACGGCTGTGAGCTCCCCGGGACAGCAGCCGTGGCTGCTGCACTACGGCGGCATCAGCAGCGATGCGACTGCCGGACGCCTGCTGTCGGCCGTGCGCGGGGGCGTCGCGAGCGCTCTGTGGAACGGGGAAGCGCTGGCATACACGGCCGTGCCGACGCTGTCGAGCACGAGCCCCGTGGTCGGCACGACGCTGAGCGTGGCGAGCAACGGGACCTGGAGCAATGGGCCGTTGGCCTACACCTACCAGTGGGAGGATTGCACTGGGGCGCTGTGCACGGCGATCGCGGGGGCGACCAACCAGAGCTACACGCCGCGTGCGTCCGACGCCGGCTACACGCTGGTCGCCGCCGTGACCGCGCTCAACGCCGGCGGGACGGCGGTGGCGTCGAGCGCGGCGACCTCGGTCGTGCCGCTCTCGGCGCCCAAATGGTCGCTGGCGTTCGGAGTGAACGGCTCCAATGCGGGACAGCTCAAAGAACCGGACCGCGCGGCGATCGATGCCAGCGGCGATGTGTGGGTCACCGACGACGCCAACAACCGCATCGACAAGTTCACGTCGGCGGGCACGTTCGTCGCGACGTACGGCTTCGGCGTCAACAACGGCGAAGCCAAATTGGAGACGTGTACGGCCAGCTGCCTGACCGGCATCGCGGGCTCGGGCAACGGGCAGCTGAACGACCCTGTGGGCGTGGCGATCAACCAGGCGGCGGGAGACGTGTACGTGACCGATGAGGGCAACTCGCGCGTCGAGGAGTACACGACCGCCGGCGCGTTCGTCAGGACGATCGGCAGCTTGGGGATGGGCCTCGGGCAGTTCTACAGGCCCGAGGGGATCGGGGTCGACCCGAACGGCGATGTGTGGGTCGGCGACGACGGCGACCATCGCATTGAGGAGTTCACGGCCGCGGGTGTCTTCATGCAGGCGGTCGGCACATCGGGCTCGGGCCCCGGCCAGTTCGCGGCGCCGGGTGGCATCGCGTTCCTCGGCGAAACCATGTACGTCGCCGACTTCAGCAACAAACGCGTAGAGGAGTTCGCGCTGTCCGGCGCGTATCTGGCGCAGTTCGCGTCGGTCGGCGAACCGAGCGAAATCGGCACTAACGCCGCCGCGGGCGAGATCTACGAGACCGATCTGGCCGGCAAGGTGGACGAGTTCAACCAAGCCGGCACCCTGGTCGGGTCCTTTGGGGCCAAAGGCACGGGCACCGGGGACTTCCTCTCGCCCGAGGGCGTCGTCGTCAGCGCTTCGGGCAACGTGTACGTCGTCGACAGCGGCAACAGCCGCGTGCAGGAGTGGACGCCGACCTATTCGACGAACAACCCAGTGCCCGCGGCCCCGAACCCGGGGACGACGTCGGTGTCGACGGTCGAGTACGGCGTGCCGCTGTCCGGGACGGGCCTGCAGAATCTGACCTCAGGCGAAGTCGCGCAATGGGGCCAGAAAGACGACCCCGTTGAAGCGGTCGCGGTCCTGCCTCCCTCCGCGCCCGAGGGCTGGCCCGCGGCGAGCTACAAAGGAGCGACGGTCTACTACCAGGATGCAGTTGGCCGGACGGTCAACGTCGCAACGCCTTCAGGCGGCGTGTCGACCCGCGAATTCAACACCTACAACGACGTCGTGCGGACGTTGACTCCCGACAATCGCACGGCGGCGCTCGCCGAAACGGGCAAAACCGTCGAAGCGTCGAAACTGCTCGACAGCGAGAGCACGTACAACACCACCGGCGAACCCGGCACCCAACTGCTCGAAGCGCTCGGGCCGCAACACACCGTCAAGCTGGCACAGGGCAAAGAAAAAGCCGGCGAAGAAGTGCTCGCCCGCAACCGCGAGCAGTTCTTCTACGACGAAGGAGCGCCCGCGGAAGGCGGCCCGTACGATCTGGTGACGAAGTCGATCACCGGTGCGCAGACCGCTAGTAAAGAAGAATTCGACAAGCGCGAAACCATGACCTCCTACTCCGGCCAGGAAAACCTCGGCTGGAAGCTGCGCAAGCCGACGTCTGTGACGATCGACCCCAACGGCCTGAAGCTCACGCACACGACGCTGTACGAACCGACGACCGGCAACCTGCTGGAAACGCGCAGCCCGAAGGGCTCGGGCAGCGGTTCTCCGGCGGCGCCCGCGTACGCCTGGCAGCTTGCCCCCGAAGGGACCGGCGAAGGTCAGGTGCGTAAACCGATGAGCGAGGCGTTCGACAGCAGCGGCAACCTGTGGGTGGTTGACAACGGCAACGACCGCATCCAGGTGTTCTCGGCGACCGGCACGTTGCTGAAAAAGTTTGGCTCCGAAGGGACCGCTGGCGGACAGTTCCTGTCGCCATGGGGCATCGCGATCAACGCCTCCACCGGCAACGTGTATGTCTCGGATACGACGAACGACCGCATTGAGGAGTTCTCCTCCGCGGGGACGTTCATGCGGACGTTTGGCTTCGGGGTGAGCACTGGTGAAGAAAAATTCCAGATCTGCACGACCGCCTGCGTCGCCGGCAAAGTCGGCTCAGGCAGTGGCCAGTTCCACAGCCCGCAGGGCGTCGCCGTCGACTCGGCGGGCAACGTGTGGGTCGTCGACGAAGGCAACTCCCGGATCGAGGAGTTCAACGAAAAAGGCGAATACCTCAGCGCGTTCGGGACGCACGGCGGCGAAAATGGGCAGTTCCACGAACCCGCCGGCATCGCGATCTCTGGCGGGAACCTGTATGTCGCCGAATACAGCAACAGCCGCGTGCAGGAGTTCTCCACGAAAGGCGTCTACATCACCCAGTTCGGCGCCAAAGGAACGGGGAGCGGGCAGTTCGAAGGCGCTGAGGGCATCGCCGCGGACCCCGTCACCGGCGACCTGTACGTGACCGACTTCGGCAACGGCCGCGTCGAGGAGTTCACCACCGGCGGCGTGTTCGTCACGGCGTTCGGCGCGAAAGGCTCCGGGGCGGAACAGCTCCAAGGGCCGGAAGGCATCGCGGTGAGCCGCGCCGGCGCCCTGTATGTGTCCGACACCGACAACAGCCGCATCGAGGTTTGGCAGTCGGTTCCGTCGGCGCCGGTGTTCGCATCGACGATCGGCTCCTACGGCTCTGAAAGCGGCCAGCTGAGCTTCCCGACGGATGCCGCGGTCGATGTGGGCGGCAACCTCTGGACGGTCGACAGCGGCAACAACCGCGTCGAGGAGTTCTCGCCCGCAGGCGCATTCGTCGCCGCCTATGGCACGAAAGGCACGGGCGCCAGCCAGTTCTCGAACCCGGGCGGAATCGCGGTCAACCAGACGACGGGCAACGTCTACGTCGCTGACTCCTCGAACAATCGGATCGAGGAGCTGTCCTCCGCAGGCAAATTCGTCGCGGTGTTCGGCTTCGGCGTCAGTAACGGCAAAGCTGAATTTCAGACGTGCACGACCACCTGTCAGGCGGGCATCGCAGGGGCCGGCAACGGCCAGTTCAGCACGCCGACCGGGGTTGCGATCGGCGCGGCCGGTGGGATTTGGGTCGTCGACCACGGCAACAACCGCGTCGAGCAATTCTCTTCAGGAAACAGCTTCACTGCCGCGTATGGCACCAAAGGCGCTGGAAATCTCCAGTTCAGCGAACCGCGGTACGTCGCGCTCTGGGGTGGCAACGTGTACGTTACCGACCCTGGTAACGAGCGGGTGGAGGAGCTCTCGACGGCCGGCGCGTACGTCGGCGAATTCGGCTCGTATGGCACCGGCAACGGCCAGTTCGCGTATCCATACGGGATCGCGGCCGACCCCAACTCCGGAAATCTCTACGTCGGCGACCCCGCCAACGGGCGCGTCGAGGAGTTCACCCCGGCGGGCAAGTATCTGTCGCAGATGGGCGACAAGGGAAGCGGCAACGGCCAGCTCAAAGAAGCGGAAGGCATCACGGTCAACGCCGCCGGCGCGATCGACGTCGTCGACACCGGCAACTCCCGCATCGAGCAGTGGGCCCCCGCTCCGCGCCCGGGCAACGAAGGCGCCCACGACACGCGCACGGTCTACTACAGCACCGGAGAAGAAGCATCGGTGGCGGCCTGCAGGAAACACCCGGAATGGGCCGGTCTGACGTGTCAGACAGGGCCCGCCGCGCAGCCGGGTGTCAGCGGCCTGGCCGAACTTCCCGTCACGACGACCACTTACAACATGTGGGACCAGGCGGAAACAACCACCCAGACGGTCGGCTCCACGACGCGCACGACCAGCGCGACGTACGACGCCGCCGGGCGGTTGAAGACGAACGGGATCAGCTCAACGGTGGGCACGGTGCTGCCGACGGTGACCGACGAATACAACGCAACGACCGGTGCGCTCGAAAAGCAGTGCGCGAACGGAGGCAAACCCTGCACCGAAGGCAAACCCAAGACGCTTACGAGCGTATACAACAGCCTCGGCGCGCTCACCAGCTACACCGACTCAGACGAAAACGCCACGACGTACGAATACGAAGGCGAAGGCAGCTACAAAGGCGCGAGCGAACTGGACGGCCGCGTGCGGCACGTCAACGACCAGAAGGGCACGGAAACGTTCACCTACAACGGAACCACCGGACTCCTCACAGAACTGCTCAACGAATACGGCACCGCCAAACTGCTCTTCACCGCGACCTACGACGTTGAAGGGAACCTGCTAACCGAGGGCTACCCCAACGGCATGAACGCGACCTACACCTACAACCCGGCCGGTACGGCGACGAAGCTGGAATACGTCAAGACAACGCACTGCACCGAAAAATGCACGTGGTTCAGCGATGCGGTCGTGCCATCGATCCATGACCAGGTGCTCGAACAGACGAGCACGCTGTCGCGCGACGCCTACAGCTACGACGCGGCCGGCCGTCTCGCGCAGGTCCAGGACACGCCGGCGGGCAAAGTCTGCACCACCCGTGTCTACGCCTACGACGAAGACACCAACCGCACGAGCCTGACGACCCGCGAACCGAACTCCAAAGGCGAATGCGCGACAGAAGGCGGCCTCGTGGAACAGCACAGCTACGACTCGGCCGACCGCCTGATCGACACCGGCGCCACCTACAGCACCTTCGGGAACATCAACGCGCTGCCCGCCGCGGACGCCGGCGGCAACGAACTCACGAGTGCCTACTACGTCGATAGCCAGCTGGCCAGCCAGACACAGAACGGCGAGACGATCGGCTACAACCTCGACCCCGCCGGGCGCACACGCGAAATCGTGTCCACCGGCAAAACCACCCAGGACGTCATAAACCACTACGCCGCCGGAGACGGCTCTCCGGCTTGGACGACCGAACCGACCTCGGGCGTCTGGACCCGCGACATTCAGGGCATCGGCGGCGGTCTGGCGGCGATCCAGATCAACGGCGCGACGCCCGTGCTGCAGCTCACCAACCTGCACGGCGACATCGTCGCCACCGCCGCGCTCAGCGAAACGGAAACAAAACTCGCCTCCGAACAGGACACCACCGAGTACGGAGTGCCGACCACGACGACCCCGGCCAAGTACTCCTGGCTCGGCGCCGGCGAGCTTCAGACCGAACTGCCGTCTGGCGTGGTCGCGATGGGCGCTCGCTCCTATGTCCCGAAGCTGGGCCGGTTCCTGCAGGCAGACCCCATCCCTGGCGGCTCGGCGAATGCATACGGCTATGTCTACGGTGACCCGATCGACGAATCTGATCCGAGCGGCGAGTACAGCGCAACCTTCCAAGAATTCGCGCTCGAAAGCTCCGAACAAAGAGGCGAAGAACTGCTCGCCGCGATCCGCGCGGCCGAAGAAGCCGCCGCCAGAGCGGCGGAAGAAGCCGCCGCCAGAGCCGCCGCGGCCAACGCGGCGTCCTCACACGGCAGCGAAGCGGAAATTCGCGCGCTGATGAAGCAGGCGGAAGCGACTTGGTGCGGAGAAGGCTACGCGGCGTGCCCGGAAGAAAGCGGCGGGGGTTTCGGCGGCGCTAGTGTCAATCTTCATACGATCATCGCGGCGTCGGCGGCCAGCGTCAGGAAGCCTGGCTGTTACACAAACGGCCGCAACTCCAATGGGTCTTGGGAATGGACCCCTGAAATCCCGGTAGAAGATCAGACTCCTCACATCAAATTCAGGAGCAAACGTGAAATGCTGGAAATCGGGAAAGAAATCGTTGGCGGCCTAAAATGCACGTATGAAGTCGCAACTAAGGATGCTCCAAATTGCGGTAGTGCCTGATAGCGGCGGCGCCAGCGTCTCGCCCAGCAGCGGCCCCTCGCAGGTGTGCAGCCACGCCCGTTCGAGCTCGGCTCTCAGCTGCCACGCGCCGCCACGCCGCCCAGCAGCGCCAGACGGCCCGCCACCGCCGGGCTGTGGCAGATCTAAACGGCGCGCCACCCCGCCCAATATCCTCCACGGCGATGTCCTCTGTGATCGTGATGAAGTTCGGCGGCACGTCGGTGGCGGACGCGGAGCGCGTGAAGCGCGCGGCGCGGCGCATCGTGCGCAAGCGCGAAGAAGGCCACGCGGTGGTGGCGGTGCTGTCGGCGCGCGGCAAGACGACGGATGAGCTGATTGCGATGGCGCAGGAGATCTCGCAGACGCCGGACGCGCGCGAGATGGACATGCTGCTGTCGACGGGCGAGCGCATCTCGTGCGCGCTGTGCGCGATGGCGATCAACGACCTGGGGCACCGCGCGATCTCGCTGACGGGCTCGCAGGCGGGGATCGTGACGGACGAGTCGCACACGAAGGCGCTGATCGTGGACGTGCGCGCGGATCGCATCAGGGCGGCGCTGGAGGAGGACAGCATCGTGCTGGTGGCGGGCTTCCAGGGGGTGTCTGAGAGCGCGCGCAACGTGACGACGCTGGGCCGTGGCGGCTCGGACACGAGCGCGGTGGCGGTGGCGGCGGCGCTGGGCGCGGAGGTGTGCGAGATCTACACGGACGTGGCGGGCGTGTACTCGGCGGACCCGCGGATCGTGCCGAATGCGCGCAAGCTGGAGACGGTGTCGTTCGAGGAGATGCTGGAGATGGCGGCGTCGGGCGCGGGCGTGCTGCAGCTGCGCTCGGTGGAGTACGCGCGCAACCACGGCGTGAAGATCCACTGCCGCTCGTCGTTTGACGAGGAGCCAGGTACCTTTGTGGTGCCGGAAGGAGACACGATGGAGCAGCCTTTGATCACAGCGGTGACGCACTCGACGTCGGAAGCGCGGGTGACGCTGACGGGCGTGCCGGACGCGCCTGGCGCGGCTGCGCGCATCTTCGACGCGATGGCGCGGGCGAACATCAACGTGGACATGATCGTGCAGAACGAGCCGGTGGCGGCGGGCGGGCAGGCGGAGATCTCGTTCACGGTGCCGCGCGAGGACCTGCGCACGGCGCGCGCGGCGCTGGAGCCGCTGACGGGCGAGGCGTTCGCGCAGATGGCGACGCACGAGGACATGGGCAAGGTGTCGATCATCGGCGCGGGCATGCGTTCGCACCCTGGCGTGGCGGCGAAGGTGTTCGGCGTGCTGGCGGCGGAGGGCGTGAACATCGACATGATCTCGACGTCGCCGATCAAGATCTCGTGTGTGATCGACGTGGAGCGCGTGCCGAGCGTGGTGCAGGCGCTGCACAGCGCGTTTGAGCTGTCGGGCGAGGGCACGGTGGCGGTCGAATAGGCGCATCGGCGGCGCTGCTCTGTCACAATCTCTACGCATAGCTCCGCTTTCGGGGGATTTGGGAGCTTTGGATTCGACATGCGTAACGCTCGAACCGTCAAACGGCCCCGCCGCTACATCGCCCGCCACTGGCTGGCTGTTGCGCGCCCGCTGCTGCGCTACAGCGCCGCACGGGAGGCGTATGTGCTGCGGGTCGTGGGCCGCCGCTACGGCCCGGTTGTGCGCCCGGACCGCCGCGCGGTGAGCCGCGCGAGCGCGTTCAGCGGGGCCGACCGCCGCCGCGCGAGCGCGGCGTAGCACGCCGGCTGCGCGTGATCTGAGCCTGCGGCGGCGGCGGCGCGTCGCAACCCCGACTCCTCACGGCGCAGTATCCGGCGGTGGCGCCCCGAGTTCGTCGCGCCGGCCGACGATCTCGTTGACGTGAGCTGCCAGCCGACGCTGGAACTCGGCGACTGAGAAACGCTCGGCGTTGAGGACGGCGTGGTCGGGGTCGAGCGCGAGCTGGTCGATGTCGTGGATGGCGCGTGCGAACGCGTCGACGTCGTCGAGCGCGACGAGCCGCCCGGTGCGCCCGTCGACGACGGTCTCCAGGGCGCCGCCGGCGGCGGCGGCGATGACGGGGCGCCCGGCGGCCTGCGCCTCGACGGCGGTGATGCCGAACTCCTCGACGCCGGGCATCAGCACGGCGCGCGCGCCGGCGTACAGCTGGGCGAGCTCGGTGTCGCTGACGCGCCCCAGGAACTGCGCCTCGGGGTAGGCGTCTCGCAGCGCGCTGTGGTGGGGCCCGGCGCCGACGACCTGGATTGGCGCGCGCGCGCGGCGCGCGGCCTCGAGCGCGACGTGCAGGCGCTTGTGGCGCAGGATCTCGGACACGACGAGCAGCGCGTCGCCGGGTTCGCCGGGGGCGAAGCGGTGCGTCTCGACGGGCGGGTGGATGACGGGCGCGTCGCGTCCGTAGTAGCGCTTGATGCGCTCGCGGGTGAGCTGCGAGTTGGCGATGTAGGAGTGCACGCGGGCGCTGGCTGCGAGGTCCCAGCGGCGCATGTGCTGTAGCTGGCGGCGCAGCAGCGGCCGCAGCGGCGCGGCGAGCTCGCGGAGCGCCTGGTGCTGCTCGTCCCAGGCGTAGCGGAAGGGCGCGTGGCAGTAGCTGACGTGCACGGCGCCGTGGGGCGTGCGCACGCCGTGTGCGAAGGCGCTGCTGCTGCTGAGCACGACGTCCGTTTCTGGCAGCTTCAGGCGCCTGACGGCAGCGGGGTAGAGCGGCAGCAGGCGCCTGAAGCTGGACTGGTCGACCCCGAGCCGCTGTAGCGGCGAGGTCGTGATTGCGTGGTCAGAGAAGCGTGTGCCGGTGCCGCGCGGGTCGTGCAGCAGTGTGTAGATGGGGGCGTCGGCGTACAGGTCGGCGATGGCAGCGAACACGCGCTCGGCGCCGCGCATGACCAGCAGGTAGTCGTGCGCGAGGCTGATGCGCCCGGCGAGCGGCGGCGCGGCGGCGCGGCCGTCGTGGAGCGCTCCGGGGCGCGCGAGGCTGGGCGGGCTGGGGGCGAGGCCGGCGGGCGCGGCCGGCGGGGACCCGGCAAGGGGATCGCGCAGCAGGCTGGTGCTGGTGGGCGCTGCGGGCTGTGGAAGGAAGGTCGAAAGGCGATCCATCGCAACTCCTGGGTGATCCACTGGCTTGGCGTGCCGCACGCTAGTGCCCGGCCGGCGGGCAGTTGTGAAGGGTTGGAGAAGCAGGCTGTCCCGATCGCGAAAAACCGCTCCACGGAATCCGATGCGGCGCCGGTCTATCACGCATGTGACAGCATTTGAATTGATGGTTTACGACGGGGTCGCGGGACCGAGTGTCGAAGCGTGCCTGTACATCCGGCCCAATGCGTCCACGGTACACGGTCGGCGCCTATCGTCAGCAGCGGACCAACACCTGACAATAACTATTTTATGCGTTCTGACATATTAACCCTAGGACGCGAAATAGCAGGCGGACACTGGATTTTCTGGCGCGCGAGGCTGTTGACGACAAATGGCCAAACCTGTCTGTACATATGAAGCCTTGCGCTTTCCTCGCAAATGGTGTGCAATGCGCCAGACAACAGGGTCAGGTCAGTTTGATGGTTGTCGGCGGGGGCAAGATCGCGGCTGAGTGGGTTGCCTTTTAGCTCCCCGCCTCACATATTTCGATCTCTCGGATCGTGCGCGGAGAGCGTCTTCTGGCGGGGTAGCGCACGGCCTGAACGAGGAGCTATGGATAGCAAGATCGCAGATCCCGCAATGGTCTCGCTCGAGGGGGCTCCCGCGAGCGCGGTCCGCTCCCCGGGGGGGAGGGGCACGGTTCGCCTCGTGGGATCGGTCGCCGAGAGCTCGGGCCCGGCGGCGAGCATGCTGCGCGACGCGATCTTCCGGCGCATGCTGCTGCTGGCGGACACGCTGGCGATCGCGGGCGCGTTCGTGCTGACGATCGCGCTGTCGTCGAAATCGCTGCAGCTGACGTGGGCGAGCGCGGCGGCGCTGCCGATCCTGCTGATCGGAGCGAAGAGCTCGGGGCTGTATGACCGCGACGACTCGCTGCTGCGCAAGACGACGCTGGAGGAGGCGCCGAAGCTGTTCCAGGTGGCGACGCTGTGCGCGCTGGTGGCGTGGCTGGCGGGCGGGCTGATCGTGGCGGGCACGTTGGACCGCCACGAGGCGCTGTTCCTGTGGCTGGCGCTGGCGGCGCTGCTGGTGCTGATGCGCACGGTGGCGCGCGCTCTGGCCTTGCGGCTGGCGCCGATCGAGCGCTGCCTGTTCATCGGCGATGAGAGCGCGGCGGACAGGATCCGCTCGAAGCTGGCTGACCATGGCGGCATCCGCGCGAGCATGGTGGCGCACGTGGATCTGGAGGAGATCGCGCCGTGGTCGACGGACGCGCGTTCGGCGGCGAAGGTGGCGGAGGTGCGCGAGCTGGCGCAGCAGTTGGACGTGCAGCGCGCGATCGTGGCGCCGCGCAGCGCTGATGCGGGCGAGGTGCTGGACCTGGTGCGCACGCTGAAGGCGGTGGGCGTGCGCGTGAGCATCCTGCCGCGCCTGCTGGAGGTGGTGGGCTCGACGGTGGAGTTCGACGACCTTCACGGCGTGACGGTGATGGGCGTGCGGCGCTTCGAGCTGACGCGCTCCTCGGCGACGGTGAAGCGCGCGTTCGACGTGGTGTGGACGTCGATCGGCCTGCTGGCGGTGGCGCCGCTGATGATCGTGGCGGCGATCGCGATCAAGCTCGACAGTCCCGGCCCGGTGTTCTTTCGCCAGCAGCGCGTGGGCCGTTACGGCAACCGCTTCAACATCCTCAAGTTCCGCACGATGGTGAAGGATGCGGAGTCGCTGAAGGACTCGCTGCGCGATCGCAACGAAGCGCAGGACGGCATGTTCAAGATCAGGCAGGATCCGCGCGTGACGCGTGTGGGGCGCATTCTTCGCAAGACGGCGCTCGACGAGCTGCCGCAGCTCTTCAACATCGTCAAAGGCGAGATGAGCCTCGTGGGTCCGCGCCCGCTTGTGCTCGAGGAGGACCTGCGCGTGCAGGGTTGGCACCGCCGTCGCCTGGAGCTGACGCCGGGGATGACGGGGCCGTGGCAGATCCTCGGGCCGACGCGCGTGCCGCTGCGCGAAATGGTGGCGATCGACTACCTGTACGTGGCCAACTGGTCGCTTTGGGGCGACATGAAGATCCTGCTGCGCACGGTCGCTTACGTGATCAATTGTCGTGGTCTTTGAGTATTTGGAAACAGCAGTGTTTGAGTAATTACAGTTGTTTGCTGGGTGCGATTACAGGGTGTATATTCATGACCAACATTGAGCCATCGGCTACAAGGCTACGCAACCTTGGACACCGGTCGAGAGACGCGCAACAAATTTGCAACAGCGTCTCATGGCGATGTGGAGGGAGCGGAGTAGGTTCACAGGGGAGAGCAGGACAGGCACAAAGCAAGGAGAGGGGGTTGCCTATTGAACCCGTAGACGGGAGCGACACGCATGTCCACTGACAGTTCCGTGCCTATTGAGTCAAAATCTCATGTGGGTACAAATTACGAAGATGAGCTGGTGAGAGAAGCTCGATCCGGTGACGTATCGGAAGCCACGGCGGTGCATGACATGGTGGGCGCAGCGACGGTGGGCCTCCTTGGTGGTGGTTCACGGCTGGCGTTTCGTGCGGCGCGGGTGGTGCTGGCGGATAGCTACGGCTCCCGTCCCGCAGCTAGCAGGGGGCGACTGCGTGGGCGCATGCGGCGCCGCGGGGAGTGAGCAGTGCCGAGATGGCCATTGAGGGATCGCATGAATCACCTGGAGAAGGGCGGCGTCGGCTCTGACGCCATGCCGCTCAGAGGGCACGGATGAACCCGACTGGAGAGGTGGGACGGAATGGCGCTTGCCGCTAGCCGTATGGAGACAGGGACAGAGACGTCTTGGCCGGTCATGGCCGCGGTCACAGAGGTCGCCAGTGAGGAGCTGATGAGTCAGCGGGTATCGCAGGCCGTTAGGCGCGCCCAGGCCGGCGATCGTGAGGCACTCGGGTTCTTGTATGCACGCTACGCGGACAACATCTATGGCTACGTTCGGAGCATCGTGCACGACAGCCACGAGGCTGAAGACGTGACGCAGCAAGTCTTCGCAAAGCTCATCCACGTGATCGGCAAATATGAGGAACGCGAGGTTCCGTTCTTCGCTTGGGTCCTCCGTGTGGCCCGCAACCTCGCCCTCGACCATCTGCGGCGCCAGCGGGCGGTCCCGGTCGAGGAGGTGAGAGCCACGGGCGAGGCCGCCAGCGATAGTGGCAGCAGCCAGCGGATGTCCGACCTGTGTGAAGCTCTCTCGGAGCTGCCGAGGGATCAGCGAGAGGTGCTTGTGCTGCGGCACTTCGCCGGGTTGTCACCTACCGAGATTGCGACGCGAATCGGTCGCACGGAGGGGTCGGTCCATGGACTTCATCACCGTGGCCGCGGGGCGCTTCGAGCCGAGCTGACGAGCCGCGGCGCTGCTCCGGCAACGCTCCGCGTGACGCCGCCCACCTGAGGCGGTCAGGGATTCGAGCGGTTGTGCAGCATCCCCGGATACGGGCTCCTCGAAATGCGGCGTGAGATTCGGTGGCTGTCCACGTCCGCGAGGTAGTAGAGGATTGAAAACGCGATCAGCTCCTCCCTCGTGACACCCTCGCGCGCTGCCTCTTGCTCGACGCTATCCCAGGTGAAGCCCCTGAGCCGCAATGTCACGGTGCGGTCGCTCGCAGCCTCCCCGACGTGGTCTGACCGCGACACGCTCAACTCTGTTCCAGATGGATCGTCGCACACTCCCTTACAACGTCGCACGAAGGCCGGAGCTTGCGTGCGGTGATCTTCGCCAGTACGAAAGCAGGACCGCCCAGATGCTGTCCGAGTATCATGGTTTCCACGCGCGCTGATCCATGCTTGACGCGATCAATGTCCAGGAAGCGGATGCCGGCCTCCAGGATGGTTGCGTCTGCTCCGACTAGAGATTCGTTGTTGCTCCTCGGCTGGCTCGCGCGAGTCGCACTGCGGTGATGGCGCAATAGAACGAAGGCAAGGGGGTTTCAAGCGAATGCGTTGTGTTCGGCCTTGGTCGAGGGCCATGTGCCAGCTGGCCGTGGTCGGCGCAGCTTGCGTGTTGCTGCTCGCGCTGACCGGTCCTGTCCGCGCGAGCGCCTCCAACGCCCACGTGTCGAAAGCCCATCGACCGGCTGGTGCCTCCACCTTCTCCAGCTGGGCCACGTGTGTGCTTGCGGCCCGTCGCCACGGCTGGCGGTCTGCCAGCAAGGCGTGTAAAGCCTCGAGAGCCAAGCATGTGGCAGCTGGGAATTCCGGCGCAGGACGTCGATCGCGCCCAGCCGCCGATCGTGGCGGGCCGGGCGCCGGCGCCGTGCCCAAAGTCGGCAGTCCCCTTGAGGAACAGTCACCGGTACGCCTCCCTGAACAGCCACCCCGGTTGGGCAGCGCTCCAGGCGAGCCAGGGGAAGAATCAGCGCTCGGGCAGCCTCGCGAAGAGCCTGCGGTTGATCCCCCCGGCGAAGAGCCAGTGGTCAAGCCGCCCGGGGAAGAACCCGCGATCGAACCGCCTTCGGAAGAACCAGTGGTCAAGCCGCCGAGCGAAGAACCAGTGGTCGAACCGCCTTCGGAAGAACCACTGGTCGAACCGCCCAGCGAAGGATCCGTCGAACCACCCAAAGAAGAACCAGCCGACTTCCGGTTCTTCTCGCCCACCAGCTTCTGGAACGAGCCGGTCGCCGCCGACTCACCCGTGGATCCGAGCTCCGCTTCGGTCGTGCACGCATTGGCTCAAGAGGTGCAGGCGGAGCAGAGCGCTGGTCACGGGCCCGCGATCAACACCACGAGCTGGTCGGTGCCAATCTACACCGTGTCCGCAGCCCAGCCCACGGTGCGTGTCGAGCTCGTCAACTCGTCATCGCCTGCGTTGCAAGCGTCTTGGGCCGCCGTTCCGCTGCCTTCGGACGCGCAGCCGGCCGTTGGCACCGACAAGCATCTGGTGGTCTGGCAGCCGAGCACTGACCGGATGTGGGAGTTCTGGCGTCTGGAAAAGGTCGGCGAAGCCTGGCAGGCCTCTTGGGGAGGCGCGATGGACGATGTGACCGAGAGCTCGGGCGCGTACGGGCCCGAAGCGTGGACCGGTGCCACCAGCTCGTGGGGAGCGTCCGCTTCGTCGCTTTCGATCGCGGGAGGTCTCATCACGCTCGAAGATCTGGAACGAGGAGCCATCAGGCATGCTCTGGCGATCGCCCTGCCAAATACCCGTGCTCATGTCTACGCGTCGCCCGCTTTGCGGACCGACGGAGGCTCCACCGAATCCTCCTCGCTGCCCGAGGGTGCCCACCTGCGGCTCGATCCGGCGCTCGACCTGGCCTCGTTGCATCTCCCGCGACTGACGATGATGCTGGCGGAAGCAGCTCAGCGCTACGGCGTGTTCGTGAGAGATACGAGCGGGAACGTATCCCTTTATGCCCAAGACCCGATTCCCACTGGCACGAATCCGTACGCAGGCTCGCACGGGTACTTCGAAGGACAGCTTCCCTCGAAGCTGCTCGGCGCGTTTCCATGGAGTGACCTGGAACTCCTGAAGATGGAAGTGCACTGAACGCCGTGAGCTTGGTGGTTGTCGGTAGGCTGACCCGTAGGGATGGCAAGCCGCCAGGTTGAACAGCAGCTGATTCTGATCAGCGCAGGCACCGGCGCTCGCCGGCTGGCCATGGCAGAGCTGGCAGACCGTCTGGCTGCCGATGTCGACTGGCGCAGTCTCGCCGCGACGCTGCACTCGCGCAGGCTGCTTCCCACCCTGGGGCCGCGAATAGTCGATCTGGCAAACGGGCGTGCGGACCCTGCGTTTAGCGCGGAGGTTGATCGGTCCATAGCTGCTGGTCGCCGGCATGGCGCGTTCCTGCAGCTGGTGGCGGTGCGTGCCATTGCGATGCTCGCCGAGGCGGGAATTCGCTCGAGTCCGCTGAAGGGTCCTCTCCTAGGTGAGGTGCTGTACGGCGACCCCGGTCGCCGCCCATCAGGTGATGTCGACCTGTTGGTGCCTGCGGACCAGCTGCACATGGCGGTGGATGTGATCCGCGGGCTGGGCTACGGGGCGCCCAACGACTACGTGGACGATCGCAGTGGCCTGCCGCTCCTGCATCTGATGCTCGTCCACGAGCGCCAGCAGCTTCCGCCGATCGAGCTTCACTGGCGAGTGCACTGGTATGAGGAGCGGTTCGCCCGCGAGCGGTTGCTACCCCCTCCCGACCATGCTCTCGGCGACTGGCGCCCAGAGCCCGCTGACGAGCTCGTTGCGCTGCTGCTGTTCTACGCGCGTGACGGCTTCGTTGACCTACGGTTGGCAAGCGATCTGGGGGCTTGGTGGGACGCGCACGGCGCTGCGGTTCCGCACGACGCGATCGCGGATCTTGTCTTTGCCTACCCCCAGCTAGCGCGTGTCGTCGTGGTCGCGGCTACGGTTGCAGAGAAGATGGTGGGCCTGCCAGCGAGACAGATCATCCGAGATGCTCCCACGCTTCGTGTCCGTGAGCGGATGGCTGCACGACTGGCGAATCCGCATCCGAGATCGAGCTCCGCTCAGCTCTATGCAGATATCGGGCTGATCGACGGGCTGCTGATGCCGCGGGGTGACTTCAATGCGTTCGTGAGGCGTCAGGTTCTGCCTCCCCCGCAGGTGCTCGATCAGCACGCCAGGCATGCGTCGCGGCGCCGAGCGAGATCCCCTCTGGCACGCGGTCTTGGCGTGCTGGGCCGATACGGCTTGACGATGGCGCGTCTCGCCCGCGCTCCTGAAACGCTGGTCTAAGGGCGCAGGGCGGCCGCGAGGCGGCGTTCTTTAGGAGCGGCCCGTAAGTTTCGCAGCGCACAGGCAGTTTAAGGCGTATGGGTGCACCACGAGCTGAGACCAAGGAGAGGATCTGAAAGGTGCAGCAGGCTTCGGAAGGGCTGAACCTCGAGCGCGCCTTGCGCGTCCTGCTTCGGAGGGCGCCGCTGATTCTGCTCTGCGCCGTGGTCGCGGCCGGCGCCGCGTTCGGATTCTCGAAGCATCAGACCAAGAAGTACACGGCCACAGCTGCGCTGGCCTTCGACACGAATCCGCTGAGCGAGCAGATCACCGGGATCGCCCCCAACACGAGCGCCACCGGCCTGTTGACACAGCAGGCAAACGACCTCGAATCCGTGAAGCTCGGGGACATGGCTGCCAAGGCCGCAGGCCTGCTCGGGCGCGGGCTCACCGCTGAAGACGTTCGCGCAAAACTGAGCATCAGCGGGGCGGGAGAATCCGGAGTGGTCGACGTCTCGGCTACTGCAGCCTCCCCGCATTTCGCTGCGGAAATCGCGAACGCCTATTCTGGCGTGTTCGTCAAAGAGCAGGAGACCGCCAACCGCGCATATCTCAGATCTGCGTTGGCGCTCGTCAACAAGCAGCTTGCGGGTCTCTCGCGTGCCCAGCGCGTCGGCCAGGACGGGCTCGAGCTCCAGGATCGCGCGCAGACCCTGACACTGCTTGCGGAACTTCAGTACGGCAACGTGCAGATCGCCCAGGAAGCATCGACGCCGACTACGCCTTCGTCGCCGAAGACGTCGCGGAACACGGCCATCGGTGGGATCTTGGGGCTGTTCATCGGCCTCGGCTTGGCCTTTGTGTTCGAGCAGTTGGATCGTCGCATTCAGCGGCCCGAGGATCTGGAGGCCATTTACCAGGTCCCTCTGCTTGGCACAGTTCCCGAGAGCGGCGCAATCTCGACTTCGGCGCGGCCGAACGGGAGTCGCGCGGCGCTGCTGCCGCCGGCAGAGGCTGAGGCGTTTGGGTTGATCCGAGCCCATCTGCGCTTCTTTAATATCGATCGAGAGCTCCGCACGGTTCTGATCACCTCAGCAGCTCCGGGGGACGGCAAGACGACCCTTGCACGCCAGATGGCAGAAGCGGCAGCGAGGATCGGCTCGCGGGTGCTGTTGCTGGAGGTCGATCTCCGGTACCCCACGCTCGCGAAGCAGTTCGGGATTCAGCACGGCCCAGGCCTCGCAGACGTTCTGATCGGCGCGGTGTCGATGGACGAGGCGGCGCGTTCCGTCGTGCTGGAGGCCGCGCCCGGCGAGGGGGTCAGCGGCCGCACGCTCGACGTGTTGACAGCGGGCTCCATGCAGCCTCCGAATCCGGCCGAGCTGATCGAAAGTCGTGCGATGGACGCGGCGCTCGGGCGGGCCAGGTCCATGTATGACCTGGTCGTCATCGACACTCCGCCCCTCACCGCCGTATCAGACGCGTTTCCGCTGCTCTGCAAGGTCGATGGCATCGTGGTGATCGGCTGGGTTGGGCGCAGTCGACGCGATGCGGCGGCGAATCTCCATCAGATTCTTGCCAGCAGTGGCGCTCCGCTGCTGGGCGTTGTCGCCAACGGCGTCGAGTCGGCTGGGGGGACCAGCGCATATGTCAGCAAGGCGCCGGCTGCGTCCATCTCGCCGAATGGCGTCGCGCCCAAGGAGGGCGTCGAGTCTGTGATCAAGGCCTGAGGCCGAGCGTACGGCTGAATGACTGCCGACCGCTCACTGTCGCGTGTGGTGGCCTGGGCGCGTCGGACGCATGATCACGACCAGGGCGCTCGCCGGCGGAATCAGTACACGGGTCGAGCGGCCCACGAGCACAGGCTTGCGCGGCCGGGGCTGCCACCGTCCGCCGGCAGTCACTGCTGCATTTCCAAAGGTCACACCGGTGAGAGACGCGACAGACGGCGCCGTCAAAGCCATCGTTGTGACCACGTAGCCAGCCGAGGGGATCGACACCGGCTGGGCAGGACCGCCGGTCGCAAAGTTGTCAAGAGCAACTCTGATCGTGCCGCTGCTGTCGACGGTCGCCCACGCGCTCACGCCCCGCAGCGGGCTCAAGCCGAGCAGGTGCGCCGGCACGAATCGCCCGCCCTCGAGTTGCCGTGCGGCCAGCAGCCCGTAGAGCTCCGGTCGCGCAACGACGTTGCCCGCACGGGCCGCTCGCTCGCTGGGCGCGCATATGGGACTCTCGCTGTCTGAGCCGCATTCACTGAAGTTGCCATGAAAACTCACTCCCACCACACCGCGAGCGGCGGCGCGAAGCGTCCAGTCCATTGCCCACAGCGCGCTCGCAAAGACGGGATTAGAGGACGGGCTGCTCGCGCATGGTGCAGTGTTGGTCTCGCCGATCCGCACAGGGCGCGAATCGGCGAGTCCTGCGCGCATGAGCGCAGTGAGCGTTTCTTCCTCTTGTTCTCTAACGCCTGGCGAGAGCAGTTCGGCATCGGCGGTCGCTGGCTGCGCGGCGGCGGCGGCTTCGACGCCGATGCACGTGCTCGTGGGGTAGTAGTGGAGCGTCAACTCGGAGAACATCTGGGCGGTGGGGCCAAGCTGCCCTAGCCATTCGGTCCTTCCCAGCGCTGGCCCGAATAGGGTCACGCCGGTCGAGCTCAGCGCACGACCGTACGCTTCGGCTTCCTGGACATATTGGGCGATGGTGTAGGTTGCCGCCCGTAGCTTCGGCTTGCGGCCGAAGTCATCAGGCTCGTTGCCGATCTCGATGCCCAGTAGATGGTTGCCCAGAATCGCCTTTGCGTATCTGGCCTCATCCGCGGCGCGAGTGGGTTCAAAGTGGCCAAGATCGACTCCGAGTAGCACCTTCCATCGGGTTGCCTGCATCAGCCCGGACAGCGCCGATAGGTCCGCCGGCGTGACGGTGCTGCTCGCCCACGGAGGCGGTGGTTCCCCCGTGCTCGTCCACCACGAGAGATCGACGCTGTTGCCGCCGATGCGAAGGACCGATGGGCCAAGCAGCTTCATCAGTCTCACCAGGCGATCGTGTCGCGCGCTGAAATGATCGGAGCTCAGTTCGAACGCCTCGGTCGACAGGCCGACTGCGCCCGGGCCGAATGTCACCCCTGGATGACCGGGTTCCAGCTGAAGAAGCGTTGGTGAGACCAGCGGCACCGACGAGTCGGAGCGGGTCGCCGTCCAGGCGCCGACCGAGGCGAGCACGAGTATCAGTGCGATCGAGATGCGCCAGACCGATTTCGCCGCTTGTGGCATGTGGCGGGCTCCTCCTCGCGGCTGTTCGCCAAGGGTTGGCGCATTGGTCGAATCAGGCATGGTCAAGGGATGCGCACAATGCTTCACGGGACCTTAGCGGCTGTTGAGGCGAGGGGTGTCTGGGGGCTGCGGAAGCTGACATATGACCCCTGCTCTTCGATAGAATCGTGAAAAGCAACGGCCGACAGAATTTGCCTCTTCGACTTCGAAAACAGACCACAGTTGCCTCTTGGCTGGCTGCGGGCGCTGTGTGCGTCTTTGCCGGCGGATTGGTCACGCGGTCCCCCCGCGCGGCTGTGGCGCTCGTTGTCGTTGCCGCTGCTCTGGGGCTGGCGCTCGTCCGGCCGGTCCGCTTGTTTGCGGTCGGGATGATGCTCCTAGCTGTGGAATCGGCGAGAATCTTTGGAGTCGACTCAACTGCCGGCAAACCGGCTACATACAAGCTGCTGCTCTACGCATGCGCGCTCCCCGTTTTGCTCGACCGCGGCGTCGACCGAAAGAAGTGTGCACCGCTCATAGCCTATCTGGTGGTGGTGATGTTCACCGAGACGCTAGCAACCCCGCTGCTCGGCCTGACCACTGGACAGACTGCCTCCAGTCTTGCGACGCTGTGCCTCGGATGGGTCGTGTTTGCGGTCCGGTGGGAATGGTCGCGTGACCACCATCTGCTCAAGGTCTTGGCGTGGGTGCCGACGGTGAGCCTGCTGGCGGGCGCGGCTCTGCAGGCGGCTGGGATCCTGTCGCTGTTTCGCGCGACACCACCACGTCTCGAGGGCGCCACGCTTGCGGCATCGCTTGGGGCACTCGGGGTATGCGCGGTCGTCTCGTGTTTGGTTCTGTATCGGCGGGAGGCCTGGAGTTGGGCCGGTCGACTGGGGCTCCTCAACGTCGTGATCCTCGGCGCCACGCTCAGTCGCGGCGCTGCGCTGGCCCTGGCGATCGCAGCAGTCCCGCTGGTGGTCCGCTTCGCCCGGCGTCAGCTCGAGGCGAGAGGGATAGGCGTCGTCGCCAAGGTGGGACTCGCCACGATCGCCGTCATGGCGGGCGCGGTCGTACTCGGGATTGGCCTGGTCGCACGCAGTGAAAATGCGACCGACTACGTCGCCGGACGAGGGTTGTCGCACGAAGTCGCCTCCGGGCGCTTTGAAGCATGGAAAGTCGCGTATGACCAGGCGAAGGTCAACATTGCGTTCGGCCGCGGGCTGGGGGCTGGGCCGCTGGTCGGCGAGACTCCAGGGGCGCCGCAGGGCTTCACGGCGCAGCACAGTGAGTATGTGCGCATGCTGCTGGAGGGCGGCGTGATCGGCGCGGCGATCCTCCTGCTCGCGATCGGCGCCACGCTGGTATCGGTGATCCGATGCGCGCCGTCCATCGTGAGAGCCGACCTCGCTGCGACCTGCATAGCGTTTGCGATCTACTCCGCCACCGAAAACACGCTCACCACGCCAGCTGTCGCTGTGTCGTTCCTGCTGCTGTTCGGTGTCGGTGCGAGCCGCCGCAACGCCGGCAGTGCACCACGGCCCGTCGCGGGCTAGCGGTCTGGGGACAGGTGATAGAGCTGCCGTAGCCGAGCGGCCACGGAATCGGGGCTCATGGCTTCTCCGCACAGCGTCTGGCCGGCGTCGCCCAGTGCTTGTGCGTGTGTGGGAGCGGCGAGAAGCGCGAGCAGGGCATCGGCCAGCGCCTCGTGGTCCTCGACAGGCACGAGCAGTCCTCCAGCGGCCAGCGCGGCGATACCGCCCGTGGGAGTGCTGACGAACGGCCGTCCCGCCGCCATCGCCTCGGTGAGGATCATCGGCAACGCCTCGTGGCGGGAGGGCAGGACGATCACGCGCGCTTCACGAATGAGCTCCTTGACCGCCGTCAGCGTGACGGGGCCGCGGATCTCGAGACGCTCCGTCTCGGGCAGGCGAAGCGAGGTTGCGGGACCAACCACTATGCACCTCGCACGCGGTCGGCGAGGTGCGACGATCTCCCATGCGCGCTGCAGCACGTCGGCGCCCTTTCTGAGCCCCACCTCCCCGGCAAACAGCGCTATCTCGGCAGTCTCAGCGACAGGCCCGGCGAGGGCGTCGAGCGGCATCGGATTTGGGAGCAGCTCCGAGTGAACACGGGGAGCGAGTCGGCGCACCACGGCCAGGTCCTCGTCGCTGAGAACGGTCACAGCCTGCGCCAAACGGAGCGAGCTCGTGACGAGACGACGCTGACGATCAGCAAACTCGGAAAAGCCAGGACCGTGAATGGTGATCACGCAGGGGAGCCGCCGGCATCTGGCGGCTGCGACAATCATCGTCTCTCTGACGAACGATCCACCCTCGGACATGTGGACATGCACGACGCTGCCGCGCTGCAGCAGCAGCACCCGCGTGGTCGCCCACGCAGCAAGCACGCCCGATCTGAGGTGAGAACCCGGAACCCAGGTCGGGATGGCGACAGCTCTCTCCGCGCCCATCTGATGTGCGCTCAGCATCGTGATGACCGACGCCATGCCCCCGATGTAGCCCGTGCTTGGTCCAAAGTGATAAACGGATGTCACCGGAAGGTGTGTGCTCATGGCGTTCTCGTCGATCGAATCACGGCTACCGGAGGCTCACGTGCGAGTGCGCTGGATGCGTCCGGCCTTCAGTGAAGAGAGGATCGACGCGCGAACGCCGATCCGCTTCACGGTCAGATGATGAAGCCACAGGTTCCACGCGATCAGGCTGGCGGTCGTGGCCGCTGCGGCACCGTCCAGTCCGAACAACTGAACCCCGGCAAAGCAGGCGGGAACGTTGAGCGCGGAGACGACGCCATATACCTTCGCCGAGTCGTTCTGATGGCCCGTCATGCTCATCAGGTAGCCGACAGCGCCGCAGCCTGCGCTGACCAGCTGTCCGATCAGCAGGATCAGCAGCGCCGATCGTGCGGAGACGAAATGTGGTCCGAACAGCCCCAAGACGAACGGTGCGAGCAGAGCCAGCCCGATTGCAATCGCAAGGGTTGGCCAGAACACCCACTGCGCAGAGATCGTCGCCAGGCGCTGCAGTCCGGCGCGATCCTTTCGCGCCTCGAACTCGGAGAACAGCGGCGCAGCGACCGCGTTGAGGGCGACCAGCAGGTAGCCCACGAGCGTGGCCGTTTTGGACGCTGCCGAGTACAGCCCCGCGTCGCGCACGCCGCGCGCAGACCCGACGATCAGCAGATCTGTCTGGGCGAGCGCGATCTGGAACCCGGCGACCAGCAGAAGCGGAGCCGAGACGCGCAGCCAGCCGTGGGGCTCATAGATCGCATGGCCGCGACGTATCCGGCGCGGCGCGATCTCACCTACCAGCCGCGACTGCAGCAGCGCAACCAGCAAGAAAGCACCGACTGTGATGAGCAGCCCGGTATCGGCTGTCAGCCGCCCCCGTGCGGTCCAGATGGCCCCGGCAGCGAGCAGAATCACTAGCGGTCGTATGACAAGCGATGGTGCGTACGCGCCGATGACGCGCCCGCCTGCTCGTATGATTGCGAGGTCGAGGTTGATCAGACCGCCGAGTGGGACGAGCCAGGCGGCGGCCACAACCGCCGTCGTGGCCGTGCCGGCGTCGAGTGCGAGAGCGAGGGCGGAGCCGATTGCCGCCAGACCGAGCCCGACGCCGAGCACGGCGGCCCGGCTGAGATTTACCAGCCCATGCAGTCGCTGCTGATCCCCGAGGGCACGATATTCGGGGATGAAGCGAAGCACCGACAGGGGAAATCCAAGTCCGGTGAGGAATGCGAAGATCGTGGCCCAGGCCAGCAGATACGTGTAGCGCCCGAACTGGGCCAGACCCATCCAGCGCGCGAAGGCAACCTGTGAGAGATATGCGAGGCCCGCGCCCAGGACCTGGATCACCAGGGCGAACATCGCGCCACGGGCGAGGCGCTCGAGAAAGCCTCTGCTGACGCTCGGCTCCTCGCTTGCGCTCGCTTGCGGGGGCGAATATGCCAGCTCTCGCGTCACGGCAGTGTCCCGCCGCAAGGTGGGTCGAGTGTGTCAGGCACTTCGCCGAACCGCATAGCCATATTTCTTCAGCAGCGGCCAGGTGATGGCGGTCACGGTGCGGTGATCGCTGAGGGACATTGAGCGGCGCCACTCGTCGTCGATGCGGATCTTGACCGGACCGTGCGTGAAGCGCATTGGGTTGCCCGACACCGTGTGCGAGGGCGCCAGCACGATTTCCCCCGCGGCGAGCGCGTCGGGACCGCCGGCTAGTCCGAGCGGCTCCAGCAGCTCTGCCACGGTAGCCTCGGGGCCCACGACGAAGTCCTCGTAGCGTACGCGGCGGTAGCTGGCTGCTGAGCGTGACAGCCGTTCCGCCAAGAGGTTGTGCATCATCCACCGCGTCGCGCTCGTGCGAACGGGCTCAATTGGAATGTCTTCGGCCGCCCAGTGAATCTCCGGCCTGCGTCGCTTCCGCTTCCACGAGAACGCCACCGCCCGTGGATCGCGCACGAGGTGTATGACGTGCAGTTCGATGCCGGGTACACGGGAGAGTATGAGCCCGTGAGTGGCATCGCCGCTCGAGTCGACGATCACGCGATCACCCGAGATCCTCAATATCTGCTCGTAGAGCCGTTCAATGAGGCAGCTGTAGACGAGCAGCGACGACTTGTAGGCGGCGGGGCTATGTCCCTGGATCAGCCATGGCGCGTACCGCGTTTCATCCAGGGATGCGCGCAAGGCCATGGCGGTCGTGGCGTCGACCTCGGCCGGTGCGACGCCGAACGTGCTTCGAGAGACATCCGCCCAGAAGTCACACTCGTCGAAGGGCGTTCCGCAGCCGCAGAGCTGATTCTCGCCAAACGAGCGCTCCCAGATAAAGCGAAGCTCGCCGGCCGAGAAGAACCCGCGATGCGCGCCGATTATGCGGTCGAGAAGCGTGCTTCCGCTCCGCCCCGCACACGCGATGAGAACCACGGGAATGGCAGGAGCCGACTCGCCGCGGGGCTTGAGCAGGGCCTGCGGGGAGATCATCGTCGAAACCACCTTTGGACCGGGCGCGGCAGGTACGCCTCCTTCGAGGAGCTGCGCTCGGCTTCGGAGATCGCTGCTTTGAGCGCCTCGCGCTGGCTCTCCCAGCGATCTATCAGGATCTCATGGCGTGTGCCGGCCTGCGCAACCCACTGGTCATACTCGGCGAGCACAGTTCGAACTCCGCTGACGACGCCGTCGGATGAGCCGTCTACGAACACGCTCGGCGAGAAGGACGCACGAAGCGTGTCCGTATCCGAGAGGACCGTGGGCCGTTCGAGGTAGATGGCCTCGAAGGCGCTTCGCATCACCGAGTGCGGATCGCGAGTGAGGGCCACCACGAGATCCGCGCTCACGATCAGCGCGAGGTAGTCCTGCTGGTCAAGCCATCCCGTGAGCTGCACGTGGGGCTCTGCCAGCAGGCGGCGTCTGTACTCTTGGTCCAATCTCGAGACGTCGCCGGTGATCGCGACATCGCACTCGGCGAGGTTGGACGCGGCGTCGGTGATGACGTCCAAGGGCTCGTCGGGATCGAAGATCGTCGCGAACACAACCTTCGGGCGAGCAGCGAGGGCCTGCCGGGGGCGCGGCGGGGGGAGCGGCGGCGGCGCCTCGTGGAAGATCAACGGCCTGCCCCCCCATTGCTGGACCTCGGCGCCGAGCACCGGCTCGGTGACCATCGTGGCGGTCGCGCGAATGACGAGCGCCTTTTGCAGCGGCACGAAAAGGTTCCAGACCTTGTCACGGTGGCCGAATGCCCCCGGATGGGCGTCGAGGATGAAACTGGCGTCGTGGAGGCGAGCGTAAATAGCCACCAGCGCCGATGCGAACGGCGGCGGGCAGCAGACGATCACTACGCGCGGTCGCTCACGCAGCAGCCAACCGAGCGTGAGCCAGATCGAGAGCAGGTAGCGCACAGGCGCCGACCACCGCGAGGTCAGACCCGGGAAGCTGATGATCTTCGGCTCGACCTCGAACACTCGGCCGATATCCAGAAGCCGCCCCGGATTTCGTGTCCACGCGAGCAGCCCGAGCCCATGAGCGGCGCGCCGGCGTCTCACGTGCCGCCCCGGATGGGGCTGGGCTGAGCCGCACCGTGTGTGGCGATCGTCTGCGTCGTGCCGAGGTGTGCGAGGGGAGAGAGCATCGTCAACAGCCGTCGGCGTGGGTTCAGGGGTCACGGACGGCGGCCGGCCGTCATTTGCGCGCGCACGACGCGGAAAAGGAAATAGGGGTTGCCGACGATATAACGCTTGCCAAGTCGGAGCGGCTCTTGTGCCAGTCGGTAAAGCCACTCGATGCCACATCTGTTCATCCACTCCGGTGCTCGCCGTACAACTTTTGCTTGAAAGTCGAGATAGGCGCCGACGCCGGCAGCGATGCGGATGCCCGGAAGCTGGTGAAAGTGCTGCTCGAGCCAGAGCTCCTGACGGGGATTGCCCATCGCGACGAGAAGCACGCTGGCGCCCGACGTGTTCACTGCTGCGACGTCGCGCGCAGGGTGATGATGGAACCCGTGGCGCGCGCCGGCTATCTGCAGGTGCGGGATCTGCTGCCGCAGTTCCGCAGCCGCTCGCTCGGGTATCCCGGGCCTGCCTCCGAGCAGGAATACAGACCATCGTTCCGACGCGGCCAGCTCGAGGATGCGAGTGTTGAAGGCGCTCCCGTGCAGGTTGTTGGGAAAGCGACGACCCTGCAGGCGGGCGGCGAGCGAGACGCCAGCGCCGTCGTTGAGCACGAAGTCGCAGTTGAGCAGGGCCTCTCGCAACTTGGGGTTGCGGCAAGCGAGGTTCAGCGTGTGCGCATTGACATAGGCCAGGCGTATGCGGGTCGAGCGGGCCGCGAACTGGATGCGGCCGATCATCTGCGCCGTCGTGGCGGCCACAACGGGCATACCAAGGATCTCGATTGTCCTGGGCGCGATACGCGGGCGGTCTGCCTGCGGATACGCCTCCTCGGAGCTGGCCTGCGGCTGCGAGGCGTTCTGCACGGCATTCATCGCGGCGCACCGTCCCCGCGGGACGCTCGCCCGGCGGTTCGATTGTCCCGCGAGCGGGGTTCATCGACGGTCACACATCACCAACGTTTGCCACCGGCGCGGACTTGCGTTGGTTATGAGTGTCAGGTGATTCTGATCAGCGGATTTCCGGCAATGACTCCTCGGGTGAGATGTGCAGGATTCCGGGTCCCAGGCCGCTCTCGCGGTCGAGGATCAGCTCAGCCGCCGCGCTGCGCGACTTGACGCCCAGCTTCTGAAAGGCCGAGGACAGGTGATTCTTGACGTTGCTCTCGGTGACGAACAGCTTTCGCGCGATCTCTCCGTTTGAGAAATCCAAAACGATCATTGCCAGGATCTGCCGCTCGCGCGGCGACAGGGCGGGACGGTCGACGATCTGGCGAATCGTTCGCGGAACCACACACTGCCCGATCGCGACCGCTGCCAGCGTCGGCTGCAGTGTGTACTCGATGTCATCGGCCATCACCGCGCCCTCCAGGCGTGCGGCTATCACTCTGGCGCCACGTGCCGTCGGCGGCTGGGCGAGGATCGCGACGAGCGGGCCGGCGTGTCGATCGCGGAACTCTGCCAGCGTGGCGATCTCCTCCTGGGACGCGTTGGTCCAGCCCAGCAGACCGATGGTCAGAGGCTCGCCGTCCGAGCCTCGCGCGGGTTCAGCGAGCAGCGGCTCGACGATCGCGGTCAGTGATGCTCTGTCGTCCAGGATGCGGGCGACGTAGGCGACGGGAGCCTTCAAGGGGACACCACCCGTGATCTCCGGTGGGCGACCGCGGCGGGTGCGTCCATCACGCATATGGCCGGCCTCCCGAGAGGGAGGCCGGCCCGCGCGTGCCTAGGGGGACGTCTGGAGGTGACCGCCGGTGCCCTCGCCTTTGTGAACGGTGAATTCGCCGTCAAAGTACGAACCAACCGATCCTGCGGCCGTGAGCTCCGTCAGATCTCCGTGATCCTCGATGCGCGGAGTCTCGTACTCCGAGACTGCCTTGTCGTTCTCCATGCTGCCTCCTTTGTACGGTGGAGGAGACGCATTCTAGGGAGGGCACGGGCCTCGCCACAAGGCCTGAAAAAGTACACCGTCGCTTGTGGGGCCGGGCGATGCGCATGACTCAGGCGCCTTCGTCGGCCCCGGCGGAGAGCCATCGGTTCGCGATCCCGATTCGCCACATGGACGCCGCTCCCAGCATGGGTCGCGCGCCCGCCGCCACCGCGAGCTTGCGGTCCAGCGCCTCCTGCGCGACATAGGCGCGAATCGGCGCATCGCTCCGTCGCAGGGGGTCGATCAGCTGTGTCTCGCTGGCGCGAATGCCCGCAAGGACAAGGGGTGTAAAGTGACTCTTGACGTACCGTGAGCGGACCGCCTCGGGGATCAGGCCGTTCAGCGCATCGCGCAGCACCGGCCGGTCGCGGACCGGGTCGAACTGCGCTCGCGGCGGGATGCGGAGCACCGTTTCGATGAGCGGCAGGTCATAGAGGAGGGGATGGCCGCGATCGAGGCCGTCGTCGGTGCTCGTGCGACGAAAGTGCCCCCCGAGATCGAGCAGGTCGCGGACATCCGTGACGCTTCGTGCGAGCGCCTGCCACCACAGGGGCCCGTCATGCTGGTGAGCCGGGATGTGCAGCCGCGCCAACGCCTGCGCGTCGGCTGGGCGGATGATCGACGTTGGGGAAGAGGTGCTCGTCAAGGCTCGGCGGCAGCGGCGTACGGCCGGCGGGATCAGTGATCCAAGCCCGGACCTGCGCAGCTCGCGCAGGCGCATACGCATACCCGGTGAAGGGCCGACGCCCGGGACGCGGCCGGCCAGCGACCATGCCGCGCGGAGCCGTCCGCCGCGCAGCTCGTCGGCGATCAGCATCGGCGCGGCCGCGAACAGCTCGTCGCCGCCCTCTCCGTCGAGCATGAGATCCACGCCGAGCTCGCGCGCGCGTGCGGTGAGCGGCTGCCACAGGAACAGGTTCGGCGTGGCGGGCGGCACCCGCCAGCGTTCGATGTGCGCGATGGCTGGAGCGAGCATCGAGCTGTGGGGATCGAACGGGATCAGCTCGAGCGGCAGGCGTGTGTGGTGAGCAGTTGCCTTGATCAGCTCGCTCTCGTCGGTGCTCTGATATCCGGGAAAGCTGCCGCCGAGCGCGAGGGCGCGGCCGTCAGCGAACCCGTTGGCGGCCAGCCCGGCGGCTACACAGGCCGAGTCCAGGCCGCCGCTGAGCTTCACCGCGGGCCGCTCGGAGCCAGCCGCTGCTCGCTCGATGGCGGCGAAGCTTGCGTCACGCACGCGCTCGGCGAGCTCGTCGGGACTGCCGGCTTCGGCCTCTTCATAGCGAAGGCGCCACCAGCGCTCAACGTGCGTGCCCGTTTCGTGGAGACTCAGCCGATGGCCCGCGGGGAGGCGGTTCATTCCGTGATACAGGGTGCGCCCGCGTGGCGTGAGGCCATTGCCGATCCACTGCAGCAGCGACAGGCGATCCGGTGTGCAGGCGCTGGGCAGCAGCTCGAGCAGATCGCGCTCGTGCTCCGCGAAGACGATCCCGTCGGCGGCGCGCGTGTAGAGCAGCGGCTGTGCGCCGAGCTGGTCTCGCATCACAGAGCACCGACCCCGGTCGCGGTCCAGCGCTACCACCACGAACCTGCCGATCAACAGCTCGCACGCAGTCTCGCCCATGTGCTCCAGCGCGCGCCCGAAGCTCACCGCCAGGGGCTCATCGGCCGTGGCGCTGAAGCGCGCGGCCAGGCCGCCGCGAGCCTGTGGCGCGCCGAACAGCCAGCACTGCCACGTGCCCCTGGTCAGATCGGGAGGGCCGGGCATGGCGAGCGCGTCCACCCGATGGATCGTCGTAGCGTCCTGCTCAGCTGCTCGCTCGAGCAGTTCGCCGGCTCGTACGCCCCAGGCGCCGAGGAGCACCGCGCTGCTCAGAGCTCCAGGGCATGCTGGATGTCCGGATCGACCGCGAGCGCAACGGCGTCGACTCGATCGGACGCAAAGCGCTCCCGGACGGTCGCTGCCAGCTGCGTGGCGTCGACGTGGGGCTGCACGCGGAGTCGGTGCGCAAGGCCGCCGGCCGCAATCGCGGACACCACGTCGAGCTGGCGTTGCAGGCGGGCGGGTGTGCGCACGGAGAGGTTGAACGTGCTCCCGATCAGCTCGAACGGGTTCACGGCCGGCAGCTGTTCCAGCGCCGGCCCGTCGGCTGAGCGTGCGAGCAGGAACAGGCCGGCCAGCGGCGCCGAGTCGGGCGCGTGCGCGCTTTCGTAGCGCTGCTTGCCCCAGGGCGAGCGCACCTGCCGCCCAAGGGCCGTGCGCGCCTCCTCGGAAAGCCGCTCGTCCTCCGTGCCGCGCAGCTGCAGCACCGCAGACCCCACGTGCGCTGTGAGCGCGCCCTCGCGCAACTGCAGCGCAACGGCGTCGTCGCTCAACAGCTGGGCGCCGGCTCGGACGAACGCCGCGGCCAGCGAGCTCTTGCCGGCGCCGGGCGGGCCCGTGAACAGCAGCGCACGGCCGCCCAGGACGACGCCCGAGGCGTGCATGACCTCCAGCCCGCGGATCGTGGCTGCGAGCGGCAGCGCCTGCGCGGAGAGGATGCTCGCCCAGTCGTCGTTCGCGGGATCCGGGTCGCACAGCAGCTCCATGCCGTCGGGCGAGATCAGCACGCGCGCGAACTCCTTGGCCCAAAGCAGGTAGCCGGCGGGCTCGGCGAAGTCGACCGTCAGCACGAGGTCGCCGTCGAGGCGAAGCTCGCGGGTCCGTGCGGGAGGCGTTGCGAGACGGTCCCAGCGGCGCTCGAGCTCGCGTCCGCTGCTCAGCCGGATGACCGATGGCTCCCTCGTCGAGGTCGAGTTGTGGCGATGCGCGATGCCGGGGATCGAGATTCGCGGGTCGATCGACAGCGCGAGGCCGAACGCGGTCCGGTGCTCCTGCTCGCGGCCGGTCCTCGACCGATCGTCAGCCGGCGCCATTGTCAGCGGTCACGATCAGCCCACGCTCGAGCAGTCCGCGGGTGAGGGTCAGCAGGTCGCTCTCGATCTGCTCGCGCTCGAGCCCGTACTCGCCGGTCAGCACCGCCACGGCGTCCGCGATCGTGGACGCGGCCTCGAGGGCGTCGAGCATCCTGCCCGCCGTCGGGTTCAGGCCGTGGTACTTCCCCGTCCTGAGATTCAGCACGACGGTCTCCGAGACGAAGCTGCGGTGGACGACGTGCTGGGGCAGGCGCACGCGCGCAGCGAGCAGCTCCCGGTCGGAGAGCGCGGGCAACGTCGATATGTCGGCTCGCTTGTCTGGCATGTCAATACTCGGCAATCGTTCCGCTGCGCTGACCGTAGCGAATGGACGCGCGCAGCAGCAGCATGCCGGCCGGCAGCAGCACGGCGACGAAGCCGACGAGCTTGAGCAGCTCCACTGCCGCGGGATGGGCCATGGGCGTGTTGACCAGCAGGTGCCGCAGCAGGTCGGTGGCCGGTGTGAACGGCTGCACGTCGGACATCCACCGAATCCAGCCGGGGAGCACCGTGATCGGGAAGTACAGCCCGCCCACGATCGCGACGCCCGCGACGATGAACTGGGTGGCGGAGGATGCCTGCTTGAACGCCATCACCAGCGCCACCAGGAAGAACGCGAACGGCATGAAGGCAAGCGTGCCAAGCAGGGCCACGGGGATCGCGAGCACCGCGGTGCCCGCCAGCGGCAGCCCGAAGATGACGGTGGCGAGCGTGAGCATCAGCATGCCGCTGAACAGCGCGTTGAGGAGCGGGAACAGCATCGTGCCGAGGATGCCGTTGATCGGCCCATGGGCGCTCACGAGAAAGCGCTCGATGGTTCCCGACACCAGTTCCTGGCGGACGGTCACGGGCATCACGCCCATCGAGATGGTCAGGATCTGGACGATCACGAGGCCCACGATCACGAAGCCGAAGTAACCGCCGGGCGAGTGGATGCTCCTGGCGGTGAGCACATGGCTGATGTAGTAGAAGAGCGTGATCGAGAACAGCGGGCCGAGGAACTGCGCGACCAGCTGGCTGCGGTAGCTGACGAACAGGATCGCGTCGCGCCGGATGATCCCCCACATCGCATCCCACCACGCCGTCATTCGACGCGCTCCAGACGCCCCTCGTTGAGCGTGTAGCCGGTGTCGTACTCGATCACGCGGTCCTCGCCACGCGGAGAGCACCAGAGCACGGTGGCGCCGCGCGCGGTCGCCAGCTCGATCTGCGCGCTCAGCAGCTCATAGCCATCGTCGTCGAGCGAGTTGCGCGGCTCGTCGAGCAGCAGCACCCGCGGTTCATGCAGGAACGCCATCGCGAGCCTGATTCGCTGACGCTGACCCATCGACATGCGATCCACCCGCCGGGCGGCCAGCTCCTCGAGGCCAAATCGCTGCAGGGTGTCGGCGACCACCGCGCCGCGCCGCTCACGCGGGACGTAGGCCAGCCTGCCCCAGTAGTCGAGCTGTTGGGAGACGCGCATGCGAGCCTGCAGGCCACGATCGCCTGCGGAGAGGAAGCCGATCTGACGCCGGTACAGGCCACGCTTCGAGCTGGGGGTCAGCTCGCCGATGCGCACGCTGCCCCGCTGTGCGAGCAGGATGCCCGCGGCCAGCCGCAGCAGCGTCGTCTTGCCGGTGCCGTTGCGCCCGCCGATCCAGGTCACCTCGCCGGCGCGCAGCGTCAGGCTGACTTCGTCGAGGACAGGCGGCTTGGGCCCTTTCCAGCGGTGGTAGAGGTCGTCCAGCTCGAGGACCGGGCTTCCGGTCGCCGCGGAGGTCGGGGCGAGCGGGGGCGCTGGCATGGAGGAAGGGCTCATGGCTGGTGTGGCGCCGTAGTCCCGATGCCGGCAACGATCACGGGGCAGCGTCGTTCAAGGGCAGGGTCGCGCCCTTATACAACCGTTTTCGGTCGGCCGTACTTTCACAGCCGCGCGCTCAACAGCGCCTCCGCCAGGGCGTCGGGCGAGGTATGAGAGTCGGCCGTGAGGCGCCACAGGCCTGTCGTTGCGGTAAGCGTGCTCGCCAGCTCGAAGCGCGTTCGCTGGCGCTCCGGGGTGCGGGGGAAGCTCATGAGCGCGCCGAGCAGCGGAGCGAGGGGGCTCTCGATCCTCTTCAGCGATGCGGGCCCGCCGGCTGCTCTGGAGGCGGACCGCCGGTCGAGCACCACCAGCGCGCGCAGCGGCATTGCCTCCTGGTGCGCCGGGACGGCGATCCAGCGCTCGTCGCCGATAGAGGAGATCGCCGGAGAAGCCTCCGCGCTGGCCGGCAGCGGCATGCTCGTCACCGGGACGGTCATCAGCGGGGGCGCTGGGTGGGCGAGCGGGGCGCGGCTACCGCGTGGCTGCAGCACGAGCACGTCGTCCGCCACCAGCTTGAGGCCCCGCCCCAGCAGCTCCGCCAGCAGCGTGCTCTTGCCGCCGCCGGAAGCCGCGGTGATCGCGACGACGCCGTCCGGCGTGGCGATCGCGCCGGCGTGCAGCGCCTCGTAGCCGCGGAGCAGCGCGACGGTGAACAGCACCGAGTCGAGCACCACTCGCCACCAGGACAGGTCGCTCGGGTTCGCGGGGGCGCATCGCAGCGTGCTCGCATCGGTGCAGAGGTGGTGTACAGCGCGTGTCGCCGCACCGTGGCTGCCACCGTCGCCGGGTGGTGCGCCGTGCACGAAGCGATGGTCGCCGGCGAGACCTCTCTCGACGACGAACGCGGCGCCGTCGATCACACCCTCCCAGCCGATGGCCTCTGTCCCCGACCAGCAGCCCGCGATGGCCTCTGGGGTGGAGCGCCGGATCTCCAGCCGGGGCTCGCGCTGGGGCGCTGCGCTCCACGCGCCCGGCGGCGTGCAGTCGAAGACGAGACTCAGCCCGAACGCGGCGACGCTCCGCCTCGATCCGTCGTCCGCTCCCGTGTCCGGCGAGCGGACCATCGTGTCCCCGGTCAGAGCTCGACCAGTCGCCCGAACGACTCGTCCCCGGGGTCCAGCACGGCCTGGCCGTCGTGCTCGACCCAGGCGTGTGCCAGGAACTCGGGCGCGGTTCGCGCCCCGATGACGAGCTTGGCCTCGATCCCTCGTCTCGCGAGCAGGCGTGTCAGCACGAGCGACCGCGCGAGGCAGCGAGTATCGCCGGGCAGGTAGCTGAGCAGGCGGGCAACCGCGCGCCCGAGATGCCGAGCCTCGCCCAGCGAGTCAGTGCTGGGGGGTGCGGCCGGCGGCGACTGTGTGCGCAGGCCGGCGACGACCGCGGCGATCGGCGCCCGGCGCAGGGCTCGCCGTGACTGCGTGTAGGCGGCGAGGATCTCGACAGCGAGTCGCGCCCTGGCCGTCTGGCTCAGGCGGCGGCGGCGCGCGCCATGGACGGCTGCGGTCTGCAGGATCAACACGAAGCGCCGCCCGCCCGCCGCCTCAGGTCAGTCGTTTGGGCTTGGTCGTGATCGGTTTCTTCGCGCAGGTGTGGTAGGTGCGGCTGCCGGAGAGGTGGTTGCCTCGAACGGTCGTTGCCCTGACCTTGACGGTGAAAGCGCCGGGGGGCAACCCCTTGAGATTGACGGTCGCGATGTAGACGTCGCCGCGGTGGAGGACATGCAGACGGCGTCCCCTGAGGGTCACGACCAGGCTCTTGAAGGGGTCGTACTTGGCTTCTCGGATGTGGATCGCGAACTTTCTCGCGCTCACGCACCTCTTGCTGCTGGGCAGCGACACGGCTTCTTTGAAGCTTCCCACGGCCGATCCTGCCAGCGGAGCGGTCATCGCCGAGCTCTCGCAGCCGAACGTGGCTCCAATGCCGGCGCTGCCCGAGGGAATCGACGGCTGTGAGGTCCCCGGGTAGCTCAGGCAGACCCGCAGGGAGCGCGTACCGCTCGTTCCTTCCACAACCCGCCACGCCGCGGGGCCGAGCACCGGGTTTTCGATGCACCCTTCGCCTTCGTTGCTTTTGTACCACTGGTGAAAGCCCCAGTAGGACCCGTCTGCCTGCGGCGCCATTTCTTTCCAGATGCGCTGCGCCACGGGATGCGTGCAGACGGCGAACTTGGTCGGCTGGACCACGATGCCCACGAACTTGCCGCTGCCTTCCGGTTCGATCGCGATCTCGCCGCCGTTGAACGACCAGATCCCTTCGATGCTGGACGTTGCAGCGGCCGTGGCGACGCCGACGGTCAGAAGCAGAATGCTCGCCGCGGCTGCAAGCAGCAACGATCTGCGACGGACTGGGATTGGGGTGCTCTCGGTTCTTGGCATTGCCCTAACAACGACCCACGGGTTCGATTCTTCCGCGGCGTCTCGGGCGCCGATCGCTCCGCCCCGATGAGCCCGCCATCGCGTGCGCCGCTCGAAGTCCCCCTGGCTTCGTCGAGCAGCGCCTCCCGATCCGGTGACCGACAGAAGTCTCGCGGCACGGTTGGCCACATTCCGCCGGCTGCATGTATTATCTCATTAATCGGAATCAGTTGGGACCCGTCCGCTTCGGGTCGGAAAGACAACAGGCGAGGCGAGAACATGACCGAAGTGAGCAGCGTGAACGGGATGACCGGTGCGGTGGTCCTCAGCGCCTCGAATGTCGAAGCGGTCCCAGCGTCTGAGGTGGGTTCGCCCAAAGGCGTGGCGAGCCTCGACGGCGGGGGCCAGCTGTCGGCGGCCCAGCTGCCCACGTGGGTTGTCGACGGCAGCGGCCCGGCTCCCTCGGGAGATGAAACCGGCGCGACCGATACCGCGGCGCTGATCGCTGCAGCGCCGGCCGAAGGTGCGCTCATTGTTCGCGCGGGCGACTACTACGTCACTGAACTGCCGACGATCACCCCCGGCAAGGGCATCAGGACGATTGGCGGGATGGCTGTCTTTTACATGGTGGGCACCGGCACGTGCCTGCGCATCCACAACCCGAGCTTCCCAACCGAAGGGGGCCCGGTTGAGTTCGCCAACAACATGCCGGGCAAGTCGGGCGGCTTTGTAATCGACCTGAGCAAAGCGGGGTCCAAAGCGGTGGGGGTGCATTTGGGCGACATCTACGCCACGGGGCTGGACGGCATCATCGTCCGCAACGGCACGGGGGCGGAAAACGTCGGATGGCTGTTCGAATCCGAAATCGGGTGGTGTGAGCGGACCAGGATCTCCAACTGCCATTCGGTGAACAACGCGATCTGCGTCAAGTTCGCCAACAGCGGCACAGCCACCGGCTCATTCGACTACTCCAACATTGAAATATCGCTCTCCGCACAGCCGGGTCAGCATGGGATCGTGATGCAGAACGGCATCTCGCTGGTTGGCGCGCAGCTCAAGTTCGGCGGCAACTTCTTTACCGGCGAAGGTAACACCGGGGTGGTTTGGAAGCTCGGCGCGGACAACAGCAACGTGCGCATCTACGATGCGCACGTCACGTTCCAGTTCGAGGTCGACGGCGAAAGCGGCCTGGGCCACAAGACCATTGAAAAGGGCTCCTCCGCGGAATCCCACACGACCGGCGTCATCGCCTTCCTCAAGGGCAGTGTCTCGTTCGCGGCTGGCAACATCACGGTCCCGAGCGTGCAGTTCACTCATTCCGGGCTGATCAGCATCGACGAAAACCTTGGGGAAAACCAGCACGGCGAGGGGCTCAACGTGGTCGGCGGCTCGACCTGGTCGCGCGGCTTCGTCACGGTGAAAGAAGCCAAGCTGGAAGTCGCGGTTCAGGGCGGTGACTACTTCACGGCGACGCTTGCAAGCGGGTCGAACGCGCTGAAGCTCGCCAACGTCTACCCGGGACGCGCCAGACGCATCGCGTTGATCCTCACGCAACCCAAAGAAGGAGCGAAGGGGCTCGTCAACTGGACCGAACCGGGCAACAACCTCGGTGGCAAAGCGCAGACCGTCAGCTGGGCGGCTGGCGGCGGTATCGCGCCTACGCTGCAGACAGCCAACGGCGCCGTCGACGTCGTTGAGCTCGTCACCGCGGATGGCGAACACTGGTACGCGTCGATCCTCGGCCCTGGCGGCTCCGAAGCGGAGGCGATCGACAGCTACCTGCGGATCATGCGGCCCATCTACGCGGGATCGCTGATCCCGAGCTCGGAATCGATCATCGGCACGGCATTCCGGGCGATCTTCGGGAGGGTGGTGGCACCGCGCTCCGGGACACTTCACGATCTGACGGTGTTCAACGGCTTCGTGAACGGGAACCACAACGTGGCGGTGTTCGACACTGGGCAGACGACGACGGGCAAATACACACCGTTGTGGGAATCGGGGTCTGTGGCGTCTGCGGGTGAAAACAAACCGCAGGTCGTGGGAAGCCCCGAACTGGCGGTGGTGAGCGGCGAAGAGTTCATGTTCGCGGTGATGAGCAGCAGCCCGAGTCAGAAGTACGGGCAGGCGCCCAGCGCGAGCCACGCGGCCTGGATGCAGCTGCCCGCGAACTTCATTCCGACCTCGGGCGGCGCACTCCCGAAGGTGCTCGCCTACCACAACTACTCCGAACTGAAATATGCGGCTATTGCCGAGTCGGAAATGGAAAACTCGGCGACGACGCCACTGATCATCCTCGGCCGGATTGCGTAGAGCGTGTTGCCCCGCTCCGGTCCAACGGGCCGTTGGACAAATGCGGTTCCGCACGATCTTGCTCTACTGTAAATCTGTTTTGAGATCCTTTTGAAGGTCAGAGGGCGGGCGCGTCAGCGCCGCCTACGGCCGTGCGCCGAACGCCCCAAGGATGTCCTCAGGGCTCAGGCGCACGTCGAGACCGTCAACGCTGAATCCGCTGCGGGAGACGCCGACGAGGAGCGTGTCGTCGGTCGCGCCGGGCACGAGCGCGCGGTGCTGGATCAGCGTGCTCAGATCGCCGCGATCGAACTCGCCCGCCTGGCGCCACTTGATCGAGCCGACAAAGTCGATCTGCGGGCTCGTCGCGTGGTCGCGACCGCCGACGAGGTCGACCTCCACGCTGCCGTCGCGGTTCCAGAACGAGCCTACGAACTCGGCGCCGCCCAAACGCTCGTCGGGGAGCAGGGTCTGGACTGCGCTACGCACGAGTGGCTCGATCGCGCGGCCCGCGAACGACGTCCAGGAATCGCGGATGTGTTTGTAGACGACGTCGCCGCGGCCGCGCTCGAGCGCCGGGATGCCGGCACGGATGAAGCGCAGCCAGAAGCGCAGGTAGGGATCGGCAACGTGGTAGCGCGACAGCTTGGGGCGTGGCTGGGCGGAGTACGCTAGCGCCTTGTCGATCACGCGCTTTGCGATCAGTGTCGCAAGCGTCATCTCCAGTGTCTTGTTGGACATGTTTGCGCGCCGCAGGATCGACGTGAACACGCGCTCGCCGGCGCCGATCGCCTCGAGTGCGTCCCGTGCCTTCAGCTCTGCCGGGAACTCGGCGCTCAGCGAGCGTTCGCCGAGCACGATCAGCGGCGACTCGGGGTTCTGGAGCTCGCGGTGCAGGAACCTCCAGAGATCCTCTCCACGGTGCCAGATCTGCGCAAGTCGCGGGAAGCCGCCGATCGCCAGGTAGGCGTCGAGCGTGGCGGTGGGGGAAAGGTCGAGCATGTCGCCGATCGCCGCGGGCGAGAGCGGCCCTACCGTCATCTCGGTCAAGCGTCCGTAAAGCGGCCGGCCGTAGTCGTTCAGGGCGGCCATCATCGACACGTCCGAGCCGATCAGCAGCAGCAGCACAGGCTGTGCCTCCAGCCTGCGGTCCCACTGCTTCTGGATGATCGCCTCGATCGCGGGCTCGCTTTCGATCAGAAACGGCAGCTCGTCGATCACGAGCACGATCGGCTGCGCAGCCGAAGCGTCACTCGCCGCGATCGTCAGCGCAGCCTCCCAGGAGCCGATCGGCCCCGCCGCGGCGATGGCTGCCCCGGCGGCCGAAGATGCGGCGATCTGCTCGCCAAAGCTGCGCAGCTCCCCGGCGGTGCTCTGGCGTGAGGCGGTGTAGAACACCGCCTCGACGTTGCTGCGCGCCGTGAACTCCTCGACCAGGCGCGACTTGCCGATCTGGCGCCTTCCGCGTATGGCCAGCATCCGCCCCGAGCCGCTCTTGCGCACATGATCGAGATGGTCCGCCAGCGTGGCCAGCTCGACCTCGCGCCCGACGAAGCGTCTCGCGCTCATAGTGCGAAGTGTAGCGCGGTAAACACTAGTCGACTACACTTCGCTTGGCCCAGGGGCCCGTTGGACGCCCGGCGGCAGCTTTCGGCTTGCCCGAGAGAGCCATCCCAAGCTGTCCTGCGACGTGCTCGATCGGGAATCTCAGGCGGGCTGGATCGCGGGCCAGTCCAGCTGCTCAGCGAGTCCCTGTGCTCCGAGAGAGAGGAGCCGACTGTGCTCTACCGGACGGTACTCGCGGTCCTCGAGCGCCAGCCAGCTGACCGAGCGCTCCTGCGGGTCGACGATCAGCACCTCGTCGACATCGTGGGCGGCGTAGAAGGGAAGCTTCTCCCAGCTCTCATCGCCCGGCGAGACGATCTCGATCACGAGCGCGGCGGTGGGATGCCATACCCCCGCGGGAGGGCTGCGGTGCAGAGCGCCGTCCGGCACCCGGAAGTCGTGTTCTGACTCGCCGAGATTGCTCTGGCCGATCATGGTCAGGCGGACGGCCGTTGCGAGGGGGCCGAGCAGCCGGTGCAGCTGCGATTCGATCGCGGCGTGCGGTCCGGAGGGGGCGGGAACCATGTGATAGACACCTTCCCAGATCTCATCCAGGCGATCCAGCCCGGATCGACGCCGACTCTTGAGCACGTCGCCGAGTCCGGCTGTGGGAGGGTCCAAGACCAGCGTTCGCATACGCGTAAGCGTAACAGCGCACGAGTGCTCGAACGTGTCGCCGCAGCTTGTACGAGTGCCCTCGGCTCGCCTGTGTAGGGCTGGGTATGCATCAATATTGGCGCATGATGCGCCAGATCCGGCGCATCAGTCAAACCGCGACAAGCCGGCGAGATACCGCCGCAACAGCGGGTTGGAGAACCGCCAGTCGCCCCGCCCCCAGCTTTCGATGATGGCGGCGTCGCGAAGCGCTTCGAGCGTGCGTCGCACGGCGCCGCGCGACAGGCCGGTGTAGGGCGCCTGCTCGCGCGCGACGCGCTCCGCGACGACGAGGCCGAGCTTGTGCAGCCTGCGGATGCGCTCGACGGTCTGCTCGTGGCTGACGCGGTCAGCTCGCAGCGCGCCGATGAGGCCCTGCTCGACGATCTCGAGGTCGACCTGGCGGACGTCCAGTTCGACGGTGGTGAGGTGCGCCTTCTGGGCGATCAGCATGGTGGTGCGCGGGTGCAGCTCGCCGTACTCGACGATGCGCGACAGCGCGACGTCCTCGATCGGGCAGTCGTCGGCGGCGAAGCGCTCGCGGAGCCCCTCGATCCAAGCGTCGCGGTCGATGGGGCGTAGGTCGTGGAAGCCGCCGAACTGGTGCAGCGCGCGATGCGACGGCGTGAACAGGTCGCGCATGAGGTGCTCGATGCTGCCGGCGAACAGGTAGCTGACGCCGCTCGAGCGCTGGAAGATGGCGCGCATGCGCTTGGTCAGGCGGTCGGCGTCGCCGTAGGGCCGCTGGGGGCTTGCGACCTCCTGGAACTCGTCGATGAAGACGACCATCTGCTTGCCGTCCGCCTCGGCGATGCGGCCGGGCAGCGCGAGCGCGTAGTCGAGGTAGCCGTCGGGGTCGCGCGCGGCGAGCCCCGGCGTGAACGCGATCTCGAGCTCCTCGCCGAGCTGCGCCTTGGACTTGACCACGGCGGAGGTCTGCAGCGCGTCGGCCACGAACCGGCCCGCGCGGCGCGTCTGGTGGAGCGCGCGCCGCAGCGCCGATCGGTTGGAGATGGCGGCGGCGACGAGCGACTCGGCGAGCTCGGACGCGGTGGCGATCCGGAACAGGTCCACGGCGACGGTGTAGGAGCCGCGCTGCTCGAGCCGGCCGAGCGCCGCGTCGCACACGCTCGTCTTGCCCGTGCGCCGCGCCCCCGCGAGCACCACGCTGGAGCCGCCCGCGAGCGTCGCCTCGATCTCGCGCACGTCCGCCGCGCGACCGATCATCTGGCTGGCGGGGATCGGCTGGTCGGTGGGGAACAGGTCGCTGCTGCGCTGGCGGGGCATGGCGGCATTATGCACCATTGCCGGCGCATGATGCGCCTATTTCGGCGCATGGCCCCGTGAGTATGGGATCTAGGCGGTCATGAATTTGGGGCAGAGCCAAGCAGCTCTTCGAGGAAGAACCTGGTCTTCGGTGGAGGCTCGTGGCGCGGATACAACTGCTTGAGGAGATCGAGGCCCTCCGCGGCGCTCTTGATGCCGCACTCCCGCAGAAGGAGTTCGATGTCCTCGTCGTCCTCGCCGAAGCGCATCGCCATGAGCTTCATCGCGAGGAGATATCGGGGCGACGCGGTCGTGACCTCGATGCCATGGACAGCCAGCACCGGACGCGGGTGCTTGTCAGTACCGGGCATGAAGCTCTTGACGGCATCGTTGAGCCAGTCCTCTGGCAGCCCGAGGTCCTCGGCCACCTTCCCCGCGGCCGTGTAGATAGTGCTCTTGGGCTCGAACACGGCGTCGATGTCCTTCGTGACCCGCCGCTCCGAATACGCGAGAGCCATCGCGGCGCCGCCCACAACGAAGATCTGGCCGCGCACTCCCTCGCGCGTCAGCTCTTCGCCGAGCGCTTCGAGTGCACGCAGGATCTTTGCTCGGGTGAACTGCTGCTCAGACACGGCTGAAGACCTCCCGCGCCATGAACACGCCGTGCCGCGCCAGCAGCGCAGGTGTGTGTGCGAGCGTATATGCGTCGAACTCTGGCCGGCTTGCGACGAACCACCACGGCTCGACGAAGCGCGTGGGTGCGTCGACCCAATCGGGGGCCGGGATCTCTGCCTCCGCCGCGAAAAGCTCTGCGACCCCCGCCAGCGCGGCGTCGAAGCGGGCGTCGCCAGTCGGCGGCGGCTCATCTCGGAGCAGCGCGATTCGCCCGGGGCGTGAGGAGCCGCGGAAGTCGTCAGCGAACCCGAACAGAAGCCGCAGTGCGTCGCGCTCATCGCGCTGCTGGAGATCATCCTCGATCGTCTGTGCCAGCTCGGCGAGCGAGGCGGAGCCGCGGCGTACTCGGGGATGCGCGATCAGCTCGACGTCGTGTTCGCATGCCCCGAGGAGTCGCTCGAGCGTCGCGAGGTTGGGAGTGCGCGCCCCCGACTCGTACGCCGCGATCGCTGGTTGTGCGGTGCCGGCACGGTCGGCGAGCTCGAGCTGAGTGAGACCTGCGGCTCGGCGGGCGTCGCGTACAAGCTCAGTGACTTCCATCTCAGATTCACTATATACGTTTAGATATAGTGGCCGGGCTGACGGCCCTACGCCGCCACCCGCTCCAGCGACCGCTGCAGCGCCTCCAGCACCCGCACCACGCGCAGCCCGCTGTGTCCGTCGGAGCGCGGCGTGGCGCCGGTGCGCACGCACTCGACGAAGTGCTCGCACTCGATGCGCAGCGGCTCGACGTTGGGTATGCGTGGCGAGAACGTGTCGCCGGAGCGCGCGATGTACTCGCCCCATGAGCGCGTGTCCTCGTCGAAGCCCTTGTCGTAGATGGTGAGCTTGCCCTCGATGAGCATGTCGTCGAACGTGGCCATGCGGCGCGCGCCGACGACGGTGATGCGCCGCTCCTTGTGGGGGTCGAGCCATGACAGGTGCAGGTGCGCGACGACGCCGGAGGGGAAGCGCAGGTAGCAGAACACGACGTCCTGCACGCCCTCGCGCACGTAGCTTGCGCCGTGCGCGATGCACTCGTCGGGCTCTTCGCCGATCAGGTGCAGCGCCACCGACACGTCGTGCGCGCCGAGGCTCCACAGCGCGTTCTCGTCGGCGCGCAGCTTGCCGAGGTTGAGGCGGTTGCCGTAGATGTAGAACAGGTCGCCGAGCTCGTCCGAGTCGACTAGTTGCTTGAGCCGCGCGACCGCTGGGTGGTACTCGAGCAGGTGACCGACCATCAGCAGCGTGCCCGCGCGCTCCGCCGCGGCGACGGCGCGCTCGGCGTCGGCGCCGGTGGTGGCGAGCGGCTTCTCGACGAAGCAGTGCTTGCCGGCGTCGGCGACCGCGATCGCGAGCTCGGCGTGCGTGGGCACGGGCGTGGCCAGCACGACCGCGTCGAGCTCGTCGTCGGCGAGCAGATCGGCGAGCCCGGCGGTGGAGCGCGCCGCGGGGAACGCGCGCTCCAGCTTGGCGCGCGCCAGCTGGTCGCCGTCGCACAGCCACGCGAGCTCGCAGCCGGGGAGCGACGCGAAGTTGCGCGCGAGGTTGGGGCCCCAGTAGCCGAGGCCGACCACGCCTACGCGCACGGGCTCGAGCTCGTTGCTCATCGGCTGGCCGTCGTGGGCGCGCTCATCCGCTCATAGTGTCGCGTTTCGCGCGGCGGGGGCTAGCAGTAGCGTAATCCATGTGCTAACGGTAGCGTAGGATGCCTGCGAATGGTATCGTATGCACGATGAGCACGGTGCCTGCACCACGCGAGCGGGCGGGCGGGCGGCCATACCTGCATCGCGTGCTGGACGATGAGCTCGACGAGAAGTCGGCTGAGTTTGCCGCGGTCTCGATCGAGGGCCCGAAGGCGGTGGGCAAGACCGAGACGGCGCAGCGTCGAGCGACGACGGACTATCGCCTAGACGGTCCCGCCGGGGAGGTGGTGGCGGCCAACCCACAGCTCGTGCTTGCTGGCGAGCCACCGATCCTGATCGACGAGTGGCAGCGCGTTCCGGCTGTATGGGACGCTGTCCGCCGCGCGGTCGATGACGGAGCGCCGCCCGGCAGCTACCTGCTCGCCGGTTCTGCGAGCGAGCACGGGGCACACACGGGAGCGGGCCGCATCCTCACGTTGCGGATGCGCCCTTTGACGCTGTCCGAGCGAGGCGTTGACACGCCCACGGTGAGCCTTTTTGGGCTGCTGGGCGGCGAGCGTGCAACGATCGACGGTCGGACAGGCGTCGGGCTCGAAGACTATGCGCGCGAGATCGTCGGCTCAGGGTTTCCCGCCGCCCGCGGCCTGTCGCAAGCCGCATGGGAGGACTTCCTCGATAGCTACATCCAGCGCGTCGTCGAGCGTGACTTCGAAGAGCTGGGCCGCGCGATTCGCCGTCCGGCGACGCTTCTGCGATGGATGAGCGCTTACGCTGCAGCGACGGCCTCGACGGCCTCGTTCGAGACGATCCGCGACGCTGCCACGGGGGGTGACGGGCAAAAGCCCGCGAAGACCACGACCCAGCCGTACCGGGATGTCCTGCAGCGGCTGTTCATCGTCGATGAGCTGCCCGCTTGGGCGCCGACCCGCAACCGCATCGCGCGGCTTGCGATGCCCCCGAAGCACCATCTCGCAGACCCCGCCCTCGCCGCCGCGCTGCTCGGCGCTGGCGCTGGCGCCCTGCTTTCGGCCGAGCCGGTGGGTCCGCCGGCGTTGCGCGACGGCCCGCTTCTGGGCGCGCTGTTCGAGTCGCTGGTGACGCTGTCGGTCAAGGTCTACGCGCAGGCGGCGCGCGCAAGGGTCAGCCACCTGAGGACGCGAAACGGCAACCACGAGGTGGATCTGATCGTGGAGCGCCGCGACGGCCGTGTCCTCGCAATCGAGGCAAAGCTGGGGGCCGTGCCCGACGATCGCGACGTCCGCCACCTTCGCTGGCTGGCTCGGCAGATCGGTAGCGATCTGCTGGACGCGGTCGTGGTCACGACCGGGCCGTACGCGTACCGCCGTCCGGACGGCATCGCCGTCGTACCCGCGGCGCTGCTCGGCCCGTGATGGCGCGCAGCCGTCTCGACCTCGTCAAACGCTTCAACGCCCTGGCGCGAGCTCACTGCGTCGCGCGCGGCGCTGCGGCGAACGCCTTGCCGGTAGCCCGCGCCAGCTCCTGGCTGCCGGGCGCGTCGTCGGGGTCGACGAACGACTGGATCAGCATGCCGTCAGCGGTGGCGAGCAGCAGCGAGGCCAGGTGACGCGCGTCGTCGCGCTCGAGCGCATCCTCGCCGAGCGCGTCGAGGATCCAGCCGGCGACGCGGTCGCGCTGGCGGCGGTAGTGCGCGGCGAGCTGCTCGCGCAGCTGTGGTGAGCGGGCGCTGCGCGCGAGCGCCTCGATGAACGCGAGGTAGTACGGGCGCATCGACTCTTGCTCGTCGAGCATCGTGCGCATCGAGCTCGCCATCAGCGCCGACAGGCCCCCCTTGACGTCGCCGCGGATCGCGTTGCCGACGGCGTCCGCCCACTCCTCGAGCGCGAGCCCGATGGCCTCGTTGAGCAGCGCTTCCTTGGAGCCGAAGTGGTAGCCGATCGAACCGAGGTTGGTGTCGGACGCGGCGACGAGATCGCGCGCGCTGATGTCGCCGTACTCGCGCTCGCGCAGCAGCGTGCGCGCCGCCTGCAGCAGCCTCGTTCGATGCGTATCCCCGGTCGCGTTCGACATATCTGTTTATACACTGTATAAGACGTTGTACTAAACAACGTCCAATCTTTATAGGAGGATCGCAGATGGCGCAGACCTCAACCGATCAACAGCAGTACGTTCGCGACGCTGCCGCTGAGCACGCGTCCAAGCACTCCCGCCTGATCCGCGGGGCGAAGGACGGGCGCATCGTGAGCGCGCTGATGCTCCCGTTCTTCCAGCTGTGCCCGCCGGCCGGATACGGCGTGATCGTGACCACGGGGCGCAAGACGGGCAAGACGCGGCGCAAGTGCGTGCGCGTGATTCGCCGCGGCGATCGCGCGTACCTCGTGCAGCTGCGCCCGCCCGCGCTCGCCACCCGGCGCCCATCCTCGCGCGCCGGGTGGGTGCACAACATCGCCGCTGACCCACGCGTCCGCCTGCGCATCCGCGGCGGCACGTTCGCGGGCGTCGCGCGCGAGCTCGCCGACCCCCAGGAGCTGGCGTCGGCGCGCGCGGTCATGTGCGACACCGTCAACCTGTTCGACTACGGCGAGTGCGACCTGCACCTGCGCGGACTGCCCACGCGCGCGAAGATCCAGGAGCTGCACGAGTTCTGGTTCGACACGGGGGTGCCGCTGGTGGTGGAGCTGGGGGGCTAGATTGCGCCGGTGGGCGACGATCGTCTCAGCTGCAGCGCGATCCGCGCGATCGTGACCGGCGCCGTCCAGGGCGTCGGCTTCCGCGACAGCACCCGCCGCCGCGCGCGCGAGCTGGGGGCGATGGGCTGGGTGCGCAACGCGGAGGACGGCAGCGTGGCCGTGCACGCGGAGGGCCCGTTCGCCGCCGTCGAGGCGCTCGTGGCGTTCCTGCGCGAGGGTCCGCGCGGCGCCGTCGTCGAGGACGTTGCGATCGAGGAGGTGAAGGTCGAGGGCCACGAGCAGTTCGCCATCCGCGGCGTGAGCGCGGGCGTGTTCGTGGTGCAGCAGCATGTCGCCACCACCCGCCACTTCGACCTGCGCCTGCAGGTCGACGGCGCGATGCGCTCGTGGGCGGTGCCCAAGGGGCCGTCGCTAGACCCAGCGACCAGGCGCCTGGCCGTGCAGGTGGAGGACCACGAACTGGCGCACAACTCCTTCGAGGGGCGCACCGACGGCGGCGGCGTGATCGTGTGGGACCGCGGCCACTACGAGCAGGGCGGCCGCGTCACGTGGCCGCAGGCGCTGGAGCGCGGGCACGCGGTGTTCGTGCTGCACGGCGAGAAGCTGCGCGGCGGCTTCGCGCTGCAGCGCACGCGGCCGGGAGAGCCCACGGGGATCAAGTCGCAATGGCTGCTGCTCAAGCGCCGCGACGAGGATGCGCGCCCGGGCTCCGACGTGGTCGCCGAGCAGCCCGCATCGGTGCTCAGCGGGCTGACGCTCGACGAGCTGCTGGACGCTTGAAGCGCGCTACGCCTCGCCTACGCGCTCTCTGGTGTCCGTCGGCGCCGCTCTGATCGTCCGGTTTGGAGCGGCGGCAGCGCGCCGGGGACCACGGCCGCGCCCCGTCTAACGAGCGCCACGGCACCGCCTACGGGCGTTTCGAGGCCTCGGCCTGTCGGAGGTCGTAGGGCTGACGTTCGCTGAGCTACGGGGTAGCCGGCAGCTATCGGCCAAGCGGCGAGAGGTCGCGCATTGGAGAGTCGTGTTCTTGGCAGTCGTTTCCGACCCGCGCCAATTCGGCCTGAACCCGCATGCACTCAGCTTCCGCGACCATCATTTCGACCGCGACGTTCGGGTCGATGCCTGGCACCCACCCATCGGAGTGCCGGATCTCAGTTGTCCGTACTGGCGGCATGTGCTCCATTCCTAGCTCCTGCGACTATCGGCGTTCCATCGCCCAAGCTAAAGTCTGACAGCTTTTGGCGCAGTGTCTCATCTGTGGACGACTGAAAGTCCTCGAAGATCGTGCTCAGTTGGTCTAGCTCCTCGCTGGTGAGCCAGTGTGTCCCGTCGGCGGCGATCACCGCCATGTCGGTGTCATGGCCAACGCCGGGGGCCACCTCGGCTCTGCGCTTCGATGCGTAGACCCGAAAGACGGTCTCATGGTACTCGGCCGCTGCACTGTGTCGGAACCCTATCATCGACTGGAGGGCGTGGATGGTTCCGCTTCCGATGGCGGCGTAGCCGATGGTGTCGTGCAGGCGCTCTGTGCTCCCGGGATTGTGCACCGTGTGGATATGTGCTCCCGACGGATCAACACCGGCCAACAGCAACTCGACGCCAAGATTGAACTGCGACATCTGGTTGTCGAGCATCGCCATGATCTGCCCGTTGAGCGAGTTGTGGTTGGTGTAGTACATCCCAAGGTTGAGTCCACGCGGGCGCAGAATCTGCTCTTCAAGCGCAGCCGTCCTTGCGGCTTCGTATTCAGCTGCCAAGGCCTTCGCAACCTCGACCACCGGCGGGTTGCTCGATGAGATAGCCCGGGCAACATCCTCGGCGATTCGGGTACCGACCAGCGACAGATCCTCTGCGAGTGGGCGGGATATAGTCGCGCGATGCGCCGCGCAGCCGCTCGCGCCGATCTGCTCGCCGCAGTCGCGGCGACGCTGCTGCTACTCGATCGTCGCGCTGCGGCATGGCCGAATGGCTGACGGCGACGCAAAGCAAGTCAGGGCTTCTTGCGAGGTCTCTGCGCGAGTCGCGGAGACCTCGGGGGATGCCCTTGAGCAGGAAGGCACGACAGAGGAGATCGATCGCGCGGTAGCCGGGATCTCGGCCGATCATGAGTTCACCGACACGGCCGCTGCACTGGCAGCCGCCGACCAAACATGAACCGCGCGCATGCTCTGATCTGCTCCTCCGGCCGGTGGCAGCGCAGGGTCGAGCGCGAGCTGCTGCCGTGGGGGCTAGCGGGCATTGATCTCGGCGAGGCGGTGCTCGAGATCGGCCCGGGGTTCGGCGCCACCACCAGCGTGCTGGCTCGCGGCGCGGGCTCGCTGACGGTGCTCGAGCTCTCGCCGAGCTACTGCGAGCGGCTGCGGCGCACGCTGGATCCCGGCGTCGAGGTGGTGCAGGCGGATGCGACCGCGATGCCGTTTGCCGACGGCCGCTTCTCGGGCGTGGTGTGTTTCACGATGCTGCACCATGTGCCCTCGCCGCAGCTGCAGGACCGGCTCCTTCAGGAGGTGGCCAGAGTGCTGCGCCCGGGCGGCGTGTTCGCGGGCACCGACAGCCTCGGCACGGGCCGAGCGTTCAGACTGCTGCACGTCCGCGACACACTCGTGCCGGTCGGGCCGGATGTGCTGCCGGCCCGCTTGGAAGGAGTCGGCCTGGTCGAGCCGCTGGTGGAGCGCGGCTGCGGCTCGTTTCGGTTCCGCGCGCGCAAGCCCGCGCGGTGAGCCAGGGCGCGGAGCAACTCAAGGCGGGCCAGCTGGGCACGCTCGACGTGACCGCGTCCACGGTCGCGAACATCGGGCCGGGGATCGACTTCTACTTCGCCTTCGGCGTGATCGCGGTGACCGCCGGCGTGGCGGCGCCGCTGACGATCCTCGCGGCCGGCGTTGCCGTGGTGCTGCTCGCGTTCACGATGGCCGAGTTCACCAGGGCGGAGCCGTCCGCGGGAAGCTTCATCACCTACGTCGAGACGTCGCTCGGCGCGCGCGCCGGCGTCGTCACCGCGATGCTCGTGGCCGTCGGCTACTCGGTGGCGATCGCCGGCGTGTTCACGATGTCCGGCGGCATGGTCAGCCTCACGCTCGCCCACTACGCGTCCTGGGAACCTCCGTGGGAGCCGCTCACGCTCGCGCTGACCGCCGGCGCGATCTGGCTGACGGCGCGCGGCGTCAAGCTCTCGACCGCGGCCGTGGGGCTCGCCGTGCTCGCGCAGGTGGCGGTGATGCTGGTCGTCTGCGCGATCGTGCTCGTCGACCGCAGCGCGCACCTGTCGAGCATCCCGTTCTCCTGGTCGCACCTCAACGGCGGCCTCGCCGGCCTGTCCGCGGGCTTCCCGCTGGCGCTGTACATGTTCATCGGCTGGGAGAACGGCCCCGCGCTCGCCGAGGAGGCGCGCGACCCGCGGCGCACGATCCCGCGCGCGCTGTACATCTCGATCGCGATCGGCACCGCGCTGTTCGTGTTCTTCGCCTACGCCACCGTCACCGGCTTCCGCTACGACGTCGCCTCCGTGGGGCGCTCGTCGATCCCGTTCCTCACCGTCGCCGACCAGCACCTCGGCGGGGCGGCCGTGCTGGCGTGGCTCGCGGGGATCGTGTCCGTGCTCGCGACGCTCGTCTCCGGCGCCAACTCGCAGGCGCGCATGCTGTTCGACGGCGGCCGCTCGGGCCTGTTGCCCGCGTGGCTGGGCCGCGTGCGCGAGCCGGCCGAGACGCCCGTCAACGCGCTGCTCGTGATGGCCGCCGTGGGCCTCGGGATCGTCGCCGTGTGGTGGGCGCTTCACCTCGTAGGCCTCGACAGCGGGTCGACCAACCCCGTGGGCCTCTACGCGGAGTGCTCGACCATGGGCACGATCGTGATCCTGTTCGTGTACCTGCTCACCACGCTCGCGCTGCCCGTGTTCATGTGGCGTCGCCACCGCGCGTCGTTCTCGCCCGTCCGACACGTCGTCGTCCCGCTGCTCGGCGCCGCCACGCTGGTGGTGCCGTTCGTCGAGCTGTGCAAGCCCGGGCAGCCGTCGCCGTACAGCTACTTCCCGTTCCTGGCGCTCGCGTTCGTGGCGGCGGCTGTCGTGGCCGCGAGCATAGTGGTGGGGCGGCACCCGTCCACCGGTGCGAGCGAGGGGACGGCGTTCTCAGAATCATGAGCCTGCAGCATCGCCAGAGCGCGGTGACCACGCGCGGGTCGAACTGGCCGGCGTTTCGCGCATGCTCAGGTGACCAGCAGGGCGCGGTTCTCGGAGCGCGCGAGCCGAGCGTCTGTTGTCAGCAGGGCGGTGACATCGAGCAAGGCGGCGAGCTCGGTATAGAGCGCGTCGACGAGTCGCTGATTGGCGCGTCGCTTCCACGCGCCGGTGATCAGGGCTGCAAGCGGATGGCGGGTTATCGGTGCGGCGGCGAGCTGCTCGAGCGCGTCGGCGACGACGGATTGTTGAATCTCTTGCGCACGATGCAGGCGTCCGAGCGCCGAGAGCACCTCGGCATCGAGGTGCGCCGGAGCATGCAGGACGTGCCCTCGCATCCGGGTACGGACCTCTACGCCCAATCTGGTGCCGAGCAGTGCCTCCACCAACGCTGAGGCATCGATCACCAACGCCTCAGGAGGAGGCTGGCTCACCGGGCTCGCCGAGTTCGGCGCGGGCTTCGTCGAGCGCTTGGATCACGCTGCTGTGGGGAACTTCCACCGCGGGCGAGTCGTCGAGGCGGTCGAGCCAGCGGTTGGTCTCGCTGTCGGCGAGCGTGCTCGACAAGGCCGCCTGAGTGACTTTGGAGATGTTCAATCCGGCGGCACGCGCCTGCAGCGCGAGCTCGTCGGGCAGGTACACGTTCACTCGTGCCATGCGCATAGTATACACACTACGAGTTCGGTTCCGGGGCACGCCAGAACGTCTCGATCGTCTCCACGCAGCGCTCCGCCGCGTGACCATCCCCGTAGAGTTCGGGCCGCTCGCCCGGCGGCTCGCGTTCCAGCGCGGCGAGCGCCGCGTCCGCGTCCAGGTCCACCAGCGTGTTCCAGCCCGTGTCCACCGTCTCCACCCACTCGGTGCTCGCGCGCAGCGTCACGCAGCGGACGCCCGCCAAATACGCCTCCTTCTGCACGCCGCCCGAGTCCGTTAGCACCGCCCGCGACTGACACAAGAGCGCGCTGAACTCCACGTAGCCCAGCGGCTCGCACAGCGTCAAACCGGGGGTCGCCTCCAGCTCGTCGAGTAGCCCCTCATCCTTCAGTCGCGCGCGCGTGCGCGGGTGCACGGGGAACAGCACCGGTCCCGGCAGCCTCGCGATGAGCGCCACCAACGCACGCAGACGATCTTCATAATCGACGTTGCCCGCCCGGTGCGCAGTCAGCAGCAGATAGGACCCCGGCGCCAGTCCATACGCGCCCGGCACCGCGGCGTTCGCGCGCGCCGCCGGCTGCCAGCGCAGCGCCACGTCCACCATCACGTCGCCCACCTCCACCGCGCGCTCCGCCAGCGACTCCGCGCGCAGGTTCTCCACCGCCGTCCGCGACGAGCACAGCAGCAGCGTCGCCATGTGATCGGTCAGCACGCGGTTGAGCTCCTCAGGCATCGCGCGGTCGAACGAGCGCATGCCCGCCTCCACGTGCACCACCGGGATGCCCGCCTGCGCCGCCGCCAGCGCGCCCGCGAGCGTCGAGTTGGTGTCGCCGTACACCAGCACCGCATCCGGGCGCTCCTGCGCCAGCAGCGGCTCCAGCGCCGCCAGCATGCGCGCCGTCTGCGACGTGTTCGAGCCGCCGCCCAGCGCCAGCTCGCGGTCCGGGCGCGCCAAGCCAAGCTCTGTGAAGAACACGCGCGACAGGCTGTCGTCGTAGTGCTGGCCCGTGTGCACCAGCAGCTCCTCGTGGCGCGCGCGCAGCGGCGCCGACACCGCCGCCGCCTTGATGAACTGCGGGCGGTTGCCCACCACCGTCACGATCCGCACGGGGGTAGCGTAGTCGGCGGCGCTTTCCTCGGCGCAGGCCGCACGCTGCGGGGCTCACCTGCCGAGCGTGAGCGACGCAGGCTGGCTGTGCTCGCTGCCGCTGAGCGCGCTCGCGGTGATGCGCAGCACGTAGCCATGACCCAGGCGCGTCAGGCGGCTGCGAGCGACCCTGAGCAGGACGCGCGTGTGGCCGGCTGTGCGGAAGCCAACCAGTTGCGCCGCCAGCAGCTTGACGACCGGGCGGCCATGGACGACGCGGACAGCAATCAGGCGCAGGGAGACCTTGCAGCTCTGTGGCACCCCGATGCTCACCACCACGCCGTGCGCCAGCAGGCGGGCGATCGTCGCGCCGCCCGCATGCAGGGTGACGCGGAAGGTTCGCGCCGTGACGTGGACAATCACGCTTGCGCTGTCGGCGCTTGCGCTGCCCCCCGGCCCTTCGGCGTGTGCGACACATGTGAGGCTGTGTCCGGCGTCGGAGTTCTGGACTTGGTAGGTGGAGCCCTGCCCGACCGTCGCCGATCCGTCGCGCAGCCAACTCAGCTTCACGATGCTGGTCCCTTCCCAGTGGCCTTCAGAGCAGCGCAGGGTGTGGCCCGGCAGCGCCTGCCCGCTGATCGTCGGCGCTTCCGTGGCCTTCGGTGGCGGTGGGGCCGGCTGTGGCGATGCGGTCGAGAGCGAGCTGTCGGGTCCGTAAACCGTGCCGGCCTCGTTGTGGGCGACCACTCGGTAGTGGTACGTCGTAGCAGGGGCGAGGCCAGAGACTTCCTGGGAGATCGTGATCGCTTCGTTCGCCGATCCGGCTTCGGCTTCGGGAGTTTCCTCGCCGTATCGGGTCGTCGTCCCGTACTGGAAGTGGAAGGTCGTCGCCGTCCCCTGGGGGTCGACCAGGGCCTTGAAGTCGGCGCTCGTCTCGCTCACCAGGCCAGGCGCCGCAGGCGCCTCGACAGCGGGGGGTTGGAAGGGCGTGATCGGCGCGAAGGGACAGGCTTCGCCGCTGCCGCTGACGCGTAGCACGCTGTTGCTCTGGGTGGCATAGAGGCAGCCGTCGGGGGCGACGGTCACGAAGTCGCCGCGCGTGCCGCCAGTGAAGATCGGCGACGTTGTGGTTTCGCCGGCGCCCAGCGGCACTTGCACGAGTTCCCCGTAGTTGCTGTTGACCACGACGTAGGAGGGCGCTGCCGGATCAAAGGGGTTCGCGCCCACGCCGACACCGTCGGCTCCGGAAACATAGCCGAGCACGCTCTCTGTGCCTGGCGAGGCCGATGCGGTTCCCGCGACGCTGTAGATGGTGCCGTCGTCCTCAACGTAGAAGGTGCCATCGGGACCGGCGGAGATGCCGTCCGGGGCGTCCATGCCACCGGCGTAGAGGCTCGCCGTGGGCGTCGCTGACGAGGGGTTGCTGATCCGCCAGATGCCCGGCGAAAGGCCGTCGGAGGTCACGAACAGGTCGCCGCTTACCGGGTCGGTAGCGATGCCGAGCGGCTCTTCGACGTTTGCCACCACGCGTACCACTTCGCCCGTGGCGGGATTGAGCTGCACGACCTTGTCTTCACCGTCCATCACCGCGTAGAGCGCGCCGTCCTTGCCGAAGGACAACCCCAGCGGCCAGTAGCCGATCGACGAGAGCGAGAGGACGCTTGCGGGTCCCGCCAGGCCACCAGCGGGGCCGAACTTGTACACCAGCCCATTGGGGGCGTCGCCGATGTAGAGGTTGTTCGAGGCGTCGGAGACGATGCCGATCGGCCCCAGGTAGAACTGATTGGTGGGGTGTGGGAGGTTGTAGAAGCCGTCGGCGAACATGTGCACTTCCCACCCGGACGCTGCGATCGGCAGGCCGGTGACCTCCACTTCCAGCGGGTCCGTGGGGAAGCTCACCGCCGGTTCGGAGAGGTCGCTGGCGCTGAGCGTGTAGGTGCCGGCAGCCGCCAGCGCACAGGTGAAGTGGGCGACGCCTTCGGAGGCGCTCACCGGGTTCGCGCCGCAAGAGCTGAACGTCGCCTGCGGGCCGCTGGCGACGGAAAGCTCGAGCGAGTCGGCCGAGCGTTCGCCGCTGCTCTGCACTTCGCCGCTTTCGTTCTCGACCGCGACGGTCACTTCCAGCGGCGCTCCCGGCGACGTGCTGGTCGTTTCGCCGGTGAAGACGAGCGAGTAGTTTTCCCCGCCTGTCACGATCGGATGGCTGATCTCGCAGCCACCCACACCTTCATAGTCGTTCGCCCACATTGACTGCACAGGAAAGCTGCCCGTGGCAAGCGCGATGTCCTGCATCGCTCCCTGTCCCGAGCGGATCCAGGCGCACTTGTCGGCGACCTCGAAGCCTTCCGAGTCCGTCCAGCCGCCGAGCGGGTACTGGTCGGTGAGCGTCTCGGCGTACTCGTGGCCGCCCACTATCGTCACGCCATCGAGCGCCGAGCCGGCGTTGACGACTTCCGCCCCGCAGGATTCGCCCGCGTCGGGGATGTAGGGCATGTTCGTGAAGGCCACAGGATCTCCCCAGGAGGTCGCCGCAGCGCCGCCGCCGTCGAGCGTGGTGTCGCCCGTGTAGTCGTGCCAGGCGCAGAACCCGCCCGTCTTGTAGCCGTCCGGGTTGGTGCCGGTCGGCGAGATGATGTCGTACTGCACATAGCGGTTCGATGAGGCCGATTCGTTGCCGAAGTGCTCGGCCGCGCGCACGGCCTCTTCGGCGATCTGATGGCCGGTGGCTTCGGCTGGCGCTGCCTGGCTGGTGTCCTCCCATACGCCGTCGAGCACACCGCCGCTGGGAAAGCCCACATGCGGCACGTTCGCCGGGCATTCCGTGGCGCCGACCGAGACCCCTTCGCAGTATTGGGTCGTGACGCCGCTCCATCTTTCCCCTTCTGCTTCGGAGCCCAGGCCGGCGAAGAAGGCCTGGATGTCCGGCGCCATGCCATTGGGGTCGCCGGAGAAGGTCTTGAAGCCGCCGCCGTTGGTGCCTTCGGTGCCCCACTGGGAGCCCCACAGGATCACGTAGACACGCGGCGGGCCGCTCGTCACGCCCACGCTGTCGATGCCGCCGCGATAGTAGAGCGGCCCGGATCCTTCACTGTAGGCCTTGAGCCGCGTGCGATGGGTGCGCATCCAGGAGACGGTTGGCACCACCCCGTGGCGGTAGGGGTGGCCGCTGGTGAAGACGGTGAGGGGGTTGGCGCCGCTCGCCGGACCTGTGCTCCCGGCGCCGAGCGCCGGGGCCGGGGCGACCGCGGCCACCAGCGCGCAGAGCATCGCTGCCGCTCCGAGCGCGGCGCTGACCCTACCTCCGCCTGCGGCCGTCCTGTGCCCACGCCGCGCGGGCTCGCCGACGGCATGTTCGGCATGTTCGAGATATTCGATCTCAGCATCCATAAGCGGTGCACCCTAGCCGAAGGCCGTCGCCAACGTCAAGAGTCTCTCAGCCCCAGACGTCTAGCTTTAGCTACCTGAACCACTAGAGCGCCACCGTCACCTGGTCATGCGTTTCCCTGCCGTCGGTCGAGCGGAACGCGATAGTGAGCGCCGGCTCTTTTGCGGTTGTGTCGACCGTCAGCGTGAGGTAGCCGAACTCCACGATCGGCTTGATCTCGAGCGTGAATTCGCCCACGGTCACAGGCGGTTTCTTCGGCGTTTCGCGCGTCGCCGTCGCCGAGTAGCCGCCGCTGCCGGCGACGATGTACGGCGTTGTGCGACCGGCGCCCGCGGTCGCGCGCGTGAAGCGCTGGTAGAGATGCGCGTGCCCTGACAGCACAGCGTGCGGCCACGCGCCCGCTTTTTCACAGGCGGTCTTGATGTCTTCGGCGAGGCCGAGCGTGCCGCCGTGCGCGACGTCGATCGACGCCGGCGGGTGGTGGCAGGCGACGATCAGCGCGCGCTTTCCCTGCTGGAAGTCCTCCAGCCCCTTCACCCGTTCCAGCTCGCCCGTGAGGAACTGCAGCTGCTCGTCGCCGATCGGGTAGCGCCCGCCCTGCGAGGAGATCACGCCGGGGCCCTCCAGCACGTTGGTGTACAGCCCCACGATCGTGACGAACGGCGCGTCCAGCGAGAAGTACACGCCCGGCTGGGTCATGGTGCTGCGCACCAGGCCGGCGGCGTCCGGCGACGGCTCGGGCGTGGTCGCGCAGAAGTTGCGCAGGAACGCCATCAGCGTCGGCGTCAGCGGCGTGTTCGGGTCTTCGCCGTAGACCGTCGAGCCGTCGTGGTTGCCGGGGATCGCCACGATCGGCGCGTCGTAGCCGCGAAACGGCTCGTAGAACTGGTCGTAGTAGTACTCCGCCTCGCCGAAGTTGTAGATGACGTCGCCGAGGTGAAACAGGAAGCGCGGCGCGCTCTCGCCGCCCGCCTGTACGTCCTTGCTCATCGCGTCGGCCACCCATCCCTCGTGTTCGATCGCCACCGCTGGGCCCGAGTGCACGTTCACCTTCGCGGCGCCCGTGTCGCCGACCGCGTGGAACGCGATCTTGCCCGCTTCGGTTATCCCCTTGACCGCTTCTTCGCCGATCAGTTCCGCGAGGGTCATCCGCGGCGGCGAGATGCTCGGTGCCGGCACCGGCTGCAGCTGTTCCTTGTGCAGCTTGTAGTACGGCGATTCGTAGTATTCGGCGCTCGTGTTGTCGACGTGGAAGGACGTCTCGTCGGGGCCCGGCTGCGGGTCGGCGAACAACCGCCCGTGCACGCCCACGTTCAACCTGCGCATCATCTACCCCCCAAGGCATGATTTCAGTAGAGCGGAACAAGCTATCTCTGCTGAATTATTTCAGGTTACGATCCAGTGAAACTGGACGCCTGCCCGGCACGCATGCGGTGTGCCCGCCGGCGCGCACCAGCGCCTCAACCCTCGAGTGCTTCCGATGTCTCCAGCCACGACCCCTCCAGCCGCTCGCGCTCGGCCAGCAGCTGCTCGAGCTCGCCCTGCAGCCGCACGAGCTCCGCGTGGTCGCTGGCGGCGGCCGCCATCTGCTCCGCGAGCGCCGCCTCGCGCTCGGTGGACTGCTCGATCGCCCGTTCCAGCCGCGCGAGCTCGCGTTGGGAGCGCTGCGTCTGCTTGCGATCGGCGCGGATCCTCGCGCCGGCCGGGAGCTCGCTCGACTCCGGTGATGCGCTCGTCGCGGCGCCGCCAGGCGTTGGCGTCGCGCGGGACGGCTGCCCGTCGCCCTGCCGCTCCTCGATGTACTGCTCGATCCCGCCCGGCAGGTGGCGCAGCCCGCCGGCGTCGGTGAGCGCGTAGACGTCGTCGCAGACGCGCTCGACGAAGTAGCGGTCGTGGCTTACGACGACGAGCGTGCCGGGCCAGCCGTCGAGCAGGTCCTCGAGCGCGGTGAGCGTGTCGATGTCGAGGTCGTTGGTGGGCTCGTCGAGCAGCAGCACGTTGGGCCCGCCCATCATCAGCCGCATCAGCGCCAGGCGCCGGCGCTCGCCGCCGGAGAGGTCGCAGACGTTCGTGCGCGCTTTCTCGCCGCGGAAGCCGAAGCGCTCGCACAGCAGCGCGGCGGTGATCTCCTGCCCGTCGCTGAGCACTGCGTGGCTGCGCAGCTCCTGCAGCGACTCCAGCACGCGCAGCTCCTCGGGGATCTCGACGGTGTCCTGGGAGAGGTGTGCGAGCCGCACGGTGGCGCCGCGCTGCACCTCACCGGCGGTGGGCTGCAGCTCGCCGGCGAGCAACCGCACGAGCGAGGTCTTGCCGGAGCCGTTGACGCCGACGATCGCGACGCGCTCGCCGGGGCCCAGGCGCCAGGTGACGTCGTTCAGCAGCCGGCGCTGGCCGAGCGTGAGCGACACGTGCTCGGCGTCCAGCACCTTGTCGCCGAGGCGCGCGCCGGCGAAGCGCAGCAGCTCGGCGCGGTCGCGCGCGGGCGGCTCGTCGGCGATCAGCGCGTTGGCGGCGTCGATGCGGAACTTGGGCTTGGTGGTGCGCGCTGGCGGCCCGCGGCGCAGCCACGCGAGCTCCTTGCGCACGAGCTGGCGGCGCCGGTCCTCGCGCGCTGACTCCTGGCGGTCGCGCTCGGCGCGCGCGAGCACGTACGCGGCGTAGCCGCCTTCGTACTGGTGCACGGCGCCGTCGGCGACCTCCCACGTGGACGTGCACACGGCGTCCAGGAACCAGCGGTCGTGGGTGACCACGAGCATCGAGCCTCGCCGCGCGGCGAGGTGGCGCGCGAGCCAGTCGACGCCTTCGAGGTCGAGGTGGTTTGTGGGCTCGTCGAGCAGCAGCAGCTCCGGCGGTTCGAGCAGCAGCCGCGCGAGCGCTACGCGCCTGCGCTCGCCTCCCGACAGCCCCGCGAGCGGCGTGTCGATGCCGCTGGCGAACATGCGCAGCTCGACGCCGCCGAGCAGCCCGTCGAGCACGTCGCGGAAGGCGCTGTCTCCAGCCCACTCGTGATCGGCGCGCGCGCCGACGAGCGCGTCGCGGATGCTGTGGTGCTCGTCCAGGTCGTCGCGCTGCCCCAGCAGCGCCACGTCCACGTCGCCGGAGCGGGTCAGCGCGCCGGCGTCCGGCTGCTCGACGCCGGCGACGAGGCGCAGCAGCGTGGACTTGCCGCCGCCGTTCTCGCCGACGATGCCGATGCGCTCGCCCGCGGCCACCCCGAGCGTGAGGTCGCGCAGCACCGAGCGGCTGCCATAGCCCTTCTCGACGGACTTCAGGTTCAAGAGGTTGCGGGCTGTGGGCATCGGGTGCTCACAATCGGGGGCGATCCGCGGCGAGCCGTGCCAAAGATAGCCGGCCCGGACGCCCGTCGGGGAGGCCTCCCGGATCAGCGAGCGACGCCGGCGACCGGCGCGGGCTCGTCCGCGAAGGTGCTCGCCAGCCCGTGGCTGTCGCGCAGGAAGCTTTCGACGACGTCGGGCGCGAGCGGGCGCGCGAACAGGAACCCCTGCGCCAGGTCGCATCCCTCGCGCTGCAGCTCGCGAACCTGGCTGTGCTGTTCGACGCCCTCGGCGAGCGTCTGCAGCCCGAGTGCCTTGCCGAGCTGGATGAGCGTGTGCGTGAGCGCGTGCGCCTCGCTGGAGAGCTCCAGGCCCGTGATGAACGTGCGGTCGATCTTGAGCGAGTCGACGGGGAACTGGCGCAGGTAGGCCAGCGAGCTGTAGCCCGTGCCGAAGTCGTCGACCGCGATGTGGACGCCCAGCGCCTGCAGCTCGCCCAGCAGCTGCGCGGTGTGATCGGGCTTTCGCATCAGCACCGTCTCGGTGATCTCGATCGTCAGGCTCGCCGCCTGCAGGCCGCTGCCGTGCAGCGCCGCGCGCACCTCCTCGACGAACTCGGGGCGTTCGAGCTGGCGCGCGGAGGCATTGACGGAGATGTTCAGCGGGTAGCCTCTGGTGTGCCAGGCGGCGCCCTGGGTGCACGCCTGCTCGAGCACCCAGCGGCCGATCGGCACGATCGCGCCGTTGTCCTCGGCGATCGGGATGAACACGTCGGGCGGGATCACGCCGCTGACGGGATGGCGCCAGCGCAGCAGCGCCTCGACGCCCACGACGCGCTCGCTCTCCAGGTCAAGCATCGGCTGGTAGACCAGGAACAGCTGGTGCAGCTCGAGCGCGCCGGCGAGATCCATCTCCAGCTGGATGCGGTCCTGCGCGGCGGTCTGCATCGCCGACTCGAACTTGACGTAGCCGTTCTTGCCGATCGTCTTGGCCTTGAACAGCGCCAGATCGGCGTCCTGCATGAGGGCTTCAGCGGAGCCGGGGCGACCGGTGACGACGCCGACGCTCGCGGTGATCGAGATCGGCGCCCGCTCGTCCGCGGACAGGTGGATCGGCTGGCGCAGCACGTCCAGGATGCGCTCGGCCACCAGCTCCGGCGCGGTGTACAGGCCCACCGAGTCGATCAGCACCACGAACTCGTCGCCGCCTAGGCGGCCGACCGTGTCGTTCTCGCGCAGCGCCGCTTTGAGCCGTGCGCCGATCTGGCGCAGGACCTCGTCGCCGGCCTCATGACCATGGCGGTCGTTGATCTGCTTGAAGCCGTCGACATCGATGAACAGCGCCGTCACCGGGACGTCCAGGCGCCGCGCCCGGCCGAGGATCTGTTCGGCGCGGTCGAGCGCCAGGATCCTGTTGGGGAGGTCCGTCAGCGGATCGTGCAGCGCGCGGTGCTCCAGCTCGCCGGTCCGCTCGCCGACCACGCTCCACGCTCGCTCGCGCGAGCCGGACAGCACGCGATGCAGCAGGAACACGAGGACCGTCACGAGCAGACCGAGAGCCAGGGCAACCACACCTCTCATGTCGGGCGACGCGAACGCGTCCGCGGTGCCGGTCGTCTGCAGCAGCCAGCCTTCCCCGATGTCGCGACTGGACGAGTAGCCGGGGGAGCGCCCCTTCGGGTTGGCGCCCGCGCGGCCGATCAGCTGCAGCCGGCCGCCGATGTTTCGGTGATAGAGCGCCACCGTCAGCGCTCGACGGCCCGCCAGCACAGATCCGATCGTGCCCGCGCTATCGAACGTCGTCCCGATGACGCCCGTCAGCGCCGCTCGACGCGCGGCCGGCGTTGCGATCGATGCGCCGCGCCTGTACACCGCGGCGCCGATCGCCACCAGCGAGCGGCCGCCGCTTGCGGGCAGTGGCGTCACGATGAACGATCCCGTGTCCGTGGCCGTGCTCACCAGCGCCGGGTACGGCGAGCGGCCGATACCCGGGACCACAGGCGCGCAGTAGTCCAGCAGCCCCGGAAGCAGGCTCCTCGAAGCGTCGCTGCCCACGATCGCCCTGGTCAGGCAGTAGACCGGCCGCCTGCCTGACGGGACCACCTGGAGCTTGGTGCCCAGCAGCTTGCGAAACGCGGGGTCGGCCTCGACCTGCCGCCAGAACGTCGGAAGGCCCGATGCCCGAACCACCTGTATGAAGGCGGCGACAACGTTCGGGGATGACGGCGCGCCCCGCTGCAATTCCGCGTACCACTGCAGGAACTGCGTCTCGTCGTCCTGGGTTTCCATGGCCGCATGAGCGCGCATCGTGCGCGTCAGCGCGAGATTGGCGCTCAGCTTCGCCTCGAGCGCGCCGCCCAGGACGGTGGCCGTCGATTCGAAGGACTTGCGGTTCGCTTCCAGCGCACTCGAGCGCCATTCGGCGGCCACGAACGTCGATGCCACGAGCCCGAGGACGACGATCAGCCCCCCAATCAACGCCGTACGAGCCCGACCCGAACGCCTGTGGTCTCGCGCGCGCGCTGGCTCATGCACCGGGTCGTTCGAGGCCTCGCCGTCCTCCGCCCCGACGGGCGGGGCGAACCGCCGCAGCTCCATTAGCTGACCAGCATCATGATTGGTTCAGTATCGGCCAATAATTCGGATTACTTGATTCGATAAACGATAGCGCGACCGTCGTCTCCCCCCGCTGGACGCTCGTACTAGCGATCGTCCAGCGGGCTAATGCTGCGACGGGAATCCGTCGGGTCAGTCAGTAGGTCGAAGCGGCCGGGGAGCCATTCCCCCTCTATCGCGGCGCCCGTCGCCGCAGTCAGGAGACGCCCATGAACGGTGGCGTCCGACGTATGTACCGCGCGGCGCTGATCCCGCTTGCGCTGCTGTCAACCCTGCTGTTCGCCGGCAGCGCAATGGGCGCGACCGCGTCCGTGGGCCTGGGAACGGCCGCGAGCTTCTCCGTGCTGGGCGGCTCGACCGTCACCAACACCGGCCCCACGACCATGTTCGGCAGTCTCGGCCTGGCCCCCGGCTCTTCGGTTACCGGCGCACCGCACGTGCTCGGCGCCACGCACGTCGACGACGCGGTCGCGGTCGCCGCCAAGAACGCGCTCACCACCGCCTACGACGAAGCCGCGTCGCGACCGAGCAACGGCTCGGCCGGCACGGATCTCGCCGGCCAGGTGTTCCTGCCGGGCGTGCGCACCGCCAGCAGCTCGCTGCTGCTGTCGTCGGGGTCGGTCACGCTCGACGCGCAGGGCAACCGCGATGCCGTGTTCATCTTCCAGGTCGCAACGACGCTGATCACCGGCTCCAACACCAGCGTGAAACTCATCAACGGCGCGCAGGCGTGCAACGTCTTCTGGCAGGTCGGCTCCTCTGCGACGCTGGGAACGGGCACGAGCTTCGCCGGCACGATCATGGCGTCCGCCACGATCACGGCGAACACCGCGGCGACGATCCACGGCAGGCTGCTGGCGAGCACCGGCGCGGTCAACCTGGACACGAACACGATCACCACGTCCAACTGCCCCTCCAGTGAAACCGGGAGCGGCGGCGGTGCGGAAACGGCAACGAGCGAAATCCCCGGCACGCTCGGCGGACCCGGCGCGGGGGGCGGCTCCGGCACCGGTGGAAAAGCCGGCGGCGGCAGCGGCACGACGAAACCGGGGGCAAAGCCGGGGACGTCGACCGGCTCGAAGAAGGCCGCCAATCGCAGGCGCCGGCGTGTCCGCGCGCGCCCCGCGCTCCCCCACCATCACGCCGGCTTCACCGGATGAGCGCTTCACGCGGGTCATTGCTCGGGCGTCGCCTGGCGCTCGGCCTTGCGGGCGCGTGCCTCGCGGTAGCTGTCCTCGGCTCGGCCAGCGACGTGGCGAGCGCCGGCACGGCGAGGGCTGGCACGGCAACGGCTCGTGCGGCCCTCGCGCCGCCAGTGCAGGTGACCCAGGAACTGGTGGTGCTGGCGAGCGCGCACGGGGCGCACAGCGCACCCGAAGCGGGCTCTGCGCAGGTCGCGCTGGTGGCGGCCAGTCGGCCGATCACCGGCGAGGCGACGACATTGCCGGTGATCGCGCGTTCGATCGCGGCGAACGGCGCCCGGTGGCTGCTGGTTCTGCTTCCCGGCCGCCCCAACGGCGCGAGCGGCTGGATCGCCGAACACGGCACGCGCCCGTCGGTGACCTCGTGGAGCATCGTGGTCGACCTGGCGGCTCGGCGCCTGCGCGTGTACAACGACGCGCGCGTCGTGAAGGCGTTCCGGGCGATCGTCGGCAAGCCCTCGACGCCGACGCCAGCCGGCCGCTTCTTCGTCGAAGAGAGCCTGCAGATGCCGGCTGGCGAGCCCGGCGGTCCGTTCGCGCTGGCGCTCAGCGCCCGCTCCGACGTGCTGCAGGAATTCGAAGGCGGCCCCGGCCAGATCGCGATCCACGGTCGCGACAACCTCGGCGGGACGCTCGGCACGGCGGCCTCGCACGGCTGCATCCGCCTGGCGAGCGCTGGCATCGACTGGCTGGCCTCGCGCATCGGCCCGGGGACGCCGGTGACGATCGACGCCCGCTGAAGCCGCTCTACGCCTGCGGTCGCAAATGTGGGCTTCCTCACGCAGCGGGCGGCGCCGGGCGGCATACTCGGTGAGTGGCCGCGGACGATCACTGGTCTGAGTGGCTGCGCGGGCGCCGCGACGGCGGCGACGAGGGGCAGCGCGCTCGCTCGCTCGCACGCCTGCAGCTGATCCGCGACCGCGTCCTCGACTCCGCGGAGCCGCTCGCGGGCGCCGCGCTGCTGGACGTCGGCAGCGGCGAGGGCCTGGTCGGACTCGCCGCGCTGGAGCGCATCGGCCCGCACGGGAGCGTCACGTTCTGCGACATATCCGCGTCCCTGCTCGAGCACGTGCGCGAGTCGGTGCGCGGGCTCGGCATGCTCGACCGGGCCCGGTTCGTGCAGGCGCACGCGGAGGACCTTGAGGGGATCCCCGACGCCAGCATCGACGCTGCCACCACCCGCTCGGTCCTCATCTACGTCCAGGACAAGCAGCGCGCGTTCGACGAGCTCCATCGGGTGCTCGTCCCCGGTGGCAGAATCTCACTGTTCGAGCCGATCAACCGCTTCATGTTCCCGGAGCCCGAGGGCCGGTTCTGGGGCTATGACGTGTCCGCGGTCGCGGAGCTGGCCGTCAAGGTCAAGGGCGCCATCTCGCGCCTCGAGCACGCGGAGGCGGCCGCGATGATGGACTTCGACGAGCGCGACCTGTTCGCGATGGCCCGTCGCGCCGGGTTCGCCCGCATACATCTCGAGCTGCACCGCGATCTGATTCCCGGACGCCGTGGCGCCGAGGCTTCCAGCCTCGAGACGCTGCTCGACAGCTCGCCCAATCCGCTGGCGCCGACGTTGCGCGAGGCGCTCGCGCAGGCGCTGGACGCGAGCGAGCGGGAGCGGTTCACGGGCTGCCTGGCGGCAGCGCTCGAGCGCAACGACAGCGAGCTGCAATGGGCCGTGGCGTTCCTGGTGGCGCGCAAGGAGTGACCGCTACAGCACGAACGGGATGATCGCGCGCACGCGCGCCCTGTAGTCGGCGTATGCGTCGGGGAAGTGGCTGCTCATCATGCGCTCCTCCTGCCTGGCCTTCCACCACAGCCCGCCGCACAGCCCCAGGAACAGCACGAACGCAAACGCCTGCCCGAGGTCGATCGCGGTGCCCAGCGCCATCGCGATGATGCCGGTGTAGATCGGATGGCGCGCGAGCGCGTACGGGCCCGTCTCGATCAGCTCGTGGTCCTGCTTGAACGTCACCTCCGCGCTCCAGTTGCGCCCCAGCGTGACGCGTGCCCAGACGGTGAACGCGACGCCGGCGGCGACGACGCAGTCGCAGAAGATTCCCAGCGCGAGCGGCGTGTGCCAGATCTGCGCGTGCGTGGACAGGTTCAGGAGCCGCGCTGCGGCGATCAGGCCGAAGACGATCGCGATCGTGACGACGCGGTAGCTGACGACGTTGGCGCGCTCGACTGTGCGCTTGGCGGTGAACGCCATCAGCACCCAATACAGCAGCCATGCGATCCAGCAGCCCTCGATGAACGGTCGTGTGGAGTCGGTCATCGGCCAGCGACCCTACAGGGGAGCGCTGGCCGTGGCGCCATGGCGCCGGTGTGGGAGACAGCGCGAGCAGATCGGCGTGGTCGACCCGCCGGTGAAGTCCCCGCCGTCGGGCCTGTCTGAGTCTTCTCGAACACGAAGTTCCACATCGGCTTCGGGGCAGCTGCGTGAATCCCATAATGTGGAACGAACGTGACATAGAGCGATTGGGGGGGCGAGATGTACGACTACTTCTTCTCAGGCGACCAGTACATACGGGTGACCCGCGGGGACACCGGGCCGGGAAGCGTGGACCCGGGGTATCCGCGGTCGATCGCCGGGAACTGGGGTTGGGGCGGGTTCGGCGCGGGCGGCATCGACGCGGCGCTGTACAGCGGATCGAAGTGCTACTTCTTCTCGGGCGCGGAGTACATTCGCGTGACGCGCGGCGAAACGGGCCCCGGGAGCGTGGATCCGGGGTATCCGGCGCCGATCTCCCACTGGGGTTGGGGCGGGTTCGGCTCCAATGGCATCGATGCCGCGCTCAATAGCGGGTCGAAGTGCTACTTCTTCTCTGGTGATCGCTATATCCGGGTCACGCGCGGGGAAACCGGAACGGGAACGGTCGATGAGGGGTACCCGCGGCCGATCTCCGACTGGGGTTGGGGTGAGTTCGGCGCGGCGGGCATCGATGCGGCGCTGTACAGCGGATCGGTCTGCTACTTCTTCGCCGGCGATCAGTACGTGCGCGTGCACCGCGCCGACGAAGGCGCCGGCCGGCTCGATCCGGGGTACCCGCGCTCGATCGCCGGGAACTGGGGCTGGGGCGACTTCGGCGCTGGCGGCATCGACGCCGCCCTGTACAGCGGTGGCAATCTGGTCCCGCCGCCGCCGGTCACGGGGCTGGTCAGCAACTACAACTACTTCTTCGAACAGGGCGGCCAGGAGCTGGTCGGCGTGTCGGTGACGATCGATATCGACACGGACTTCGTCAGCGCCGCGAACGGGTTCAGCTTTCAGCTGAACGCCTACTCGAAGAGGGCGGAGCTCGACGGCGCGCAGCAGATCGTCGTCATGATGATGCCGGAGAGCACGGAGCTGATCGCGTGGATCGAAAACTGGAAGACGAAGACCGAAGAGGTGGTTCGGGTCGAGACGGGTCTGGTGGAGCTCCCGAGCGCGACGCTGCCAGCTGGCTATTCGATACGGATCGCGCTCGAGACCGACGCCGAGCAGAACGTCAGCGGCGCGTCGTTCCTGGTGGCCGACGAGCACGGCCAGGCCGTCGGGAGCACCACGCTGTCGATCCCCCCCGGAGAAGACCGGGCTCCGATCACCGCCTTCCAGATGAACATCGGCGGCTTCGCCAACAAGACGAGGGCCAAGCTGACCTCTGCGTCGGGGACGATCACGTATTCGGCAGACACGCCGATGTCGGTGGTCAACGCCCCGCCAAACGCCTACATCGACTGGGAATACCACACGGCGGAGAACGCAAATCTGGCTTTTGGCCAGCTACCGGTCACACCGCACCAGGCTGTGACGCAGTCCTTCCGGGCGACAGTCTGGGATCCCGCTGGAGGGGCGCCCGTGAAAGGCTCGATGCCGGTTTCGCCGGGGTAGCCAAAGCCCGACATAGGTTTGTTCGGGGGTCGGGCCTCGCCCTCAAGCGTCGGGCGGCGCGGATCCTGTCAGCTCTGCCTCACCGGTCGTTGCCGCGTCCGGAGTCTCGCTCGGTGAGAACGGGTCATGTGCGGGCGCCAGCTTCCGCGCGTCCTTCTTGGCCTGCTTGTCCAGCCGACGCTCGCGAAGGCGGCTTTCACGGGTCAGCTTTGCCATCGTGGTCCTCTTCTTACCGCTTCCGGCCATATGTGTCCGTCCCTCGTTGTGGAGTGTGAGCGCGCCCACGCCGGGGCGCGCCCGAAGAAGCGCTACAGCAACTGGACGTTCCCGGCCTTCGGTCCCTTGTCGCCGGCCTCGGCGTCGTAGGAGACCTTTGCGCCCTCGGCGAGCGAGCGATAGCCCTCGCCGACGATCGCGCTGTGATGGACGAACAGGTCCTTGGACTGGTCATCGGGCGTGATGAAGCCGAAGCCCTTGTCGTCGCTGAACCACTTCACGGTTCCGGTAGCCATCGTGTGTTTCCTCCTGCGTTGATAGTGCTGCGAACGCGGAGATGGTCGACGACCAATGCTACGAGCGCTGGCACTCCTGTATCGAGCGAATGCCCGACCTGATCTACTGGACGTTAGCAGTAGCGGCGATCACGACGACGAGAAGGGGGGCACGGGCAAGCGAGGCTGCCCTGTGGGCGAACCGGGATTCGCCGTCATCTCGCAGGCGGCTTCGGGCTCTTCCCATCGGGCAACGTTGCCTTGCTCAGGGTTGCGGTGCCGACGATGACCGATTCGTGGGGTGCGCCGGCCGACGGGCCCCGCTGGTTCAGGTAGGTCACTTCGAAGCCCTCGCGCGATGCGCAGGCGGGCGTGACCACGAACAGCCCCAGCGAGGTGGTTGTGATCGCTTCGTGCGCCCTGACGTGGCGGTAGATGCCCCAGCTTTCCCCGGGGCGGCCACCGGCCTTGCATGTGGCGAACCCCTCGATGGAGTAGACGGCGGCCCTGGGGTAGCCGGGAGCGGGAGAGGCAACCGCATAGGGAGCCGTGAATCCCACCTCGCCCCTGTAGCACGGGTAGAGCAGGAACGCGGCGTTGCATGCTGCGCGTGGCTGGGGCACGAGCGTGAGATGGATCGTCGCGTGCAGACTGCGTGTCGGGTGAGACCGCCTTTCCTGTTCGACGATCTGCCTCGGCAGTGGTGCGGGGTGCGCGCCGCGCGGCTCGTGGATCGTGATGCTGCCGAGCGGCGTGGGCCGTGGCAGGCCGTCGGCGAAGCGGGCGTATTCGACCGTGAACTTCACCGCGCGGCTGCATGCCTCGGAGAGAGCTCTCCCGACGGGTATGGTCACGAGAGCGCCGCGCGCGAGGTCGGCACGAGAGCCGTTACCGGCGAGGCCGCCGTGGCAGACCGGCGCACTCACCGAGTAGGACTCCTCGGCATTCGTGACGGCGTATGGCGCGTGGAAGCTGATCTGTGCGCTCGTGATCACGTGGTTGCGGATCTGCAGGTGTGCGTGCAGCGGCTCGTGCACGACGGGCAGCGCAGCGGGGCTCGGCGGCGGCACTTCCGAGAGCCCGCACGAGGCCATGCGCAGGTTGCCGCGGTCGACGCACGACCGTCCCGCGTAGTCGTAGGTGGTCGCGGTCAGCGCTCCGTTGGGGCCGGCCGGGCCGCTGTAGTTACCCGGTTCGTCTCTGCCGTCGGTCTCGCTGACGCTCCCCAGCAGCCTGCCGCTGGTGTAGCGCTGCACGATCAGGTACGCGCCCAAGCCCGGCAGCACCGGCCGGGTGAGCGTCTTGGAGCCTTCGCGGTAGGTGATGTCCACCGCGTGCACTCCGAGCAGCCCGAAGGAGATCTCGCGCCGATCGGCCGGCACGCCGGCGCCGGCGCCGGGGCTCGTGGCGGCGTTGAGCTGCAGCCCGACGCTGTCGCCCGCATAGGTGTCTCCCGGGCTCGAGCAGTTTCCGGACATCCATCCGGCTGCGTTCGCGAGGTCGCCCGGGAGCGCATCCGCGGGCAGTGGGTGGAAGCGCCCGTCGTCGTGGAACGCGCCGTCGACGCCGAGCTGTCCGAGCTGGCCGTGGTAGACGCGGCCGATCTGCACGCAGACGAGGCCGCGCGTGGTGTGGATGATCCGCATCCCCCACGGCAGGCCGCCCGCCGGGTCCGGCGCTCGCAGGGGGAGCAGCCGCGCGCCGCCCGCCACCGGGATGCCCTCGTCGGCGGTCGCGATCGGCGCACGCGCCGTGCGGACCGGCGAGCCTGTGAGGATCACCCCGGTCGCCGCGAGCGTGATCGCGGCGGTGGCGAGCACGAGCACGAGCGCGATGAGGGCGACGCGCAGATGCGCGGGAGCGCGGCGTCGCGGCGATGTACGCGCGAGGCGCGCGCCGAGGAGCGCCCGCAGCGGCCGCGGCCCGGTGTGCCGACGCCGCCCGGCCTGCACCAGCTCCTGCCCGAACCTGTCGATCGCGTCCATCCCTAGGCCTCCTTTATTCTCGTGCGGAGCTCCGCCAGCCCGCGGCTTACGCGCTTGCGGACCACCGACTCCGAGCATCTCAGGCGTCGCGCCAGCTCGTCGTACCCGGTTTCCTGGAGCACCCGTCCCTCGATCGCGCCGCGCTGCTCGGCCGACAGCCGCTCGAGCTCGAGCAGCGCGGCGCCTCCGTCCGCCGCCTCCGCCCGCTGCTCCACGCGCTCGATGTCCTCGTCGCTGAACACGAGCGGCTCGAGGCGCAGGCGCCTGCGCGCGCGGTCCTCGACATGGCCACGGCGGATCGAGTCCACCAGCTTGTGGTGCGCGATCGTGAACAGCCACGCGAGCGCGGAGCTCTGTCGCGGGCTGTAGCGCGGCAGGGCGGACAGCGCCGCGGCGAACGTCTCCGCGGTCAGGTCGGCGGCGAGCTCGCGATCGCCGGTGCGCCGCAGGAAGAAGGCGAGCACGGCGTCCACGCGGCGTGCGTAGAAGCGCCCGAACGCCTCCGCGTCGCTCCTGCCCGCAACGAGGAGCGCCGCGTCAGCACGGTCATCATCGGCTCCCACAACCAGTACATCGTGAAGGCCCGCGGTTTGTGACGCGCAGATCCCCGCGCGCGGTGGCTTTTGTCTGGGCGCCCTACGCGGCCGCGCCCACGACCGAGGTCGACCAGTCGATGACCGACGTCGGCTTGACCACATGCCGCCCCAGCCCGAGCTCCTTGGGGTCGAGCCCGAGCGCGAGCCCGACGAGCTGCGGCAGGTGCAGCACGGGCATGTTCAGCTCGCGCCCGACGACGCCCGCGGCGAGCGGCTGCTGCAGGTCGAGGTTCAGGTGGCATAGGGGGCAGGGCGTGACGAGGCAGTCGGCGTCGGCGTCGATCGCGTCGCCGAGGTGGCGGCCGGCCTGCTTGAGCGAGGCCTCCTTGTTCATGGTGATGATCGGGAAGCCGCAGCACTTGCGCATGCCGGCGTACTCGATCACGGTGCCGCCGAGCGCGTCGATGACCTGCTCCATGTAGTGGTCGCGCGGGTGCTCGGAGTCGATGCCGAGACGGTCGCGCGGGCGCACGATGTAGCAGCCGTAGAAGGGGCCCACCTTGAGGTTGGTGAGCGGGCGCTGGACGCGCGCTTTGAGCGTGTCGAGCCCGATCTCCTCGACCAGCAGCCACAGGAAGTTCTTGTTCGTCAGGCCCTTCTCATACGTCAGCCCCTCGCCCGCGAGCGTGGAGTTGACGTGCGCGCGGTACTCGGCGTTGGCGTCCAGGCGCTCCTGGCACTCGCTCTGCGCGCCCTGGCACGTGGAGCAGATGTTCATCATCATCTCGGCGCCGTCGACCTGCTGCGCGAGCGCGAACGTGCGCGCGTTGAGCGTGTCGGCGAGCTCCTGGTTGTGCTCGGCGATGACGCCCGCGCCGGTGCAGCACGCGCGGTCGAGCTGCACCAGCTCGATGTCGAGCAGCGGCGCGACCTTGGCCATCGAGCCGTGCAGCTCGGGAGTGAAGCCGCGGCTGACGCAGCCGGGCCAGTAGGCGACCTTCATCGGTTGGCGCTCCCTTCGGGGCTGGTGGACTCCTCGGCGGCGCCCGTGGCGACGGCGGCGGGCTCCTTCGGTTCGTCCTCTCCGGCGATGTAAAGGTTCAGCTCGTAGCGCTCGGGCCGGCTCTCGATCTTGTCGTAGATGGCCTGGACGGCGCCCAGGTCGGGCTTGGGAATCCTGTGCGGTTTGAGGATCTTGGGGATCGTCATCTTGCCGCGCAGAAGGCCCCTGACGGCGGTCGGGATCGAGGACATCAGCTCCTTGCCGGCGGCGGGCGCGAATTTCCCGAACCACGAGTTGCCGCCGTAGGAGCGGGGGATCAGCTCGGCCTCCCACAGAATGCCGTTGTTCTTGATCAGGGACGCGAACGCGGCCTCGTGGCGCTCGCCGTTGTTCTGGTCGACGATGTGGTGGTCCTGCGTTGCGATGCGGCGCAGGCGCATGATCTGGCCCATCGGGTTGACGCCCTTGGGGCAGGCCTCGACGCACTTGAAGCAGTGGGTACAGTCGAAGATGCCCTGCGGGTCCTGCGCGAGGTCGTTGAGGCGCTCGAACTGCTGGTCGTCGCGCGGGTCGCCGACGAAGCGGTAGGCCTTGGCGAGCGCGGCGGGGCCGATGAAGCCGGGGTCGACCTCCATGGCGAGGCAGTCGGACACGCACGCGCCGCACTGGATGCAGGCCATCGTCTGCGTGACGTCGACCATCGACTCTTTGGAGACGAGGTACTCGCGCTCGGGCACGGGCTGCTTGGCGAGCAGCCACGGCGTGACGCGCTGGATCTTCTTCCAGTGCACGGCGTCCATGTCGACGATCAGGTCCTTGATCACGGGCATGTTGCCCATCGGCTCGATCTCGATGACGCCGTCGTTGGCGCTGGCGAGCGCGGCGTCGAGGTGCGTGTGGCAGGCGAGCGCGGGTTCGCCGTTGACGCGAATGCCGCACGAGCCGCAGATGGCCTGGCGGCAGGAGCAGCGGATGCCGATGGAGCCGTCGAACCTGTCGCGCGCCTGCAAGATGCCCTCGAGCACGGAGCGGTGCGGCTCGAGCTCGACGGTGTGCTCGTCCCAGTACGGCGCGCTGCCGGACTCGGGGTCGTAGCGGCGCATCCTGAGGGTGAACTGCTCCGGCGGGCGGTCGTGCGCTTCGGCCATCAGTATTTCCTCTCCTCGGGCTGCCACTGGGTGATCGTGACCGGCGAGTAGCTTATTTGGGGCCCGCCCGCCCCTCCGTCCTGCGTGAGCGTGACGTCGATGTGCTTGAGCCACTCGCCGTCGTTGCGCTCGGGGAAGTCGGTGCGGAACTGCGCGCCGCGCGACTCCTTGCGCTCGATCGCCGCGACGACGGTGGTCTCGGCGCAGTCGACCATGTAGCCGAGCTCGATGGCGCCGAGCACGTCCTGGTTGAAGACGGTGCCGCGGTCGTCGATGTAGGCGGTCTGCGCCTCCTCCTTGAGCCGGCGCACGATGGTCAGCGCCTCCTGGAGGCCGGCCTCGTCGCGGAACACCGCGACGTGCTGGTTCATCGTGACGCCGAGCTCCTCCTTGATCTCCGAGATCCGCCGGCCGTCCTTGGGCCGGGCGATGATCGAGTCGATCCACGCCTCGTCGCGCTGGCGGTGCGCGTCGGAGACCTGGGGCATGGCCATCGCGCCCGAGCGCGCGGCGGCGTGCTCGCCGGCCCGACGGCCGAAGATCAGCGTGTCGAGCAGCGAGTTGGCGCCGAGCCGGTTGCCGCCGTGGACCGAGACGCAGGCGACCTCGCCGGCCGCATACAGGCCCTCGATGTTCGTCGCGCCGTCGATGTCGGTCTTGACGCCGCCCATGATGTAGTGCTGGCCGGGGCGGATCAGGATCGGTTCGGCGGTGATGTCGAGGTAGATCCCCTGCCCGTCGGGACCGACGCCGCGGCCCTCGTTGATCTCGATCTGCTCCGCGCGCGAGACGACGTCGCGCGAGGCAAGCTCCATCTTGTTCGGCGCCGATTTCTCCATGAAGCGCTCGCCGGCCGCGCTGAGCAGGTGGGCGCCCTCGCCACGCGCCCCCTCCGTGAT
>DATHPU010000020.1:0-18465 GCA_035483595.1 Solirubrobacteraceae bacterium
CGGAGGTCCGGGGAGACCCACACGCCAAACTAGCCTCGGGCTCAGGCGCACCAAGCGAAAATCGGCGTCGCGGGCGACCCCCGGATCATCCCATTTTCATCAGGCCGCGCGGGCCCGCAGCGCGGGCACGGAAACTAGCCCAGCACGTCTGGCGAAGGCCTCCTGCGGAAGCCCTCTTTCTGTGCGCAGCGACCTGGCCGCGGCGCCGAACGCCACGCTGGCGGCAGATTTCTTGGGTGGCATGGGATGGCGATTTGCAGGGGAAAGGTGTGGGATTTGCGGAGCGGTCACACACGGCTTATGATTCCCGGTGTGCTGACAACTGTCTGCAACAGTACATCCCCCGCCGACGGAAGAGCCAGCGGCCGTGCCCGCCCTTGAAGTCCTTGCCGTGGTGGTGGCGTTGCCGGAGGCGATGCTCGCCCTGCGCGAGCTGTGGTCGCGCCGTTGCGGGCCCGGTCGCACCGTGCGCCCGAGCACCGAGCTCGAGCTCACAGTCCATCTCAAGGTACGCCGCCATTGAGCCGCCCCTGGCTCCGGGCCAGGCTCGCAAGCTGAACGTCAGCCTGCCGCGCGGCGCGCTGTCGGCGACGAGGGCGCCCAGCTATCGTCACCGTCCTTGAGCGACGCGCTTCCCATCGCCGTGCTCGTGTCCGGCGCCGGCACCAACCTGCAGGCGCTGCTCGACACCGTGCACGGGCGCGAGGCCGACGTGGTGGCGGTGGCCTCCAGCGTCGCCGGCGCGCCCGCGCTCGCGCGCGCCGAGGCAGTCGGGGTGGCCACAGCGGTGTTCGCTCGCGCCGCCCACCCCGACCGCCGCGCTCGCGACGCCGCGGTCGCAGACTGGCTGGCCGAACGCGGCGCGCGCCTGGTGGTGCTCGCCGGCTACATGGAGCTGCTCGGCGAGGCCTTTCTCTCGCGCTTTCCGCGCGCGGTCATCAACGTGCACCCGTCGCTGCTGCCAGCGTTCCCCGGGCTGGGCGCGATCGAGCAGGCGCTCGCGTACGGCGTCAAGGTGTTCGGCGTGACAGTGCACTTCGTCGACGCCGGCGTCGACACGGGCGCCGTGATCCTGCAGCGCGCAGTCGAGCTGCCCGACGCGCGCGAGCCCGGCGAGGTGCTCGCCGCGCTGCGCCCGCTCGAGCACGAGCTGCTGCCGCGCGCCGTCGCGCTGTTCGCCCGCGGCGCGCTGCGCGCCGACCCCGAGAACCCGCGCAGGACGCTCGTCGAGGCCGAGGGATAACCTGCACGGGGTGAGCCCCGAAGGCGATGTCATGACCGACCACGCATCCGGGGTCGCGCGTGCGGCACCCGGCGAGGTGCGCGTGCGCAGGGCGCTGCTGTCGGTGTCCGACAAGGCCGGCATCGTCGAGTTCGCGCAGGGCCTCGCCGAGCTGGGCGTCGAGCTCGTGTCCACCGGCGGCACCTCACGCGCCCTGGCCGACGCAGGGATCTCCGTGCGCGCGATCGAGGACTTCACCGGCTTCCCCGAGATGATGGACGGGCGCGTCAAGACGCTGCACCCGCGGCTGTACGCGGGCCTGCTCGCACGGCGCGACCAGGACGAGCACCTCAGCGCCGCGTCCGAGCACAGCATCGAGCAGGTGGACCTCGTGTGCGTGAACCTGTACCCGTTCGAGCAGACCATCGCGCGCGGCGACGCCTCTGAGGCGGAGGTCATCGAGAACATCGACATCGGCGGGCCCACCATGATCCGCGCCGCCGCCAAGAACAGCGCGTTCGCCGCCGTCGTCGTCGACCCGGCCGACTACCAGCGCGTGCTCGGCGAGCTGCGCCGGTCCGACGGCATGCTGTCGCTCGACACCCGCAAACGGCTCGCCGGCAAGGCCTACGCGTGCACCGCGCGCTACGACGCCGCCATCTCCACTTGGTTCGCAGCGCGCGACGGCGACGGTTTCCCCGACAGCTGGCGGGACGCCTACGAGAAGGTCATGGACCTGCGCTACGGCGAGAACCCGCACCAGCAGGCCGCCTTCTACGCGCGCGCCGGCTCGCCCACGCACCTGCTCGCCGGCGTCGAGCAGCTCCACGGCAAGGAGCTGTCGTTCAACAACCTGCTCGACCTCAGCTCCGCCCGCGAGCTCGTCGAGGAGTTCTCAGAGCCCGCCTGCGCGATCCTCAAGCACAACAACCCCTGTGGCTGCGCCGTCGGCTCAAGCGGTCTGCAGGCCTACGAACGCGCCTTCGCGTGCGACCCCGAAAGCGCCTACGGCGGCGTCATCGCCGTCAACCGCCCCGTCGACCTCGCCTTCGCCGAAGCGCTCGGCAAGCAGTTCATCGAGGTGCTGCTCGCGCCCGGCTACGACGCCGCCGCGCTGCAGGCGCTGCAGGTCAAGAAGAACGTGCGCCTGCTGGAGCTCAGCGACTGGCCCGCCCCCCTGCGCGAGGTCGAATCCAAGCCCGTCATCGGCGGCCAGCTCGTGCAGACCCACGACGTCATCGCCGAGACCCGCCAGCAGATGAACGCCATGAGCGCCCGTCAGCCCACCGAGGACGAGTGGCGCGACATGCTGTTCGCCTGGACCGTCTGCCGCCACGTGCGCTCCAACGCCATCGTGCTCGCCGCCGGCGGCGCCACCATTGGCATTGGCGCCGGCCAGATGAGCCGCGTCGACGCCGTGCGCATCGCCGTGCAGAAGGCGCAGAAATTCCTGCCGGAGGCGTTGGCCGGCGCGTCGCTCGCCTCCGACGCGTTCTTCCCCTTCCCCGACGGCCCGCAGATCGCGCTCGACGCCGGCGTCAGCGCGTTCATCCAGCCGGGAGGGTCCGTGCGCGACGAGGACGTCGTCGCCGCGATTGACGCGGCGGGGGCTGCGATGGTTGCCACGGGCGTGCGGCACTTCAGGCACTAGCGATTCGGGCGCCGACGGCGTACGATCGAAGCATGTGCCGCAACATCAGAAACCTCAACAACTTCGAGCCGCCCGCCAGCGACGAGGAGATCCGAGCGTCCGCGCTGCAGTACGTGCGCAAGATCAGCGGCTTCACCAAGCCCTCGCAGGCCAACGAACAGGCCTTCGAGCGCGCGGTGGACGCCGTCACGGAGATCTCCACGAGCCTGCTGGACGAGCTCGTCACGAACGCGCCACCCAAGAACCGCGAGGTCGAGGCCGCCAAGGCCCGCGCCCGCGCAGCGCAGCGCTACGCGGCGTAGTCGCGCGTCGCGTCACGCGGCGGCCTCTGCGCGAGCGGTCTCGCGCAGATCGCTGCTGCCCCGACGCCCGCACTCGGTGCTTCGCGCCCGCCCGGCGGGAGGGACTTGAAGAAAGTGCTGTCACGATATATCGTGTAACTACTTTGATAGCTCACGATAGGATTTAGACATGTTTGGAAATGCGATTTACTCAACGGGCGCAAAGCCCGGCTGCCGCTCCGCCCACCACGGCGATCGGCACGGACACGGACACGGACACGGCTTCGCGTTCGGACCGCGCGGCGACTTCGGCCCGTTTGGCGGCTTCGGTCCCGGCTTCGGCGGTGGCGGCGGCGGGCCGCGAGGCCGCGGCCGCAGGGCCAGGCGCGGAGACATCCGCACGGCCGCGCTGCTGCTGCTGGCGGAGGAGCCGCGCAACGGCTACCAGATCATGCAGGAGGTGCAGGAGCGCAGCGGGGGCATCTGGAGCCCGAGCCCCGGCTCGGTGTACCCGGCGCTGTCGCAGCTCGAGGACGAGGGCCTGATCCGCACGGAGGAGAGCGACGGGCGCAAGCTGTTCGCGATCACCGACGCGGGACGCGCGCTGGTGGACGAGCGCGGCGCGGACCGCCCGGCGCCGTGGGAGCAGTCCGGCGACGCCGCCGGCGAGATGCACGAGCTGGGCAAGCTGATGCGCGAGGTCGCGTCCGCGTTCGTGCAGGTGATGCGCACCGGCAGCGGCGGACAGATGGCGAGCGCGCGCGACGTGCTCGCGAACACCCGCCGCGACCTCTACCGGATCCTCGCGGACGGCGACGTCGGCGGCGGCGCTGCCGGGGGCGACTCCGGCGATGGGCCGGACGCAGGCGCGGATGCCGGTACGGTAGACAAGCAGAGTTGAGCCACCCCGCGACCACCACATCAAGCACCACCCCGACCAGGACGGCGGCCAGCCCCGCCGTCCTGGTCGACGGCCTGGTCAAGCGCTATGACGAGGTGGAAGCCGTGCGCGGCATCGACTTCGAGGTGGCCAGCGGCGAGATCTTCGGCTTCCTGGGGCCCAACGGGGCGGGCAAGTCGACGACGATCAACATGCTGTGCACGCTCGTGCGCCCCAGCGGCGGCTCGGCGCGCGTGGCGGACCACGACGTGGTCACCGAACGCGACGACGTGCGGCGCAACATCGGCTTGGTGTTCCAGGACTCGACGCTCGACGGCTACCTCAGCGCCGAGCAGAACCTGCGCCTGCACGCGGAGCTGTACGGGGTGCCGCGCGAGCTGGTGCGCGAGCGCATGCGCCAGGTGACGGAGATGGTGGGGCTGTGGGAGCGGCGCGACAGCCTCGTGAACACGTTCTCCGGCGGTATGAAGCGGCGCCTTGAGATCGCGCGCGGCCTGCTTCACTCGCCGCGCGTGCTGTTCCTGGACGAGCCCACCGTGGGCCTGGACCCGCAGACGCGCAGCTCGATCTGGCGCTACATCCGCGAGCTGAAGGCGCGCGAGGACATCACGATCTTTCTCACCACGCACTACATGGACGAGGCGGAGTACTGCGAGCGCATCGCGATCATGGACCAGGGCCGGATCATCGTGCTGGACACGCCGGAGGCGCTGAAGGAGAAAGTCGGCAAGGACCGCGTGCAGATCCAGACCGACGACGACCAGGCGGCGATCGCGGCGCTGCGCGAGCGCTTCGCGATCGAGGCGACGGTGGCGGAGGGCGTCGTCACGTTCGGCGTGCCGTCGGGCGAGCAGTTCGTGCCGCGTCTGTTCGACGAATGGGATCCCGGCCACCCTCCGATCCGCTCGGTGAGCGTCGCGCGCCCGTCGCTGGACGACGTGTTCATGTCCTACACGGGCACCACGATCCGCGACGCGGAGGCGACGAGCACCGATCGCATGCGCAACGTCGCGAGGATCATGGGGCGCTGATGGCAACCGAGATCGCCCGCGTGCGCGTCCCCGCGCGCAGCGCGCGCGGGGAGCTGCGCGCGGTGAAGGTGGTGTGGAAGCGCGAGATGATCCGCTTCAGCCGCGACCGCCTGCGCATCCTGACGTCGCTGATGCAGCCGTTCCTGTTCCTGTTCGTGCTCGGCACGGGCCTGTCGCGGCTGGCGTCGGCGGGCACGCACGGCGTCAACCTGCGCACGTTCGTGTACCCCGGCGTGCTGTGCATGGCGGTGATGTTCACGGCGATGTTCTCTGCCGCTTCGCTCGTGTGGGACCGCGAGTTTGGATTTTTGAGAGAGATGATGGTCGCGCCGGTGAGACGCAGCTCGCTCGTGTTGGGCAAGTGCCTGGGCGGCGCGACCGTGGCGGCCTTTCAGGGTGTGATCGTGCTGTGCCTGGCGGGCCTCGTCGGCGTGCCGTACGCGCCCGGCCTGATCCTGGAGGTGCTCGGGCTGTCGCTGCTGCTCGCGTTCGCGATCACCGCGTTCGGCGTGATGGTGGCGGCGCGCATCACGCAGATGCAGTCGTTCATGGCGCTGATGCAGATGGCGATCATGCCGATGTACTTCCTCTCGGGCGCGCTGTTCCCCGTGTCGGGCCTGCCGCAGTGGCTGGAGATCCTCAACCGCATCGACCCGCTGACGTACGCCGTGGACCCGATGCGCCGCGTGGTGTTCTCGCACCTGAACATCAGCGCCGCGGCGCGCCACGCGCTGGACCCGGGCGTGACGTGGTGGAGCTGGCATGTGCCGGGGCTGGTGGAGGCGGGCGTGGTCAGCCTGCTGGGACTGGTGATGCTGACGGTCGCGATCGTGGAGTTCGGCCGCGCCGAGTGAGCTCGTAGTCCTCGGGCCGGAAGCGCTTCAGGCGCTGGCGGTAGGGCCAGGTTGAGCCCGGCCAGATGGTGGTGTTGCGGCCGTGCTCGTCCAGATACCAGCTGGAGCAGCCGCCGGAGTTCCACACGGTGCCCTGCAGCCGTTGCTGCAGCTGCTCGTTGTAGGTGCGCTGCACCGGCTCGCGCACCTCGATCACGTCGTGCCCGCCGCGGCGCATCACGCGCAGGCCCTCCATCAGGTAGTGCAGCTGCGACTCGATCATGAACACGATCGAGTTGTGTCCGAGGCCGGTGTTGGGGCCGACGAGCAGGAACAGGTTGGGGAAGCCGGCCACGGCGGTGCCGAGGTACGCCTGCGCGCTGCCGCTCCACGCCTCCGCCAGCGAGCGTCCGTCGCCCCCGTAGATCCACTGCGCGACGGGCATGTCGGTGACGTGGAAGCCGGTGCCGAGGATGATCGTGTCGAGCTCGCGCTCGCTGCCGTCGGCGGTGACGATCCCACGCGGCGTGATCGCGCGGATGGAGTCGGTGACGAGCTCCACGTTGGGCTGCACGAGCGCGGGGTAGTACTGGTCTGAGGGCAGGATGCGCTTGCAGCCGATGCGGTAGTCGGGGGTGAGGCGCGCGCGCAGCTGCGGGTCTGGCACCTGCTCGCGCAGGTGCTTGCGCGCCATGCGCTCAGGCAGCGAGCCATTGCGCGGGCGCATCAGCGGCAGCACGAACAGCTCGCGCGCGCAGTACACCGCGCCGCGCACCAGCTTCTGCACGGCGGGGAACGCGCGGAACAGCGAGCGCTCCCACGTGTGCGTGGGCCGGTTGCGATGCGGCACCACCCACGGCGGCGTGCGCTGAAACACGTGCAGCCGCTCGACCAGCGGCTGGATGCGAGGCACGAGCTGGATCGAGGAGGCGCCAGTGCCGATCACCGCGACGCGCTCGCCCCCCAGATTGTGGTCGTGGCGCCAGCGGGCGGAGTGGAAGATCGCGCCCTGGAAGCTCTCGATGCCGTTGATGTCGGGCAGTTTGGGGTCGGCGAGCGGCCCCGCGCCTGCGACGAGCATGTCCGCCGTGAGGTCGCCTGCGCTCGTCCCGATCCGCCACAGCTCCTGCTCGGCGTCCCAGCGCGCGGAGGTCACCTCGTGGCCGTAGCGGATGTGCGGGTCGACGCCGTGCTCCGCGGACACGCGCCGCAGGTACTCCCAGATCTCGGGCTGCGGCGAGAACGTCTGGCTCCAGTTGGGGTTGGGCGCGAACGAGAACGAGTACAGGTTGGACGGCACGTCGCACGCGCAGCCCGGGTAGGTGTTCTCGCGCCACGTGCCGCCGAGGTCCTGCGCGCGCTCGAGCACGACGAACTCGTGGATGCCCTCCTGCTTGAGGCGGATCGCCATGCCCAGCCCGGAGAAGCCCGAGCCGACGATCGCGATGCGCTGGTGCGGGATCGATGACACGCGCGAAGCCTACCCTGGTAGGGTCGCCACGATGGCCGCGCTCGACCCCTCCACACCCGCGCTGGAGCTGGCAGACGCGCTGCGCCGGCGCGAGCTGTCCGCGGTCGAGCTGCTGGACGCGTGCATCGCCGCGGTGGACGCGCGCAACCCGGAGCTGAACGCGGTGATCTGGCGCAACGACGACGACGCGCGCGCGGCCGCGGCGGAGGCAGACCGCCGCCTGGAGGCCGGCGAGCAGGGCGGGAGCGCTCCATTCCTGGGCGTGCCGCTGCCGGTCAAGGACCTCACGCCGGTGGCGGGATGGCCGGTGACGTACGGCTCGAACGGCGCGCCGGAGGGCGTCAGCGACGAGAGCGAGCTGGTCGTGGAGGCGCTGGAGCGCGCGGGATTCGTGCTGTGCGGACGCACCAACACACCGGAGTTCGGCGTGATCACGGCCGCCGAGAACAGCCGCTACGGGATCAGCCGCAACCCGTGGGACCCCGAGCGCTCGCCGGGCGGCTCCAGCGGCGGCGCGGCGGCGGCGGTCGCCGGCGGCATGTTCCCGATCGCGCACGCCAACGACGGCGGCGGCTCGATCCGCATCCCCGCGTCCTACTGCGGCCTCGTCGGCTTCAAGCCGAGCCGCGGGCGCGTGCCGCGCCTGGCGCAGAGCTGGCTGGGCGCGGTGGTGGAGGGCGTGGTGTCGCGCACGGTCGCCGACGCGGCGGTGGTGCTCGACGCGATCGCGGGGCCGGACAGGCTCGCCTGGTACAACGCGCCGGCGCCGGCGCGCGCGTTCGCGCAGGAGCCGGGCTCGCCGCCCGGTGCGCTGCGCATCGGGCTGATGGCGCAGGCGCCGCTGGGCATACCCACGGACGAGGCGTGCGTGGCCGGCGCGCGCGCGGCGGCGGCGGCGCTGGAGGAGCTGGGCCACTCGGTGGAAGAGGTCGAGGTGCCGACGATCTCCGAAGAGATGGTGCCGCCGTTCATCGCGCTGACGCAGGGCGGGCTGGCCGACTACGAGGGCGTGGACTGGTCGGCGGTGGAGCCGCACATCGCCCACCAGCGCAAGGCCAGCAGCGAGTTGGGCGCCTACGACTATGTGCTTGCGGCGCGGACGCTGGAGCTGCTGAGCCGCCGCGAGGTGGCCCGCTGGGGCCGCGACTTCGACGTGCTGGTGACGCCCACCTCGGCGATCCTGCCGCCGGTGGCGGGCGCGATCCTGCAGGCGCAGCACGCGGCACCCGACCAGCCGGTGCTGGACGTGGTGGCGAGCGTGTCGTTCACCGCGTTCGGCAACGTCAGCGGGCTGCCGGCGGTGAGCCTGCCGCTGCACTGGAGCGACGGCGGCCTGCCGGTGGGCGTGCAGCTGGTTGCCGGCCCATGGCAGGATGGCCCGCTGCTGGCGCTGGCGGCGCAGCTGGAGCAGGCGCGGCCGTGGGCCGCCCGTCGCCCGCCCGCTAGCTGAGGATGCCCCGTGCGGGACTCGAACCCGCCCCACCGGATTAAAAGTCCGGCGCTCTACCAGATGAGCTAACGGGGCCTGCGGGCGAACAGTCTACGGCTGTTCGGCGGCGGCTACGCGCAACAGTTCCTCGACGCGCGTGAGCTTGACGCGCGGGCGCCCGCTGGACTCGCCGAGCGCACGCTCGTGACGGTCGATCGCCTCCCAGCCTGAGTACGTGACGAGCTCCGGCTGGCGCGCGCGCAGCAGCTCATCGACCGCATCGGCGTCGGGCGTGTCGGGGACGTGGGCGGCACGCGTCTCCGGCGTAGGTGGGCCGCCGTTGCTCGACGGCGCGAGGTCGGCGAGCATCGCGTCGACGGTCTCCTGCGCGTCCTTCTTGTTGGTGCCGATCACGCCGGACGGGCCGCGCTTGATCCAGCCGACGACGTACTCGCCGGCGAGCGGCGCGCCGCTGTCGGGATCGAGCACGCGGCCTCCCTCGTTGGGGATGACGGCGGCGCGCTCGTCGAAGGGGACGCCGGGGAGCGGGATGCCGCGGTAGCCGATCGCGCGGAACGCGAGCCCCGCGGGGATCGTCTCGCGCTCGTCGGTCGCGGCCGCGCGCAGGCCGCCGCCGGGCGCGGGCACGAGCTCGTTGCGGATCAGCTCGACGGCGCCGAGGCGGCCGTGCTCGTCGGGCAGGAACGCGGCGGGCGAGAGCAGGAAGCGCAGCACGATGCGCTTGTCGTGGCCCTTGGGCGCCCGCGCGGCGTAGGAGCGCAGGATCTCGACGTTGCGCCGGCAGGTGATGTCCTGCTCGGCGGCGGGATCGGCGACCGCGAGCGCGCGCTCGAGCTCGGCCTCGTCGACGATCACGTCAGCATCGGCCAGCTCGCCCAGCTCCAGCAGCTCGGGGTTCGTAAACGCCGCCTGGGCGGGCCCGCGCCGGCCGAGGATCACGACCTCGGACACGCGGCTGCGGGCGAGCACGTCGAGCGCGTGGTCGGCGGTGTCGGTGGGCGCGAGCTCCTCTGGCGCGAGCACGAGCATGCGCGCGACGTCGAGCGCGACGTTGCCGTTTCCGACCACCACCGCGCGCTCGGCCGACAGCAGGTCGAACTCCAGGTGCGTGTGGTCGGGGTGGCCGTTGTACCAGCCGACGAACTCGGTGGCGGCGTGCGAGCCGGGGAGCTCTTCGCCGGGGATGCCGAGCGGCCGGTCCGACGGTGAGCCGGTGGCGTAGACGATCGCGTGGTAGTGCGCGAGCAGGTCCTCGCGCGAGACGTGCTCGCCGAAGGTGACGTTGCCGTAGTAGCGGAAGCGCGGGTGCGCGGCGGTCTTCTCATACACGCGCGTGACCGACTTGATCTTGGGATGGTCGGGCGCGACGCCGGAGCGAACGAGGCCCCACGGCGTGGGCAGGCGCTCGAGCATGTCCACCTGGATGCGTTCCGTCGCGTCCTTGAGCAGGTGGCCGGCGGCGTAGAAGCCGGCTGGCCCCGAGCCTATGACTGCGATGCGGATGGGGGACTCGTCGTTCATCGGCCGGTGTGGAGGTCGGAGGCTGGGGTGCGGGTGCGGGAGACGATGGGCGCGGCCCGACTCGAACGGGCGACCCCCTCGGTGTAAGCGAGGTGCTCTAGCCAACTGAGCTACGCGCCCTCGTGGGGCTCATAAGGCTAGCGTGAGTCGGGGGGAGCGCCTGCGAAGCTGTGCCGATGGGAAGAGGCGCGCGGATCGTTGTGGGCCTGGTGGGCGCGGTGCTGCTGGCGCTGATCCTGGCCCAGCTGCTGCTGCCGCGCCTGGCGGCCAACCGGATCAGCTCGCGCGTGGGCCGCTACGGCAAGGTGCTGAGCGCGAGCGTGAGCGCGTGGCCGGCGATCGAGCTGCTGTGGGGGCACGCGGACTCGGTGCACGTGAAGGCCGGGAGCCTCTCGATCAGCCCGGTTCAGGCGGCGAGCCTCCTGTGGGAAGCGAAGGGCGCGGCGAGCATGGACGTGAGCGCGGAAAGCGTGCAGGTGGAATCGCTGCGCGTCACGAACGCTCACCTGCGCAAGCGCGGCGATGCGCTCAGCGCGCAGGCGGACGTGAGCGAAGCGGCGGTGCGGACGGCGCTGCCCGAAGGCTTCGGCGTGCGCCTGCTGCGCAGCGAAGGCGGGCAGGTGGAAGTGCAGGCGACGGGCGCGCTGTTCGGCGTGGGAGCGTCGGTGAACGCGGTGGCGGGGGCGAGCGGCGGCGAGCTGGTGGCGCATCCGGTGGGGTTCCTGATCGAAGGGCTGAAACTGACGCTGTTCTCCGAGCCTCACGTGTACGTGGAGGGCGTGGGCGCGAGCGAGCTGGACTCCAGCCCGCTGAGCTATCGCCTGACGATGAGCGCCAGCCTCCGCTGAGCCGCTTGGGAGGCGTGCCGTTTCAGGCGGCGGAGTGCACGCCGGCGGGCGCGCGCAGATCGGCGGCTGCGACGGCGGTCCTGGGCCGCACGATCACGGGCAGGCCGTCCTTGGGGCTGATGGTGGGCATCTGGCGGATGCTCAGCTGGAAGCCGTCGGCGAGGTCGAGCGTGCAGCGCGAGAGGATGAGCGTGGCGATCGCGCGCACCTCCAGCTGGCCGAAGCGCATGCCGATGCACGTGCGCGAACCGCCGCCGAAGGGGACGTAGGCCCCCCGTGGCAGCGCGGCGCGCGCGTCGGGCTGGAAGCGCTCGGGCCGGAACTGCTCGGGCTCTGGAAACACATCGGGCAGGTGGTGGGACGCCCACGAGCTGTAGTTGACGAACGCGCGCGCGGGGACGGTGTGGCCGTTGAACTCGAACGTCTCGACGGAGCGCCGCGGTCCCACCCACGCGGGCGGGTACTTGCGCAGAGTCTCCTCGAACACCATCTCCAGCTCGTTGAGCTCGCCGGACATCAGCTGCTCGGTGGTGGGCTGCCCGCCGGCGAGCTTGGCGTCCTGCTCCGCGAGCAGCCGCGCGACGATCGCGGGCTGGCGCGAGAGCTCGTAGAACATGAACGACACGGTCGAGGTGGTGGTGTCGTGCCCTGCGAACAGCAGCGTCATGACCTCGTCGCGGATCTGCAGGTCGGTGAGCCGGTTGCCGTCCTCGTCGCTTGCGTCGAGCAGCAGGCTGAGGATGTCCTCGCCGCGTTCGCCGGTGGCGCGGCGGCGCGAGATCTCGGAGTAGATCAGCGTGTCGAGCTTGCGCGCGGCGCGCTGCAGCCGCTCCCACGGTGTGAAGCGCCCGCGCAGCACGCGCAGGAAGTAGTCGGTCGAGTAGAACGCCAGCGCCTCCTCGAACAGGCCGGCGGCGTCGATCGAGCGCGCCTGCCGACCGTCGGGGTCGACGCCGAACAGCGCGCGCATGGCCACGCGCACGGCCAGCCGCCGCGTCCACCCGTACAGGTCCACGCGGGCGCCGGGCGTGAGCTCGTCGAGCGCGCGCGTGGTCTCCATGACGACGGCCTCGGCTGACGCGGCGATGTGCTCGCGGTGGAACGCCGGCAGCATGATCCGCCGCGAGCGGCGGTGGAACTCGCCGTCGATCGTTAGCAGCCCGTCGCCCATCAGCCCGATCAGGTCGCGGAAGTGCGATTCGCGCCACGTGAAGTTGGAGGCATGCGAGACGGTTACGTAGTGGTTGGCGGCGGGGCCGAGCATGAACACGACGTTGCCGTGGAACAGCCGCAGCGTGAACACGGGGCCGAAGCGCTCGTAGGACTCGAGCAGCAGCGCCAGCGGCTCGTTGGCGAAGCGGCGCGTGCGCGTCAGCGAGAAGTTGGTTTCGCCGGGCGGGAACGGGACGGAGGCCTCGCGCTCGGAGCGGAGGTCTTCGACCATCACCCTCCACGGCTTGGAGTTGAGCATCGGCGGGGGTCCAACGAGGGCCATGCCGCAAGCCTAGACCATGGCTGGCCGGCTGGCCAGTTTGGACCGAACCGTGGCCGGCGGCTCAGCCTTGGCATACTGGAGGAGCACGGAACGTCGCCCCGGCGCTCCGAGCATCGCGGGGGCGTAGCTCAGCCGGTTAGAGCGCTGCCCTGTCACGGCAGAGGTCGCGGGTTCGAGTCCCGTCGCTCCCGTATTTGTTGCCTCATCCCCCGCGTCGGCTTTTGGGTGCGTGGCTCGCGCCTCCGACGCGGCGGTGAAATTAAACGGTGAGCTTTGCGCCGAACAGAACCGTCGCAGGCCGGCTGTAGTCTCGGCGCATGGCCTATGTCCAGCAGCAGATTCTCGGCGATGGAGCCCACGCTGCCTCGTTGGCGGCGTCTGCTCTGGAGGAGGGGCACGAGTACGGCGCCGTGTTCACGCGGCGCTGGGTGGTCGAGCTGATCCTCGACTTGGTCGGCTACACCAGCGACCGTGATCTGGCTGCCCTGCGGGCGATTGAGCCGGCGTGCGGCTCGGGAGCCTTTCTCGGTCCGATTGTTGAGCGGCTCTCTCGTTCCTGTCGTCTGCATGGGAGGGATCTCCCTGATGCGGCCGATGCGCTCCGTGCTTGCGACCTCCAGCCGGTGCACGTCGCCGAGAGTCGCCGTGTGGTCGAAGAACGCTTGCTCGCAGATGGCTGGGCCACCGACGATGTTCGAACTCTCGCTGAGCGCTGGGTAGCGCACGATGACTTTCTACTGGGTCTCCACGAGGTCGGCACGTCGGACTTTGTGGTTGGCAACCCTCCGTACATAAGACTCGAGGCGGTATCGGCGTTTCGTAGCGAGGCTTACCGCCGTGCCTGTTCGACAATGGGAGGTCGATCGGACGTGTACGTCGGGTTCTTCGAGGTCGGCTTGAATGCCCTGAGGCCCGGCGGGGCTCTCGGCTTTATTTGCGCTGACCGTTGGATGCGCAACCAGTATGGGCAGCGCCTGCGCGGCATGGTCACAGGCGGGTTCTCTGTCGAGGCGGTGATCGAGATGCACGATGTCGACGCGTTTGATGAGGAGGTGAGCGCGTACCCGTCTGTGACGGTCCTCCGGCGTCAGCCGCAGGGGCGGGCGATAGTCGCCACCGCGCATAAGACCTTTGATGAGAAGGCAGCGCGCCGCGTTCGGATTTGGGCGAGTCGCAAGAACGATCTGAGGCTGAGCGACCCCGGCTTTGAGGCGGCACGTCTACCGACTTGGTTCGATGGCGTTTCGTCGTGGCCGACCGGCACTCCTGAGCGGCTCGCGTTGGTAGCTAGCCTGGAGCGACGGTTGCCCGCGTTGGAGGACGGTGCGACTGGGACCCGGGTTGGTATCGGTGTCGCGACCGGCGCGGATCAGGTTTTCGTGGTCACGGACCCAGCACTCGTCGAGGAGGACCGACTGCTGCCGCTGGCGATGGCACGTGACACGTTGAGCGGGCAGCTACGTTGGTCCGGTCGCTACCTCGTTGATCCGTGGGACGGCGATACTGAAGCGCTGGTAGCACTCGATGCCTATCCACAGCTTCGTGCCTATTTCGACGAGAACGCTTCGGCGCTGAACAAGCGCAATGTCGCCGGCAGGCGACCGCAGCAGTGGTATCGCACGATCGATCGAGTCAGCCATCCGCTCACGGCCAAGCCGAAGCTCCTGATCCCTGATATCAAGGCGGAGATCCATCCAGTTCTCGACCCCGGAGGCCTTTACCCACATCACAACCTCTATTGGGTCGCCAGCGAGCAGTGGAATCCGGAGGTTCTCGGTGGGCTGCTTCTTTCTGGGGTCGCGCAGATGTTCATTGAATGCTATGCGGTGAAAATGCGTGGCGGATATCTACGGTTTCAGGCTCAATACCTGCGCAGGATTCGGGTTCCTCGCCTAGACCTGATCCCAAAGCGCACCGCAAGAGAATTGGAGCAGTCCTTTGCTGCTCGGGATGTCGAACGCGCGACCGCGACCGCCCTCGATGCCTATGGCCTGAAAGAGCTCCCGGGGTAGGTGCCTGTGCCGAGGCCGCGAACTACAGTGGCATGGATCAGGGCGCGTTTGAAGCTGCGGTCGGCAGTACTGGGTAGTTCGGGAGGGGCAGGCGCACAAGCAGCGCGAGTCGGGCGGAGTCGACGCCGGGCTACGCGGCGCCGTCACCGGCGGCGCTCATATGGACGCGATGGCTGAGCTGATGGAGTCGTTCAAGAGCCAGGTCGGTCCTTCATTCGGCAACAACTACAACAACCGCACCGAGGAGGCGATTGGCAACGCCACCGATATTTGGACGGCCTACCGCGAGGGCTTGTTCGGAACCGTCCGCCCGTGGCTGGGCTACTTGTTTCTGCTCGAGGAGGCCCCTGGATCGATCAAGCCCGTTCGTGTCAAGCAGCCATTCTTCGAGGTCGCCCCGGTCTTTATGGATGCCTCGTATAAGAAGCGCTACGAGATCCTTTGCCGTCGCCTCATTCTGGAGCGACTATACGATGCGGCGTGTTTCCTCACGGCCTCTGCGGACCCCGCGTCCCCGATCCATGAGCCGGCCTCCGACTTGAGCTTCAGGGCCTTTGCGAGCGCGATCCGTGCCCGTGCCGCGGGGCTGTTGGCCACTGGTGGAGCTGGGCTAAGCGGGCTACGATCGCCCGAATGAGCAAAGCCACAAAGAGGGACAAGCAGCCGCCCGCCCCGCCCGCCGCCGACCACAACGCCCTGATCCGCGTGCACGGCGCGCGCGTGAACAACCTCAAGGACGTCAGCATCGAGATCCCGAAGCGCCGGCTGACCGTGTTCACCGGCGTCTCCGGCTCCGGCAAGAGCTCGCTGGTGTTCGGCACGATCGCCGCGGAGTCGCAGCGGCTGATCAACGAGACCTACAGCGCGTTCGTGCAGGGGTTCATGCCAGCGCTGGCACGGCCCGAGGTCGACGTGCTCGAAGGGCTGACGACGGCGATCGTCGTCGACCAGCAGCGGATGGGCGCCGACATCCGCTCCACGGTCGGCACGGCCACCGACGCCTACGCGATGCTGCGCATCCTCTTTAGCCGCCTCGGGCAGCCGCGCATCGGCTCGCCCAACGCGTTCTCGTTCAACGTCCCCTCGGTCCGCGCGAGCGGTGCGATCACGGTCGAACGCGGCAACGGCAAGACCATCAGCAAGACCTTCACCCGCGCCGGCGGCATGTGCCCGCGCTGCGAAGGCCGCGGCACGGTCTCCGACATCGACCTCACACAGCTATACGACGACTCCAAGTCGTTCGCCGAGGGCGCGTTCACGATCCCCGGCTACACCTCCGGCGGCTGGAACTACCGGCTTTACAGCGAGTCGGGCTTCGTCGACCCGAACAAGCCGATCCGCAAGTACACCAAGAAGGAGCTGCACGACCTCCTGCACCGCGAGCCGGTGAGGATGAAGATCGCGGGCATCAACATGACCTACGAAGGGCTGATCCTGCGCGTCCAGAGGTCGATGCTGTCCAAGGAGAGGGAGGCGCTGCAGCCGCACATCCGCGCGTTCGTCGACCGCGCGGTCACCTTCACGACGTGTCCCGAGTGCGGCGGCACCCGGCTCAGCGAGGCGGCGCGCTCGTCGAAGATAAAGAGCATCAGCATCGCCGACGCGTGCGCGATGCAGATAAGCGACCTCGCCGAGTGGGTCCGCGCCCTCGACGAGCCGTCGGTGGCACCGCTGCTCGCCACGCTGCAGCAGACGCTCGACTCGTTCGTGGAGATCGGGCTGGGCTACCTGTCGCTCGATCGGCCGTCCGGCACGCTGTCGGGCGGCGAGGCGCAGCGCGTGAAGATGATACGCCACCTCGGCTCCTCGCTCACCGATGTCACCTACGTGTTCGACGAGCCCACCACGGGCCTGCATCCGCACGACATCGAGCGGATGAACGACCTGCTGCTGCGGCTGCGCGACAAGGGCAACACGGTGCTCGTCGTGGAGCACGAGCCCGAGACGATCGCGATCGCCGACCACGTCGTCGACCTCGGCCCCGGCGCCGGCACGGCGGGCGGCACCGTGTGCTTCGAGGGCACCGTCGAGGGGCTACGCGCCGCCGGCACGCTCACCGGCCGCCATCTCGACGATCGGGCCGCCCTCAAGGAGCCGGTGCGGACGCCCGCCGGCGCGCTGCAGATCCGCGGCGCGGCGCTGCACAACCTGCGCGACGTCGACGTCGACATCCCGCTGGGGGTGCTCGTGGTCGTCACCGGCGTCGCCGGCTCCGGCAAGAGCTCGCTCGTGCACGGGTCGATCCCAGCCGGCACGGGTGTGGTGTCGATCGACGAGGGCGCCATCCGCGGCTCCAACCGCAGCAACCCGGCGACGTACAGCGGGCTGCTCGAGCCGATCCGCAAGGCGTTCGCGAAGGCCAATGGCGTGAAGCCAGCGCTCTTCAGCGCCAACTCCGAGGGCGCCTGCCCGAGCTGCAACGGCGCCGGTGTCATCTACACCGATCTGGCGATGATGGCCGGCGTCGCCAGCACCTGCGAGGAGTGCGAGGGCAAGCGCTACCAGGCGTCGGTGCTGGAGTACCACCTCGGCGGCCGCGACATCAGCGAGGTGCTCGCGATGTCGGTGAGCGAGGCCGGGGAGTTCTTCGGCGCCGGCGTTGCGCACACGCCGGCCGCGCACGCCATCCTCGAGCGGCTCGCCGACGTCGGGCTCGGCTACCTCAGCCTTGGCCAGCCGTTCACCACGCTGTCCGGCGGCGAGCGCCAGCGGCTCAAGCTCGCCACCCACATGGGTGAAACACGATCCGGGCGGGCCTTGATCTACGTCCTCGACGAGCCCACCACCGGCCTGCACCTCGCCGACGTCGAGCGTTTGCTGGAGTGCCTCAATCGCCTGGTGGACGCGGGCCATACCGTGCTCGTGATCGAGCATCACCTCGACGTCATTAAGACGGCCGACCACGTCATCGATCTCGGACCGGAAGGTGGACACGCTGGGGGCGAGGTCGTCGTGACCGGGACTCCGGAAGAGGTGGCCGCCTGCCGATCTTCCCATACCGGCCGCTTCCTCAAGACACGTCTATAATCTCTGTAAGCGCTTTCGCTCCCTGAAAGGAGACAGCCATGAAGCTCTCTCGAAGAACGTTCGCCTTGTCTGCCGCCGGTACGGCCGCCGCGCCTTACATTCTGCACGGACAACAGGGCCCCCTACGTGCCCGCGTGAAGGTCGACACCGAGCGCGTGATCGGCGACATCGACCCGATGATCTATGGAAATTTCATCGAGCATCTGGGCCGCTGCATCGACGGCGGCATCTTCGAGGAGAAATCGCCGCTCTCCGATTCCAACGGCTTCCGCAAGGACGTCATGGACGCCGTCCGTAAATTGAGCGTGAGCCAACTCCGCTGGCCGGGCGGCAACTTCTCTTCGAACTACCACTGGATGGACGGCATCGGCCCGCGCGACCAGCGCCCGCCGCGTCTCGAGATGGCGTGGGGCACAGTGGAGTCGAATCGCTTCGGCACCCACGAGTTCCTCAACTACGTGGAAAAGGTGGGCGCGCAGCCGTACGTCTGCGCCAACTTCGGCACTGGCACGTGGACGGAGGCGCAGCAATGGGTGGAGTATTGCAACTCGTCGGAAGACACCGCGATGACGCGTCTCCGCAAGCAGAACGGCCGTGCGGACCCGTGGAAGATCCCCTTGTGGGGGCTCGGCAACGAGATGGATGGCCCGTGGCAGATGGGCCACCGCAGCGCGGAGGAGTACGGCAAGTTTGCTCTCGAAGGCGCCAAGCTGATGAAGTGG
>DATHPU010000021.1:0-259940 GCA_035483595.1 Solirubrobacteraceae bacterium
CGGTGGGTGGTGGAGCGGCTCATGCCGAGCTCGTCGGCGATGTCGGCGATCCCGAGCACGGGGCGTTTGGGCGTGAAGCAGCCGAGGATCGCGAGGCCTCGCTCCAGCGACTGCGAGTAGCGCGGCTCACGCAGGCTCGGATCCGACCAAGCGGGTTCCCGCTCGTCGCGGGGGCGCGAGTGTGCTGGTTCGGTTGTGGGCGTTGGCATCGATTATTACCTCTCTAGCCGTTCCGCGAACTCATCGAGATTGCGGAAGTTCCATGTTTGCTAACGACATCATAATGCGACATGGCGGCGGAATCCGTGGGTTGATGTCGGTTCACTCGCATGGCCGGTGTTCACAAGCCCGACACTTGAGCACTCTGCACGGCGTCAACCACCGGCAGTCCAGCACTGTCTCCAAGCTGCGGGCTGGGCTACGATGCGCACACCGAGGATAAGGAGGGAGCTGTGTCCCGCAGGCGGGGTTCTCACGGGGAGGGTCGTGCGCGGCTGATCGGCGCGGCGGCCGCGTGCTACGGCAGGGGCGGGCGCGGGGCGATGACGATCCACCATGTCTGTGCGGAGGCCGATGCCAGTGTCGGTGCGGTCTATCGTGACTTCCCCGGAGGCATGCAGGAGCTCGAGGACACCCTCTATCTGAATACCCTCGCCTCCTACCAGCGGGAGCTGCTGTCCGAGCTCCAGCGGCACCGCTCGGCGGCGGCCGGAGTGAAGTCGGTGGTCCTGTTTCACCTCGACTGGCTGGCGAGCAACGTCGCGCTGGCGCAGTACGTGCTGTCGTTCAGCGCCAGCTGGCTCTCCTCCGAGCATCTCGCACAGCTCGAGCTGATGAACGAGGAGTTCGCGCGAACGGCAGAGGCGTGGCGCGAGCCGCACGTGTCGTCCGGTCGCATCCGCCGGCTGCCGAGCCTGGTCTACGGCTCGATCATCCTCGGCCCGGCGCAGCAGTACGGGATCGAGGTCATCGCCACGGCGGCGGCGGAGGATGTCGCTGCCGTCATCCGCCGCGCGGGTCCCGCTCTGGCGGACGCGGCGTGGCAGGCGGTCAGGGGGCCGGCGGGCTGAGCGCGCGCGGCGCCGGGCCGACCGGGCTGCGCGCACGGCTGACTCCCTGCAGGTGGGTCGTCCTCAGGATCACGTAGTTGAGCTCGCCCGTGGGTCCGCCCGTGTTCGCGGTCCCGCCGTGCGTGGCGAGGATCGGGACGAAGCCGACGTGCGAGTCGTTGATCTTCAGCAGCCCTCCGTTGGAGAGCCCGCGCACGAACGTCTCGATGACGTGCTCGTCGGAGGACCACAGCGAGTTGCGCAGGCCGTACGCGTTCGCGTTCATGAAGCGCAGCGTCTCCTCCAGCAGCTCGGCGCCGGCGCTGTCGGGCACGATCACCGGCAGCATCGGGAAGAACGTCTCCTCGCGGACGCACGAGAGCCGGCGGGCGTCGGCGAGGCCGTTCACGCGGATGACGGTCGGCTGCAGGAAGAGCCCGGCCGGATCGGGATTGCCGTCGACGCCCACCCGCTGCCCGCCCGTGAGGATCTCGCAGCCCGCCTCGCGCGCCTCCGAGAGGAAGTCGAAGAACTGATCCTGCTTGAGCACGGGGCTGAGGACCACGTCCGGATCCTCGGGATAGCCCGGCTGGATCGCGCCCGCGAGCGCGGTGAGCATCGCGAGCAGCTGCTCGGCGACAGCGGGGTGGACGATCGCGTACTTGGGCACCATGCAGATCTGGCCGGAGCCGAGGAAGCACTCGCTCAGCGCATGCGCCGCGCCGTCGAGATCGGCGTCGTGCCACACCAGCAGGCCGTCGTTGCCGGACAGCTCCAGGATCGGCTTCTTGCCCGCGGCGTAGCAGTCGCTGCCGAATCGTAGGCCCGAGCTGCTCGAGCCGAAGAACAGCACGTCGTCGACGTGCGGGCTCGCGAGCCACTGCTTGAGGATGCGCTGCGTATCGCCGGAGATCAGGTTGAGCGTTCCCGGCGGGGCGCCGTGACGCTCGAGCACCGGCTGGGCGATCTCGCGGTAGAGGAACATCACGCCCGTCGGCGTGCTGCGCGGGGCCTTGACGACCAGTGCATTGCCTGCCAGCAGCGCGAGCGCGCCCATCGCGGAGTTCGATGCCGCTGCGTTCTGCGGCGGGTTGACGCAGACGACGCCGTCGGGCTTGCGCAGCAGCTGCAGCTCGCGGCCGGCGACCGCGAAGCGCTGGTGGAACTGCCGGTAGTACCAGTCGCGGGTGAGCTCGTCGATGCCCTGGACGACGCCGCTGACCTCCCACTGCGCGAGCCGGCGGGGATGGCCCTCGGCGATCAGGATCTCCACGAGCTCGTCGGCGCGCGCGACCAGCTCGCGGTGGAGGTCGGCGCCGATCTCGCGCAGTTGGGCGACGGAAAAGCGTCGGTAGGTCTCGCTGGCCTGCGCCGCGGCGGCGAGAGCCTGCTCGTTGTGGCTGGAGTCTCCCCACGCGCAGCGCGCGACCACGTCCGCGTTGGCGTCCGCCGGTGGCAGCTCGGCGCTGGCGAGCTCCAGCCCGCGCTTGAGGTTGAACGCCCGGGGCGCATCGGCGATCCAGGCGGAGGCGCGCACGACGTAGGTCCATCCCAGGCCGGGCTCGTCGCGGCCGCCGATCAGCATCGGATAGCTCTTTATGTGAGCGCCTCCGCGGGCACCGTCGAGAGATCCGGCTCGACGTCCTCGGGCAGCACGCCGCGATTGAACTCGTCGTAGGCGGCGAGGTCGAGCAGGCCGTGGCCGCTGTAGCAGGCCACGATTACAGCCCTGCGACGTTCCTGCTTGCAGTCGAGCGCGACGTCGATGGCTGCCTTGATCGCGTGCGCCGCCTCGGGCGCCGGCAGGTAGCCGTGCAGGCGCGCCATCAGCTTCCCGGTGGCGAACACCTCCGACTGGCGCAGCGCCACGGCGTCGATCAGGCCCTCGTGGCGCAGCAGTCCCAGCAGCGGCGCGCAGCCGTGGTAGCGCAGCCCTCCCGCGTGGATCACAGGGGGGATGAAGTCGTGCCCGAGCGAGTAGCTGAGCACGCGCGGCCCGCTGCCGGCGCAGTCGACGTAGTCCCATGCGTAGGCGCCTCGCGTCAGTGTCGGGCACGCCGTCGACTCGGCCGCCAGCAACGTGACCTCGCGGCCGGCCAGCTTGTCGGCGACCCACGGGTTCACGAAGCCGCCCATGTTCGACCCGCAGCCGACGGACGCGATCAGGAAGTCGGGCTCGCGGTCGATCAGCTCCAGCTGCTCGCGCGTCTCCAGTCCCACCACGCTCTGGTGCAGCAGGCAGAAGTTGGAGAACGCGCCGACTGCCATCCGTGCGCCGGGGTCGGCGAGCACGGTCTCCATCGTCTCGCTGACCGCGGTGCCCTCGCTGCCGGGGTGCTGCGGCGACTCTCGCAGCAGCTTGCGCCCGAGCTCGGTGTCGGGCCCGGGGCTGGGGTGAACCTGCGCGCCGTAGGTTTCCATCAGGATGCGGCGGTAGGGCTTGTGCTCGTAGCTCGCCCGGATCATGTACACGGTCAGCTCCAGCCCGAAGCGCGCGCACGCCAGCGCGATCGCCTGGCCCCACTGGCCGGCGCCGGTGTCCGTGACGAGCCGTCGGATCCCGTCGCGCTTGGCGTAGTAGGCCTGTGCCAGCGCCGAGTTGAGCTTGTGGCTGCCAGCGGGACCAGCGCCCTCGTACTTGAAGTAGATCTCCGCCGGCGTCTGCAGGTGCCGCTCCAGCTCGACGGCGCGAAACAGCGGGGTCGGCCGCCACATCCGGTAGGCGTCGCGCACCGGGCCAGGGATCTCGACCCACCGCTCCAGCGAGCGCTCCTGGGCGACCAGCGCCGGGGAGAACAGCCGCGCGGATTGCTCGTCTGGGAGCGGACGCCCCGTCGTACCGTCCAGGTACTCCTCGGGCATGCGCGGCAGGTCCGGCAGCACGTTGTACCAACGCTCCGGAATGCGGTCGACGGGCAGGTCGATACGATCGAGGCTTGCTATCTGGATATAGGGGATCTAACGATTAATCGGAATAGATGTCTAGATGAGAACTGCTAGACAGCTTCCGTACATATATTCCATTCCTCGGGATAACGCGGAGACGTGGGCGTTCGGAGGACGCCCGCCTATCCGCCGGCGGTCGCAGCCCGCCGCCGGTTTCGCAGGAGCTCCTGCGTGAGCGCCTCGATCGAGCGCTCGAGCTGGCGGATGCTGGCTTCCTCCACGCGCTGGAGCCCGACCGCGCGGTTCAGCCAGGCGTTGATCTCGCGGTGGCTGCGCCCGTCGCGGCGGTGAAGTTCCGCCACCAGGCGGCTGCGCTCGTGGCGGAGGTCGTCGCGGCGTTGGAACGCCGCGACGGGGGCCGGCTGCTCCGCCGCCGGCGGCTGTCGCTGCGGAGCTGGAGCCGGCTGAGGCGCTCCGAAGAGCGTCATCTGCGCGGCGAACTCAGCGCTCAGCGGCACGAACTCGGCGCTCTCGGACGGCTCGGTGGCGCGCCGCTGCGACGGCTCCAGCGGCTCGGCGTCGAGCTCGTCGCGGCGCAGCGCGTGTCGCAGCTCGGTTTCGATCGCGGCTGCATGGGCGCTCAGGGTCTGCTCCGCGGGCAGATACAGCCAGCTCGGCTCGGCCTGCCGGCCGGGGATCGTGCGCACGAAGCGTCCCACGATCTGGCGGAAGATCAGCGGCGTCTTGGCGGCGCTCGCGTACACGCCGACGCGCAGGCGGGGGATGTCGACGCCCTCCGAGACCATGTTCACGGCCACGATCCACGGATCGCGCGAGCTGCGGAAGTCCGCGAGCTTGCGCGCGGCGTTGGCCTCCGTGTGCAGCACGACCAGCGGCGAACGGCCCGTCGCCTCGGCGAGCAGCTTGGCAAGGCGACGGGCGTGCGTGGCGTCGGCCGCGACCGCCAGCCCGCCCGCGTCGCGGTGGCCGCCGGCGCGCAGCGCCTGCAGCTTGGCGTCGGCCTCGCGCAGGATCCGCGGCAGGCCGTCGGGCAGCTCTGTCGAGATCGCGGTGCGGTAGCGGCGCGCTGCCTCGCGCGCCGTGAGCACGGTCTCGAACGAGGATTCGATCACGTCCTCGCCGCTGCGCCACGAAAGCGTCCCGTCGAACGTCACGAACGCCACCGGGCGGCAGACGCCGTCGGCGACGGCCTGCGCGTACGTGTAGGACACGTCAGGGACGACCAGTCCCTCCTCGTCGTAGCGGACGCCGGGGATCGCGGCGGCGTCGGAGCGAAACGGAGTGCCGGAGAGCATCAGCCAGCGCGGCGCCGACGCGAACGCGCGCAGGAAGCCGGTTCCCCACGCGAGATCCTCGCCGAGGTGGTGCGCCTCGTCGGCGACCACGAGCGTGTCCGCCGTCACCTTCGCCGCCCAGCCGGCGGGATCGGTCGCCACCCGCGCGTAGGTGACGGCGACGCCGTGGAAGTCACGAGGCGGGTCCGCTCCGGGCGCGTCGGGCTGCAGCTGCACGCCCAGCGCGGCGGCGGCGGCGGCCCACTGGCGGGTGAGCGGCGTCGTCGGACACAGCACCACCACGCGCCTTACGACCCGGCGCGACAGCAGGTCTCCCGCCAGCTCGAGCGCCGGCCGCGTCTTGCCGGCGCCCGGCGCGGCGGAGATCAGGAACGGCCCCCCGTCCCAGCCGCCGAGGCGGTCGAGCGCATGGCGTTGCCAGGCTCGCAGGGATGTCGAGGAGGAGCGCGTCAACGGGGCCAGGCATCCTGCGGCACGCGGCGGACGGATCGCCGCGCGCGGTCTTGGCGATCTCGCTAACCGGCCGCGAGCGCCTTCTCGGCCGTCCACTTGCGCAGGAACGTCGCCGCGTCGGCCTCATCCAGCGGTCGCGCGAACAGGAACCCCTGCCCGCTGTCGCAGCGCTCGCCCTGCAGCAGGCGCAGCTCGTGCGACTGCTCGATGCCCTCCGCGAGCGTCTCGATCGAGAGCGCCTTGCCGAGCTGCACGAGCGTGCGAAGGATCGTCTCGCCCTCCATGTTGTGGCTCATCTGCGTGATGAACGAGCGGTCGATCTTGAGCGCGTCGACCGACAACTGCTGCAGATTCGCCATCGAGGAGTAGCCGGTGCCGAAGTCGTCGATCGCGATGCGCACGCCCAGCTGCTTGACCCTCGCCAGGCGCCCCGAGGCCTGTTCGATGTTGCGCATCAGCGCGGTCTCGGTGATCTCGATCGTCAGCATGTCCGGCTCGAGGCTCGTCTCGAGCAGCGTGCGTTCGACGTCCTCGACGAACTCGTCCGTGTCGAGCTGGCGCGCGGAGACGTTGACGGCGACGCCGATCGGGTGGCCGGCCTCGCGCCAGCTGACACCCTGGCGGCACGCCTCGAGCAGCACCCATTTGCCGATTTCGACGATCAGACCCGTTTCCTCCAGCAGCGGGATGAAGTCGTCGGGTTGCACGATGCCGCGCGTCTCGCTGCGCCAGCGGATCAGCGCCTCCATGCCGGTGGGGCTCATGTCCTTCAGGCTGAACGTGGGCTGGTAGACGAGGTAGAACTCGTTCTGCTCGAGCGCCACGCGCAGCTCCATCTCGAGTTCCATGCGCGACTGCACGGCCGTCTGCATGCCGGCCTCGAACAGCACGTAGCGGTGGCGCCCGTCCCACTTGGCCTGGTACATGGCGACGTCCGCGTCGCGCAGCAGTTCGTCCGCGCACTCGCGGTCGCCCGCGGCGATGCCGATGCTGGCGGTCAGCTTCAGGGATGTCTGCCCGGTGGGGGCGAGCTTGAACGGCTGGTCGAGCGCTTCCAGCAGACGCTCTGCGATCAGCTCCGGACCGGACGCGAACGACAGCTCGCTGGCGATCACCACGAACTCGTCGCCGCCCAGCCGCCCGACGGCGTCGCTCTCGCGCACGACGGCGGTGAGCCGCGCGGCGACCGCCTGCAGCAGCTCGTCGCCGGCAGCGTGTCCCAGCGAGTCGTTGATCGCCTTGAAGTTGTCCAGATCGATGAACAGCGCGGCCAGCGGCGTCTTCTCGCGCCGCGCTCGCAGCATCAGCTGCTCGACGCGGTCGAGGATCAGCGTGCGGTTCGGCAGGCCAGTGAGCGCGTCGTGGGTGGCCAGGAACGCGAGCTCGCGCTGGCGATGCTCGAGCTCCCTGTCGGCGGACTGGCGCTCGAACTCGAAGGACTCGCACATGCGCACGAGCGTCACGTTGAGGCTGCGCTGCAGCATCGCGAGCGCCTCCTCGAGCACCGCGGGCTCGAGCTCGAGCTCACGCGCGCACTCCCTCACGATCTCGCCCGCGGCATCGCACCAGCGCAGGCAGCGCTTGGTGACCTCGTTGAGCGGCGCCGCCCGCTGGGAGGCGAGCTGGCCGAAGATCTGCCAGGCCTCCTGTCCGACCTCGCGCGCCACCTCGGCGCCCTCGCCCGACATCCAGCGCGCGACGGCGACCGTCGAGACGTGGCCGACGCGCGCGAAGCGCTCCTCCACCGCAGCGTCGAGCCGGCAGCCGGACTCGCTGGTGCGCCGCAGCATCGCGGCGACGACGTCGTCGGTACGCGCGCTCACCGCGTGTCCCAGGCGGTGCAGCTGATCGGCAGGGGTGATCGACTGTGTACGCGGCATCAGTGCAATCGGATCGGCACCGCCCGAACGCTGCTTTATCGCTTGGCGAATCGACCGCTTGCGTCTGCTAACGACAATCGGTGCGATCGACGACGCGCGTCAGCGCCTCGACGACGCGCGGATCGAACTGCGACCCGGCATGCTCGAGGAGCTCGGCGACGGCGGCGGCGCGCGGCAGGGCGCTGCGATAGGGACGGTCGGTGGTCATCGCGTTGAACGCGTCGCAGCAGGAGATGATGCGCGCCTCCAGCGGGATCTCCGCTCCATGCAGGCCGTCGGGGTAGCCGCCTCCGTCCCAGCGCTCGTGGTGGCTGCGCACGATGCGCCCGACGTTGCCCATGAACCCGCCGACGCGCTCGAGCATCCGCTGACCCTCGACGGTGTGCGTCTTGATGATCTCCCACTCGTGCGGGTCGAGCTTGCCGGGCTTGTTGACGATCGCCTTCGGCACAGCGATCTTGCCGATGTCGTGCAGCAGTGCGCCGAACTCGACCGCGCGCTGGCGCTCCACGGCCACCCCCAGCTCGCGCGCGACGTGGAGCGCCAGCAGCACCACGTCCTTGCAGTGCGCGCCGGTGTAGGTGTCGTCGGCCTCGACCACGTCCCCCAGCAGCAGCGCCGTGCCGCGGTAGGCGTCGTTCAGCTCGATCAGCTGCTCCAGGCGCGCGCGGCGCTCTTTGGAGAACCACCTGAGCATGCCGAACAGCGGCGCGATCATCACGACCACCCACGCATGGCGCATGGCGGCGATCGCCACGACCAGCCCGAGTGGCGCGAGCGCCAGATCGATCAGATACACCTGTCGCATCTCCGCTGCCACCTCGGCGATCGTCACGCCGCCGCGCAGGCGTTCCCACACGGCGTTGGCGCCCATGTCGCACGCGCACTGCGCCAGCAGCGCGAGCGCGAGCACGCCCCAGCGGCCGTCCGGGCTGTGGTCGTGGGCGAGCGTCAGCACGAGCGCCGGCCCGAGCGCGAACCAGCTGTTGCCGGGCACGGTCAGCATGCGGCTGAGCGGTACGCGGCGGGTGAGGATCGAGGGCGCCATCGCGAGCGCCAACGACAGCGCCACGAGCAGCGGCGCGGATGCGGCCGGCACGACGAACAGCAGCGGCACGAACACCGCCTGGGTCGGCACGGTGAACCCCGTGCCGATCTCGAAGCGCACCTCGCTCGCGGCCGCGAGCGCGCACACGTACAGCGCCACCGTCGCCGGCGACGGCCACGATTGTGCGCCGGCAAGCAGCGCCAGTGCCAGCGCGGCCGCGAGGAAGCCGGCGCCGACGGTCAGCGCGGAGCTGCGCTCGGCGTCGACCATGCGCTGCTCGCGCCCGGCGAACGCGGCGCGCAGACGCTCCGATTCGGTGAATGCGTGAACGGACATAGGGCGTCGCCGCGCGTATCGTCACGAACTGGCTGACAGCCAAAGCGATTTATGGAAATAACCGGGCAAGCACGCGTCAAGGTCTGTTTATTGGAACTTGAGCACGATTACACCGCGTCTCGCTAGAACAACCGTCCGTGTGCCTTGCGTTCCGGGGGCAGGGGCCGCATTCTGCGCGCTGACCGATAAACCAGCACTGAAAAAGGCAAACCCACCGCGAGGTGGGGACGCAAAGCCAGGGGTCTCGCACGCGAGATAGCTCAGCCGCCAGCTCACGCTTGGAGGCGCTCGTGTTTCACACCCCCCCATACGTACCGCCAGCCCGCAACGCGTCGCACGGCTCGCACCGCGCGTGGCTGCTCGCGGCCTTCGTCGCGGTCGGCGTCCTGATCGCCGTGTGCTCCGCGACCTCGGCGCAGGCGGCGCTGATCAGCACCGGCGCGTGCAACGAAGCGAGCCTCTCAAAGCCGTTTCAGCGCTGGGGTGACGCGAGCTCCTACGAGCTCCTTCCCGGCGGTGACTTCGAGGGCTCGCTCGCGGGCTGGAGCCTCTCGGGCGGCGCCCAGCTGGTCGCCGGCAGCGAGCCCTACGGCGCCACCGGCGCGGTCGGCTCGCACTCGCTGGAACTTCGCGCCGGCGCCTCGGTGCAGTCGCCGTTCACGTGCGTCGACGCCTCGTACCCGACGTTCCGCTTCTTCGTGCATCCGGACTCCCTGTTGGCGACGGTGCTGGTGCAGGTCGTCTACCAGACGCCCGTGGGGCCGGTGGCGCTGCCGCTGGGCGCGGTGGCGCTCACGAGTGGCTGGCAGCCGACGCTGCCGATGCTGACCGGCTCGATCGTCACGGGAGCGCTGTCGGGCGGCACCGCGCAGGCGGCGCTGCGCTTCACCGCGCTGACGGGGTCCTCGCGGATCGACGACGTGTTCGTCGACCCGCGCATGCACTGAGGGCCGGGGGCAGCCTGGGCCGTGAGCGTCGCCGCCGGGGGGACGGCGCGCTCACGGCGCCAGCCGCGCGCTGCGCCAGCCCTGCTCGGAACGGGTGTACAGCACGCGGTCGTGCATGCGGTCCGGCGCCTGCGACCACAGCTCGATCGAGTCGGGGACCACGCGGATCGCGCCCCAGTCAGGCGGGCACGCGGGCGGGGCCTCCAGCACCTCCATCAGGTGCGCGTGACGCGCGCGCAGCGCGTCGATGTCATCGATCTCCTGGCCCTGGCGCGAGACGAGCGTCTGCACCCGATGCGACAGGTCGCGCTCGGAGAACAGCTCGGCGGCGAGCTCCCGTCCGGCCACTGCGGCGTCGCCCGTGATGTGCGCCTGGCGTCCCAGCGTCGGCCAGTAGAACAGCAGCGCGACGTGCGGGTTCTCCGCGATCTGCTGCGCTTTGCGTGTCCACAGCGCGGAGGTGAACAGCAGCGCGTCGCCTTCCAGGCGCTTGAGCAGCACGGTTCGCGCCGACGGGCGCCCGTCGGCCCCGACCGTGACGAATGCCACCGAGCCGACCTCGGGCACGCTCGCGGCCCTGGCCTCCTCCAGCCACTCGCCCAGCAGCGACAGCGGCTCGATGCTCATGCGCTGTAGGAGGCCGGCGGCGCCGGCGCGTCGCGGGTGTCGCTCAGCAGTTGCAGCAACGCCTGCCCGCTCGTGCCGCCGAGCACGCGCAGGCGATGCAGGCGATACGGGTCGTCGTTCGGGTGCGCCCAGCCTGGCACGACCGTGGTGGAGCCGACGAAGCCGGCCGCCTTGACCGCGGCGACGACCGTCGCGTCGTAGTGGCCGGAGGGGTAGCAGAACCAGTTCACGGGCACGTGGTAGCGCTGCTGCAGCGTCTGGCGCGCGACCGCGACCTGTTCGTGCAGCTGTCCGGCATCCAGCGTGATCAGGTCCGCGTGGCTGATGCCCTGCGTGTCGAGCTCCCATCCCGCCGCCAGCAGCCCGCGGACCTGGCCCTGTCCGAGCCCGCCCTGTGACGGCGGCAGCCCGGTCAGCTGGAGGTTCTCGTCGCCCACCCAGCCCATTTTGCGCAGCACGGGCAGCGCCTGCGTGTACTGCGAGTTGTAGCCGTTGTCGAAGCTGATCACGATCGGCTTGCCGGGGCCGAGCGACACGCCGCGGCGCCAGTACGCCTCCAGCTGGTCGAGCGTCACCGCGTGCCAGCCGTCGTGGCGCAGCGCCTGCATCTGTTCGGCGAACTCCGCCGGTTCGACGTACAGGCCGGGGAACGGCGCACCCGCGGGAGGGGCGGCGATCACGTGGTACATGAGGATCGGCACCGGGTCCGTGCCCGGCGGGCCGGTGCGGCCGCTGGTGGACGCGCTCGCGATGGCGGACGCATGCTTGGCGGTCGTGCTCGTCGCGAGCGCCGCCGAGCGGGCGCGCGGAGCGCCGCCGCCGGAGCCGAGCGCCACGACGACAATCGCCGCCACCAGCGCGGCCGCGGCGGCGAGCCCGGCGAGGGCTATGCGCCGACGACGCCGGATCACTCGCCGGCGCTCCTCTCGACGAGTGCGCAGCTGCTCGATGTCCATCAGTCGCCTCTGAGGCTCGACGGTAGCGTCTGGCCCGGCGGCGGGGGGTCGTCGCGCAGCAGCTGCGGGACGGTCACGAGCCGATAGCCGCGGGCGCGCAGCCGCGTGATGATCGTCGGCAGCGCTTCGATCGTCTGCGTGCGCGTGCCGCCGGCGTCGTGCATCAGGATGATCGCGCCCGGATGCGCGCCTTCGAGCGCGCGCTGGACGATCTCCGGCACGCCCGGCTGCAGGTAGTCGTCGGTGTCGACCGACCACAGCACCATCAGCAGGTGCAGCGCGTGCAGCTCGCGCATCGTGGTCGCGTCGTACGAGCCGTACGGCGGGCGGAACAGCGTCGGCCGCGGTCCGCCCAGCAGCTCGATGCGCGCGAGCTGTTCGAACAGCTCTTCGTGCTGGTCGTGCGCGGACATCCGCGCCAGTTCCGGGTGGGTCTCGGTGTGGTCGCCGATCACGTCGCCGTCGCGCAGCTCGCGCACCGTCGAGGCGCTGAAGTAGCGCAGCATCTCGCCGATCTCGAAGAACGTCGCCTGCACGTGGTATCGCTCCAGCACTTCCAGCACGCCGGGGGTGTACGGGCCGGGTCCGTCGTCGAACGTCAACGCGACGTCGGGCGCCCTCGCGCTGCCTTCTTTCACGAACGGCGTGTAGGCGCGCACCGACGCGACCGCATCCTGCAGGCTGTCGGAGGTGGCCGGCTGACGGGTCTTGGCGATCGGCGCCGTGAGCGTCGCTCGCGAGCTTGCCGGCGCCCGTGGAGGGTGGCCGGTGGAGCTGAGCACGACGATCAACGCGATCGCGCCGGCGAGCACGATCGCGGCCGCGAGCCGGCGGCGACGGATCTTGATGCGGCGCGCTCGGCCCGCGTCGGAAACTCGCATCGCGACATTGTCGCGAAGTCCCTGCCCGATCCGGCGCGGTGGCATGCTGAAATGGAGGTGGCGGCGTCCCGCCGCCGTTCTTCGAATGCCGTCGCGAGGACCCACATGAGCCAGATCGCGGAGCCGCCCGTCGCAACCCAGCCGGCCGAAGGCCGCGCCGGTCCGGTCGATGGCGCCCACGAGCTGATCGAGCTCGACGTCACGGGCATGTCGTGCGGGTCGTGCGCGGCGCGCGTGCAGGCGGCGCTCTGCTCCGCGCCGGGCGTGGAGCACGCGTCGGTCAACTACGCGACGGGGCGCGCGAGCGTCGAGGTGGCGCGCGGGGAGGACCCGCGGCTGCTGGTGGAGGCGGTAGAGCGCATCGGCTACGGCGCACGCGCGCTCGGCGCGGGCGCGCGCTCGCAGGCGCAGGCGGTGGCCGAGCTGGAGGCCGGCGAGGAGCGGGAGCGCGCCGACTGGCTGCGGCGGATGCTCGTCGCGGCGCCGCTGGCGGTGGCGGTCGTGGCGCTCACCTACTCGGCGCCGCATGACGTCACCGCACGCTGGATCGTCGCGGCGCTGACCACGCCAATCCAGTTCTGGTGCGGGCTGCCGTTCCTGCGCGGCGCCTGGGTGCGGGCGCGGGCGCGCACGACCAACATGGACACGCTGATCGCGCTCGCGACGCTGGTGGCGTTCGTGTACGCGACGGTCGAGCTGCTGACGGCGCCCAACGTGCACGTCCACGGCGGGCCCGGCGGCGACTTCAACGCGCACCTGCACTACGACGTGCCGGCTGTGATCATCGCGTTCCTGTGCGTGGGCCGCTGGTGCGAGGCGACCGCGCGCGGGCGCGCCGGGCGCGCGGTGCGCGAGCTGACGATGCTGGGCGCGCAGCAGGCGCGCCTGCTGGACCCGTCCGACCCCGCCGCCGCCGAGCGTCTGGTCCCGGTCGAGGCGGTGCACCCGGGCGACCTGTTCCTGGTGCGCCCGGGCGACAAGGTGCCGGTCGACGGCATGGTCGTGTCGGGCTCCTCGGCGGTCGACGAGTCGATGCTGACGGGCGAGTCGCTGCCGGTGGAGAAGGGCGAGGGCGATCCGCTGACGGGCGCGACGCTCAACATCGACGGCGTGCTGCGCGCGAGCGCGACGGCGGTCGGCGCGGACACGGCGCTGGCGCGGCTCATCGAGCTGGTGGAACGGGCGCAGGCCTCGCAGCCGAGCATTCAGCGCCTTGCCGATCGGATCGCGCGGGTGTTCGTGCCGTTCGTACTCGCGCTCGCCTCCGCGACCGCGCTCGGGTGGATCCTGGCCGGCCAGTCCGAGCGCGGGCTGTTCGCGGCGATCGCGGTGCTCGTCGTGGCCTGCCCGTGCGCGCTCGGCCTGGCGACGCCGGTCGCGATCCTCGTCGGCACGAGCCGCGGCGCGAGCCTCGGGCTGCTGATCAAGGGCGCCGAGATGCTCGAGCGCAGCCAGGACGTGGACGTGATCGTGCTCGACAAGACCGGCACGATCACGACCGGCGAGCTGTCGCTGACAGACGTGTGGGCGCCCGACGGGGAGGACCCGGACGCGGTGCTCGCGCTCGCAGCGGCGGCGGAGGCCGGCTCCGAGCATCCGGTCGCGGCGGCGATCGTCGCGGCGGCGCGTACGCGCGGTCTGTCGATCGAGTCTGCGGCCGACTTTCGCGCGCTGCCCGGTCGTGGCGTGCGCGCCACCGTCGGCGGCGGCGAGGTGTGGGTCGGGCGCCCCGGCGAGGAGCCCGCCGAGCGCCTGGAGGTGATTGGGCGCTGGGAGGCGAGCGGGCGCACGGCGGTGCTGGTGAAGCGGGACGCGCACATCGCGGGCGCGCTGGCGCTCGCCGACACGGTCAAGCCGGAGTCCGCCGACGCGATCGCCGGCCTGCAGCGCATGGGGATCGAGGTGGCGATGCTGACGGGCGACAACGCGCGCGCGGCCGGCGCCGTCGCGGCGCAGGTGGGCATCACGCGCGTGCTCGCCGGCGTCAGCCCGGACGCGAAGCTCGCGGAGGTGCAGCGGCTGCAGCAGCAGGGACGGCGCGTGGCGATGGTCGGCGACGGCGTCAACGACGCGGCGGCGCTCGTGCAGGCCGACCTCGGCATCGCGATGGGCACAGGCGTGGGCGCCGCGATCGAGGCCGCCGACATCAGCGTCGTCTCGGGCGACCTGCGCGGCGTGGCGCGCGCGCTGCGGCTCGCCCGCGAGACGTACGCGATCGTGCTGCAGAACCTCGGCTGGGCGTTCGGCTACAACCTGATCGCGCTGCCGCTCGCGATCACGGGACTGCTCAGCCCGACGCTGGCCGGAGCGGCGATGGGCCTGTCGAGCGTGTGCGTCGTCGCCAACAGCCTGCGATTGCGCAGCTTCGGCAAGCCCGGAAGGCCCACGCCGGTGCGCTCCCGCCGCCAGCGGCTGACGAGCCTCGCGGTGGCGACTGTACTGCCGGCGGCGATCCTCGGCGGCATGGTGCTGGCCGATCCCAGCACGTTCGCCGCGCCCGGCGAAGCGGAGCGCACGGTCGCCGAGGCGCACGGCGAGACGCTCGAAGTCAACGCGCTGCCGCTGCAGCCGGGCAACGTCGCGCTGCACGTATACCTTCTGGGCGCCGGCCAGCCGACGCTGCGCTCGATCGCGATGAGCGCGACCTCGAGCACGGGCGCGCGGGCCACGGTCCATCTCTACCGTGCCGGTCCGGCGCACTTCATCGGTCAGGCGCGCCTGACCGCCGGCGAATGGTCGTTCCGGGTCTCGGGCGCGGATGGCGCGGCCCGGCCGCTTGGCGGCTCGTTCGCGATTCCGATCGGCTGAGCTACAGCGCGAGCTGCATGGCGGCGAACATGTACGCCATGCCGAGCGTCATCGCGAACATCGACAGGCGCAGGTCGCGGAAGCAGACCAGCGGCTCGGCCGCCGCGATCGCGACGGCGCCGCCGGGCGTCACCGATAGCGCGGCGCCGGGCAGCGCGCGGTGGTCGAGATCGCGCATGCGGTCGCTGACCCACAGCAGCGACTGCGCGGCGAAGTAGGCCACTAGCAGCCAGGTGATCGGCGCCTGAAAGCCGCTCGGCGACCACATGTAGGCCATCGCCCCCAGGTCCAGCGCCATCACCAGCCACAGCACGTTGATCGCGCGCCTGCTGAGCGCCTGCGCGAGCATCCACGCGAGCACCGCGAGCGCGCCGTTGGCGAACGCGAGCTGCCAGAAGCCGCCGGGGACGTCGAAGTGATCGATCGAGGACGGCGCGAACATGAACGCCATCCCGAGCGCCATCAGCACGTGCCCGGAGTGCCACGTGCGGCGCTGCAGGTCGTCACTGTCGAGCACGTGGCGCGCGTGGATCACGACGATCGCCAGGAACACGAGCGTCCAGACGACCGCGAGCCACGCGGGAAGGATGTTCACGGCGCCGTGCCCGCCGAGGCTCATCGACATTCCGCCGATCGCCGTCGCATGGCTGCTTCCGTGGCTCATGCTCATGTTCATGGAGCCCATGCGCGCGAAGGTAGCACACGGCCGCGGTCCCGATACGGCGTTCCCGGCGGGCAGCGCCGCCGCCACGCTGCGGGTCTAGTATTTGCGTGCGATGAGCGTCTTGGGCTCGGACTGCGGCAGGTGCGCGCGACTGTTGCGGCGGGTGGTGCCGGTGATGGCGCTGGCCTTGCTCGCGGCGTTGGTGCTCGCGGGCGCGATCGATCCGCTGCAGAGCGGCCTGCTGACGATGGCGCCGGCGCTCATGTTCGCCGCGATGATGCTCGCCCGCCCGTATATGGGGGAGCGCGCGATCGCGCGGCTGCGCGTCCGTCCGTCGCGGCGACGCCGACGCGTCGCTGCACGGGTGCCCGCGTTCCCGGGGGCGGCTGCGCGCATGGTCCGCGGCGGGCGTCTGATCGCCGCAGCTCTCGCCGGCCGGGCCCCGCCGGCGGCGCTCGCGAGCCGCTGAGCGCCGGCGGTCTCGCGTCCCACCGTCCGGCCCCGCGACGCGGGGCTTCTCACCGACGCCGGCGGGCGCTCAGTGCCGCCGGCTCGGTCAGTGACAGGGAGGCGTCGTCATTTTCCGCATCAGCACCCGCGGCATCCAGATCGCGCTCGGCGTCGTGTGGCTGCTCGACGGGCTGTTCCAGTTCAAGAGCTTCATGTACACGCACGGGATCGTCAGCGAAGTGTTCGCGCCGGCGGCCGAAAGGCAGTGGTCGATCGTCGGTGGCCCGATGCGCACGTTCGACGCCTTCTACGGCCGCGATCTGACGCTGTGGAATACGCTCTCGGGTGAGATCCAGGTGGCGATCGGCCTGGGGCTGATGCTCAGCCGCAGGACGGTCAGGCCGGCGCTGGCGGCGTCGTTTGGCTGGGCGCTCGTGGTGTGGTGGTTCGGCGAGGGCTTCGGCGGCCTGACGTCGAGCACGTTGCCCTCGCCTTTGATGGGCGCGCCGGGCGCGGTGATCCTGTACGCGATCGTCGGCGTGCTTGTGTGGCCAACGGACCGCGAGCACGGGCGCTCGCCGGCGGACCTGGGCCCCCTCGGCGACCGCGGCGGCCTGTACGCGTGGTCGGGGCTGTGGGTGCTGTGCGCGGGCCTGTGGCTGGTGAACGTCAACCGCGCGCAGGGCGCCACACACGCGATGATCGCGGCGATGGCCGCAGCCTCGCCGCGCTGGCTCGCGAGTTTTCAGGGCTCCGTGGGCGCGCACACGCAGGGTCACGGCGCCGCGATCGCGATCGGACTGGCCGCGCTCTCACTTGCGGTCGCGGTCGGGGTGTGGACGCCGTGGCGCTCGGGTGCGCTGGCGCTCGGCATCGCGATCTCGCTCGCGTACTGGGTCCTCGGGCAGGATCTCGGCGGGCCGTTCTGGAGCGAAGGCGCAACCGACTTCAACTCGGGACCGCTGTTCGTGCTGCTTGCGTGCGCGCTGTTCCCGCTCTATGTGAGCGCTGTCGCGGGCCCACGCGCGGCGACCGTCACGGGCGTGCCCACGGGCAGCGCCTGCTCGCCGTGAACGCGGGCCAGCAGCAGCTCCTGCCGCGGCGGCTCCGGGCTCGTCAGAGACTGCTCCGCGCCGGCGTGCGGCGGCTCCGGGCGGATGTGCAGGAGCGCGTCGTGCCCGTAGTAGCGGCACTGCTCCACGCGGCCGTCGAGCGGCCCCGCGGCTCCCTGCTCGGCGGGCTCGCCGTCGGCGCGCAGGCGCACGTCGAGCTGCTCGGGGCGGATCATCACGACGCCCGCCCGCGCGCCGCCCGCCGGGTGTCCGCCGCGCAGCGCGAGCGCGCCGAGCGGCGTCAGGGCGGTGCCGTCCTCGAAGCGCGCGTCGATCAGGTTGACAGCGCCGAGGAAGCGCGCGAGGCGCTCGTCGGCGGGCCGCTCGTACAGCTCGGTGGGCTCTGCGTGCTGGATGATGGCGCCGTCGCGCAGCACCGCCACGCTGTCGGCCAGCGACAGCGCCTCCTCCTGATCGTGGGTGACGAGCACGGTTGTCACGCCCTGCGCGCGCAGCAGCGCGTGCACCTCCTCGCGCACGCGGGCGCGCAGCGAGGCATCGAGCGAGGAGAACGGCTCGTCGAGCAGCAGCGCCTGCGGGCGGCGCGCGAGCGCGCGGGCGAGCGCCACGCGCTGCTGCTCGCCGCCGGAGAGCTCGTGCGGGAGGCGCTTGGCAAGCGGCGCGATCCCGACCATCTCCAGGAGCTCTGCGACCTGCTTGCCGCGGCGTTCGCGGCGCGCGAGCCCGAAGCCGACGTTCTGCTGGACGCTCAGGTGCGGGAACAGCGCGCCCTCCTGCGGCACGTAGCCGACGCTGCGGCGCTCTGGCGCCAGCGATGTGGTGGCGTCCTCGAGAGTGTGCCCGCCGAGCGACACGGAACCCCGCTCGGCGCGCTCGAAGCCGGCGATCAAGCGCAGCAGCGTCGTCTTGCCGCAGCCTGACAGGCCGAGCACCGCGGTCAGCGAGCCGGCGGCGGCCTCGAGCTCGACGCCCCGCAGCACCGGCTCGCCGCCATAGCCCTTCCACAGCTCGTGCACTGACAGCTGGCTCATGCCTGGCCCTCCGTGCGCGTGAGCGCGCTCACGCGGCGGCTGAGCAGGTACGCGGGGACCGCCGAGATGGCCACCATCAGGGCGGCGTAGGGCGCGGCTGCGCCGTAGGAGAATTCGCTCGTGTACGCCCAGAACTGCGTGGCGAGCGTGTTGACGCCGGTGGGGCGCAGCACCAGCGTGGCGGTCAGCTCGGTGGCGGCGGAGATGAACACGAGCGCGAACGCCGCCGCCAGGCCGGGCGCGATCAGCGGCAGCGTCACGCGCAGCCAGGCGGTCGCGGGACGCGCGCCGAGCGAGCGCGCGAGCTCCTCCAGCCGCGCGGGCGCCAGTGCCATCGCGGAGCGCACGCAGACGAGCGCCAGCGGCAGGAACAGGATCGCGTAGGCGACGATCAGCTCGGACGCGCTCTGGTAGAGCGAGAAGGCGTGGTGCACCGTGAACGACACGAGCCCGAGCGCGATCACGAGCCCTGGCAGCGCCATCGGCAGGTAGGCGAGACGCTCGAGCAGCACCGTGGCGCGGTTGCGGTGGCGCAGCGAGAGCGCGCTCACGGGCACGGCGAGCGCCGTTGCGAGCGCGGCCGCGCCGGCGCTGTAGGCGGCGGTGTGCAGCGCGGCGGAGCCGATCGAGGCGGACGGCAGCGTGGTCGAGCTGCCGCGCGCCATCCAGTACACGAGCGAGCCCATCGGCACCCCGAGCGCGAGCGCGCTGAGCGTGCCCAGTCCCGCCAGCGCCGGAACGGCGAAGCGTCCCAGCGCGACGCGCGGGGCGATCCGCCGCGCGCCTGGGCCGCCGCGCGCGACCCGTCCGCGCCCGGTGAGCGACAGCTCGCCGGCGAGCGCGGCGACGCTCAGGGCCACGAGCACGAGCGACAGCACGCACGCGGCGATGGTGTCGAAGCCGAGCTTGAACTCGGTGAAGATCTCGACCGTGAAGGTGCGGTACTGCACGATTTCGAACGCGCCGTACTCGGCCAGCAGCGCTAGCGTGACGAGCAGGCAGCCGCCGAGCACCGCGGGGCGGATCTGGCGCAGCGTGACCCGCCAGAACGCGCGCCAAGGGCCGAGGCCGAGGCTGCGAGCGGCCTCCTCGAGACCGCCGTCGATGTTCGCCAGCGCGCTCGCGACGGGCAGGTACACGAGCGGGTACAGCGCCAGCGTCATGATCATCACCGCCGCCAGGTATCCGTGCAGCGCCGGGTCGATCGAGACCCAGCCGAAGCCGATGACGAAGTCGGGCACGCCCAGCGGCAGCACCAGCGCGACGGCCCACAGGCGGCGGCCGGGAATCGTCGTGCGCTCCACGCACCAGGCCGCCGCGACGCCGAGCACGGCGCACCCCAGTGTGCAGGCGAGCGCCAGGCGGACGGTGTTCCAAAGCAGCACCGCAACCGAGTGGCGCAGCAGCAGGTGGCGCACTTCGCCCCAGCCGGACTGCTGCGCTTCGACGATCACGAATGCCAGCGGCGCCAGCACGAGCGCCGCCGCGATCGCGGCGCCGGCGAGGCTCACGAGCGGCCAGCGCCCGCGGCCCGACCAGGCGCGCGTGAGGCGGCCGGCGAACGGGGTGGGGGGCGCCAACGTGCTCACCGCGCCCTACAGCAGCCCCAGCTTCTGCTCGAGCGCGAGCGCCTGGCTGCCGTCGCCGAGCTCGGAGGGAGTCAGCGCCGCGGGTCGCAGCTGGGCGAACGGGCGCAACCCCGGCGCGGGCGCCACGCCCGGCCGCAGCGGGTACTCGTAGCTGTGGCTGTGCGCGATCGTCTCCTGGCCGGTGCGGCTGACGAGGAACGCGAGCAGCTTCTGCGCGGCCGCCTGGTGCGAGCTGGAGCGCAGCACCGCGGCGCCGGACACGTCCACGAGGTCGCCCGGGTCGCCCGGGTCGTAGTAGTGCAGCGCGGAGTGCACGGCGCCAGCCCCGACCTCGGTGCGCAGCCGGTACCAGTAGTAGTGGTTGATCGGCCCGACGGCGCTCTCGCCGTTGTTGACCTGCGCCACGACCGTCTCGTTGTCCGGGTAGATCTTGCCGTTCGCCTGCAAACCCTTCAGCCAGCGTTCGGCCGCGGCGTTGCCGTCGAGCTTGACGATCGCGGTGATCAGCGGCTGGAAGTCGGTCTCCGAGGGGGCGAAGCCGACCTTGCCGCGCCACCGCGGCTCGGCCAGTTCGAGGATCGAGCCGGGCAGCTGCGCGGGCTTGACCTGGGAGGTGTTGTAGACGAGCACCGACACTCGCGCGGAGACGCCGACCCAGTCGCCCTGCGCGGAGTCGTAGCGGCCGGGGACGGCGGCGAGCGTGGCGGCCTCGACCGGCGCCAGCAGGCCGTGCTCGCGCAGCGCTTCCAGCACGGGTGTGTTCTCGGTGTAGAAGACGTCCGCGGGCGAGCTCGAGCCCTCCTGCATGATCTGGTTGCCGAGTTCGGCCTCGTCGCCGCTGCGAACGCTCACCTTGATGCCGGTCTGCCGTTCGAATGCCTTCACGAGCGCGGCGGTCGTCTGTTCGTGCTGGCCGCTGTACAGCGTGATCGTGTCCGCGCCGCCCGCCCCGGAGGAGCCACAGGCGCTCAGCGCCAGGGCGGCGGCGCTCAGCAGGGCGCCGAGGAGGGAGAGCTTGCGGGGGTTCATGCCTGTAAATCCGATCGGCGGGGTCGGGATGCCATCAGGACCGTACCACAGCAGTTAGGGTTGCCTAACTGCATGGGCAGCAGGCTGCATCGCCGCCGAATAGGCGAGAATCAAGCGATGCACGTGACCGCCAAGGCCGACTACGCAGTGCGCGCCGTGATCGAGCTCGCCGGCAGCGCCCAGGACTCGCCGCGCAAGGTCGACGAAGTCGCGCAGGCGCAGAGCATCCCGGTGTCGTTCCTGGAGAACATCCTCACGCAGCTGCGCTCCGCCGGCATCGTGCGCAGCCAGCGCGGCCCCGAAGGCGGCTACTGGCTGGCGCATCCGGCCGACGAGCTGAACCTCGCGGACATCATCCGCGCGGTCGAGGGCCCGCTTGTGGGCGTGCGCGGCCAGCGTCCCGAGGAGGTCGAGTACGCGGGCTCGGCCGAGAGCCTGCAGCAGGTCTGGGTGGCGCTGCGCGCCAACCTGCGCAAAGTGCTGGAGCGGGTGACAGTCGCGGATGTCGCCGCCGGCAAGCTGCCGAAGGAGGTCCTCGCGCTCACGCGCGAGGAGGAGGCCTGGCAGACGCGCTAGGTGACGTGCCCAGGGACGTTGCGCGCGCCGCTGGAACCGCTCGCAGATCGAACCTCTCAGGTCATATCGGTTTTATGGTTTTCGGCCCCACGGCCCGATCTGTGGGCTACTCTGTCAAGGGCTTCCAGCGGCTCCTGTCAAGGGTTTTACTACCCGCAGCGCCCCCTTCGGAGGCCCGCCCCCATCGCTTCCCGCGTCAGTCACCAAAGGAGATCCAGCCCGATGTCAGCCCCGCCCACAACCGTTTCGTCCGTCCCGAGCGCCGCAGCCACCGATGCCGCCGAGGCGGCGGTCGAGGCGATCGCCGGCGCAGCCTCACAGGACGTGACGTTCTCGCTGGCGTTGACCCAGGACCAGAAGGACATCCGCGACTGGGTCCACGGCTTCGCCGCCGACGTGATGCGCCCGGCGGCGCACGAGTGGGACGAGAAGGAGCAGACGCCGTGGCCGATCATCGAGGAGGCCGCCAAGATCGGGCTGTACGGCTTTGAAGGGCTCGCGCAGTTCTTCGCCGACCCGACCGGGCTGATGCTGCCGATCGTCAACGAGGAGCTGTTCTGGGGCGACGCCGGCATCGGCATGGCGATCATGGGCACGGCGCTCGCGGTCGCGGCGATCTTCGGCCAGGGCTCGGGCGAGCAGATCGGCGAATGGATCCCGCGCTGCTTCGGCACGCCGGATGACCTGAAGGTGGCGGCGTTCTGCGCGTCGGAGCCGAACGCCGGCTCGGACGTGTCGGGCGTGCGCACGATGGCCAAGTTCGACGAGGCCGCGGGGGAGTGGATCCTCAACGGGCAGAAGGCGTGGGCGACGAACGGCGGGATCGCCGACGTGCACGTGGTGATCGCATCCGTCGACCGCGAGCTCGGCTCCAAAGGTCACGCCGCGTTCGTCGTGCCGATGAGCGAAGCCAAGGGCATCTCGCAGGGCTCGAAGGTCTCCAAGCACGGCCTGCGCGCATCGCACACGGCCGATGTGTTCCTCGACGACTGTCGTGTGCCGGCCGGCTATGTGCTGGGCGGCAAGGAGAAGCTCGACGAGCGCCTGGCGCGTGTGCGCGAGGGCAAGCGCGGGAACTCGCAGGCGGCGATGCAGACGTTCGAGTCCTCGCGCCCGACGGTCGGCTCGCAGGCGCTCGGCATCGCCCGCGCGGCGTACGAGTACTCGCTCGAGTACGCCAAGGAGCGCGAGCAGTTCGGCCGCAAGATCATCGAGAACCAGTCGATCGCGTTCACGCTCGCGCGCATGAAGCTCGAGATCGACGCCGCGCGCCTGCTCGTGTGGCGCGCCTCGTGGATGGGCCGCAACCAGGTTCCGTTCGAGAACGCCGAGGGCTCGATGAGCAAGCTCAAGGCCGGCGAGGTCGCCGTGTGGGTGACCGAGCGCGCGATCCAGATCCTCGGCGGCAACGGCTACACGCGCGAGTTCCCGGTCGAGCGCTGGCACCGCGACGCGAAGATCTACGACATCTTCGAGGGCACCGCCGAGATCCAGCAGCTGGTGATCTCGCGCGCGATCTCGGGGATGCACATCAAGTAGTCCGGCCAGACATCGCTAGTCAGCCTAGACGCAGCTAGTCTGGTGCCGTCGGCTCCGGCTACCAGGCCTGCTCGGCGCCGCAGTGCGGGCAGCTGACGCTGGTCGAGACACTGGCATGGAACACGTAGCCGCACGAGCAGCTGTAGGAGGCGCGATCGATCGGTCCGCCCGCCTGGCGGACGCGGCGGGCATCCGGGTCGCACTGGTGCGCTACGGGCTCCGGGACGGGGGCGGCGCGAGGATCCGGCTCGACTGTGCTCGCCGCCTCGCCGGCGCGAGGCGTGCCGCGACGGTGACGGCGCGCGTGGCGCGGCTCGCGAAGGGGGTGCAGAAGGCTCGGTTTCAAGATTCTCTACCCCCTATGACGTCATTCACGCCCAAAGGTTTCGCTCTGCAGGGGAGATTTCCTCGTGGCGCGCCTGCGCGGCTCCCAGCCGGCGCCCAGCGCGGCCCCAAATGAGGTTTGAGATACTTACGGCCGATGAACCCCTCGCGCAAGCGAACGGTGCGTCTGGTCGTGGCGTTGAGCGCAGCCGTGCTGTTGGCGAGCGCGCTGATCTACACCAGCTTCAGCGCCGCCAGCCCGGCCCTGACGCCCAGCCAGCTGCTGCGCCAGGCGGCGCCCGGCCGCAGCTACCAGCTCACAGGCACGGTCGTGCCCGGCTCCGTGCACCGCGAGGGCGCGGTGCTCGACTTCAGCGTCACGGACCGCGCCGACGGACGCTCGACGGTGGCGCTCGCGTACACGGGCGTGGTGCCGGACCCCTTCCACGAAGGCCGCGAGGTGATCGTGGGAGTCGAGAAGCAGGGCGGGCGCTTCGTCGGGGAACCGAACTCGCTGATCACCAAGTGTCCCTCCAAGTACAAGACCGCTCCGCCGAGCGAGAACCAGAACTCCTGAGTGCGCTCGCGCGCCGCGGACACGACCGGCCCGAGGGCTAGGCGCTGATGCCGGGGCTCGGGTTCGCGTGCCTGCTGCTGGCGCTGGCGGTGTGCGCGTACGGGATCGGCGCGTCGCTGTACGGCGTGCGCAGCGGGCGCGTCGAGTTCTCGGAGTCGGGCCGGCGCTCGGTCTACGCGCTCGCGGGGATCCTGACGGTGGGGTTCCTGGTGCTCGAGGTGGCGTTCCTCTCCAACGACTTCGCGTTCAACACCGTCGCCGACACCTCCAGCCGCACGACCCCGGCCTTCTACAGGGCGGCCGCGGTGTGGTCCTCGCAGGAAGGCTCGCTGCTGCTGTGGGCCTGGCTGATGTCGCTGTGGTCGAGCCTCGCGCTGTTCCTCACGCGCAAGCGCATGCGCGACGTGGCCGCGTACGCGACCGCGATCATGCTCGGCTTCAGCGGCTTCTTCGTGTCGCTGATGGTCTTCTACGCCAATCCGTTCGCGACCACGCATCCGGCGCCGCCGGAAGGCGCGGGGCTCGACCCGCTGCTGCGCTTCCCGACGATGATGATCCACCCGCCGATGCTGTACTCGGGCTACACGCTGTGCACGATCCCGCTGGCGTTCGGGATGGGCGCGCTGCTGGCGCGCCGCGTGGACGCGGACTGGATCAAAGCGATCCGCCGCTTCGCGTTCGCCGGCTGGCTGTTCCTCGGCATGGGCATCCTGCTCGGCGCCCGCTGGTCCTACTCGGAGCTTGGCTGGGGCGGCTACTGGGGCTGGGACGCCGTCGAGAACGCATCGCTGATGCCGTGGCTGACGGCCACCGCGTTCCTGCACTCGCTGATGATCCAGGAGAAGCGCGGGATGCTGAAGGTGTGGAACGTCTCGCTGGTGCTGGCCACCGGCACGCTCGCGATCATGGGCACGTTCCTGGTGCGCAGCGGCATCCTCAACTCGATCCACGCCTTCGGCGGGCAGACCTTGGGCGTGCCGTTCGTGTGCCTGATCGCGGTGCTGATCGCCGCGTCGATCTACCTGGTCGTCTCGCGGCGCGAGATGCTGCGCTCCGAGCACCGGCTGGACTCGTGGCTCTCGCGCGAGTCGATCTTCCTCGCCAACAACCTCGTGCTTGTGGCGCTGTGCTTCGTGATCTTCTGGGGCACCTACTTCCCGCTCATCTCCGAGGCGCTCACGGGCCAGGAAGCATCCGTGGGTCCGCCGTGGTTCGACCGCTACACCGTGCCGCTGGCGCTGATCCTGGTGCTGCTCAGCGGCATCGGCCCGGTGATCGCGTGGCGGCGCGCGACGCTCGCGAACGCGCGGCGCAACTTCCTCGTGCCGGTCTCGAGCGCGCTTGCGATGCTCGCGGTCCTTGAGTTCGCAGGCGTGACCCAGAAGCCGCTCGCGCTGGTGATGTTCTGCTGCGCGGCGTTCGTGTTCGGCAGCATCGGCCAGGAGTTCTTCCGCGGCACGCGCGTGCGCAGGGCGATGGCGGCGGAGGCGCTGCCGCTGGCGCTGGTGGCGCTCGTGCGGCGCAACCGCCGCCGCTACGGCGGCTACATCGTGCACGTGGGGATCGCGGTGCTGTTCGTCGGCGTGGCCGCCTCCTCGTCCTTCCAGCACGCGTCCGAGCTCGGCCTCTCGCCCGGACAGTCGACGCGCGTGGGCTCCTACGAGGTCCGCTACGTCAAGCCCACGGCGACGATCACGCCGAAGTACGACCAGGAACACACGGGCTCGACGCTCAACCTGGGCGCCGAACTGGACGTGACCAAGCACGGACGGCATGTCACGACGCTGTACCCCAGCGAGGGCTTCTACGCCTCCGAGGAAGCCAGCCAGGGGACCGTCGGCAGCCTCATCGGCGGCCAGCCGGTGAGCCACGTGGCGTTGGATGGCGGCGTCGCGCGCGACATCTGGGCGGCGATCGAGCCGGACATCGAAGCGCCGGCGCTGCAGCGGATCGTGAAGACGGGCAACAGCACGCTGCCGCCCGAAGACGGCATCGTCGCGATCGCCTATCTGGCGCGCGAATACCTCAAGCACCCGCCGCAGGCACAGTTCCACTTCGAGGTCTCGCCTCTGGTCATGTGGATCTGGCTCGGAGGCTTCATCGTGCTGGCGGGCGCTCTGATCGCGATCTGGCCGGCGCCGAGCGCCGTTCGCGCACGGGTGCTCGCGCGCTCGCGCGCTCGAGCAGTGCGCGGTCTGGCTCGCGTCTGACGCGCAGGCGTCCTGCGACCCTGAAGCGGTGGGCTTTCTCGTGGTGATCCTGATGCTCGCGCTGATCGCGCTCGTGGCCGCCGTCGTCAGCGCGCCCGTGCGCCGCGCGCGCAGGTCCGGGGTCTCCGACTCGGCGGATGTGGCTGGCGTTCGTCTGAGAACGGGCGAAGCGCGACAGCTCGCTGCCGAAGGGCTCTCGCGCGAGGAGCTCGAGGCCGCGCGCGAGGCCAAGTACCGCGAGATCCGCGACGCGGAGCTCGACTACCGCACCGGCAAGCTTTCGCCCGAGGACTACGAGGCGATCGACGCCGGCCTGCGCGCGGAGGCGATCGAGATCCTCGACCGGCTGGAGAAGCTCAGGCCCAGGGACGCTTGAGCAGCAGGACCGCGTTCAGGAAGAACAGCACCGCGAAGAAGATCGTCCAGCGGTTGAGGTTGCGCTCGACGAGCGAACCGCCGCCCAGGGGGCCGGTGCCGCTGCCCACGCCGAACGCGCCGGACAGGCCGGAGTCCTTGCCGGAGTGCATCAGCACCAGCAGGATGGTGATCACCGCGAAGGCGATCTCCAGGACGGACAGGATCGTTTCCACGCGATGCAGGATACAGCTTCGGATGCCGTTGCGGCGCGGTTACGGGCAGCGAATCGTGCGCTTGGCCATCACCGTCGCGCCGTCCTGGAAGCTGAACTGCGACGCCACCGGCCAGCCACCGCGCGGGCAGTGCTTGGGGAGGACGATGCCCTTGATGGGCAGCCGCGTGCGCCTGCCGTGGACGGTCTTCTCGTAGGTGAGGCCGTTCGCGCCGAGCTTCAGGAAGGCGCTCGTGGCGGACGCGTCCGAGGCTTCGGGGAGCACTTTGATCAGCGGCACTTCGAGGCTGAAGCCGAGCCCGTACGGCGGCGGTCCGGTGATGACGGTGCCGCCGAAGATGATTTCGATCGAGACCGGCGTGGAGCCCTTGAGGAATGCCAGCAGCGCCACGTGCCCCGGCCGGTTGTCGGCGAGGAAGAGTTCCAGCGTGTACGCCTCCCTGATGACTTCGTGCGCGAGTTCGTAGGCGCCCTCGCCGCCGCCGACGCCCGCTTTGGAGTTCGCGGGGCAGCCTTTGGGGCCGATCTGTTCGAGGCGTTCCTTCACGCACGTGCCGCTGCCTGCCAGGTTCAGCGTGAGACCCGCGGGTCCGAACACGTCGACGTGGATGATCGGCGACGGCACCGGCGTGCTCGAAGCGATCGTGACGCTGCCGAAGGCGTTCGTGGGGGCGCCGAGCACGTCGGGCGAGAAGCCGGCTTCGGTGATCCGCACCGTTTCTTCGGCGTATGCGGGGCTGGCCGCCAGCAGCGCCGCCGTGAGCGCCGCTGCGACCCCGATCGATCTCAGTGCTCTGTCAACCAAACAGTTCCCTCGCTCTCAACGATACGCCAACGAGGGGGCAGGAGAGCGACGCGGGCCCTAGAAGAGGCAGCGGCTCGGCCAAACTGCGACGCTTCCGCCCGCGGACCTCGCTACGGTGCCCGAGCTACACGCCTCAAATGGATTTCGCGCGTACAACGAATTACCGGTGCGATTACGAATCCTTTACGGATTCATGGTTCGCTGCCGATAAGAATGCCGGTGGGCGTGCCCCGCGCGTGTGGGACTGCTGCGCCAACCACCACGATGGGACGTCCCCAAGATGATCGACTTGAGCCTATGCCGCCCGTGAATCGAGCCCGCAGCCGGGCTTTTCGCGCGCTCGTGTCCGCCCTCGCCGGCGGCGGATTGACGGCTGCCGGCCTCGGCGGTCCGCTCGCGGCTCCGGCGCTGGGCGCGAGCATAACGAGCGGCAACCAGCCCTCCGCGGAAGGTGGCGGCTCGCAGCAGACCGAAACCGGCGAAACCTCGACGACCACGACGCCGACCGAAACGACCACCCAGCCCGAAACCACAACCACGCCGCCGCTCTCCCCGCCGACGACCACGCCGACGACCCCGCCGGCGGCGACGACAACGGCTCCAGCCGCGACCGTCCCGACGACTACGGCCCCGCAGGCGAGCGAGCCCTCGCTGTCCGCGGCGCCCACGGTGGTGCTCAAACGCAAGCGCCAGAAGCCGTCGGCGAGCGCGCCTTCCAACCCGAGCCAGACGAGCACGAAGGCAGGCGGCGCGGGCGGCAAGAACGAAAAGGCGTCCGGTCCCAACGGCGTGGCGTCATCGCCGCAGACGGTCGCCGCCGAGGCCGGCGCGCTCGCCGCGATGCTGGCCTCCTCGGAAGCCTCGGCGCAGGCGCTGTCGTTCTATCGGATCCCGCTGTTCCTGCTGCCGATCTACAAGGCGGCCGCCGTCCAGTACGGGGTGCCGTGGCAGATTCTCGCCGCGATCAACGAAATCGAGACCGACTACGGCACCGACCAGTCGGTCTCGACCGCCGGCGCGGTCGGCTGGATGCAGTTCGAGCCGAGCACGTGGCTGCAGTACGGGGTGGACGCGCTGAACGCCGGCTACGCCGACCCGTACAACCCCGTCGACGCGATCTTCGCGGCCGCCCGCTACCTGCGGGCTGCGGGCGCGGCGACCAACCTGCGCGCCGCGATCCTCGCCTACAACCACTCCGAAGAATACGTCGAATCGGTGCTGCTGCGGGCGAAGCTGATCTCCACCTACCCGAAGGCCGTGATCGCGACGCTGACGGGCCTGATCGACGGTCGCCTGCCCGTGACGGGCCACCACGTGGCGTGGACCACGCTCGCGGTCACCGCCCCGTCGCCGTCCACCGCGACCGCCGGCGCGAGCGCCGTCGGGGCCGGCACGGCCAACGCCAACGCCGCCGCCCCGTCGACCGTCGCGCCCGCCGCCCCGGGCTCCGCCGCCGCCCCGGGCTCCGCCGCGGCGGCTGCGGCCACGCCCGGCTCCACGCCGGCGCTCTCGCCCACGCAGGCGGCCGCCACGGCGACCCCGCACGCGCACGCCGCCGCCGTGCCGCTCCAGCTCGTGGACCTGATGAGCGCTCCGAACGCGTCGGTGGTGGCCGTCCAGGACGGGCGCATCACGCAGATCGGCGACTCGCGCAAGCTGGGCAAGTACGTGGTTCTGCGCGACGTCTACGGTGACGTGTTCACGTATGCCGGGCTCGGCTCGATCGCCCCGACGTACGTGCTGCCGAAGACGCCGCATGCACAGACTCGCTCGACGGTCGTCGAAGCGGCCAGCACGCGCGATAAGGCGCCGTCGCAGCCGGCGAGCGCAGGCACGCAGTCGCCGCTGACGCTGCAGGTGAAAGCTCCCAACAGCAAGCCCGCGAGCACGGGCTCGGTATCCGTGCAGGCGGACACGCAGGAAGTCGCGCCCCCGGGGATGGACCGGGTGCGCCTGTTCGCCCATCCCGGCAACCCCGACGCGCGCGCCGCTGCGGTTGCGAGCGCGGCCAGGAAGGCTCGCAGCGACCGCGCCGGCCAGCGCCTGCCGCTGCGGCGCGGGTCGGTCGTGGCATCCGGCACGGTGCTCGGCCGCGTGCGCGTTCCGCCGAACGGCAAGGACGGGCATCTGCGCTTCGCGATCCGCCCCGCCGGCGACGCCGAAACGATCAACCCGGGGCCGGTGCTGGCCAACTGGGCGCAGCTGCAGAGCGCGCTTCACCCGCAGGGGGCAAAGGCCGACAACGCGCTGCTCGGCGCGACGGCCAGCGACGTGTTCCTGCTGTCGAAGGCGCAGCTCGAGCGCGCCGTGCTCGCGGAACCGGGAATCACGCTGGATGCCTGCTCGCGCCACGAAGTCGCCGCCGGCATGGTCGACAGGCGGGCGCTGGCGGTGCTCGCCTTCCTCTCGCGCAGCGGACTCGAGCCGACGGTCAGCGCGGTGCGCTGCAGCCAGCGCCAGTACGCGTCGGCGAACGCGAGCGACGAGCTCGACATCACCGCCATCAACGGCACCGCGATCGCCGGGCACCAGGGACCGGAAACGATCACCGAGCTGACGATCCGCACGCTGCTGACGCTGCCGGCGCAGTTCGTGCCGCACCAGATCGACAGCCTGATGCGCTTCCCCAGCTCCTCCCGTACGCACGCCTCGCGCGCGTACGCGAACCGCATCCACCTCGTCTTCCGTCCGCTGCCGGCCACGCCGTCACTCAGCGCAGCGGCGGCCAGCACCGTCGCGCACTCCGCGAGCTCAGGTCGCACGGCGCCGTCGCCGCTGGTGACGACGAGCGTGCTCAGCGCGGCGCAGTGGGACCAGCTGATGCAGCGGGTTGGCGCGCTACCCGCGCCGAAGATCGCGGCGAAGCCCAGCCCCGCCGCGATCCCCGATCCGAAGCACCGGTAGGCTAGCCGCCGCTTCCAGACGGGGGCGCGGCGCCCGCCTGTGCACCGGGTCTGCCGCCGAATGCGCCACGCAGGTCGCTCTGGCACTTGTGCTCCGCGCCCGCGAACTGCGTGGTTTTCGTGTCGGCCTTGGCAGAGAAGATCGGGCCTCGCCCGGATGTGTTGGGCTCGCCCACGTCGATGCCGTTTGCGCGCATGCACGCCGCGAACTTCTGCAGCGCTTTCCGTGCTTGTGGCCTGTCCAGGCGGTTGCGCGCGCTGCCTCCGAAACGCCCGCGCTCAAAGCCGCCGCCGCATTTGCTCACGACTTCCTGGTACTTCGCCCTGGTCACGCCCTTCGGCAGCACGGGTCCGCCCAGCAGGCCGCCGGCTCCGGGCGTCGCCTGGCCGGGTTTGCGCTGGGGCAGCGTGATGCCGTTCTTCTTCAGGCATTCGCGCAGTGCCAGAAAGCGGCCCGTGCCCGGCACGTGCGCTTTTCCGGCGATGCCGGGAAGGCCGGTCTTGCTCGTGGTGGCGCTAGCGTTGGTTGTAGTGGTGCTCGAGCCGCCGCCGCATGCCGCCAGCGCGAGGCTGGCGAGCACCAGGATCAGCGCCGCCGTCGCGGGCCTGCTGCTGTTGCTGTGAGTGTGATGCATGGACTTCCTTTGTTGGTTATCTGGATCTGCTTCGCATGCCCGCCTGGCAGTGCTGTACAGGTTTGACTCTAGCCGCCGCCGAACAGCGAGGGTTCGCTGCTGCTGCTGCTGCTGCCGCCGCTGCTGCTGCTGCCGCCGGCGCGTCCGGTACGGCCGCTGCTGCCGCCGCCTCCGCTGAACAGCGCCGCCAGGCCACCGCCAGAGCCGACCCTGATCGCTTCGGCGCTGATCGCGCCGCTGGCGCCCGCGGTGCCCGTCACCGTCACGGTTTCACCGGGGTGAATGCCCTTGACGGAGGCGCTGACGGTCTTGGTCACGCTGGTGGCCGCCGAGGTCTTGACCTTGACGGTGTTGCCTTCCGCTTTGGTCACGTACAGAGTGTTGCCGGCTACGTACGCGACGGTTCCCGAGGTCGGCGTGAAGCCGGCGCCGCTCCCGGCAGCGCCGCTGGCGCCACCGGAGGGACCGCCCGCCCCGAGGCCCGTGCGCAGCGAGCGAAAGCGCGAGGCGAGGCTGCCCGTGGCGGAGACGCTCGCGGAGCTCGTCGAGGTTTCGCCCTTCTCGACGAGCACGCCGCCGATGAAGCCGCAGGCGGTCAGCAGCACGCCCAGCAGCGCGAGCGCCAGCGGATTGCCGCCGGCCCCGAGCAGGCGCCGCCGCGGACGGCGCGGCAGCTCCTCGGGCTGCTCGAGCCATTCGTCCTGCGTTTCGACGGGCTCCTGCGGGACCGTCGCCGGCTGTGGGTCGGGCATCGCTGCCTCCTGGTGGGCGAGGTTGGGGTCACTCAAAGCGCAGCGCTTCGATCGGTCGCATGCGGGCGGCGCGCGCCGCCGGATAGGTGCCGAAGAACAGGCCCGAGGCGAGCGCGGCGCCGAACGCGAGGAACACGGAGTACGTGGCGATCTCGGGGTGCACGCCGGCGATCTCGAACTGGCTGCCGATCACGCCGACGGCGACGCCGGCGACGCCGCCGACCAGCGACACGAGCACGGCCTCGGTCAGGAACTGTGTGAGGATGTCGCCGCGCCGGGCGCCGACCGCCTTGCGGATGCCGATCTCGCGCGTGCGCTCGGTGACCGACACGAGCATGATGTTCATCACGCCGATGCCGCCGACCAGCAGCGAGATCGCGGCCACCTCGCCGAGCAGCGTCGTGAACACGCTGCTGGTGGAGCTCGATGTTTCAAGCAGCGACCCCTGGTTGAGCACGCTGAAGCCGGGTTCTGCAGTGCCCCTGATCCTGTGGCGTTCCTCGAGGATCGTGGTGACCTCCGCTTCGGCGGCGTTGAGCGAGGATTCGGATCTGGCCTGGACCGTGATCGAGTCGATCGGGCCGACGCCGGTGAGCGAGTCCTGCACGGTGGTGATCGGCGCCATCGCCACGTCGTCCTCGTTGGTGGTGCCGTTGGTGCCCTTTTTGGAGAGCACGCCTACCACTTCGTAGTTGCTGCCGTCAACCTTCATGTTCTGCCCGACGGCGCTCTGACCCGCGAACAGTTCCTGCACGACTTCCTGCCCGATCACCGCCACGCGCCTGTGCCGGCTGACGTCTTCGGCGGTGAAAGGCGCGCCTTCGGCGATCCTGTAGGTGTGGGCGGTCAGGTAGGAGGGGGTGGTGCCGATGAACGAGGACGGTTCGAAGCTGGTCCCGTCGAACACGAGTTTCACGGCGCTGGCGTCGACGACGGGCGAGGCGCTTTTGACGTCCGGTGCGAGGCCGGGGCTCTGCAGCGCTTCGGCGTCCTGCTTGGTCAGCGACACGGTGGCCGCGGTGCTCGCCCGCGCGCCGAAGCGGAAGGCGCCGCTGGCCTGCACCACGAGCACGTTCGTGCCGAGGCTCTGGATCGTGGACTGCACGGCCTTGGAGGAGCCGTTGCCGACGGCGATCAACACGATCACGGAGGCGACGCCGATCGTCATGCCGAGGATCGTCAGGCCCGAGCGCAGCTTGTTCGCGGTGATGCCGCTCCAGGCGATGCGCAGCATCTCCGTGCCGATCACGGTCGTGCCTCCACGACGCCCGCTGCGCCGACACGGTGGGCCGACTTCTGGGTGTGGAGCGCACGCGGTGTGTCGTGCACGCCGAGCGCGCGCCGGTCCTCGACGATCTCGCCGTCGCTGAGGCGGATCACGCGCTTGCACTGTTCGGCGACGTCGGGCTCGTGCGTGATCAGCACGACCGTGCGTCCTTCAACGTTGAGGCGCGCGAAGATCCGCAGCACGTCCTCGGTGGAGTGCGAGTCGAGGTTGCCGGTGGGCTCGTCGGCGAGGATCAGCGCGGGGTTGGTGACGATCGCGCGCGCGACCGCCACGCGCTGCTGCTGGCCGCCGGAGAGCTCCGAGGGCTGGTGGTGCATGCGGTTGGCCATGCCCACCGAGCGCAGCGCCCGTTCGGCGCGCGTGCGCCGCGCGGCGCCGCGCAGGCCCGCGTAGGCGAGCGGCAGCTCGACGTTGACGAGCGCGCTCGTGCGCGCGACCAGGTTGAAGCTCTGGAAGACGAAGCCGATCTTGCGGTTGCGCAGGTCGGCGAGATCGTCCTCGTCCATCCGGCTGACGTCAACGCCGTCGATCTCATAGCGGCCGCTCGTGGGCACGTCCAGGCAGCCGAGGATGTTCATCAGCGTGCTCTTGCCGCTGCCCGAGCTGCCCATGATCGCGACGAGGTCGCCCGTATCGATGCGCAGCGAGACGTCGCGCAGCGCGCGCACGCGGATCTGCCCCAGCTCGAACACCTTCGCGACGTGCTGCACGCGGATCACCGGATGGGGCATCAACCGCCGCCCCTGAGGAACGCGCCGCCTCCACCTCCACCGCCCAGGCCCGCCGCGCCGCCGAGTCCGCCGCCGCCACCACCACCGAGCCGGCTGATCCTGGAGATGATGTTGGTGGCGCTGGAGCTCGTCGTGCTGGCCGCCGGCAGCACGACCGTTTCGCCCGCCTTCAGGCCGCTGAGGACGATCGTCGAGGTGTTGCCCGCCAGTCCCGTGACGACCCGCTGGCGCACCTGCTTGCCGCCGCGCTCGACCGTGACCGTGTCGGCTGTGATCGCGCTGGTGGGCACGTTGATGCCTTCGGCCTGCTTGACGACGACTTCGGCGGTCGCGCTCATCCCCAGCTTCAGGCCGGCCGCCAGCTGGTCGAGCTGGAAGGTGACGTCGTAGCTGACGGTGCCGCTGCTGCTCGTGGACAGCAGCGCGACTTCGCTGACGTGGGCGGCGAGCTTCGTGCCGCTGAGCGCTTCGACGGTCACCGTCGCGATCTGGCCGTTCTTGACGCTGCCGATTTCGGATTCGCTCAACGGCACCACCAGCTGCATCGTGCTCAGGTCGCTGAGGACCGCGAACGCGGAGCTCGAAGAGCTGGAGGAGGAGGCGGCCGAGCCGGACGAGCTCGCGGCGGCGGTGGCGCCGCGGCCGCTCGCCCCGGTCGCACCCGTCCCGCTTCCGCCCGATCCGCTGGAGGAGCTCGCAGCGCTGGAGGCCCGTGTGGTGCCGCTCCCCGACACGACTTCTCCCACCTGGCCGGAGAGCGAGACGATCGTGCCGCTCTCGGGGGCGTACAGGTTGGTGTCCTGCACCGCCTGTTCGTCGCTTTGCACGGTCAGCGTCGCGCTTCTCACGGCCGCCCGCGCGGAGGCGAGGTTCGCTTCGCGAGTGGCCGCGCTGATCGCCGCTTTCGCGGAAGACCCGCCGGTGTTCGATTCCTTGCTTTCGCGTTCGGTCGTCGATTTCTTGGGTTCGCGTTTGGGCGCGGTCGCCGCGCTCGACGCCGTCGCGCCCCCGCCGCCGCCGGACGCGCTGGAGCCGCTTTCCCCGCCGGTTTCTTCCTCTTTGGCGAGATTGGCTTCGTCAGACAGCAGGCTGGCCCTGGCCTGTTCGAGCGTCACTTCGGCGCTCTGCGGGTCGAGCGTCGCGAGCAGCTGGCCCTGGACGACCTGCTGACCCTGTGAGACGTAGATGTGCGTGACGGCGCCGCCGGTCTTGAAGCCGAGGTTCAGCTGGTTGACGGCCTGCAGGTTGCCGCTGCCGGAGACCGTCGACTGCACGACGCCCTGTGCGACGGTGGCGGTGCGCGTGACGCTCGTCTGGCTGCCGGAGGCGGGGCCGACGACGAGCACGGCAGCGACTATCGCGCCGGTGCAGAGAGCCCCCAGTGCGTAGACGAGCCAGGATGCTCCCTTGCGGTCGGTCATCGTGTTCACCTAGATAGTCGGCGGGGGCTGTAAGAGCGGGCGAAGAAAGGGATCAAGCGGGGATTAACTTTCGCCTCGCGCCCGCGGCCGACCTGCTTTGAGTCCATGAGCTTTGAGTCCAGGAGCCGGCGGGTACACGCCCCGGCTCTGCGATGATCCGCCGCGGATGCCCACGTACGGCGGAATCGACCTCGGGGGCACGAAGATCCAGGCGGCGATCGTCGACGACGAGAGCAGCGTGCTCGGCTCGGCCCGTCGCCCGACACCGACCGAGGGCGGCCCGGCTGACGTGGCGGCTGAGATGGAGACCGCGCTGCGCGACGCGGCCAAGGCGGCCGAGCTCGAGCCGTCCTCGCTCGCGGGAGTGGGGGTGGGCTCGCCGGGAACGATCGAAGACGGCGACGTGACGAGCGCTCGCAACCTGCCGGGCTGGGAAGACACATTCCCGCTGGCGGCGACGCTGGAACGCGGGCTCGGCTGTCGCGTGGCGGTCGGCAACGACGTGCAGGTGGCGACCGACGCGGAGTTCCGGCTGGGGGCGGGACGGCTGTACCGCTCGCTGCTCGGCGTGTTCTGGGGCACGGGCGTGGGCGGGGGGCTGATCCTCGACGGCAAGCCGTGGACCGGTCGCGGCGGCGCGGGCGAGATCGGGCACGTGGTCGTGGAGATCGACGGCGCCCGCTGCACGTGCGGACGGCGCGGCTGCATGGAGGCGTACGCCGGGCGCGCGTCGATGGAAGCGCACGCGCGCAGGCTGCACGAGGAGAAGGGGCGCAAGACCGACCTGTTCAAGCTGATGCAGGAGCACAACCGCACGCGCCTGACGAGCGGCATCTGGGCGCGCGCGCTGGAGCGCGAGGACAAGCTCGCGATCCAGACGCTCGACCGCGCCGTCAGGGCGCTCGGCGCGGGGGTCGCGTCGGTCGTCAACGTGCTCGACGTGGAAGGTGTGATCATCGGCGGCGGCCTGGGTGTCAGGCTCGGCCATCCGTTCGCGCAGCGGATCGCGCAGGAGATGCAGCCGCACCTGTTCGCCGACGCGCGCCCGCCGCACGTGCACGTGGCGGCGCTCGGCGATCTGGGCGGCGCGATCGGCGCGGCGCTGCTCGTCGCCTGACGCCGCCGCGGCTACACACCCGCGAACGTGATCACCACGAGCGCGAGCGACAGCGTCGAGGTGACCGCGACGGTGACCGCGGCGGCGCCGTCCATCAGGCCGCGCGAGCGCCGCTCGCCCATGACATGCTTGGAGCGCGAGAGGCGCCAGATGAAGAACAGGTTGATCGGCAATAGGAAGCCGTTGATCACCTGCACGCCCACGAGCAGCGAGATCACGGGCACGCCGGGGAGCACCGCGACGAACGCGCTGATCATGATCATCGCGGTGATGATGTTCACGAATACGGGCGCCTCCCTGCGGCGCCTGCCGATACCCTTCTCGTAGCCGAGCGACTCCGAGACGACGTATGAGGTCGCGATCGGCAGGATCGCCGCCGCGAGCAGGCTGGCGCCCAGCAGCCCGATCCCGAACAGCACCTCGGCGTAGCGGCCGGCGAACGGGCTCAGCGCGCGCGCCGCATCGGCGGCCGAGGAGATGTCGTGGATGCCGTGCGTGAACAGTGTGGCGCCGGTGGCGATGATGATGAACGAGGCGATCAGGTTGGCGAACACGGCGCCGGCGACGGCCTCGCGCTCCTCGTGCACGAGCTCGTCCTCGCGCACGCCGCGCTCGACGACCGCGGACTGCAGGTACAGCTGCATGTACGGGGTGATGGTGGTTCCGGTGGTGGCGATCAGCAGCACCAGGAACGCGGAGTTGGTGTGCAGCTGGGGCACGACCAGCGCTTTGCCCACCGCCCCCCAGTGGGGATGCGCGAGCACGGCGGCGATCGGGTAGGCGAAGAACGGGATCGTGAACCAGATGAAGATGCGCTCCGCGGAGCGGTAGGAGCCGCGGACGATGATCAGCCAGATCCCCACCGCCGCCAGCGGCACGGACACCTGCACGGGTATGCCCGCGAGGCCCAGCGCGGCGCCGATGCCGACGAAGTCCGACACGCAGATGCCGAGGTTCGCGATCAGCACGGCGCTCGTCGCGAACACCGACCAGCGGATGCCGTACTCCTCGCGCACGAGCTCGGCCAGGCCCTTGCCGGTGACGACGCCCATCCTCGCGGCCAGCAGCTGCACGAGCCCGAGCGAGATCGTGATCAGCACCATCGTCCACAGCAGCTCGTAGCCGTACTTGGAGCCGACCGAGGAGTACGTGGCGATGCCGCCGGCGTCGTTGCCGGCGTTGGCTGCGATCAGGCCGGGGCCGAGCAGGCCGAGGAACGCGAAGATCCTGGCGCGGCGGGGGCTAAGGCGCGCAGGCAGACGCGGTCGGCCACGCGTGGCCGACCGGATACGACGCATGACGGACGGTACTCGGACCGCCATCGAGCTTTCCGCTGGGAGCCTTCACGGCTGGGAGTCTATTCAGTGCCCGTCGCCGGGCCCCGCCGGCGTCGGCCGGTCGGCGCATCAGTCCTCGCCGAGCAGCCCGAAGCGCCGGCGCCAGCCGCGCGGCAGCATCGCCTCGAGCACGTCGTCGACGGTGACGATGCCCACCATCCGCCCGTGCTCGTCGGCGACGGGTATCGCAGTGAGGTTGTAGTCGGCCATCAGCCGCGCCACCTCCTCGAACGAGGCGTCGGGCGCGAGGCACGGGGTCTCGTGCTTGACCATCGTGGCCAGCTTGCGCCCCGGCTCGACGCGCAGCAGCGCGGTCACGGGGATGCTGCCTTCGAGCGGTCCCTCGGCGGAGTTGACGAACACCGTGCTCAGCAGCGCCGGCGCGATCTTGCTGTGCCTGACCGCGTCGAGCGCGTCGGCGGCGGAGGTCGTGCCGCGCAGCAGGATGAAGTCGGGGCTCATCAGCCCGCCCGCCTCAGCCGGGTCGTAGCCGAGCAGCGCGCGCACCTTGATGCGGTGGCTGACCGGCAGCAGCGCGAGCAGGGGCTCGCGCCGATCCTCGTCGAGCTCGCCGACGATGTCCGCCGCGTCGTCGGGCGCCATGCGCGAGAGGATCTCCGCGACCTGGGCATCGGGGCGGTCCTCCAGGAACTCCCTCTGGTGCTGATCGTCGAGCTCCTCGAACACGTCCGCCTCGAGCTCGCGGTCGTCGTCGCCGACGGCCTGGATGATCTCTTCGCCCTCGTGTCGCGAGGCGGCCTCGACGAGGTCCGCGATCTGCGCGGGGTGCAGCTTGGCGAGCTTAGGGTGGGGCACCCGCAGGCGCACCGTGGGCACGTGCCCGACGAACGGCTCGACGCCGGCCCAGTCGAGGAACTCGCCGGTGGCGATGTGCGCGCCGAGTGCCTTCGGCAGCAGGCGGCGCAGCCCGCCGCGGGGGCCGGTGTCGACGCCGACGACGCGCCAGGAGCCGGCGACGAGCGCGAGCTCGATCTCGTTGGCGCGCACGAGCCGCGCTCCCTGCACGTTGATCAGCTGTCGGTCGAGCAGGTCGCGCCCCAGCAGCACCTCCTCGGCGCGGCGCTCGAACGGGCGCAGGTCGAGCTTCGCCTTGCGCATCACCACGCCGTCGGTGCCGATCTCAGAGACGCGCTCGGCGCCAAGGAACGAGGGCCGCCCGGCGACGTTGACGAGAAAGCCGGTGATCGGCGGATAGCCCGTGCCGCCGAGCCGCACGATCAGGTCCTCGACCTTGCCCAGGCGCTCGCCATCGGCGTCGCGCAGCGCGCTGCCGACCACCGCGGAGAGGTGGAGGATGGGCGGTGCCTGCGTGGCGGATGCGCTCACGCTGTCATCGTACGCTGGTGCTCCCGTTCTGGATCTCGATCGCCGCGCTGTCGCTGGCGCAGGGCGTCCTCGTGGCGCTGCCGGGCGCGATCGCCGCGGGGCTTCCGGCGCGCCTGCCTTTGCCCGCATGGGTGCGCGGTCGCCGCTGGGCGCTCGTGCCGCCGCTGTCGGTGATCGCGTTCGTGTTTGGCGCGCGCGCCGCTGAACACGCGAGCGCGCAGGGCCTCACGTATCTGGCCCTCGGGGCGGTGCCGCTGCTCGCGGCGCTCGCCCTCGGCTGGCTCTTGTGGGATGCGCGCTCGTCCGCCCGGCCGCGCTGGCCGCGGGCTTTGCTGGTGCTGCCGCTGTTCGCGCTCGCGTGGGCCGACCGCGGCGGCCTCGCGGGCGACGCGGCGGCGCTGGGGCTCTCGGCGCTCAGCTGCGTGGCGCTCGGCGTGCTGCTTGCCACGGTGACGCCGCCGCGCTGGCTGGCGGCAGGGATCGTGGCGATGGCGTGCGCCGACACGGCGCTTGTGGTCTCCGACCTGCTGCAGCGGCCCAACAACGCGCTCAACGCCGCGCGCCCCGTGGCTGGCCTGCCGCAGCTGCAGAGCGCGGTGTTCGGCTCGGCGGTGATGGGCTACGGCGACCTGTTCATCGCGGGCGCGCTCGGCGGGCTGCTCGCGGCCACGGTCGGGCGCCGCGCGCAGCTGCGCGCGGCGGCGCTGACCGCGATCCTCGCGCTCGGCTTCGACCTGCTGTTCTTCGCGGTGGACGAGCTGCCCGCGACGGTGCCGGTGGCGCTGGCGCTGGTGCTGACGCTGCTCAGGCGCCGCTGGAGATCCGACGCCGCCGAGCCTCGAGCTCCGGCAGCTCCGGCAGCTCCGCAGCCGGCTGCGGCGTCGGCTGCGCGTCCTCGAACCCCGGCCGCTGGGTGATCGCGCGAGCGGTGATCTCCACCGCATCCGGGCTCTGCACCTTGCGTTCGGAGGACGCGCCCGCCTGCTCGATCTTGCGCACCTGCGGGATCACGCGCTGCTCGAACGAGCCGATCGCCTCGTTGTAGGCGCCGACGGCCGACGTGAGCTGGCGCCCGACCTTGGCGAACGGTTCGACGAACCGCCCCAGGCGGTTGTGCAGCTCGCGCGCGGACTCGGCGATCTCGCGCGCGGACTCGGCGATCAGCTCCTGGCGCCAGCCGTAGTGGACGGCCCACAGCAGCCCGATGAGCGTCGTCGGCGTGGCCATCAGCACCTGCTGCTGCACCCCGTACTCGATCAGCGACGGATCCTCGGCGAGCGCGGCCTGGTAGATCCCGTCGGAGGGCACGAACATGACGACGAACTCGGGCGTCGAGTCGAACTGGCGCTGGTAGCCCTTGGCGGCGAGCTTGGCGATGTGCTCGCGGGTCTGGCGCGCGTGGCGCGCGGTGTGCAGCTCGCGCTCGGATTCGTCGGCGGCCTCGAGCGCCGACAGGTAGGCGTCGAGCGGGACCTTCGAGTCGACCACCACCAGCTTTTCGCCGGGCAGGCGCACGAGCATGTCCGGCCGCAGCGTCCCCTCGCCCGTCTGGATCGTGCTCTGCTCGACGAAGTCGCAGTGGGAGACCATGCCGGCCATCTCGACGACGTTGCGCAGTTGGATCTCGCCCCACGAGCCGCGCGTGGCGGGCCGCTTGAGCGCGGAGACGAGGTTGCCGGTCTCCTGGCGGAGCGTGCCGACGCCGTCGCCGAGGTGTCGGATCATCTGCGACAGCTCGCCCTGCGCCTGCCTGCGCTCGCGCTCGAGGCGGCCGATCTCGCTCTCCATGCGGCCGAGCTTCTCCTGCACTGGGGCCACGAGCCCCTTGATCTCCTCGGTGCGCAGCGCCATCTCGCCGGCCGCGCGCTCCTCCTCGGCGCGGCGGGCGTCGGTGACCCGCTGCGCCAGCGACTCTCCGGTGCGGGCGAGCACGTCCACGGAGATCGCCTGCAGCTCCTCGCGCGCGCGGGTGCGATCACGGCGCATCAGCGCCGTCGCGCATGCGGCTCCGAGCAGTGCTCCGACGATCAGCAGCAGGACGCTCATGGCCGGCAGACGATGGCAGGCGTCGCGGACGGTCAATCGGACGGGGCGCCTCGCCGTCGGCGATAGGCGCGGGCGGCCTCTTCGAGCACGCCCAGCATCGCCGGCGCGGCCGGCACGAGCCGGGCGCCCGCGGGGGTTGCCGCGACCACCTGGCGCACCGGGGAAGAGGGCGACAGCGCGCGGATGGCGATGTCCTCGCGGACCACCGACAGCGCGAGCTCCGGGATCAGCGCGACGCCGACGCCCGCCGCCACGAGCCCCTGCACGGTCTGGTAGTCGTCGCTCTCGAACGCCACGTTGGGCTCGAAGCCGGCCGCGTGGCAGCTGCGCACGACGTGCCGCGCGCACGGGCTCGAGCTGGATGTCTGCACCCACGCTTCCTCGGCCAGGTCGGACAGCCGCAGGCGTCCCTTGGACGCGAGCCGATGCGCGCGCGGCAGCGCCAGGTACATCGGGTCCTCGAGCAGCTCCGTGCGCGTCACCTCGTCGTTTGGCAGCGACTCGCCGGCGAACTCGAACAGCAGCGCGAGGTCGAGCTCGCCGGCGCGCAGGCGCGCCACGATCTCCTCGGGCTCGCCCTCGGCGAGCGTCAGCTCGACATCGGGATAGGCGGCGCTGAAGGTGGCGATCGCAAGCGGCATCAGCGTGGCGCCGGCGGTGGGGAAGGAGGCGACGCGCAGGCGCCCGCCGCGCAGCCCGGCGATCGCCGCCAGCGCCGCCTCGGCTGCGTCCAGCCGCGCGAGGATGCCCTCCGCGTGGCCCACCAGCGTCTGCCCGGCGGCCGTCAGGCTGACGCCGCGCGGGTGGCGCTCCAGCAGCGCCATCCCGGCTTCGGCCTCGAGCGCGGCGATCTGCTGGGAGACGGCCGACTGGGTGTATGAGAGCGCCGATGCCGCGGAGGAGAGCGAGCCGCGGTAGGCGACCTCCTTCAGGACCTTCAATCGGGCGACGCTTAGCATTAGAAATGCTTATAGCAGAGATCATCAAGATCATTGGAGCTGATGGCAGGAGGGTGTCAAGATTGAGCGAAATCGAGCCGAGAGATCCAAGCAAGCAAACTGCCGGCCACGCGGCCGACCCGCACAAGGAGAGAGTCAAATGCCCGCCAAGATCATCGTTTCCTACGACGGCACCGCCAACGAGGAGGACGCCATCACGCTCGGCCGCCTGCTCGGCGCAGCCGGTGCCGAGGTGTCGCTCGCATACGTGCGCCACAACCCCGAGACCGACAGCGTGCGCGAGGAGATCGCGCAGGCCGAGGCCGAGGGCGTTCTCGACCATGGTCTGGAGCTGCTCGGCACGCCGAGCTCCAACCGCCACGTCGTCACCGACCGCTCGACCCCGCAGGGGCTCGCGTCGCTGGCCGAGCGCGAGGGCGCGGACGTGATCGTGTTCTGCTCGGACTCGCACACCGCCAAGGGCCACATCGCCGTCGGCAACTCCGCCGAGCGCCTGCTCGAGGGCGGCCGCACCGCGATCGCGATCGCGCCGGTCGACCTCGGCGAGCGCGTGCAGGGCTCGGGCATCCAGCGGATCGTCGCGGTCGGCGACGCCGACGGCGGCGCCCGTCAGACCGCCGAGGCGCTCGCACGCGGCCTCGGCGCCACCGTCGAGCCGGTCGCCGGCGAGCAGACCGACCTGCTCGTGATCGACTCGCGCGCGGACGCCGAGCAGGGTCGCGTGTCGCTGAGCTCCTCCGCGTCGCACCTGATCGAGACGGCCACCTGCCCGGTGCTCGTCGTGCCGCGCGGCGTGACGCTCGGCTTCGGCGCCGGCGCGCACGCCCCGGCGGTCGCTTAGCGCCAGCACGAGCAGCGGTGCAGCGCGCGGCCGGGTCTCCTAACGGACGGTCCAGCCGCGCGCGCGTGCCAGCAGGTAGCGCGCGAGCGCCGTCGCGAAGTCCAGCGAGCCGCCCACCAGGTGGCCCGCCGGGCCCGTCCATAGGCGCGCCTCCGCGCGGCGGCGGGCGCTGGGGCGTGACGATGGCCGCATCGAGCGGCACGGTATCGTGGCGGTGGTGCCCGCGACCCTGAAGACCACCGTCACCGAGCTCGCGGACTCGCGCGTACGGCTGCAGGTGCAGGTGCCCGCAGGCGAGGTCGAGGGTCGCGTGGAGCGCAAGGCCCAGCAGCTGGGGCGCGACCTGAAACTGCCGGGGTTCCGCCGCGGCAAGGTGCCGGCGCCGCTCGTGATCCAGCGCCTCGGCCGCGAGGCGATCCTCGAGGAAGCGGTGCGCGACACGCTCTCCAGCTGGTACTCCGACGCGATCGAGAGCGCCGGCATCGTGCCGGTCGGCGATCCGCAGCTCGATCTCGGCGAGCTGCCGCCGCAGGGCCAGGCGCTCGAGTTCTCGATCGAGATCGGCGTGCTGCCGAAGGCCAAGCTCGGCGAGTACAAGGGCCTGGAGGTCGGCCGCCGCGAGCCAGAGGTCGCGGACGAGCAGATCGACCAGGAGATCGAGGCGATGCGCGAGCGGCTCGCGCGCCTGCAGACCGCCGAGCGGCCCGCCGCCACAGGCGACTTCGTCGTCGTCGACTACGTCGGCTCGCTCGTCGGCGAGGACTCGGGCGGCGATCAGACGCTCGAGCCCTTCACGGGCGGCGAGGGACGCGACCAGCTGATCGAGCTCGGCTCCGGCAACCTGATCCCGGGCTTCGAGGAGGGGTTGCTGGGCGCCGCCGCGGGCGAGACGCGCACCGTGCCGCTGACGTTCCCCGCCGACTACGGCAGCCAGGAGCTCGCCGGGCGCGACACCTCGTTCGAGATCACCGTCAAGGAGGTCAAGCTCAAGGAGCTGCCGGCGGTCGACGACGACCTCGCGGTCGACGCCGGCTTCGACGACCTCGAGGAGCTGCGCGAGGACATTCGCAAGCGCCTGCTCGAGCTCGACGAGGAGCGGGTCCAAGCCGACTTCCGCCAGGATGCGCTGGACGCTGCGGTCGCCGCCGCACAGGTCGCGGTCACGCCCGAGCTGGCGCAGGCGCGCGCGCGAGAGATGTGGGAGCGGCTGCTGCACTCGCTCTCGCACCGCGGCATCTCGCGCGAGGCCTACCTGCAGATCACCGGTCGCCAGGAGGACAAGGTCCTGACGGAGATGCAGCCCGAAGCCGAGCTGGCGCTGCGCCGCGAGGCAGTGATCACCGCGGTCGTCGCCGCCGAGGGCATCGAGCCCTCCGAGCAGGAGCTGCTGCAGGCGCTCGCGCCGACCGCGGAGCGCGAGGGCACCGAGCCCCAGCAGCTGCTCGAGCAGCTGCTGAGCGCCGGGCGGCTGGAGGAGGTGCGCGAGGATCTCGCGGCGCGCGCGGCCATCGATCTGATCGCCGCCGCGGCCAAGCCGATCCCGCTCGCGCAGGCGCAGGCGCGCGAGCAGCTGTGGACGCCGGCGAAGGCGGACGCGGCCGCGCAGGCCGGCGCGGAGGAGCCGGCGGGCGCTCCCGGCAGATTGTGGACACCAGATCGCTAGCCTTCTAAAGGAATCTCGAAGGCGAGGCGAAACAAAGGCGAGGACTATGCGCCGGAAGCGAGGACTATGAGCCCACTTGTACCAATGGTCGTCGAGCAGACCTCGCGTGGCGAGCGTGCGTTCGACATCTACAGCCGCCTGCTCAACGAGCGCATCATCTTCCTCGGCACGCCGGTGGACGATCAGATCGCCAACCTGATCGTGGCGCAGCTGCTGCACCTGGAGTCCGAGGACCCCGAAAAGGACGTGTCGCTGTACATCAACTCGCCCGGCGGCTCCGTGTACGCGGGCCTCGCGATCTACGACACGATGCAGTTCATCAAGCCCGACGTGCAGACGATCTGCGTCGGCATCGCGATGTCGATGGGCGCGCTGCTGCTGGCGGGCGGCGCCGCGGGCAAGCGCATGGCGCTGCCCAACGCCAAGATCCTGATCCACCAGGTCTCATCGAGCTTCCAGGGGCAGGCGACCGACATCGAGATCCACGCCAAGGAGATCATCGACGTGCGCCGCAGGCTGGACGAGATCATCGCCAAGCACACCGGCAAAGAGCTCGATCAGGTGCGCAACGACACCGAGCGCGACTACTTCATGAGCTCTGACGAGGCCAAGGAGTACGGAATAATCGATCGTGTGATCTCCGAGCATTAGCTCGGGGCGCGCGGGGAGCACCAAGGGATATGGCCCGACCGACAGACTCCAACGAGCAGCTTCTGTGCAGCTTCTGCGGCAAGTCCCAGCGGCAGGTCAAGAAGCTGATCGCCGGGCCCGGCGTGTACATCTGCGACGAGTGCATCGATCTCTGCAACGAGATCATCGACGAGGAGCTCTCGGCTCCGCCGGCGTTCGACATCGAGAACCTGCCGAAGCCGCGCGAGATCTACGAGGTGCTCGACGAGTACGTGGTCGGCCAGGACCCCTCCAAGCGCACGCTGTCGGTCGCAGTCTACAACCACTACAAGCGCGTGCAGATGATGATGTCCGGCGACTCGGACATCGAGCTGCAGAAGTCCAACATCCTGCTGCTGGGCCCCACCGGCTGCGGCAAGACGCTGCTCGCGCAGACGCTCGCGCGGATCCTCAACGTGCCGTTCGCGATCGCCGACGCGACCGCGCTGACGGAGGCTGGCTACGTCGGCGAGGACGTAGAGAACATCCTGCTGAAGCTGATCCAGGCCGCCGACTACGACGTCAAGAAGGCGGAAACGGGGATCATCTACATCGACGAGGTCGACAAGATCGCGCGCAAGGCCGACAACCCGTCGATCACGCGCGACGTCTCCGGCGAGGGGGTGCAGCAGGCGCTGTTGAAGATCCTCGAGGGCACGCAGGCGTCGGTGCCACCTCAGGGCGGGCGCAAGCACCCCCACCAGGAGTTCCTGACGATCGACACGACCAACGTGCTGTTCGTGTGCGGCGGCGCGTTCGCGAACCTCGACAAGGTGATCGAGCGGCGCGTCGGGCACAAAGGCGTCGGCTTCGCCGCCGCGATCGAAGCCAAAGCCGAGCGCGACACCGGCGAAGTGTTCGAGCAGTGCCTGCCCGAGGATCTGATCGAGTACGGGCTGATCCCCGAGTTCATCGGCCGCCTGCCGGTGATGTCGGCGGTGCACCAGCTCACGCGCGAGGATCTCGTGTCGATCCTGGTCGAGCCGCGCAACGCGCTCGTCAAGCAGTTCCAGCGCTTCTTCTCGTTCGACGGCATCGAGCTGGTGTTCTCGGACGACTCGCTGATCGCGATCGCCGAGAAGGGCCTGGAACGCGAAACCGGCGCGCGCGGGCTGCGCTCGATCATCGAGGAGATCCTGCTGGAGGTGCAGTTCGAGCTGCCCTCCCGGCGCGACGTGAAGAAGTGCGTCGTCACCAAGGAGACCGTCGAGAAGGGCCTGACCCCGACGCTCGTGACCGAAGCCGCGCCCGAGGACGCCGAGGACGGCGCGCTGCGCGAGGAGTCGGCCTAGTCGCATCGGGCCGGGCCGGGCGCCCCTCGACGGGCGGGCGCGAGCGCTACCATCGCGACTGTGCCCAGGCGAAGCGCCGCTCGCAAGCCAACCCGCAGGTCAACGCTCGACCGTCTGCAGACGGTCCCGTGGCTGGTGCTCGCACAGGCCGGCATCGCGATCGGCAGTCATGTACGCAGGCTCTCGCCCAAGGAGCGCTCCCGGCTGGTGCAGCTCGCGCGCGAATCGCGCGGGCGCGTGGGGAACCTCAGCATCAGGGAGCGCCTGGAGCTGCGCGGGCTCGTGGTCAAGCTCGACCCGAAGGGCTTGACGCGCGAGCTGGGGGGGCTCGCCCGCGGTCGGCGACGCCGGCGCGGGCGCCGTCGCCGCTGCAAGTGAGCTGGACCGAGGCACAGGCCGAGCGCCAGCTGCGCTCGTTGGAGCTGTTTGGCATGCGCTTCGGCCTGGACCGGATGCGCCGGATGATGACCGTGCTGGGCTCGCCCGAGCGCCGCTTCGACGCGATCCACGTGCTCGGCACCAACGGCAAGTCCTCGACCACGCGGATGACAGCCGCGATCCTGGAGCGCCACGGGCTGCGCACGGGCGCCTACCTGTCGCCGCACCTGGTCTCCTACCGCGAGCGCATCCTGATCGACGGCCGCCTGCTCGACGCGGATGCCTTCGCCGCGGCGGTCGCGCGCGCGACGTGGGCGGCGGAGCGCGTCAACCGCACGCTCGCCGAGGACGACCACGTGACCCAGTTCGAACTCCTTACGGCGGCCGCGCTGTGGGAGATGGCCCGCCGGGAGGTCGACGTGGCGGTCGTGGAGGCGGGGCTGGGGGGTCGCTACGACGCGACCAGCGTGATCGACGCGCGCGTCACGGTGCTCACGAACGTCGGCCTCGAGCACACGCGCTGGCTCGGGCCGACGCTCACGGACATCGCCGAGGAGAAGCTCGCGGTCACGCGCCCGCATACCGCGCTGGTGCTCGGCGAGGACCTGGCGGCGCCGGCGCTGGCGGTAGCCGAGCGGGTGGCGGCCGAGCGCGAGGCGTGGATCGTGCGACCGCGCGCGGCGCCCGTGCCCGTGCCGCTGCTGCGCGCGCGGGGGGCCTTCCAGCAGCGCAACTTCGCCCTCGCCACGGTCGCCGCCGAGGAGTACCTGCGCGCGGCCGGCATTCCCGTCAACGCGGAGGCGGTGGCGCAGGCCGGCGCGTGCACGGAGGTGCCCGGCCGCATGCAGCTCGTGGACGAGGACCCGCCGACGCTGCTCGACGGCGCGCACAACCCCGACGCGGTGCTCGCGCTGGTCGAGTCGCTGCCGCAGGTGCTGAGCGCTCGACCCGGTGCATCGCCAGCGCCGATCGCATTGGTGCTGGGCGTGCTCGACGACAAGGATGCGGCGGCGATGCTCGCCGCGCTGCTGCCGGCGGTGCGGCGCGCCTGGTTCACGGCGCCGCCGAGCAGTCGCGCGCTGTCGCCCGCGGCGCTCGAGTCGCTGGCGCGCCAGCTGGGCTTCGATGTGAGCGTGTGCGAGCCCAGGCCCGCGCGCGCGCTGGCGCAGGCGCAGGAGTGGGCGCGCGCGCACCAGGGCGCGGTGCTGGCCACCGGCTCGGTGTACCTCGTCGGAGATCTGCTGCGCGAGCTCGCCCGCGCTGACGGGTCGCGCGCAGCCGGCGCGGAGCGAGAGAGCGCCGCCGGATGAACGACGGAGGACCGTCGGTGCTCACGATGATCGGAGCCGTCGCGCTGATCGTCGCGCTCGTGATCCTCGTGTTCTTCGCCGCTGGCTACGGTTTCGGCCGCCTGTTTCTCTAAACTCAGCCGGCCGATGCTCCCCTTCGCATATTTCGGAATCGAAAGCAGCGGCTTGAATCTGGCCATCGATCTGCTGATTCTGTTCGTCGTCGTTCTGTACATCTCGCTGATCTACTGGACCTACGCGGACGCTCGCCGGCGGATCGTCGACCCGATGCTCGTCTTCTGCGCGACGGCGGCCTCGTTCTTCCCGTTCGTTGGAACCGTGATCTACATGGTGCTGCGCCCGCCCGAGTACCTCGAGGACGTGCGCGAGCGCGAACTGGAGACGCAGGCGGCGGAGGCGCGCCTGCACCAGCTCGACGAGACCCGCTGCCCGCACTGCAGCTATCGCGTGGAGAGCGACTTCATCCGCTGCCCCAGCTGCCTGCGCAAGCTCAAGGACCGATGCGCCAGCTGCTCGCGCCCGCTCGACCAGGCGTGGACGATCTGCCCGTACTGCGAGGCCGACGTGCCGGGCATCTCCGCGCCGCGCTCCCGTCGCCGCCGCGGTGCGGCGGCCGCCGCGGCTGCGCCGGCGATCGAGAGCGAGCTTGCGGATCTCGACGTGCCGTCCGTGGCGGAGGAGGACGAGCAGGAGCCGACGGAGACGGCGCTGGCCTCCGAGCCGACCACCAGACCACGCAGCTCATCGCGCTCCGGGCGCCGCGCGCGTCCGAGCACCTGAGCCGCAGATCCGCACACAGACCCAGCCCGACCAAAGGAACCCATGGACCGAACGCTGATCCTCGTAAAGCCCGACGCCTTCGCGCGAGGCCTGACGGGTGAGATAGTCGCCCGCTTCGAGCGCAAGGGGCTGCGCATCGCCGCGATGCGGCACATGACCGTCACGCGCGAGCTGGCCGAGCGCCACTACGCCGAGCACGCCGAGCGGCCGTTCTTCGGCGAGCTGGTCGAGTTCATCACCTCGGGGCCGATCGTGGCGATGGTGCTGGAGGGCCTCGACGCGGTCAGGGCCGCGCGGCAGCTGATCGGCGCGACCAACCCGCTGGAGGCGGCCACCGGCAGCATCCGCGGCGACTTCGCGATCGAGATGGGCGCCAACATGGTCCACGGCTCGGACTCGCCGGAGTCCGCCGCGCGCGAGGCGGCGTTGTTCTTCGGAGACCTGTAGACGCCGTCTCCCAGCCGCCCGCCCTCGTCCTCGCGTCGCGCTCGCCTCAACGGCGGGCGCTGCTGGAGCGTCTCGGCGTGCCGTTCACTGTCAGGGTGTCGGACGCCCCGGAGCTCGAGCAGGGGCAGGACCCGGCGGGCGTGGCGGTCGAGAACGCGCTGCGCAAGGCGCGCGCCGCCAGCCGGCCGGGCGCGGCGGAGGCGGTGCTGGGATGCGACACGATCGTGGTGCTGGACGGCGTGATCTACGGCAAGCCGCCCGACGCGGCGACGGCGCGCAGGACGCTTGCCGCGCTCGGCGGGCGCACGCACGAGGTGATCAGCGGGATTGCGATCCTGTTTGGAGAGGGGTCGGAGAGCGGCGCAACCGGGGCGGCGGTCGAGCGCACCGCCGTGGTGCGCACGCGGGTCACGTTCCGAGAGCTGGACCAGGGGCTGCTGGACTGGTACGTGGGAGTCGAGGAGTGGCGCGGGCGTTCGGGCGGATACGCGATCCAGGGCGAGGGCGCCGCATTGGCGCTCGCGATCGACGGCGAGGTCGAGAACGTCGTCGGCCTGCCGCTGAAGACGCTGGTCGAGCTGTGCCCGGAGCTGTTCGCGTAGGTCGCTGCAAATCCGATCGCAAGGCTGGAGGCCCGGCAATGCGGTTCGCTAGACTGCCGACCACGGGCGCACCCGATGAGCGCCGGTAGCCGAATCAGCTGCCACGCGGTGGCGCGGGACCGGATTTGAGCGCGCCCGCTCTCTCTACATGGGCATCTTCAGCTATCTGACAGGGTTCGGCGGCCGCGACATGGCGGTCGACCTGGGAACCGCGAACACGCTCGTGTACGTGCGCGGGCGCGGCATCGTGCTGTCGGAGCCGAGCGTCGTGGCGATCGACTCGCGCACCGGCGAAGTGCACGCGGTGGGAATCGAGGCCAAGCGCATGCTCGGGCGCACGCCCGGCACGATCCAGGCGATCCGCCCGCTGAAGGACGGCGTGATCGCCGACTTCGACGTGACCGAGCAGATGCTCAGGCACTTCATCCAGAAGGTCCACCAGAACCGCTGGGCGCACCCGCGCGTGGTCGTGTGCGTGCCGTCGGGCGTGACCGGGGTGGAGAAGCGCGCCGTCGAGGAGGCGTGCCTGTCGGCGGGCGCGCGCACGGCGTACCTGATCGAGGAGCCGATGGCGGCGGCGATCGGCGCCGGCCTGCCCGTTGGCGAGCCGACCGGCTCGATGGTCGTGGACATCGGCGGCGGCACCTCCGAGGTCGCGGTGATCTCGCTCGGCGGGATCGTCGTGTCGCAGTCGATCCGCGTCGGCGGCGACGAGATGGACGAGGCGATCATCAACTACGCCAAGAAGGAGTACAAGCTGCTGATCGGGCAGCAGACCGCGGAGGAGCTGAAGCTGGAGATCGGCTCGGCGTGCCCGATGGCGGAGGAGCTGCAGGCGGAGATCCGCGGGCGCGACATGGTCGCCGGGCTGCCAAAGACGGTGGTGCTGACCAGCGAGGAGATCCGCCAGGCGCTGGCCGAACCGCTCAACCAGATCATCGACGCGGTCAAGGAGACGCTCGACCGCACGCCGCCGGAGCTCGCCTCGGACATCATGGATCGCGGCATCATGCTCGCGGGCGGCGGCTCGCTGCTGCAGGGCCTCGACGAGCGCCTGCGCGAGGAGACGCAGATGCCCGCGCACCTGGCGGAGTCGCCGTTGACGTGCGTCGCGGTGGGCTCGGGCCGCTCGCTCGAGGAGTTCGAGGCGATCCATCGCTCCAACCGCACATCGCGCAGCCGGCGGCGCCGCTGAGTCGGTGCGCCACCCGACACGCCCCGCCTGCTCCGTGGGTAGTCTGTTGAACTAACGCTTTCGGAAGGTACTCATCGGTGCACGACAAGACGGTCCGGCGTCGACGAGTGGTGCTCGCTCTGCTCGTCGTGCTCTCACTGCTGCTTCTCACCGCCTATTTCGGCGAGTCTCCAAACGGTCGGCTGCACGCCGTGCAGCGTGACTTCCTGACGGTCGTCTCGCCGATCCAGGACGGCGCCAACAAGGCGCTGAAGCCCGTACGCGACCTGTTCAGCTGGTTCGGCAACACGCTGCACGCGAAAAGCGAGCTGGCGCAGTCGCTCAAGCAGACCGACAAACTGCGCCGCGAACTGGTCGCCGAGGAGGCCGAAAAACGCTCGTACAGACAGCTGCTCGCGCTCACCCATCTGGATCAGCTGGGCGTCGGCGACTACCGCCCGGTGACCGCCACCGTGGTCGGCAAAACGCCGAACCTGTGGTATTCGACGGTCAACATCGACAAGGGCGAATCCGCGGGCGTGCATGTCAACGACCCGGTGATCAACGAGGAAGGGCTGGTCGGCCGGGTCGCGGCGGTGGTCTCCGACGGCGCCCAGGTCGAGCTGATCACCGACAGCACGATGGGCGTCTCCGGTCGGATCGGCGCGGGCACGGCGACCGGCCTGGTGGTGCCGAAGGTCGGCGACCCCAACGACCTGCTGCTCCAGTACCTGCCCACCAGCACGCAGCCGACCGCCGGCGAATACGTCGTCACCGCCGGCAGCGTCTCGACCCCCGGCGAATCGCTGTACCCGCCCGGCCTGATCATCGGGCAGGTCACCTCGTCCAACGAAGAAAGCGCGTACGAGTCGGTGAACGTGCACCCGATCGCCAACCTGCGCGACCTGGACATCGTCCAGGTGCTGACCGCCGCGGCGGGAACGCGCGCGGCGAACCTCGGCCGGCTCGCCACGAGCCTGCCGGCGGCGCAGGCCGGCGCGAACAACGGCGGCGAACAGCTGGCCTCGACGCAGGTGGGCGGATGAGCACGACCCCGTCGAGCTCGCTGCCGCCGCGTCTGGCCGCGTTCGCGTTCGTCGTGGTGTTCTTCCAGATCGGCGTCGTCTCCGAGGTGCCGGTGTTCGGCGTCAACGCCGACATCTCCTCGCTGCTGGTGGCGTTCGTCGGGCTGATGTGCGGCTCCACGGTCGGCGCGGTCGTCGGCTTCTCCGTCGGCCTGCTGGTCGACCTGGCGCTGCTGCAGACGCTCGGGTTGACCTCGCTGGTGTTCACGCTCATCGGCTACGGCTGCGGGCGCGTGCACGATCGCTCGCTCGCCGGCCAGCACGATCCGCAGGCGGCGCTGATGCCGCTGCTCGTCGGCGCCGGCGCCTCGGCTCTGGCGCTGCTCGGCTACTCGCTGGTCGAGTTCATGCTCGGCGTCGACGCCCCGGTGAGCGTGGAGCTGCTGCGGGAGATCGTGCTGGGCGTGCTGCTCAACACGATCCTCGCGCTGCCGATGTGGGCGCTGACCAAACGCGTGCTCGACGGCGCGCTGCCGGATGATCCGCGCCGGCGCCGGCGGCGGCGCGCCTACACGACCGGTGGCCTGAGCCCACTCTCCAAACCGTGAGCTCGATCGAGCCAGTCCGGTCGCGCTGGCCGCAGGACCGGTCGCGAATCCCGGTTTCGCCGCAGCTGGCGCTGCGCGTGGCGATCCTCGGCGGCGTGGCGATGGTGATGTTCGGGGTGATCTTCTTCCGCCTGTGGTACCTGCAAGTGCTATCCAGCGAACAGTACGTCCAGCAGGCCGACTCCGAGCGCGCGCGCCATCTGCCGATCGCGGCGCCGCGCGGGGAAGTTCTCGACCGCGACGGCCAGGCGATCGTGGACTCGACGACCGCCAACGCGGTGCAGATCGTGCCGAGTGAGATGCCCGCCGCGATCGGCGAACAGGTCCTCGTCTACGAGGAACACGCGACCAAGCTCGAAGCCACCTACCGAGCCGCCAGCGAACAGCTCAGGCGCTTCGAGGCGCTCCATGGCGACCACGCCTCGCGTCTGCATGGCGCGCTGCGCCGCGAACTGCTCGAACTGCGCGCAGCCGCACGGCGTCCGGTGCTGCGCGTGCCGGCGCTGCCACGCTCGGCGGTCCGGGTCCGCAGTCTGTTCGACCGCCTCGCGCGCGTCATCGGGCTGAGCCCGCGGACGATCGACGAACGCGTCGTCGAGGGAATCGACACGACCCCCTACGCGAACGTCACGATCAAGACCGACGCCGGGCGCAGCGTGCTGACCGAGCTGGGGGAGCGCCAGAGCGAATACCCGGGCGTCGTGCAGCAGCCGGTCTCGATCCGCCACTACCCCGACGGCGAAATGGCAGCGCAGATGCTCGGCTATGCGCGCCAGATCACCGGACCGGAGCTGAAGCTCTCGGTCTTCCGCGGAGTGCAGGAGGGCACAGTGGTCGGCCAGACGGGCCTGGAGCTCAAATATGACCACTACCTGCGCGGCGAACCCGGCGTGCAGCGGGTGGCCGTCAACGCCGAAGGCCAGCCGGTCGCCAACCACCTGCCGCCGAAGCCGCCGAAGGCCGGTCACGCGCTGCAGACGACGCTCGACCTGGGCCTGCAGCGGGCCAGCGAAAAGGCGCTGCAGGAAGGCATGGAACACGCGCGGGCCGGCGGGAAACCGGCGATTGCGGGCGCGTTCGTGGCACTCGACCCGCTCAACGGCGAAGTCCTCGCCATGGGCTCCTCGCCGAGCTATGACCCGAGCAAGTTCGCCAAGCCGCTGACTCCCGCCGAATACGCCGAACTGAGCGGCCGCGGCGGCGACGAACCGGGACGGCTGACCGACCTCGCCGACGAAGGCGAATACCCGACCGGCTCGACCTTCAAGCCGATCACCGCGATGGCGGCGCTGGAAGCGGGCGTGATCACGCCGTCGATGGGGCTCGGCGCGGGCAAATGCATCTACGTCTCCAGCGAGCACTTCTGCAACGCCGGGGAAGCAGAATTCGGGGCGGCAGACCTGGTGGAAGCGCTGAAGGAGTCCTCGGACACCTACTTCTTCACGGTAGGCAGGCTCGCCAACGAACATGGCGGGGAACTCATCCAGAAGAAGGCCGAAGAGCTGGGCATCGGCAGGAGGACGGGGATCGACCTGCCCAACGAGTTCAAGGGCGTCGTGCCGAGTCGCAGGTGGCTGGCCGAAGAGAACCAGGCGGAAGCAGAATGCGAGCGCCGCGAACACCACCGCTGCTACATCGTCGCCGAACCGGGGGCGCCGTGGACGGTCGGCTACAACATGGACCTGGCGGTCGGTCAGGGCGATCTGCTGACCGATCCGCTGCAGATGGCCGTCGCCTACTCGGCGCTCGCCACCGCGTATCGCAACGGCGGCACCGGCACGGTCGTGACCCCGCACCTGGGCAAGCAGGTCGAGGAACCCAACCACACGCTGTTGCAGACGCTGCGCTTCGGCTCCCACCATGTCCACCTGAACTACGAAGATGTGAGCCTGGTGATGGAGGGCATTCACGAGGCGGCAAGCGCCCCGGGCGGCACCTCCACCGACGTGTGGCAGGGCTGGGATCAGGAAGAAGATCCGGTGTACGGCAAGACCGGCACGGCGGAACGCACCGGGCACGAAGACCAGTCCTGGTACATGTGCTATCTCGGCAACGCCACGCGGCCGATCGTGATCGCGGTGACCGTCGAGGAAGGCGGCTTCGGCGCCGAAACGGCCGCGCCGATCGCGCGTCTGATCGCCTCGCAGTGGTACGGCAAGCCAAAGAAGTTCGTCGTCGGGACCTCCAAGACCTTTTGAGCCCGCTCAGCCCGATCAAGCCCACGGAGGAGGCGCCCGTGCCGCCGCCGCGCGCGTTGCGGCTGCCCCTCGATCCGCTGCTCACGCTCGCGGTGCTCGGGCTGTGCGCCTGCTCGATCGTCAACCTGAAGGCGGCCACGCGCAGAACGATCTCCGGCGACCCGCACTACTACGTCGATCGCCAGGCGGTCTACCTGGGGATCGGGCTGCTGGCGATGCTCGTGATCTCGCGCCTGGACTACGCGCTGCTGCGCCGCTACAGGAACGTCATCTACGGGACGCTGCTTTTCACCATCCTCGCGGTGCTCGGGCTCGGGCACTCCGCGCAGGGCTCTCAGCGCGCGATCAACTTCCCGCTGTTCTCCTTCCAGGCGTCCGAGCTCGGCAAGGTGCTGCTGATCCTCGCGCTGTCGGCGCTGATCGTCGATCGCTCGCGCCATCTGCGCGAACGCGACACGACCGTGCGCGTGCTGATCGCGGCGCTCGTGCCAACGATGTTCGTGATCGCGCAGCCCGACCTCGGCTCGGGGCTCGTGTACATGACGATCGCCTGCATGCTGCTGTTCGTCGCCGGCACCCCGTGGCGGCATCTGGCGGCGCTCGCGGCGCTCGTGTGCGTGGCGATCGCGTTCGTGCTCGCCGCCGGGCCGGCCGTGGGCGTGCACGTGCTCAAGCCCTACCAGGTGGAACGCCTGACGGCGTTCCTGCATCCGTCGAGTACCCCCAAGGAAGGGTCCGCGACCGATCCGACCTACCAGCTGCAGCAGTCCAAGATCGCGATCGGCGCGGGGCAGAAGACCGGCGTCAGCGGCAGCGGCGGCCAGATCGCGGGCGGCTTCGTGCCGGAGAGCAACACCGACTTCATCTTCGCCGCGGTCGGCGAACAGTACGGGTTCGTGGGGGCGGGTCTGGTGCTGGCGCTGTATGCGCTGCTGATCTCCAGAACGCTGCGCGTGCTGGTGATGGCGAAGGACCTGTTCGGGTCGCTGATCGCCGCCGGCGTAGCAGCTATGCTCATGTTCCAGGTCTTCGTAAACGTAGGGATGACGGTCGGGATCATGCCCGTCACAGGCGTAACGCTTCCGCTCATGAGCTACGGCGGGTCGTCGGTGATAGCCACTCTGCTGAGCGTTGGCCTACTGCAATCGATCTATGTCCAGGCGCGAACCTCGGCAGCTCTGAAGGGCCGCGTACTGCGTTACTAGACCCCAATGTTCGCCCAGCATCCCCTATCAGACCGTCAGCGCCGCTTCGCGCGGGTTGCCCCCCACCCGACGCTCCGGGTGCGCGCGGGCTCGCCGCCCCGGCGCCGATCCATCCGATGCTCGGCGCTCTTCCATACCGAAAGACTGGATCAAATTGAAAAAGCAAGTGCTTGTCAGCGTCGACCGCGCGGAGACGCGCGTGGCGCTTCTGGAGGCGAGCGGAACGCCCGCCGCCTCGCGGTCGTCCTCGGCGGCCAGCAAAGCCGCGGCGAGCCGACGCAAACGCGGCGGCAAAGGCCTTGAGGCCGGCTACCGCGTAGCTGAGCTCTACATCGAGCGCCGCGGCGGGCGCTCGATCGTCGGCAACATCTACAAGGGCAAGGTCGACAACGTCCTGCCGGGCTTGGAGGCCGCGTTCGTCGACATCGGCCTGGAGAAGAACGGCTTCCTGCACGTCGACGAGATCGTGCTGCCGGGCGTGGAGACGCCCAAGCGCGGGCGCGGCACAGGCGGTGGGCGCAAGATCTCCGACCTGCTCAAGCCCGGTCAGGAGATCGTCGTGCAGGTCGTCAAGGACCCGCTCAAGACGAAGGGCGCGCGCCTGTCGATGGAGCTGACGATCGCCGGGCGCTACATGGTGTACGCGCCCACCGGCGAGGGCGTGGGCGTGTCGCGGCGCCTGGAGGACAAGGAGCGCGAACGGCTGCGCCGCCAGACCTCCAGCCTGCAGACCGAGGGCGGCGGCGTGATCGTCCGCACGGCCGCGCACGGCGCCAAGCGCGAGGACTTCGAGCGCGAGCTCAAGTACCTGCACAAGCTGCACGAGGTGCTCGTCAAACGCGTCGAGGACACCGTCGCTCCGGATCTCGTCTTCCAGGAGGCCGACCTGTCGGTGCGCGTCGTGCGCGACATCTTCTCCGCGCACTTCGAGCGCGCGATCGTCGACGACGAGCAGCAGTACCACCGCCTCGTGTCGTTCTTCACGCGCACCGCCCCCGAGCTGGTCGAGCGCGTCGAGCTGTGGAAGGAGCCGGAGCCGCTGTTCGAGGCCTACAGCGTCGACAAGGCGATCGAAGGGGTGCTCTCGCGGCGCGTCGACCTGCCCAGCGGCGGCTATCTGATCATCGACTACGCCGAGGCGCTGACGGTGATCGACGTCAACTCCGGCAGCTTCATCGGACGCGGCAAGGGCGCCGGGCTCGAGGACACGATCACCAAGACCAACCTCGAGGCCGCCGAGGAGGTCGTCAACCAGCTGCGCCTGCGCGACATCGGCGGCATCATCGTCATCGACTTCATCGACATGGCCCGCGCGCGCAACCGCGACGCGGTCATGAAGGTGCTGCGCAAGACGCTCGACGAGGACCGCACGAAGACGTTCACCGCCGAGATCTCAAAGCTCGGGCTGGTCGAGATGACCCGCCAGAACGTCACCGAGGGCGTGCGCGAGATCATGAGCCGCCCGTGTCCCACGTGTGAGGGCGAGGGCGTGATCCGTTCGGAGGAGACGATCGCGATCGAGTTCGAGCGCAAGCTGCGCGACGTCGCCGTCGAGCATCCCGACGCGGAGGCGTTCCTCGTGCAGATCAACCCGCGCGTGAGCACGCAGTTCACCGGCCACAACTCGCGCGTGCTGCATGCGCTCGAGTCGCAGACCGGCAAGTCGTTCCTGTTCGAGGGCTCCGAAGGACTCGCGCTGGATCACTTCGCGATCACGTTCGTGGGCACGCGCGAGGAGGTCGAGGAGCGCGCGCTGCCGTTCCGCCAGGGCGACGAGGTGCTCGTGGAGATCGTCGAGCCGCACATGTACGACGTCGACGACGCGGTCGCCAAAATCGACGGCTACATCATCTCCATCGCCGGCGCCTCGCCGTACGTGGGCGAGAAGCGCATGGTGCGCATCGATCAGGTCGGGCGCACGGCGGCAAGCGCGCTGCTGCTGGATGAGTCCGGCGAGGTGGTGACCGCGCCCGCGCGCCCCTCGCGGGACGTGCGCGCCGTGGATGCCCGACCCAAGCCGCGCTCGCGCAGGCGCCGCGCGCCGGTTGAAAGCGAGGACTCCGAGGCGCGGCGCGAAGCCGGGCTGAGCGAGTCGGCGACCTCGATCGACACGGAGCCCGAGGAGGAGCCGACGGTCGCGGTGCCCGTCGGCGCGGATGCCGTCGAGGGCGGCGGCGACGCACCCCAGGACGAGGGGGCCGAGGATGGCCTACAATCCAAACCTCGGCGTCGTGGCCGCAGGGGCGGACGGCGCCGTTCGGCTGCCAAGGCCAAGGCGACCCCGGAGTAGGCGGCAGCCTGCGGCGCAAGCCGGTCGAGGCGCCCTTTCCATACGAGAATCGAGACCCACAGACATGTACGCGATCGTGAAGACAGGCGGCAAGCAGTACCGCGTCGAGCGGGGCCAGACGCTGCTCGTGGAGCGCCTGCCCGCGGCGGAGGGCGCCGACGTGGCGCTCGAGCCGATGCTGTACCGCTCCGACGAGGCAGTGTTCGACGCCGCCGGGCTGGCCAACGTGAAGGTCACGGCGAAGGTGATCGCGCATGTGCGCGGCGAGAAGCTGCGCGTGTTCAAGTTCAAGCCCAAGCGCGGCTACAAGCGCCGCACCGGCCACCGCCAGGAGCTCACCAAGATCGAGGTCACCGAGATCAGCGCGGGAGCGGCGAAGGCCAAAGCGAGCAAAGCCAAACAGGCTGACGCTGCGAGCGAGACGCCCACGGCGAGCAAGGAGAAAGCTGCAGATGGCTCATAAGAAGGGGCTCGGATCGAGCCGCAACGGCCGCGACTCCAACGCCCAGCGCCTGGGGGTCAAGACGTTCGCCGGCGAGACCGTTACCGGCGGCGAGATCATCGTGCGCCAGCGCGGCACCAAATTCAAGCCGGGCGCCGGCGTCGGGATCGGCAAAGACGACACGCTGTACGCGCGCGCCGCCGGGACCGTGCAGTTCAGCCAGGGCTGGCGCGGTCGCGTGGTGAGCGTGCTGCCGGCCGACGCCAAGTAGGACTCGGATGCCTCGCATATCCCCGCGGCGCGGCGCTTGGCTGCTCGCTGCGGGGCGCGCCGCGCTGGGCGTCGCCGTGCTGGCGGCGCCGGAGCAGGTGACCTCGCGGTGGCTGGGTCGGGACAACGCGCAGCTGCCGATCGTGGGCGACCTCGCGCGCTCGCTCGGCGCGCGCGATCTGGCGCTCGGCCTGGCCACGCTGCGCACGCTCGAGGACCCCGTGAACGGGCCGCGCGTGCAGCAGCTGTGCGCGCTCGTGGACGCCGTCGACGTGCTCGCGACCGTGGTCGCACGCAGGAGCCTTCCGCGCGCGGGCGTGTACGGAACCGTCGCCATCGCCGGCGCCGCGGCGGGCGCCGGCCTGTACTTCGCCAGTCGACCTGCGAGGTAGGTCGCACGAGTTGCACGATCGCGCAAGGATCTACGTGCAGGCCGGCGCCGGCGGCGACGGCTGCATCAGCTTTCGCCGCGAAGCCCACGTGCCGCGCGGCGGCCCCGACGGCGGCGACGGCGGCGGCGGCGGTGACGTGATGGTCGTGTGCGACGACTCGTTGCGCGACCTGCAGAGCTACAAGCGCCGCAGCCACTATCGCGCGGGGCGTGGCGGGCATGGCTCGGGCGCGCTGCGTCACGGGGCCGACGGGCAGACGCTGACGATCAGAGTGCCGCCCGGGACGCAGATCGAGGGTGTGCCAGCAGCGGCGAGCGATGACGAGGACGGTGCCCACGAGAGGGACGGGGTCGGCGGTGCGGAACGGGCCGACGACCTGCTCGGGCGCAGCTGGGAGCTGCTGGCCGACGGCCAGACGGCGACGATCGCGCGCGGCGGTGGCGGCGGCAAGGGCAACAAGCGCTTTGCCACGCCCACGCGCCAGGCGCCGCGTTTCGCCGAGCGCGGTCTCGCCGGCGAGGAAGGATGGCTGGAGCTGAGGCTCAAGCTGCTCGCCGACGTGGGGCTCGTGGGCCTGCCCAATGCCGGCAAGTCCTCGCTGCTCTCGCGTCTCACGCGCGCCGCGCCGAAGATCGCCGACTATCCCTTCACGACGCTCTCGCCGGTGCTCGGCGTGCTCGACACGGCGGCGGGGGACGATGGCGCTCCCGAACGCCAGCTGGTCGTGGCCGACATCCCCGGGTTGATCGAGGGCGCGAGCGAGGGCGCTGGGCTCGGGCATGACTTCCTCGCGCACGTCGAGCGCACGCGGCTGCTGGTGCACGTGCTCGACGTCGCACCCGAGATATCGATGGGCGAGCAGGCGGACGCGCTCGCCAACCACGAGACGATCGAGCGCGAGCTGGCGGCGCACGACAAGCGCCTGGCGCGGCTGCCGCGCGTGCTCGTGCTGTCGAAGGCCGACCTCGTGCCCGCGGAGCGGCTGCAGGAGGCCATCGCCGAATGGCGGCTACGCCTCGGCGAGGACGTGCCCGTCCTCGCCACGTCGAGCGCAACCGGCTTCGGCATGCGCGAGCTGGGTGATCTGCTGCTGCGGATCGTGCCGGAGGGCACCGCCGCGACCGATGCTGTGCGTGGCGCCGGCGCCACCTCCGAGCAGGAGCTCGCCGAGCACATGGTGTTCCGGCCGACCGGCAGCGCGGGCTTTCGCGTCGAGCAGCTGGACGACGGCGCATTCGCCGTCAGAGGCAGGGGCATCGAGCGCCTGTTCGAGCGCTTCGACGTCGACAACGAGGATGCGATGGCCTACCTGGAGGGCAGACTGCGCAGGATCGGCGTGCTCAGCGCGCTCGAGGCCAAGGGCTTCCAGCCTGGGGACGAGATCGAGATCGCGGGCGTGACGTTCGAGCTGGACCCGCACGAAGCACCGTAGATTACAACTTATATATTATAATTCTGTAGGTGTCGAACTCCGCCTCACTGCTCAGGGAAGCTCGCCGTCGGGCGGGAATGACACAGGCGGATCTCGGCCGCCGGATGGGGATCAGCCAGGCAGCGGTCGCCAGGCTTGAGCGGCCGGGCGCCAATCCGACAGTGGCGACGCTCGAGAAGGCCGTGTGGGCGACCGGGCATCGGCTCGTGCTTGACGCTCCTGTGCGCCCAAGCGTGGATGAGAGCTTGATCCATCAACACCTGGAGCTCCCGCCCTCGGACCGCATTCGCAGCGTCGAAGCTATGTATGCAGAAACGCGCAGACGCGCAGTCACTCGAGATCGCCCGCCTACATAGACCCGGGAATCCGAGATCCCCGCACTGACCGTCTACGCTCCGTGACGCCGATGAGACGCCTCGTCATCAAGCTCGGATCAAGCGTAGTCGCCGACAGCGAGGGCACGCCGCGCATGGACGTGCTCGCGAGCGTGTGCGACCAGCTCGCCGCCCTGCACCGCGCGGGCGATGAGGTGATCGTCGTCACCAGCGGCGCGATCGCGCGGGGGATGCGCGTGATGGGGCTGCCGCAGCGGCCCACCACGGTCGGCGCGCTGCAGGCCGCCAGCGCCGTCGGGCAGGGCAAGCTGTACAGGATCTACGACGAGCTGCTGCGCGAGCGCGATGTCATCAGCGCGCAGGTGCTGCTGACGTTCTTCGACATGAGCGCGCGCACGCACTACCTCAACGCGCGCCAGACGCTGACCACGCTGTTCGAGTGGCGCGTGCTGCCCGTGATCAACGAGAACGACACCACCGCCACCGACGAGATCTCCTTCGGCGACAACGACTTCCTCGCGGCGCAGGTCGCCGTGCTGATCGCCGCCGACGAGCTGATCCTGCTGACCGACATCGACGGGCTCTACACAGCCGACCCGCGTCTGCACCCCGACGCGCACATCGTCGCCGAGGTCGACGACTTCGACGCGCTCGACGAGCTCGAGATCGGGCACACCACCTCGCCGCTGGGGTCCGGCGGCATGCGCTCCAAGGTCGTCGCCGCGGAGATGGCCACCGCCGCCGGCATCCCCGTGGTGATCTGCAACGGCGTGCGCCCGCAGGCCCTCGCCGCGGTGCTGGCGGGCGAGCGCGAGGGCACGCGCTTTCCCGCGCGCGAGGCGCGCTACTCGAGCTTCAAGCTGTGGCTCAAGTACGCCAAGCCCTCGCGCGGCACCGTCGTCGTCGACCAGGGCGCCGCGCGGGCCGTGCGGGAGGGCAGCGCCAGCCTGCTGCCCGTCGGCGTGACCGAAGTCAAGGGCGAGTTCGACGCCGGCGACGCCGTCGACATCGCAGAGCGAGACACTGCCTCCGGCGGAACGTTGCGGCCGCTGGCGAAGGGCATCTGCAGCTACTCCGCCGAGGAGCTGCGGCGCGTGCTCGGGCTCAAGTCCGACTCCGTGCGCGAGATCCTGCCGCGCGCCAGCGACGAGGCCGTGCACCGCGACTACCTCGTGCTCGACTGACGCGCGCCGCCCGCCGCCGCCCGGCGCGATCGCCCCGATTCGCCTCGTGCGCTCTACCCTGTACGGCAATGGCAATCGCCGTCGCATCCGTCGCTGACACCTGCCGCGCCGCCAAGCGCGCGGCACGCGTGCTCGCGCGCACCGACACCGCCGTCAAGGACGCCGCGCTCGAGGCGATCGCCGCCGCGCTCGAGGACCGCGTCGAGGAGATCCTCGCCGCCAACGAGCGCGACATGCAGCTCGCGCGCGAGGCTGGGGCACCGCCCGCGAAGCGGGTGGTCGGCGCCGCGCTGCTCGACCGCCTGCGCCTGGACGAGGCGCGCGTCGCCGCGATCGCCCGCGCCGTGCGTCAGATCGCCGCGCTCGCCGATCCCGTCGGCGAGGTGATCGACGGGCGCCGCCTGCCCAACGGCCTGGACGTGCGCAAGGTGCGCGTGCCGCTCGGCGTCGTCGCGGTCGTCTACGAGGCGCGCCCCAACGTCACGATCGACGCCGCCGCGCTGTGCCTGAAGTCGGGCAACGCGATCGTGCTGCGCGGCTCGTCCTCGGCGATGCACTCCAACGCCGCGCTCGCGCACATCGCCGGCGAGGCGGCCGTCGCCGCCGGGCTGCCCGACGGCTGCGTCAGCCTCGTGGCCGGTGGCGGCCGTGAGGAGCTTGCCGATCTGGCCACACAGAAGGACGCCGTCGACCTGATCATCCCGCGCGGCGGCGAGGGGCTCAAGCAGGCGCTGCAGGCCGTCGCCACCGTGCCCGTCATCTACGCCGCGTCCGGCAACTGCCACGTCTACGTCGACGCCGGCGCCGAGCTCGACCAGGCGCTTGCGATCGTGCTCAACGCCAAGACGCAGCGCCCCGGCGTGTGCAACGCCGCCGAGACGCTGCTCGTGCACCAGCGCATCACCGCCGAGTTCCTGCCGCGTGTCCTGCGCGCGCTCGCCGACGCCGGCGTGCAGATCCGCGCCGACGCACGCACCCGCGACGCGCTTGGCGCCAGCGACGCCATCCAAGATCTAAACCTCGAAGACGCCACCGAGGAGGACTGGGCCACCGAGTACCTCGCGCCGGTGCTCGCCGTCGGGGTCGTCGACGACGTCGAGCAGGCGATCGAGCACGTCGGCCGCTACGGCAGCGGGCACTCCGAGGCGATCGTCACGCGTGACACCGCCGCCGCGCGCGCGTTCCAGCTCGGCGTCGACGCCGCCTGCGTGTACGTCAACGCCTCCACGCGCTTCACCGACGGGGGCGAGTTCGGGATGGGCGCCGAGATCGGCAACTCCACGCAGAAGCTGCACGCGCGCGGGCCCATCGGCCTGCGCGAGCTGTGCACGTTCAAGTACCTCGTCGAAGGCGACGGACACGTCCGCGCGTGAGCGGCCGGGCGCGTTGGCCGAGCGTTCGGCCAGCCGCCCGCGATCGCTTGGCATCCTCGGCGGCACCTTCAACCCGCCCCATCTCGGCCACGTCGCCGTCGCGCGCCACGCCCGCGACGAGCTCGCGCTCGAGCGCGTGCTGCTCGTGCCCGCGCACACCTCCCCGTTCAAGTCCGCCGGCGATCGCCAGGGCGGGGGGGACCCGGGTCCCGAGCACCGTCTGCGCATGTGCCAGCTCGCCGTCGAGGGCGAGCACGGGCTGTCGGTGTGCGCGCTCGAGGTGGAACGCGGCGGGCTGTCCTATACGGTGGATACCTTGAGATCCATACATGCCAGCAACCCCGACGCCGAGCTGACGTTCATCGTGGGAGCCGACACCGCGAGCACGCTCGGCTCCTGGCGCGAACCCGCGCAGCTGCTCGAGCTCATGCAGCTCGCCGTCGCCACGCGCGCCGGCGCGCCGCGCCGGCAGGTGCTCGACGCGCTCGCCGGCATCAACCCGGTGGGCGCGGGCGCCGAGGGTCGCGCCGGCGAGGCGCCCGCCGGCGTGCGCTTCCTGGAGATGGCGCCCGTCGCCGTCTCCTCCTCGCAGGCGCGCGAGCGCGCCGCGCGCGGGGAATCGATCGACGCGCTGGTCGGCCCCGCGGTCGCCGGCTACATCGCCGAGCACCGCCTGTACGCCAAAGCCGGCGCGGTGGCGGGCAGATGAGCGCCGCCGGCCAGCCGTTGCTGGGGCAGGCGCTGCTGAGCGCGATCATCGGCTACGCCGAGGACAAGAAGGCGATCGACGTCGTCGAGCTGGACCTGCGCGGCGTGCTCGGCTACACCGACTACTTCCTCATCTGCTCCGGCAACACCGGCCGCCAGGCCAAAGCGATCCACGACGGCATCATCGAGGGGCTCAAGCACGACCACCAAACGCTGCCGCGGCGCGTCGAGGGCTCAGCGCAGGGCGGCTGGATCCTGATGGACTACCTCGACGTCGTCGTGCACATCTTCACGCCCGAGACGCGCGAGTTCTACCGCCTGGAGCAGCTGTGGGGCGAGGCTCCCGCCCATGCGGTCGGAGACGCCGGCGGGTAACTGTCGGAATTCGGTTGGCTGGCACGGGCGGGTGCGAAGATGAGCGCGTGAGCGCATCGCACCCGCCCCGTGTGCCGCGCGTCAGCGCGGTGCTGCGCGACGGCGAGCGGGTGACGCCGCTCGAGCTGTTCTTCGACCTCGTGTTCGTGCTCGCGCTCACGCAGTGCACCACGCTGATCGTGCACACGCCCACCTGGGATGGCATGCTCAAGGGGCTGCTCGTGCTCGGCGTGCTGTGGTGGTCGTGGACCGGCTACGCGTGGCTGACCAGCGTCGTCGACCCCGAGGAGGGCGCCGTGCGGCTGGCGATGTTCGCCGCGATGGCCGCGTTCCTCGTCGCCGCGCTGTGCGTGCCCGGCGCGTTCGGCGCCGACGCGCTGCTGTTCGCGTGCGCGTACGCCGCCGTGCGCGCCGCGCACATCGCGCTGTTCGTGATCGCCAGCCGCCACGATCCCGACCTGCGCCGCTCGGTCGTCGGGCTGGCCGCCAGCACCGCCGTCGGCGTCGGCCTACTGGTGGCCGCCGCGTTCTCCGGCGGCGCGTTGCAGCTCGGGCTGTGGGCGCTCGCGCTGCTGCTCGACTACGGCGGGCCGTTCGTGTTCGGCATCGAGGGCTGGAAACTCGTGCCCGGCCACTTCGCCGAGCGCCACGGCGCGATCGTGATCATCGCGCTGGGCGAGTCGATCGTCGCGATCGGAATCGGCGCGCGCCCCGCGATCGGCGCGGGTGTCGTGGTCGCGGCGGTGCTTGGCGTGGTCGTCGCCGCGGCGCTGTGGTGGGCGTACTTCGATGTCGTCGCGATCGTCGCCGGCAGGCGCCTCGCGCGCGCGGCCGCCGGGGGCGAGCGCAACAGGATCGCGCGCGACTCCTACTCCTACCTGCACCTGCCGATGGTCGCCGGGATCGCGCTGATCGCCGTCGGCATCAAGCGCACACTGCTCGGCGTCGACGATCCGCTGAAGCTCGTCCCCGCGGCCGCGCTGCTCGGCGGCGCCGCCATGTACCTGCTCGCGCACGTCGCCTTCCGCCTGCGCAACATGCGCTCGCTCAGCCTGCGCCGGCTCGTGTGCGCCGTCGTGTTGCTCGCGCTCATACCCGCCGGCGCCGCGCTGCCCGCGCTCGCCGCGCTCGGCGTGCTCGCCGCGGCGCTCGTCGCGGTGATCGCCTACGAGGCGCTGCGCTACGCCGACGTGCGCGAGCGCGTGCGCCACCAGCCCGCCGCCGCGACGGTCTCCGCTCAGCCGCCGCCGTCCGGCGCCCTGCGCTAGAACTCCGCCACGGCGTCCGCGCTGCGCGCGGCCGGAACCAGCGCGATCACGCCAGCCTGCGTCGCAAGTGCCAGCGTGGTCGCAAGCGCGAACGCAGCGGCCGTGTCCAGGTGGTGCAGCGACACCGACAGCGTGAAGCAGAACAGCGCGAACGCGCCAAAGCCGCCAACCAGCCCGCGCAGCAGCCGCAGCAGCTCGTCGGTCCCGCGCTGTGCGTGCGTGAATGTCGCAAGCACCGTCGTGATGATCGGAAACGGCGCCAGCAGGCCGCTCAGCTGCGGACCCAGCCAGCCCGAGATGGCGGTCAGCGCCACCACCATCGCGAGCGCGCACGCGCCGCGCACCGGCAGGTCCCACGCCGGCGGGCGCTCGTGCACCAGCACCTCCGGGCCAGGGCGGGGGAGGCAGGCGAGTCCTGCAAGCAGCGCCAGGGCGACGAGCCCCAGCGCCGCGCCCAGCGGCAGCGACAGCGCGCTGAACGCCACCGTCGCCAGCGCGAACGCAAGCCAGCCCGCCAGCATGCTCGCGCCCCAGAACAGGCGCCCCGCGAGGCGACCGTAGACGATCACGAACGCGATCAGCGACACGAGGCCGAGCAGCGTGCCGGCGGCGGCGCCCGCGGCGAACGTGCGCCCGTGCGCGAGGGCGTACACGAGCAGGATTGGGCCCGCCACCACCGGCAGCCCGCCGATCAGGCCGCCGATGCGCGGCCCGAAATGCCGCGCCGTCAGCGATGCGCCGACCACGAAGCTGGGCGCAAGCAGCAGCTTGACGGCAAGCAGGAGCACCCCCAGATGATGGCGCAGCGGCGCTTGCCGGGCGACTCGCGGCGACTCGCGGCGTCTATCGTGGGCGCGGTACGGCGGCGTCCGCGAGCAGCTCGCGCGCCTCGGGGTCCGCTTCCAGCGCGCGGATCAGGATCGAGGCGACGACGCCCAGCAGGCGCTCGGGGACGGCATCGGGCTCGGCCAGCTTGAGCAGGCCCACGCCGAGGATCAGGCCCACGAGCGCGCTCGCGAAATGCTCGTGCGCCACATCCGAGGTCTGCACGCCGGCGTCCGCGGCGCTGTCGATGCCGAAGCGCACGAATGTGGCGCGCAGCGCCTGCAGGCCGCTCGCCAGGCGCGTGCGCAGCTGCTCGTCGCGCTGCGCGTAGCTCCACAGCTCCACGAACAGGCGAAACGGATCGGGGTCCTCGTCGAGGCGGCGCATCCAGCTGTCGCTGCCCGCCAGCGGGCGCTCCCACGTCGGGCGCGCGCCGTCGGAGCGCTCGCGCTGGAACAGCTCCAGCTGCTCGGCGATCTGCCCCGCCAGGTGCTCCTGCAGCAGCGCCATCAGCAGGTTCTCCTTGCTGCCGAAGTGCCCGTACACGGCGCCCTTGGTGAAGCCGGCCTCCGCCGCGACCTCGTCGAGCGTCGCGCCCGCGAAGCCCTGCCGCGCGTACACGCGCGCGGCGGCGTCCAGCAGGCTCGCGCGCGTGGCCGCCTTGCGCTCGCTGCGGTCGAACTGGCCGCGCGGCATCAGCTTGACAGATACTGATCAGTAGATATACTCATTGGTACATTCTAAATGGACACCTGACCTCAGGAGAAGCCATGATCAGCCGGCGCATCACGCAGCTGCCCCCCGGACCGCGCCAACCGGCGGCCCTGCAGACGATCCTAGCCTGGAGGCGGCCCACCGCTTTCCTGGAGCGCTGCCGCGAGCGCTACGGACGCCGCTTCACGATGCGCGTGCTCGGCCAGCCGCCGTTCGTGGTGCTGTCGGACCCCGAGGAGATCAAGCAGGTGTTCATGGCCGCCCCCGACGTGCTGCACCCGGGCGAGGGCGTGCGCGTGCTCGAATCGATCGTCGGACGCAACTCCGTGATCCTGCTGGACGAGGACGCGCACATGGAGCAGCGCAGGCTGCTCCTGCCCGCGTTCCACGGCGAGCGCATGCAGCGCCTGGCGGGCGTGATGGACGAGCTGGTCGAGCGCGAGCTCGCGAGCTGGCCGCGCGGGCAGGCGATCGAGCTGCACCCGCAGCTGCAGCGCGTCACGCTCGAGATCATCCTGCGCGTCGTCTTCGGCCTGCGCCAGGGCGCGCAGCTGGACGAGCTGCGCAAGACGCTCACGGAGCTGCTGGCCTTCAGCGAAAGCCCGCTGTCGCTGCTGCCGGCCGCGCAACGCGTGCTCTCCGGGCGCGGGCGCTGGGAGCGCTTCCCGCAGCTGCACGCGGACGTCGACCGGCAGCTGTACGAGCTGATCGATCAGCGCCGGCGTGAGCGCGGCGAACAGGACGACGGCGACGGCGGTCACATGCGCGGCGGCGAGGGCCAGCGCGACGACGTGCTCGACCTGCTGCTCGGAGCCCGCCACGCCGACGGCTCGCCAATGAGCGCCCACGAGCTGCGCGACGAGCTGGTGACCGCGCTCGTCGCCGGCCACGAGACGACCGCGTCGCAGCTGGCGTGGGCGTTCGAGCGGATGGCCCGCGAGCCCGCCGTGGTGCGCCGCCTCACGCGGGAGCTGGACGCGGGCGAGGGCGAGGAGTACCTGAACGCGACGATCCAGGAGATTCTGCGGCTGCGCCCGGTGCTTGCCGAAGCGGAGCCGCGGGTGGTCAAGCAGGCGATCGAGATCGGCGGCGTCGAGTACCCGCCTGGCGTGGCGCTGGTGGCGAGCGCCTATCTCGTGCACCGCGACCCCGACATCTACCCCGATCCGCTGGCGCTGCGCCCCGAGCGCTTCCTGGAGAGCGAGGGCGGCAAGCGGCCGGGGACGTACACGTGGATCCCGTTCGGCGGCGGTCGCACGCGCTGCCTGGGGGCGAGCTTCGCGCTGCTGGAGATGCGGGTGGTCCTGAGCGCGGTGCTGGGGCGCTGCGAGGTCGCGGCCGTCGACCCCGCGCCCGAGCGGACGCGACGGCGCAGCATCACGCTCAGCCCCGCCGGTCAGGCGAACGTGATCCTGCGCGAGCGCTCCGGCGGGCAGCCGAAGCGCGCGGGCGCTGAGCGCGTCCCCGCGCTCAGCTGAAGTTGCCGAACAGCGCGAGCTCGCCCGACAGCTGCTCGTAGAGCTTGCTGCGCAGCTGCGTGTGGATCTGCGAGATGCGGCTCTCGGACACGCCGAGGCGCTCGCCGATCTCGCGCAGCGTCCGCTCCTCCACGTACAGCATCACCGCGACTTCGCGCTGCTGCTTGGACAGCCGCGCGAACGCCTTGCGGAAGCGCGCCTTGGCTTCGCCCAGCTCGGCCCGTGCGACCGGGTCGCAGTCTCTGTCGCTGCTCTCCAGTGTGTCGATCTGCTCGGTCGTGGCGCCCTCGTCGGAGCGCACGGAGCGATTCAACGAGCCGACCTCCGCGAGCTCGACCTGGTCCATCCGGTCGGTCAGCTGCGTCGGAGTCATGCCGACCCTCGCGGCGAGCTCCTCGCGGCTGGGCTGGCGCTCGTGCTCGGAGTAGAAGCTGTCGCGGGCGCCGTTGATCGTGCGCTCGTCACGGCGCAGCGAGCGCGGCGCCCAGTCGTGGCGGCGCAGCTCGTCGAGCACGGCGCCGTGGATGCGCGTCCATGCATACTGCTCGAGCGAGGCGCCCTTGTCCGGGTCATAGCGTTCGATCGAGTGGATCAGCGCCTCCAGCCCGCACGAGAGGAAGTCCTCCACGTCGCAGTGGGCCGGCACGGCACGAACCTTGCGGTAGACGATGTGACGCACCATCGGCATGAACATGAAGATCAGCCGGTCGCGGAGCTGGAGATCGCCGCTCCGTCGATACTCACGCCACGTCGACAGCACCTCTGCTGGCGACGGCCTGACTGCCTGCTTCGCGGCTATTTCCATGATTCGTGCTCCGGTTTCGAGGGAACTGTCGGTTGTGGTCCGTCCGCTACAGCGCTGTCACTCGCGATCGAGGTGGCTCCTCTAGGAGAGCCTCGCGAGGCTGTACGGTGCGGCCATGGGCCCATATCGGGTGGCCATTAGGAGAACTTGAGGGGTGCACGTCGGGAGTGCGCTACTCGCTCCACCAACGGGCAACGCGCGCCGCGCGCCGCTTGTCACAACAGGCCCGGCTTGAGCTAATGGGTCATGAGATGGATGTCGATGGCGACGACGAGCAGGCGCTGTTGAGCGCCGCGAGGGCGGATCCGCGGGCATTTGGGGCCTTCTACCGGCACTTCGAGCGCGGCGTGCTGGGGTTCTTCATGCGCGCGACGGGCCGCGCGGATCTCGCGGCGGACCTCACCGCCGAGACATTCGCCCGCGCGCTCGAGTCGCTCGACGGCTTCGACCCCGCCAGAGGCCGCGCGGACAGCTGGCTGTTCGGGATCGCCCGCAACGTGCTCGGCTCGAGCTATCGCCGCGGCCGGGTCGAGGCGGTCGCGCGACAGCGCCTGGGCCTGCCGAGGCTGGTGCTCGACGATCACGCCGCTGACACCATCGCGGCGCTGGCCGACGAGGATCACGGCCACGCGACGCTCGCGCTCGCGGCGCTCCCCGAGGAGCAGCGGCGCGCGATCCACGCGCGCGTGCTGCAGGAGCGCGACTACGCGGAGATCGCCGGTGAGCTGCACTGCTCGGAGGCCGTCGTTCGCCAGCGCGTGAGCCGCGGCCTGCGCGTCCTGCGAGCTCGGCTGGCGGGTGAGCGATGAGCATCCTGGCGCAGCTCGAGCGCGACCTGCTGCACGCCGCCGAGGAGCGTCACTCCGCTGGGCCGCGTGTCGCGGGCGCGTCCGGTGTCGCCGGCGCGTCGACCGTGACGGGCGCGTCGCCCAAGCGCGGCTGGTGGCGGCGGCGTCGCGTCGCGGTGTCGCTCGCGCTGGGCGCGCTCGCGCTGACGGGCGCCGGCGGCGGCGCGCTGCTGCTGGCGCCTGGCAGGCCGGTGACGCCGGCGTTCGAGCTGCCGGCGATGCCGACCGTGGGGCTGGGCCGACCGCTGGCGCCGAGCCTCGCGCTGCTGCCGCTGCGGGTCGCCGACCCGGCCGGCGGTCCGCCGTGGGGCATGCGCGTGATCCGCACCACGCGCGGCCTCGCGTGCATCCAGGCGGGCAGGGTGCTCGACGGCGAGCTCGGCGGCATTGGCATCGGCTACGCGTTCAAGGGCGACGGCCGCTTCCACCCGTTCTCGCCCGCGGACGCGATCAGCGAGGACTCGTGCGCGACGGTCGACGCCGGCGGCCGGGCCTTCCAGCCGCGGGCGCCGGCGATCGTCACAGCCGACGGCCTGTCGCTGGCGGGCGAAAACCTGTACCCGTACCAGCGCGTGCACTGCGACCTTCCCGGCCAGCAGGACTGGGGCGTGCGCTGCCCGCAGGTCGACCTGCGCGAGGTCGCCGTGGGGATGCTGGGCCCTGAAGCGGCGAGCATTCGCGTGAACGCGCCTGGCGATCGGCTGACCCGGGGCCGCGAGCTCACCGTCACGCCCTCCGGATCCGACGGCGCGTACCTGATCGTGCTGCCGGCGCCCGCGCATGCCAACAGCGGGCGCAGCGCGGGCCCATACGGAAGCCACGTCCGGCAGGGGATGGCGACGCTCACCGTCGCCTACCGCGATGGCAGCCAGTGCCAGATCCCCGCTTACAGCGACGCTCAGCGCTGCACGCCCAAGGGTCTCGGCGTCGCGAGCGCCGCGCCGCCCGCGGAGGGGAGGGCAGGCGCTGCGCTGCGGCTGTCCTACCGGCCACTGCTGCCCTACAGCCCGCCGCTGCTGGCCGAAGGCCGTGGCGGGCACACGTTCACGCGGCCGGGCTCGGCCGGCACGCGGCCGGGGCCGGGGCTGGTGGTGACGTTCAGGGCGCCCGAGGCGGCGCCGAACATCTCCAGCGGCTACGACGTGGAGCTGCGGCCGCGCCGGGTCGCCGGCTGCGCGACCCCCACCGTGATCGTCGCCCAACCCACGCAGCGGACGCTCGCGGCGGGCCAGCAGGTGCAGATTCCGTTGTCGCTGGAAAGTCGCTGCCGCACGACGTACTCCGGGCGGGTGTTCTTCGCCAGATCCTCTGGCAGCTACAGCGAAGCGAGGACGTCTGACAGCGCGGGCGAAGGGCCGCTGTACGAGGTGATTGCCAGCCACTTCTGCTGCGGCCGCAGCCCGACCCAGGTTGGCGTCACCGTCGGGAGCTTCCGCGTCTCGGTGCCGTGAGAGACGGCTACGCTAGATGCTCCAGCCAGGGCTGAGGGCGCTAGCAGCAGTTCCGCCCCGGCACGGCCATCGACCTTCGAGGAGGGTTTCATGTCTGTCCTGCACAGGGTTTCGGCGCGTTCGCTGACGGCCGCCGCCATGGTCATCGCCGCGCTCGCGGCGCTGCTCGCGCTCACCCCGGCCGCCGGTGCGGCCCAAGTCGGAAACACTTATCTGGCACTCGGCGACTCGCTCGCCTACGGCTACCACGCGGCCCAGTTCAAAAGCGAGCTGGAAAGCAAAGGCTTCGTGGAACCGGCGACGTTCGACGAAGGCTACGTGGACGACTTCGGTGCGGTCCTAAAGCTCACCCATCCCAAACTGCAGACGATCAACGACGGCTGCCCGGGGGAGACCACTGAAACGTTCATCAGCGGCTCCGGCATCCCGGGCTACTGCGCGGGCGGCCCCACCGGCACGCCGTTCCCATATGCGTTCCTGCACCACTCCTACGGCTCGCACACCTCGCAGCTCGCCGACGCGCTCGCGATCCTCAAAGCAAACCCGAAGGTGAGCCCGATCACGCTGGACATCGGCGCCAACGACGTGCTGCAGTTCCTCGCCAGCAAGTGCGGCTTCCCGGCGACGTTCACGTGCAGTGCCGCCGAAGTGGAAGGCGAGTTCGCGCACATCGCCGGCAACGTGTTCTCGATCCTCTCGCAGCTGCGCGCGGCCGCGCCGAAAGCGCAGATCGTGCTGATCGGGCTCTACAACCCGTACCCGACGGTCCTGCCGGCACCGGGTGGCGACACGACGACCGCGGGGCTGAACGCGGCCCTGTCGAGCGTTGCGTCGGCCGTTCCGGACACCAGCTTCGCCAACCCCGAGCCCGCGTTCAACACGTCGATCGTCACCCACGCGCCGGAAACGACGGACCTGCCGACGATCTGCGCCTTTACGGCGATGTGCCCGGGCGGCACGTTCAACCCGACGAGCCCCAACGCCGACATCCACCCGACCACGCTCGGCTATGGCGTCATGGCGGGCATCGTGGGGGTGGACTTCTACACCCACTGACGGTCACGCGCTGGGACGCGCAGCGCCTCGATCGTCGCTTCGCCCCCGCCGGCCGCTCGGCCGGCGGGGGGATCACGAGGTTCGCGACGATGTGTGCATCCCAGAGTCCATTTGCTCGGATGGGTACGATCGACTGGCATGCGCAGGCAGGACTGGACCCAGGCGGTGTCGGCAGCAGCTCTGCTCGTCGCGTTGGCGTCGCTCGTGCAACGCCGCCGGCGAAGGGCGCTTGGTTTCGTGGTGGCGGCTGTAGTAGGCGACGCGCTCGCAAGGCGTTGGAGCCGTGGCGAGCCCACGCCGCTGCCCTATGCGTTGCGCTGGGAGCTGGCAATTCCGCGGCCAGCCGGCCCGTTGCGGCGCGCGCTCGCGGCGCGGGCGGGCGAGCGGATCCTCGAGATCGGCCCCGGGCTTGGCCAGCATGCGGTGGAGGTGGCGGGGTACGTGGGTCCGCAGGGGCGCGTGGATGTGCTCGATCTCCAGCAGGAGATGCTCGAGGCCACCGTCGCGCGTGCGCAGCGCCGGGGAGCCCGCAACGTGGTTGCCACGCTTGCCTCCGCGTCCGGGCGGCTGCCATACGACGATGTCTCGTTCGACGCTGCCTACATCGTGACCGTGCTGGGTGAGATCCCGGATCGCCGGCGGGTGCTTGCCGAGCTGCGCCGCGTGCTCAAGCCCGGCGGGCGGCTGATCGTGGGGGAGATGATCGTGGATCCCGACTTCGTGCCCGCACGGCAGCTGCGACCGATGGCCGAGGCGGCCGGCTTCCGCCTCGCGCGCAGCTTCGGTCCGCCGTTCGCCTACCACGCTCAGTTCATCGCCGCCTGACCGCAGCTCGCGTGAGAGGGAAGGCGACCTCGACGGCCAGCCCGCCGTCCGGACACGGCTGGGCGCTCAGCGTGGCGCGATGGGCGGCGGCGATCGCGTCGACGATCGCGAGCCCCAGCCCATTCCCGCTGGCGTGGTTGATTCGCGTTCCGTGGAGGCGCTGGAACGGCTGCAGCAGGCGCGGCACCTCCTCGGGGGGGATCGCGGGACCGCTGTTGGCGACGGCCAGGAACGCGCGCTGATCACGGGTGCCGGTCGCGATCTCGACGTGTCCATGGGGGATGTTGTGGCGGATGGCGTTGTCGATCAGGTTGGCGATCAGGCGCTCGAGCAGCCGCGGATCGCCCACGGCGGGCGCTGCGGCCAGCGTCGTGCGGACCTCGAGCTCGTGGCCCGCGGCGTCTGACTCGCGCGCGAGCACGGCCTTGGCGGCGAGCGCCGCGAGATGGAGGGGCTCGCGGCGCTGCAGGCCGGCTTCGCCGCGCGTGAGCGTCAGCAGCGCGTCGATCATCTGCTCCAGCTGAAGCTCGGAGGCGAGCACCCGCTCGTGGGCTTCGCGCAGCGAGGCGAGGTCCGCGTCCGGGTCGGCGAGCGCGACCTGGATCAGCGCCCGCTGGCGGGTCAGCGGCGCGCGCAGCTCGTGCGAGGCGTTGGCGACGAACTGGCGCTGCGCGTCGAACGCGGCGTCGAGACGCCCGAACAGGTCGTCGAGCGTGTCCCCGAGTTCCTTGAGCTCGTCCTGCGGGCCGTCGAGAGCCAGGCGCTCGTGCAGGCTGGTGGAGGAGATCCTTCGAGCCGTGCGGGTGATGGTGCGGATCGGTCGCAGCATCCTGCCGGCGACGAGCCAGCCGGCGAGGATCGCGAGGACGGCCACGATTCCCAGAGCTATCCCCGAGTCGACCAGGAGCTGGTGCGAGTCGGCGGCGCGCTGTGCGGCTTGGACGGATCCTGCCTGTGCGACCTGATGCACAGCGCTTGCCAGCTGACGCTGGCCCTGTGCGAGCTGATGCTGGGCCTGTGCGAGCTGATGGCGGATCCGGGTCAGCTCGGCTGGCACACCCAGCAGCAGTCGAGGCCCAGCCTGTACCAGCTCCTGCTGAGCCCTGCCGAGCTCCTGTTGAGCCTGTGTGAGCTGGCGGGGATGCTGGATGACGACGGCTTGGCCTCGGGGCGGAGCCGGACCGTATCCAGCGGCAGCCGGAAGCTGGAGACGCTGGATGGCGGGCGTGTGTGGAATCGTCGGGAGATGCGGCGCCCTGTATTCGGTCGCCCGCTCGAAGAGAACGTAGGTGGTGGCGACCAGCGCCACGCCGGAGAGCAGGAAGAGGCCGCCGTAGAAAGCCGTGAGCCGCAGCCGGGCGGTGCGGCGAGGCAATCGCAGCCAAGAGCGCGGTGCGGGCCGGGGGTGCGCGGCGCCCGTCACCGATCTCCGATGCGGTAGCCGGCCTTTGCGACGGTGTCGATGACGGGAGGTTCGCCGAGCTTGGCGCGCAGCCGGCTCATGGTGATTCGCACGGCGCCCGTGAACGGGTCGGCGTTCTCGTCCCACACGCGTTCGAGCAGCTCCTCGGCCGAGACGACCCGGCCCTGGGCGGCGAGCAGCAGCTCCAGCGCCCCGAACTCCTTTGGTGTCAGCTCGAGATCACGGCCGGAGCGCTGCGCGCAGCGCCTGGCCGTGTCGAGCACGACGTCGCCGTGCTCCAGCACCGGCGGGACGCTCGGCTGCGCCCGCCCGCGGCGACCAGCTTGGCGCACACCTCGTCGCCGTGGAGCGCGGGAAGGTCGCGATCGAGCACGATCACGTCGTAGTCGTTGACCAGTGCGCGCGTCAAACCGGCTTCGCCGTCGAGCGCGACGTCGACTGCCATTCGCGCATGGCGCAAGCCCGCGGCGACCGTCGCGGCCAGCTCCTCGTCGTCCTCGATCACCAGCACTCGCATCAGTCGCTCCGTGTCGAGAAGGTAGCGCCGCGACGTTTCATGGCTGTTTCGTCTGCTCCGCCAAACGAGCCGCCGCATGCCTCGGGGCGCGAAACACGGCTGAAACAAGCCACTGCGTAGAACTGGTCCGGGAGCGGACGCATGTCCCCGAAGCAGACCGAAGCAGTCCGAAGGAGGCCAGATGCCGTACAGCATTCCTACCAGGAGGCTAAGCTCGCGGCGGGCCCTGCTGCTCACCGCCGCGGCTCTCGTGAGCGTCGCGCTGGCGCTCGCCGGCTGCGGCGGCTCGTCGAGCCCCGGCGTCGCGCGCCTCTCCTCGGAGAAGGCCGCCTCGTCGCCGGGCTCCGCGGGCAGCGGCTCGCCGCAGGAAGGCCAGGAAGGCCCGGCGAGCCTCCAGCGGGCGGCGGTCGCCTTCGCCAAGTGCATGCGCTCGCGTGGCGTGCCCGACTTCCCGAACCCGAAGCCCGGCGGAGGCCTCCTCTTCAATGCGCGAACCGGAATCGATCCCTCATCGCCGGTGTTCAAGGCGGCGCAGGCGAAGTGCAGCAAGCTCCTGCCGGGCGGCGGCCCCCCTGGCCCCGGCTCCACCACAAATCCGTCCCCGCGGACGCTCGCGAGGTTCCTGAGGATCGCGCGGTGCATGCGCCAGCACGGGGTCTACGACTTCCCCGATCCCCGGACGTCGGTCCCGTCCAACCCGTTCGGCTCCAGCCGCGGCGGCGTGATCAGCGACATCGAAGGTGTGATCCTGATCTTCCCGAGCACGATCGAGCAGCAGTCGCCGATGTTCACGCGCGTGGCGGCCGCGTGCGCGTTCCCGCTGCACAACCACTGACTGAGACGCAGAGCAGCGCGGCGACGCCTTGACAGGCAAGGGCCGTTCCCCTAAAGTGCTATGAAGCTATTCATATAGGGAGACAACTGTGATCGAGTTCCACCTCAGCTCACGCTCCGGCGTTTCGCCGTACATGCAGATCGTCCAGCAGGTGCGCCAGGCCCTGCGCCTCGACCTGCTGCGCGACGGCGACCAGCTGCCCACGGTCAAGGAGGTGGTCGCGCGGCTTGCGATCAACTCCAACACCGTGCTGAAGGCCTACCGCGAGCTGGAGCACGCCGGGCTCGTCTGCGCACGGCCGGGCGCCGGCACGTTCGTCACCGGCTCGCTGGCCGACCCGGCGATCGCCGCGAACGCGCCGCTGCGCCGCGAGCTGCGCGGCTGGATCGTCAAGGCGCGGCGCGCGGGCCTCGACGAGGAGTCGATCGAGGCGCTGTTTCGCGACGCTGTTCGCTCCGCCCGCATCGAGGGGGTAGCGTGAACGCCCGCCCTCCGCGAGCTGGAGTCGCGCTGGCGACGCGCGGCCTGGGCAGGCGCTACGGGCGCCGTTGGGCGCTGTCGGGCTGCACGCTGGATATCCCCGCCGGCCACGTCGCCGGTCTCGTCGGCCCGAATGGCGCCGGCAAGACCACGCTGCTGCATCTCGCGGTCGGCCTGATAGAGCCGAGCGCGGGCTCGGTCGCGGTCCTCGGCGAGGAGGTGGCGGCGACGCCGGCGCAGCTCGCGCGCGTCGGCTTCGTGGCACAGGACACTCCGCTGTACCCGTCGCTGTCCGTTGCCGACCACCTGCGCCTGGGCGCCGCGCTCAACCCGGGCTGGGATGCGGCGCTTGCGCAGGCGCGAATCGAGCGTCTCGGGCTCGACCGCGCGCAGCGCGCCGGCACGCTCTCCGGCGGCCAGCGCGCGCAGCTCGCGCTGACGCTCGCGATCGCAAAGCGGCCTGAGCTGCTGGCGCTCGACGAGCCCGCCGCAGGCCTCGACCCGCTGGCGCGGCGCGAGTTCCTGCAGGGCCTGATGGAGTTCACGGCCGAGCACACGGTGAGCGTCGTGCTGTCATCGCACGTCGTCGCCGACCTCGAGCGCGTCTGCGACTACCTGATCCTCCTCGCCGAGGGTCGCGTGCAGCTTGCCGGCGAGATCGACGAGCTGCTGGCCACCCACCGCCGGCTGAGCGGGCCACGCCGCGACAGCGCGCGGCTGCCGCCGAGCCAGCGGGTGGTCGAGGAGCGCCACACCGAGCGCCAGAGCATGCTGCTGGTGCGCACCGAGGAGCCGATCATCGACCCGGCGTGGAGCGTCGAGGAGGTGAGCCTCGAGGACATCGTCCTCGCGTACATGAGCCCGCCTACGGGCGGGCGGGCGGCAGGCGATGCGGAGCTGTCGAGGATCGGCCGATGATCTGGCTCGCCTGGCGCCAGTTCCGAACGCAGGCGCTCGTGTCGCTCACCCTGCTCGCCGCGTTCGCCGTGCTCGTGCTCGTGACGGGCCTGCACCTGCGCGATGTCTACGACTCGCTGGGCGGCGCGCACTGCAACGCACGCGGTGACTGCGGCGCGCTCACCGGCCACGACACGACATTGCCGGATGTCCTCGGCCCCGCGCTGCTCGCGATCCCGGCGCTGCTGGGAATGTTCTGGGGCGCGCCGCTGCTCGCGCGGGAGCTCGAGAGCGGCACCTATTGCCTGGCGTGGACGCAGACCGTCACACGCAGGCACTGGCTGTTGGTCAGGGTCGCGCTCGTGGGCGTGGCCGCGCTCGCCGTGGCGGGCCTCGCGAGCTGGCTCGTCAGCTGGTGGTTCGCGCCGCTGGACGCCGTCAACGTGAACCGCTTCGACCCGAGCGTGTTCACCGAGCGCGGGATCGTCGCGATCGGCTACGCGGGCTTCGCGTTCGCGCTCGGCGTCGCGGCCGGCGCGCTGACCCGCCGCACGCTGCCGGCCATGGCCGGGGCACTGCTGGGCTTCGTCGCGACGCGAATCGCGTTCACGCTCCTGATTCGCCCGCACCTTCTGCCGCCGCGGGAATCCCTGTTCCCGCTGACGCTGGGCAAGAGCGTCGAGCTCCTCCCGAGCGCATCGGGCCTCAGCGTCTTCGCCGGCGTGCCCCCGCTCCCGAATGCCTGGGCGATCTCGGCTTCGCTCGTCGACCGCGCCCACCGCGTCCTCAGCACCGCCCAGCTGCACGATCTGCTGCTGCGCAACTGCCCGACGGCCACGGGCCCCGGCAAGGGCGCGGAACTGACGGAAGGCGCCTTTCTGCCCTGCTCTCGCGCGCTCTCTCAACACCTGCAGCTGCTCGTCGCCTACCAGCCGCCAAGCCACTACTGGCCGCTGCAGGTACTCGAGACCGCGATCTTCCTCGTTGCTGCGGTCGCGCTGATCGGCGCCACGGTCTGGCGCGTCGGGCGCCGCGCCGCACCCAAGCCGGCAGCCGGCGAGCCGCTGGCGCGAAGCGCAGACCGCCGCACGCCGATCCTCACAACCGCCGTCGCGGTTGCCCTGCTCTCGCTGCTCGCGGCCGGCTGCGGCGGCGGAGGCTCTCCGGGGGTCGCGAGCATCACCTCCTCCAAGACCGCCACCACCGCCACCACGGCGCAGGGCGGTGCGCTGGCCTACTCCGGCTGCATGCGCTCGCACGGGGTGCCGAACTTCCCCGACCCCGCGAGCGGCGGCGCGATCACGAAGGAAGCCGCCATCAGGGCGTTCAAGCAGGTCGCCAACTCTCAGGTGGTTGCGGCCCAGAGAGCCTGCCAGCGCCTGCAGCCGAACGGCGGCCAGCTGAGCCAGGCCCAGCGCGCGCAGCGCCTCAGCGACCTGCTCGCCTTCGCCCGCTGCATACGCATGCACGGCGTCCAGAACTTCCCCGACCCGTCGGGCAGCGGCGAGCTGACCCACGAGATGCTCGCGAGCGCCGGCGTGGACGTGCATCAGCCGGCGGTGCTGCAGGCCGCGGACGCGTGCGTCGGCGTCACCCACGGGGCGCTAACCAAGGCCGCCGTGGCCCGCTTCGCGGCGGGGCATTGACCGTGGATCTGAGAGGCGTCGCTGTGGGGAGCGAAACAAGGATGAAACAGCCCACCGCGTAGAACCGCTGCGGGAGGTGACGCAGATCCCCGAAGCAGACTCCGAAGGAAACCGATGCCGCAACGCATTCATACGAACCGAAATCGGAGGGTGCTTGCGGGGGCGGGGCTGGTGCTCGTCGCGGCTGTGGCGGTCCTGACCGCGACCGACCCCTTTGGCGGATCGACCAGATCCGGCGACGGCGTCACCGACAACGCGACCGCGACGTCGCTTGCGACTGTGACGCGTCAGACGCTGTCCTCGCAGACGCAGGTGAGCGGGACGCTCGGCTATGCGGGCTCGTCGAGCATCGGTGTGCCGTCGGGGACGGCGCCGTCTGCGGTGTCGCAGGCGCGGCAATCGGTGACGGGCGCCGAAGCGATGCTGAGCACGGCGAGAGCATCGCTGGCGACCGACGGCGAAGCGCTGATGGACAACCGCGCGACGGTCTCGGCGGCCCGCGCGAAGGAGACGGTCGACTGCGCGGGCGATGGCGCGGCGGAAAGCGCGTCCAGCGGCTCGTCGTCGGGCGCCGGGGGCGCGGGCGGCGGAGAAGGCGCGACCGGCGGAGAAGGCGCCACCGGCGGGGGCGCGGGCGGCGCGGGCGCGGGTCTGTGCGCGAGCGACGTGCGGGCGGTGTCGAGCGCGGAGCAGGGCTCATCGGGCGCCGCGATGAAGGTGACGGGCGACCGGGCGCAGGTCGCTTCGGCGGAAGGGTCGCTGGCGAGCGCCGAGGCGAGCCTGGCGGCGGCGCGGTCGTCGGAGGTGTCCTACGGCCAGAGCTCGACGTTCACGGAGCTGCCGGCGGTCGGCCAGGTGATCTCCCGCGGACAGACCCTCTACGCGATCAGCGGTCGGCCGGTGGTGCTGCGGTACGGCTCGCCGGCGACACGCGAGCTGCCGCTCGGCTCGGTGGTGTTCGAGCCGGGGCCGGTGCGCGTGACGAGCGTGACGGCGGCGGTCGGCCAGGCGGTGATGCCGGGTCCGGTGCTCGCTGTGACCTCGACGGCCCGCCAGGTGAAGGTCGCGCTGGACGCGGCGCAGCAGGCGAGCGTGAAGGTGGGCGACGCAGTGACGATCACCCTGCCGGACGACGACACGACGCCGGGGCGGATCACGTATGTGTCGAGCGTCGCGACGTCGCCCTCAAGCAAATCCGGCGGTGGCGGTGGCGGTGGCGGCGAAGAAGAAGGCGCGCCGACGATCGCGGTCGACGTCACGCCGACCGACCCGGCGGCGACGGGGCATCTGGACCAGGCGCCGGTGAACGTGTCGATCACGAGCGAAAGCGTGCCGGACGCGCTCGCGGTGCCGATCGACGCGCTGCTGGCGCTCGCGGGCGGCGGCTACGCGCTGGAGGTGGCGGAAGGCCGCGTGCACCGTCTGGAGGCGGTGACGCTGGGCCTGTTCGACGACGCAAACGGCCTCGTGCAGGTGAGCGGCGAGGGCGTGTCGGCGGGCCAGCGCGTGGTGGTGCCGCAGTCATGAGCACCCTGAAGGGCACAGGCGCGCAGCCGGTGCTGGAGCTGGACGGCGTGAGCAAGGTGTACGGTGCGGAGCCGCCGGTGTACGCGTTGCGGGAGGTGAGCTTTGCGGTGCGCGCGGGCGAGCTGGTGGCGATCGTGGGCCCTTCGGGCTCGGGCAAGACGACGCTGCTGCACGTGATGGGCACGCTGGAGCGGCCGAGCTCGGGGGTGGTTTCGATCACGGGCCTGGACGCGGCGGGGCTCGCCGATCGCGAGCTGGCGACGTTGCGCGCGACGCGCGTCGGGTTCGTGTTTCAGCAGTTCTTCCTGGCGGAGCACTCGACAGCGCTGGAGAACGTGGCGGAAGGGCTGCTGTACGCGGGCGTGGCGGTGTCCGAGCGCCGTGAGCGAGCGGCGGAGACGCTCGCGCGGGTGGGGCTGGCCGACCGCGCGGGCTTTCGCCCGAGCAGGCTCTCGGGCGGCGAGCGCCAGCGTGTGGCGATTGCGCGTGCGCTGGTGGGCCGCCCGGCGATCGTGCTGGCGGACGAGCCGACGGGGAACCTCGACAGCGCGTCGGGCGAAGCGATCCTGGCGCTGCTGCAGGAGCTGAACGCGGATGGCGCGACGATCCTGGTGATCACCCACGACCACGACCTCGCGGGCCGCCTGCCGCGACAGGTGCAGGTGCTGGACGGACGCATCGTCGCCGATACCGAGGCTGGAACTGCAGATGTTTAGAGGGATGGCGTGGTTGCGCCACCGGGCCGGGTGGGCTGGGGAGGCGGTGGTGGCGGTCGCTGGCGCGCTTGCGGTGCTCGGTGTGCTCGCATGCGTGCCGTTGCGGGCCGCGGGCGAAACCGCGGGGTCGCAGGGTGAAGCCGGAGCGCCGCCCGCTGGCGCTCCGGCGTGCCCGTCGTCGAATCCGCCGAGCGAGATGACGCTCGTGGCGGGCACACCGCAGACGGCGCTGGCGGGGACGGCATTCGCGACGGGCCTGCAGGTGGCGCTGGTCAACAGCGACGGCTGTCCGGTGACGAGCGGCGCGGCGGGGATTTCGGTGACGTTCAGCGCACCAGCGGCTGGCGCGAGCGGCGTGTTCTCCACGAGCGCCTCCAGCACGGTCACCGTGGGCGCCGACGCGTCGGGTGCGGTGGCGGCGCCGCCGTTCACCGCGAATGGGGTGGCGGGCAGCTACACGGTCACCGCGAGCTCGCGGTACGGCTGGGTGTCGTTCTCGCTGACGAACGCCGCCGCGGGGGTGTGGTGCGCGACGCTCGGCAGACGCGTACCCGTATCGGCAGGTGAACCGGTGAAGCTCACGGCGGGGGTCGGCTCGACGCAGTCCACCCCCGCGGGTGCCCGATTCCCGATCCGGCTCGCGGTTACTGTCACGGATGCCGAGGGCAACGCGGTCCCGGGCGCGCTCGTAACGTTCTCGGCGCCAGCCGCCGGCGCGAGTGGACGCTTCACCGTTCGCTCGCGCGATCTTCGCAATCGCGTCCAGGCGTTCCACCGGCGCAGGCTGGAGGTGAAAGCCGACGCGTGCGGGATAGCCGTCGCGCCGGCGTTCACCGCCGACGACACGCGGGGCGGCTATGTGGTCGAGGCGAGCGTCGAGCACGTGAGGCCGGCGACGTTCGCGCTCGTGAACACCCAGCCCGGACGCCCCTCATGAGCGCGGCCGGGAGCGTTGCTCCCAATCCCATGGATCTGGCCCCCCGCGGTCTGCGCCCGTCCGATCTGGCGCGCGTGGCGAGCGTTGGTCTGCGAACGAGGCGCATGCGTGCGGGGCTGTCGGCGCTGGGGATCGCGATCGGCGTGGCGGCGATCGTGGCGGTGCTGGGCCTGTCCTCGTCGAGCCAGGCGGGGCTGCTGTCGGAGATAGAACGTCTGGGGACGAACCTGCTGACGATCAGCAACGGCCAGAGCTTCGCCGGCAAACCGGCGGAGCTGCCGCTCGCGGCGCCGGCGATGATCGGCCGGATCTACCCGGTCGAAAGTGTCGCGGAGACGGGGGGCGTGAAAGGCAACGTGTACCGCTCTCCGGTGATCCCGGCCGTCGAAACGAACGCGCTGAGCATCCAGGCGGCGAGCCTGGGCCTGCCGCGCACGCTGGGCATCGACGTGGTGCAGGGTCGCTACCTGAACGCCGCCACGGCGCAGGAGCCGGCGGCGGTGCTCGGCGCCGGCGCCGCGCAGCGACTGGGGATCGACCACATCTACCCGGGCGAGCGGATCTGGGCGGCGAACCAGTGGCTGTACCTCGTGGGGATCCTCGGCCCGTCCGTCCTCGTACCGGAAATCGAAAGCTCGGTGCTCGTCGGCTTCAAGGCCGCGGCCCGCTTCATGCAGTTCAACGGGCACCCCAACAGCGTTTACCTGCGCGCCCAGAGCAGCCAGGTGGCGGCCGTGCAGTCGGTGCTGGCAGCCACCGCCGACCCGGAAGCGCCGAACGAAGTCAACGTCAGCCAGCCCTCCGCCGCGCTGACGGCGCGCGCGGACGCGCAGGGCGCCTTCAACGGCCTGTTCCTGGGACTCGGCGCGGTGGCGCTGCTGGTGGGCGCGGTGGGCGTGGCGAACATCATGGTCATCTCGGTGCTGGAACGCCGCTCGGAGATCGGGCTGCGCCGCGCGCTCGGCGCGACCCGCGGGCAGATCCGCACGCAGTTCCTCTGCGAGGCGATCCTGCTGGCGCTCGGCGGCGGCGCCGTCGGCATCGCAGCGGGCGCGCTCGCGACCGCGATCTACGCCTCCACGAAGGGCTGGGCGGTCGTGATCCCGACGCTCGCGTGGGCGGGCGGGTTCGGCGCGGCGCTCCTGATCGGCGCGGTCGCCGGCCTGGTCCCGGCGCTGCGCGCCGCAAGGCTGTCACCCACGGAGGCGCTGCGCACCGTGTGAAGCGCTGTCGAGGTGTTGGCCGCTGCAGTCAGCTAGTGGCCCGAACCGCCGGATCCGGCTTTGGTCCGGTAGCTCGTCTTGTTGCAGGCGAAGCCGCCGAGGTGCCAGGCGCCCTGGAACTCGCCGTGCGTGAACTTGCCTGTGACTTCGACGACGCCGGTGGTGGTGCCGCTCGGGAGCTTTTTGATCGTGGTTTGCTGGTCGAGCTTGAACGAGCCGTGAGTCAGCTTGACGGTTCCAAGCCACTGGCCGCCGGCCGCGCCGGACGCGGGCAGGCACTCGACGAAGATGCGGGCCTTGGTCGCCGGTTTGCCAACGGTCACCGTGAGGAATTCCGACGTGTAGAGCTCACCGGGCTTTGGGGAGCTCGACGAGCCCGCGAAGGCAACCCCGCTGAGTGCGGCGAAACCTGCCAGCGATACCCCGAGCACTCTCTTGATCACAAGCACCATCTCCGTTCCAAATCGATTGTCGCGCGTCCAGGCACGTGTTGGTCGACGACCTCGGGCCGGTCTGGAATCTAACGAATCGGGAGCTGGTGTCGATCAACTCGTCTCCACGACCATCAGGCCGTGGCCGGTCGGGTCGCGAAACCAGAACATCGGCGGCACGGGGTCGCCCACGCGCGAGACCTCGGCGCCTACGTCCACGCCAAGCGACTTGAACTGCGCGTGCGCGGCGCCGATGTCGTGGGTGTTGAGCGTGATGCCCGTGTGCGTGGCTTCGCGCCCATCCGCTCAGCGGAATTCGACTTCGCCCGTCACTATGATTCCGAATCTCAGGAGAATGCAGCCTCCGCGCGTCCGCTACACAACTCGATTGCGTTGTGGACGATCAGCTTGGATTGCCCGGACGAGCGAGGGTGCCAGAGCACAGAGGGTCGGCTGCTCGCCGCCGATGAAAGCCACATGGTCACCGTCGTGGTGGCAGGACTAGAAGCTGACACCTGGTACCAGTACACGGTCGAAGCGAGTAGCCCGGCTGGCACGACGAGCTTCTCGGGCGAATTCAAGTCGATCCCGGCGGGAGCTTGCCCGACGGGCTGCGGATCGGACGAAACTCCCTACCACCCCCCAGAACTGCCCTGGGCCAACCAGAGCGGCAACGAAGCCGCCGAACGGACAGTTCGAGAACAGCGGGAAAATGAACAGGAAGAACAGAAGGCAAAGGAAGCTGCCAGCCACGCCGCTGAAGAAGCAGAAGCCCGGAAGCGCCGTGAAGGAGAAGCAGCACAGCAGGCGGCAGTCCACCCGACGATGAACCCAGCGTGTGTAGTCCCGCACTGAGGGGCGATACGCTCGCGGTTGCCCGCCGCGCTCTTGCCGCGGCGCATTGCCGCCTCGGAATCGTCCACCGGCCGGTGCGCCCCCACGGCACGCTGCACGTCAGGCGCCAGAGCGCGCGGGTTGGGAAGCGGCTTGCCAACGATGCTCGCGTCGCGCTCTGGATCGAAGCCGGTAGCGAGCGCGCGCCGCGATCTACTCCTGGAGGCGGCGCTGTGCTTCGTCGATGACGGCACTACCGACGGCGGCGTCGAGGTATATATCGAGGGTGGTCATGATGCGGGCGAGCATGTGGTAGCTGCCGATGACGAGCAGCAGCTCGACTATCTGGCGGGGCGGGAAGCGCTCGCGCAGCGCTGTGAAGGTGTCGTCGTCGGCGCGTGGACTCTGGAGCACTTCGTGGGTGAAACGCAGCAGGACGCGGGCGTTGGGGTTCAGGCAGGTCGCTTCCAGATCGCCGCGCTGGATGGCGGCGATCTGCTCATCGTCGATACCGATTGCTCTCGAGATGCCGACGTGTTGGATCCACTCGTACTCTGCGCCGGTATGTGCGGCGACGAGGAGGATCGCCAGCTCGCGGAGCTGGGGGTCGAGCTCGAGTTGCGTTAGCAGGACGCCGCCGAGGGCGAGGTAGGGGATGAAGGCTGTATCGGCGTGGGCGAGCGTGGCGAAGATGTTGAGTGGCGGGAGCGCGTCGAGAGCCTCGCGCACGTCGGGCGATGCGGCCTGAGGATCGATGTAGGGGAGGCGGGCCATCGTTTTCAGCGCAGGGCCTGGAGTCCGCCATCGACCAGGAGCGCGTGCCCGGTGATGTAGCTGGCCTCGTCGGAGAGCAGGAACGAGGTCGCATGGGCGACCTCCCACGCGGTGCCCTGGCGTCCGAGTGGGATTGGGCGCTCCTGCCGGCTTGGGTCGGCCTTGCCGGCGAGCCGTCCGAGGGAGGTGTCGATCAAGCCCGGGACGACGAGGTTGACGCGAATGCCGCGCGCTGCGGCGTGCTTGGCCAGCCACGTGCACAGACCGTGCAGGGCGGCCTTGGAGGCGTGGTAGGCGACGACCTCGTTGGCTGGCATCAGCGCGGCGACCGAAGAGGTGAGCACGATCGCGCCGCCGTCGCTCATCACGGCGAGTGCGTGCTTGCAGGTCAGGTAGTGCGCGCGGACGTTGATCTGAAAGACGTGGTCCCAGTCCTGGGCGCTGGTGTGCTCGATGCCCCACCCGCCGGCGATGCCGACGTTCACGACCAGTGCGTCGATGCCATCGAGTCCTGTGCAGGCGTCGCCCACCATGCGTTCGATCTCGGAGGGCTCGCCGGCATCGGCGACGATGGCTACCGCGGCTTGGCCCTCCGTGTGTACTTGGCGGGCCGTCTCCTCGACGGCGGCCTCATCGACATCGGCTATCGCGACGTGAGCCCCTTCGCGGGCGAGGAGTCTGCTGATCGCACGGCCGTTGCCGATTGGAGGGTTCTCGATGTCGTAGTTCTGCTGGCCGGCGCCGACGATCAGGACCTTGCGTCCCGCGAGGCGTTCGTGGCCGAGAGAGACGCCGGAAGCCTCGGGTGTCAGCGGTTGGGTGAAGTTGGGCATCTTGGGCCTTTCTGGCTGGTGAGCGAGGCCGAGCATATTTCAATACCAATCGGTACTGAATACTCCACAGTATCATCTTGCTCGTGACGTCCATCCGGAATCAGAACAAGCGTCAGCGCCCAACGCGCGCGCAAACACAACAGCGGCTGCTACAGGCCGCGGGCGAGGTGTTCGCCCAGCGCGGGTATGACCGCGCCTCGCTCGATGACGTCGCCACCGCAGCCGGTCTGACCAAGGGTGCCGTGTACTCCAGCTTCGCCGGCAAGGACGACTTGTTCTACGCCCTGATGCGGGAGCGCATCGACGAGCGACTGGCGCTCGTCACGGAAGCCGTTGAGCGCCAGGCGACGGTTCTGGACATCGCGCGCGACGCCGGCAGCGGCCTGGCCCAGCTCATGTCGAGCCAGCGTGACTGGCACCTGCTGTTCATTGAGTTCTGGGCACGAGCGGTTCGCGACCCGGAGCTGCACGATGAGTTCGCTCGCGAGCGACGCTCCGTGCGCGGACTGATCGCACAGTTCCTCGAGGCACGGGCTATCGAGGCAGGGGTCACCCTCCCGGCGCCAGCGGAGCAACTGGCCGTTGCCGTGCTCGCGCTCTCCAACGGCATCGCCATAGAGCACCTCGCCGACCCAGACACCGTGGACCCCTCGACCTTCGGCGTCATTCTGGGCCTTCTACTCTACAAGCTGCTGACGCCGGTTGCAACCGACTGAGCGCGCTCCGAGGTGGATGACCGATCGGCCGGCGCGCAAACCTACTAGCAGCGAACTGGGAGCGAGCACGTCGAGACGAGCCGCTGGAGCCGATCGATGCCCTGGCGTAACATGGCTTGCGTGGAGCAACTGCATGATGTCATCGGTGTCGAGATCAGCGGCGAGTACCGCCTGCGCCTGACCTTTGACGACGGCACAGTGGGCGAGGTCGACTTCACAGGGCGCGAGTGGAGAGGTGTCTTTGAGCCGCTGCGTGATCCTGACTACTTCGCACGCGTAACGGTGGACGCAGAGGCTGGCACCGTCACGTGGCCCAACGGCGCTGACATGGCCCCTGAGCCGCTCTACGCGGCGGCTCGCCAGGCCTCTTCTCCCGCAGCTGCCAGACACTAGGCGCTGGCCTCTCTCCAAGGGATTACCCTCAACCCTGAGCAGCAGAGGACACTCGCGATCTGGGGCATCAAGACCATCCTCGCATTCTGCGCGAAGGAGCCTCCGGAGCGCCAGAGCGAGTTGGGGGCGACGGACCTATATCGAAGATTTGGCCAAGCGCGTCAGCCACTTGGACGCCAATGGATAGAGGCGATCGGCAGCGACATCGAACCACGCCCCGAGTCACCGCAGCACAAGAAGTGGCGCGAAGCCCGCACCGCCGCCCGCGAGCGAATCTCCGAGTTCCGCGACAAGCTACGCGACGGGTTCACCGAGGCGAATGCCCTCCTCGAGACCCCGGAGATCGACTCCGATACATGGTTTGAGAGGGGGGCGAGCCTCGACCGCGCCTGCCGAACACTCGCCTCGGCAACCTATTGCCTCAACGAGTGGCCCAAGCCGAGCGACGCCCGAGCGGATATAGACGACTCCAAGCACCGAGGACGCCGCGAGATCGGGCGGTGCGATCGCTCATGGGTATAGCTATGAGGGCTCGTCAGCCCGTCCAGAATTGCCGGTTCGTCGTCACCATGCCGGTGCCCGGAGATACCCTGTGATCCGCGCCCGCTCAATCGTCAAGTTGTTGATACTGTTGCGCGCCTCCGCGTCATGCTCGCCGATGACCACCCGGCATCCTCAACGCCTTCGGGTGACGCCTACGCCACTCGAATCGAGTGCCCCATCCGAAAAGGAGATTTGATATGTCGGCGCGTATAACCTCTGCAATTCGCATCGTATCCCTAGCCTTGGCCGCGACGGGGTTGCTGGTACTCACGGCCTGTGGCGGGCAAGCGTCGCCCGTCGCGTCCTCTAGCGCCGAGCCGTCGAAGGCCGTGTCCACTAGAGCGGTAGTGCCCGCCCGCGCGGCGACACCGAAGCTGAGCTACTCGGGGTCAGTACCGACTATCAGCACGAAACGTAACTACGCTTTCAGCGTGGCGTTCAATGTCACCCTTGGTCAAGCCACGACCAACACCACAAACGAGAATCCCGGCTATCTCAACGTGGTCGCGCCAGTCTCGGGCACGGCGACCCTAACCAACACGACAACTGACTACACCGCGAGCGAAGCGGAATACCCCCCGCTCGAAGTGGACGCCCTCTACCCGTCCAACAGTCCGGTCTGTGGCCACCAGGGAGCCTCAGTGCCGCACGACGGCGACGTGCCAGTTGGACACATCGGCAGGCCGTTCTCTGCTGTGGTGCCGTTTTACGGTGGGGATCTCTGTACCCTGCGGGTAGCAGCGCTTCACACGACCCTCACCGCGGCTTGCGGAGGGGACTCCAGCGAGGAATCGCTCGCCGGAGGCCAGAGTATCAATCTTATGGTTGAGCCCGACGGCAGCCAGGGCGACGGGGCGGGGTGCGACCAGCCGGACGACCCGGGCTATCTCGTTCTCAGCGGACTCTTCCCCGCAGAGGCCGAACTGACCGTCGCGGCGCTTCGCGCGCCCCCGAAGTATTGGGCGGTGTTTTCGTCTGACGGTGACACGTCGTCGTGCCCGCGGTCCGCTCTGGCCGCGCAGAAGAAGGCAGCCGGAGAGTATTCAGAACCGCCCCTCCTGCCCGTAGTCACCTCGGAACCATCTGGCCTTTCGGGATGCGTTGTAGGGCCACGGTGATACCCGCGACAGTCAGTGAGCGGCTTACTTGATTGCCGATCACCTGTTCCGTCGACCTGAAGACAGTCAGGGCTCGGGTCAGTCAATACCGCTTGCGCGACGCGGCCCAGGTTACCGGGACTGTCGGGGCCGAGTAGCGACTCGCAGCCGCTCAGCAGCCACGATCAGCTCAGGCCAGCATTCAACGGCACTGTATTCATCTACCTCGGCGTCCCCAGCAACGCTCATAAGTACTCGAAGTTCTTGGCTCTCCGGCTGCCACCTATCGTAAAAGACGGACGTCATCATCCGAGAACTGCACAAATCGCTTTGAGCCCTTGATGGCCGCTCGGACAACCTCGTTCGTAGTATCTGGCGCATTGGCAGCGAGACGCCGTGAGCGGGCTTCCTCACGTTGACGTTCTTGCTGTCTCACATACCCCAGGCGCTCGCTGAAGGCTCGTTGCGCCGCTTGGTGCGCCGCCTTCACGCTAAGGTAACTGCCTCGGGCCTTATCGAACTTGGCTTGCGCGGTCTTCAACTTGGCAATGCAACCTCATCGTCTTAGCGTCGCGTAGCCATGAGCGCCTCAACTAGCCGCCTGACGCGCTCCTGCGCCCCAGGAAACGCCGAAGCCCCGGCCTCCCTCTCGGGGGCCGGGGCGTTTCGACTGTCGTCAAGATGGTGGAGCTAGTCGGGCTCGAACCGACGGCCTCCGCCATGCCATGGCGGCGCTCTCCCAGCTGAGCTATAGCCCCAGGATCACCTCAAGAATTGTAGCCGCCCAGGCTACGGACGGTCGGCGATTCGTATGGAGCCTCACGTGGAGCACGCCGGATCGCCGCCGTGCGAGCTTGCACTGAACGCGCAGCAGCTCTGGATCGAGATCGAACATGAGGTCGTACCCGGTGCTTCCTACCCCCGCGGGATGAACTCCGGCACGTCCAGATCGTCGCTGGGGGCCGGGGGAGCGGAGGGCCGGCGCCGGCCGCGCGGCTGCGGCGCCTCCGGCGGTTCGCGCTCGTCGCCGCCGCCCGTGGTGACCTGGTCCAGGCGCGCGGTCATGCCGCCGTGCGTCAGGCGCACGTCGCGGATCAGGCGCTCCGCGTTGTTGCGCAGCGACGTCGACAGCTCGCGCAGGTTGCGCGACACCTCAGTGCCCTCGCCGAGGATGTCGCGCGCCACCACGTGCGCCTCGCTCGTTATCTCGCGCGCTTCAAGGCGCGCCTTCGCCCGCGTCTCCTTCGCCGCCTCGTCCGCCTCCGCGTGCACGCGTGCAGCCTCCTCACGCGCCGCCGCCAGCATGCCCTCCGTCTGCTCGCGCACTTCGTTCGTCAGCCGCTCCGCCTCCCTGCGCGAGCCCTCCAACAGCCGCTCCGACTCCGCCTGCGCGCTCGCGCGCAGCTGTTCGGACTCCTCGCGCGCCGCCACGCGCACGCGCTCTGACTCCTGGTGCACCGCCGCCCACATCTGCTCGGACTCGTCGCGCGCCTCCGCCAGCACCCGCTCCGCCTGCTCGCTCGCGCGCTCCAGCGTGCGCGCCGACTGCTCGCGCGCCTGCTCCACCGTGTGCGCCGCGTCTTCGCGCGCCTGCTCCAGCGTGCGTCCCGCTTCCTCGCGGTCGCGTCCCGCCTCGCGGCGCAGCTCCGCGGCCGCGGACTGCGCGTCGCGCGCCGTGTCCTGCGCCTGCGCGCGCGCCGCGTCCAGCAGCTCGTCCGCCTCTTCCTCAGCCGCCTGCACGCGGTTCTCCGCCGCGCGGTCCGCCTCCGCGATCCGCTCGCGCACGCGCGCCTCCGCCTGCTCGCGCAGCTCCAGCGACGCGCGTTCCGCCGCGCCCACGATGTTCGCCACGCGCCCCGGCGCCGCGTCCAGCGTGTCCGGGCCGTGGTCCGTCGGCTGCTCCTCCTCGTACGGGAGCTGCTCAGCGTCCTGAACCTGATCCCGACCCCGACTCCTCAGCATCACGCCATCGTAAAGCGCCGTGCGGCGACACGTCCACGTTCGGCCGCGGCTTTCTCGCTATCACTGGCAACCGGAGCCAGGCGTTTGCACTCGCCCGGGGAGACGGTGGCAGAGATCGTTGGAAATATGTCCTTGAGGACACGTGGCGAGTGGTCCATGATCGAGGCATGCCAGACGCACACAAGCCGCGCCTCGTCGCCATCGTCGCCTACCCCGACGTGCAGAGCCTCGACGTCACCGGCCCGCTCGAGGTGTTCGCCACCGCGCAGCGCATCATCGAGGCCACCGGCCGTCGCGACCGCGGCTACCACGTGCAGGTGCTCTCCCGCGACGGGCAGCCGCTCACCACCTCCAGCGGCCTCGCCATCGCGCCGCACGCGGCCCTCGCCAGCGCGCCGCGCTGGATCGACACGCTGATTGTCGCCGGCGGCCCCGGCCATGCCCACGCCGCCGAGGACGCCGAGCTGATCAAGTGGCTGCAGGGCGCCGCCCGCAACGCCAGGCGCACCGCGTCCGTGTGCACCGGCGCGTTCGTGCTCGCGCGCGCCGGCCTGCTCGACGGCCGCCGCGCCACCACCCACTGGGCGTGGGCAAACAGGCTCCAGCGCCAGTACCCGCAAGTGCGCGTCGACCCCGAGCCCATCTACGTGCGCGACGGCTCCACCTGGACCTCCGCCGGCGTCACCGCCGGCATGGACCTCGCGCTCGCACTCGTCGAGCAGGACCTCGACCGCGAGCTCGCGCTCGCCATCGCGCGCCAGCTCGTGCTGTTCCTGCGCCGCCCCGGCAGCCAGTCGCAGTTCAGCGCCACGCTTGCCGCGCAGCGCGCCGCGCGCGAGCCGCTGCGCGAGATCCAGCGCGCCGTGCTCGAGGACGTCGCCGGCGACCACTCCGTCGAGGCCATGGCCGCCCGCGCGCACATGAGCCCGCGCCACTTCGCGCGCGCGTTCCGCGCCGAGACCGGCGTCACGCCCGCGCGCCACGTCGAGCTCGTGCGCCTCGAGGCCGCGCGCCGGCTCCTGGAGGACACCCGCCAGCCGATCGCCGCCGTCGCCGCCCGGTGCGGCTTCCGCACGCCCGAGACGCTGCGCCGCGCGTTCCTGCGCACGCTGCACGTCGGCCCCGCCGAGTACCGCCGGCGCTTCCACGCGCACGTCGCGCCCGATCACGAGCCAGCCTCCGCGCCACGCCAGCAGCCCCGTTCCGCCACCGCGCACTCCCAATCGAAAAAGGAGACAGTCACATGAACGTCGCCATCGTCCTCTACGACAAGTTCACAGCGCTCGACGCCATCGGACCGTACGAGGTGCTCAGCCGGCTGCCCGGCGCCACCGTCACGTTCGTCGCCGTCGAGCCCGGACCCGTGCGCACCGACAACGGCATGCTCACGCTGCTCGTCGAGCGCTCCCTCGAGCAGGCCGGGCAGCCTGACATCGTGCTCGTGCCAGGCGGGCCCGGCGAGGTCACGCAGCGTGCCGGCGGCGTCGTGCTCGAATGGCTCAGGGAGGTCGACCGCACGAGCACCTGGACCACGTCCGTGTGCACCGGCTCGCTGATCCTCGCCGCCGCCGGGCTGCTCGACGGCAAGCGCGCCACCGGCCACTGGCTCGCCATGGACGAGCTGCGCCGCCTCGGCGCCGAGGCGGTGTCCGAGCGCGTCGTCTTCGACGGCAAGCTCGTCACCGCCGCCGGCGTCTCCGCCGGCATCGACATGGCGCTCACGCTCGCCGCGCGCATCGCCGGCGACACCGTCGCGCAGGCGATCCAGCTCGGCATCGAGTACGACCCGCAGCCGCCGTTCGACGCCGGCTCGCCGCACAAGGCGCCAAAAGCGATAGTCGAGCTGTTGCGCGCCCGCAGCCGCTTCGACGAGGCGCTCGCCACGCCGCGGTGATCGTGCCGGCGGGCGGCCGGCGCGTTCCGTCCCAGGCCGCCCGCTAACCTGCCACCACCAATGGCAGAGCACCGCTACGACCCGCACGAGATCGAGCCCCGCTGGCAGGCCATGTGGGCGCAGGAGCGCACCTGGGAGGTCGTCAACGAGGCCGCCGCCGACCCGCGCGACGGCCGCGCCGCTGGCGTCGGCGGTGCCGGTGCGCACGGCGGTGGCCGCGCGTCCAACTCCTACGTGCTCGAGATGCTGCCCTACCCCAGCGGCGAGCCGCACATCGGCCACCTCAAGTGCTACGCCGTCGGCGACGCCATTGCCCACTTCCACCGCCGCCTCGGCGCGCGCGTGCTGCACCCTATGGGCTACGACGCCTTCGGCCTGCCGGCAGAGAACCACGCCATCAAAACGGGCGTGCACCCGCGCGACTCCACCGCCGAGTCGATCGCCTCCTTCCAGCGCCAGTTCCGCGCGTGGGGCATCTCCATCGACTGGTCGCGCGAGCTCGCCACGTGCGAACCGTCCTACTACCGCTGGACGCAGTGGATCTTCCTCGAGCTGTTCCGCGCCGGCCTCGCCTACCGCAAGGAGGCCGCCGTCAAGTGGTGCCCCAAAGACCAGACCGTGCTCGCCAACGAGCAGGTCGACGCCGACGGGCGCTGCGAGCGCTGCGGCGCGATCGTCGAAGTCAAGCAGCTCGAGCAGTGGTTCCTGCGCATCACCGACTATGCCGAGCGGCTGCTCAGCGACCTCGACCAGATCGAGTGGCCCGAGCACGTCAAGACCATGCAGCGCAACTGGATCGGGCGCAGCGAAGGCGCCGAGGTGACGTTCCGCTGCGATGCGCTCGACGTCGACTACCCCGTCTTCACCACCCGCCCCGACACGCTGTTCGGCGCCACCTTCTTCGTCATGGCCCCCGAGCACCCCGACGTCATGCGCCTCGCGCGCGGCACCCAGTACGAGCAGGCCGTGCACGACTACGTCATCCACGCGCTCACCGAGACCAACGAGGAGCGAGGCAACGCCGACAAGCCCAAGACCGGCGTGCCGCTCGGGCGCACCGTCACCAACCCCGTCAACGGCGAGCAGATTCCCATGTACGTCGCCGACTACGTGCTCATGGAGTACGGCACCGGCGCCATCATGGCCGTGCCCGGCCACGACGAGCGCGACCACGCGTTCGCGCGCGCCTTCGACCTGCCCATCAGGCGCGTGATCGCCCCGGACCAGGCGCTCGACACCGTCGAGGCCGCCCCCGGCGAGGACGGCCTGCCGTACACCGGCGACGGCTTCCTGATCAACGCGCCCGCCGACTTTGACGGCCTGCCCAACCGCGACGCGCTCGGCGCCATCGTCGCGTGGCTCGACCGCGAAGGCAAGGGCCACGCCTCCGTCAACTACCGCCTGCGCGACTGGCTCGTCTCGCGCCAGCGCTACTGGGGCGCGCCCATCCCCATCCTCTACTGCGATGACTGCGGCATGGTGCCCGTGCCCGACGACCAGCTCCCCGTCGAGCTGCCCGACATCGAGGACTACACGCCCAAAGGCCGCTCGCCGCTAGCCGCCGCCGAGGACTGGGTCAACACCACCTGCCCGCAGTGCGGCGGCGCCGCCCGGCGCGAGACCGACACCATGGACACGTTCGTCGACTCCTCCTGGTACTTCCTGCGCTACTGCGACGCGCGCAACGACCGCGCCGCATGGGACCCCGCGGTGCTGCGCGAATGGATGCCCGTCGACCAGTACATCGGCGGCGTCGAGCACGCCATCCTGCACCTCATGTACGCGCGCTTCTTCACCAAGGCGCTCGCCGACCTCGGGCACCTCGACTTCCAGGAGCCCTTCCAGGCGCTGTTCACGCAGGGCATGGTCACCAAGGACGGCTCCAAGATGAGCAAGTCCAAGGGCAACGTCGTCTCGCCCGCGTCCATCATCGAGCGCGTCGGCGCCGACACCGCCCGCGCCTACATCCTGTTCGTCGGCCCGCCCGACCAGGACGCCGACTGGGCCGACGAGGGCGTCGACGGTGTGCACCGCTTCCTCTCGCGGCTATGGCGGCTCGCCGCCGAGACCGCAGAGCAGGCCGGCGGGCCGCTCGACGCCACGTCGCCAGCATCGTCCCCGCACGGGGAGGCGGAGCTGCCGCTTCCCGCCGCGCCCGAGGGCGACGACCTCGCGCTGCTGCGAAAGACGCACTGGGCGATCGACAAGGTCAGCGGCGACCTGCGCCGCTTCGCCTTCAACACCGCCATCGCCGCTGTCATGGAGCTGCTCAACGACTGCTCGCGCCTGCGCGACTCAGCCGGGCTCGACACCCAGCGCTTCGCGCTCGCCACTGCCGCCTCGCTGCTGTTCCCGTTCGCGCCGCACGTCAGCGCCGACGCGTACTCGCTGCTCACCGGCCGGCGCGTGTGGGAAGAGCCGTGGCCGCAGGCCGAGGAGGCGCTGCTCGAGCGCGACTCCTACGAGCTCGTGTGCCAGGTCAACGGCAAGGTGCGCGACCGCGTGCAGGCCAGCGCCGACGCCAGCCCCGACGCGCTCAAGGACCTGTGTCGCGCCGCGCCCAACGTCATGGCGCACGTCGACGGCAAGCAGATCGTCAAGGAAATCGTGGTGCCGGGCAAGCTAGTAAACCTCGTCGTCCGGTAGACGGCGCCCGCGAGCGGCTCTTCCGGGAGCGGGCGTGAGAGACTCGCGCCTGTGCCCGACCTCAAGCCCGCCTACCTGATCCATGGCGACGACCACGGCGCCGTCGCCGAGCGCCGCGCGGGGCTGCGCGCGCTCGTCGAACGCCAGGAGGGCGGCGGCGCCAGCATCGAGCTGCTCGAGGGCGACGCCGCCACGCCCGCCGGCGTCGCCGACGCGCTCGCCGCGATGACGCTCGCCATGGGCTGGCGCGTGATCATCGTCGAAGGCGCAGAGCGCTGGCGCGAGGCCGACATCGCCAAGCACCTCGCCGCCGCGCTCGCCGAGGTCCCGCCCGAGACCACGCTCGCGATCTTCGCCCGCGAGGAGGCGCGCGCCAAGGCGCCCGCCGCGCTGCACAAGCTCGTCAAGAAGGCCGGCGGCCAGATCGTCGAGCAGGCCACCGTCAAGTCGTGGGAGCTCGCCAAGTGGGCGCGCGAGCAGGCCAGCCGCCTCGGCATCCCGCTCGACGCCGCCGCCGCCAAGACGCTCGTCGCGCAGGTCGGAGAGCGCCAGCAGCGGCTGCTGCGCGAGCTGGAGAAGCTCGCGCTGGAAGGCGACGGGCACGGCACGATCGGCGTCGAGGACATCGAACGCCGCGCCGCGCACTCCACCGAGTGGCGCGCATACGCGCTCGCCGACGCGCTCGTGGGCGCCGACGCCCGCGAGGCCACCCTCTCCTACCTGCGCCTGCGCGAGCAGGGCGAGCGCGTGTCCGGCCTCACCTACCTGATGGCCCAGCGGCTGCGCGACGCCGTCGCCGTGGCGCTGCGCCTGCAGGCCGGCGAGTCCGTCGCCGAGATCAAGCGCGGCCTGCGCATGCCCGCGCGCGCCGCCGAGCGGTTCGTCGCCGACGTCGCCCGCACCGACCTCGAGCGCCTGCACGCCGCGCTCGCCGCGCTCGCCGACCTCGAGCTCGACACGCGCGGCGGCGCGCCGCTCACGAGCAGCCGCACCGCGCTCGCGCCGCTCTCCGAGGACACGCTCGCGCTGCACGCGGTCGAGACGATCACGGCGTAAAGGCGCTCGGCTCGCCGTTGGTACGGAGGCCGGTAGAGCGAGTGGCGCAGCCCAGCCGTCGCTGGCCAATGTCCCGCACTCCGCGTGTTAGAATCCGTCAAACTAGGCTAATGAACTGGCTGCCAGGAGGAACTAGGCCATGCATATGAATATCGGGCGTCTAGGGTCGCGCCGAATGCTGGTTCTTGCAAGCGCACTGGCGGCGGGCTTTACGCTGCTCGTTGGCGCTGGGTCGGCACTGGCCGGAAGTCCGGTGACGCTCACTATCAGCACTCAGACGTCTTTCGTGGATGGGGTTGGTGTTGGCGCCAAATCGCGGTTCTTCGATACGGCGACGCTCTCGGGGCTTCCCCAGGGCTCACCGGCACCGACCGGCACCGTGACCTTCAATGTTTACGGGCCGATCACTTACCCATACGTGTATGGACCGGGGAGCTGCGTAGGGGCACCGGAGTACACCTCGACCAATCCGGTGGACGCAGCAGGCACAAGCGCCACATCGAACGCGTTCTTCCCACCGGAAGGCGAAGAAGAGATCTACATGTTCACCGCCAGCTACAGCGGCGACGCCGTCTACGCGCCGGTCGCGAGTGAATGTAACGCGCCGGGCGAGTCGGTGACAGTACCGCCCGTGGCATTCGCAGACTACAAAATAACGACCTCCCCTGGGTCACCATCTCCTCCGCATGGAAGTGCTTCGCCACCCGTGAGTCTCTCAGCGTTCTCCTTCTCCCCAGCCGTGTTTGCTGTCGGCGGCGGCACGCGTATCCGCGACACGGCGGAGAGTACGAGGCCGGGGCGCGGGGTAGCGTGGAACTCGACAATCAGCTACACGCTTTCCGGCCCAGACGCCGTGACGATCACGATCGGCGAGGTGGTGCCCGGCTTGCATGATGCCCGGGGAGTCTGTCTGCCCGCCACTGCGGCGACTCGTAAGGCGCTCCTCGTCGGTAGATTGAGGCGCAAGAGCAAGGCGAGCCCGAGTTCTCTGTTGCTTCATGTGCGCTGCAATGCCTTGCGGAAAGTCGGGGCGCTTGTGCGTGCAGGTATGCCGGGGAGCAACAGCTTCACCTTCGCGGGACGAGTGGGTTCGCGGGTACTGGCGGCCGGCTCGTATCGGGCCGAGGCCAGTGTAAGCTCCGCCAGCACTTCACCCAGCATCGCAATCGCAGCGTTTCAGATTGTTTCACCGCGGAGCGTCAATAGCCGTCACTGACTTCGCTGGCGGCACTACGTGAGGGGCGTACTGGCCCCTCACGTAGATGTCGGATCAGCGGCTTGAGCCTACGAGGATGCGACGTAGACATCGAATAGGCCAAGGGCAGCAAATATGCGCTGTTCGACCCAAAATGTGTCGTCGCCACCACAGCTCTGACGGGGACCGGCGCCGAGCAGGATACCAGTAGCATCACCCTGGTAGACGCCACTGGTGACAGGCCCGCCACTGTCGCCTTCCGCGGCGTAACCACAAACTTGGTCTGTTTCTTTAATCCACCATTTTCCTGATCCGGAATCTTCATAGTTGATTTTGGTTTCGACGTTCGCAGCGACATCAGTTCCGCACTGGTGAAGACTTGTAATCCCCCAGTGACAGACGTATTCACCCACGTATTGCGAGTTAGTGGCGCCTTCCTGATGAGTGTTAACGCCGGTTTCCCAATTGTGTATATAAGGAATTACCCCTTCGCATCCAGTTATTTCCGTAATGGACGCGTCATACCCTGACCAGGGGGAGTCGCCGCGCGTCCATGGACCCATCGTGCAGCCTTTGAGGCCGGGCCAGGTGTCCGATGTGTATGGGTTTTCGAAGAACGTGGTCCCCCAGATGTTGCAGTGCCCGGCACTGAGCATGTACTCGACCCCGTCATTCCCGTAGGGCCGGACCATAAATCCGGCGGTGCATTCACTATTGATGGCGCCGCTCTGATGGTGTATCTTCACGCCAGCCTCCAGCGGCGAGCAGTACTCTTCGGAAGACCTTGACGTGCCACAGCTGTCCGCGGTCGCTTCGACGTTCTGGGCTGGAAAGACATGCAACGTCGCATCGTGAACGATGTGGCCGGCTATTGACGGGGCGACAGCAACAGACGTGGTCGGACCATAGACGTGGATCGAGGCGGTCGTGTTGTCAAACCACACGTGGTCCCCGGCTTCCATCAGTTCCGTGATGGTCTGACGTGCTTCGTGTTGTAGGGCGAGGTCTTCCGCCGCTTGGGTCGTGGATACTCCTATCACCTTGGCAGCCGTTGCGATACTGGCAGGCGAGTTCCAGGCAGAAGCAGCTTCGGCTTGACCTTCGGCGGTGGCAGCCGCGGCGTTACTTGCCAGCACGAGGGTCAGCAACGAAGGAACGACGAGCATCAGAGCTCTTCTCATGAGCGTTGCAGCTCCTTTCCTTACGGCGTAGAGGGTCACTGGGGCGGCTTGGCCGGCTTCTGCACCAGGTTGACAATCAAGGTCCCGGTAGTCGGGACGGTACGATACGCGGGAACATATCATGTGCCACACACGAGCCTCCGATGTGTGGAAGCGCTACGGCCTCACGAGGCTGGAGGGATTGCGCAATGGCAGCGCCATGTGCGGCTGTGCTGGCTCGTCCGGGGTGCCAGGGCGGCAGCGTCTGGCGGCGCGCCGCTCACGAGCAGCCGCACAGCGCTCGCGCCGCTCTCCGAGGACACGCTCGCGCTGCACGCGATCGAGAGCATCGGCTCGTAGGGCCGACGCACAAACTCGGGAGGAGCCGGCCGCTCAGGCCGCCGGCGGAGCTACTTGCTGCTGCTGGCGAGCGTGCGAGCGGCGCGGGACTTCTTGCGTGCGCCCGTGTTCTTGTGCATCGCGCCGCGCTTGACGGCCTTGTCGATCGTGCTGACGAGCTCGCGGTGGGTGGTCTCGGCCGTGGGCTTGTCGCCGCCCTCCACCAGTGACTCCAGACTGCGGAAGTACGTCTTGATCGTGGACGTGTAGCGGCGGTTCTCCAGACGCTCGCGCTCGGAGCGCAGGATCCGCTTCTTCTGGGAGTGGATGTTGGCCATGGCTCGTGCTGCGAAGCGCCAGGGAACAGCCCGGACGTGCCGCAGAGCGCCGTACTATAGCGCCCTTGACAGCCAGTGCAGAAGCCTTCCGCGAGGAGCCTGTCGTTCCCGCCCCGCCGAGCGGCGGCGGCCACGGCACCCGCGTGGCGCGCAACACCGCGATCTTCTCGTTCCTGACGGGCATCTCGCGGGTCGTGGGGCTGCTGCGGGAAGTGGTGTTCGCGGGCTACTTCGGCACGTCGGGCTTCGCGTCTGCGTTCGCGATCGCCTACCAGGTGCCGAACTACATCGCGCAGCTGTTCGCCCAGTCGGCGCTGTCGGCGGCGTTCGTGCCGGTGTTCACGGATCTGCTGCAGAAGGGGCGCCGGAATGAGGCGGTGCGGCTGGCCTCGACGCTGTTCTGGATCATGCTGATCGGGCTCGGCGCGATCACGGCCGTGTTCGTTCTCGCGGCGGGCCTCGTGATGCCGCTGTTCATCGGCTCGACGTTCAGCCACTCTCTGAACGAGCTCACGGTGGGCCTCTCGCGGGTGCTGTTCCCGGTGATCCTGCTGCTGGGCTTGAACGGGCTGCTGGTGGGCGTACTGCAGTCCTACGACCACTTCACGATCCCGGCGCTGTCGCCGGCGGTGTGGAACCTCGTGATCATCGTGCTGCTGGTCGTGCTCGCGCCGCGCTTCCACGGCGAAGACAAGATCTACGCGTTCGCGATCGGCGTGCTCGCGGCGACGGTCGTGCAGGTGCTGATGGCGTTCGCGGCGCTCAGCCGCATCGACTTTCGCCTGCGCGTGCACATCGACTGGCACGACCCGCGGGTCAGGCACGTGTTCGCGCTGATGCTGCCAGTGATGCTGGGCCTGGGGATCGTCAACCTGGACCAGCTGATCAACGCGGCGATGGGCAGCCTCGTCTCCGAACACGCGCCGAGCGCGATCAACAACGCGTTTCGCATCTACATGCTGCCGCAGGGCATCTTCAGCGTGGCGGTCGCCACGGTGCTGTTCCCGACGCTCAGCCGCATGGCCTCCGGCAGGGAACCGACAGCGATGCGCCGCGCGGTGGGCAGCGGCATGCGCCAGATCAACCTGCTGCTGATCCCCGCGGCGGCGTTCATGGCGGTGCTGCCGACCCCGATCGTGCGGCTGGTGTTCCAGCGCGGGGAATTCAACGCCGAATCGACCCATCTCGTCGCGATCGCGCTGTTCTGGTTCGCGTTCAGCCTGCCGTTCGGCGGCCTGAACCTGTTGCTGACGCGCACGTTCTTCGCGGTGCAGCGTCCGTGGATCCCGACGAGCCTCGCCGCGATGAACATCGTCGTGGACATCATCGTCAGCGTCGCCCTGTACAAGCCGCTAGGCATCGCGGGCCTGATCATCGGCACGATCGTCGCCAACATCGTGATGACGGCGCTGCAGTTCTACCGCCTGCGCACGGGCCTCAACGGCCGCCTGGAGGGCGCGCACACGACGATGATCACGGTGCGCATCCTCGTCGCCTCGGGGCTGCTGGCGGGCGTGTCGTGGGTCGTGTGGCGGCTGCTCGACGACCTGATCGGCGCGTCGCTGCCGGCGCAGATCGTGAGCGTGGGCGCCGCCGCGGGCGCGGGCCTGCTCGTGTACGTGCGCGCGGTGCTGATCATGCGCATCCCCGAGGCGCACCAGGTGAGCGGCATGATCCGCGCGCGGCTGGGACGCGCATAGCCGAGCAGAGGCCGGGTGGACCAAGGCCCACCCGGCTTGCGCCCGAACATGGATCGCCGCTTACTACATACGTCCCAGGACTGTGTGTTTCGCCTGGGCGGCTTAACACTCCCGACACCTGGACAGGCCGCCACGCTTGCGCGTGGCGCGTTGCCGCGGCTGAATGAGTCCTTGTCGGGTTGGCGATCCGCCGGACGTACAACGCTAGCGGGTCTCCGCACGGGGGCCGGCGCCATCTACGCTGTAGCCGACGATGGACCAGGCGCACATCCGCAACTTCTCGATCATCGCGCACATCGACCATGGCAAGTCGACGCTGGCGGATCGCATCCTGGAGCTGACGCACACGGTGGAAGCGCGCGAGATGCGCGCGCAACTGCTGGACTCGATGGACCTGGAGCGCGAGCGCGGGATCACGATCAAGGCGCAGGCGGTGCGCGTGTTCTTCACGGCGAAGGACGGCGAGACCTATCAGCTGCACCTGATCGACACGCCGGGCCACGTGGACTTCACGTACGAGGTGTCGCGCTCGCTGGCGGCGTGCGAGGGCGCGCTGCTGGTGGTGGACGCGTCGCAGGGGGTGGAGGCGCAGACGGTGGCGAACACGTACCTGGCGGTGGATGCGGGCCTGGAGCTGATCCCGTGCCTGAACAAGATCGATCTGCCGGGCGCGGAGCCGGAGCGGGTGGCGGGCGAAGTGTCGGAGCTGATTGGCGAGCCGCCGGAGTCGATCCTGAAGATCAGCGGCAAGACGGGCGCGGGCGTGGGAGAGGTGCTGGAGGAGCTGGTGGCGCGCGTGCCGCCGCCGGCGGGCGACCCGGACGGTCCGGCGCGGGCGCTGATCTTCGACTCGGAGTTCGACCAGTACCGCGGCGTGATCGCGTACATCAGGGTGGTGGACGGCGTGTTCCGCAAGGGCGAGCCGATCCGCGCGATGGCGACCGGCACGGAGGCGGACATCGACGACATCGGCTTCTTCAGCCCGCAGATGATGCCGACGGACCAGCTGGCGGCGGGCGAGGTGGGCTACCTGATCACGGGCCTGAAGGACGTGACGCTGCTGCGCGTGGGAGACACGCTGACGACGCGCGCGAAGGCCGGCGGCTCGGCCGCGCAGGGCCACCCCGGCGAAGCGAGCGAGCCGCTGCCGGGCTACCGGGAGGTCAAACCGATGGTCTTCTGCGGCCTGTTCCCGATCGACTCGGACGACTACCCGGACCTGCGCGACGCGCTGGAGAAGCTGGTGCTGAACGACGCGGCGCTGTCGTGGGAGCCGGAGACCTCGGACGCGCTGGGCTTCGGCTTCCGCTGCGGCTTCCTGGGCCTCCTGCACATGGACATCGTCAAAGAGCGCCTCGAACGCGAGTACGACCTGGAGCTGTTGGCGACGATGCCGTCGGTTGAGTTCGACGTGACGCTGACGAACGGCGAGGAGCTGGAGGTGCATAACCCGTCGGACATGCCGGATCCGGGCACGATCGAGGAGATCCGCGAGCCGTTCATCACGGCGTCGGTGATCGCGCCGAAAGAGTTCGTGGGCGCGGTGATGGGCCTGTGCCAGGAGCGCCGCGGCGAGCACACGGGGATGCACTACCTGTCGCCGGAGCGCGTGCAGATGACGTACGAGCTGCCGCTGGCGGAAATCGTGCTGGACTTCTTCGACCAGCTGAAGTCGCGCACGCGCGGCTACGCGTCGCTGGACTACGAGATCAGCGGCATGAAGCCGTCGGATCTGGTGAAGCTGGACGTGCTGCTGGCGGGCGACACGGTGGATGCGCTGTCGATGGTGGTGCACCGCGAGAAGGCGTATGAGATGGGGCGCACGCTGACGGAGAAGCTGCGCAAGCGGATCCCGCGCCAGCAGTACGACGTGCCGATCCAGGCGGCGATCGGCGCGCACGTGATCGCGCGCGAGACGGTGAAGGCGTTCCGCAAGGACGTGATCGCGGGCTGCTACGGCGGCGACATCACGCGCAAGAAAAAGCTGCTGGAGAAGCAGAAGGAGGGCAAGAAGCGGATGAAGCAGGTGGGGCGCGTGGAGGTGCCGCAGGAGGCGTTCCTGGCGGTGCTCGAGTTGGGAGAGGATTAGATGGGCGCCTCCGGCGCCGGCGAGGATGGCGCTGCGATCGAAGCTCGCGATGACGGCGCGGCGACGCGGGTGCTGTTCGTGTGCCTGGGCAACATCTGCCGTTCGCCGACGGCGGAGGGCGTGATGCGCGCGCTGGTGGCGCGCGAGCGGCTGGAGCACCTGGTGCAGCTGGAATCGGCGGGCACGGGCGCGTGGCACGTGGGCAGCGCGCCGGACGAGCGCGCGACGGCGGCGGCGCTGGCGCACGGCGTGACGCTGGAGGGCCGCGCGCGCCAGGTGCGCGCGGAGGACTTCGACGACTTCGACCTGCTGCTGGCGATGGATGGCGAGAACGCGAGCGAGCTGCGCAGGATGGCGGCGGACGAGGAGCAGCGCGCGAAGGTGCGGCTGCTGCGCGAGTTCGACCCGGAGGGCGGGGAGCTGGACGTGCCAGACCCCTACTACGGCGGCGCGGATGGGTTCAAGGAGGTGTTCGAGCTGGTGCAGGCGGCGTGCGAGGGCCTGCTGGCGCAGATCCGCGACGGGTCGGCGGACAGCACCGCGATGTGACGCTGCCGGCGGGCGCACGCGGTGTGGCCGGCTGTCACGCTGGGGCTGCGCGGTCGGACGGGTGTGCATGCGCCCCGAGACGATGGCTGCGAGGCAGCGGCTGTACCTGCTGGCGCGGGTGGTGATCGTCCGCCACTACCGGCGGGAGCTGACGCTGGAGCTGGTGGCACGCCGCCTGGGCAGCTCGCCACGGCAGATGCAGCGCGCGTTCGAGCAGTTCGGCGGGACGACGTTTAGCGAGGATCTGCTCGCGCGGCGGATGTCCGTTGCGGCGCAGCTGCTGGTGGAGCAGCGCTCGCTGTCGGTCGAGCAGGTGGCGCGCCTCGTGGGCTACTCGTACGGCACGCACTTCGCGTGCGCGTTTCGCCGCCGCTACGGCCTGTCCCCGGCGCGCTTTCGCGAGGCGGCGCTGCGGGCGCGGGCGCGGTCCTAGACGGGCGCGCGCTGGCCGTCGGCGACCGGGCGGTGGCCGTCGACGGCTGAGCCGTGGAGGTCGCCGGCGCCGCGATCGCCGTCTGCTTCGACATCCTCGAGCGCCTCGGTGCCGGGCAGCTGCAGCCGCATGAGCGTGCCGCCGCCGGGCGCGGCGCCGGCGGTCACGCTGCCGCCCTGCTGGACGGCGACCTGCTGCACGATTGCGAGCCCGAGCCCCGAGCCGGGGCGCCCGCGCGCCTCGGCGCCGCGGTAGAAGCGGTCGAAGATGTAGGGCAGGTCCTCGTCGGAGATGCCGGGCCCGTGGTCGCGCACGGACAGCTCGCCGTCCTGGAGGCGGATCTCGACGGGCTCGCCGGGCGGGCTGTACTTGACGGCGTTGTCGATCAGGTTGCCGATGGCGCGCTCGAGCCGCGCGGGCACGCCGGTGAGCAGCGTGGGCTGCAGCTGGGCGTGCAGCGGCGTGGCGGGCGCGTGCCGGCGGGCGCGCTCGAGCACCTCGCCGACGAGCAGGTCCAGGCGTAGCTCCTCGGCGCCGGCGCGCGGCTCCTCGCCGCGGGCGAGGTCGATGAGGTCGTTCATCAGCAGCGTGAGCTCCTCGATCTGCTGCACGACGTCGCTGAGCAGCCGGCTGCTGTCCTCGGGGTCCATGTCCTGGCCCTGCTGCTGGAGGATCTCGATGTTGGTGCGCAGGCTGGTGACGGGGGTGCGCAGCTCGTGCGAGGCGTCGGCAACGAGCTGGCGCTGCGCGTGCACGGAGGCGTCGAGCGCGTTGATGGAGTGCCCGAGCGCGTCGAGCATGGCGTTGAAGCTGCGGGCGAGCCGCCCGAGCTCGTCGTCGCCGGAGGGCTCGATGCGCCCGCTGAGGTCGCGCGTGAGCGCGACGTGCTCGGCGGCGTTGGTGAGCCGCTTGAGCGGCTGCACGGCGGCGCCGGCGACGAGCCGCCCGAGCACGGCGGCGAGCGCGATGCCGCCGACGACGAGCAGCGCGAGGATCAGCCGCAGCCGTTCGAGCAGGCTGTCGACTTCGGTGAGCGGCTGCGCGAACTGCACGGCCTGCCCCTTGCTGAGCGACTCGGCGAGCACGCGCAGGTGGATGCCGTTGACGGTGGCGTCGCGGAAGACCGGCTTGCCGCCGTGCGCGGCGAGCGCGCGCGTGGCGGCGTCGACGGGCAGCGACACGCGCTGGGCGGAGCGCACGAGGATGGAGCCCTTGGCGTTGATCATCTGCTGGTAGCCGCGCACCTGGTCGGGGCCGGGGGGGAGGCCGCTGAAGATGTTGCGTCGCGCGCGGCGCCGGAGGGCATCGCCGCCGAGGCCTTTGGCGTCGCCGGCGCGGATCAGCTCGCTGCGAGCGCGCGCGCGTTCGCGCAGCTGCGTGTCGAGGAGGCCGTGCAGCTGGTTGGAGGTGAGCACGTAGGTGAGGGTCGCGGCGAGCACGACGGCGATCGCGACGGCGGCGGCGGACACGATGGTGATGCGCCTGCGGAAGCTCATGGCACGGTGCGCAGCACGTAGCCGACGCCGCGCACGGTGTGCAGCAGGCGCGGCTCCTCGCCGACCTCGGTCTTGCGGCGCAGGTAGCCCATGTACACGCCGAGCGAGTTGGAGCTGGAGCCGAAGTCATAGCCCCACACGCTCTCGAAGATGGCAGAGCGCGTGAGCACCTGGCGCGGGTGGCGCAGGAACAGCTCGAGCAGCAGGAACTCGGTGCGGGTGAGCGACAGCAGCCGCTCGCCGCGCCAAGCCTCGTGCGCGCGCAGATCCAGGCGCAGGTCCTCGAACGCGAGCGACTCCTCCTGGCCGTCGTCCTCGCCGGCGCGCCGCAGCAGCGCTCGCACGCGTGCGAGCAGCTCGCGCAGCGCGAACGGCTTGACGAGGTAGTCGTCGGCGCCGGCGTCGAGGCCGGCGACGCGGTCGTCGACCTCGCCGCGCGCGGTGAGCATCAGCACGGGCGTGCTGTCGCCGCCCTCGCGCAGCCGCCGGCACACGTCGAGGCCGTCGATGCGCGGCATTGCGATGTCGAGGATGATCGCCTCGTAGGGCGCGGCCGTCCCCAGCCGCTCGAGCGCCTCGTGCCCGTCGTGGGCGCTGGTGACGTCATAGTGTTCGAGCGTGAGCGCTCGATAGAGCGCGTTCTGCACGGCGGGCTCGTCGTCGACGACCAGTATGCGTGCTTGCTCGGCCATGATCGAAGCGCCGCCAGGGCTGCCGGGCGCCGCTGCTGGCGCGGGGCTCTGCCGGGTAGAGCGCATGTATGAGGCTAGCGTGATGGAAATCGGCGCCGGCTGGGGTAAGCGGCGGTGAAGAGAACGCTAAGAATCGCGAAGGGAGAGGTCGTCATCACGGGGCAGAGGGAGTTGGAGGACGGCGCGAATGTGATGGCGGCGCAGTCGCGCACGCTGCGCAACAGCCTGATCAGCCTGGCGATCTTCTTCGCGCTGGTGGCGGCGCTGTTGATCGGCGTGCCGGGCCTGGACGAAGCGGCGGACCGCATCGCGCACGCGAACATGGGCTGGGTGCTGGCGGGGGTGGGGCTCGAGGCGCTGTCGTGCCTGGGCTACGTGGTGCTGTTCGGGCTGGTGTTCGGCAGGCTGGGGCGCAGCCTCAGCTCGCGGCTGTCGCTGGCGGAGCTGGCGGTCAACTCGGTGGTGTCGGTGAGCGGCCTGGCGGGCATCGCGCTGGGCGCGTGGGTGCTGCGCACGAAGGGTGTGTCGGTGGAACGGATCGCGAAGCGCTCGGTGTTGATCTTTGTGCTGACGAGCGTGGTGAACGTGGGCGCGGTGGTGGTGATCGGGATCCCGATGTGGCTGGGCGTGATCGCGGGCTCGCGCGATGAGCTGTTGACGCTGGCGCCGGCGCTGGCGGCGGCGGCGACGATCGCGGGGACGCTGGTGCTGGCGTCGTGGGCGCGGCGGGCGACTGCGGCGCAGCGCCTGCGCCACGGCCGTGTGGCGGTGGCGCTGGCGGCGGTGAGCGGCGGCGTGCAGGACGCGCTGCAGCTGCTGCGCGAGCACGACTGGCGGCTGCTGGGGGCGCTCGGCTACTGGCTGTTCGACAACCTGGTGCTGTACGCGTGCCTGGCGGCGTTCGGCCCGGCGCCGACGTTCTGGGTGGTGGCGATGGCCTACCTGGTGGGCATGCTGGCGAACTCGATCCCCGTACCGGGCGGCTTCCTGGCGGTGGAAGGCGGCCTGGTGGGGATGCTGCTGCTGTTCGACGTGCGCCCGGCGTCGCTGGTGATCGCGGCGGTGGTGGTGTACCGGGCGATCTCGCTGTGGCTGCCGGCGCTGATCGGCTCGGTGGCGTTCCTGAGCCTGCGCCGCGACATCGGCAAGCCGGTGGCCCCGGTGGCGCCTGGCTAGCGTGCGGTGATGCGCTTGGTGTAGGCCTGCTGGGCGGCGGTCTGCTGGCAGATGTGGCGCGGCAGCGCGGCGAGCACGCGCGCGACGCTCGAGCCGATTGGCCCGGAGAGGCCGGGGCAGAACACGGGCGGCGGCAGCGGGCCGGAGGACGATCCGGGCGCGTTGATCGGGTAGAGCTGTTCACTGGCCTGCAGCGCGTGCGCGAACGTGTCGGAGAACACGTCGATGGCGACGCGGCCGGTGTAGATCTCGATCGCCTGGCCTTCGTCGTAGACGGTGGCGGGCACGCCGCGCACGAGGATGTTGCGCTGCTTGCCGAGCGCGGCGTTGAGGTGCAGCACGTAGACGACGGTGGTGACCTGCAGCGGCAGCTGGCAGGTGCCGCCGCCGAAGATGCCTTTGCTCTGCACGCAGTCGCCGTAGTAGACGCTGTCGCCGATCGTGGGCAGGTAGCCCTTGAGGCCGTCGGCCGCGGCGAGCGTGTTCCCGTCGAAGCTGGGCCCGACCCAGTAGACGCGGTAGTACGGGAACGTCTGTGCTTCGGCGAGCTCGTCGGCGAGGATCGGCTCCGGGTGGCTGGTGCCACAGCCGGCGAGCGCGAGCGCCGCGCAGATGGCGGTGGCGATCAGCGCCGCCGTGCCGCGGCGGCGGCGTGCGTTGTGGGCGGTGGCGGCGGTCATGGCCGTCATTATCTTGGCGTGCCCGCGAGAAGCACAGCTACTTCGGCGCCGGCGCGGTGGTGGCTGGGCGTGGTGCTGTGGACGTCGGCGCTGGTGGCGGCGTGGCTGGCGGTGGACCCGCGCACGCCGGATCTGGCGGCGCAGGTGTACCGCGTGGGCCTGTTTCGCGAGCTGGGCTTTGCGGTGTGGGACGAGCACTGGTACGCGGGCCACGCGCTGCCGGGCTACAGCCTGATCTACCCGGCGCTGGCGTCGCTGCTGGGCATGCGGCTGCTGGCGGCGGCGTGCGTGCTGGCGTCGAGCGCGCTGTTCGCGCGTCTGGCGCGGCTGGCGTACGGCGAGCACGCGCGCTGGGGCGCGGCGCTGTTCGCGGTGGCGGCGCTGGGCGACGTGTGGAGCGGGCGCCTGACGTTCGCGCTGGGCGTGTCGCTGGCGCTGGCGACGGGCCTGGCGCTGGCGCGCGAGCGCTGGTGGCTGGCGGGCGCGCTGGCGGCGCTGTGCGCGGCGGCGAGCCCGGTGGCGGGCGCGCTGCTGGGGCTGGCGGCGCTGTCGGTGGCGCTGGCGCGACGCTCGCCGCGGACGCTGCTGGTTGCGGCGGGCCCGGCGGCTGTGGTGGTGCTGGTCCCGGCGGCGTTGTTCGGGGAAGGCGGCTATGAGCCGTATCCGATCCTGTCGTTCGCGGCGACGGCGGCGGTCGTGGCGGCGTTCCTGGTGGCGCTGCCGCGCTCGGCCCGGCTGTTGCGGATCGGCGGCTGGGTGTACCTGGCGGCATGTGTGGCGTGCCTGGCGGTGCGCTCGCCGATCGGCAGCAACGTGGAGCGCTACGCGGTGCTGCTGGCGGGGCCGCTGCTGTTGTGCTCGTGCCTGGCGGAGCCTCGGCGCAGGGGCGCGGCTGCGGGCACGGGCACGGGCGCGCTGTCGCGTATGCGCGTGTCGCCCGTGGCGGCGCTGGCGCTGTGCGGGATGGCGGTGTGGGTGGTGTGGGGGCCGGTGCGCGAGACGCGGGCTGTGGCGGGCGGCGAGGCGACGAGCGCGTCGTACTACGCGCCGCTGGAGCGCTACCTGGCGGGCGTGCAGGCGCCACCGGGCTCGCCGGTGCGCGTGGAGGTGCCGCTGACGCGCTCGCATTGGGAGGCGGCGCTGCTGGCGCCGACGGTGTCGCTGGCGCGCGGCTGGGAGAAGCAGCTGGAGACCCGCTACGACGGCGTGCTGTTGGCGCACGGCCTGACCGCGGCGGCGTACGAGCGCTGGCTGCGCGAACAGGCGGTGTCGTACGTGGCGCTGCCGGATGTGCCGCTGGACTCCTCGAGCGCGCAGGAGGGCACGCTGATCCGCGCCGGCCTGCCGTATCTGCGCGAGGTGTTCGCGAGCGCGCACTGGCGCGTGTTCCGCGTGCTGGGCGCGCCGCCGCTTGCGAGCGGGCCGGGACGGCTGACGGCGCTGGGGCACGACTCGTTCACGCTGAGCGCGGACAGGGCCGGGAGCTTCATGGTGCGCGTGCGCTTCACGCGCTACTGGACGCTGACGCGCGGCGCGGGCTGCGTGGCGCCGGCGCCGGGCGGCTGGACGCGGGTGACGCTGCGCGCGGGCGGCACGGCGACGGTGGCGGCGCGCTTCTCGCTCAGCCGTGCTTTCTCGTCGGGGGGCTCGTGTGTGGGGGGCGCGTCGTGAGGTCGGTAGGCTGCAGCCCGTACAGCCCGGTGTCGCCGGTGAGGTACACGTCGGTGCCGTCGCTGACGACGGGGTCGAACGCCCCGGTGGGCTTTTGGAACAGCACGCGCCCGGTGGAGATGCCGAGGCCGTAGGTGCGGTGGTGGGCGAGGTCTGAGAAGTAGACGACGTCGCCGAGGATGGTGGCGGAGCCGGAGATGCGCCCGTGCGCGTTGAAGCGCCAGCTGACGTGACCGGAGCGGGCGTTGAGCGCGTAGAAGTCGCCGTCGTAGGAGCCGGCGTAGATCGTGGGGCCGAGGCCGGGGGCGTTGGTGACGGCGGGCGAGGAGTACACGTAGGCGCCGGTCTGCACGGCCCAGTCGAGGTGCCCGCTGGAGGCGTCGTAGGCGTAGATGCGCCCGTCGGTGTTGCCGAGGAACACGCGGCCGTAGACGACGGCGGCGGTGGAGTAGAAGTTGCCGCTGCCGAGCAGCGCGCCTTCGGACTTGCTGACCCACAGCCGCCGCCCGCTGCGCTCGGAGACGGCCTGCAGCCGTCCGGAGTAGTCGCCGAAGTAGAGCACGCCGCCGGAGAGCGTGGGACTGGCCTTGACGGCGCTGGCGGCGCGATAGGTCCACACGGTGGCGCCGGTGCGGTCGTCGAGCGCGTACACGGTGCCGTTCTGCGAGCCGAAGAACAGGCGCCCGTGGTCGATCAGCGGCGATGACTCGCTGCCGCTGGGCAGCGCGCGCCACCAGCGCGTGACGCCGGTGGCGCTGTCGAGCGCGACGACGCGGCCGGGGCTGTGCGGGTGGCCGCTGTAGAGGATGGTGACGTACACGGTGTTGGCGGTGACTGCGGGCGAGGACGCGGACAGCCGCCCGAGCGCGCGCGACCACACGAGCCGTCCGTTGCGCTTGTCGATGGCGTCGAGCACGCCGTCGTCGCCGAGCTGGAACAGGTCTTCGCCGTGGATGACGGGCGGGAACTCGAGCAGCGTGTGGCTGTTGCGCACCCACAGCTGCTTGAACGGCGGGCGCACGCGGCTGGGCGCGGGGAAGAAGCGCGTGTGGCTCTGGGTGTAGCCGTAGATGGGCCACGCGAAGCGCGCTGGCCCGCGCGTGGGCAGCGTGGGGGTGGGCTGCGGCACGAAGCGCGCGTGCGGGTGGTAGATGCTGCCGGTGCGCTGGCGCTGGTAGAGGTGGATGCCGAGCGCGGCTGCGCCGACGATCACGACGAGCAGCGCGGCGAGCGCGGCGCGGACGCGCCACGAGCCGAGGGGCGGGCGCCTGCGATGGTCGCTCACCGGCTCGACGGACCGCTCAGGCAGCGAGCTTGCGAGGGCTGGACCCGGCCGGCGTGGGTGAGGCGGGTGGCTCCTGCGTGGGTGTGGCGTTCATGGCGACGGGTTGGCGCGATCGTCCACCCACGGTAGCGGCGCGCCTGCGTCCCTTGCCAGAGGCCCGCCGGGCACGCCGCGCCTGTCCGGCGCCGGCGCTGGCCCTGGCGCTGGCGCTGGCGCTGGCGCCACGGTGCGCTGAGCGCGAGGCGGAGGCGGAGCGCGCGATCAGCCGCGCGACGCTGAGGGCGAGCAGCCACACGCAGACGACGGCGAGCGGCGGCAGCGTGAGCCCGGAGACGAGCGCGAGCACGTCGTGGTTGCCGTTGAGCGACCAGTTCCACAGCAGGTAGTCGCCGACGGTGAGCCCGGTAACAAAGACCAGCGATCTGCGGGACACGCGCTGAACCCTAAAGGTGCTCGGGGACAGACGCCGGCTGCAGGCGCCGACGACGGACGCCTATGATCGCGCGAATGGAGGGCGCGCGAAGGCAGTCGGAGGTGTTCGCGCCGGGGCTGCTGAGCGGCCGCGTGGCGCTGGTGACGGGCGGCGGCACGGGCCTGGGCAAGGCGACGGCGCTGGAGCTGGCGCGCTGCGGCGCGGCGGTGACGATCGCGGGGCGGCGCGCGGACGTGCTGGAGCAGGCGGCGGCGGAGCTGGGGGAGGCGGTTGGGCTGGGCGCGGGGACTGGGCCGGACCCGTCGGCTGGCGCTGACGATGCGGTCGGTCAGAGCGCGGCGGTGGACTGGGTGGCGGGCGACATCCGCGAGCGCTCGCAGGCTCGCACGCTGGTGCAGACGGTGCTGGAGCGCCACGGACGCCTGGACGTGCTCGTTAACAACGCGGGCGGCCAGTTCTTCAGCCCGGCGGAGCTGATCGCGGCGAAGGGCTGGCGGGCGGTGTGGCGGCTGAACGTGGAAGGCATGCTGAACATGTCTGAGGCGGCGTTCGAGCTGGCGCTGGAGCGGGCGGGCGCGGGCACGGTCGTGAACGTGACGCTGTCGCCCCACCACGGCATGCCGGGCATGGCGCACTCGGGCTCGGCGCGCGCGACGGTGGAGGCGCTGACGCGGGAACTGGCCGAGCGCTGGCGCCCGGCGGGCGTGGCGGCGATGGCGGTGGCGGCAGGCACCTTCGACACGGAGGTGCTGGCGAAGTACCCGGCGAACGTGCGCGCTGGGGCGGCGCGGTCGGTGCCGCTGCAGCGCCTGGGAACGCCGGAGGAGCACGCCTGGCTGGTGGCGCTGCTGGCTTCGCCGCTGGGGCGCGCGTTCAACGGCTCGACGATCACGCTGGACGGCGCTCGCGACAACTGGTTCGGGCCGTGGCCGCCGCCGGGCCTTGCGGACGAGGCGGGGGTGGTGCCGGTGGAGGAGCGGCGGTAGGGCCGGGACGCGAGCGGCCCGCGTTCGAAGCGGCGGACGGGAATCGAACCCGCATCATCGCCTTGGAAGGGCGAGGCTCTACCGTTGAGCTACCACCGCACGCGCGAACCCAGCCCGGCGGGCGGTTCGTCGTCGATGACAGTTTGCACAAACGACGTCGCATGTGGCGATCTCGTCGAGGACCGACTGCCAGTTGCGGTCGCGGATGCCTTTGGCGATGTTGAAACGCTTGTGTCCGAGGTGGTCGAACTCGAGGACGAGTGGATCCGTCTCGCTGCAGTCAACGCACGGCCGCTCGCGGAAGAAGCCGACCAGATAGGCGGCGCGCTCCGCTACGACCGTTCGCTTGCGGCGCAGCGCGTTCGCGACGTAGCGCTCGCGATGCTTCGCGTAGTGCTCGCGTTTGTAGTTCGCCCGGCATTGCCGGCAGTAGTTGTCGCGCTGCCCGAGGGCCTGCCGGCGCCAGGCGAAGTCCGATAGCGGTTTGGGGCGGTTGCAGCGCCCGCAGGTCCTCGTGAGGGCGGATTGCGCTGGGACGAACATATGCTCCCATGCTGGTCGGACAACGGGGCCCCCGAACGCGGGCCGGCGCTTCTCCGTAGAATCAACGAAGGCCACGGGGAGTGGCGCAGTCTGGTAGCGCACCCGGCTGGGGGCCGGGCGGTCGCAGGTTCAAATCCTGTCTCCCCGACTTACGAATTGCCTGCAAATCAGCACTTTTTAGGCTGATCGAGGATTGAGGCGAGGCCCGACGGGGAACAAACGGGGAACAAGAATCGCGGCCATGAGCGGCCTGGGCGGCTTCCCACTGATGATTCGGGCCGAGCGATCCGTCCGTTTGGTTTTGCTCCCGTTGGCGAACACCGGCCGGCTTCCGCGGTAATCGGCGTCGACCTCCGTAGTCGGCGTGCGTTCGAGGCTCACTCGGCTCAGTCCCGCGTGACGGACAGATTCCAAATAGGATCACATGCCATGCCGGCTCTCTGGGCACTGACGGTGCAGACCGTCGAGGATCGTGCTTCGGATCCACCGCGCTGAGCGAGCGGATGGCCTTGCGGGGACGCTGGCGGCGCTGCTCGAAGTACCGCTGCCCGACCCCTTCACGTCGGAGGTGGTTGCGGTCCCGACCCGTGGCATGGAGCGCTGGCTGACACAGCGCCTCGCCGCGCGGCTCGGCACGTCGGGCGGGCGCGCCGACGGCATCTGCGCGAACGTGGTCTTTCCCTCACCGGCATCGGCGCTCGCCGATGCGGTGGCCGGCGCGAGCGGTGTCGACCCCGTCGCCGATCCCTGGGCGCCGCGGCGCGCGCTCTGGTCGCTTGTGGAGACGGTGGAGGCGTGTCTTTCCGAGCCGTGGCTCGCGCCGGTCGCCCGGCACCTGAGCGTGGCGCCCGAGAGGCACGTCGCGCAAGCGGATCGCTCGCGGCGCATCAGCGCTCTTCGCCACCTGATGGGCCTTTTTACGCGCTATGAACTCGAGCGCCCGCGGATGATCCTGGCCTGGGCGGACGGGCGTGACGAGGATTACTGCGGAGCTCCGCTGCGGGGCGCGGCAGCCTGGCAGGCGGAGCTGTGGCGGCGATTGCGGGAGCGGATCGGCGTCCAGGGCTTCGCCGAGCGGCTGGGCCCGGCCTGCGCGTGCCTGCGCGAGGAGCCGGCGCTGGCGGCTCTACCCGATCGTGTCTGCTTCTTCGGGCTGACGCGCATACCCGCCGCGCATGTCGAGGTGTTGCAGGCGCTGGGCGCCGCTCGTGAGATTCATCTGTTCCTGCTCCACCCCTCCCCGGCGTCATGGGAGCGCGTTGCGGTTGCAGTCGCCGAGCATGGCCGGGTCGATCGCCGTGAGCGGGCTCTCGCGATTGCGCTGCCGGAGAACCCGCTGCTGGCCTCATGGGGACGCGACGCGCGGGAGCTGCAACTGATGCTGGCGTCCTCCGGTGCGCTCGCCGACGATCACCGCCCGGTCGCTGCCGCGAATGACAGCGTGCTGGCGCACGTCCAGGCTGCGATCAGCGCAGACCGCCCGCCCCCGGGGGCGCCCGCGCCGGGGCATCCCGACGAGCGGCTGCCGCTCGTGCTCGGCGATCGCAGCATCCAGATCCACGCTTGCCATGGTCGCGCCCGGCAGGTTGAGGTTCTGCGCGACGCGATCCTTCATCTGCTGTCCGACGATCCGACTCTCGAGCCTCGTGACGTGATCGTCATGTGCCCCGATGTCGAGACCTTCGCGCCGCTGATCCAGGCGACGTTTGGAGCTGCGAACGAGGATGAGATCCCGCATGGCGGGCAGGCGCCGCGTGTCGAGCATCTGCGCGTGCGTCTGGCGGACCGCTCGATGCGTCAGGCCAATCCCCTGCTTGGCGTCGTTGCGAGGTTGCTCGAGCTGGCCGAGGAGCGGGTGACCGCATCGCAGGTACTGGACCTCATCGATCGCGAGCCTGTTCGCCGCCGTTTCGGATTCGACGACGAGGCGCTTGCCCGGCTCGAGGAGTGGGTGGCGGCGAGCGCGGTGCGCTGGGGCCTGGGTGCCGATCACCGAAGTGCCTACCGCATGGAGGGCGTGACCGATGGAACCTGGCGCGTAGGCCTGGATCGGCTGGCGCTGGGAGTGGCGATGGCGGAGGGCGGGGCGCGTCTGTTCGACGGCGTCCTGCCGCTGGACGACGTCGACAGCGCCTCGATTGATCTTGCGGGGCGCTTCATCGAGCTGATGGACCGGCTGGGCCGGGCGCTGCGCGGCCTCGCGACGGCGCAGCCGCTCGTCGAGTGGATCGCGGCGATCAACTCGGCGGCCGACGAGCTCACGGCGACCGTGCCGCGTGACGCGTGGCAGCGGTCGCAGCTCCAAGGGCTGCTTGCGGATCTCGCGGACGAGGCACAGATCGCAGATGGTGGGCCAGCCGTCGCGTTGGCGCTCGCCGACATCCGCTCGCTGCTGGCGGACCGCCTCGCGGGCGGACCGACGCGCGCTAACTTCCGCACAGGCCACCTGACTGTCTGCACACTCGCGCCGATGCGCTCGGTTCCCCATCGCGTCGTCTGTCTTCTCGGCCTGGACGACGCGGTCTTCCCGCGCCGCGGACCGCGCGACGGCGATGACGTGTTGCTCGACGATCCGCATGTAGGCGATCGCGACCCCCGTTCGGAGGACCGGCAGATACTGCTTGACGCCCTGATGGCGGCGACGGACAGCCTGCTCATCACCTACACGGGCAGGAGCGAGCGCACGAACGCGGCGCACCCGCCCTCGGTGCCGGTGGCTGAGCTGCTCGATGTCGTCGATGACACGGTCTGTCTCGGGGATGCATGGCGCTCGCGCCCGGACGTCGAGCTCGCGCGTCACGCGGTGACGTTCCACCATCGGCTTCAGCCGTTTGACGCCGACAACTTCATCGCGGGCAGGCTTCTGCCCGATGCGCCGTGGAGCTTCGATCGTACGGCGCTCGACGGAGCTCGTGCGACGTTGGCCGAGCGTCCCGGGAGGCGATCCTTCCTGGAGGGGCCGCTCGAGTCGCGCGCCGCCCCGCTCGTCGACCTCGATGACCTCGTCTCCTTCGCAGGCAACCCGATCTCCGCCTTCCTCTCGCAGCGACTGGGGGTGGGCGCGATCACGCGCGCTGCCGAGGTCGAGGACGCGCTGCCCGTCGAGCTCGACCAGCTGGGCCTGTGGGGCGTGGGCGACCGACTGATGGCCCACCGCATCGCCGGCATCGGTGCATCTGCGGCGGCTGCGGCTGAGCGGGCGCGCGGCACCTTGCCGCCGGGTCGTATCGGCGAGGAGATGCTTGCTCGGCTCATGCCGCTGGTGGACGCGGTGCTTGTCGCAGCGGCCCGGCACGGTGCGCTGGGCGGGGACGGCACGGTCGACGTGCGGCTTGAGCTCCCGGGTGGCCGTGCGATCGCCGGTACGGTCACGGGCGTCTCGGGCGAGCTCCTGCGGACGGTTCTGTTCTCGCGCGTGAGCGCGGCGTATCGCCTTGCTGCCTGGATCCGGCTGCTCGTGCTCACGGGCGCGGATCCCGAGCGGCCGATGACTGCGGTGACCGTCGGTCGCGCCCGCAGCCAGGGCAAGCGGGTGACGGTCGCATCGATACCGGCGCTGGCGGGCGGCTCCGACGAGCGGCACGCGCTGGCGCTCGAGCAGCTGGCCCAGCTCGTCGAGCTGTACGACCGTGGCATGCGCGAGCCGCTGCCTGTCTTCTGCGAGACCTCGGCTGCGTATGCCGCTGGCGGCCAGACGGACGCCGCTGACGCCTGGGAGTCGAGCTGGGATCGGCGCGGCAACCGGCGTACCGGCGAGCAGGAGCGGGAGGAGCACGTGCGGGTGCTCGGGGCGGAGGTGCCGTTCGAGGCTTTGCTTGCTGAGCCGCCGCGCGTCGACGAGGCAGGCGCGGGATGGGATGAGACCGAGCCGACGCGCTTCGGTCGCTACGCACGGCTGTTGTGGGGCGGCCTGCTCGCCCGCGAGGCGCTGATCGATGAGTGACGCTCCCGACGCTACGCCGTTCGACATCGGAGAACCGCTGCCGCCTGGAGTGACGGTGCTGGAGGCGAGCGCCGGTACCGGCAAGACATACACAATTGCGGCCTTGGCCACGCGTTACGTGGCGGAGGGGCTGCCGCTGGAGAGCCTGCTGCTTGTCAGCTTCACGCGCCTGGCGACGGGGGAGCTGCGAGATCGTGTCCGCGAGCGGCTGGCCGCGGCTCACCGTGCGCTCGATGGCGCGACGGACGGAACCGCCGTTGACCTGGGGGACCTGCTCGTGCGCCAGCTTGCTACAGGGCGCCCGGAGGACGTTGCTCGGCGGCGCGAGCGTCTCGCACGCGCGCTCGCCGAGTTTGACGCTGCGACGATCACGACGACGCACGGCTTCTGCCAGGAGGTGCTGGGCGGCCTCGGCGTCGCCGGCGATGTCGATCTTGAGTACAGCTTCGTGGACGACCCGGGTGACCTCATCGAGGAGGTGGTAGGGGATCTCTATGTGCGCGGTTTTCTTGACCATGCCGCCGCGTTCTCCCCTGCGCAGGCCCGGGCGATCGCGACTCTGGCGGTCACCAACCCGGCTGCCCCGATCGCGCCCGTGAGCGCGGAGCTCCGCGTCGCTCGGGTCCGCGTCCTGCTGGCCGAACGAGTGCGTCAAGAGGTCGAGCGGCGCAAGCGTGCGGCAGCGGTGCTGACGTTCGACGATCTGCTGACCCGCCTGCAGGCGGCCCTCGAAGGCCCCGAAGGGTCCGTGATCGCCGAGCGGCTGCGGAGCCGCTACCGCGTAGCGCTGATCGACGAGTTCCAGGACACCGACCCGAGCCAGTGGGAGATCGTGCGCCGCGCATTCGGTGGCCCCGACGGGACGCTTGTGCTGATCGGCGACCCCAAGCAGGCGGTCTACGCTTTTCGCGGCGCTGACGTCTACGCGTACTTGGCAGCGGCCCGCAGCGCGGTGGTGCGTCGTACACTGGCGACGAACTGGCGAAGCGATGAGGGCCTTGTGGCAGCGTATGACGCGCTGTTTGAAGGAGTGCGTCTCGGCCATCCCGAGATCGCCTACCGGCAGGTGCGGGCGGCACCGGGCAACCACGCCCCCCGTCTGATCGGCGCGCCCGCCGATGCCCCGCTGAGCATCCGCGTGTTTTGCCGCGAGCTTCCGAGCATCGAGACGACGCAGAAAGGCTATGCGACTGTGCGCTCTGCGCGCGACCACGTCGCCCGGGATCTGTCGGCGGAGGCCGTCGCCCTGCTGTCCTCGGGCGCCCGGATCGAGGACCGGGCGCAGGACGGCACGGTGCTTGTCCAGAGCGGGATACAGCCGCACGACCTGGCCGTGCTCGTGCGGACGAACTTCGAGGCTCGTCTCGTCAAGCAGGCATTGGACGACGCTCGCGTTCCGGCGGTGATCAACGGCGCGGGCAGCGTGTTCTCGACCGAGACGGCACGCGATTGGCTGCGGCTCCTGGAGGCACTCGAGCGTCCAAGCGCCGCGGCCCGAGCCAGATCCGTGGCGTTGACGCCGTTCCTGGGATGGTCGCCCGAGCGGGTGGCGAGCGCCGGTGATGAGGAATGGGAGGCGCTGCACCAGCGGCTGCACCGCTGGGCGAGCGTGCTGCGTGGCAGCGGTGTCGCGGCTTTGACCGAGACGATCATGGTGACCGAGGGTGTGCCGGCCCGGATGCTCGGTCGCGCCGGCGGTGAGCGCGACCTGACCGATTTGCGCCACACGGCGGAGCTCCTGCACGCGTTTGCGGTGCAGGCGCAGCTTGGAACCACGGCGCTGGCGTCGTGGCTGCGCCGGCGGATCGGTGAGGCCGAGCGAGACGCTGGCGTTGAGGATCGCGCGCGGCGCTTGGAGTCCGACGCCGCAGCGGTCCAGGTGTTGACGATCCACGCCAGCAAGGGCCTCGAGTTTCCGGTCGTCTTCTGTCCGTACCTGTGGCAGGCCCGCTCTTTTCGAAACGACCCCGAGCCGGTCACGTTTCACGACGCTGCCGACGAGGACCAGCGCACAATCGACGTCGCGCTGGAAGGGCAGGACTACTCGCGCCACCGTCAGCAGGATCGCGTCGAACAGCGCGGCGAGGAGCTGCGGCTGGCCTACGTCGCCCTCACCCGCGCCCGCCATCAGGCGGTGGTTTGGTGGGTGGGAGCTTGGCAGAGCAAGGACTCCGCGCTCGGCCGGCTGGTTTTCGATCGTGACGACCGCGGCAACGTGGCGTCAGAGGGCAGTCCTCCACCAGACGACGACGAGGCGCTGCAATGCTTTCGCGCGCTCGCTGCTCGTGCGCCTGGACGAATCGCTGTTGTGACGCCAACTGACCCGGCTCCCGCCCGCTGGATGCCTCCGGCGCCCGAAACGCTCCCCCTCGACGCGGCCAGTCTGGATCGCGGCTTCGACGGCCGTTGGCGGCGCACCTCTTACACGGGCATCACGGCGGGGGTCCCCGAGCAGCTGGTCGCGAGCGAAATCGAGGAGGCTGCAGGGGCGGACGACCTGCAGGCAGACGGTCCCGCTGGAGTCGTCGCCGGCGATGACGACGCAGACCGAGAGGCAGAGCTGTCGGCGGTGCCGGCCCCGTTGGGCGAGATGCCGGTGGGCGCGCGCGTCGGCACGCTGGTGCACGCTGTGCTGGAGGCAGCCGACTTCACCGCTGCCGACCTTGACGCCGAGCTTCGCACGCGGGTCGCCGAGGCGCTGCGCCGCCGACGCGTAGACGTCGGCGATCCGGGTGAGCTGGCGGCTGGCCTGCGGACCGCGATCGAGACGCCGCTCGGCCCGCTTGCTGGTGGCGTTCGCCTTCGGGACCTGCGCTCGTGCGATCGCCTAAACGAGCTCGCGTTCGAACTGCCGCTGGTTGGCGGTGACACACCGACGAGTGAGCTGACGCTGGATGCGATCGCCGTCGAGCTCGACTTGGGGCTGCCGGCCGGGGATCGGCTTCGCGGCTATGCTCGACGGCTGTCGGACCCGTCTCTGCGTCGCGTCCTGTGCGGCTATCTGACGGGGACGATCGACTTGGTGGCCCGGGTTGCGGACTCGGGCTCCGGATCGCGCTTTGCCGTCGTCGACTACAAGACCAACCGGCTGGCGCAGCATGGGGAGCTGCTCACGGCTTGGCACCACCGACCGTCTGCGCTGGCTGCGGAGATGGTTCGCGCCCACTATGTGCTGCAAGCGCTGCTCTATTCCGTGGCGCTGCATCGCTACCTGCGCTGGCGGCTCGCGGGCTACGATCCCGAAGAGAATCTGGGCGGGGTTCTGTATCTGTTCCTGCGGGGCATGGTCGGTCCAGGCACTCCTGTGCTGGAGGGATCGCCCTGCGGCGTGTTCGCATGGCGGCCTGCGCCGTCGCTGGTGGTCGCGCTGAGCGACCTGTTCGATCGAGGAAGCCCGCGGTGACGAGGATCCCGCGCCCCGTGCGGGCTGACCCGTTCGCTGCGTATCGCGTCCAGGGAGCGGACGGCCTTCTGCGCTTGTTCAACGACGCTGGGGTGTTGGCCGCCGCCGACATCCAGATTGCCCGCCGCCTTGCGGCGCTGGCTCACGACGAGGACGCGCTGGTGATTCTCGCCGCTGCGTTCGCGGTGCGCGCCCCGCGGATGGGGCATGTCTACGTGAGCCTCGCGGCGCTCCGGGACACGGTCGCGGTCGATGCGGAGGAGCCCTTGGACATGGATGCGCTTCCGTGGCCCGAGTCGGCTGCGTGGGTGCGGCGTCTGCTCGAGAGCCCGCTTGTCGCCGTCGGCGATGACGAGACGGCCGATGGCGAGGACGGGCAGGCCCGGCCGCTTCGCCTGCTCGGCAGCTCGCTGTATCTAGACCGCTACTGGCGTGAGGAGCGTCAGGTTGCGGCCGATCTCGCGGCGCTGCGCGACGGGCGGCCGGCAGAGGTGCACCTCGCCCGACTCGACGACGGCCTCGGCCGTTTGTTCGGAGAGGAGGCGGAGAGCAGCCAGAGGCGGGCGGCTTGGGCGGCGGTGACGCATCGTCTGACGGTCGTGGCCGGTGGTCCTGGCACCGGGAAGACGGCGACGATTGGCCGGATCGCTGCGCTGCTCGCCGAGCAGGCGGAGCCGCAGCGGCCGCTACTGGCGCTGGCGGCGCCTACGGGCAAGGCTGCGGCGCGCTTGCAGGAGGCGATCCGCGACTGTGCCGGCGAGGTCGCGGGCGACTCGTCGCTCAGAGCGTGGATGGGGGAGCTGGAGGCCTCGACGCTGCACCGGCTACTCGGCTGGCGGCCGGCCCGCCACAGTCGCTTTCGCCACGGCAGGGGCCGGCGCCTTCCACACGACGTTGTGATCGTTGATGAGGCATCGATGATCTCGCTGACTCTGATGGCGCGCCTGACGGAAGCCCTGCGCCCGGACGCGCGATTGGTTCTCGTCGGCGACCCGGACCAGCTCACGTCAATCGAGGCAGGGGCTGTGCTCGGCGACATCGTTGGCAGTGGGGCGGCCGAGTATGACGGCATTGCTGTCCTGGACCGCGTGTACCGCTTTGGCCCCGGCATCGCCGAGGTAGCGGTGGCGGTGCGGCGTGGTGACGCCGACGCTGCTGTGGAGGCTCTCTCGCGCGGGCCCGAGGGGGTGATCTGGATACCGGTCGACCCAGCTGACGCCGATCCGGCTGGGATCCTGGCGCCGGTCCGGGACCGCGCGGTCGCCGCGGGCCGCGCGATCGTCGCCTCCGCGCGTGCCGGCGATGCTGACGACGCGCTCGTGGCACTCGAGGCGTTCCGTGTGTTGTGCGCGCACCGGCGCGGGCCCCACGGCGTGGCGCGGTGGCTGCGAGAGGTCGAGTCCTGGCTGTCGGGGGACCTCGACGCCGCCGAGGGTCGCTTCTACGTGGGCCGTCCGCTGCTTGTCATCGAAAATGACTACGACCTGCGGCTGTTCAATGGCGATACCGGTGTGGTGATCGCGCGCCACGACGGCTCTCGGGAGGCGGTGTTCGATCGCGGCGCGGCGCTTGCGGTGTCGCCGAGCCGCCTCGGCGCCGTGGACACGGCGTACGCGATGACGATCCACAAGAGTCAGGGCTCGCAGTTCGAGGCGGCTGCGGTGCTGCTGCCGCCGCCAAGCTCGCGCATCCTCACGCGTGAGCTGCTTTACACGGCGATCACCCGTGCTCGCCGCGAGCTGGTCGTGGTCGGCGAGGAGGCCTCGATCCGCGCCGCGATCCAACGTCCTGCGGCTCGCGCTACCGGCTTGAGCCGCCGACTTTGGGATGGAGTGCCCGAAGCCGGCGAGACCGACGGTCTGTCCGCGTGACATTCCTCAGCCGAGCGGCCTGCCCGTTCACGACTCTCCTCTGGCTGGCTTCTGAGCAGATGCGCTAGTACGCGAAGACATCGGGGAATCCGCCAATCTCCAGCTCGACCTGCGTGGGCAGATGGGCGTAGCATCGGTCGCGAAGTCCGCGTAGTTCCTTGTGCCGGAGTTGCTCGTCCAGCGCCTCATACAGCCGCGAGAGGTGGCGCACGTCATTGGCTGCATACTGGAGCTGGGTGGGACTAAGCTCGCCGGTCCAGTCGCTCACTTGGGGCCCCTTGTTTAGCGTCACGCCCAGATGGCGGAGCACGAGAGGCGCGAGCGAGTGCTCCTTGCACGGGAGAGCGGGGTCGGCGAGCTTCGATGCGATCTTGGTGCACGCGACGTTGGCGGGGGTCGCACCCCAGTGGTACGCCATGAAACGGAGATCGAACATCGCATGATGCAGGATCTTCCGGATCGCCTGATCCTCCATGAGGGCCTTCAGGTGGTAGGGCGTATGGCCATCGACGCGAACTACGTACGCCAGGCCCTCCACTTGGATCTGGACGGTCCCGATTCGCTCCGTGCGCCAGTCAAGGCCAGTGGTCTCGATGTCCCACGCGAGGACTGATGAGGCAAGGGCGTGCTCGAATGCATGCTCGTCGAGATCGCTCTCCAAGACCTGTACGGGAAGAGCTTGAAGCGCAGACTCTGCCAGAAGCATGCTCATGGGCTCGAATCATGGCCCAGCTATCGGACGGAACCACGCTCCCAGAGCGCATCGAACTGGCCGGCGAAGAATTCGAAGAGCGTCCCGCCTTGCTCGCACTCGAACGTCGGGACCTCGACTCGTCCTTCCGTTTGCGAGTAGAGGACCCCGAAGCAGCGCCGATCGAACCGATAGTAGGTGAAGACGGGGAACTCGGTGGTGCGCCTCAGCTCGACAGCATCTCGGCCGGCAGCCTGGCGACTGAGGTTGGCGAAGTCGCCCTCTGCGTTGTCGATACGGCCCTGGAGATCGGATGCCGTGTAGTTGAACTTGTCAGCCAGCCGAGCCATCAAGGCCTGGTCGTCCCGATCGGGAAGGATGACCCTCAGCTGCGTGCCCTCGCGTTCGACCAGCCGGCGAAGGCCGGTCGCGTGAGTGTTGCGCCAAGTCTGGCCGTACACGAAGAACAGGTCGACCTGGCTGGCTTCCTTCAAAAGGGCATCCCATTCGATCTCGAGGTAACGCATCGCGATTCGCCTCAGTCCGGCCTTCGTGATGTCGGACGACAGATCCGCTGCCGCCAGCACCTCATCTGTGAGAGCTCGTCGCCCGCGTAGCTCCCAGAGCACGCTCAGGGCGCCTGTGACCAACAACAGGGCTCCGCCCTCGCGAAGGGTGGTGTCCCCGGGATCGGGCCCCTTGGCGCCTTCGAGCACGTGTGAGAGGAACAGCAGACCTGAGCCGAGAAGCACCAGAATCACGCCGATCTGCCAAGCTGCGAGGTCAACCGAGACGCTCGAAAGGCGCCGCGTACCGCGATCGCGTGCTTCGCCGGACATGCAAGCGACCCTAACGGGGCGAGCCGAGACGGTGCCAGTGCTGTTTTCTGCTCATCTCGCGATCGTGAAAGCCAGCTTGGTCGGCGTCGACGTGCCATTGATGTTCTCGGCGACGATCATGGCCGTGCAAGAACCCCTGCCGAAGCCAGCGAGCCTGAGCTCAAACGTGTTCGGTCCCGCAGTCGCCGAGAACGTCGATGTGCGCTTCTCGACCGTGGCCGCGCAGTGCCTACCCTTCTTCACCGACGCCTTGCATACACGCCCGGGCCTGTGACCTTTGACATGCTGCGCGACCTCAACCTCGATCGTCGCGGACTGCGAGACCACGAACTGCAGCGAAGCGCCTCTCCTAACAGTCAGGAGCTTAGGGGCGAGTTTGACGTGCGAGAGGACCGGGGCGGGCGGCTTGAACGAGGCAGGCGGCGAAAATGGCTGTTCAGGTAGTTGCTGTTCAAAAGGCGTGGCAGACAGAAGCCTTTCGAACACAGCGCTGACCGCCGTATCCGAGGCGATGGCCACTTGGCAGGTGCCGGTGCCCGAGCACCCCGAGCCTTCCCAGCCGACAAACCGTGAGCCGGCCGGGGCGACGGGCATGAGCGTGACCTGTGTTCCTGGCTGGTAGGCGTTGGAGCAGGTTCCCGGACAAGCGATGCCTGACGGCGAGCTTTCCACCGACCCCGCTCCCGAGCCGGCGATCGAGACGCTCAGGACCGAAAGCTGTTCGAACATGGCAGTAACCGCAGCGTCCGAGCTCATCGTCACCCGGCAGGTGCCGGTGCCCGAGCACTCCGAGCCTTCCCAGCCAGCGAACCTCGACCCCGCCGCGGGGGTGGCCGTCAGGCTCACCGTGGTGCCGGGTTCGTAAACGTGGGAGCAGGTTCCCGGGCACGCGATCCCCGACGGCGAGCTTTCCACCGACCCCGCTCCGGAGCCTGCGATCGACACGCCGAGCACGGGCAGTCTTTCGAACGTGGCGGTGACGGTCGTTTCGCTTCCCACGGTCGACCGGCACGCGCCGGTCCCCGAGCAGCCGGCTCCCTCCCAGCCGGTAAACCTCGACCCCGGCGCCGCGGTCGCGGTCAGCGTGACCTGTGTTCCTGGCGGGTAGGCGTTGGAGCAGGTTCCCGGGCAGGCGATGCCCGACGGGGAGCTTGAGACGCTCCCGGAGCCCGAGCCGGCGATCGAGACGCTCAGGACAGGGAGCTTTTCGAACATGGCCGTTACAGCCATTTCGGAGCTCATGGTGACCTGGCAGGTGCCGGTGCCCGAGCACCCCGAGCCTTCCCAGCCGACAAACCGTGAGCCTGCGGGGGCGATGGGCGTGAGCGTGACCTGTGTTCCTGGCGGGTAGGCGTTGGAGCAGGTTCCCGGGCAGGCGATGCCTGACGGGGAGCTTGAGACGCTCCCGGAGCCCGAGCCGGCGATCGAGACGCTCAGGACAGGGAGCTTTTCGAACATGGCCGTTACGGCCATTTCGGAGGTCATGGTGACCTGGCAGCTGCCGGTGCCCGAGCAGCCAGAGCCTTCCCAGCCGACAAATGTTGAGCCGGGCTTCGGGTTTGCTGTCAGCGTGACCGGCAGGTCGGATTCGTAGGCGTGGGAGCAGGTTCCCGGGCAGGCGATGCCCGACGGGGAGCTCGAGACGCTCCCGGAGCCGGAGCCCGCGAGCGCCACCGTCAGCGTCACCGGGGGTAGCTGCTGGAAGATGGCGGTGAGCGCGATGTCCGTGCTCATGGTGACTTGGCAGGTGCCGGTGCCCGAGCAGCCGGCCCCCGACCAGCCAGCGAACGTCGAGCCGGGGTTCGGGGTCGCTGTCAACGTCACTGGCGTGTCGGGTTCGTAGCCTGTGAAGCATGTTTTGGGGCACGCTATCCCCGGCGGGGAGCTTGCGACGCTCCCGGAGCCCGTGCCGGCGAGCACCGCTGTCAACGTCGAGCCGGGGATTGGGTCTTCCGTGGCCCAGATGATCGACAATTCACCGGGGTCCAATTCGCTGGCTGGCGTGACCTTCTCGGCTATGTCGTTGCCCGTATCTGCGATGTACACGTTCCCGGAGGAGTCGACGGCGGCATCGATCGGCTGGTCAAGCATCGAGACGATTTCGCGTCCAGGGGTCGGTTCGCCCGCCTGGCCATCGCCCGCGATCGTCGTCAGCTGACCCGATGTGTTCACCTCTTGGACCCTGTTGCCGCCGATCACGTACACGTCGCCGCTTGCGCTCGCCGCGACGCCCTGTGGGTCTTCCGCGCTGGCGTAGATCGACAGAATCCCCTGAGTGTTGACCTTCTCCACCACGCGATTCTCAGTGTCGGCGATGTACACGTTGCCGGCGCCATCGACCGCGACCGCCTGTGGGAAGTTGAGCTTCGAGTCACTCGCGGGTCCAGGTGTCGGTTCTCCGCTTTCCGCGAGCTCGCCCGCGAAGATTGACAGCGTCCCGGACGGTGTCACCCTCTCGATCACGTTGTTGGACCCGTTCCGGGTGCCCTGGTCTGCGATGTACACGTTTTCGTCGGAGTCGACGGCGACGTCAAGCGGGGATGCGAGCATCGAGCTGGTCGCCGGCCCCGGCGTCGGCGTGCCACAATGGCCGGCCTTCCCGGCCACGATCGAGAGCGTCCCAGTTGGTGTTACCTTCTCGACCGCACAGTTAGCGAAGTCGTCGATGTACAAATCACCATCCCGGGATACCGCCAGTCCCTTTGGGCTGCCGAGCATGGAATCGGTCGCCGGACCCGGTGTCGGCACGCCGGCCCGTCCGGGAGTCCCGGCGAGGATCGACACCCCCTGCGGCGTGATCTCATCAACCGTTTGGCGAGCCCAATCGCTCACATACACATCACCCGAACCGTTGACGGCGATGCCCTGCGGCCCGGTCTCGACACCACTTGCCCTCGCAGCCACGGGCTCGATCGCCGGCAGCGCGAGCGCAAGCAGGACCGCGGCGAACGGCGCTAGAAGTGGGAAGATGCAACGTTTAGGCTGCATAGTGACGCCCATTCCCTAAAGTCGAACGACAACAGCACATGGAATCGAGCTTATCGCGGCCCACCGACCGACCCCGCGAGACAGAAACATCCTCGGGGGTCGGTCGCAGGGCTGCAAGGGCCGCGAGGTGGGCGTACGCCCCCTCTAAGGAACGCCCGTCTCCTTATGGCGTGATCTTCCCGATCCGATTTGCGAAGCCCTCTGTGAACCACACATTATTGTCGGGGCCAACAGCGACCTGGAGGGGGCCCTCTTTGAGGTGCGGTTTATATTCGGTGACCGTACCTGCCGTTGTAATCCGTCCAATGGCGTTTTCGTTCACCCCGAACCACAGATTGCCGTCAGGAGCCACCGTAATCCCGCAGGGCTGCAAACCGCTTATCGAATATTCGGTGATGGAACCCGTTGTCGTGATCTTTCCGATCTTGCTCGAGTTCTCCTCGGTGAACCAGAGGTCTTCTTTTTCAGGACCCTCAGTGATCCCCTCGCCACCACTACCTTTAGGAAGTGCGTATTCGGTGATGGTACCCGAGGTCGTGACCTTTCCTACCACACTCGTTCCACCACCCCAGCTGGTGAACCACAAATTGCCATCAGGACCAACCGTGATCGCGGTTGGATAGACTTCTTTACCGAGTGCGTATTCGGTGATTTTGTGTTCACCCGCCGGCGTGATCTTCCCGACCTTCTTCGACCCCCAGTCTGCGAACCATAGATTCCCGTCAGGTCCTGCCGTGATGGCATCTGGTTCACTACCTTTGGTGAGTGAGTATTCGGTGATAGTGCCCGATGTCGTGATCTTCCCGATCTTATTCGCTTTTTTCTCCGTGAACCACAAAGCTTTTTCTTTTTCTGGACCGTCAGTAATGCTCGTCGGCTTGCTTCCCGCAGGGAGTGAGTATTCGGTGATAGTGCCCGATGTCGTGATCTTCCCGATCTTACTCGTGCCTTCATCGACGAACCACAGATCTTCTTTTTCTGGACCCTCTGTAATCCCGTTGGCTTCGCTTTTTTCCGGCAATTCATATTCGGTGATTTCGCCGATCGGCTTTACTGTACCTGTCTTTGCGGAGGATTCGCAGGCTTCGGACGAGCCGTTGATCGCGCAGACCTTCACGAACAGAGTTTTTCCGACATCGGCTTCAACTGGTGTGTATTTCGAGCTGGTCGCTCCCCCGATCGTTTCACAGATTTCGCTTTTCGGAGTACACCTTTTCCATTCGTATTTGAATTCAGTCGGTTCATGTTCCCAGCTCCCGGTCGTCACAGTCTCCGGAACTGCTTGGTCGGGTGTTTCTAGGGTTATCTTGGGAGCTTCGAGGGGTTCAATCGGCAAGGCTGTGGATGCCCGGAGCCGTGTCTCGCCGTAGGCGTTTTCGTTGGTCCCTTCGATTCCCACGTAGCCTTTGCTGAAAGTGGAGTCGGACGCTTCGACCTCCGTGGCGAGACCTAGTTCGCTCGTTCCGTACCAGGCCGCCACTTTACCGCTGACAGCAGTGATACCGACGACGTTTTCATGAGTAAGCCCTTTGAACAGCACTTCGCCCGATTCGCCGAGGACTGTTTGGGTGCCGCTGACCCACTTTTCGAGCACGAGCTTGAACGCATAGTTCGTTTTCCCAAGTCCGACGATGCGCAGGCGATAGCCGTTCTTCGAGCCGGTACCCGTCGTGTCGGCCCACAGTGCGGCGTAGTTTTTGAGGTTTTCGGCGTACATGTGTACCGACACAGCAGGGTCGGAGTATTCTTTGGCGTTCCAGTAGGCACCGTCGGCATTGGCTTCGGTCGCTTCTTCGCCACCTTCTTTTGGCGCCCAGCCAAACCCTTCGCCGAACACACGACCAATCGACGTCGCCCACGCGAGCTTGGAGAATTTGCCCCCGTCGGACAGCGGGTTTTCGGCGGGCCCTTCGAAGGTATCGAGCGATTCCGTCCCGGGGAAGCTCGACGCGGCAGCCGCTTGCGCGACCGCCATCGCCCCGCCGCTTAGGAGCAACAGCAGGGAAGTAAGCAGCGCGACTCGACGCCGCACTCGACCGTTGAAGTCGGGGTGCTCGGGGTCTGTGGACCTATCGCGCTTCTGCCGGACTCGCCGTGCTTGCACGGAGTGCATCACCCGCATCTCGTCTTCTCCCGTGTCTCGATGGCTGCCCGCGCGAATGCGCGGGCTGATTTGAGCTTCGACTCAAGCTCGACGAGAGCCTAGGGAGCAGGCGAGGGAGCGTCAAGGATTGGACTATAGTGAAACATCAGAATCCGGCTGTCGTGTGGCGCGACGCCTTCGGCGTGAACTCGAGCTCGGCTTCGAGCTTCTTGATCCGAGCACGCGGACTGGAAAAGCTCGAGGTGCTCACCAGAGCGCATCCCAGGACGTTCCCCCAGGTCGACCTCCTCCTGGGTAACCCCACAGGGTCGATCGTCGCCTCAGATACCCGAGATCGCCGGCAAGCTCGCTGGCCGAGCCACCAGCACGCAAACTTCGGAAAATGCAGGCAGATCCGCGCAGACAGACCGCGCGTCGGTCGCGTAATGGAAGGCAGAGGTGGTCGCGCGTCGCCCCAAGGCGGCGAAGCTCGCGGCCAACAAACAGCTCCGTGAGTGCGTGCAGGAGCGGCTCTCGGGCCAAGGCCGGCTCCCTGTGGCCGTCCACCTCGAAGTGCTGTGCGCGGCTTCGGAGAGCTTGTCGATGTGATCGTCATGCACGAGGCGCTTGCTCAGCGGCGCGCCGAGGTCCGAGGAACGATGGTCGCGGGCGCTGCGCGAGGGGCGCGCCGTCGCCGAGACCTGAGCACGTGGAGTAAGCCGAGAGGACCATCTACACGGGCATTGAGATACGTCATCGGAATAGGAAACATACTTGGAATCATCTCCGCGGGTATCTAGCCTCTTTTCTGGCTCCAGCAAAGGGAACCCGCCTAGTGCAGGCTCGCTCATCTGGGCCTCTGGCAGTATCGCACCAGCAGCAGGCGTAACGTCGCCTACCACAATCCTCGGTTCAGCTTGACTGACGGCTTGGCAGGCCGGCTCAGTAGGTGGGGGCATGCAAGATCACACCACAAGGAAGCACCTACGAGGGCGCAGCGCGGGTCCGCGGCGGTCCTCTTGCGCTGGCGGGCATTGGTTCCGCGAGTGGTGGTTCCAGACTCGCCGTACTTCGCTACCGCCCGGGAATCATCAAACAATAAAGGAGGCTCAAATGATTCGGTATTTAGCAGGCGTAAGGCGAGTAGCGGTATTTCTAGTCGGGTTCTTTCTATCAGCGCAGCTCGCGCCTAGTGTGGCACTAGCCTGTGAAGGCGCCGCCGAAGAACAGAAAATCTCAGTCACAGCGCATGAATGGTATAAAGGAGGGGCATGCGCTACGAAAGAAAATGCTAAAAAAGAAGCTTTGGTGAATTTCAACGTCGAAGGGCAATGGTGCGAATACGAAATCGAAAACAAAAATCTAAACGAATCAGTTGAAATAAAGCGCGAAACGCTCAACTCCCCAAACCCGGAATGCGTTTTCGCGGGAGCAATTAGGTGCACAAGGTTCATAAAACCGAAAGGCGCTGAATGCAAAGTAACGTTGGTACTGAAAAAAACTGAAAAATGCTTCGACACGATTGAATATCAGATGAAACCCAAAACTACGCCACAAGAACCGGGCTTCGAAGTCGAAACTTTGTCTGCGGGAGGTGGTAAAGCAACTCCCACGGCGAAGCAGATAGTCGAATAAAAGACCGACACGGGAACGACTGATTATGGCCGGGGTCACATGTCGCTTGGGCGACGAAGCGAAGCGACTGTGTTCGTAGTCTCGATACTGTGGGGATTCGACGTTGAGGTCGAGTCCCCACAGGGTGTGGGTGCCGAAATCCGGCTTACGCGGCTGGTCGGGTAAGTAACCCGATCCAGTCCGGGCAGTCGACGGTGGGCCTGGCATGACCCCCGCTAATTCGGCATCTCCAATGTTTCGTTAGTATTCTTGTGAGCTGTGTCAGTCCTGTAGAAGGCGTTCAATTATTCTTTTCAGCGTTTTGCTAGTGATAAAGGAGACGGGATGCGCTGGAAGTCTTATGAAGCCTCGCTTGAGGCCCGGCTCTTGATACAGACGGTAGCCAGGCCAGGGAACTAGCTTTCCGCCCGTCCTGCCGATTAGAAAGATCGGAGCATCAGGAAATTGTACTGCTTTGGCAGTGTGAACGTCTTCAGCGACTTGGCCGGTTAGCCGTCTGTCTTCACGGGCGCCTTCCCATTCGGAGAGGTCCAAGCCGGGAACTTGTCTGGCGATATCGGCAAGGTAAGCTTCTGTTACGTAGCGCGTGTGTTCTTGGCCCTGCTCGTGGTAGAACGTCTCGATGAAGTTCCACAGTCTGGCTTGGGCACCAGCAGCGAGCGCCGCATCCTCTTGGCGCACAAAGACGTTTGGGTAAGGAGATGAGGCTGTCATAGAGGAGCGATACTGAATCTTGACGATATTGGTACGGACCCATTCTTGGATAATGTGTGGCAACAGCCACAGCACAAATGTTCGGACATCGCTACTCTCCAGATCGCCGAACATTTGTAGCGTGATCGGCGCCGAAGGCTGCCCAAGCGTATTTCCACTCTGCGGTATGCCACGCAGGAGCCCAGAGACTTCGTTCTCCACGACGGCAGATGACGGTCGTGCGGGTGGCCCTGCGACGTCGCTGATGCGTGTGGCGACGAGAATGCTCCCAGCTGCCGCAACCGTTACTGCTAGTATAGCGATCGCACGCATTCGTGTGATGGAGTTCCATGCGGACGTTCGTGTTTGCTCGGCGGCGTTGCTCGTTAGCGCACGGTGCTTGTTCGTCTCGTTGCGCGTCGCCTGGCGTGCTCGTGACACAGTGGTCTGCTTTTACTAGTGGATTTCGTTGATAGCCTTGGCGAGATCTTCCGCGCTGGCGTAGGTGGTGGGGTGCTCTTGGTGGGCAAAGGTAATGGATTTGCTGCCTGCGAAGTTCTTGAGCGTTCCGCCGGTGCGTCCTATCCGGTAGGCCGGGGTGACGTGGATTCCCGCGGCTCGGCCTTGCTGGTCCTGTTCAACTACTTGTTCGATTTGAGGGTCAGCGTTTCGATCGGTGTCCCATTGCTGGATGTTTAGCGTGGGAACTTGATGGGCTATGTTTTCGAGGTAGGTTTCAGTTACGTAGGGCGTGTACTCTTGACCCTGGTCGAAGTAGAAGGTGTAGGCGTAGTTCCAGAGCTTGTCTTGTGTGCCGGCCGCGAGGGCGGCGGCCTGTTGCTTGAGGAACGTTTCAGAGTCGATCGTGTTCGTCTTGAAGGCTCGGTATTCGATCTTCAGGACGCTGGTACGTACGAACTTACGGATGATTGTGGGTAGTAGTTTGAGGAACCAGAGCTGGCTGTCGTTGTCCTCCAGATCTGCGAACAGCTGCATGGTCACCGGCGCGGTGGGAGTGCCTAGCGTTTGCCCATCCTGGGGTATCCCGGTTAGCAGCGCTCTGACCTCGTGGTCTACACGAGCGTCCCGATTGCTGTTGGCGCTCGCGATCATGAAACCGCCAAGTGCAGCTAGGGTGACAAGGGCGCCTGCGAGCGCGACGCGATACCAGCGGGCGTTGCCCTGTGGATGCCAAGAGCGCTTTGCGGCCTGCGCTGCTCGGGGAGCAGCCAATGCCCTGGGCATGGAACGATGGCGCTTTGCCACGCTAGCCTCCTCCGCACTTCTCACAGCGAGCCGACAGCGCGGCCTCTCTTAGTAAAGGTCCTTTGTCGGCATGGTTATGCATCATCTCCCCAGCTACGAAGGCGGCAACTGCCGAACCGAGGTTGCAGTAGACGACAATACGCAGGCTGCTGGAGCGCAACTACTAAAGCTATGACCAGCGAACTTGTTGCCGCCGGTTTTGCAGTTGTGGGGCCGGAAATGGACGCGGATAGCCCGAGAATTGGATCCGAGCTGTCTCCGACTATTGAGTGGTGGTGACCTACCATCTACACGCCTCGGTACGGTCGAGGCCGCCCGGCGTCTTCGCTTTCGGCCCGAGTAGTCCTCGCGAGGACTCAGGAAGCTGACCGGCGAGGAGTTCGAGCGGCGCCTACGTGCGGGTGAGATTGACATAGACGACAGTCCCGCCGTTACGCGCCTCGCGATGACGCTCCCGCCCAATGGCACCCCGAAGTAGAACACCGGCCGAGGCCATCGAGCACTACCGCGGCCGAACGGCGCGGCTGCTCGCGTGCGTGACGCGCGAACACGTCGTCAGCGCCTGTCACGCCGCCGACCCGCCGCATCAGCTCGAACTCTCGGACCTGGCGAAGCTGCGCGCTCCGCACCTGCTCCGCCTTAAGCCGCTGCGTGGCGATTGGGAACGACTGATCGCCGAGGCCGCCGACCGCTGACTCTCGCGCTCGTCGCGAGGCTCGCCGAAGAACTCTTCCAGCTCCTCGGCGAGATCCATGAGCGCGTTCGCGCCAAGTTTCCCCGGTTTCCTTGCGTACACGCCTGTCGGCGTGTAGCGTGCGCCGGGTCAACGCCACATGGTGGCCCCGGCGACAGTTGGTAGCTGCCCCGGGGCCGTGGCAAGGAAAGGAGGTCAGTCCTTCCCATGCGCGCTCAGCGTAGTGGTAGCCGTGCCGCGGAGCGGCTTGGCGATGAGATCCATCTGGCGGTGCACTCGCTGTTGTTGGACCCGGAGCGCCCGGCGCGGTGGTCGCTGCAGGCGCTCGCGCGCGAGCTGGCCTGCGGGCAGGCGGCGGCGCTGGCGGTGGCGGGGCTGCACGCCGCGGGCTTGGTGGATCGCTGCGAGGGGTTTGTGTTCGCGACGCCCGCGGCGGCCCGCTTTCGCGAGCTCCTGCGCGAGTGATGCGGCCGCGGCGCGAGTAGCAGAGGACGGCAGTCCGACAATGTAAATAGTGCCCCCGCGCTGGGTCAACAGCCGGGGGCGTGGCACCGAGAGATTGTGGCTCCCGGCGCACGGCGCAGCGTACCCCGGCTGGGGCTGGCTGGTCATGCGTGCCGATGGCTGTCTCCCGGGGCCTCCGATCCGGATGGAGGAACCGATGAGCAACACCCCCGTAGATGAAGTCTCCGACGTGCTGGTGCTGGCCGCTGTCGACCGCGCTGAGCGCCACAGCGCCAGCATCACCAAGGGCGTCCCGATCTGGCAAGTGCTCGATCATCTGGCTATCGCGAGCCGCACGAAGCGCGCCCGCCGTGCCCGCGCGTTGCTGCAGGAGCTCGAGGCATCGGGGTCGCTTGAGTGCGTGCGTCGTCGCAGCTTGCCGGTGTGGGCGCTGACGAGCAGGGGGCGGCGGCGTCTGTCGCGGGCGCGCCGCGCGGGCCGGCTTCCGGCGCTGGGCGAGTCCCCGCAGCACCGGCGGTGGCGGGAGGCGCGGGCGCTGGCGGGGCAGAGGATCGAGGGGTTCCGGCTGGAGCTGCTCGACGCGGTGGAGCACGCCCGCGAGCTGCTGGCTGCTCCCGTCCCGGACCCGCCGGCCGTTGACGCGCCGGATGCTGCTCTTGGCGTCACCTCGGATGTGTGGTTCGAGGTCGGGGAGCAGCTCCACCGCGCGTGCAGGCGGCTGGGGTCGGCGAGCTACTGCTTGTGGGAGTGGCGGGAGCCCGAGGATGCGCGCGCGGATGTGGACGACCTGGGTGCCCTGGGCGATGAGGCGTTTGACGCGAGAGCGCGCGCCGTGCGTCGTGCGCGCCGGGGCGGGCGGCGCAACCCGCTGCTGTGGGACTGCGACCCTGAGCTGGTGTTCCTGGGGCAGGCGATCCGCCAGCTGCGCGAGGAGCAGGGCAAGAGCGTGGGTGGGCTCGCCGGCAAGGCCGGCATCGGCGAGCGCCGCATGGCGAGGCTCGAAGCGGGCAGGCTCGACCCGGACTTCGAGCTGATGGGCAAGCTCGCCGACGCGCTGAACACCGCGCCCTCGGCGTTCGTCCTTCGCGCCGAACAGCTCAAGGCGAAGGACCGGTCGAGATGATCTTCCGCCGCCGGAACCGCGCTCGAGCACCGGGGACTGGCGTCCAAGGAGGCGCCCGCGTCTGGTCGGGAACATTCCGACTTGAGGCGCGATTTCCATTGGTGCCGGGCCGTGAGGCCACTCGCACCAGTGTGATCTGCTCATTGAGCCGGTTCGCGCTCGAGGACGTGGTGAGCGGTGGACGTCACCTGCTCGTCGTTCGCGGCGAGCTGGACGCGGACGCCGCGCGGTCGCTTGAGGGCTGCCTCGATGAGGTGTGCTCGACCGGCGCCGCGGCGGTCCTGCTGGACTTGAGCCAGCTCGCCTTCATGGACACCACCGGCCTGCGGGCTGTGCTGTTCGCCCGAGACGTGTGTCAGAAGCATGGCTGCGAGTTCGGGCTGGTTCAGGGGCCGCCGCAGATCCGCCGGCTGTTCGAGGTCGCCGGACTGCTTGACATGCCATTTCAGGACGAGCAGCCAGTGAGGTGAGAGCAGCTATGGCTATCGCTCGTCGGCCGGCCAGTGCGGGTTGCCCTTTGCCGACGTTTGTATGAGGAGTGTTGTTCGTCTGGTAAGGATCCGCGCGTCGCGCTCGATACGTTGTCAGTCGTGGCCGAGACAGAGGACGATAGGGACGAGCAGGCAGGGCCGTTGCCACTCCGGGGCGCCTTGTTCGGCGGTGTGCGCCGCGGCGACGTGGCGGCGCTGCAGGAGCGCTTGGCGGATACGGAGGCGCGGTTGCGCGGCGCGCGCTTGGCGCTGGATGAGAGCGCGGGCTGGGCGCGCCGGCTTCCGCTGGCGCTGGATGCGCTTACGCGTCTGGCGGCGGGAGAGCGCGAGGACGCGGTCGACACGCCGGCGTTCGAGCGCTTGGCGGGCGTCGTGCGCGAGGTCATTGGTGAGCATCTGCTGGCGTCGGTCGAGGCGTTCTATGTGAGCAGCGAGACGAGCGTGGAGTTTGCCGTGCACACCGACTGGGAGGGTCCGGCGAGGCCGCGAGTGACGGAGGTGCGAGTGGGCAAACGTGTGCTGCGCTGCGGGTGGGCGCCGGGTGTGCTCGCGGGCGAGGACACGGTGGCGGTCGTCGCGGGCCTGTGCCGCGCGGTGCTGTTGACGATGGTGGGCGTGGAAGGCGCTGGGCGGCGGGAGGGTCGCAGCAGCGTGACGCAGCTGGGCGACGCGCAGTCGTTGGTGCGTCATCTGGCGCTGCGCCGGCGTTTCGGCTACGCGACGAGCGAGTTGACGGTGGTGGCGGATACGAGCGAGGCTGGTGAGTATCTGGAGCTGTTCGGCCGGATTTCGTGGCAGGCGACGTTCGCGGAGGCGGCGGCGACGCTGCAGGAGGTCGCCTATGGCTGCGGCGGGGAGGCGTATCAGTGCAACGAATGGGAGTTCTGTGTCGTCGTCGATCCTGATCGCGCGGAGGAGGCGCGGGCGCAGCTGGAGGCGCGGTTGCGTGGCGGGGAGGTGCGTTTCGACGTGAGGCTGAGGGAGTGATCTTCGAGGCGAGCATCAAGGCGAAGACCGCGGCGGTGGTGGGCGGCGAGCCGGGCTACTACGACCCGAAGCCGGTGTGTGCGGATCTGGCGGAGGGCTGGACGCTGTCGTCGGGGCGCGGGTTTCGCGAGACCCCGGAGAAGCTGCGGTTGATCGGCCGGCGCTTCTACTACATCGCGAAGCTGTCGGGCTATCGGCTGCCTGCTGGCCTGTGTGTCTGCGGCCGCCGGCCGTGCGTGTGCCAGGACGCTTACCTGGAGGATCTGGACGAGCCGGGGTCGCTGATCCTGATCAGCGCGCGTGCGCGCGAGCCGGGCGACTACACCGAGAACGAAGTCCTCTACGGGGATCGCTACGACGAGCCGTTCGGCTCGGACGGGCCGCTGGACGCCGAGGCGTATGCGTTGTTGAGCGAGCGTTGGACGCGTGTTCATGCGAGGGCCCAGCGTCCGTCCTCGGAGCAGCTGAAGCGCTGGAAGCTGATGGTCGAGCTGCAGGCGTTCCTCGCGAAGGAGCACGACGAGAGCATCCGTCTCGCGGATGCGCCGTTGGACGAGGACGAGCTGGCGGAGGGCCAGCTGGTGCTGCTGGCGCGCTCGGCGGCGGAGGCGAGCCGTGCTGGCGTGGGCTTCGTGTACCGGCTGCCGCGGCTCGAGGTGGCGCTGCGGGTGGAGGACGTCGATCGGGAGCGGCTGTTGATCGACTGCGGCGAGCAGGACCCGGCGAGCGTGGTCGAGCACCTGCGGCGCCTGCGCAGAGAGGACCTGCGGTTGGGCAAGGACGCGAACGAGACGACGGCGCTGCAGAATCGTGCGCGCTGGGCGCTGCAGGACACTGGGGACGATGCGCGCCTGTCGGCGCTGATCGAGCAGCCCATGCTCGGGTCGCAGGCAGGCTCGCGTCGCGCGGTGGGCCTGTTCAACGAGGATCTCGACGAGGGTCAGCGTGCGGCGGTGGACGCGGCGCTCGCGACCGAGGACGTCCTGGTCGTGCAGGGTCCGCCGGGCACTGGCAAGACGACGTTCATCTGCGAGACGGTGCGCCAGTTTCTCGCCAGGGACCCGCAGGCTACGGTGCTGTTGGCGGCGCAGACGCATCAGGCGATCGACCACGTGTTGAAGCAGCTGGCGCGCGCGGACCCGGATCTGGAGATGGCGCGGGTGGGGAGCCCGTATGTGGCGGCTCGCATCGATCCGTTCGTGCGCGAGCGCTACTGGATCGACAGCCCGGAGCCGTGGGAGCCGCTGGTGCGGCTGCGGGCGGAGGCGTTCCGGCGGATGGCGCTGGCTCAGTTGGATGCTGACGATGTGCGCGAGGAGATCGAGATGCGGATGATCCTCGAGATCCAAATGGAGTACTTCGCCTCGGACGGGATGCAGCCGGGCGCGGCGGCGCGTCTTGCCGCAGCGCGTGTGGTTGCCGGCACGTGTCATGCGGTGAGCGCGAACGCGGCGGTACGGGCGCGCTCTTACAGCGCGGCGCTGTTGGAGGAGGCGGGCAAGGCCTCGCCGCCGGAGGCGCTGATGTTGATGCTGCGCTCGCGCAGGTGCATCCTGATCGGCGACAGCCGCCAGCTGCCGCCGCACGTCTGGGGGGTGCTGGGCGACGCGCTGCGAAAGCCCTCGACGATCGCGAGCAAGCGCCCGGAGCTCGCTGAGGACGCCCGCCGCCTGTCCGCGGGAGCGAGCAGGCTCGGCAAGACACCGCAGGAGCGCGTGGACGCGGCCGAGGAGACGCTGTTCGACCACTTCGCGCGGCACTTGGAGGGCAGCGAGCTGGAGAAGACGCTGACGACGCAGTACCGGATGGTCCCGGCGATCGGCGAGCTCGTCAGCGAGGTCTTCTACGGGGGCGCCTTGCGTCACGGCCGCCCAAGCGACCTCGCCGATCGCGACCCGCGTGTCAGCTCGTTCGCGCCCGGCACGCAGGTGCGGCTGCTGGACATCCCGGGCAGGCAGCGCCGCGAGGGGCAGGGCAGCCGCAGCAACCTGCGCGACGAAGAGATCGACCACATCCGCGGGGAGCTCGATGGGCTGCAGGAGCACGCCGCGCGCGTCGGCCCTCCGGCGAAGAAGCCGGGGCCGTTGGGGGTGGCGGTGATCACCCCGTATGCGGCGCAGGCCCGGCGGCTGCGTGCCCGCCTGGACGTGAGCCGCTACCCGAGCCTGAACGTGCGGGTGGGGATCGTCGACCGCTTCCAGGGCGATGAGGACTGTGTCGTGATCGTGAGCTTCGTGAACACGACGTACGCGGGGTTCCTGGAGAAGCCGAACCGGATCAACGTCGCGCTGAGCCGCGCCAAGGATCTGCTGATCGTCACGACGGACCTGCGGGCCGCGATGTCGGGCACGATCGGCGAGCCGCTGAAGAAGGTCGCGACGCTGATCGCCGCGCGCGTACACGACGGCGACACGCGCTATGAGATCAGCCGCCCCCGAGCCTCGCGCGCGGCATGAACGTCGCCTGCGCGATCCCGCTGCAGATCCCGGTGCACCGCGTCCGCGCGAGCGTCCGCTGCCGCGAGCTCGGCACCCCGCTGCACACCACGATCCGCCGCCTCGCCGACGTCACGGCGGACGAGGAGCTGATCGCGGCGGCGACGGGCCTGTCGCTTGCGGGCGTCGCGCGGGTGCGGGGCGAGCTGGCGCATGAGCTGGCGCCGATCGAACGCGAGTACCTGGTCTGGGTCGACCACGCCCGCGGGCGCTGCCTGCCCTACACCGCGCTCGACGGCGTCGTGGCTCCGCGCCGCAAAGACGGCGGCCTGACGCTCCCGCTCGACCCGCCGACGCCCGCGAGCCTCGCCCGCATGGGCCTGAGCGCCGCCGCCTCATGGGACGGCGGCATCGACGGCCACGTCGAGATCGCCGAGGTCCTCGACGTGGTCGCCGACGCTCGCGGCGGCGCCCCGTCCGGCACGGGAAGCCTTCCGCACGTGCTGCGGCTCCCCGACACACACCTCCTCGTCTACTTCGAGAACGACCGTCCATACCAGCCGCGGGTCGCGCTCACCCAGCACGCGATCGACGATCTCGAGCTGACGCGCTGGCTGCACGAGCACTACGGACCAAGCCTCACGAGCGAGATCCTCGACCTGAGCGACATCACCGAAGCGCGCGCCCTGCCGCCAGCGTGGCTCGCCGACCTGATCGGCCAATCAAAGCCCGACGGCGAAGGCAGGCCGTGGGAGCTGGTCGACCCGCACCCCTACCGCGTCCGCCAAGCGGTGGGCGAGGTCGTCGAAGCGGCCACGGACCGCCTGGACGTGTGCGCCCCGAGCGTGCGCGAGCTCCCCGAGTGGCTGCGCCACGCGCTCGCCGGCGCCCGCGAACGCGACGTGTCCGTCGTGATCCGCCCGGCCCAATCCGAGGACCCGCCCAGGCGCGCGGACGCCCTGCTCGCGGTGCTGCCCGGCCAGCCGCAGGCGCTGTGCGTGATCGCGGACACGGAGCACGCGGCGATCCACACCGACCCAATGGCGTGCCTGGACCGCGGCGAGGCCCGCGCGCCGCGCCCCCAGCACCTGGCGCTCACCCACGCCAAGGCGGCAGTCGGCGCGCTGCTGGAACTGCTCGGGCTGGCCCCACCAAAGCAGCGCAAGCCAAGCGAACGGCTCGACGCCCAGGCGGTACGAGGCATGCTCGTGCAGGCGCTCTCGAAACTCGAGGAAGAGATCCCGGCGGGCGTGCACGCGGAGATCGAACCGGACGACGAGCGCGCCGCCGCGGCGACACTGGACCGCTACCACGCTCGCGGCGGCTCGCCGACGGAGGGCATGCACACGGCCGCGGCGGGCATCGCGTGGGAGCGCATCGTGATCGCCACGGCCACAGACCTGTGCGAGCGTCACGACCAGCTCGCCTACCTCGCGGCGCGCTGGTCCCCGCCGCAGGGGGGAATCGATCTCGACGTGATCCTCACCGACCACGCCAAGCGCCTCGTATGGGTGATCGACGCGAAGAACGCGAAGCCGGCGAGCGAACAGGAGGGCAAGATGATCCACCAGCTGCGCGTGCTCAGGAACGACTCGCAGATGATCCCCGACGGCTGGCGCGCGATGGGCATCATCGTGCACCCTCCCCAACAGCTGCGCACATCGCCTCACCAGACGGAGCAGCGCTCGATCCTGCGCGCCACCCTCCAAGACCTCCCACGCGTCCTGCTCACCGACGCGCTCCCCGACCAACGCGTACGGTGAACCGAGGCGAGAAGCAGAGCAGACTATACGCACCCCCTGTGCTGTGAGTACAGCTGTCACATAAATCTTTGGCTGAGGTTTGTCACCTCGGTTTGTGTGAACTGCTTTCGGTTGCTGTGAGTTTTACATCTATTGTGGGTTGGCTGGGTGGGTGTTACCTTCGCGTTCGTGCAGACGACGCATAAGATCGCGAGCCCGTCAGCGTCCGGGTTCGCTGCGTATCTGACCTCGGAGTCGGGCCGCGGTGACTACTACGCCGGCCACGAGGACAGCGACAGCGACAACGCGGCGATCGCGGTGGCGGGTGTGGGCCAGAGCCGCTGGCACGGCTCGCCGCAGCTGCTCGCGACGCTTGGCCTCTCCGCCGAGGAGCCGGTGGGCCGCGAAGAGCTCATCGCGTTGATGGACGGCGTCTCGCCGGTCGACGGGCATGAGCTGCGTGCGGCCGGCGGCAACGGCGCACGTGTCGCGGGCATCGACCTGACGTTCAGCGCCCCGAAGTCGGTGTCCGTGCTGTGGGCGGTCAGCGGCCGCATGGAGCGCGATCAGATCGAGCGCGCGCACGGCCTTGCGGTCGCGAGCACGCTCGCGCACATCGAGCGGGATGTGGAGCTGGTGCGAAGCCGCCAGTCCGGCGTGTTGCAATGGGAGCGCGCGGAGAGCCTGCTGGCGGCGGAGTTCGTGCACACCTCCAGCCGCATGACGATCGAGCAGGAGCGGGGCGGAGTGCCCGACCCTCAGCTTCACTCCCACGTGGTGGTCCTCGGCGCGCAGCGGGTGGACGGCCGTTTCGCGGCGGTCGACTCGCGGGAGCTGTTCCGCTCCGCCCGCGCGAACGGCGCGTGGTATCGCGCGGAGCTTGCGAACGAGCTGGGCAGGCTCGGCCTGGAGGTGCAGGGCGGCACGGGCCGTGACGGTCGCTACTTCGAGCTGACAGGCGTGCCGGCCGATCTGGCGGAGCGGTGGTCGGCGCGCTCGCGGGACATCCAGCAGGCCGCGGTCAAGTTCCGTGAGCGCTACGGACGCGAGCCGCGGGCGGGAGAGCTCGGCTCCCTCACCGTCGCGACTCGGGGTACGAAGACGTCCGTGCCGGCGGTCGAGGTGAATGCGGCGTGGCTGGCGGTGGGGGAGGAGTACGGCCTCTCCCGCGAGCAGGCGCAGGCCCTGTTCACCGGCATCGACAGCTCGCTCGCGCAGGCGGTGACGAGCGAGCAGGCGCGCGATCTGGGCCGCGAGCTTCTGCGAGACCTCAACCGCGAGCACTCGATGGTCAGGGAGCGCGATCTGCGCGCCCGCGCGTACGAGATGGCTGCAGGCGTGTGTCCACCCGTGCAGGCGGACCGTGTCGTGGGGGGGCTGGTGCAGGCGGGTGAGCTGATCGAGCTGCAGGGTGGCGTATGGACGACGAGGGAGCTGCGCGAGCGCGAGCAGGCGACGCTCACAACGGCGCAGTCGCGGGCGGGTGAGCATGCGGCGCCGGTGAGCGAAGAGGCGCTGCGGGAGGCGCGGCGCGAGGCGGGCCGTGAGATCGGCGGCACCCTCAGCGATGAGCAGCGCGCGGCGCTGCAGACGATCACGGGCGAGGGCGGCGTGAGCATCCTGGTGGGGCAGGCGGGAACGGGCAAGGGCGTGGTGCTCTCGGCGGCGACGAACGCGTGGGAGCGGGAGGGCTACCGCGTGATCGGCACGGCGATCGCGGGCGCGACGGCGGAGCGCCTGGGAGCGGAGGCGAAGATACAGAGCTCGCTGAACACGAGCGCGCTGCTGGCGGGCCTTGACAGCGGCCGCACGCACCTGGGGCGGGACACGGTGGTGGTGATGGACGAGGCGGGCATGGCCGACACGAACCGTCTCGCGGCGCTCGTGCAGGCGACGGCCGAGTGCGACAGCAAGCTGGTGCTCGTCGGCGATCAGGCGCAGCTGTCCCCGATCGGCGCGGGCGGCGTGTTCACGGAGCTGCAGGACCGCGTGCCGACGGCCGAGCTGACGGAGGTGCACCGCGCCCAGCACGAGTGGGAGCGCGACGCGTGGGGACAACTCCGCGAGGGCCGCGCGCAGCAGGCGCTGGCGTCCTACCAGGCGCACGACCGGCTGCACCTCGCGGACACTCGCGAGCAGGCAGCAGAGCGGATGCTCGCGGACTGGAACCAGGCACGCCAGGAACACCCGGGGGAGCGCACGCTGATGCTGACGGACGCCCCGAACGTGGAGCTTGACCGCATCAACACGCGCGCGCAGGAACACCGCGCACAGGCGGGCGAGCTGGGCGCCGACCGGGCCGAGCTGCCCGACCGTCCCTATGCCCTTGCGGCGGGCGATGAGGTGATCTTCACCGCGCTACTCCGCCAGCCCGGCGCGCCGCGCGTGGAGAACGGGACGCTGGGCCGTGTCGTGAGCGTTGACGGCCGGTCCGAGATAGCCGTACAGACCAGGGGCGCCAATGAGCAGAACGTACACGTCGACACGACCGAGTTCCACGACATGCGCCTGGCGTACGCCCAACACGTCTACAAGGCACAGGGCGCGACCGTGGACCGCGCGTTCGTGCTGACCGGCGGCTGGCAGACCGACCGCGAGCGCGCCTACGTCGCGCTCAGCCGCGCCCGCGAGCGCACCGACATCTACGTCTCCCGCGAGGACCTCGGCGAGCAAGGCATGGACACCGGCGCGATCGAGCGCCTCGGCGAGCAGATCTCCGAAAGCCACGCAAAGCAAGCCAGCATCACCACGCCCCTCGCCCACCAGCGCGACCTCGCGCCCGCGATCGAACTCGCCCCCGGACTCGACCAGCAGCCGCCCGGCGGGCCAACGACAGAAGACGATCTTGCCTACGCTGCCGGACCCCCACAGCTCGAGGAACGCGAGAGCGAGGTGGGGCGCATCATGCGCGAGCAGCAGGAGATCGAGCAGGATCGCGACCGCGGGTCCAGCCTCGGCAACGGAATCGAGTAGCGTCGGCGCGGGCCGTCGGCGCGGACCCACTCGGGCGACCGCTCCATGCCTGAGAACACCATCGCACGCCGCGATCCGAAGGCCGCGTGCCTGCTGATTGTCCGTTGCGATAGAGCCAGGAGCACTCGCCTTCAGCGGCAAGCGCGAGCGACGGGGGTCTCTCCCAGACTTTCGGCCCCTTCAAGTCCGAGATCGAGGTCTGGCGGATGCCGCCGTCGGAAGAGTGGGCTGGTAGCGGATTTACGCTGGCTCCAAGTAATTGAAGTTCTTGAAGTGAGCCGGCGAGTCACAGCCCGGCTTGCGGGTCGAAGCTCAGTGAGCAAGAGAGATGAACGCGCGCAAAAGTCGTCGTCACCACGCGCTGCGCGCACTCGCGCAAACGGCTCACGCCGGTGGCGTCAACGCGCGGTCGAGGAGCTGTCGGCCCGTCGCCTCTAGACTGGCCAGGCAGCCAAGTAGGAGACATGGCTTGTCTGCCCACGTACAGACAGCTACCGTACTCATAGCCTCGAAGCTTGTGGCATGGGGAAGGATGCGGCTTCGGGCGGCGCAGGTAACGAGCGATCACCGAAGGGACGCGAGGGATGGGGTTGACGGCGGGCCAGCTTAATCCGCGGGACAGGATGTCCGGGATGCTTGGCACTTGCGCCACCCACCTCGACAGCATGAGCGAGCGGCGGTCACGTGGAGAGTTTGACGGGCCGCGGTACGATGAGATGGCATCGGCCAAGATCGTCAAGCCAGAGATCCAACACGCAAACGCAGCCGCGGCTCGTCCGTGCCGGTCGTCTGCTCGGCCGTCGGGCAGACGCCCGTTCGATCAGCAAAGCGCGAGCGGCTGCCGTGCTCGACGGCTCCGAGCCCCGAGCTGCGAGAACCTGCGTCGAGACGGATCGATTGCTCGTCGAGTGGCGCCGCCTCCCGCGCGGCTTTGATGCCGCTCACCAAGGGCACGATGCGCTCAGTGACGCAGTCTGGCTAAGCCTCGCCACTGTCCACTACGGGATCGGCCGCCACTTGACGGCTCGCGGCAGGCGGGGCAGAGATCTGGTGGCAGGCAATGCTCATGCGTCCGGCGTAGGTACTCAAGCGCAGGATCGGCGCTCGGATGGTAGTTGAGACCCTGCTGCACGAACCTCATGCGATGCTGGGCGGCGCTGATCACCTCGCCCCAGGTCAAGGCCCAGACACGAATCCCCTCTACGTCCATGATCAGGCCCTCTGGGCGGTCCCTCGAATGACGCTCCCGCTCAGGCGTCCCAGTTGTTTCAGTGGAGACGACAATGAAATTCATGTTCCGCCAGACGCGGGTCGAGCGCATCTCGCTGTTCGTCAACCTCGCCCACGCCAAAGAGCCACACACGCGAGCCGAAGTGCCCACCGAGGTGAGTTCAGGAGTAGGAAACACATCTGGCATCAACTTCTCAGGGTCGCCGCTCAGTTTCTGGCTCTAGCACAGCGAAACGCGTTGCGGCAAGCTCGCCGATTGTGTCTCTGGCAGTTGCCCACCCGTCGTCGACGTAACGTCGTATACTGCAAGCTCCGGTCTGCTTGACCACGAGTTTGGCAGCCACCGGCTTCGTAGCGGGGGAGTTATGCAGGAGCACGCCAACGAGGGACTCTTACGATCGCGCCAGCCAGGGGATTGGCCGTCGCGGCAGGCGTCTCACGCGGGCGGGCGCCGGTTGCCCGAGCGGCATTTCCGGCTAGAGGGTACTCGCTACGGCTGTAGTCATCGTGGTTGCCGCTCAGGCAGTAGCACCCGAGAGGTCATGTTTGACGTTGCGGTGAGTACCGACCGTTTGAGCATGAGCGCAACGAACACGTCATACAGCACGGCACACCCACGAGCACAGCAACACCGTGGAGAGCTGCAACATCCCTCAATCCCAACCTCGCTCCACTGAAGTAAGCCCCGTGCGGACCGTAAGGAACCCTATCCAATTCGACCTTAAACAGTGCAACTGTAGCACACAAGCTATCTCACCGTTGGAGGACCTAGTGTTTCGATTAAATACAGCCCATAGCCTCTCAAGGAGAAGCGTAGCGATGGGACTTGGGGTCATATTCGCAATTAGCGGCCTTCCGGGCATTGCCATTGCCTGCGAAGGCGCAAGCGAAGAAAACGAGTTCGTCGCCAGGAACACATACCCAGTCAAAATCGAAGGAACGCGCAGCGAAAGTCAGAAGATACTCGAAGACGGCGAAGACACCGTTACCTGCAAAAAGACCGAAGCCACCGGCGAACTCAAAGAATCGAGCGCCACGCTCACGGTCGATCCGATCTACAGCGAATGCAAAGCTGTGATCGCCAAAGCCGAAAGCGCGGCGACCGTGTCAACGGGCACCTGTCGGCTTGAATACAAAGTCGTGGAAGAGACCGAAGAAGCTGTGAAGGGCACGGTTTCGATTGGGCCCAAAACGTGCGGCGCCATAACGATCTCAACTTCGACGTGTCACTTCGAACTGACTTCCCAGGGTCCCTATACCACTGCGTTCAGTGAAAGCAAAAGCGAAGAACTCGAAGCGGCGGCTGAAGAACAAGAAGCGAAAGTCGAAAGCAATTGCGCGGGCACAAAAGCTCATCCTGCCGCTTGGCTCCTCGTGAGGATTGGGCACCTGGTGATCGTCGAAGTGGTCGGCGCTCACTTCACCTTCACCCCCGCGACAGTCACCATTGCCCGCAACACTGGGACAAAAGTCAAGATCGAAGATAGAACACTACTCGGCATGCTCTATGTCTCGGATGAACTCACTGGTGGCTGGACGGTGAACAAAAATGGCTGCACGGGCTTTTATTTCCCGTTCGTAACAACGTGCGAAGTGGAAGTCAAAGCCCCGAACGCGGCGACCAACAACCAGAGCTACAAAGTCAAAGGCGTGGTCCTACCTCGTGGCTCGGTCACACTGAGCTCGACCTGAGGCGATCGGCTGGCGTCGCACCTGGCTGTTGCCGGCGCGACGCCAGCGACCTCAAGCTCCGGGCAGTGCCTGCACAAGCGACAGCAGTGGCGCGAGCAAGTCGCCCCTCTCCGCCACCCAGTCAAGCACGTCACTGGCCTCGAACACGAGCTGAGCTGGATCGCCTGAGTTCACCGCCGCGCGCACCTCATCCCAGCTGATGGGTGTCGAGACGGTAGGCCGCTCGGCGGCCCGCAGCGAGTACGGGCACCAGGGCGCATAGACTCACCGTAGGCCGATGCTAGCCTGCCACCGGACGACGTCTGCTGTCAACGCGACCAGCGCGATCCGAAAGAACATGAAGCGTCACTTGAGCTTGTCCTTGTTCGAGTCGCGGTGTTTCGCGTGACCGAGCGCCATCGACCGACATGCCTCGGTCGTATCGACACGTTTCTCGAAGGACGTCTCATCAAGGACCTTGGCGCTGTGGGCGAACGCCCACATGTCGGACCCCGGCCACCCTTGGCTACGGTGTGCCTTCTGCGTCTATCTGGCCACAATCCACGCGGTGCTGCGGGTTCGCGACCGCGAGGAGGGCTTCCGCCAACGCCGACAGCTAGACACGCACCAATTTGGTTGCGGTGATTCGAGCCCGAGCGCTGTCGCACCACGACACGAGCACTATCGCGCCCCCTACTCCCGGTCCGGGGCAATCGCGATCACGACTGCTTATGTGTGGCGAAGCAGTCGCCGCCGCAGAGGGGCCGAACAGTGTCGCTGCGGACGATCAGCGGGGGTCTGGGTTTCACGGGGTTGAAGCAGTTCTGCTTTCCCGGTGCCAGCGGGCGTGTGCAACTTCAGGTAGCACGAGGCGCCGGGTTGGCGACCCTGCTGCGGGTCCCGCTTATTGTTCGGGTGCCTGCCGTTCAGCGGGGTTGCACATGGCGTGCGGTGTCGGTGGTGCCAGTTCCTTGCCGATTATCGCCGCTTACAACGGGGCGTGCGGAGGGAGCGTCGCGTTGTGCTTCGGTTGGGCTGCGTGTCGTGCGTTGCGGGTTGGCGGCGGTGGGCTTCGCAACTGGCACCACCGACCAAAGGAGCGCAGCAGATGCACAGAAACGAAATCGCAGAGCAGATCGTTACGGAACGTAGGGCGCGCCAAGCACGGCTGAGGTCCCTGTGGCAGATGACTCCCAGTGAGCGGGTCGCGGCGATGCGCCGTGGCGAGTTGACGCTTGAGCGGTGCGCGGCATGGGCCGCGCGCCATCCCGAGCAGGTGCCGCTGATCAACGGCGAGTTCGAGTACTTGGCGTTCCCGCCGGAGGTGAGTGAGTAGCGGCCATGGAGGCACGCGGGCGGCGCGCGCTGTGGGGCGCGCCGCTCGCGTCGCGCGCTGCTGTCTCGGGGGAGCGCTACGGTGCTCTGCGTGAGAGCGGCGCGGCGCATCGTTGATCTGGATGTGAAGCTCGACGGGCGTCGCGTGGAGAGCGAGACGACGTGCGTGTGGGCTGGCGCATATGTGCTGACGGTGGCGAGCGTGCTGCCTGGCCGTGGGCTGGCGTTCGAGCTGGTTTCGAGTTTTGTGGGGCATCACGATGTAGCGACCCATGTCACTCATCTCGCGCTGGGTCCCCGGGGTATGGCTGCGGAGATCGACGCGCACGATCATGCGCACGAGAGTCTCGATCCGATGATCCGCGCACGTGAGTGCGCGTACGAGCACGTCCAGGTGTTGCTCGAGCGGCTCGCGGGCCTTGGCTACGAGGTCTCGATCGAGGTGGCCGATGGCGCGTTCGACGAGCTTGAGCGCATCGAGGGCTAGCGAGCCGCTCAAACGCCTTTGGCGATCGCCTTCCATGGCTCGGTTCGGTGCCATGGCGTGAGTCGCAGCAGCTTCCAGTGTGTTCCGTGGAGGTGGAGCGCGTGTGCGGGCGGCAGCCGGGCGATGTCGCCGGGATTGAGCGTGCGGTGGCGTTGCGTGTTGTAGGTGGTGCTCTGGCTGTGCGTGTCGTGGGTGCGATCGGTGAGCGGCTCCCCGTCGGGTTCGCTGTGGTTGACCGTGTGGGAGATGAGGTGGCGGTCGTATTCGCCGAGGGTGGTGGAGATGTTTTCGAGGGTGCGGGTGTCGGCGATGCCGTTGAGGATGAGCTTGGTCTGGAACAGCGAGAGGAACCCGTCGGCGGCGTCTGTTCCCCAGCGTGTGCGGGCTTGCGACAGGTCTTGGAGGCAGGCGAGGATGTGGAGGTGTTGGCCGCCGGCTTCTGAGATGAGCGCGGGGAGGTCGTGGATGGGCGCGATGTTGGCGACCTCGTCGAGGCAGAGGTAGACGGGTGGGGTGGAGGGCTTGTCGTTGGTGGCGTGCTGGTAGGTGGCGTGGCGGATCTGCTCGAGCAGCCCGACGACGAGCGGTGCGGCGAGGCTCTGCTTGTGTGCGGGGGCGGTGATGTAGACGGTGTCGGTGGAGCGGGCGAAGTGGTGGGGGTCGAAGTTGGGGTCGGCGGCGGCGCGGCGGGTGGCGTTGGCGTTGTAGGCGGCGAGGGTGCCGGCGGTGGCGGAGAAGATGGAGGAGCGCTCGCGCTCGTCGGTGCGGGCGATGCCGATGAGGACATCGCCGGCGACGGTGGCGTTGTGGTCTTCGAGGGCTTTGCCCGCTGGGTCGAGCTCCGCGCGCAGAACCCAGCGCAGAACAGTGGAGATGGGTTGGCTGGTGAGGTTGGCGGCGTAGAGGAGGGGTGCGAGCAGGGCGGTTGAGCGCTCGCTCCAGTGGTGCTCGTTGCGGGTGCCGTGCGCGGCGGGGGAGACGGTGGTCATGGCGCGCGCCATGATGAGCGCCTGGTCCCAGCTGGTGGCGGCGGCGACGGGTGACCAGCAGAGCTTGCGGATGCCGGCTGGCCAGGTGGTCTGCTCGCCGGCGGGGTCGAACAGCCACACCTGTCCGAGCCGGGAGCGTGCCTGCCAGGTGGCGTCGATGACATCGCGCTTGGTGGAGGTGGACAGCGCGGCGCCGGGGGCGGCGAGCAGCGAGGGGATGACGACGCTCGTGGTCTTGCCTGCGCGTGGTGGTCCGAGGACGAGCACGGCGTGCTCGGGGTTGGCGGTGATCCAGCGCCCGGTGGTGGAGATGCCGAGATAGGCGCCGCCGCCGAGCCTTTGGGAGTGCGCGCGCACCGCCTCGCCCGGGTCTCGGGCGTCGGCGATCCGCTCAGCGAGCCGAGTAGCTGGAGCCTGGTCCATGGAGAGTGGCAGCCGCAGCCGACCGGCGGCGAGCGCACGGATGACGATGACCAGGACGGCGAGCGCGAGCCCATCGCGGGTGACGGCGTGCAGCGTCCAGGCGAGCGCGTTCTGGCCGTTGGGTTGGTTGGCGCGGTAGCCGAGCAGCAGGAGCGTGCTCGCGATGAGCGCGATCGCGCCAAGTTTCCAGCGTCCGCGACGCGGGCCTGGTGGCGGCAGGTACTCATGGGATGGACCCCAATTATCACGAGGCGAAGATGTTGACATCAGACTGATATCTGACTATAGTGATGCAAGATGAGAATGACAAGCAGGCACGACAACACACGAGGGGAGGCCGGCTGTGAGTGGTAGGCCAAATGCCAGGGGTGGCGCGGGACTGGGGGTGGTCCGCGAGATCGACCAGCAGCTGAAGCGCTTGGACAGAGAGGAAAAGGCGCTAGGCCGCGAGCGGCAGCGGCTCCTCGCGGCGAGGGCCGAGCTGGCCGGGAAGGCCGCCAGCGGCCCCGCGCGCGGCAAGCGCATCACCCAGGATGACATCGCCGCGTTCCTCGCGGCGCACCCCGGGTCACTACCGGCACAGATCGCCGACGCGCTGGGGGTGCCGGTGACGAACGTCTCCCAGCATCTCTACAGGGCGAAGGACACGCGCTTTCACCGCAAGCCGGACGGCTGGCACCTAGCCTCGGACGCCACGGAGTGAGCGATGCGTAGGAGGCACCCGGTGCACAGCGAGAGCGGCACACCCGAACCACAAGCGCCGGCGCCCCCGCAGGGGCGCGGCCTCGGCGCGTACTTGATCCGCCCGGCGGACATCAGCCCGAGCTGGGTGACGCTCTATGCGGGCACGTTCGCGCTGCAGCTGATCTGCGCCACGTTCCGCGCGGGGTTCATCGTCTACCCGGCCCTCTGGATCCTGTTCAAGGTCTTCGGCCAGTCCACCGCCCCGGTGAACGACCTCGCGCTGCTGATCGGCTACGGCCCTCTGCTGCTGTCGCTGGCGACGCTGATCCTGCCGGTCGGCGGCTGGCTGGGGGAGCAGCAGATGGGCGGACGCTCGCCCTCGCGCCGCGAGCAGCTCGTGTTCGAGGACGCGCTGGCGACACTCAAACACGCCGACCCCAGCCTCCGCCCTCCGAGACGCTGGGCGGTCCTCGACGCCTACCACCTGAACGCCTCGGTCTACGCCGACACGCTGCTGGTCACCCGCGGCCTGCTGGAGAGCAACTACCTGGAAGGCGTGCTCGCGCACGAGCTCGGCCACCTCAACTCGAGCGACGCGAGGCTCGCCGCGGCGCTCTACCGCTTCACGACCCCGCCGCGCGGACCGGCACGTCGGGGGCTGCGCGCGATCACGATGCTCGCCACGGGCGGCTTGGCGGTGTGGCTGACCCGCGCACCATGGGGCGCGTACTGGCGCTCCCGCGAGCACCAAGCCGACAACTACGCAGCGCACCTCGGCCAAGGCGCTTCGCTCGCGCAGTTCCTCGAGACGAACGCCCTCGACAACGACCTCCCGGTCCCGTTCATCTGGCTCACCGACACCAGTCACCCACCAACCGAGCACCGCATCGACCGGCTCACCTACGAACCGTGATCGCGGTGGCTGGCATCGCGCGTGTAGCTCCGGGGCCAGAACCCGTCAAGTCCGACCCTGCGGGCCGCCTGCGGCGGGGCCTGACGGCCTCGGACTTGACTGAACCTGTCCCCTCCGCTGTGGGGCAGCGACGTCGGCAGGGCGGGCCCTGCCGACCCCAGACCACAACGAATGATCGGAGACCCCGTTGAGACCCTTTGCCACTATCCCGCCACGTCACGCCAGCCGCCTGCGGCTCGGAGCCCAACGCTCCCTCGGCGTCATTCCGGAGTCATCCCCCGGCGAGCGTGTCGGGACCGAGGCCCTGCTGACCGCCGAGGAGGTCGCCGAGATGCTCCACGTCACCAAGGCATGGGTTTACGCCGAGACCCGCGCCAAGCGCATCCCGCACGTGCCCCTCGGCCGCTACGTCCGCTACCGCCGAACCGCCGTGACCCAGTGGATCACAGAGCTCGAGCGAGGCGCGGGCAGCAGCACGGACGTGCGGCGGGGCGGACGGGGAGTGTGGCCGTGAGCGGCAAGCGAACGGCCGGTGCCGGGCATCTGTACGAGAAGTGCGGCTCCTACTACGGTCGCTGGCGCACGCTCGATGGACGGCTGCTGAACCGCAAGGTCGGGCCCGTCAGAACCCCGGGCACGCGTGACGGCCTGACCCGCGCGCAGGCTGAGCGGGAGTTCAGGCGGCTGCAGGATGCCGAGGAGCGCGCGCCGCGACCGGTCCGCGGCGCCGACACGCCGACGGTCAGCGAGGTCGGCGACTCGCTGCGCCAGCAGCTCGCCGTGAGCGGCGCGCGGCGCTCCTACCTGGAGGGCTGCGAGTCGATGCAGCGCGTTCACATCGCTCCGCATCTCGGCGCCAAGGCGGTGACCGAGGTCACAAGCGCTCACGTGCAGGCGCTGGCGAGCGGGATGCTGCGCGCGGGTCGCTCGCCGAAGACCGTTCGCAACGTGCTGAGCTTCCTGCACTCGATCTTCGAGCACGCGATCGACAAGGACTGGACGCGCGAGAACCCCGTCCGCCGCGCGGTCAGGCCCGGGCGCCGTCGCCAAGGCGACGCAGAGCCAGACCTGCAATTCCTGACCCTGCCCGAGCTCGACGCGGTGCTGCGGGCGATCCCCGACGAAGTCGTGGCACGGACGCCGGCGCCGACACGCCGAGGTCGCCGCGGACCGGCGCCGCCGCCTCCGCCCGACGTGCTCGGCCCCGTGTTGCGCGTGCTGGTCCTGGCCGCCGCGATGACCGGCCTGCGCCAGTCCGAGCTGCTGGGGTTGCGCTGGCGAGACGTCGACTGGGACGCGCAGCGCATCCGGGTGCGCAACACGTTCGTACGGGGCGAGCACTCCAAGCGGGGCAAGTCGGACCTCTCCACGCGCCGCTCGGTGCCGATGGCCGACCGTCTCGCCCGCGAGCTCGACGGCTACTCCAAGCGCACCGAGTACCGCGGCGACGACGACCTCGTCTTCGCGCACCCGCAGACGGGATCGCCGCTGGACCGCTCCAAGGTCACGAAGCGCTTCAAGGCAGCCTGCAAGGACGCGGGAGTACGGCAGATCAAGTTCCACGACCTGCGCCACACCTTCGCAACACGCCTGGCGGCCTCCGGGCAGCCGCTGCGCACGATCCAGGAGTTCCTCGGCCACGCCGACAGCAAGACGACGCAGATCTACGCCCACTACGCGCCGTCCGAGCACGAGGTCCAGATGGTCAACGACGCGTTCACGCCAGCACCGGGCGAGCCGGTCGAGGACCGGCCCGGTGAGGTGTCCAACGCGTAGGAGATGATCCACGCGATGGCCAAGAGCGCCAAGAAACGAACGCCGGAGCGGTGGCAGCCCGTCTTCTACGAGACTGCTCGCGGCCAGCGGCCGGCCTGGGACTTCCTCGCCGGCAACGAGATGGCGCGCGAGGTCCGGGTCGAGCTGCTGGTGACCATCAGGGCGGTGCTGCAGGTCGGGCCGCCACGCTTTCCGACATCGACGCCGCGGTGGCATCTCATGCATGCTCCCTTCAGCAAGAAGGAGGTCGATCTGAGCGGGATCTGCGAGGCTCGGGACAAGCACTCCGACAAGCTCTACCGACTGTTCTGCGTGATCGACCGGGACGCCCCGACACACGGACTCGCGCTGCCTTCGCTCGTGCTTCTCGGCGGCGTGATCAAGCCCATCCGAACGGAGGCGCCGCAGGCCGAGTACCGACGGATCGACCGCTATCGCAAGGACTACAGAGCCACCCACCGGGTTGGAATGAGCCGCGATGGGGTCGAGTGGTGGCCAAAGCTCGACCCAAAGCTGTCGTAGCTTCTGTGCTACGATCGGGCTCCCCCGACACGAGGTGCCTTCATGAGTAGATCCAGCGAAAGCGCAGTATTCGGCGAACTCCTGGCCGAGACGTTCACGACCGACGAGGAGCGTGCCTCCTACGAGCGCGAGGTCGCAAAGCTGGTCGCCTTCGCCGAGCTGCTGAACATCTTCGACGAGATTCGCGCAGGCAGTCATGTCTCCAAGGCCGAGCTCGCGCGCCGAATCGGTGTGCGGCCTTCGGTCGTCTCGCGGCTGCTGGATGGCAAGGGCCGCAACGTGCAGCTGGATACCGTCGCCGATGTCGCCGATGCGCTCGACGTCTACATCGAGATGCGCGTGCGCCCGCAGCCCAAGCGCAAACAGGCACGCCACGCGCCGATCGAGGTCCTCGCTGCGTGAGTCATCAGAGCGGCGGCCTCATGGCGAGGCTTACTCCGTGCCCGTCACGACGCCGACGATCCACGATGCGAGCCGCGTCGCCCGCCCCGCGCCGCCGGCCGGGACACGCCGTAGAGATTTCGCAATAATGCTAAGCTAGGCCGTCCGGATCGAAACCCATTAGCTATGACTGCGCCCAAGGACAAACCTACGCGGAAAGCTGCAGCTGCTGCCGGCGATGTCTCGCCGATCGGCTCGACTCATCGGGCGGCCAGTAGCCGGCGCGCGCAGCGAAGCGCAGCCTACCGTGAGGAGCTGCGCCGCATCGCGCCCTACGAGGGTCTCGCACGGATCGTGATCGCGCGCCGTCAGGCGCTCGGCCTGACCCAGCAGGAGCTCGCGGGCCGCGTCGGGACGAGCCACTCGGTCATCTCCCGTATCGAGAGTGGCCAAAGCCCGACGAGTGTGACGACTCTGAGACGGCTCGCCGAAGCATTCGACACCCACCTTGTCGTGGGCTTCGACGACCGGCCTGACGAGATCCGCGACGCAGAGCTGGTCGTCGTTTCCTAGCGGGGGGCCACCGCGTGAACGCTGCGGCCGGGCTCGTAGGTGCCAGAATCTTCCTCGGCAGGCATGCGGACCCGCGTCACGCTCTCGCCGATCAAACTCGGGCGCGACGATGTACACCCCCTGTCAGCGGTTGGGGTATCTCAATGCGCTCCTGCTCGCCGATGTCCCAGGAGCTCAGAGCCGCCAGCGCCCGGATCGCCATGTCCTCGTGCCGTAGCCGCGACGCATCGGCCGCGCCAGAGACCGACATGCTAGGTACCCAAACGTACGTTCGGGGAACAAAACGGGGAACAAACTGAGCAAAACGGGGGACAACTCAGGGCCAGAAAACCCAATAAATCCGGGCCTTTGCACCTGACCGGAACCCAGTCCCTCTGGCTGGGGGCCGGGCGGTCGCAGGTTCAAATCCTGTCTCCCCGACTAAGTTCTCGTTGGATGCTGGTGGGGGCTGGAAGCGCCTGGGGGCCGAAGGTCTGGCTCTAGGATGCGGATCTGTGTCCGCGCTTGGGCGTTTGACGGATAGAACGATCCGGCGTAGTCCGCACACGAGACTGCACACGAGGTCCGCGCGGACCGCACACGGCGGCACAGATTGTGCGGCTGCCGGGCCCAAGTAGTGGAGCGTCGCAGTTCCGCGCGATCGCGGGTTCCGAACATTCTCGGCGTTCGTCGCGCGCGCACGGTAGCGTGATGGTCGTGACCGGCAGCGCATCGATCGACAACCGGAAGGATCTGCTTCTGCTCGTCCTTGCCGCAGCGGGCGGCGGGCCTGTGACAGGCGTCACGCGCCTCCAGAAGTATCTCTATCTGCTGCAGGAGCAGGAGGGCTGGGGGCCACGCCTCAGAACGAAATATGACTTCCGAGCCTATGACTTCGGGCCGTTCGATGACCAGATCTACGCGGACCTTGAGTTCCTCGAAAATGTCGGACTGATCAGGAAGGACCCAGAGGGGGAGGAGCCCCCCGCCGAGACGGGTGAGCAGCAGGCCACGTCCGACTCATGGGGCACCAGTGATCCTGAGTTCGCACCGTGGGAGTACGAGGACGCAACTTGGGTCTACAGGCTGACTGACAAGGGGCGCCAGTTCGTTGAGCAGCAACTCCCAATTTCGGAGGACGATCAGCAAGTCCTCGACGAGTTGAAGCAAACATGGAATGGTCAGCCGCTAGCGAGCCTCCTTCGCTGGCTCTATCACGAGCATCCCGAGACCGCGACGAATACCAAGCTGACCCACCTGAAGGCGTGAGCGGACGCGTCGAAAAGCGGCGAGGCCGCGGACGTGGGCAACTGGTTCAGGGCTATCCACGACCAGCGCGTCTAACGGCGCCTGCAGCCGGCAGCAGACCTGAAGGTGGGCTTCCGGAGCCAATACCGGAGGCAGCGCTGTATCCGGCTGTTGCGCGATGGTTGACCGGCCAGGGATACGCCTGCTGGCGTGACGTCAGTTACCTGGGGTGCTGGATCGACCTCTTCGCCGAGCATGCGGACGGGCGGACCGTCGCCGTTGAGCTCAAGGTCGCAGACTGGCGAAGGGGATTGGAACAGGCTCGAATAGTCCAGCCCGCCGTTCATCGGACGTTCGTGGGCGTCTGGGCTCCGTACGTCCACCGCGCTTGCTCAGATAAGGCTATGCACGGATTCTCAGCATCAGGCGTCGGCGTTCTCTCTGTCAACGGGCATTGCGAAGTCATCGCCGAGGCTGAGTCGGGCAAAGCGGCCTTTCGGCGATGGATCCAGACGCCGCAGCGGGCAAGTCATCGGCCTGCGGCATGAAAAGCATCGACCACTGGCCGCTCGATGCACGTCACTGCCTTCGTGTCGGCTCCTTGAGCGACAAGAAAGTAATTGAGGCGTCTGCAGACCACTTCGACGTGCTTATCGTGCAGGGCAATCTAGCGGCGTCTGCTCCGCAGGGCATCGCAACCTGGCCTCTCGATAAGCCCATCTGGATTGATCCGATCACCTATGCGTTCGCGGCCAGCCCAGCGTACCTTCGGTCCTCCAGCGACAAGACCAAGTACAAGAGGACGTACGTCAAGCTTGCAAAAGAGTTCGGGGCGCCCTTTGATGGTGCTCTCGAGCAGGGGAGGGCTCTCGTCGCCGCTGACTTCGAGGACGTCACTGCAAGCGTCGACCGTGTGTTGGGGTGGCAGGAGCGTGTCTTCGCGCCGGATGAGTTCGACGTCAAGTACGGCGCTAAGCCAATCGCTCCGGCCCTTCTGACGGTGCCTTTCTTTCCGCTGGCCGTAAGCGACCCTGCTGGCGAAACGGAGCCAGACTGGATGGCGCTAAACCTTCAAATGCTCAGGGAGGCTGCAAGCCTAATGTCGGCTGACCGTCTTGCGGCGGGCTTTCTGGCCGAGCTTGATGTCTTCGACCATCCAGCCTTTGATCAATGGCTAAAGGCGTACGCCGACGTACTCACAGAGACGGGTATCTCCCATCTGTTGTGGTGGATCAGCGATCACGACGAGGTCGCGACTTCGCTGCAGCGAGCCTCGCGCATGCTCAGTAGCTTCAAGACGCTCGCTGACCGCGGCATATACGTCCATCAAGCATTCGGAGGCTCGCTCTCCACATTCGCCCTGACCTCCGGGTTGTCGTCCGTCGCTCACGGCGTCAACTACTGGGAAAGCAAGGGCTGGGAGCCGATTGCGTCTGGCGGGTTGCCTACGGCTCGCTACTTTCACCCGGGTCTACGCGAGCGCATCCGAGTGCCCGAAGCAATTGCGGCCATTCAGGACCAGATAGCGACTGCCTCGGCATTCTTCGAGCACGTGTGCGGATGCGATGTGTGCCAGGACGTCATCGGTGACGAGCCTTCGAACTTTGGAAGGTTCGGCGAGGTCAACATCAGGACCCGCAAAACCCGTGGTGGCGGAGTCGCCGAGTTCGACTCTCCAACTCCCGAGGCGCTGTTCCTGACGAAGCGTCACTATCTCCACGCCAAGGGCGCAGAGGTCCGCCTAGCGCTTGAGCCTGGGTTCTCTGCGTCGGAGCGCCTTCGCGAGGACGCGCTGTTTTGGGCCAGCGACCTCACGAGAACGAGGCACCTCGACCGGTGGGCGCTAGCGCTCGCGCTCTAGGCGTCGGACCTCGACCGTCGTGTCCCAGTCGAAGCCGCGTCCGATCTGATTGTCGATGATCCAGCAAGACAGCGCCGCGAAAAGTTCCTTCTCGCTCATGGGTGCGGCGCCGAGGGCGACGACATCGGTGACAAGCGCGCGTATCCCGTGCTGAGTCCGCAGCAGTTCGGCTAGCGTCGAGACGGCGAGGTCGAGGTGGAGCACGCCGCCGGGAACCCCGTGCGCGACACCTTCGAGCGCTCGCCGGACTTCGTCATGGTGGTCAGACACGAGCGCCTTGTGCAGCCCGTTGTCATCGATGACCTTGAGCTGGCGCTCGGAGGGGATTCGGATGCGCCGGCTCACGCTTGCCAGTCTGCCGCGGCGCTGTGGAGTTTTACGAGGGCGCCGACGGCAGTAACCGAAATTGCCGTCGCCACCAAGCAGGTGCCGCCGAAGATCAGCCCGATCCAAACCTTGCTCGACCATCCGATCAGCAGGCTCACGCCTGAAGGAGTGGCCTGGTCCCAGGTCGACCACGACAGCGCTCCGAGGGCGATCGTCGCCCATGAGAACCCGATTGTCAGCCACGAGACGCGCTTGTAGCCTGGGTCTTTCGCTCGGGCACGCTGCACAGTTCGGTCGGCGAGGAACACCAACACCGCGGCAGTGATAGCGAGTAGACCCGTGAGCGCTTGAGCAAAGGCAAGCAGGTAGGTCGACTGTTCAGTCGTCAGGGCGGCGGCAGCGATGGGGTGGAGCCTACGATGTGGGGGCGTCAGAGCCAGCCACGGGGTATTCGGTGCTTCCCGGGCGTTTCCCCAGAACGTGCTCACATCCAGTTGGCTGGCGCCGCCCCCGGCTTCCACGCCGTCGTGACGCTGCCGCCTTCCTGTCGGAGCTGCTGGCTGAAGTCGGTGAGCTGGGCTTGGAACGCCAGCTCGTGTCGCGGGTCCTCCGCGGCCACGTCGATCCAGTCGCGCCAGACGACCAGCGCACATAGCGCCTCGACCTGAGACGAGTCCTTCCACCAGCCCTCTCGGAGGTAGGCGAGCTGGCGCGGGTAGCGGCCGTACAGGGCGGCGATCGAGCCCCACATCCGCCGACGCCATCCTAGATCGCCCATAACCGGCTCGATCCAGGGCGCGTGGCGATCGTCAATGAGGTCGTCGTCGATGAGCGCTGGCAGCGGACTGGTTGCGTCGTTGCGGTCGCTCGGGGATGTTTGGGACAGGCGCTCCGCGGCTACGCGCGCGATGGGCACGCCGTCGCGCGCGGCTGCGCCTCTCAGCTCGGCCATCACGGCGTCGGAGAGTGTGATCTTCAGTCGCTGGCTCATGGTCATCTCCTCGTGTCGGGTTCGGACGCTGTTGTGCGTCTGTGGCTAATGACCCTGGGCCCGCGAAACCGGCCAACGAATTCGAGGGGCCACCCGTCGCCCTGCTCGGACCCGTGCATCTAGTCTGTACTGACTTACGAGCGACGGATGTCAGCGGATGGCGCAGTCGCCGGAAGGCGGGCAGGGTCAGGCGGTGACCCGCTGGATCGCTGAGTTTCGAGGGGGTACGTCGAGTCGAGAGGAGTGTGCTGGCGGCTAGCGTGGACGCTCTGCGGCGTCGATCGCTTTCGCGAGATCGGCGAGCGAGTAGTTGAGCGCGTCGAGGAGCGCTCTCACCGTTGCCCAGGCGGGTGCGCTCTTGGCCGACTCCAGGCGGTTCACGGTCCCGAATGTGATGCCGGCGGCGCTGGCGAGTTCCTCCTGTGTTTGCCCGCGTTGCTCTCGCATCTGGCGGATCGCTTGCCCGAGGGCAGGGTCGGTCGGTAGTCGGGGCGGCATCGAGGCGGGAGCCTGGCAGGATCAGGTGCTTACGTCTATGCGCTTGAGCCTATCCGCTTCATCCACTATGCTCACGCGGATATCAAAGTGCCCCCGCGCCGCGCTAACGGCCGGGGGCGTGGCACCGAGAGCCTGAACTCCCGGCGCACAGGGACCCTAGCGAGACAGCGCGGTTCCTCCCCGCCCCGAGCAGTCCTCCCGGAGCCTCCGACGACAGGAGGAACCGATGAGCACGACTCCCACTCCCGACGCGATGATCCTCGCGGCTGTCGAGCGCGCCGCCTTGCACCGAGGGCGCTCCGGCGTCCCGATCTGGATGATCCTCGAACACCTGGGCCTCCCACGACGCGCGCGCCGAGTCAGGCCGCAGATGCGGGCACTCATCGACGCAGGCGCTCTGGCTACGTCTCGCGCCCCACGGCGTCGAGATGTGGAGCCTTACCCCTGCGGGGCGCCGCGAGTTGCGGCATGCCGGCAGCGTGGAGTTGCCTGAGTCTCCACAGCATCAAGCGTGGCGCGCGGCGCGAGCGCTCGCTGAGCAGGAGTTCGAGCGGTTCCGCTCGGCGATGGCCGATGTGCTCGCGGAGGCGACGGCGCTCCTCGATGGGAACGATTCATCTGATGGCTGGTTCGAGATGGCGAATCGGCTGCGGACGGCAGCGTGGCGTCTTGGCTCAGCCACCTACTGCCTCTGGCAGTGGAGTGAGCCCACCGACGATCGCGCGGACATCGACGACCACGCGATGCCGGGCGACGCGCTGCTGGGCAACGAGGAGCGTGCTCGCTGTCGCCAGCGTCGTAGCGGGCGCCGCAACACGAATCTCTGGCGAGACGGCGAGTGAAGCAGGGTAATTCGTTGGCCGGTTTGCGCCCTTGGGGGTCATTTAGGGTGTGGATAGGACAGGCACGACCTCTGAGAGCCTTCGTCTTCGGCGATGGGACACGAACGTGGAGCCGTTCGTGTCCCGTCACGAGCTGGGACGACTCATGGGGGTGAGCGTGGCAACAGTGGATCGACTGGTGGCCGAAGGTATGCCGTCGGTCACCTGGGGACGGCGTACGCGACGCTTTCGGGCGTCGGCAGCGATCGCGTGGGCTGTGGAGCGAAGGAGGCTGACTTGAGCGTGACGAAGCTTCCGTCGGGTCGCTGGCGGGCGCAGGTGTATGACCCGGCGACTGGGACCAACGTCAGCGTCTCGACCCTCCTCGGGGGTCCGGGCACGTTCGCGACGAAGACGGAGGCCAAGCGGGCTCGGGAGCGGGCGCGCGAGCGCCTGGGAGACAGCACGGAGGCAGCCGTCACGCTAGCGGCGTTCTGGGAGCGCTGGACCACCGATTCGCTGTTCGCTCGACCGAAGGAGTCCACGAATATCCACAATCGTGAGCGCACGAAGAGTTTCGTCGCCAGGTACGGCGCGCGACCGATCGACGAGATCGACGACGCCGTGGTCGCGGAGTGGCTCGCCGGCGGAAAGCGCAATGGCACCGTCCCGGCGTTGCGAGCGATGTTCAACGATGCAGCCTCGGCGAAGGCCGGCAGGATCGTGCGCAGCAACCCGTTTGCGCGACTCGGGATCTCACGCGGTCCCGGTCGTCGGCACGAACAGCCGCCGAGCGAGGAGCAGGTCTGGAAGATCATCCGCTCTGCGCGAGAGCTGGCAACACCGTCGTTCGCCGCATGGCTGCAAGTAGCGGCGTTCACGGGGCTCCGACCGGGCGAGCTGGACGCGTTGCGGCGCGTGAACGTCGACCTGGATCGCTCGCGCATCCAGGTGGCGGAGCAGTTCAGTGCGGCGACGCGCACGTTCACGTTGCCGAAGAACGGTCAGGTACGTGACGCGCCGCTGACCGAACCTGCGCGCGAGGCGCTTGTCTCGCTGCCCGTCGAAAGCGAGTTCTGCTTCGTGCCGATTCGTGGAGAGCATTGGACCGCCTCGGCGCGCGCCTACCACTGGAAGGCGGTCAGGGCTGCGGCAGGGTGGGAGGGGAGCTTGTATCTGGCGACGCGGCACTTCGCTGGCTGGTACATGGTCAACGTCCTCGAGCTGCCCTCGGAGGACGTTGCGATCGCTCTCGGGCACACCGACGGCGGCGAGCTGGTACGTCGCCTGTACGGGCACCGTGACCGTGACCGTGCGCTCGACCGCGTGGCGGCCGCCTATGAGCGGCTCGCCGCCAACACGCAGTTCCGCCTCGTGTGAGGCGTGCTGTCGCCGCCTAGGTTCGCAGCCCCGTTGGTGGTGGGGGCGGCTCGGAGACTCGGCGTGGGGGCGGCAGTGGTCTCGCACCAGCTACGCCGCGCTCGTCTCGAAAGAGGCAGAGGACCTGTCCCGTAGGTCGCGCAGCGCTCGGAGCGATCAGGCCAGCCCATCCCTCGCGCGCAAGCTGCTCGCCGATCTGTTGGTAGACCAGCCATCCGCTACGCGAAGGGGCTGGCAGCGCGAGGCCGACAGCCTCCAGGCGAACGCCTGACGCTAGATCGGCGACCTCGACATCGACGTCCCATGTCCACAGTTCCCGAGGCATCTGCGCGAGTGGCGGTATCGCGCGCTCGGCCAGGTGCCGATACCACTCGGCCCAGGCGGTGTCCTCGCTGTTCGCTAGGTAGAGCGCGTCTACGACGTCGCCGCGTTGCCAGCGGTTGTCGGGCGGTGGGTCTCGGTCGGGGAGCGGAGGGGAGCTTAGGTAGGTGTGCTTGATCCAGCGTCCGCGCACGGCGACCGCTGTGACGTCGAGCGTCACGTCAGCTTGCGCCTGGGTCCTCGAGGCCTGAGATCAGGCGGGCGACAGAGCGGTAGTCGCCTTGGGCGATGCGGTCGATCGGCTTGTCGTCGTCGAGTGCGGGGATCGGCTTGCTCAGCCAGACGGGGATGTAGGTGGGGCGGATGACGCGGGCGAGGCGTTCGACCAGCGACGAGAGCTCGGCTAGGCGCTCGGCGCGTACTCCGCTCGGCGCGCTTCGGCGGGCGAGCCATTCGCGGACCGTGCTCGGCGCCGCTCCGGTCGCGCGGGCGATCTCGCGGTCGGAAAGATGGCCGGTGTCATGGACGTGGATTGCCTCTTCGGCGTATGCGAGTGTCATAGCTCAAGGGTAGCGCATCGACGTGAAATCGACATGATATTGGCAGAAAGCGGGACCGACGATTGTCTTCGTTATGGTCGTAGGTCGTGTTTGCTTCGATTGTTAGCCCTGTCCCTCTCGTTCGCGCCGATGGCGAGGGCTACACATACGCAGGAGCGTGGATTGCTGGCTTCGCTGATCGGCCGGAGCTACCGCTGCTGGTCCGCGTTCGCCTGGCGCGCTTGGGTGAGCGTTACGCGCCCAAGAAGCTCTCGGCGGCACAGCGAGACCTCCTGGCGTCTCCGATGGCCAAGCGAGATGCCACCCGTCAGCCGTCGGCGGAGCTGGATGGCTTCGAGGTCAACGCGCAGGAGATGGGGAGGGCCTTCGTCGATGGCGTGTATGCCGAGCTGACCTCGGAGCAACAAGCGTGGGCCGCCGACCCCAGCTTGCATCCGGCGCTATCGGAGGACGTGCGCTATCCGCTCACTCTCGGTCAGCTCCGTCTTCTGACGGGAGCGAGCGAGCGGCAGCTACAGCGTTGGACAGACGACGGCCTGATCCCGTCGCATGGCGTGGCGGCGCACCGTCGCTACTACAGCGCCGCGGTGGCACGCGCGTTGCTGGCTTCGAGAGACGCATCCCAGTAGAGCTGCAGAGGATTCATCGCGGTGGCTTATCTTCGCCTGCCTCCACACTGGCCGTGAGGCGGCGCCTGAACGAGTCCCGCTAGGTGTCGAGAGTCGCTACAGCAGCCTCGACGCTTCCGAGGCGCGCGTCGATGTCATCGAGATCGTGCCAGTCCAAGGCGCCTGCACGATCCTCCAAGTCGTCGAGCCGGGAGTCGAGTTCTCGTACCTCTCTCGCGAGTCTGCGCCGGAGTGTGGCGAGCTGTCGCGTGGTTTGCTCACGTGCAGTCCGCTCGGGTTGTGTCTCGTCCAGCAGGCCACCGAATTCACTTAGCGTGCCGACTTCGAAGATACGGGTGTGAGGCCGGATGGCGCCTCGGGCGAGGTCGACGACGCGTGCTCTCGCGTCTTCGTCTGGGTTCGCAACGACTAGGAGTCGAAGGTCGCCGCCGCTGAGGGAGGACCGTATAAGGGCCTGTGATGAGAGGTCGGTCTGAGGGACCGAATAACCGATGACGATCAGGCAACGCGTGCGTTGGAGTGCGCGGCTTGCCTGCCGCCAGACATCGCGCCACGGCCAGTCGGCAAGAATGGTCTTGTCCCATGTCGGCGGGATGATGTTGTCGCTCGCAGCGATACCGTAGTAGTCCGAAGCGCCGAGTCGCAGCCGGCGGTGAGCGCTGTCTACGTCCTGCCAGTGCAACGATCCATGAGGCTTGAGGAGGCGGAGGTAGTTCTTTTTCGGGAACGCTCCAGCACCAGCTTTGGCCGTCGTCCAGTGGGTGGCCCCGTCGCGAACGTGGAACCCGTAGCCTTTGTCGGCTTTCCAGATTCCAGAGCAAAAGCGACTCACAGAGGCATCGATAAGAGTGTCGTAGTTAAAGCTGATGATCGAGTCTCCCTTGCGCAGCGAGTTAGCAATCCGATCGTGCCAAGTGCACGTGTGCTCTTCGAATGCGGCTCGAAATACGACCGATATCAGCGCAAGTAGGTTTCCCAGCTGCTTCTTGTAGCGTGGGCTTCGCGGACCACTTCCCGCAGCGAATTGCTGAAGATACTGATCAAACCCTTGAAGCTGCGTAAAGACCGTCTCTAGCGTGGGGAGCTTTGTGGCGCCGTACTCCTCCCGGACGAACTCGATGACATCCCGGACGGGCCCACGGAACGTCTCCTCGTTGAGTCGTTGAGCTTGGCGGAAGAAGTCTGCGTCGAGTGGCGGCAAAACCTGGCGGGTGGCGTCGACGAACGAAGCTCCGCGTGAGGCTCCGGCACCCAAGATGATGGTGGCCTGGGTGGCCCGTGGAATCCCAACACCGCGCAACAGCACCCGAAGAAGTATGGCTCGTGAGGCGGCGTCGAATCGCTGGCGTATATCACGGCGCATTCTCGCTGGCGGAATCCCGGCGGGTTGTCCGAAGTCTTGGGAAGGCCTTATCTCCGATCCAAGGTCGTTCGACCGCACACGAAACCGCTCACGCCCCGCCGTATCCCGCGTAACCATGCCCTCCAACCTCTGTCTCCCCGATAGGTTCATGTTCCGCGAAACGCAGCGACCAGTACGCGGGACGTAGGGGGTGTGGATGAGGAAGTGCGACCACTCTTAGCGGAACAGGCCGACGTAGGCGAACAGCAGCGCCGTCAGAGCCTGCGCCTCGACGGGCCACCCCAGGGGCCCCGTCGATGGCCAGCGCCAGCACCGCGACCGCGGCGGCGATCTGGACGAGGAAGGCGATGACCTCGACGTGCCTCAAGAGGACTCGGTCGAGGTCGGAGGGGGAGCGGTGGTGGCGACGGTGCTGGACCGAGCCGTACAGCTCGATGCGCCTGCCTCTGATCGAGATGGGCTTGAGGTGCAGCAGATACGTGAATCACCCACTCGACGAACGGCTGGGCCGCCAGCAGCAGCAGTGGGGGAGCCAGGTCGCGCCACGACCACTGGCCGACGTACAGCCGCGCGGCGAGCACCACCGCGATCGCCGCGGCGACGACGCGAGGCGAGGAGTGGGTCAGGAACTCCCGCCAGCATGCCCCCAGGCGCGTCAGGTCCGCCCGCCTGGACGTCAGCTCGTGGTGGTACTCGGCGGGTATCGGCTCGGCGCTCATCCTCGCCTGCTCTTTCGCGTGAGCCGCGAAGCGAGATCGCCGGGCGGCGTCAGAGCCTCGCGGGCGGCGATCTCGGCCGCCTGCGGGTCGCCCGCGGCGATCGCGGCGCCGATTGGGCCTCGATGTCCGCATCGCCGCAGTTCGTCTTCCAGTCACGGCAGGCTGATCTCGACGCGGGCGTGGACGGCGCGGATGAGGCTGTTGAAGGCGAGCTGGTAGGCGAGGTTGGCGGCTCCGTCGAGGATTGGCCGCCAGAACGCCTCGTCGAGCGCAAGCAGCTCCTCGCCCGAGCCGGTCACGCGGATTCGCTCGGCCATCGTGGGCAGCTCGGCCCGCAGCCCGGCGTGGACCGTTCGGCGCAGAGCCGCACCAGGTCCGTGCCGATCCCGGCTCGCATCTCAAGGGCCGCGACGAGCAGTGGCTCCGGCTCGCGGACGTGCTCGGCGAGCAGCGCCAGCACGTCGAGGCCGGCGGTAAGCCGGTAGTCGAGCACCGTCGTGCGCCCGTCCTGCGTGCCCCTCGCCAGCCCCACCTGCTCCAGGCGCTTGACGGCCTCTCGCACGACGTGCCGGTTGACCCCGAGCAGCTCGCTCAGCTCGCGCTCGGAGTGAATCGCCGAGCCGACCGGATAGTCGCCGCTGACTCATGCCGGCGCGGCTCCGGCGTGACGAAGCCGCTCGAGCCCGTCGAGGATCAGGTCCAGCCCCCACGCGAACTCGACGGCGTTGTCGTATCCGGACCCGGGGAGCTTCGCGGCGATCTCGAGCAGGTGCGGATAGCTATCCAGCGCGCCGATCGTCTGCGCCCTCCTGCGCGCAGCTTCTCCGGCGCTGCCGGGGGTCTCGAGCCTCATGTCCCGTTCCTGCAGCGCGAAGCCGTAGATGTAGGCGTCCTGGACCGAGTACGCGTGGATCGCCAGCTTGAATGAGAAGCCGGCTTTGCGCAGGCAGCCCATCACCGCGTTGTGGTTGCGCAGGTTCGCGGGCCCCGGACGCCGCGACTCCATCATCCCTATCGCCCAGCTGTGGCGCCCCAGCGCCTCGCGCGTGGAGATCGCCCGGTGGCGCATTGCGGACCTCCAGTCAAGGTCCTCGGGGGGGAGCTCGACCTCGCTGAAGACGATGTCGACCATGCCGTCGAGGAGCTCCTCCTTGTTGGCGACGTGCTTGTACAGCGCCATCGGCACGACGCCGAGCTCCTGTGCGAGCCCGCGCATGCTGAACGCCTCGAGCCCGGCCTCGTCGGCGAGGGCGACGGAGGCCTGCAGCACGCGGGCGCGGCTCAGCGGTGTCCGCGTCGCGGTCTTCTGTTTCGTCTTCGGTTTCGTCATCGACCTTGACAAGTGTACAGCGTACACCTATAGTCCCGCAAACGAGTGTACGCCGTACACCTCATCGAAAGGCATCGCATGAACCCCGACGCGCCGAATCCCGTCCAGTACTCGGTCGACTACCCGGACCGGCCGCTCAACCGCATGACCAGCTTCTTCCGGCTGTTCATGGTCATCCCGATCGCGATCGTGCTGGCTCTGCTCGAGGGCGGCGTGTCCGCCTACGGTGGAAGGGCGGGCGGGACCGCAAGCGCCGTCGGGCTGGTCGTGTTGCCCACGCTGCTGATGATCGTGTTCCGCCAGAAGTACCCCCGCTGGTGGTTTGACTGGAACCTGGAGCTGATGCGGTTCTCCGCTCGGGTCGGCGTGTACCTGGCGCTGATGGACGACCGCTATCCCTCCACCGACGAGCATCAGGCGGTGCACCTCGAGTTCCCCTACCCGGACGCGCGCAACGAGCTCAACCGCTGGCTGCCGCTGGTCAAGTGGCTGCTGGCCATCCCGCACTACGTGGTGCTGTTCTTCCTCTACATCGCCGCGTTCTTCGTCGTGATCGCCGCCTGGTTCGCGATCCTGTTCACCGGTCGCTTCCCGCGCGGGATGTTCGACTTCCTCGTCGGCGTCAGCCGCTGGACTAACCGCGTGATCGCATACGCCCACGTGCTGGTGACCGATAGCTACCCGCCGTTCCGCCTCGCCTCGTAGCCTCGCCCCGCCGCTGGGTGCGCGCCCGTGGGGTGCGCCCGCCGACGCGGGGCGGCGCGCAGCGCGGCGAGCCGGTGAAGCTTGACCAGCGCGCTCGGGCGGCGTTCGAAGCCGCCCGAGCGGCCCGCGATCACGCGGCGGACGCGGCGGGCGGCTGGTCGACGCGCACCATGTTGCCGGACGGGTCGCGCACGGCGCAGTCGCGCGTGCCCCACGGCTGGTCGGTCGGCTCCTGCACGATCTCGGCGCCCGAGGCTTGCAGCGTCTGGAAGCTGGTGTCGAGGTCGTCGGTGTGGAAGTGGACGCCGTTGAGGGCGCCCTTGGCCAGGAGGCCGGCGAGCGCGTCGCTATCGGCGGGACTGCCGTTCAGGTAGTTCGTGAGGACGATCCCGACGCCAGGCTGGTCGGGGGATCCGACGGTGATCCAGCGGAAGTCTCCGCGGGCGACGTCGTTGCGCAGCTCGAGGCCGAGCGTGTCGCGGTAGAAGGCCAGCGCGGCGTCGGGGTCATGGACGAGTACGAAGCATGTGGAGAGAGTTAGGTTCATGGCGGCAACGCTAGTGCGCAAGCTTCCCGCGCGCTTCTCCGATCCTGCTCGGCTCGCGGCTTGGGCGGGTTAGGTCCTTGGCGACGCACCCCGGCACGGTCGCGAGCGCGCTGTGGTCTCGGGCCCGGTAGGCCGTCGGCGTCTCGCCGACCAGTTCGGTGAAGCGGGCGCTGAACGAGCCGAGCGACGAGCACCCGACCTCCATGCACACCTCCGTCACCGACAGGTCGCCGTGGCGCAGCAGCGCCTTCGCCCGCTCGATTCGCCGTGTCATCAGGTAGGCGTACGGTGTCTCCCCGTACGCCGCGCGGAACTGCCGTGAGAAGTGCGCGGTCGACATCAGCGCGGCGCGGGCGAGAGCCGCGACGTCGAGCGGGGTCGCGTACTCGCGGTCCATCAGATCGCGGGCGCGGCGCAGATGCGCGAGGTTGGCGAGCGCCTCCGGCGTCACGCTGCGAGCGTAGCGGCGTGGCGCCGGCACTCGACGGCGCTCGCTGCGCTAGCGTTCCGCCCCGCTCTGCTCCACCAGCTTTCATCCGGACCCGCGCGCCCCGCCTGAGGTTCGACGACACAGGAGGTTTCACCGATGGCAGCGACCGACGCACTGGTCTTCGATGCGATTCGCACGCCGCGCGGCAAGGGCAAGTTCAACGGCTCGCTGCACGGCACAAAGCCGGTCGACCTGGTCGTCGGCCTGATGCACGAGACGCTCATCCGCAACGAGAAACTGGATCCCTCGCGCGTCGACGACGTGGTGCTCGGCGTCGTCTCGCCCGTCGGCGACCAGGGCGCCGACATCGCCAAGACCGCCGCGATCAAGGCCGGCCTGCCCGACACCGTCGCGGGCGTGCAGCTCAACCGCTTCTGCGCGTCGGGCCTGGAGGCCGTGAACATCGCCGCGCAGAAGGTCGCCTCCGGCTGGGAGGACCTCGTGTTCGCGGGCGGCGTCGAGTCGATGTCGCGCGTGCCGATGGGCTCCGACGGCGGCGCCTGGGCGATGGATCCGGAGACGAACTACGACACCTCTTTCGTGCCGCAGGGCATCAGCGCGGACCTGATCGCGACGATCGAGGAGTTCAGCCGCGAGGACGTCGACACCTACGCGGTGCGCTCGCAGGAGCGCGCAGCGGCGGCCGAGGCGGAGGGCCGCTTCGCCGGCTCGGTGGTCCCGGTGAAGGATCTCAACGAGAACGTGGTGCTCGACCGCGAGGAGTTCATCCGCCGGGGCACGACCGTCGAAACGCTGGGCGGCCTGAAGCCGTCGTTCGCGGCGATGGGCGAGATGGGCGGCTTTGACTCGGTGGCGCTGCAGAAGTACCACTGGATCGAGAAGATCGACCACGTCCACACGCCCGGCAACTCATCGGGCATCGTCGACGGCGCCTCGCTGTTGACGATCGGCAACGAGCAGACCGGCAAGGATCTCGGCCTCACACCCAAGGCGCGGATCCTCGCCACGGCGGTCTCGGGCGCGGACCCGACGATCATGCTCACGGGCCCGGCGCCGGCGAGCCGCAAGGCGCTCGCGAAGGCCGGCATCACGGTCGACCAGCTCGACCTGGTTGAGATCAACGAGGCGTTTGCCGCGGTGGTGCTGCGCTTCGTCCGGGACATGGGCCTGGACATGGAGAAAGTCAACGTCAACGGCGGCGCGATCGCGATGGGTCACCCGCTGGGCGCCACCGGCGGCATGATCCTCGGCACGCTCGTGGACGAGCTGCACCGCACGGGCGGCAGGTACGGCCTCGCGACGCTGTGCGTCGGCGGCGGCATGGGCATCGCGACAGTCGTGGAGGCGATCTAGTCATGGGAGAGAGCACAACCATTCGCTGGGAGAAGGGCGAGGACAACATCGTCGTCCTGACACTGGACGATCCCAACCAGTCGGCCAACACGATGAACGCCGCGTATGCCGAATCGATGGCGGCGACCGTCGAGCGCCTGGAGGCCGAGAGGGACGAGATCGCGGGCGTCGTGATCACCTCCGCCAAGAAGACGTTCTTCGCCGGCGGCGACCTCAACGACCTCAAGCAGGCGACCCCGGAGAACGCGCCCGAGCTCGCTGAGATGGTGCGCAAGGGCAAGGCGCAGCTGCGCCGCCTGGAGACGCTCGGCAAGCCCGTCGTCGCCGCGATCAATGGCGCCGCGCTCGGCGGCGGCCTGGAGATCTGCCTGGCGACGCACCACCGCATCGCGGTGGATGACCCGAAGGTGCAGATGGGCTTCCCCGAGGTGCAGCTCGGCCTGCTGCCGGGCGCCGGCGGCGTCGTGCGCACGGTGCGCATGATCGGCATCGTCGACGCGCTGATGCAGCTGCTGATGCAGGGCCAGCGCCTGCGCCCGGACAAGGCCAAGGAGGTCGGCATCCTCGATGAGATCGTCGCCACGCAGGAGGATCTCGTCCCCGCCGCGAAGGCGTGGATCAAGGCACAGCCGAGCGACGAGCCGACCGTGCAGCCGTGGGACGTCAAGGGCTACAAGATCCCCGGCGGCACGCCGTCGAACCCGAAGCTCGCGCAGAACCTGCCGGCGTTCCCGGCGAACCTGCGCAAGCAGCTCAAGGGCGCCAACTACCCCGCGCCGCACCACATCATGGCCGCCGCGGTCGAGGGCGCGCAGGTCGACTTCGACACGGCGATCGAGATCGAGGGCCGCTACTTCGTCGACCTGCTCGTCGGGCAGGTCTCCAAGAACATGATCCAGGCGTTCTTCTTCGACATGCAGCACGTCAGCGGCGATCGCGGCCGGCCGGAGGGGATCGAGCCCTACACCGCCAAGAAGGCGGTCGTGCTCGGCGCTGGCATGATGGGCGCGGCGATCGCCTACGTGTGCGCGAAAGCCGGCATCGAGGTCGTTCTCAAGGACGTCTCCCAGGAGGCGGCCGAGCGCGGCAGGGGCTACTCCCAGGCGCTCGTCGAGAAGGCCGTCTCGCGCGGGCGCTCCACACCGGAGAGGGGCGAGGAGCTGCTCGCGCGGATCACGCCCACGACCGACCCCGCGGCCGCCGCGGGCGCGGACCTCGTGATCGAGGCCGTGTTCGAGGACCCGGCGGTCAAGGCGCAGGTGTTCGCGGAGATCGAGCCGCACCTCGCGCCGGACGCGCTGCTGGGCTCGAACACCTCGACGCTGCCGATCACCGAGCTCGCCGAGGGCGTCAGCCGTCCGGATGAATTCATCGGCCTGCACTTCTTCAGCCCGGTGGACAAGATGCCGCTGCTGGAGATCATCAAGGGCGAGAAGACCAACGACGAGACGCTCTACCGCGCGCTCGACCTCGCCAGGCAGATCAAGAAGACGCCGATCGTCGTCAACGACAGCCGCGGCTTCTTCACCAGCCGCGTGATCGGCACGTTCATCAACGAGGGCATCTCGATGCTGCTCGAGGGCGTGCCCGCGCCGTCGATCGAGCAGGCCTCCAACCAGGCCGGCTATCCGGCGCCGGTGCTGCAGCTCACCGACGAGCTCAACATGGAGCTGTCGGCGAAGATCCGCAAGGCATACAAAGACGCGGTCGAGGCCGAGGGCGGCACGTTCACGCCCCACCCGGCGTTCGCCGTGGTCGACCACATGCTCGAGGCGGGGCGGCCGGGCAGGCTGCGCGGCGCGGGCTTCTACGAGTACGAGGACGGTAAGCGCGTAGGCCTATGGAAGGGCTTGAAGGACGCCTACCCGCCGACCGACGACCCGGCGTCTATCTCGCTGATGGACCTCGAGGAGCGGATGCTGTTCGCGGAGGCGCTCGAGTCCGTCAAGTGCCTCGACGAGGGTGTGATCGAGTCGGTCGCCGACGCCAACATCGGCTCGATCCTCGGCATCGGCTTCCCCGGCTGGACCGGCGGCTCGCTCCAGTACATAAATGGATATGAAGGAGGGGTCGCGGGGTTCGTAGCACGGGCCCGCGAGCTGGCCGAGCGCTACGGCGAGCGCTTCGAGCCGCCGGCGTCGCTGGTCGAGAAGGCCGAGTGCGGTGACAGCTACATGGACGAGCAGCTGGCGGTGGCGGGCGCGTAGTCCCCGCCGGGCCGCGCCCTTGCCGGCGCCGGGCCCGCGCCCCCGCCGGGCCGCGCCGGCGCCGGGGCTTGGTCACGCCGCGCTTGCGGCGACGTCCCGGCGCGCGAACTCGACGATCAGCTCGGCGAGCGCGTCCGGCTGGTCGATCATCGAGAACGTCTTCGCGCCCTGGACCACCTCGAGCCGCGAGTCGGGCAGGGCGGCCGCGAGGCGGCGGCCGTCCTCAAGCGGGAAGAACGCGTCGTCGGCTGACCACGCCACGAGCGCCGGCTTCGTGAAGCCCGGCAGCCCCTCTGCGGCGCGGAGCGTGCTCCCGCGGTTGAGCGAAGCGGTGAAGCGCCGCAGGTCTTCGCGGATCCTGCCGTCGGCAAAGCCCGGCTCGAGCCATTCGGCCACCAGCCGGTCGATGTCGGCGTGCGCCAGGGCGCCGAAGGCTCGTTGGCGGCCGATCCGTGTCCGCAACGGCTGCGCCGCCGCGCGAAACGTCGGGCCGGTCTTCGCCGCGAGGATGAACGGCTTGAGGATCGGCGGCGGGAAGTGCTCGAACGCGTCGCAGCTCGTCAGCACGAGCGCGCCAAGCCGCTGGGGGGCGGTCGTGGCGAGGATCTGCGCGAGCGCTCCGCCCGTGTCATTGCCCACCAGCAGCACGTCCTCGAGTCCCAGCGCGTCGAGCAGCTCGCCGATGAGCGCAGCCACCGCCTCCATCGTCAGCTGTCCGTCCTCGCGCATCGGCTCGGTGTGCGCGCCGAGGGGCCACGTCGGTGCGATGCAGGAGAAGCCCTGCTGGGACAGGCGCGTGCTCAACGGCCGCCACAGCGACGATCCCATGGCGTAGCCGTGGACGAAAACCACCGGGCGCCCGACCGGAGGCCCTGACTTCTCATAATGGATCGTTCCGCGACTGAGGGGAATGCTGGGCATGACGACCTCCATGAGTAGTTGCGTGCAGGCTGCACGCAAGATACCAACAAGCTGTCCGTAAGTGCGCCGATCCCAGACAGAACGGTCCGCGGCCACGCAGCAGGCGCTCGTCTCGGCTGCCCGGGAGCTGTGGGGCGCCCGCGGCTACGCCGCCGTCTCGACGCCTGAGATCGCGCAGGCGGCGGGCGTCACCCGCGGCGCGATGTACCACCAGTACGCCGACAAGACCCGGCTATTCCGTGCGGTCCTCGAAGCGGTCGAGCGGGACCTGGTCGAGCGGCTGGCCGCGACGGTCGCCGCCGAGCGGCCGAAGACGCCCGCCGACGCGCTCCACATCGCCGTCGATGCGTGGCTCGAGCTCTCAGGTGAGCCCGAGGTCCGCCAGGTGGTGCTGCTCGACGCCCCGAGCGTGCTCGGCTGGGCCGGCTTCCGCGAGGTCTACCAGCGCTACGGCCTGGGCATGACCGAACAGCTCCTCAGCGCCGCCATCGAGTCCGGCGAGCTGAAGCCGCAGCCGACCCGGCCCCTGGCGACGATCGTGATCGGCGCGCTCGACGAAGCCGCCATGAGCATCGCCAACGCCGAGGACCCGACGAGCGAGAAGGAAGAAGTGCGGCGCGTGATCCACGATCTGATCGAGGGGCTGCTGATGCGCGGCAGGTGAGCCGACTGTCGCGCGCGCTGTCAACGGATCTGGACACAACGTGTCTGACCTTCGCTCTATGGGCGCCGCCGCTGCGTCGCCGGCCTCCGCTCAGGTCGCGCGGGCGCTCGATCCGCGGCGACGTTTGACGGCCACCGCCGCCAGCCCGCAGAAGCCCCAGCTGACGGTCGCGATCCCGAGCCGCCGCGCGGCCTCGGGGTCGTCGATCGCAAGCGCATACGGCCAGCCCGTGAGCGCGCCGAGCGCGAGCTCGATCAGGCCGGAGGCGACCAGCGTCTCGTTTGCGCTGTGTATGGGTGACTCGCTCATGGAGTGGCTCCTGGCTCGGTGGGGTGGACGCCCTGCGGCTCGGTCTCCGCCGCGAGCAGGCCGCGCAGGATGACCGTGCGCGCGACCTGCAGCACGCTCTCGAACTCGTCGTCGCTCAGAGCCATGTTCCCCGGGAGCAGGTGCGCGGCGATGATGCCGTCCCACGCCGCCCACAGGAAGATCGCCACCGCGCGTGGGTCGATGTCGCGATCGATGCCCCACGCGGCGCGCTCGTCGGGGCCGGGCGCAAGGCCCGCGGAGATACGTGCAAGGCTACTGCAAAACTAGAACGGCATTACATCAGTCTGTGCGCGACATCCGTCCGGCCGCGCTCGCGCGCGGGACCGCGCGCGCCATTGTTAGAGCAGCCTCATCCCACCCTTACCTCGCGCTCAAGTCGTTGCGCGACCTTTCCGATGGGGGCTCCGACATCACCGCAGGCTCAACCAGGGGAGATTCCATGGCCAGGATCATCGTCACCACCGATCACACCGAACGAAGCGACACGCCCGTGCTGCTCGAAGAGCGCGTCTACCCGGTGCACATCTCGAGCGACCACGGCGCGGCCCAGCTGATGGAGCGTCTGGCCTGGGCGATCGGCGACGCCGAGAACGCCGAGCGCATGCAGCGCGCCCAGTAGCCACCGGGCATTCGGGCCGCGTCGCTATCGTCCGAGTGGTGCCACGCGGCTCGCTTTCGCTGATCGAGTTTCCCGCCGACGACCCCGAGCGCGCACGGCGCTTCTGGGCCGGACTGCTCGACGTCGAGCTGCACGCGCGCGAGGGCTCGGAAGGGGAGGGCTGGCAGACCCGAGCGGGTGCTCCCGCCGTCGGCGTGCACGAGCGCGGGCGCGGCCCCGGCGACTCCTTCTCGCTGCCGTACTTCACGGTCGGCGATCTCGCCGATGCGCTCGAGCGGGTGCAGGCGCTCGGAGGGACGGTGGTTCACCCGGGGGAGCGGTGGGCGATCTGCAAGGACTCGGAGGCGACGCCGTTCGCCCTGGCGCAGGAGCCGGCCGAGCGGGAGTGAGCCGCACCGTCATCGGACAACGTCATGAGCGGCACCGTGGGCGGCTCTGGCCACACTCGGTCTGTGACGCTCTCATCGGCGGCAAGGGCATAGCCCGGCACCGCCACCGCGCACCCCACCAGCAGGACACCGATGAGGCATGTCAACAATCGGACCGTACGGCTCACCAGTCCACGATGCTAGTCGGGTGCCCGATCGAGCTGCCGAGGCGATCAAGCGGCTGCACGCCGGACCCTAACGGGAGCGCAGCGTCAGCGTTATGCGCGCTCCGTCCTTGAGGCGTTCTCCTCGATGTGGCGTCTGCTCTACAACCACGGGCACTCCGTGGTGGACCCATGGTCGCTTGACTCTGCCAAGGCTGCAATGAGCCGCCGCTATCTGGCGCCGCGCGACGCGCAGCGTGTCGCCCTTTAGACCAGGTACGACACAGTCCGGCTGAACACGGGAGAGCGGCCGTTCCTGTTCTTCAGCTTGCCGCTTGCGTGCCGCTTCTTCGGCGGCCTTTGCTTCAGCGGTTTCCTTTTCCCGCTGTTCCGGCAGAACTTCGGCTCCACCCAAACGGAAAGCTTCGAGATCGCATCCCGACAAGTCAGTCCTATAAGGCCAGGGGGTCCACCATGATTCGTGTTCGGCAGACGGATCGTCGTAAAAGAATGCTCCGGGAGTAGATCTGGTCTTGCCGGCCAGATTCGTCGCCACCACTTCAAGCCAATAGACGTAGCCCGACTGCAAACTCGGCAGCGAGGCATTCACGGCGACGGTGCCCGTACCCGCAGCGAGCCGGCCGTCCTGCACAGGTCCGGACAGTAGTTCCGGCGCTTCGGAGAAACGCACCTGCCTACCGAGGACGACGAATTCGTAGCTGGTTTCAGTGCCCTCCGGGTTGATCTCCGCTTCAAAGCTCGCTCCTGCAACGCTCCAGCTGATCAGCCGCACATCTTCAATCGTGGCGTACTTCGCTTCGCAAGCCGGCAAGTCGACCGCGCCGACCGCCACCGACGCAGAGCACAGACAGCCAAAGACAACGGCACAGGCCGCACCCACAACCGAAATGCATCGCCTTGGCCCAAGCAGCATCGCCCATCCCCCAGTCGCCCCAACACCGACTATTGGACTATAGAGAGTTGCGTCCGCGCGCACGACAGACCTCAAACACCAACGTCCGGCCGCGAGACAGCGGCTCAACGTAAGGACCGACGACAGCTGTCTAAACGTAGCCGGCCCATCCGCCGAAGCTGTCCCCCTCGGCCAGAACGGTCTTTAGACAGCGTCGGTGGCGCGTGTATCCTGAACTCAATGGCGCAAGTGCAACCCCGAGTGGGACGGCCAGCGCCCGCTGCTCGGCGGCTCCGACCAGGCCGCCATCCAGAGCATCCGCGCGGCCGGCGGCGAAGTCGACGTGTCCTTCGGCGGCTGGAGCGGCAGGAAGCTCGGCAGCTCGTGCAAGACGCCCGCGGCGCTCGCCGGCGCCTACCAGAAGGTGATCGACGCGTCTCGATCACTTTCGGCACCGAAGAAGGCGGGCCCGAACCAGACGGCAGGAGCCTCATCGCCGACGCCGCCGCGATCGGCTTGCAGCCCACCGCGTGGACGATCATGCCATTCGACTTCGGCGCGCCGCTCACCGACATGGGCCTTGCGTCGATCAGCTGGAAGGGCTGCAGCGCGACATCGTCGCCGCCTACGCCTATGAGCACGCGGCAGCTCCTTGATGAACGGCGAAACCGACGAAAAAGGTCGAGACCGTCAGCGAAGACTGCAGCGGCATCGCGCACCAGCCCTACGCGTTCACCGACGTGATCGCCCGCTACCACGGCTGACGCGGACGGCGCCGCGCGCCCCGGCGGCGCTCACCGGTGCCGCGCTCGACCGGTGCCGCGCCCGGCCGGCCCCGCGTCCGGCCCGCCCAGCTCAGGCTCGCGCGCTCGTCTGCGGGTCGAGGCGCGACATCGTCACCGCCGCGCTCAGCTCCGAGTTGGAGCCGCCCATGTACAGGCCCTTCACCGGCGGGATGTCCGAGTAGAAGCGCCCGTGGCCGATCTTCACGTGCGTCTCGCCAGCCAGGCGGCGGTTGGTCGGGTCCGCGCTCACCCACACGGGCTCGCCGTGGCCGTCCGAGCCGGGCAGCAGCGCCTCCAGCCACGCGTGCGTTTCCACCTCCACCGAGTCCGTGCCATCCTCCTCGGGGGCGGCCCACAGGTAACCCGAGACGTAGCGCGCCGCGATGCCGCGGCGGCGCAGCAGCACCAGCGACAGGTGCACGAAGTCCTGGCACACGCCCGCGCCCAGCTCCAGCAGGTCGCGCACGCTTGAGCCCACATATGTAGCGCCCGGCCGGTATTCGAAGCGGTCGGGGATCAGCTCGCACAGCAGCTCCAGCGTCTCCAGCGGGCTGTCCGCTTCGAGCGCGTCGTGCAGATCGTCCAGGCCCGCGATCGTCGGCTGGTCGTGCCACGGCAGCGCGAACTCGCCCGCCGCGTCCACGTACGCGGGGCTCAACAGGCTCTCCCACGACCCTTCCGGCGGATCCGGCGGAGCCGAGGTGACAACGCGCGCGCGCACGTCGATCGTCAGCTGCTCGTGGCTCGTCGGGATGCCGAACTCGAGCACCTCCGTGCCGAAGTAGTCCAGGTGGCGGCTCACGCGCGCCTCCGGGTCGATGCGCGTGTGGAACTCGTCGCAGCGCTGCGTCGAGGTCGTCGCCGGACGCACGCGCAGCGCGTTCAGGTTGTCCGTCACCGGCACGTCGTAGCGGTACTCGGTCAGGAAGCGGATCGCGAAGTGCACGTCGTGCTCACCTCCTCAGGCCCACCGTCGCCGCGCCCGCGAAGTAGCGCTCGGTTACGTCCTGGTCGATCCTTGCCAGCTCCTGTTGCGTCTGTTCGCAGATGCCCGTCAGCTCCGCTCCGTCCGGCAGCGCCCTGCGCTGGAAGTCCAGATCGGCCGCCAGGCGGCTCACGCGCAGCACCGGCTTGGAGTTGCGCGGGCCCGCGTCCGCCGTCGTGAACACCTCGTGCAGCGAGTCCACGCACGCCGCCACGCTGTCCGGGTAGGCGCGCTCGAACAGCAGGAAGCGCGCCACCGGGCGCGCGTTCGGCGGCGCCGTCACCGCGCGCAGGTACGCGTGAAAGCCGCCCACCGCCTGCAGCAGGATCAGCGCGTGCCCGTCCGGAGGCGCGTCCTCGCCCGCCGGCAGCGCCACGCGCAGCATCCGCAGCACCATGTCCGAGATCTCGATCAGCCCGCCCGCGTCGAGGAAGCACTTCGCCTCGTCGCGCAGCATCGAGCGGTTGGCCACGCCCCAGATCAGCGCCGTGCGTTCCTTCACGTACTGCGACGCCAGCGACGGCCCCGCCGGCGCGGGGGATTGGAACCCCGCCCACCCCTGACCGCCGCCGCGCAGGCCCAGCGCGGTCGTGTTGATCGCCTCCCACATCTCCGCGCTGATCACGTCGCGCACCGTGCGCGCGCCCTCGCGCGCACGCTCGATGCTCGCCAGCATCGATCCCGGCCGCTCCGCATCGAGCGTCAGCTGCCCCAGCGCCTGGCCGTTGCGCGGGCCGTCGTGCACGTCGCCGAACATCGCCAGCAGCCCACCCGAGCCGAAGCTCACGCCCGGCGTCGACTCCGAGGTTCCCTGCAGCTCCGCCTGGAACACCGCCTCCACCGCGCGCGCCGTGAACTCCGCGCGCGCCAGGTTGCGCCCCAGCCAGTACAGCTCGTGCGCGATCCGCGCCAGCATCAGACTTCTTGCTGTTGCTGTTGCTGCTGCTGGCCCGTCCACTCGCCGTAGCGCAGGTCCGGCAACGCCGGCGGCTGCGTGTCCGCGATCGGCGGCCCCGCGCGGTCCGCGTCGTCGCCGTCCTCCAGCACCCACGTGTCCTTCGAGCCGCCGCCGCGCGAGGAGTTGACGATCAGCGAGCCGTCTTCCAGCGCCACCCGCGTCAGCCCGCCCGGCACGATGTCGATGCGCTCGCCGAACACCGCGAACGGCCGCAGGTCCACGTGGCGCGGCTGCAGCACCGCGTCCGGGCCCACCGTCGGCACCGTCGACAGGCGCACCACGTCCTGCGCGATCCAGCGTTCCGGGTGCGTCGTGATCACGCGGCGCATCTTCTGGATTTCGACCTCGTCCGCGTGTGGGCCGATCATCACGCCGCGACCGCCCGACTCGCCCGTCGGCTTCACCACCAGCTCGTGCAGGCGCTCCAGCACGTGCTCGCGCACTTCCGGGTCCGACAGCAGGTACGTCCTCACGTTCTCCAGGATCGGCTCCTCGCCCAGGTAGAAGCGGATCATGTCCGGCACGAAGCAGTAGATCGCCTTGTCGTCCGCCACGCCCGTGCCGAACGCGTTCGCGATCGCAACGCTGCCCGCGCGGTACGCGCGCACCAGCCCCGGCACGCCCAGCAGCGAGTCCGAGCGGAACTCCAGCGGATCCACGAAGTCGTCGTCCAGGCGCCTGTACACCGCGTGCGCGCGCTCCAGCCCGCGCGTCGTGCGCATGTACAGCACATCGTCGCGCACCACCAGGTCCGACGCCTCCACCAGCTCCACGCCCATCTGGCGCGCCAGGAACGCGTGCTCGAAGTACGCCGGGTTGGCCGGCCCCGGCGTCCACACCACCACCGTCGCCTCGCTCTCCGCCGACGGCGCCACCGAGCGCAGCGCGCTCAGCAGCAGCTGCGGGTAGTGGTCCACCGGGCGCACGCGGTAGGACGCGAACAGCTCCGGCACCAGGCGCGCCATCGCCGCGCGGTTCTCCAGCACGTAGGAGATGCCCGACGGGATGCGCACGTTGTCCTCGATCACCTTCCACGTGCCGTCGCTGTGGCGCACCAGGTCGCAGCCCGCCACGTGCGTGTACACGCCACCCGGCGGGCGGATGCCGTGCACCGCGCGCGCGAACTGCGGGCATGACGACACGAGGCGCCACGGCACGAGGCCCTCACGCACGATCTCGCGCGCGTGGTACACGTCGTCCACGAAGTGGTTCAGAGCGCGTATCCGCTGCGCGAGGCCGCGCTTGATGTCGCGCCATTCCTGCCCGCTCAGCACGCGCGGCACCAGATCCAGCGGAAACGGCCGTTCGTGCGTCGGCCCGCCGCCGCCGCTCGTCTCGAACGTGATCCCCTGCTGCATGAAGATCGCGTCGCGCCGCCTGCCCGCCTCGATCAGGCCCTCGGGGCCCAGACGCCTCAGCTCCTCCACGAGCGCCCGCGCCGTCGGCCGCGGCGTCCCGTCGAGCTCGAACAGCTCGTCCAGGAACGGCGCCTGCGGGCGGTAGCCGTCCACCTCCGGTGCTTGCACCCCCGAGCTCACCACGAGAGTCTCCCGCGCAGAGCGCGCTCTGACCTTCGACGGATGGAGAAACCGCGGACCGTCTCGGTGCCCATCTGTGGGAGCGCCGCTCAGGACGGCCAGCGGCCGTGGCGGCTGAAGTACTCGCGCGCCGCCTGCTCCGCGTCGCGCTCCCGATCGCCCTTCGCGCCGATCCGAAACAGCCAGTTCACGAAGTAGATCGCAAGGCCCGCGCTGACGATGCTCGCGCCGCCCTCCAGGTCGCTTTCGCTGCCCATCGCCATGAACACCAGGCCCGCGATCACCACCACCGTCGGCAGCACGTAGCGCATGCCCACCAGCAGCCACGCGATCACCCGCGCGCGCTTCATGCCGGCTGTAGGGGCCGCAACGCCGCCGCCTCCCGCTCCAGCTGCTCCGCGCAACGCTGAGCGGTGAGCCGCGCCCAGCGTCCGGTTGAGCCGATGCCGAGCGCGACCACGAGCGCACCGCAGCCGGCCACCAGCCACCACGCCGGATGGCTCGCCGAGGTCAGGTTGGGGCCGATGCTGGCGCCCACCGCCGCGCCGAGAATCGAGCCCGTCACCGCCACGCCGAGCGCCTGTCCCACCTGTCGGCTGGTCGACGCCACCGCAGCCGCCACGCCGGCCTGGCTGTTGGGCATGCCCGAAACCGCCGTGAACGTGATCGGCGGGTTGACGAAGCCGAAGCCGATGCCGAACACGCCGTACACGACGAGCAGCAACAGCAGCGGCGTCGAGGCCGTGAGCGTGGTCAGCGCCACGGCGCTGGCGACCATGCAGCTGCCGGCGATCAGCAGCGGTATCCGCGCCCCGCGGTTTCCGAGCAGGCGCGCCGACAGCGGGCTGCATGCCAGCGCCGCGACCGCCATCGGCAGCGTGCACAGGCCCGCGTCCAGTGGCGAGTAGCCGCGCACGTCCTGAAGGTACAGCGTGTTCACGAACAGGAATCCGGTGAACGCCGCAAACGCGCTGATCGCGATCAGCGTCGCGCCCGAGAACGGCGCGCTGCGGAAGAAACGCAGTTCGATCAGGGGGTCTCTACGGCGAGGCTCGTACAGCACCAGTCCCACGACCGCCACCACCGCCAGCGCGAACGTGCCAATGCTCTGCGCCGAGAACCAGCCCGCGCTCGGGCCCTCGATGATCGCGTACGTCAGCGACGCCAGCGCCACGATCGCGAGCAGCTGCCCGACCGGATCGATCCGCCGTGCCCGCGCCGCGCGCGACTCGGGTACATAGATCGCCGTCAGGACCACGGCCGCGAGCCCGATCGGGATGTTGATCCAGAAGTTCGCGCGCCATCCCACAGACTCGGTCAAGATGCCGCCGACGATCGGGCCGAGCGCCAGGCTGATGCCGACGACGGCGCCCCACACGCCGATCGCACGGGCGCGTTCGCGCGGCTCGGTGAACACGTTCGTGATGATCGACATCGCCACCGGGTTCAGCATCGAGCCGCCGACCCCCTGAAGCGCTCGCGCCGCGATCAGCCAGTCGAGCGTGGGGGCGAGGCTGCACAGCAGCGAGCCGGCCACGAACAGCAACAGACCGACCTGGAAGATGCGCTTGCGCCCGAGACGATCCGCGGTCGAGCCCGACAGCAAAAGCAGGCTCGCGATCACGAGCGCATACGCGTCGATCGTCCACTGCAGCCCCGACACCGACGCATGCAGGTCGTGGCGGATCGACGGCAGCGCCACGTTCACGATCGTGTTGTCCATCGCCACGATCAAAAGGCTCATGCAGCAGATCGCCAGGATCGCCGTGCGCCGGCGCTCGCTCAGTTGGGGTGTAGCGTTCACGCCTGACCGTTTTAGCGTCATCAGCGACCGCAGCCCGGATCGCGCGCACGACGCGCCACGCAGAGGAAGGCCATGCCCGCAGTCACGATCGACGAGCTCACCCTGGCCGACGAGCCCGCCCGCTGGGCCGCGCTCGGCCTCGACGTACGCGACGGCGTCTGCCAGATCGGCGCCGTGCGGCTGCGCTTCACTGGTGACGCGCGCAAGCCCGGCGTGCCCGGCATCGTCGGCTGGTCGCTGCGCGGGATCGCGAGCGCGGCACTGTCCCCCGAGGGGGAGCTCGACGGGCTGCCCACGACCGTGTCGCAGGAGCCCGTCCCCGCGCCCGCGCCCGTACACCCCAACAGCGTCGTCGCGATCGACCACATCGTCGCCGCCTCGCCGCGACTCGACCGCAGCGTCGCCGCGTTGCAGGCGGCAGGACTCGATCTGCGCCGCATCCGCGAGCAGCCCACCCCCGCGGGCGCTCCACGCCAGGCGTTCTTCCGCCTCGGCGACGAGATCCTCGAGTTGATCCAGGAGCCCGACGACGTCATCGCCAAGGCCGGCGGCGTCGATCATCCCGCGCGCTTCTGGGGCCTCGCGCTGCTCGTCGAGGACATCGACGACTGGGCCGCCCGGCTCGGCCCCAACGTCAGCGAGGTGCGTGCAGCCGTGCAGCCCGGCCGGCGAATCGCCAGCGTGCGCCGCTCCGCCGGGCTCGCCGTGCCGCTCGCGCTGATGAGCCCATGAGCGAGCAGCTGTGGAGCGACGTCGACGCCTACATCGAGCGGCAGCTCGTGGGGGAGGACCCCGCGCTGGAAGCGGCGCTGCAGGCCAGCGCCGACGCCGGATTGCCGCCGATCGCGCTGTCGCCCACCCAGGGCAAGCTGCTGCACCTGCTCGCGCGCATGCACGGCGCGAGCAGCATCCTCGAGCTCGGCACGCTCGGCGGCAACAGCACCATCTGGCTGGCCCGCGCGCTACCCCCTGACGGCCGGCTTGTCACGCTCGAGCTGAACGAGCGCTACGCCACCGACAACGCCGTGCGCGGCGGCGAGCTGATCGACCCTCGCGAAAGCGCATCCGTGGAAAGGCTTCCTAAGGAATCGCGTAGTGTCTGGCCATGGCCGACAGCGATCCCGCGCAGCTCGAGCACGCGTTCGCCAACTACCAGTTCGAGATCTACGCCTACGGCCTCGCCGGGCAGACGCCCGCGCTGCCCGTGCTCCCCGGCGAGCTCGAAGCGCGCGCGCAGGACCGCCTCACGCCGGAGGCGTTCGGCTACGTCGCCGGCGGCGCCGGCTCAGAGCGCACGATGGCCGCCAACCTGCGCGCGTTCGAGCACTGGCAGATCGTGCCGCGGATGCTGCGCGACGTCTCCGAGCGCGACCTCTCGACGACCGTGCTCGGCACCGCCATGGCCGCGCCCGTGATGCTCGCGCCCGTCGGCGTGCAGTCGATCGTCCACCCCGACGCCGAGGTCGCCGTCGGGCGCGCCGCCGCCGCGTTTGGCCTCGCGCCGATCCTCAGCACCGCCTCCTCGCGCACGATCGAGGACGTCGCCGATGCGATGGGCTCCGCGGGCCGCTGGTACCAGCTCTACTGGCCCCGCGACCGCGACCTTGCCGAGAGCTTCGTCGCGCGCGCCGCTGCGGCCGGCTACGGAGCGATTGTCGTCACGCTCGACACGTGGCTGCTCGGCTGGCGCCCGCGCGACCTGCACAACGCGTACCTGCCGTTCCTCAAAGGCGAGGGCGTCGCCAACTACTTCAGCGACCCCGTGTTCCGCGGCGCGCTCGAGCAGACCCCCGAGGACGACCCCGGACCCGCGATCGGCCACTGGGCCTACCAGTTCGCCAACCCGCGCGTCACCTGGGAGGACCTCAAGTGGCTGCGCGAGCAGACCACCCTGCCGATCGTGCTCAAGGGCGTCCTGCACGCCGACGACGCCCGTCTCGCGCTCGACGCTGGCGTCGACGGGCTGATCGTCTCCAACCACGGCGGCCGCCAGGTCGACGGCTCGATCGGCGCGCTCGACGCGCTGCCCGGCGTGCGCGACGCCGTCGGCAAGTCGTTCCCCGTGCTGTTCGACAGCGGCATCCGCACCGGCGCCGACGTGTTCAAGGCGCTCGCGCTCGGCGCCCACGCCGTGTGCCTCGGGCGCCCGTATGTATGGGGGCTTGGCCTCGACGGCCAGGCGGGCGTCGAATTCGTGCTGCGCTGCCTGCTCGCCGAGCTCGACCTCACGCTCGCGCTCAGCGGCTACACGAGCATCGCGCAGGTCGATCGCTCCGCGCTGCGCTGATGCGTCGTGGATCCGCCGCCCGCTGACGCGCAAGCCAACACCAAGCGCCTCACGCTGATCGCGTGCATCCTCGGCTCGGGGATCGTGCTGCTCGACGGATCCGTCGTCAACGTCGCGCTGCCCACGATCCAGCGCGCGCTCGGGGGCGGGCTCGCGGCGCAGCAGTGGGTCGTCAACGGCTACCTGCTGACGCTCGGCTCGCTGATCCTGATCGGCGGCTCGCTCGGTGACCTGTTCGGCGAGCGGCGCGTGTTCGCGCTCGGCGTCACGGGGTTCGGGACGGCGTCGCTCGCGTGCGCGCTGTCGCCGTCGATCGGCGCGCTGGTCGCCGCCCGCGCTCTGCAGGGGGTGGCGGGCGCGCTGCTCGTGCCGAGCTCGCTGGCGGTGATCGTGAACACGTTCCCCGAGTCCGAGCGCGGCGGGGCGATCGGCACGTGGACCGCGTGGGGCGCGATCGCCGGCGTGCTCGGCCCGCTGGCCGGCGGCGAGCTGCTGGCGCTGGCCTCGTGGCGCTGGATCTTCCTCGTCAACATCCCGCTGGCGGCCGCGTGCGCGTCGCTGATCCTGTTCGCGATCCCCGCTCCGGCGCCGCGCGCGTCCAGCGGGCGGCGGATCGACGTCGTCGGCGCGGGGCTGTGCGCGGCCGGGCTCGGGGGGCCCGTGTTCGCGCTGATCGAGCAGCCGCGCCTCGGCTGGTCGAGCCCGGCGGTGCTCGCGCCGCTGATCGCCGGCGCCGCGCTGTTCGCGCTGTTCACGCTGTTCGAGTCCCGCGTCCGCGACCCGATGCTGCCGCTCGGGCTGTTTCGCCGGCGCAACTTCGCCGCCGGCAACGTCGAGACGTTCTCGATGTACGCGGGGCTGTCGATCATGTTCTTCTTCCTGGTGCTGTTCCTGCAGCAGATCGGCGGCTACACGCCGCTTGAGAGCGGCCTTGCGACGCTGCCCGTAACCGTCGTCATGTTCGCGCTCTCACGGCGCTTCGGCGCGCTCGCAGATCGCTACGGCCCGCGCTTCTTCATGGGCGCCGGGCCGCTCGTCGCCGCCGGCGGGCTGCTGCTGTTCCAGCGCACTGGCATCAGGGCGGACTACCTCGGCGAAGTGCTGGCGCCGCTGCTCGTGTTCTCGCTGGGGCTGACGATGACCGTCGCGCCGCTCACTGCCGCGGTGCTCGCCGGCGCCGAGCACCAGGCGGGGATCGCCTCCGGGGTCAACAACGCCGTCGCGCGCGTCGCCGGCCTGCTCGGCACCGCCGCGGTCGGCGCCGCGATCTCCGCGGCGTTCGCCACGTCGCTCGACGGCCAGCTCGCCGGGACCGCGCTGGACGCGGGCGCGCGCGCTGCCGTGCGCGCCGCCAAGCGGCTGCCGCTCGGGAGCCCCGACGTGCACGGCCTGCCCGCGGTGCAGGCGCGCGCGGTGCGCGTGGCCGCCGAACAGGCGTCGCTGCACAGCTTCCACCTGGGCATGGCAATCGCCGCAGCGCTCGTGGCGATCGGCGGCCTCGTGGGGGCTGCCAGCATTCGCAACCCCCGCGACGAGGTGAGCGCGGCCGAGTGCGCATCCGGCCAGCTCGTGGGCATCAACCCCGAGCCGTATGGCTCTACACGGGCTCCCGCGCGTACTCGCGCATCGCGTCGATGATCGGCGCGAGCCGCCGCCCCTTGACGGTCAGGCGGTACTCGACGGTCGGCGGGCTGGAGGGGATCACGGTGCGCTGCACCAGCCCCGCGGCCTCGAGGTCGCGCAGGCGCTCGGAGAGCATGCGCGGCGAGATGCCGGCGACGGCGTCGGCGAACTCGCTGAAGCGCAGCGCGCCGGTGAGCGCGGCGTAGAGGATCGACAGCTGCCAGCGCCGCTCGAGGAGGTCCGCGGTCTCGCGGACCTCCACGGGTACGGGATCACACCTGCGTGCGCGTGATGACATCGCGGATGTTGCCTTCCTACGCGTGCGCGACGTCGTGCCTGGGGCGGGTGCGGTCGTCCTTGCGGGCGGGCTCCAGCGCGCGATCGAGGACCTCCTGCACGGTCATCACCGGGTGGAACGTCATCTGCTCGCGCACCTCCTCGGGGATGTCGTCGAGGTCGCCGCGGTTGCGCTCGGGCAGGATCACGTCGGTCAGGCCGGCTGCGTGGGCGGCGAGCGCCTTCTGCTTGAAGCCGCCGATCGGCAGCACGCGGCCCTGCAGCGTGACCTCGCCGGTCATGCCCACCGTGTGCTTGACGGGGCGGCCCGACAGCAGCGAGGCGAGCGCCGTGACCATCGTCACGCCCGCGCTCGGCCCGTCCTTGGGGATCGCGCCGGCGGGCACGTGCACGTGGAACTCGCGGTTCTCGAACGCGCTCTCGTCGATGCCCAGCTCCTCGGCGTGGCCGCGGACGTAGGAGAGCGCGATCTTCGCGGACTCCTTCATCACGTCGCCCAGCTGGCCGGTGAGCACGAGGCTGTGGCCGCCGGAGCCGCCGCGCTTCATGGCGGTCGCCTCGACGAACAGCACGTCGCCGCCGGCGCCGGTCACCGCGAGCCCCGTCGCCACGCCCGGCGTGGCCGTGCGCGCGGCGGACTCCTGGAAGAACTTCTGGCGGCCGAGCGCGTCGCGCACGATCTCCAGGTCGATCTTCACGGGCGTCTTTACCGCGGCGTCGGGCTCCGACGAGTCCTCGCCCGTCTGAGCTGAGGCGATCTTCGTGGCGGTCTTGCGCAGCACCGTGCCGAGGTTGCGCTCGAGGCTGCGTACGCCGGCCTCGCGCGTGTACTCGGAGATGATCGTGCGCAGCACCTCGTCGGAGACCTCGACCTCGTCCTCGCGCAGTCCGTTGCGGTCGCGCTGGCGCGGCCACAGGTAGCCCTTCGCGATCGCGAGCTTCTCCTCGGAGGTGTAGCCGTCGAAGCTGATCACCTCCATGCGGTCGAGCAGCGGGCCGGGGATCGTGTCGGCGACGTTGGCCGTGGCCAGGAACATCACCTGCGACAGGTCCAGCTCGACGTCGAGGTAGTGGTCGCGGAACGAGTGGTTCTGCGCGGGGTCCAGGACCTCGAGCAGCGCCGCGGAGGGGTCCCCGCGCCAGTCGGCGCCGACCTTGTCGACCTCGTCGAGCAGGATCACGGGGTTCATCGTGCCGGCATCGCGCAGCGCCCTGACCAGACGGCCGGGGAGCGCTCCGATGTAGGTACGACGGTGCCCGCGGATCTCGGCCTCGTCGCGCACGCCGCCCAGCGACATGCGCACGAACTCGCGTCCTGTGGCACGCGCGATCGACTCGCCGATCGAGGTCTTGCCGGTGCCCGGAGGCCCGATCAGCGTCAGGATCGCGCCCGACTTCGGATCCGCCTCGATGCCGCGCTCCTGGCGCAGCTTGCGCACGGCCAGGTACTCGGTGACGCGGTCCTTGACATCCTCCAGGCCCGCGTGGTCGGCGTCGAGCACGGCGCGCGCTGCCACCGGATCGAGCTTCTCCTCGGAGCGCTTGCCCCACGGCACGGCGATCAGCCAGTCGAGGTACGTGCGGATCATGCTCGACTCGCCGGTCTGCTCGCCCATGCGCTCCAGGCGCGCAAGCTCCTTGAGCGCCTGCTCCTTGACGTCGTCGGGCATGTCGGCGTCCTCGATCTTCGTGCGGTACTCGTCGGCGACCGAAGCGTCGTCCTCGCCCAGCTCCTTACGGATCGAGTCCATCTGCTTGCGCAGGAAGTACTCGCGCTGCTGCTTCTCAGCGCCCTCCTGCACGTCCTCGCGGATGCGCCTGCGCACCTGCAGCTCGGCGAGCGACTCGCGTTGCAGCTTCACGGCCAGCTCGAGGCGGTCGGTGACATCGAGCGTGCGCAGCAGCTCGACCTTCTGCTCGTAGGACAGGTTGGGGGAGTAGCCGGCGGAATCCGCCAGCGCGCCCGGCTCCTGGATCGCGCGCAGGAACGCGGAGATGCGCCCGTCGTCGCCGCGCAGCTCGAGGATCTCCTCGACCGTCGCGCGGTACTCGCGCTCCAGCTCGCGGGTGCGTTTGTCGGTGGGCACCTCGTCGGGGCGCTCGTCCACATCCACGCGCAGCTCGCCGGTGGGGCCCGTCTGGGCGGCGCCGATCAGCGCGCGGTGCTCGCCCGACAGCGACACGGCGCGTCCGCCGCCTGGGAGGCGGATCTGCTCTGAGACCTCTGCGATCGTGCCGACCTCGAGGAACTCGTTCTCGTGGCGCGGCACCAGCACCACGCGCTCGTCGTCGCCGACGTCGATCGTCAGCGTGATGCCCATGTTGGGGAACACGACCGTGTCGTCGAGGGGGATCAGCCGCAGGCGCTGCTTGGGCACCGAGGGCTCCACGATGGGCTTGTCCGAGGGGGATGAGGAAGACTGAGGCATAGGTATCCGCTCCATATGAGCTTACGAAAGTTTAGTTAGTATAGCGCGGGGTTGTTGCTTGCGCAAGTAGTTTTGAGGTTATGCCTGGATTGGCATTGCAGAGCCAAAAACGACCGATTTCTATAGCGATGAGGGTCGCGTGTGGGTCAGTCCTGCGCGTCAAAGCTGACGTCCACGCTCTCGTCCTCGACCCGCTCCTCCACCTCGGCGGATGATGTCAGGGCCCGCATATCGGCCTCGAGCAGCGGATCCGAGAAGAAGCTGCGCGGCCACAACCTGCGCACCCGCACAACGTTGATCTCGGCCGCGAAGATGGTCAGCTGCGCGCCGAGATACAGCCAGGCGAGCAGCCCCAGCACGAGCGCGAAGACGCCATACAGCGGGCCGGTGCGCTTGAGCTCGTGCTCCACGTAGAACCCGCCTAGGTGCTGCAGCAGCTGCCAGAGGACGGCCGCGACGACCACACCCGGCAACAGTTGGCGCCACGTGACGTCCACGGCGGTGAGCAGTTTGAAGGCGGTCATGAACAGCGCGAGGTTGAGCACGAACGCGAGCAGGATCCCTGTGACGACGGCGGGCGCGGCGTGTGAGCTGGTGCCGACGAAGCCGGCGGCGGTGGTCGAGACGATCGACAGCGTGCCGAGGATCGCGAGCATGCCGAGGCCGCGCAGGCGGGCGTGGAGGAAGTTGGGGCGGTCCTTGAACGGCACGCTCCAGATGCGGTTGAACGCGCTCTGAGTGGCGCCGGTGATGCCGATGCCCGCCAGGAGCGAGCCGATCGCGCCGATCGCCAGGCCTGCGCTTGAGCCGGTCAGCGATTCGAATTTGATCTGGTCGCGGATCAACGGGAACTGCCCCAGCGCGCCGTCGAGGATGCGCCGCTGCTCTCCCGGGTCGCCCTGCAGCACGAAGCCGAGCACCGTCACGAGCACGAGCAGCAGCGGGAACAGCGACACGAAGCCGTAGTAGGCGATCAGCGCCGCGAGCTGGCCGCCCTGATCGTCGCCGAACTTCTTGATGACGGCCGCCAGGAATGACAGCCGCGGGCTCCGCTGCTGGCGGCGATCGAGGTTCTGCAGGCGCTCGGTGATGCTCACAGCATCGCCTCGACCCTGCTGGCGTCCGGAGCGCCGCGGCGCGCATGGCTGCCGAGCGAAAACTGGGAGGGGGGTCTGGAGGGCACGACGAGCGACATGCTCATGTGTCTACCCGATCGCAGCTGACGACACCAGGCCCCGGAGTGAGCTGGCGCGCGGGAGCGCGGGCACGCCCGGGCTTCGATCCGGCCGACGAGGTGGCGCTGGTGGCGAGCGCGAAGCGCGAGCTGCTGCTGCGAGTGCACCGCCATCGGCTGCGCAGGGAGGATCTCGAGGACTGCTACAGCCAGGCCGCGCTCGAGCTGATCGCCTACGCGCGCAACGGCGCCAAGATCTCGAGCAGGTCGCATCTGGCCAACATCATCGAGCAGCGGTTCCTCTCTCGGGTCCACGATCGCCGGCGGGCGCTCTCGGGGCGCAGCCCGATGCACGCGGCGCTCGAGGCCGCCGCGTCGTTCGATGGCGTTACCGGGGAGCGGATCGACGTCGTGGATCTGCGCGCGGAGCTGGAGGCGTTGGTGATCCACCGTGAGGACCTGCGCCGGGTGGGGGCGCTCGCCCGCCAACTGTCGCCCGACCAGCGTCTCGTGCTGTCCGCGCAACTCGGCGCCGACGAGGGCGGCGCAAGTGAGTTCTGCCGGATTCACGGCTGGACCCCGGAGAAGTACCGCAAGGTGGCGCAGCGGGCCCGTGCCCGCCTGAAGCAGCTCATGGCAAGCGACGAGTCGGTTGTCCCGTTTGCGCGGCGCCCGTCGGAAGAGGAGACAGGGACCACCTATGAAGCTATCTCCCCCCATTCATAGGCGCGTCCCCGAGGACGCCGGAGGTCGGTTGAACGGACGACCACGCGGCGCTCCCCATCCACGCGCAAGCGGCCGGGATCCAGAGAGCTCCCAGCTCCGGCTCCCGGCCGCCCGCGTGTACGGCTCGAGAGGATCTCGATGACGCTCCTGCGCCGCGCGCCGCGCGAGGTGTACCGGGTGTACGACGAGGATGAGTTCTTCGCAAGCGCAGGCATCGGCCAATGCGGCGAAGCGCCAACGCCAACGCCCGAGCTCGACCGGCATGCGCACAGGGTCGCGGGCGTCACAGTGCTCGTCGCCGCGGTCGGGGCGGTGGCGGGTCTGGTCGTGATTACCAGTGTGTCGCCTTCGGCGCGCGCAGGGCGACGTGCGGGAGCCCGCCTGTCTGCGGATGGCGGCGCAGTCGGGCGGTCGCACGAGGCGAGCACGCGCATCTGGAACGCGCCTGCCGATACGGACGGCGCGCCCGCTGGCGATGAGACTGAGCGCGCGGCTTCGGCTAATGGCGGCGGCAGCGCGACGCTGGCACGCCGTGTCGAGATGGCCCGTCGCGCGGCAGCAACGCGTCGCACGGCGGGATCGACCATCACCGCGAGCGCATCGCCGGCAGCCGATGGATCAGCGCAGGCCGCCGCCTCGTCCGGGGCTGCCACGGTGAAGCAGCCCGAGTTTGGATTCGAGCGCTGAGGGGACGGATGGCGCACGACAGCCAGCGGCCGGCCGTCACGATCACCAGCCGCGCGCTGTGGCGAATCCGCCTCGCGCGCGAGCTGCCGCGATACCTGCTCTGCGCGATGTCCGTCGCCGGTCTGGCGGCGAGCGCACGGTTCGCGATCGCGCCGCCGACGCCGCATCTGACCGACACCGCCGCGCACGCGCCAGCGCCGCCGGACGCGGCGGCCGAAGCGTATGCGGCGCTGTTCGCCCGCCGCTACCTGACGTGGAACAGCGCCGAACCGCAGCTGAGCGCTCGCGGGCTCGAACCGTTCGCCGGACCGGGCATGGAACCGGACGCCGGTCTCGAGCTTCCGCCCAGCGGCGAGCAGCAGGTGGAATGGGCGGAAGTCGTTCAGGCGCGCGCCCCGGCCCCGGGCGAGCACGTGTACACGGTGGCGGCGCAGACGAACACCGCCGGGCTGCTCTATCTGACGGTGGCGGTGGAGCGCACCGCCGCGGGCGGGCTCGCGCTGGCCGGCTACCCGGCATTCGTGGGCGCCCCCGCGTCGGGTCCCGCGCCGGCGGCCGCGCGCCTACGCGAAGTGACCGACCGGTCGCTGGCGACGGTGGTCGAGCGCGCACTGCGCAACTACCTGGCCGCGTCCTCCGGCGAGCTCGCGGCGGATCTCGCCCTGGGCGCCCGCGTGTCGCTGCCCGGCCTGCCGCTGACGCTCGAGTCGATGCAGCGCCTGAGCTGGGCGCCGGGCGCCGACTCGGTGCTGGCGACGGTCCAGGCGCAGGACGCGCGCGGCGCTCATTACACGCTCGCCTACGAACTGGACGTGGAGCGCGAGCAGGGGCGCTGGGAGATCTCCGCCGTGCAGATGGACCCCGATGCGTAGACCGCGGAGCACCCCAACACGAACCGAGGAGACACGATGAACATGCGAAGCTGCCGCTGGACGTTCCTGGCAGTGCTCATAGGCCTCTGCGTTGCTGCGGCGCCGCCGGTGGCCTGCGCCGCGGTCACCACGGGCACCACGACCACCGGCGCGCCGCCCGCCGCTGGAGGCGAAAGCAGCGCCACCTCGCTGGAATCCGCTGCCGCAAGGGCAGGCAGCACGGGACGCGCGGTGGCGATGAGCCTGATCGGCCTGGCGTTCGCGGTTGCCGCAACCGTGCTCGCGTTCCGCCGCGACTTCAAGGAGGCCGCGGGCGTGTTCGCGGTGGGGATCGTGTCGGTGCTGCTGGCGACGCCCGCGGGCGTGAACCTGCTGCGCGACACCGTCACCTCGCTGTTCGGCGCGTCATGATCGAGATCCGCTCCTACAGGCGCGTATTCGATCTCGAGCGAAGGATCTACAGCGTCGACCGGCTGCGCCTGAACCCCGGCGGCGTGCCGGTGCGGGCAGTCGTCTACTTCCTGTCGCTGCTGCTGGCCGGACTGCTCGCCGCGATCGTGCCGCTCGCCGGCGGCCTCGTTCGAGCGCTCCCGTGGTATCTGCGCGACCTCGCTCTGCCGGGCATCGCAGCGACCGTTCTGAGCGCGCTCAGGCTGGAGGGCCGGACGTTCCATCTGGCCGCCCACGCGCTCCTGCGCTATCGAGTCGGACCGCGGCGACTGGCCGGCGCGCGTCGCTGCCGGGCCGTGGGCGAGCGCTGGCGACCCGAGACGATGCTGATGCTTCCCGACGGCTCCGATGCGCGGTTGCGCGACCTTCGCTACACGGGGCCGGGCGCGGTGCTCGTGGCGATCGAGCACGAGCGGCGGGGGCGTGCGCTCGAGCTGGATGCGAGCGGCAAAGCTCGACCCGGGCGGCGCGCCGTGCTCACGCTGCGACAGCGCGAGGGGGCCCGCTGCCTGGAGCGCGGCGAGGTGATCTCGCTCGGCTCGGGCGCGCGCATGCGGGTGCGCTCGCACGGATCGCGACGGGGTTGACGATGTCTGCGCCGATCACGTTCGTGTACGGGAACTGCGTGTTCGCGCGCGGGCTCGATGACGGTTGGGCGGCGTTCGCGGTTCCGGCGAGCTCGTACGCGTGGCTGAGCGAGGAAGGCAAGCGTGCCCGCTTCCTCGCGCTGATCGCGGCGCTGGAAGCGATTGAAGCCGACGTCCAGATCCTGCGGGTCTGCCGGCGCTGGCAGCCCGACCGCTACGCGCAGATGCTGCGCGAGGAGAGCAAAGCGTGGTCACCCAGCGCCGCCGCTCACGCGCCAGCCCGCGAGCGCTACATCGAGGAGCACGCGCGCCGTCTGCGCGACGTCGGCATGGCGCAGCCCGTGGTGTTCATCCTGGTGAGCTTGCGCGATCCCGAGCGCGACGTCGCCTCCTACGTCTCACGGGCGGCGGCGCAGCATCCGCAGGAGTGGTGGCAGGGAATCAGGCGGACGCTGGCGCTGCGCGACCGGCGGATGCTCAGCGTGGCCGAGCTCGAGCGGGCGCGAACCCGCGCCGACCAGGCGCATGCGCGGCTTGCCGACTTCCTGCCGGTGCGCCAGGCCCGCGGAGTCGAGCTGCAGTGGCTCGTGCGCAGAGCGTTCTGCCGAGGTTTGGGGGAGCCGCTCCTCGACGGTCTGCACGAGCCGCGTGCGCTCGTGTTCGAGCGCAACGGAGAGGCGGTGCTGGCTCCGCTCGAGGGCGACGTGCTGCGCTGGACCGACGGCTACGTGGAGAACCGCGGCAGGACCCTCAAGATCGAGTCCGAGCTCGGAACCAGCTGGCAGGCGCAGCTGGTTCTGGGCGCGCTGCCCGAGCTGATCCAGTTCCCGGGCGCGCGCGCCGAGCTGATGTTCGCGCCCGCGGAGAGCCTGCCGTTCGGCATCGACCTGTCGCTGAACGCGCGCTTTCTGCCCAATGAGCTCGCGATGCGCATCGCGCGGCGACGTATCCAGGACGCCGACCAGATCGTGCGCGCGGAGTCCGTTGGCGAGCAGGGCGTGTCGGATCTCGGCTACGAGCGAACGCAGGAGGCACGCGACCTGCTCGCCTACCTGCAGGCGTCGAGCAAGCCGCCGCTGCTGCGCGCCACGCTCGCGGTCGCCGTCGCGGCCGCCGAGGAGGATGAGCTCGAGGAGCGCGTGGAGATGTGCAGGCGCGCGTACGGGGAGATCCGGCTGCACCGCCCGCTCGGCGATCAGATGCAGCTGTTCTTCCAGCATCTGCCCGGACAGCGGACGCGGCTGGCGGGCTATGACGACACGCTGACGCCGGAGCAGGTCGCGGCGATGATGCCGACCGCCACGCACGCGGCCGGATCGCGCAAGGGCTTCTACCTCGGTCACACGCTGTCGGGCTCCAGGCAGCCGGTGATCTTCAACCTGCGCGAGGGCTCCGACACCAACCGCAACGCGACGATCCTCAGCGTCGGGGCGCTCGGGTCGGGCAAGACGACGCTGGCGCAGAAGCTCAAGTACGAGGGGTTCCTGCAGGGCGCGCGGGTGATCGACTGCGACCCCAAGGGCGACCATCGCTTCCACCTGCTGCCGGATGTGGCCCCGCACGTGGAGTGTGTGACGCTGCGGCCCGACCCGGCGCTGCGCGGCATGCTCGACCCGCTGCGGGTCGCGCCGGAGCACCTGCGCCAGGACGCCGCGATCTCGTTCCTGCGGGACCTGCTGCCGGGCCGGGCGGAGCCGGCTTGGGAGACCGCGGTGGTCGGCGCTGTCGACCGCGTCATCACGCGCTCGTCCGACCCAACGTGCCGCGAGGTGGTGCGCGCGCTGGAGCAGGGCGACGCCACCGACGTCAAGGTGGGCAGGGCGCTCGACGTGTACGCGCGCTCGGGGCTGACGCAGCTTGGCTTTGCCGATCCGGAGGTGAAGCTGCCGCCGGTGGGCGACCGCCAGGTGACGTATCTGCCGATCCGCGACCTGCCGGCGCCGCCGCCTGGGATGCCGCGCTCGGAGTACTCCCAGGCCGAGCGGGTGGGCGAGCAGATCGTGCGTCTGATCGCGATGTTCGCGATGCATCTGATGGGCTCGGAGCGCGGGCGCCTGAAGCTGTTCTCGTTCGACGAGGGCTGGCGCCTGCTGGGCGACCCGGTGGGCCGCACGCTGCTGACGTCGCTGCAGAGGATGGGGCGCTCCGAGCTGGCGGTGCCGATCATCAGCACCCAGCTCGTCACCGATGCGCTGATCGGCGAGCGCGAGTCGCTCGAGAACCTGATCGGCGCGACGTTCGTGTTCGGGATGCGCTCGCAGGCGGAGGCCGCGCGAGCGCTGACGCTGCTCGGCCTCGATCCAGAGGACCGACGCATGTGCCAGACGCTGCTCGAGCTCGAAGCCGGCCGCTGCCTGTTCCGCGACCACCACGGGCGCGTGGAGGCGGTTCAGGTGGATGTGGTGGTGCCATCGCTGCTGTGCGCGTTCTCGACCACCCCGGTCAGCTGATTGCGGGCGAGGGCGTACGCGCTCGCGACAGCGGTCGCACTGACCGCGTCCGCCGGTTCCTGCCGCCCGGTGGCGGTCGCTGCGAGTGCGACCGCGGCGGCGATCGCCGGGCCGCATCGGGGCGCGTCCTCGCGCGCGGCGGACTCCCCGGGTCCCACTGAGCCTCGCTCCTCCACCAACAGGGCTCCGAACAGAGCTCCCCTTGGGACGCCCGGGGCCGCCGGCGCGCTGGGCGACGGCGAAGAAACGGCCGCGAGCACGCCGCAGGCGCAGGTCGATCCGCTGGTCAGCAACGGGCTGGGCAGTCCTTCGTGCAAAGGCGCGCTGGCGGCCGAGCTCCCACAGGCTGCCAGGCGCAACTGCGAAACCTCGGGCTTCGTGGCGGCCGCCGAGCCGACCGGAGACTTCGGGCTCGACGTGCACATCGACACCGGCGCGTTGGGCACCGGCTCGTTGCTGTCGAGCGTCACGCAGGACTTCCTCGTGACACCGGCGTGGATGGCGCTCGTGTGGGCTGTGCACGCGCTCGTGGTGATGCTCGAATGGAGCTTCACGCTCGACCTGCTCCATGGCGCCGTTGCGCTCGGAGTGGGCACGGGCCTGCGTCAGATGCAGGCCACCTTCACCGAGCCGTGGCTGCCGCTGGTGCTCGCGGCGCTTTCGATCACGGCGATGTACCAGGGCCTGATCCGTCGCCGCGTGGCCGACACGCTCGGCGAGGTGCTGCTGGTGGCAGCGATGATGATCGGCGGGGTCTGGATCGTCGTCGACCCGACGGGCACCGTCGGCGCGCTCGGCCGGTTTGCGGATCAGGCGAGCCTGGGGACGCTGGCGGCGGCCGCCCACGGCACGCCGCAGGCGCCCGGGCGGGCGTTCGCGGGCAGCCTCGGGGCCGTGTTCGCGACGGCGATCGAAGTGCCGTGGTGCTACCTGGAGTTCGGGAACGTCGGTTGGTGTCGCGAGGTATCCCAACTGGACCCGCGCCTGCGCGCGGCGGCGCTGAGGATCGCCGCTCAGGAGCACGCCGAGATCGGATGCGAACCGCGCGTCCTGCTCCAGGCGCAGTGCGTGCCCGCCGGAAGCCCCCAGGCGCGGGCGATCGAGCACAGCGTCGAGCTGCTACACGACGCACAGAGCAACGGCGCCATCTTCCTCGCGCTGCCCGCGAACGGGCCGGCGCGAAACTCGATCAACGACGAAGGCTCGCTGCTGCGCGTGCTCTGCCAGAGCAGCGAAATGGCCACCTGCCAGGGTCCCACAGCGGCCCAGGCCGAGTTCAGGACCGGCGGCGACACATGGTTTCGGCTGGGAGGGCTGGTGCTTATCGCGGGCGGCCTGCTCGGCATGCTGCTGCTGTTCGGATTCGTCACGCTGCAGCTGCTCAAGGCCGCGATCTTCAGCCTGCTGTACCTGCTGCTTGCGCCCGCGATGGTGCTCGCGCCGGCGTTTGGCGACACCGGTCGAGCGCTGTTTCGCAGATGGCTGCTGCAGCTGCTCGGGGCGACGATCTCCAAGCTGCTGTTCTCGTTCGTGCTCGGGGTCGTGCTCGCGGTGCTGGGGCTGCTGGCGCAGCTGACCCCGCTCGGCTGGTGGACCCAGTGGCTGCTGATGTCCGCGTTCTGGTGGGGGGCCTACATGCGTCGCGACCAGGCCTTCGGGGCCGCCGCCGGCGCGCTCGGCGGCGGGAGGGGGGCGGCCGCGCACGAACGGCGACTGTCGATCGCGCGGCGCGTGGGCGACGCGCTGGACACGCCCCGCCAGGGCATCGCGACGGTTCGCAAGGCGAGGAAGATGCTGACCAGACCGGCGCCCGAGGTGCGGCCGCGCGACTACGCCCGCGTCGGCCGCGAGCGCGCCGAAGCGAGCAGGGACGAGCAGGCGCTGCGCACGCTCGAGCGCGAGCGCGGCGATGCGCAGCGGCGCTCCGAGGCAGCACCGGAGATCCAGCACCGGCTCGCGGGAAGGCGCACCCAGCTCGAGCGCATCAAGCGCGAGGGCGCGATCGCGCTGGCCGGCGGCGACACTCGTCGCGCTGCCGAACTCGCGCACCGGGGCCAACGCGTGAGCGGCGAGATCGAGCGCGAGCAGTCTGCGCTGACGGCCGCGCAGGGAATCGTGCGTGACGGCGAACGGGCGCAACGGCGAACGGGCAACGTGCACACGCCCGAGCGCCGCGAGGCACAGGACCGCTTCCTGGACGCGCAGGCGGCGCTGCCGTCGAGCTCTCAGATGCGGCGCGGCGGAGAGCGTCGAGACTACACGGCGCTGTCCGGGCTGGCTGGGTACGGGCGCGAGCAGTATGAGCGGCTTGGTCCTCGCGACCAGCGCGCGGCGCGCCTGGAGATCGATCGCGAACTGGCGCTGCGGCGGGAGCTGGGGGAGACGGCTCGCGCGCTCGCGGATGCGGGCACGAGTACGGCTACGCCAACGTCCGCGAGTACGAGCTCGGGTCAGCTGCGGCGGCGCGAGCGGCGCAAGGCGAGCAAGACGTTTGACGATGCGCTGGAGCGGCGGCTGCAGGATGCCGGGCAGCGCCTGCCCGCGTCGCGCCAGACGCGCTCCAGCGTCATGCGCGACGCGCACGAGGTGGCGGCGCGGCGCAAACGGCAGCTCGGCAGGGATCGGTCTTGACCGCGGCATCGCTTGCCGCACGGGCGCGTGGCCAAGGCTTCCGCATCGGCTGGATCGTGGCCGGCGCGACCGCGGTGATGGCGATCATGTTCGTGCTCGCGACGCTGGTTGCGCTCACGTCGCTCGGCGGCGCATCGCTGGGCGCCGGCGCGGAGTCCTCGGAAGCACAGGACGATGGCGTCTCGGCGCTGGCCGAGAGGGAAATCCCGCCGCTGTACCTGCGCCTGTACGAGCAGGCGGCGCAACGCTACGGCCTGGACTGGGCGATCCTCGCGGGGATCGGCAGGGTCGAGTGCGACCATGGCCGCGACCCCGATCCGTCGTGCACGCAGGAGGGGGCTGTCAACTCGGCGGGCGCAGGCGGGCCGATGCAGTTCCTCGCCTCGACGTGGGCGACGTACGGCATCGATGGTGACGGCGATGGGCGCACAGATCGCTGGGATCCTGCGGACGCGATCTACGGCGCCGCGAACTACCTGCGCGCCTCCGGCGCACCGGGTGATTACGAACGCGCGATCTATGCCTACAACCACGCCGGCTGGTATGTGCGCGAGGTTGACGCGTGGGCGAGCCGGTATCGCGCCCCCTCCGGCACCGGCGGCGCTGCCAGCGGAACAACGAACGGAGCGGCTGCCGAGCCCTCGCTGCTCGCGGGCGAAGCGGCGGGCGAACGCGCGGAAGGGCTCGAAGGGGCCGATACACGGCTGGAGGGGGAGAGCCCGACGCCGGTTCGCTTCATCGCTGGCGAGCAGGCGCAGCTCGCGCCCGGCGATGGCCACGTGGCGCTGGTTCCCGCGGGCGTGCCCGCGACCGTCCAGGCGATGGTCGTCGCGGGCAATGAGCTGCAGGACCTGCCGTACGGGCCGGGCGGCCATCCCGACCCGCTCGGCGCCTACGAAGAGGACTGCTCGAGCACCGTCAACTATGTGCTCTACCGATCGGGCGTGCGCCCGATCGCGGAAATCCTCAAAGACAACCCACTGGCGCAGGACTATGTGAGCTGGGGCGCGCCGGGGCCGGGGCGGTGGGTGACGATCTACGCGAGCGCGGGCCCGACGCCGCACGTGTTCATCGTCATCGCGGGCCTGAGGCTGGACACGTCCCACGATGGCACAGACGTTGGCCCCAGCCGCGACGAAGACGGCCCGCGCTGGCGCATCCTCGGCCACATCCCGACGTGGGCGCACTGGTCTGTGCGCCATCCGCCGGGGTTGTAAGGTGCGAAGCATGTCAGCCCGCAAGGTCAGCCATCTGCTGGTGGGCGGAGGCCTCGCCTCGGCCAACTGCGCGCGCTGGCTGCGCGAGGAGGGCGCGGACGGCGAGGTGCTGCTGGTGGGTCGCGAGCCCGACGCGCCGTACAACCGCCCGGACTGCTCCAAGGGTTACCTGCGCGGCGAGGAGACCCGCGAGGAGCCGCTGTTCCGGCCGGGCGACTGGTGGGGCGAGCAGGACGTGGAGCTGCTGACGCGCACGAGCGTGACGGCGCTCGACCTGCAGGCGCGCACGGCGACGCTGTCGACGAAGGAGCAGGTGGAGTTCGACAAGGCGCTGATCGCCACCGGCGCGAACGTGCGCCGGCTGAACGTGAGCGGCTGTGAGCTCGAGCAGATCCACTACCTGCGCACGCTCGGCAACGCGGACGCGATCCGCGAGGGCGTGGCGGACGCCGAGGAGGTGGTGCTGATCGGCGGCTCCTACATCGGCTGCGAGGTCGCGGCGTCGCTGACGATGATGGGCAAGAGTTGCACGATCGTGATGCAGGAGCAGGCGACGCTGGAACGCGGCTTCGGCCCGGAGGTCGGGCGCTTCGTGCAGGAGCTGCTGGAATCGCACGGCGTGCGCGTGCACGGCAGCGACGAGCTGGAGCGCTTCGAGGGCGACGGCCACGTCGCCAAGGTCGTTACCAGGCGCGGCCTGGAGCTGGCGGCGGACGCGGTCGTGGTCGGCGCTGGCGTCACACCCGACGTGCTGCTCGCGCAGAAGGCGGGCCTGGAGATCGGCGCTGGCGGCGGCGTGCGCTGCTCCTCGCGCCTGGAGACCTCGGCGCCGGGCGTATATGCGGCGGGCGACATCTGCGAGTACGACTCGGTCGTGCACGGCGGCCGCCCGCTGCGGATCGAGCACTGGGATGTGGCGTTCAACCACGGCAGGACGGCCGCGCTGAACATGCTCGGCAGGGACGTGCCGCACGACGTGGTGCCGTACTTCTTCTCGGTGCTCGGCGACTGGGGCGAGCTCGAGTACGTGGGCCCGGCGCACGACTGGGACGAGGAGATCATGCGCGGATCGCCCGCCGACGGGTCGTTCACGAATTGGTATCTGAAGGACGGCGCGCTCAAGGCCGCGCTCACGTTCGGGCGCTCGGACGACCTTGACGCGGCGCGGCGGCTGATCGTCGACGGCGGCCCGCTGGAGGAGGGCCACCGCGCGGCGCTCGCCGACCTCGACTCCGATCTCGCGTCGGTCGGATCGGGCGGGTCCTAGGCCCGAGCGGGGTCGGCGCGGTCGTGATGGGGGTCTGGCAGCTCGCCGCAGGCGTGCCCGAGTTCACGCGCGAAGCAGAGCATCTGCTGCGCGCGCCGGGCCTGTTCGAGTGGTCGACGGTCACGCTGCTGGCGCTGACCGTGTACGTGTACGCGGTCGAGGCGGAGCGCGCCAACTGGAGCGTGGTGCTCGCGGGCCTCGCCTTCTGGCTGATGGACTGGGCGAACGAGATCGTCAACGCGCTCGTGCTGCACTTCGACGGCCACGCTGCCCTGTGGACGGTCACGGGACGCAGCAGCTTCGTGATCCTGATCGGCCTCACCGTCGAGATCACGCTGTTCTTCGCGATCAACGGCGTCGTCTTCGCGAAGCTGCTGCCGGCCGACCGCGCGGCGCGGATCCTGGGGCTGCCGAGCCGCTGGGCGATGGCGATCGGGCTGTCGCTGGTGTCGGTCGGCGTCGAGCTGCTGCTGCACGCCGACGGCGTGTTCCACTGGTACTACTGGTGGTGGAACGTCGCGAGCTTCCCGGTGATCGTGGTGTTCGGCTACCTGACCTTCTATGTCGTGTCGTTCACCGTGTTCTACATGCCGCGGCGAGCGCGCCAGGTGCAGACGGTGGCGCTGCTCGCGGGTCTCGACCTAATCGCCGGGCTCGTGTTCGGCCCGCTGCTCGGCTGGATTTGACGATTGCATTGGGGCGGCGTCGCGCGGCGTCATACGTGTTAGTCTTTGGTGTATGACAATGCTCAGCTTCCGCGTACCGGATGACGAGGCTGCAGAGGTCCAGCACTGGGCGGAAGCACTGGGGGTGGATCGATCGGAGATCCTTCGCGATGCCCTTCACCGGCATCTCGTCGGCTTGAGCGGTGAACGCGACGCCGAGGTGTGGCAGCGCACGCCGGCTACCGACGCCGAGCAGTCACTTGCCGAGATCGCTGACTGGGGGCCTGCCGAGGACTGGGCTGACTGGAACGATGCAGCGCGGTGAGATCTGGTTCGCCGGGACCCCGGGGGGCGATCGACCGGTGCTCGTGTTGACCCGCGACCCTGTTGCTGATCGCATCGGGTCAGTAGTCGTTGCCGCTCTAACGAGGACTCGCCGTGGGCTCGTCTCCGAGCTGTCGCTCACGCCCACTGACGACGGAGTTCCCACACCGTGCGTCATCAACTTCGACAACCTCCACACGTTGCCGCGCTCGTCCTTTCGGCGTCAGGTCGCGCTGCTGTCGGATCAGCGAATGACGCAGGTCTGTCGAACGCTGCGGGATGCGGTCGGCTGCTGAGGGCGCCGGCCGGCGCTACGCCACCCTGGCCGCGCGGGGCGCCGTGCCAGGTGCGCTCGCGGCCGCGCTCGTGCTCGCGCTCGCCGGCTGCGGCATCGCCGTGGGCCCCGCGCCCACCGCCGTCAAGCTGCTCGTCACGCGCGAATTCGGCAGCCGCGTGGTGCAGCGCACCGGCGCGCTGCGGGTGAGTGCAGGGGAGACCGTCATGGAGCTGCTGCGCCGCAACGGCGTGGCCGGCGTCAGCACCGGCGCCGTGGCTTCCGTGTTCGTCAACGGCGTACGCCCGGCCAAGGCGGTCGCCGCGCAGCGGGTGCACCCCGGCGATCACATCTGGCTGGACCTGCACGACGGCGAACAGGCCCAGGGCGTCCCAGCGGTTGTCGGCTCGTTCCCCGAGCCGTTCGTCAACGGCGTCGAAGGCAAGCGCTGGCCGGTTCGGATCGAATGCGCGTCCGTGTCGAGCGCATGCGCGGCCGTCACCGCGAGTCTGCGCGCTGCCGGCGCGCCCGCAGCGGTCGCCGCGATCGGCAGCGGCAGCGCCCCCGAAACGCTGCGCGTGATGGTCGGCCCGTGGTCGCGCGTCGGCAGCGACGTGGAGGCGCAGAGCATCGCGCGCGGGCCGGCCACCAGCGGCGTGTACGCGCTGCTCTCCGCCGGCGGGCGAGCGCTGACGCTGCTCGACCGTCAGGGTCGGCCGGTGCGCACGCTGCGCGGCGATGCCGGACTGCTCGCGGCCACGACCGGGTCCGCGCAGGAAGCGCCGGTGTGGGTGGTCACGGGCACCGACGAAGCCGGCGTCGAGCTTGCCGCGCGCGCGTTCGACCGGCGCGCGCTAGAAGATCGCTTCGCGGTGGCGCTCGCGCCGGGCGCGACGATCGCGCTGCCGGCGCCCCCGCCGTGACGTCCCGCCTGGAGCGCCCTTGCTCCCGGCGCGGGATCCGTTGACCGATTCTTTAGCGAACGTCATACCCTTGTGAAGGTGCCCGAACACGCCTACACCGCCGGCGCGATGCCTCCGCGGCAGGCCGTTCGCCGCTTTGAGCTTCGTCGTGGCGCGGCTGGGCCGCTCGGCGTCGCGGCGCTGTGCGTCGTGGCGCTCGCGCTCGTGTGGGCGATCGCGGAGCTGATCCCTGCGGTGCAGTGGAAGGACGCGGCCGCGCTGCACGACTTCACGCTGCTGAGCCGTCCGCGCGTGGACGATCCCGCCAACTTCGTCCTGCACCTGCTGGATCCGCTGCAGTTCGTGCTGTGGGGCATCGCGCTGGTCGCGATCGCGATCGCGCGCGAGCGGCCGCGAGTGGCGCTTGCGGTCGTGGCGGTGATGGCGCTCGCGCCGCTCACCGCCGAGACGCTCAAGCCGCTGCTCGCGCATCCGCACCTCTCCGTCGGCGGCGTATACATCGGGGCCGCGTCATGGCCCAGCGGCCACTCGACCGCGGCTATGTCGCTGGCGCTCTCGGCGGTGCTCGTCGTGCCCACGCGCCTGCGGCCGATCGTCGCCGGCATCGGCCTCGCGTTCGCGCTTGCTGTCGGCTGTGCGCTGCTGATCCTCGCGTGGCACATGCCCAGCGATGTGCTCGGCGGCTACCTGGTGGCGACGCTTTGGGCGGCGCTGGCAGTCGCCGCGGTGCGCGCCGCCGACAGGCGCTGGCCGCCCCGCGCACGGCCGTAGCCGCTCACGTCGCCCGCGTCGCGCGTCGCGCGGGCGTTTAGGAAGGCGCCGCGCCCGGATCGTGTGCGCCGGGGTTCCACAACGGCTCCCCCTCCGGGGACGATGCGCCGCCGGCGTTGGTGCCCGCGTCCGTGTTCTTGTTCGTGGCGCGGCACAGGATGAACAGCAGATCGGAGAGCCGGTTCAGGTAGCGCACAACCTCGCCGTTGACCTCCTCGCCGACGGCGATCGTGTGCCGCTCGGCGCGGCGGCAGACGGTGCGGCACACGTGCAGGTGCGCCGCCGCCGGAGTGCCGCCCGGGATCACGAACGAGCGCAGCGGCTCGAGCGTCGCGTTGGCCTCGTCGCACGCCTGCTCAAGCCACTGCGTGTAGTCGGCGCTCACACGCAGCCGCGCGCGCGGCGCGCTGGCTGAGGCGTCGGGCTCCTCGCCGCCTTCGCCGTCGCCATCCTCTCCGCTGTTGCCCTTCGCGCTCGCGGTCTCCGGCACCGACAGGTCCGCGCCGATGTCGAGCAGGTCGTTCTGCACGCGGCGCAGCCATGCGGCGTAGCGCTCGGACAGCCCTGGCTGCAGCAGCGCCACGCCGATCGTCGCGTTGAGCTCGTCGACGGTGCCGTACGCCTCGACGCGCGGATGCAGCTTGGAGACACGGCTCATGTCGCCGAGATGCGTCTCGCCGCCGTCGCCCAGCTTCGTGTAGATGCGGGTCAGATTGACAGTCATCGCTCGGCCTCCAGGTGCGAGTCTCGCACACCGAGACGCGCTCATCCGTGCGATCGGATACGTTCTCGCACCTCATATGCGGATCGGTGTTCCGAAGGAGACCGCAGCGGGCGAGCACCGCGTGGCGCTCGTGCCAGAGGTGGTCGGCAAGCTGAAGGCCAAGGGCCTCGACGTCGCCGTCGAGGGCGGCGCGGGCGCGGATGCGATGCTGACCGACGCCGCGTTCGAGGCCGCCGGCGCGCAGATCGCCAAGGACAGCGCGGAGGTGTGGCACAGCGACGTGGTCGTCACGATCGCGCCGCCCGACCCCGAGGCGATCCGCGGCCTCGGCTCCGGCTCGATCCTGATCAGCTTTCTCGCGCCGCTCACCAGCCCGCAGACCACGCGCGCGCTGGCGGACGCGAAGGCGACGGCGTTTGCGATGGAGGCGATCCCGCGGATCTCGCGCGCGCAGGCAATGGACGCCCTGTCCTCGCAGAGCAACGTCGCCGGCTACCGAGCGGCGCTCCTGGGAGCGGAGGAGATGGGCCGCTTCTACCCGATGCTGATGACCGCCGCCGGCACGATCCCGCCGGCGAAGGTGCTCGTGCTCGGCGTCGGCGTCGCCGGCCTGCAGGCGCTCGCCACGGCCAAGCGCCTGGGCGCGCGCACGACCGGCTACGACGTCCGCCCCGAGGTCGCAGAGCAGGTCGAATCGCTCGGCGCGATGTGGCTGGACCTGGGCCTGGAGGCGAGCGGCGAGGGCGGCTACGCGCGCGAGCTGACCGAGGAGGAGCGCGCGCAGCAGCAGCAGGCGCTGACCGACGCGATCAAGGGCTTTGACGTCGTGATCACCACCGCGCTCGTGCCCGGGCGTCCGGCGCCGCGGCTCGTGACCGCGGAGGCCGTCGAAGGGATGAAGCCCGGCTCGGTGATCGTCGATCTCGCCGGCGAGGCGGGCGGCAACTGCGAGCTGACCGAGCCCGGCCAGACGGTCGTGCGCCACGACGTCAAGATCGTCTCGCCGCTGAACCTCCCCGCGACGATGGCCGAGCACGCCTCGCAGCTGTTCGCGCGCAACGTGCAGTCGCTGCTCGAGCTGTTCGTGGACGACGACGGCAAGCTGCAGCTCGACTTCGACGACGAGATCGTCAAGGGCGCGTGCATCGTGCGCGACGGCGAGATCGTGCACCCGGGGGCGAAGGCCGCCGTCGAGGCCGCCGCTACGGGAAGCGGGTCGCAGTGATCCTCGCGAGCACGCTCACGACCAACCTGGCGATCCTCGTGCTCGCCGGCTTCATCGGCTTCGTCGTCATCTCCAAGGTGCCCAACACGCTGCACACGCCGCTGATGTCCGGCACCAACGCGATCCACGGCATCGTGCTGCTGGGCGGCCTGTTGATCGTCGGCCTGTCCGGCAACGGCACGTTCAACAAGGTGATCCTCGTGATCGCGATCGCGTTCGGCACGATCAACGTCATCGGCGGCTTCCTCGTCACCGACCGCATGCTCGAGATGTTCAAGTCCAAGCCCAAGCAGGGCGGGGGAGACGCCGCCGGCAAGGGCAAGGACGGCAAGGGGACGGGCGCGTGAGCGGCCTGCCGATCGCCACCTCCTTCCTGCAGGACCAGAGCTTCCTCGACGTCCTCTACATCGTCGCGTTCGCGCTTTTCATCCAGGGCCTGCGCGGGCTGTCGGGTCCGACCACGGCGGTGCGCGGCAACCGCATCGCCGCCGTCGGCATGACGATCGCCGTGATCGCCACGCTGCTGAACCGCAACGAGGGCAACTGGGGCCTGATCGCGCTCGGCATCGCGATCGGCACGGCCGTCGGCGTGCCCGCGGCGCGCCAGGTGAAGATGACGGCGATGCCGCAGATGGTCGCGCTGTTCAACGGCGTCGGCGGCGGCGCCGTGTTCCTGATCTCGTGGTCGGAGTTCCGCCTCACGCACGGCTATCAGGGCACCGCCACGTACATCACGATCTTCTCGCTGTTCGCCGCGATCGTCGGCTCGGTGTCCTTCTGGGGCTCGAACATCGCCTTCGGCAAGCTCCAGGAAATCATCCCTGGGCGCCCCATCAGCCTCGGCTCGGCGCAGCAGATCGTCAACCTGCTGCTGCTGATCCTGGCCGTCGCGGCCGGCGTGGACATCGCCGCCGGCGACCACTCGCAGGGCATCTTCATCGGCATGCTCGTGTGCGCCGCGCTGCTCGGCAACGCGGTCGTGTTCCCGATCGGCGGCGCCGACATGCCGGTCGTGATCTCGATGCTGAACGCGTTCACGGGGCTGTCGGCCGCGGCCACGGGGATCGCGCTCAACAACCCGGCGCTGATCGTCGCCGGCATGATCGTCGGCGCGTCCGGCTCGATCCTCACGAACCTGATGGCGGTCGCCATGAACCGCTCGATCCCCGCGATCATCGCCGGTGGCTTCGGCGGCACGGGCGCGGTCGCGGGCGCCGAGGGCGCAGGCGAGCACGCCGGGACCGTGAAATCGACGAGCGCCGCCGACGCCGCGATCCAGCTCGCGTACGCCAACCGCGTGGTGATCGTGCCCGGCTACGGCATGGCGGTCGCGCAGGCCCAGCACGCCGTGCGCGAGCTGACCAAGGAGCTCGAGAAACGCGGCGTCGAAGTCAGCTACGCGATCCATCCGGTCGCAGGGCGCATGCCCGGGCACATGAACGTGCTGCTCGCGGAGGCCGACGTGCCGTATGACCAGCTCAACGAGATGGAGGAGGCCAACCAGGAGTTCGGCCGCACCGATGTCTCGCTGGTGATCGGCGCCAACGACGTCACCAACCCGGCGGCCAAGACGAACCCCGCCTCGCCGATCTACGGCATGCCGATCCTGGAAGTCAACGAGAGTCACTCGGTGATCGTGATCAAGCGCTCGATGAACCCCGGCTTCGCGGGCATCGAAAACGAGCTCTACTACGACCCGAAGACCTCGATGCTGTTCGGCGACGCCAAGTCGGCGGTCAGCGAGATCACCGCCGAGCTCGCGCAGCTGTAGCTCCCCGCCCGGTCCGCGACTCATAGAAGCCGCCGCACCGCTCTGCGAGACTGCGGCTCGTGATCGAGCGCAGCCAGGCAATCGCGGCTCTCGCGCAGGAGGAGTTCGACGTCGTCGTCGTCGGCGGCGGCATCACCGGCGCAGGCGTTGCGCTCGACGCGGCCGCGCGCGGCTACAGCGTGGCGCTGCTGGAGCGCGCCGACTACGCCTCGGGGACCTCCAGCCGCTCCAGCAAGCTCGTCCACGGCGGGCTGCGCTACCTGCAGAACTTCGACCTCGGGCTCGTGCGCGAGGCGCTCCTTGAGCGCCAGCTGATGGTGACGCTGGCCCCGCATCTCGTGCGCCCGCTGCCGCTGGTGGTGCCCGCGTTCGAGGGCGCGCGCCCGGACCGGCTGGTCGGCGTCGGCCTGAACCTCTACGACGTCATGTCGCGCGACCGCAAGCGCAAGGGCGAGTCCTGGAGCCCCGAGCGCCATCGCGTGATCTCCGGCGAGGAAGTCCTGGAGCTGCTGCCCGCGCTCGCCGCGCGCGAGCCAACCAGCGGCTACCTGTTCTACGACTGCCAGACCGACGACGTGCGGCTCGTGCTGACCGTGCTCGGCGAGGCCGAGCGCTTCGGCGCCGTGTGCGCCAACCGCCTCGACGTCACCGGCCTGCTCGAGCGGGACGGCCGCGCGCACGGCGTGCAGGCGCACGACCGCGAGAGCGGCGAGCGCTTCGACGTGCGCGGCGCGAACGTCGTCAACGCGACGGGCGTGTGGGCCGATCAGCTCCGCCCCAACGAGCTCCACGAGGAGGCGGAGCTGCCGCGCATCCGGCCCAGCCGCGGCACGCACGTGACGATCGACCGCGAGCGGCTGCCGCTCGTCGGCGGCGCGATCGTGCCGGCCGGCGGCGGGCGCTCGATCTTCGCGCTGCCGTGGCTCGGGCACACGCTCGTCGGCACCACCGACAACGACTACGAGGGCACACTCGATCACATCCGCCCCGCCGAGGAGGACGTCGACTACCTGCTCGACGCCGTCAACGCGTTCTTCGGCACGGAGCTCGGCGTCGACTCGCTCGCCGGCGCGTTCGCCGGCGTGCGCCCGCTGATCTCCACGGGCGACCCCAAGAAGTCGGTCGACATCTCGCGTAAGTCCGAGCTGTACGAGACGTCCTCGGGGATGATCACGATCACCGGCGGCAAGCTCACGACGTGGCGGCGCATGGCCAAGCAGACCGTCGACCGGCTCGTCGAGCGCGACGCCCGCGACGCGCCCTGCCGCACGCACGAGATCCCGCTGGGGCAGGCGATCGACGCGCAGGAGCTGCCGCGCGTGGCGGGCGTGCCAGAGGACTCCTACCAGGCGCTCGCCGCGCGCTACGGGCACGCCGCGCACGACGTGCTCGCGCTTGCCGCCGAGCGCGGCTCCCCAAAGGGCACGGGCGAGCTCGCCCAGCCGATCGTCGCGGGCCTGCCCGACGTGCTGGCGGAGGTGGCGCTCGCCGCGCGCCGCGAGCAGGCGCGCAGCATCGGCGACGTGCTGCTCAGACGCACGCGGCTGGGGCTGTTGGCTGCACGCGCGCTCACCGCTGGGGCGGAGGCGTCGGGCGGCTCCGCGGCGTTGAGCGGTGTGTCCGCCATGTCGGGCTCCGCGCCCGCGGCGCCCGCGCCGGTGCAGCGCGTGGGCGACGTGATGGCGCGCGAGCTGCAGTGGAGCCGCGAGCGGCTCGAGCACGAGCTCGCGAGCTTCGCGCAGGAGGCCGCCGCGGAGGGAATCGCGCTCGAGCTCGAACCGCGCGTCGACCCTGACGGCACCGGCGACGCACCCGCGCCGCCGGCGGCGATGGCGTGAGCGCGCCCGCCCACCGTCTGCGCGCGTGCGAGCTGACGCTAGAGCTGGGCGAGCGGCCGTGGCTGATGGGGATCGTCAACGCCTCGCCGGACTCCTTCAGCGACGGCGGCCGCTACACGGACCTCGAGTCGCGGCTGCAGCTCGCGCGCGAGCTGCTGGCCGCGGGGGCGGACATCCTCGACGTGGGCGGCGAGTCGGCTTCCACCGGGCGCCCGCCGGTGGCCGTCGAGGAGGAGCTCGAGCGGGTGGTGCCGCTCGTCGAGCGGCTGGCGGGGGAGCTGGGCGCGATCGTGTCGGTCGACACGTACAAGCCGGCGGTCGCGCGTGCCGCCATCGCCGCGGGCGCGCGGATCGTCAACGACGTCAGCGGCCTGCGCGACCCGGCGCTGGCGGACGTCTGCGCTGACAGCGGCGCGGCGCTCGTGCTCATGCACACGCTCGCCGCCCCGCGCGAACGCCTCCAGCGCGAGGATCTCTACGAGGACGTCACCGGCGAGGTGATCGCGTTCCTCCGGGAGCGCATGGCGCTCGCGGTCACGCGCGGGATGGCGCCCGAGCAGCTGCTGCTCGATCCTGGCCCCGACTTCGCCAAGACGCCCTCGCAGACGATCCGGCTGCTGGCGGAGATCGGGCGTCTGCACGAGCTGGGCCGGCCGCTGCTGATGGCGATCTCGCGCAAGGACTTCATCGGCGCGCTGACCGGCCGCGCGCCGCGCGCGCGCCTGCCCGGTACGCTGGCCGCGCTCGCTCACGGCGTGCGCCACGGCGCGCACGTCTTCCGCGTGCACGACGTGGCCGCCGCCGCCGACTATCTGGCGGTGCGAGCTGCGCTCGCGCGCGAGATCGAGGTGGGCCGGGACCTCGCGTTGACGGAGGCGATCCGTTACGACCGCCCGCGCGAGTCGCTAGGCTGAGGGCTCATGCCCCGTGCGGGGCACACACCGGGTGCTGGCCGCTGTCCAACGCGGCGAGACGCCAACCGCCCATCAAACGACATAGAGGGGGACACACCATGGCAGTGCTTGCACGCTCCGAGCTGGAGGCCAGCCCGCTGGCGGACCTGCATACGATCGCCAACGAGGTCGGTCTGGAGGGCTACCGGCGACTGCGCAAGGGCGACCTGATCGACGCGATCCTCGGCGAAGCCGCGCCGGCGGCGGATGCCGAGGACACGGACGAGTCGCGTGAGCGCCCGCCTGCGGGCCAGCGCGCGCGCAGACGGCGTCCGGTGCGCTCGCGGCGCACGCGCGACGACGATGAGGCGGCCGACGGCGGCGAGACGGCGGCCTCCGCGCCCGTCGCCGCCGATGAGGACGGCGGCGACGCCGAAGCCGACGCCGCCGCGGCTCCGCGGCGCAGCCGGCGACGCGGCTCGCGCGGGGGCTCGGCCGCAGCCGACGCGCCAGCTCGCGGTGCTCGCGACGGCGCTGACGACGGCGCCCAGGATGCGGGGCGCATCGCCGCGGGCGTGGTCGAGGTGCTCGGCAACGGCTCCGCGTTCCTGCGCGTCGACCCGCCGGAGCCCTCCGACGAGGACGTGTACATATCAGCGGCGCAGGTCCGCCGCTGCGAGCTGGTGACGGGCGACCGCGTCACCGGGCCGGTGCGCACGCCGCGCCGCTCCGAGCGCTACCCGTCGCTGGTCCGCGTCGACACGATCAACGGCGCCTCCGCCGACAGCGTCTCCGACGGCGTCCGCTATGACGAGCTGCCCGTCGAGTGGCCGCGCGAGCGCCTCGCGCTCGGCTCGCAGGACCCGACGCTCGAGGCGATCGAGTGGATGACGCCGCTCGGCCGAGGCTCGCGGGTCGTGATCGCCGGCGCGCGGCACGCGGGCAAGACCGAGACGCTGCGCCGGGTGCTGGAGACGCTGCAGGGACGCGACGAGCTCGACGTGAGCGTCGTGCTCGTGGGCGCGCGCCCGGAGGAGATCGCCCAGTGGCGCGAGGGCGCGCCAGCGCCCGTCGCCGCGCTGACGTTCGCCGCGTCGGCGGACTCCCAGGATCAGGCCGTCGAGCGCGCGCTCGACGCGGCCAAGCGCGTCGCCGCCCGCGGCGGCAACGCGCTCGTGGCGATCGACAGCCTCGACGGGCTGCACCCGCACGCGGCGCGCAAGGCGCTGGCGGCGGCGCGCAACCTGCGCGACAGCGGCTCCGTGACCGTGATCGCGACGGCCGAGCGTCCGCTCGGCGGCGAGACCACCGTGATCGCGCTCGACGCCACGCTCACGTTGACCGGCCAGCAGCCGATCCTCGACCTCGCCAACAGCGGCACGCTCAAGCCCGAGCTGCTCGTCGGCGAGGACGGCGCCGCGGCGATCACCAAGGCGCGCGCAGCAGCCGTCGAGGCGGCCGGTTAACCCAGAACCGCGGGCGTGCACCCGGGGCGCCCCAGCGGGCGTCCCGGTCAGCGCCTGTACGCTACGCGACCCCAGCTCGGCTCGGGCGCGAGCTCGATCGGCTCGCCGCCGCGCGCGACCTCACCATCGCGCCCGCCGAGCGGCTGCACGTAGCAGAAGCCGCCGGTCTGCTCGTCGAAGCTGATGCTGAGCTCGCCCTCCTTGACGCGCTGATCCAGCCACGCGCCGCGGAACACGAGGCGCCGCAGCCAGTGCACGAGCGAGCGCTCCGCCGGTCCGACGAGCTCGGGCCAGCAGTCGTTCACGTGCTCGCCGAGAGCCGACGCGGGGTCGATGATCTCGCCGTTGACCGCGAGGTTGACGAGGTCTTCGAGCTCGCCCTCGCCGAGGCGCCCGCCGACGAAGCCGAGCTTCAGCGCCGCCTGCTCGCAGCGCTCGGAGAAGTCCGTCTCGTTGAACGTGAAGCGCAGCTCGCCGTATTCGAGGACGAAGTCCTCACCGGAGTCGTAGTTTTCGCGTCGCGCCGTTTCCATTTGACCGTCGGAAGCATACGTCGGGTTCCTGCTTTCGCTGCTGCGGTGCATGGGATTTTGCACCACCGGTTGGCATCGATAGCCTCTCGACCCGAATGGCACGCCTCTCGGAGCACGGATTGCGCAAGTCGGTCGGCGTCTCGGGAATGTTCGCGACCGCGTACGGCAACGTCGGCTCCTCGATCTACTACGCGCTCGGCCTCGTGGCGGCGCACGCGCTGGGGCTGACGCCGCTGGTGTTCGTGTTCGCCGGCGGCCTGTTCGCGCTGACCGCGAAAACGTACGCGGAGGGCGCCTCGATGTTCCCCGAAGCGGGCGGCTCCTCCTCGTTCGCGCGCCACGCGTTCGACGACGTCGTCTCGTTCTTCGCCGGCTGGGCGCTCAGCCTCGACTACATCCTCACGATCGCGATCTCAGCGTTCTTCGTGCCGCACTACCTGAGCGCCTTCCCCGGCCTGGGGGCGCTCAAGCACAACCCGGACGACATCTTCGGCGGGCTGATCGTGGTGGGCATGCTGGCGTGGCTGAACATCCGCGGCCTGGGCGAGTCGGCCAAGCTCAACATCGTCCTCGCGCTGCTGGACCTCTCGACGCAGATCATGCTCGCGGTTCTGGGCTTCGTGCTCGTGCTGAACCCGCATCTGCTGGTCAGCCAGGTCCACCTGGGATCGGTGCCGACGTGGAAGGAATTGATCTTCGCGCTGTCGCTGGCGATGCTCGCCTACACGGGCATCGAGACGGTCGCGAACATGGCCGAGGAGTCCAAGGACCCCGGCAAGCAGGTGCCCAAGGCCGTCAACCTCGTGGTGCTCGCGGTGCTCGGCGTCTACGCCGGCATCTCGGTCGTCGCGCTCTCGGCGCTGCCGATCGTGCACCACGGCGTCGGCTACAGCGTCGAGCTCAAACAGCACTTCGAACACCCCGGCTACGCGACCTCGCTCGGCGGCTTCTTCGAAAACGACCCGATGCTCGGCGTGGTCGAACACCTCGGGCTGCACGGGACGGTGCTGAAACTCGCCCGGTACTACCTCGGCATCCTCGCCGCGACGATCCTGTTCATCGCGACCAACGCCGGCATGATCGGGATCTCGCGCCTGTCGTGGTCGCTATCCGAGCACCGGCAGCTGCCGCAGATCTTCTCCCAGCTGCACTCCCGCTACCGCACGCCGTGGTTCACGTTGATCTTCTTCTCGATGCTCGCGAGCACGCTGATCATCTACGGCAACACCGAAGTGCTGGGCAACCTGTACTCGTTCGGGGCGATGCTGTCGTTCACGACCGCGCACGCCGCGATCGTGAGGCTGCGCGTCAGCGACCCGGGCCGAGAGCGTCCCTACAGCACGCCGTGGGGCGTGCGGATCAAAGGCTCGGTGATCCCGATGGCGGCGGTGATCGGCGGCATCGGCACGGCCGCCGCCTGGGTCGCCGTCACGGTCCTGCACACCGAGGCGAAGATCGTCGGCATCCCGTGGATGGTGATCGGCATGGGCGGGTACTTCGTCTATCGCAAGCGTCAGGGCCTCGACCCGCGCAAGAGCTACAAGATCGAGCACGCGCAGCGACCGGCGGACTTCGAGGAGCTGGAGTACAAGACGGCGCTCGTGCCGATCTTCGGCGACGACGTCAGCGCCTCGGCGCTGAGCAGCGCGGCGAAGCTGATTGGCGCGGAAGGGGTCGTGTACGCGATCTACGTGCTGCCCGTGCCCAGCCAGCTGTCGTTGGAGTCCGGGCTCGAAGAGGAGGAGGCGCACGGCCGCTCGGTGCTGGAGAGCGCGCGCATCCAGGCCAGGCGCCTGGGCATCAAGATCCACACTGGGCTGATCCGCACGCGCAACCCCGGCGCGGCGCTGGTGGAGGAAGCCGAACGCGTCCACTCGGACGTGATCTACTGGTCGGCGATCCACGCGCCGACCGGCGAGCAGCGCATCGGCCCGACGGCCGCCTACCTGCTCAGCAAGCGCCCCTGCCGGGTGATCATCGAGACGCAGAACCCGCCGGCGCCGAGCTCCCAGCGCGTGCCGGCTATCGCTTGAGCGCCGAGCGCAGCGCCTGCTCGAGCTCGGGGTGGGCGAACTCGTAGCCGAGCACGAGCGGCTTCGCGGGCAGCACGCGCGCGCCCGTCGTGACGATCTCGGCCATCTCGCCGTACAGCGCGCGCAACGCGAGGCGCGGGACCGGCAGCAGCGTCGGGCGCCCGAGCACCCTGCCGAGCGCCTTCGAGAAGACGCGGTTGGGCACCGGCTCGGGCGCGGTCGCGTTGATCGGCCCGCTCCAGCGCTCGTCCTCGAGCGCCGCCATCATCATCCCGACGAGATCCTGCGCATGGATCCACGAGATGTACTGGCGCCCGCCCGCCACTGGTCCGCCGACGCCGAGCCTGAACGGCGGCAGCATCTTCGCGAGCGCGCCGCCCGAGCTGTCGAGCACGACGCCGGTGCGGACGTGCACGGTGCGCATGCCCAGCTCGCCCGCGGCCGCGGCAGCGGCCTCCCATTCGACGCACACCTGCGCGAGGAAGTCGCTGCCGGCCGGCGCGTCCTCGTCGAGCGGCTCCTCGCCGTGCGGGCCGTAGTAGCCGGTCGCGGAGGAGCTGATCAGCGTTCGCGGGCGCGCGCCGGCGAGCTGCTCGAGGCCCTTCATCAGGTTGCGCGTGCCGATTACGCGGCTGTCGCGGATCGCGCGCTTGGCCTTCTCGCTCCAGCGCTGCGCGACGGGCTCGCCGGCCAGATGCAGCACCGCGTCGCGGCCCGCGAGCGCCTCCGCGGGCGCCGCTTCGCCGAGGGGATCCCACGCCGCCGCCTGCACGCCAGGGAGCCGCCTCTGCGCGCGTTCGGGGTCGCGCGTGAGCACCGTCACCTGTGCGTCGCGCTCGTGCAGCGCCGTCACGAGCGGCGGACCGAGCAGCCCGGTCGCTCCCGTCACGGTGACGCTCAGAGCGCACATGCGCTCAGCCCCTCATACGCGGCCGTCGACGACCTGCGCGCCCGCGGCGGCGCCCGCGACGTCGCCCTGGGCGAAGCCGATCTCCTGGCCGGCCCGCGCGGTGCCGGCGGCGCGCGCCTGCTCGGCCACGGCCGCGGCGACGGCCGGCGCGACGTCGCGGTTGAACACCGACGGGATGATGTAGTCCTCGCGCAGCTCGGCCTCGTCGACGATCGCGGCGATCGCGTGCGCCGCGGCCATCTTCATCTCCTCGGTGATCACCGGCGAGCGCACGTCCAGTGCGCCGCGGAAGATGCCGGGGAAGCACAGCACGTTGTTGATCTGGTTGGGGTAGTCGGAGCGACCGGTCGCCATGATGCGCACGTACGGCGCCGCCTCCTCCGGGTTGACCTCGGGCGTGGGGTTGGCCATCGCGAACACCATCGCGTCCTTGTTCATGCGCGCGAGCGCCTCCGCGGGCATCGCGCGCGCGCCCGAGACGCCGATCAGCAGGTCGACGCCGTCGATCGCGTCGGCCGGCGCGCCGCCGCGGCAGTCGGGGTTGGTGGCCTCGGCGAACCAGCGCTTGATCTTGTTCATCGAGCCGTCGAGGTAGTCCTGGCGCTGCGTGTGCACGACGCCGCGCGAGTCAGCCCCGACGATCTGGCTGACGCCGGCCGCGAGCAGGATCTTGGCGACGGCGATGCCGGCGGCGCCGAGCCCGATGATCAGCACGCTCAGATCCGCCAAGCGCCGGCCGGTCAGCTTGGCGGCGTTCAGCAACGCCGCCAGCACGACCACCGCGGTGCCGTGCTGGTCGTCGTGGAACACCGGGATGTCGAGCTGCTGCTTGAGCTGGTCCTCGATCTCGAAGCAGCGCGGCGCCGAGATGTCCTCGAGGTTGATGCCGCCGAGCCCGGGAGCCATCAGCTTGACGGTGCGCACGATCTCATCGGTGTCCGTCGTGTCCAGGCAGATCGGGAACGCGTCGACGCCGGCGAACTCCTTGAACAGGCAGCACTTGCCCTCCATCACCGGCATCGCCGCGCGCGGGCCGATGTCGCCGAGGCCGAGCACCGCGGTGCCGTCGGACACCACCGCGACGGTGTTGCGCTTGATCGTGTATTGGAAGGCCTTGTCCGGGTCGTCGGCGATCGCGCGGCACACGCGCGCGACGCCCGGGGTGTAGACCATCGAAAGGTCGTCGCGCGTCTTCAGCGGATGCCTGTTGGCCTGCTCGAGCTTGCCGCCCACGTGCAGCTGGAACGTGCGGTCGGTCGTGTCGATCAGCTCGGCGCCGTCGATCGCCGCGATCGCGTCGAGGATGCGCGTCCAGTGGTCGCGCCCGGAGGCGTCGACGACGATGTCGCGCACGCTCTGGCCGCCATCGACCTCCACGAGGTCCACCGCGTCCACGATCCCGCCGGTCTCGCCGATCGCGGTCGTGATGCGCGCGAGCAGGCCCTGCGAGTCCTCGAGCTTGACGCGAATCGTGAGACGGTATTGGGCGCTTGGAGTCGCGCTCACTGGTGATGCTCCCTCGGTCGTTGGCGGGAGGGGATGTTAGGAGGTCTCCGGCTGGGTGGCATGACTCGTAGAGTGCGCGGTCGTGAACGCAGAGCGTCGCCTCTTCCTGATCGACGGCCCCAGCCTCGTCTACCGGGCATTCTTCGCGCTGCCCGAGTCGATCGCGACCTCCACGGGCGTGCCCACGAACGCGATCTTCGGGTTCGCCTCGATGCTCGTGAAGATCGTCACCGAGTACGGCGTGTGTCCGACCGTGGTGGCCTGGGACGCGGGCACCTCCGGTCGCACCGAGATGTTTCCCGAGTACAAGGCGCAGCGCCGCTCGCGCCCAGACCTGCTGAAGCAGCAGTGGCCCGCGATGGAACCGCTGGTGGAGGCGTTCGGCTACAGCAACGTGCGCGTCGAGGGCTTCGAGGCCGACGATGTGATCGCCTCGCTCACCGAGCGCGCGCTGCGCGCCGACCCGCCGGTGCCGGTGACGATCGTGACGGGCGACCGCGACGTCTTCCAGCTGATCGACGCGCGCGACCTCGTGCGGGTGATGGCGACCGCGCGCGGGATCACCGAGACCAAGATCTACGACCGCCAGGCGGTGGTCGACCGCTACGGCATCGCGCCGGAGCTGATCCCCGACTTCTACGGCCTCAAGGGCGACACCTCCGACAACATCCCCGGCGTCCCGGGGATCGGCGAGAAGACCGCCAGCGAGCTGATCCAGAGCTTCGGCTCGCTCGAGGACGTGCTCGCGCGCATCGACGAGGTCAAAGGCGCCAAGCGCAAACAGAACCTGGTCGAGCACGCCGAAGAGGCGCGCGTGTCAAAGCGCCTGGCGACCGTGCAGCGCGACGTCGCGGTCGACTTCGACATCGCCGCCGAGGCCGTGCGCGAGCCCGACCGCTCGCGCCTGCGCGAGGTGTTCCGCGAGTTCGAGCTGCGAGACCCGCTGCGCCGCCTGGAGGAGGCGCTGGGCGACGGCGACGCCGCGGCGCCGGCGCCCGCCGCGCAGGTGAGCCTGACCGCGCGCCTGCGCGCGGGATCGACCGCGGACATCGAGCGCGTGGGCTCGGCCGACAGCGAGCTGTGCGTCGCGGTGCGCGCCAGCGAGCCGCCCGAGGGCGCGCTGTTCGCCGACGGCGCCCCGTGGCGCTTTGCGGTGGCGGCCGACGGCGAAGTGCTGGCGGGCGAGTGCGCCGGCCCCGAGGAGGTGGTGACGGCGTGCGGCGAGCGCCCGGTCGTGGCCCACGACGCCAAGGCGCTCGGCGCGGTGCCCGCGAACCTCGCGCACGACACGCTGCTGGGCGCGTATCTGCTCGAGCCGGCGCGGCGCGGCTATCCGCTGGAGGAGCTGTGCGAGGAGCGGGGCCTGGAGAGCGACCTCGAGGACCCGGCGGCGTCGGAGGCGGTGCTGCTGGGCGTGCTCGCGGACTGGCAGCGCGAGCAGATCGCGGAGCGCGGCCTCGAGCAGGTGATGCACGAGATCGAGCTGCCGCTGGTGGTGGTGCTGCGCGAGATGGAGCTGCTGGGCGTGCGGCTCGACCTCGAGCGCCTCGCGGCGATCACCGAGCGCGTGCACGCGGAGATCGACGGGCTCGAACGCGAGATCTTCGCGCTCGCCGGAACCGAGTTCCTGATCTCCTCGCCGCAGCAGCTGGGAGAGATCCTGTTCGAGAAGCTGGGGCTCTCGCGCAAGCGCCGCGGCAAGACCGGCTACTCGACCGACGCGCGGGTGCTCCAGTCGATCCGCTCCGAGCACGCGATCATCCCCGAGATCGAGCGCTGGCGCGAGCTCTCGACGCTGATCAAGACCTACCTGGACGTGCTCCCCGGACTGGTCGACGAGCGCTCGCGCATCCACACCACGTTCCTGCAGGCGGTAGCGCAGACGGGGCGCCTGTCGAGCACCAACCCGAACATGCAGAACGTCCCCGTCCGCACGTCGCTCGGGCGCGAGATCAGGGGCTGCTTCGAGGCCGAGGAGGGCAGCGTGCTGATCTCCGCCGACTACTCCCAGATAGAGCTGCGCGTGCTCGCGCACACGGCTGGGGAGCAGGCGCTGATGGAGATCTTCGCGCGCGGCGAGGACGTGCACACGGCGACTGCCTCGCGCGTGTTCGGCGTGCAGCCGGACGAGATCGACCCGGGTATGCGCTCGAAGGCGAAGATGATCAACTACGGGATCGTCTACGGCCTGTCCGACTTCGGGCTGGCCGACCGCCTGAACATCCCGCGCGCGGAGGCCAAGGAGTTCATCGACGCCTACCTCGAGCGCTTCCCGCGCGTGGCCGAGTTCATGGCTGCGACGATCGAGCAGGCGAAGGAGGACGGCTACGTGAAGACGCTGTGGGGCCGGCGTCGTCAGATCCCCGAGCTGCGCGCCCGCAACTACCAGGTGCGCACCCTGGGCGAGCGCCTGGCGGTCAACACGGTCGTGCAGGGCACCGCCGCGGACGTGATCAAGCTGGCGATGGTCCGCTGCCACTCCGCGCTCGAGCAGTCCGAGCTGAGCACGCGCCTGCTGCTGACGATCCACGACGAGCTGCTGTTCGAAGGGCCGCCCGGCGAGACCGCGGACGCGCGCGCGCTGATCGAGCGCGAGATGGTCGGCGTGTGGGAGGGGCGCGAGCCGCCGCTGGCGGTGGACATCGGCGACGGGCGCACATGGCTGGACGCCAAGTGAGCGCCGGGCGCGGGGAGCGCGGATGAGCCGCGGGCTGGCGGTCCTGGTCGGCATCGGCGCGGGCTGCCTCGTGGGCATGCAGGCGCCGATCAACTCGCGCCTGGGGAGATCCGTCGGCAGCCTGCAGGCTGCGAGCTTCTCGTTCCTCGTCGGCACGGCGGTGCTGCTGCTGATCGCGGCGTTCGTGCGCGGCGGCCTCGGCAGCCTCGGCCAGGTCCGTGAGGTGCCGTGGTGGGCGCTCGTGGGCGGGCTGCTGGGAGCGGTGTACGTAACGGTGGCGCTGATCGCCGTGCGCACGCTCGGCGCCAGCGGGCTCACCGCCGTCGTGATCACAGGTCAGCTGGCGACCTCCGTGGCGATCGACCGCTTCGGCCTGTTCGGCCTCGCCAGGCAGCACATTGAGGTCTCGCGAATCGTCGGGCTGATGCTGTTGGCGGTGGGCGTGGTGCTCGTCGTCCGCAAGTAGCTCGGCCGTGCGCAGTGCGGCCGGAGCCCGGCCGGTCAATCGAGCGCCGTGCGAAAGCCCTCGCGCCACGACGCGTACTGGGGCTTCCAGCCCAGCTCGCGCTTGGCGAGCTCGTTGGAAGCGCCCTGCGCCGTGGTCATCGTCGCGACGCCGTACTTGCCGGCGGCGAGTCGCGCGATCCAGGCCGGGACCTTGCGTGGCGGCGGCGCGCCGACCGCCTGCGCCAGCGCTGGCAGCCACTGCGATGCGGGCGCGGGGTCGTCGTCGACGATGTTGTAGGGGCGCGAGTCGCCGGCGCTGAGCGCGTCGACGGTGGCGCGCGCGGCGTCGTCGACGTGGATCAGCGACCACACGCCGGCGCCGCCGCCGACGATCGGCAGCCGCCGGCGCCCGAGGTCCTGGCCCATCGAGCCGCTCGCGGAGATGGCGCTGCCGGGGCCGTAGAAGTAGCCGTAGCGCAGAGGGATGCCGCCGGCGTCGAGGACCGTGCTCTCCAGGTCTCGCAGGGAGCGGGCGGAGCGCCGGAACGACTTGATCGCGTCCTCGCCCAGCAGCGGGTCCTGCTCGCGGTGCACGGTGCCGGGCGGTCCCGGCGCGTAGCAGAAGGCGATGCTCTGCGCGAGCATGCGCGTCGCGCCTGCGGCCTGCGCGGCGCTTACGAGGATGCGCGTGCCCTCGCTGCGCAGGCGGTCGTTCGTCACGAACTCGCGCTCGAACGTACGCGGGTTGATCCGCTGCGGGATCGACGTCAGCTGATGGATTACGGCATCGGGCCGGGCCGCCTGCACCGCCTGCGTCACGGTGGCGCTGTCGAGCGCGTCCGCGATCACCGGCTCGACGCCGAGCGCGCGCAGCTCCTCGGCCTTGGCCGCAGACCTGGTCATGCCGGTGATCTGATGGCCGTCGGCGAGCAGCAGAGGCACGAGCCGGCGGCCGATCACGCCGGTGGCGCCGGCGAGAAAGACCCTCACGCGAGGACGCGCTGGGGCCGGTCGGACGGGTGCTCGGTTGTCGCCTGCGCTGCCTCCATGCGCGCGCAGGCCTGCCCCTCGCTGAAGCCGGCCGCGCCGATGCCAAACGCGGCGTTGAAGCGCGAGCGCAGGTTCTCGAGCGCGATCAGGTTGACGAGCTCGACGAGCTGGGCGTCGTCGAAGCGCTCGCGCAGCGCCGCGAACAGCTCGTCGCCGACCTGCACGGGCGTCGTCGTCATGCCCGCCGCGAGGTCGAGCACGAGGCGCTCGGTCTCGTCGAACTGGTCGCTGTCGCCGTAGCGGTGCAGCTCGAGCAGCTGCTCGTCGGTGACGCTTGCCCGGCGCGCCTCGTGCGAGCCGATGTCCTGGCAGAACTCGCAGCCCTGCATGACCGCCGACTTGAGGACGGCCAGCGCGCGCAGGCGCTCCTCGACGCGGGGCTTGGCGGCGACGCTCTGCTCGAGCATGCCGTAGCCGATCAGCAACCTCGGCACGTGGGCGTAGACCTCGATCGGCTCGAGCCGCAAGTCGCGGCTGCCGCCTGCGATCTGCCTGGCCTTGCGCCGGGTCACGCGGTAGATGAGGCGGACGAGCGGCCCGGCCTTGCTGCGGGGCACGCCTTCGATGCGGGTCATGGGGAGCCTCCTTCGAGTGCGGGCTGCGGTGCTGGGTGGGGTCCGCGGATGTGGCGGTTGCGCTCATCCGAACCTCCACGATAGGCTGCTGGTGGTGCCCCGTAAAGGACCACTTTGAGCACAAAAAAGGGGGCCAATTTCGGTCCGGAGCTGCTCGTGGAGCTGGATCGCTCCGCGCGCGAGTCGCTGCGCGCACAGCTCGAGAACGGGCTGCGCGACGCCGTGCGCACCGGGCGCCTGCCGGCGCACACGCGCCTGCCGGCCACGCGCGCGCTGGCTTCCGATCTCGGCATCTCGCGACGCCTGGTGGTGGACGCCTACGCGCAGCTGCTCGCTGAGGGCTATCTCGTGGCGCGGCGCGGCGCCGGCACGTTCGTGGCCGCCGCGGCGGGGACGGCGTCCGCGCCCGCGGCCGAGCCGCGTCGGCGTGCGCCGACGTTCGACTTCTTCCCCGGCAACCCCGACCTCGCGACGTTCCCGCGCAGGGCGTGGCTGCGCGCGCTGCGCGAGACGCTGCGCGACGCCCCCGACCGGGCTCTCGGCTACCCGGACCCGCGCGGTGCGGGCGAGCTGCGTCGGGCGCTGTCCGGGCACCTGCGCCGCGTGCGGGGCGTCGTCGCGGACCCCGGATCGATCGTCGTCTGCGGCGGCGCCGCGCAGGGCTTCACGCTGCTGGCGCGCACGCTCGCGGGGGCGCGCATGGCGGTCGAGGATCCGGGGCTGCCGCTGCACCGCGCGATCCTCGCCGCCAACGGCGCGCAGCTCTCGCCGCTTCCGGTCGACGGCGACGGCGCCCGCGTGCAGGAGCTCGCGGACCTCTCAGAGCGCGGCCGGCCGGTGGGGTCGGTGCTCGTGACGCCGGCCCACCAGTCGCCGACGGGCGTCGCGCTCTCCTCCGCGCGCCGCACGGCGCTGCTGGCGTGGGCCGCCGCCACGGGCGGGCTGATCGTCGAGGACGACTACGACGCCGAGTACCGCTACGACCGCCCGCCGCTGGGCGCGATGCAGGGCTTGGCGCCGGATCGCGTGGTGTACCTGGGCACGGTCAGTAAGACGCTCGCGCCCGCGCTGCGCCTCGGCTGGCTGGTGCTGCCGCAGCGCCTGCTCGGCCCGCTGCTCGAGCAGAAACTGCTGCTCGATCACGGCTGTCCGACGATCGAGCAGCTGGCGCTGGCGCGGCTGTTCGACAGCGGCGCCTACGACCGTCATCTGCGTCAGGCGCGCCGGCTCTACCGCGCGCGCCGCGATGCGCTCGTGCGGTCGGTCGCGAGCCACCTTTCGGGCGCTCGCGTGACCGGGCTGGCCGCGGGGCTGCACGCGATCGTGCGCCTGGAGCGCGCGGTCGACGGGATGGAGCTCATGCGCGCCGCCGCACGCCACTCGGTCGGCGTCTATCCGCTCGGCTACAGCTACATCGATGTCGCGCCTGTCCACGACGGCCTCGTGCTCGGCTACGCCAATCTCGCCGAGCCGGCGATCGAGGAGGGGATCAGGCGGCTGGCGGAGGCTTTGCGCGAGGTGGCCTGAGCGCCTTCAGCGCGCGGCGGCCACCGCCACCCGCCCGGCCTGCGATCCGCCGCCTGCCCGCCCGCCGACGAACGACGGCGGCGCGATCGCGAGGTAGTGCTCGAACACCCACGAGCTGAGCCGGCGGCTCTCGAAGGCGCCGACGATCGCGGTCATGGCGCGGCTGGGGGTGATCTGGCCGACGGCGCGCTGGACGTTGAGCAGCCAGCGGTATTTGCGCTCGTGCGAGTCGGAGAAGGCGCCGTAGCGGGCGAGCGCCTGCTCGCGCGTGCTGCGCCCGTCGAGCACCGCGCGCAGCTCGCGCCCGCAGGCGATCCCGAAGTACAGCGCCGTGCGGATGCCCTCGGCGGTGAGCGGGAGACAATGCCCGGCCGAATCGCCGGCGAAGAACACGTCGTCCTCGACGGCGCGGCGCAGCTGGTGGGGGATCCAGTTGCCCTGGTAGCCGTCTGGCGGGAGGCCGAGGTCGTGGGCGAGCCGCACGGTCGGCTCCTTGACGTGGTGCGACGGCCAGAACGAGCCGATGCCGATGCGCAGCTCGTCGTGCGCGGGGAAGCTCCAGCCGTAGCCGGCGCGGATGCAGCGGTGGTCGATCCACAGCTCCATCTCCTCGCCGGAGCCCTCGGGGTGGACCTCGAGGCCGCGCGAGAGCCGCGCCTCGGGCGGCTGGATCTTGGCGGCGTTGGACAGCACGCGCCGCCAGCCGAGCCCGTCGACGATCAGCGGGGCGCGCAGCTCGCCGCGGTCGGTGGTGACGGTGTCGCCGTCGCGCCCGGTCACGGTCGCAGTCTCGAGCTCGAGCTCCGGGCACGCCGCCTGGTCCCACAGCAGCGCGCACAGCTCGCGGTAGTCGAACGTGGAGAACGACCACGGCAGCGGCCACCGCGCGGTGCGATAGGACGTGTGCACGACCATCGCGTCGAAGCTCTGGCGCAGCGACTCCATCAGCCCGAGCGCCTGCATCCACACGGTCGGCATCGCGCACGCCGACGTCTGGCGCTCGCCCAGCTCGTAGCGGTCGATCATCAGCACCCTCGCGCCCGAGCCGGCCAGCTCGCGGGCGACCGCCAGGCCGGCGAAGCTGGCGCCGCAGATCAGCACGTCGCAATCACGATCCAGGGGGGTTCGGTCGGCTCCCCTCTTCGTCGCTCGGACGGGCATATGGCCGCAATGATACGGCTGCGCTAGGCTTCGCCCGGTGCAAACAATGATCGAGAATCCTCAGGCCCGCGTGGTCGACGGGTCGAACGGGCTGTTGCTCGAAGTCGACGGCCAAATAGTTCCCAACTACGACGCCACGTTCCGGGCGATCGAGGAGGGAGAGGTGGTCACCGGCCACGTCGTGCGAATCGACAAGGACGAGGTGCTCGTCGACATCGGCTACAAGTCCGAGGGCGTCATCCCCGCGAACGAGCTTTCGATTCGCAAGGCCGTCGACCCGAACGAGGAGGTCCACCTCGGCGAGGAGGTCGACGCGATCGTCATGACCAAGGAGGATCAGGACGGCCGCCTGATCATGTCCAAGAAGCGCGCCCGCTTCGAGAAAGCGTGGCGGCGCATCGAAACCGCGGCCGAGTCCGGCGAGCCTGTGGAGGGCACGGTCATTGAGGTCGTCAAGGGCGGCCTGATCATCGACCTGGGCGTGCGCGGCTTCCTGCCGGCGTCGCTCGTCGACATCCGCCGCGTGCCGAACCTCGACGAGTACATGGGCACGAAGATCGAGACGAAGGTGATCGAGCTCAACCGCTCGCGCAACAACGTCGTGCTGTCGCGCCGCGCGGTTCTGGAGGAGGAGCGCAAGGAGGTCCGCCAGCAGATCCTCGACCGATTGCAGCCGGGACTCGTCGTGGAGGGGCAGATCTCGAACATCGTCGACTTCGGCGCGTTCGTGGACCTCGACGGCATCGACGGGCTGATCCACATCTCCGAGCTTTCGTGGTCGCACGTGAACCACCCGAGCGAGATCCTCAACATCGGGGACACCGTCAAGGTCAAGGTGCTCGACATCGACCGCGACCGCCAGCGCATCTCGCTGGGTCTCAAGCAGACCCAGGAGGACCCGTGGCAGCGGATCGTCGACACGTACAACGTCGGCGACGAGCTCGCGGGCAAGGTCACGAAGGTGGTCACGTTCGGCGCGTTCGTCGAGATCCTCGACGGCGTCGAGGGCCTGGTGCACATCTCCGAGCTGGCGGCGCATCACGTCGAGAGCCCGCGGGAGATAGTCCACCCGGGCGATGAGATCCGCGTGAAGATCCTCGAGATCGACTCCGAGCGCCGGCGCCTGTCGCTGTCGGCCAAGCGCGTGGAGGACCAGATCCTGCCCGTATCGCGCCCTGGCGAACCGGCGCCCGAGGCTGGTGCCGAGCCGGAGATCGAGGCTGGCGACGGCGAGGCGACGGCGGAGGCCGCACCGGCTGTCGAGGCCGTCGTGGCGGACATTGCCGAGGCGCCCGAGGCTGCTGCCCCTGCTGAGACCGTCGATGCCCCCGAGGCCGTCGCAGCTCCCGAGACCGCGGATGCGCCCGAGGCGCCCGAGGCTGCGGCCGCTCCCGAGGCCGTCGAGACCTCACCGGCGCCCGAGGCTGCCGCGGTCGTGGAGACCACGGAGGCGGCTGACGCCGAGCCTGCGCTGGACGCGTCGCCCGCCGAGGCGCCGGGCGACGCGGAGGTCTCCGCGGAGCAGCCGCCCGCCGACGGCGGGGCTGACGGCGACGCGCCTGCGGCCGAGTCCGCGCCGCAGGACTGACGCGGCCCGAGCGTCTCCGTGCCGGCGGCGTCGACGGTGCCGTTCGTGGGGTTGACGGGCGGCCTGGGGTCGGGCAAGTCGACTGCCCTCGAGGCTCTGCGCAGGTTGGGCGCCGAGGTGCTGTCGAGCGACGCGGTGGTGCACGAGCTGTACGAAGGCGAGCAGCTGCGCGACGTGGTGGTGGCGCGCTTCGGCGCGGAGGTGGCGCCGGGCGGCGTGGTGGACCGCGCGGCGGTTGCGCGGCGCGCGTTCGCGTCGGATGAGGACCGCAAATGGCTGGAGGGACAGGTGTGGCCGCTGGTGGGGGCGCGCGTGGCGAGGTGGCTCGAGCAAGCGCGGTCGATGCAGCCGCCGCCGCCCGCGGCCGTGGTGGAGGTGCCGCTGCTGTTCGAGGCGGGCCTGGATCAGCTGTATGACGCGACGATTGCGGTCGTGTCCGACGAGTCGGTGCGTCAGCAGCGCGCGGCGGCACGCGGGCATGCGAGCGTGGACGAGCGCGCGGCGCGGCAGCTCTCACAGCAGGAGAAGGCGCGGCGGGCGGCGTTCGTGGTGCGCAACGACGGCAGCGTGGAGGACCTGGAGCGGGAGCTGTCGGCGGTGCTTGGCAAGCTGGGAGGATGAGCCGGCGAGTACTTGGGACGGCTGCGGCGGTCGTCGTGACGGTGCTGTTCGTGAGCGTTGTCGCGTCGATGCTGCACCAGGCACAGCGCAACCTGGCGCTGCCGCTGAGCGATGCGAGCATCATCCGCGAACAGGCGGCCGAGAAGAAGCTCGACCCGGCGCTGATCGCGGCGGTGATCTACGCGGAGACGAAGTTCGATCCGCGCCCGTCGCCGGCGGGAGCGGAGGGCCTGATGCAGATCCTGCCCAGCACCGCGTACTACCTGGCGCACCTCTCCGGGGGCACACGCTTCACCGCGAGCGACCTGTCGACGCCGAGGGTCAACCTGGCATACGGCAGCTACTACCTGCGCTACCTGCTCGACCACTACGGCGGCGACGAGATGCTGGCGGTGGCCGCCTACAACGCGGGGCTGACGAACGTCGACGAATGGGTGGCGCACGCCCATGACGAAGGCGCCCGGCTCACGGTCGCGGCGATCCCGTTCCCCGAGACCCGCGAATACGTGCGCCGCGTGCTCGCGGCGCAGGCCGAATACCACGCGACTTATCCGCACCAGCTCGGCCTCGAGTAGCGCGTGCACCAGCCGGGCTGGATACCGCCAATGGGACGCGCTGGCCTAGCGGCAAGGAATCTTCTTGAAACCACCAAAAGCAAGAACATAGCTTGTATTCTGCAAAAGCAGCATATAATCTTGCTTTCCCCGTAAGCAGCATATAATCTTGTTTTCTGTGGAAGCTGTTCTTCTGCTCGATCAGCGCCTCAGTCGCGAAGCAAGCGATCGGGTTGATGAATGGGCCAAGCATCTCAACGAGGCGTATCTCGGAGGGCTGAAGCTGCCATTTGTGCGTACCGCCGGCGACGAGATGCAGGCACTCACGAACGATCCCTCTGCTCTTGTTGGGGTCATCATGGAGGCCGTCGAGGACGGTGGATGGTGGGTCGGTGTGGGGCTGGGCAACGTGGAGCATCCATTGGGCATCACGACGCGCGAGTCACGTGGCACCGCATTCTGGCTCGCGCGCGAAGCGTTGGACAGAGCCAAGGCTCGGCGCGCGACGCGTCCGCTGGTTCTGCGCGCAGAAGAGCCCGAGGGGGCAAAGGATCTCGACGCCTCGCTACATGCGCTCGGTTTCATCCTCTCGCGCAGGACCAGGCGGCAGCGGGAGGTGGCGATGCTTTTCCGTGATGACTGGAAGGTCGACCAGATCGCAACGGAGTGGGCTGTGAAACAGCAGGCAGTACGTCAACTGCTCCAAGCGGCCGGTGCGGAGGAGGAGCACGAAATGCGGCAACTGGCGTGTCGTCTGGCGGCCACGGTCCTCGCATGAGCCACGAAGAGCTGGTTAGAGCCTGCTTCGCTGTTCCGACAGCCGTCCTCCTACCGTTTGCGGTCGGCGTCACCGACCGTCGCATGCGCGCTGGCATTGTCGGCGTTCTCGTCGTGGCTGCTCTGAGCCCATACCTGAGCGACTGGCATGCGTGGGTGATCGTCTGTGCGGCGGGTATCGCGGCGGCGCTCCCCGATGCCGGCCAGGTCGCTCGGCCGATTCTCCCGGTGGCATGTGCTGCTTTGGCCACCGTGCTTTCGATCTTCGTTACCGACCCCTCGGCCGCTTGGGAAGCGGTCGAAAGCGTGGGCGCAGATCGTAACGTCGTGATCGTTGTGGCCGGAGCCATCGCGGCCGTGTTCTTGGCGGGTGCTCTAATCGGTCGGGTGCTCGGCTCGTTCGCAAGCGCGATCGAGAGCCACGCAGTCGGAATGGAAAACGCCGGTCGCTTGATCGGGTGGCTCGAGCGGGCGCTTCTCTACGGCTTGTTTGTTGCTGGCGCGCCAGACGCGGCGGCGCTGGTGCTGGCCGCCAAGTCCGTTGCTCGCTTCCCGTCGTTCGACTCGGAGGAGTTCGCCGAGTATTACCTGATCGGGAGCTTTCTCAGCCTGACTATCGCTGCTGCGGCGGGTGTGGTTGTTCGGGCCTCGATTGGGCTGCATCCCCTCGTGCCAACACATGTGTAGCTAGCCAGCTGACCGACACGAGTGCCTGGCTGGTTCTATCTGGCGACGTGTGTCGCTGGACGAGGGGCTACCCTGGATCGAGCCCCGCGCATGCCCGACTTCAAGCTCGACTCGATCTTCACCCCGACAGCGGACCAGCCGAAGGCGATCGCCTCGCTGGCCGAGGGCATCGAGCAGGGCGAGCGCTTCCAGACGCTGCTGGGTGCGACGGGCACGGGCAAGACGATGGCGATGGCGGGCGTGATCCAGGAGGTGCAGCGCCCGACGCTGGTGATCGCGCACAACAAGACGCTGGCGGCGCAGCTGTGCAACGAGTTCCGCACGTTCTTCCCGGAGAACGCGGTGGAGTACTTCGTGTCGTACTACGACTACTACCAGCCGGAGGCGTACGTCCCGAGCAGGGACCTGTACATCGAGAAGGACTCTGCCATCAACCAGGAGGTTGACCGCCTGCGCCACGCGGCGACGGCGGCGGTGTTCGCGCGCCGCGACGTGATCGTGGTGGCGTCGGTGTCGTGCATCTACGGCCTGGGCTCGCCGGAGACGTACGAGATGAACATGCAGCTCCTCAGGCGCGGGGAGATGATCGACCGCGACGCGCTGCTGCGCAAGCTGGTGTCGATCCAGTACACGCGCAACGACAGCGTGCTCTCGCGCGGCACGTTCCGCGTGCGTGGCGAGACGCTGGAGGTGTTCCCGGCGTATGCGGAGACGGCGTTCCGCGCGACGCTGTTCGGCGACGAGGTGGAGCGCCTGCAGCAGTTCGACCCGCTGACGGGGGAGCTGCTGGAGGACGATCTGGAGCACGTGGCGGTGTGGCCGGCGACGCACTACAACGTGAAGGAGGGCACGATCGAGGCGGGCGTGGCGGAGATCGGGCGCGAGCTGAACGAGCGCTGCGAGCAGCTGGAGTCCGAAGGCAAGCAGCTGGAGGCGCACCGCCTGCGCCAGCGCACGCAGTACGACATGGAGATGCTGAGGGAGGTGGGCTTCTGCTCGGGCATCGAGAACTACTCGCGGATCCTGGACGGGCGCCCGCCGGGCTCGCGGCCGTACTGCCTGATCGACTACTTCCCTGACGACTTCATCTGCCTGATCGACGAGTCGCACCAGACGGTGCCGCAGATCGGCGGCATGTTCGAGGGCGACCGCTCGCGCAAGCAGACGCTGGTGGACTACGGCTTCCGTCTGCCGAGTGCGCTGGACAACCGCCCGCAGACGTTCCAGGAGTTTCTGTCGATCACGCCGCAGCTGGTGTTCGTGTCGGCGACGCCGGGGGAGTACGAGCGCACGCAGTCGACGCGCGTGGTCGAGCAGATCGTGCGCCCGACGGGGATCGTGGACCCGGCGGTGGAGGTGCGCGAGACGAAGAACCAGATCGACGACCTGATGAACGAGGTGCGCAAGCGCGTGGAGCGCAACGAGCGGGTGCTCGTCACGACGCTCACGAAGAAGATGAGCGAGGACCTGTCGCAGTACCTGCTGGAGATGGGCTTCAAGACGCGCTACCTGCACTCGGAGATCGACACGCTGGAACGCATCCAGATCATTCGCGACCTGCGGCTGGGCGAGTACGACGTGCTGGTGGGCGTGAACTTGCTGCGCGAGGGACTGGATCTGCCGGAGGTGTCGCTGGTGGCGATCCTGGACGCGGACAAGGAGGGCTTCCTGCGCGGGGAGACGTCGCTGATCCAGACGATCGGCCGCGCGGCGCGCAACATCGAGGGCACGGTGCTGATGTACGCGGACAGGGAGACGCGGGCGATGAAAGCGGCGATCTCGGAGACGGATCGCCGCCGCGAGATCCAGCTGGCTTACAACGAGGAGCACAACATCACGGCGGCGACGATCGTGAAGGGGATCTCCGATATCGCGGAGTTCCTGCAGTCGGAGTCGAAGGTGCCACGCGGGCGCAAACGCCGCACGGCGAAGCGCGGCAAGGGCGAGGAGATGCCCAAGCACGAGCTGGAGCGGATGGTGGTGGAGCTGGAGGAGGAGATGATCGCGGCGGCGGATGATCTGCGCTTCGAGTACGCGGCGCAGCTGCGTGACGAGCTGCGCGAGCTGCGTCGCGATCTGCAGGAGATCCAGTCGCAGGAAGCGCCGGTGGGCGGGACCTTGCCCGAGGAGACTCCGACGGGCGACATGGCTTAGGATGCCCGACGTGGATTTCGACCGGCAGGCAGTCGAGCGTAGGGACTTCCCTATAGGCCGGCGCGGATACGACCCAGCTGCGGTGGACGCGCACCTGCGGGCGCTGGCTGACGAGCTGGAGGAGCTGCAGCGCGCGGCGATCACGGGCGGCGCCGACGTGTCGGTGGCCTCGACGGCGGGCACGCAGGTGCAGAGCATCCTGCAGGCGGCGGAGTCGGCGGCGGCGGAAATCGAGCGCCACGCGCTGGAGAACGCGCGCCAGGTGAAGGAAGACGCGGACCGTGACGCGGATCGCACGCGCGAGGAAGCGGTGGATCGCGCGCGCCAGCACGTGGCGGCGGTGGCGCAGGTGACGGCGAGGCTGCTGGAGCACGTGGGCTCGATGGACGGCGAGGTGAACGCGCTGGTGGAGAGCATGCGCGCGGGCGCGGGGCGCCTGGCGGCGGACCTGTCGGCGGTGGAGACGGGCATGAGCGAGCTGTACGACGCCGCGTCGGGGCGCGCCCACGCGGCCGCCGAAGCCCTGGAGCCGCCGCAGCAGCAGTACGAGCCCGAGCCGCCGGGCCCGTTCGAACCGGAGCAGCGTCCGTTCGAGGCGCAGCTGGACAGCGCGTTCGAGGCGGCGCCGCAGCCGGCCGCGACGGTTCCGGCGGGAGCGCCGGACGCCGGCGGCAACGATCTCGACGGCGCGCGCCTGATCGCGCTGAACATGGCGCTGAACGGCGAATCGCGCGCGGACACGGAGCGCTACCTGGCCGAGAACTTCCAGCTGCCCGATCGGCTCAAGCTGATCGACGAGGTTTATTCAGCCATCGAGGGGTAGGGCGGGCGCGCAGACCGCGCGCCGGATACGAGCAGCGATTCGCTCAGGCATCCTCGAACGGCTCTGCTGGCGGTCGAGGTCGCCGTTAGCTCGCACGAGAAGGACCGCGAGACCAAGGCCGACACGTATGCGTGGGCACCTGTGCCCATCTACTGGATCGTCGACGTCCCCGCAAAGGCGGTCGAGGTGCGCACGGAGCCAGGCCCGAAGGGCTACGGCCGCTGCGAGATCTACGGCCTCGGCACCAAGGTCCCGTCGCCCGCGGAGGGCGTCGCCGATCTCGATGTGAGCGAGCTGTTCGACTCCTAGCGGCGAGGCCGAAACCGCGCAATTTGCACACGTATCGCCGACGTGTCAACCGAACATCTGTTCGCCCAACTATCATGGACGGCAGATGCCGCAGAGCAACCAGATCGTCGTCTCGGGAGCCCGTGAGCACAACCTGAAGGACATCTCGCTGACATTGCCGCGGGACGCGCTGGTTGTCATAACGGGCCTGTCGGGGTCGGGCAAGTCGAGCTTGGCGTTCGACACGATCTACGCGGAGGGCCAGCGCCGTTACGTGGAGTCGCTGTCGGCGTACGCGCGCCAGTTCCTGGGGCAGATGGACAAGCCGGACGTGGACTCGATCGAGGGCCTGTCGCCGGCGATCTCGATCGACCAGAAGACGACGTCGCGCAACCCGCGCTCGACGGTGGGCACGGTGACGGAGATCTACGACTACCTGCGCCTGCTGTGGTCGCGCGTGGGCAAGCCGCACTGTCCCATCTGCGGGCGTCCGATCGTCGGCCAGTCGGCGGAGCAGATCATCGACCAGGTGATGGAGCTGGCGGAGGGCACGCGCTTCATGGTGCTGGCGCCGGTGGTGAGGGGCCGCAAGGGCGAGTACGGCAAGCTGCTGGACGAGCTGCGCGCGGACGGCTTCGCGCGCGTGAAGATCGACGACCGCGTGCGCATGCTGGAGGAGTCGATCGTGCTGGACAAGCGCTACAAGCACGACATCTCGGTGGTGGTCGACCGTTTGGTGATGCGCCACGACGTGCGCAAGCGCCTGGCGGACTCGATCGAGACGGCGGTGGCGCTGGCCGAGGGTCTCGTAGAGGTTGAGATAGTGGGGTCGCGCGCGGCGTCCGACGGCGACGCTGGACGCGCAACGGCGGCGGCGGAATCAGGCGGGCGGGGCGATGGGGACGCGGAGGATGGCCCGTCGCGGGCGAAGGGCGCGAAGGGGCCGCGGGCGGCGGCGGCGCAGATCGTCCCGGGTGAGAAACCGGAGCCGGGAGCGATGTTCACGTTCTCGGAGCGCTTCGCGTGCCCGGAGCACGGCCCGTCGCTGGTGGAGCTGGAGCCAAGGATCTTCTCGTTCAACTCGCCGCACGGCGCGTGCGAGCGCTGCACGGGCCTGGGCTCGCAGATGGAGATCGACCCGGATCTGGTGGTGCCGAACCCGTCGCTGTCGATCAGCGAAGGCGCGATCGCGCCGTGGGCGAACAGCAGCTCCAACTACTACGAGCAGATGACGGAGGCGATCGCGGGGCTGTACGACGTCGACCTGGAAGCGCCGTGGGAAGACCTGTCGCAGGAGCAGCGCGACGTGTTCCTGAACGGCACGAACGGCGAGCCGGTGCAGGTGACGTACAAGAACCGCTACGGACGCCGGCGCTCGTACGCGGCGCGCTTCGAGGGCATCGTCAAGAACCTGGAGCGCCGCTACCGCGAGACGGACTCGGAGTGGACGCGCGAGAAGATCGAGGAGTACATGTCGCTGCGCGCGTGCCCGGTGTGCGGCGGCGCGCGCCTGCGCGCGGAGTCGCGGGCGGTGCTGGTGGCGGGCACGCGCATCGAGGACTTCTGCGCGCTGTCGGCGCGCAGGGCGCTGGAGTGGGTGCAGCAGATCGAGCTGTCGGAGACCGACCGGCACGTGGCGCGGCTGATCCTGCGCGAGATCTCAGAGCGCCTGCAGTTCCTGGAGAACGTGGGCATCGGCTACCTGTCGATGGACCGCGCGGCGGCGACGCTGTCGGGCGGCGAGGCGCAGCGGATCCGCCTGGCGACACAGATCGGCTCCTCGCTGGTGGGCGTGCTGTACATCCTGGACGAGCCGTCGATCGGACTGCACCAGCGCGACAACTCGAAGCTGATCGCGACGCTGGAGCGCCTGCGCGACCTGGGCAACACGGTGATCGTGGTGGAGCACGACGAGCAGACGATGCGCGCGGCGGACCACCTGGTGGATCTGGGGCCGGGCGCGGGCGAGCACGGCGGGCGCATCGTGGCGCAGGGCACGGCGGCGCAGGTGCAGAAGGTGAAGGAGTCGCTGACGGGGCAGTTCCTGGCGGGCACGCGCACGATCGATGTGCCGAAGCACCGGCGCACGCCGAGCGGCTACATCGAGATCGTGGGCGCGAGCGAACACAACCTGCGCGACATCGACGTGCACGTGCCGCTGGGCGTGCTGACGTGCGTGACGGGCGTGTCTGGCTCGGGCAAGTCGACGCTCGTGAACGACGTGCTCTATAAGGCCGTCGCCAACCGCCTGCACCGCGCACGCAAGCGCCCGGGCGCGCATCGCGCGATCCATGGCCTGGACCAGCTGGACAAGATCATCGCGGTGGACCAGTCGCCGATCGGGCGCACGCCGCGCTCGAACCCGGCGACGTACACGGGCCTGTTCGACGTGATCCGCGACCTGTTCGCGAAGACGCAGGAGGCGCGCGCGCGCGGCTACAAGCCGGGGCGCTTCAGCTTCAACGTGAAGGGCGGGCGCTGCGAGGTGTGCCGCGGCGACGGGCAGATCAAGATCGAGATGCACTTCCTGCCGGACGTGTACGTGCCGTGCGAGCAGTGCCACGGCAAGCGCTACAACCGCGAGACGCTGGAGGTGCGCTTCAAGGGCAAGAGCATCGCGGACGTGCTGGCGATGCCGGTGGAGGAGGCGTTGAAGTTCTTCGAGCACATCCCGAAGATCCGCCGGCGCCTGGAGACGCTGGAGGCGGTGGGCCTCGGCTACGTGCGGCTGGGGCAGCCGGCGACGACGCTGTCGGGCGGCGAGGCGCAGCGCGTGAAGCTGGCGACGGAGCTGTCGAAGATCGCCACCGGCATGACCCTGTACATCCTCGACGAGCCGACAACCGGCCTGCACTTCGCGGACGTGCAGCGCCTGCTGGCGGTGCTGCAGCGCCTGGTGGACGCGGGCAACAGCGTGGTGGTGATCGAGCACAACCTGGACATCATCAAGAGCGCGGACCGCCTGATCGACATGGGCCCGGAGGGCGGGGAGGAGGGCGGCATGGCGATCGCGGTGGGCACGCCCGAGGAGGTGGCGGCGGAGCCGCAGTCGCACACGGGCCAGTTCCTGGCGGAGCTGCTGACGCCGGCGACGAGGCGCCGCACGGTCAACACCGGCAAAGGCCCGGCGCGCAAACGCCGCGCGAAGGTCGCGGTCTAACCGTCGCGATGGACGCGGACGCGGGCCACGAGCGGGCCCCCGCGGGCGCACCTGAGCTGGCGCACGCGGCGCGCCTGTGGGCGCAGAAGTGGCGCTGGTACGAGCGCAACGCGCTGCCTTGGAACCGCGCGCGGATCCACTGGGAGCTGCTGCGCCGCGAAGCGTTCGCGCGCTGGCCGCTGCACGGGAACGTGCTGGAGGCGCTGCGCGAGGGGCGCCTGGAGATAGGGGCGCAAGTACTGATGGAGCCCGGCGTGTGGATCACGGCGCCGGGGGCGGCGCGCGTGCGGATCGGCGCGGGCACGTTCCTGAACAAAGGCGTGATGGTGGCGGCGCACGAGCTGGTGGAGATCGGCGAGCACTGCATGCTCGCGAACGGCTGCATGGTGTCGGACGCGGGCCACCGCTACGACGACCCGCAGAAGCCGATCACGTGGCAGGGCTTCGAGAGCAAGGGCCCGACCCGGATCGGGCACAACTGCTGGCTTGGCGCGAACGTGGTGGTGACGAGCGGCGTGTCGATCGGCGAGCGCTGTGTGATCGGCGCCAACAGCGTGGTCACGCGCGACGTTCCCGCGTTCTCGGTGGCGGCGGGCGCGCCCGCGAAGGTGCTGCGGCGGATCGAGTACGGAAGCGGGTAGCGTCCCACCGATGGATCTGTACGAGGCGATGCGCTGCGCGCCGACGACGCGGCGCTTCAAGCCCGACCCGGTGCCGACGGAGGTGCTCGCGCGGGCGCTGGAGAACGCGCGCTTTGCGCCCAGCGGCGGCAACCGCCAGGGCTGGCGCGTGATCGTCGTGAGGGACGCGGAGCGCCGCGTCGCCCTGCGCGACCTGTACCTGCCGGGCTGGCGCGCGTACATGGAGCAGACGGGCGGCGCGGCGGTGCTGGCGGACCCGGACGCGTTCGACGCGGCGATCGTGCGTCGTGTGCGGGGGGCGAACGAGTACGCGGAGCGTCTGCACGAGGTGCCGGTCCACCTGGTGGTGGGCGTGCGCCTGCCCGACCTGGCGGTGACCGACGCGGAGCTGCCCCGCCAGAGCATCGTGGGCGGCGCGTCGGTGTACCCGTTCGTGCAGAACCTGCTGCTGGCGCTGCGCGCGGAGGGTTTGGGCGCGGCGATGACGACGCTGCTGGTGCCGGCGGAGGCGGAGGTAAAGCGGCTTTTGGCGATCCCCGGGGAGGTGGCGCTGGCGGCGCATATCGGAGTGGGCCATCGCGCCGACCCGTGGCCCAAGCGGCTTGCGCGCAAACCGGTCGAGGAGTTCGCGTTCGCCGAGCGCTACGGGGACCCGCTGTCGCCGCCGTGAGCGGCGCCGCAACCGCCCCCGCCGGCCCGGCCGCCCTGCGCGCGGGGCGGCCGGGGCGCGCGCGCAGTCGCCTTCAGGAGGCGGGGATCCAGACGGTCGAGATGTGGCACTCGTTGGTGGCCTCGGAGGCGCGCTCGTAGACTTCCAGCTCGCCGTGCACCGGTGACGTGACGGTGATGTGGGCCTGCGCATAGCTTTCACCGCTGCCGGTGTTGGTGGCGGCCAGGCCCATCAGGCTGGCGGGCGCGATGCTGGCGGTCTGGGTGAACTGTTCGAACCACATGTAGGCAGGGCTGCCCTCGTCGGACTCCGTGCGCAGGTCGTCCAGCTGGACGTCGAGCGCGTTGGAGGCGCCGAGAATCGTGATCACCAGTTTGGGGCCGGCCTGTACGCAGCTGCCGGTGAGCTTGAACGGCCCGGCGGTCCCCAGCGGGGTGTTCTGTTCGGTGGCGGCGGGCGCCGTGGAGTTGTAGACGAGCTCGCTCGCGCCGGGGCCCTGTGGCCCGGTTTCGCCTTTCGGCCCGGTTTCGCCCTTCGGGCCGGCCGGTCCGGCTGTGCCCTGCTCGCCGGTGGCGCCCGTCCTGCCGCGGGGACCCACAGGCGGTTTGTGGGATTTGTGGTGGCCGTGCCCGGTCGAGGCGCCGGCGGCGGCGGGTGCGCCGAGCGCGAGCACTGCGAGCGCGGCGGCGAGAGCGGACGGGGTGGTGAGTGTGTGGATCTTGTGCATGAGAGCTGCCTCCTGGTTGTGCGGGCGAGAGCCCGGTTGGCGTTTGGTGCTCTGTCAACCGAGGTCCAGTCGCTTCCTTACGCTCGCCCTCGAAGAAATTCGCGGCGTAAGGATCCGGCGGTGTTCGAGTTGAACTGACGTCAACGCAGATGCCAGCCAGGGAGCACGACAGATGTCCAGCTACGTCACCGCCGGCGCTTGCCGGCGCCTTGAGCCTGTGGGAGAATCGCGGTGAGCCTAGGGCGATGGCGATCACGACCGCAACCGCTGGCAGCACCCGTGACGACCGCGAGCGCGCGCGGCTGGCGCTTTCCGGCGACGGCGATGCGTTCGCCGAGCTGTACGACCGCCACGAGCGGCGCGTGTACGGCTTCTGCCTGCGGATGCTCGGTGGGGAGGACGACGCCGCGGAAGCCACCCAGGAGACGTTCGTCCGCCTGCTGCGTCGCCTGCCGGCGCTGGAGGGCCGCGAGGTGAACTTCGTCGCCTACGCGCTGACGACCGCGCGCAACGTCTGCTACGACACGATCAGGGCGCGCCGCCGCGTCGAGCCGGTGGGCGAGCCGATCGAGCCGGCCGGCCCCGAGCCGGGGGCGCTGGAGCTCGACCCCGAACGCGCCGCCCTGCTGGCCGCCACTCGCGAGACGGTGCGGATGGCTCACGCGCGCCTGCCTGACCGCCAGCGCGAGGTGCTGGCGCTACGCGAGCTCGAGCAGCTCTCCTACGAGGAGATCGGCGCCGTGGTGGATCTCAACGCCAACGGGGTCGCCCAGCTCATCTCCCGCGCCCGCATCCGCCTGCGCGACCTCGTCAACGGCGGCGAGCTCGCCTCGATTGCGGCCGCATCGCCCGAATGCGAGCGCGCGCTGCCGCTGCTCGCAAAGCTCCAGGACGACGAGCTCGGCGAGGGCGCGGAGCTCGCGTGGGTGCGCGACCACCTCGGCGACTGCGAGACCTGCCGCCTGAGCCGCGCGGCGATGCAGGAAGCGGGCGTCTCATACCGCGCGCTCGGCCCGATCGTCGTCGTCGCCTGGCTGCGACACGCGACGATCGCCCGTGCCGCCGAGCTCGTTGGCGTCGATTGGAGCCACGTGGCCGAGGGGCATGGCTCCATTGCTGACTCCAATGCAGTTGAGGGGAGTAGCGGCGGTGGGCACGATGAGCCCGACGACCGGCCGGCCGCATCACCGCCCGGGTTGCGGCGCCTGCGTCGCCGACTCGTTGCGCTTGCGGTCGCGTGCGCACTGCTCGCGCTGGTGTTGAGCACGAGCCTCGCCCGCGACGCTCACATCCGCGAGCTGAAGCTGCAGCCGGGTACGCCCCAGGCGTCGCCGAGCATTCGTCCCCGCACGCCCGCGTTCGCCGCTGCCAATCGCCGCAGGTCGGAGAGCCGCGTCAAACGTCGCTCCCGAGCGCCCGCGCTCGCGGCGCTTACTGGGACGACGGCCACCGCATCGGGGCAGCCGACCGCACCGGGGCAGCCGGTCACGGCGATGCCAACGCCCACGGCGAACCGCCATGCCGGTCGGCATCATGCCGCTCGCCACCCGTCCGCGCCGACCGGTCCGCCGCCTGTCTCGACCGTTCCCGTCACTACGACGACGACGCCCGCGCCCGCTCCGCCGAGCGTGGAAACTCCAGCCTCGACCCCCACCACCCCGACGGAAACGACTTCGACGCCCACCAGCCCGGGCGCTCCCGGCGGCCCGCCGCCGGGCGGTGGGGGGGCCGAATGCCCGCCCACCGCGCTCGCCTGCTAGGCGCTCAACAGGGTGTGCAGCTCCGCGAGCTCGCCGGGGTCGATCGAGTAGGAGTGCTCGGGGCCGGGGTAGCGGCGCGTGCGCACGTCCTCGGCGTAGGCGGTGACGCCGTTGTTCATCTCCTGCTGGAGGTTGGCGTAGCGCTTGACGAAGCGCGCGCCGAGTCCGTCGCGGATGCCCAGCAGGTCGTGGAACACGAGCACCTGCCCGTCGGTGGCGGGGCCCGCGCCGATGCCGATCACGGGGATCTCCAGCAGCGCCACCAGCTCCTCGGTGACGGCGCTGGGGATCGCCTCGAACACGATCGCGAAGCAGCCTGCGTCCTGTAGCGCGACGGCCTCGGCGGCGATGCGCGCGGCGGCGGCGGCGGTGCGGCCCTGCGCCTTCCAGCCGCCGAGCGCCGTGGAGGTCTGAGGCGTGAGCCCGACGTGGCCCATCACGGGGATGCCGGCGCCGACGATCGCGCGCGCGCGCTTGACGGAGGCCTCGCCGCCGCCCTCGAGCTTGACGACGTCGCAGCCGGCCTCCTTGACCATCCGCATCGCGGTCGTGATCGCCTGCTCGTCGGAGACCTCGTAGGAGCCGAATGGCAGGTCGCCGATCAGCAGCGGCGTGCGCAGGCCCCGGCGTACGGCGCGGGCGAGCACGAGCATGTCGTCGAGCTCGACGGGCGTGGTGGCGCTGTAGCCGAGCACGGTCGTCGCGGCGGAGTCGCCCACGAGCACCAGGTCGACGCCGGCGGCCTCGGCGGCGCGGGCGCTGGGGTAGTCGTATGCGGTGACCATCACGATCGGTTCGCCGAGCCGCTTCTTCTCCATCAGCAGCGGCAGGGTCATCGGCAGGCGGCCGGGGTCGGACGGGGCTTGGATGGCGGGGCGGCTGGACATGCTTGCTTCCTCTCTGAGGGCCGGTTGACGCTCGCTCTCTAGGAGAGCAGGGTCGCCACCTGCTCGTCGACGGTGATGATGCGGTTGGTCTCGGCTTCGACGTGGACGACGCGCGGCGCGTAGCGCTCCAGGTCGGCCTCGTCGTAGGTGCCGTAGGAGATGACGATGATCGTGTCGCCGCGGTGCACCAGGCGCGCGGCGGCGCCGTTGACGCACATGTCGCCCGAGCCGCGCTCGCCGGGGATCGTGTACGTCTCGAAGCGGGCGCCGTTGTCGACGTCGACGACGTGCACCTGCTCGTACTCGAGCATGTCGGCGGCCTCCAGCAGCTCCGGGTCGATGGTGATCGAGCCGACGTAGTGCAGGTCGCTGTCGGTGACCGTGGCGCGGTGGATCTTGGACTTGAGCATCACGCGCTGCATGTGGCGATCGCCTCTCCTTGGAGCGGTTGGCTGATGGGTGCAAGGACTGTGTTGTCGATCAGGCGGACCTCCCCGACCCGCGCGGCGAGCGCCAGCAGCGTCTCCCCCTTCCCCGTACCGGGACGATGCGGGGACGATGCGCCGTCGAGCGAGTCGACGGGCTCGAGCGTGTCGGGGTCGACGACCGCGATGTACTCGGGCTCGACGTCGAACGGGCGCATCGCCTCGCGCGCGGCGTCCAGCAGCGCCCGCGCGGAGCGCTCTCCCCGCGCGGCCAGCGCGCGGGCGGCGTCGAGCGCGGCGGGCAGCGCCAGCGCGCGGGCGCGCTCCTCGGGGCTCAGCAGCGCGTTGCGGCTGGACAGCGCAAGGCCGTCGCGCTCGCGCACGGTCGGCAGTGCCTCAATGAGCACGGGCAGGTTGAGGTCGGTGGCGAGGCGGCGGATGACGACGACCTGCTGAGCGTCCTTCTGGCCGAAGTACGCGACGTCGGGCAGCGCCATGCACAGCAGCTTGGTGACGACGGTGGCTACGCCGCGGAAGTGCTCGGGGCCGCGGCTTGCGCCCTCCAGGCGCTCGGTCACGCCCAGCACCTCGACGGCTGTGGCGAACCCGGAGGGGTAGACCTCCTCGACCGCCGGCGCGAACAGCAGATCGGCTCCGCTGGCGGCGGCGAGCTCGGCGTCGCGTCGCTCGTCGCGCGGGTAGCGCTCCAGGTCGGCGCGCTCGTTGAACTGGGAGGGGTTGACGAACAGCGAGACGACCACCACGTCGCAGTGCTCGCGTGCGTGGGCGATCAGCGACAGGTGCCCGTCGTGCAGCGCGCCCATCGTCGGCACGAGCCCGATCGTGCGCTCCTCGCGACGCGCGGGTGCGAGCGCTGAGCGCAGCTCGGCCACTGTGCGCACGGTCCTCATGCGCGTGGCGGGGTACGGGTTCGGTGGGGGCTCATCGGCTTCGGTCCAGTTCCCTGCGGATACCGGCGCGACTTCAGATCTCCAGCATGCTGCGGTCGGGTCCACGCGAGCAAGCTCGTTAGCGGCCTATCGAAAATGATACACACGCTCGGCGGCGTGTAAATGGCCCCGCGTGCTATGTGCGCAATGTCACACGACGCGGCCCGCGCCGGCCGCCCGAGGTGGCGAGGGCCGCGACGACGGCCTGCGATCTACCACGCGTCGACGTGCGGGCGCTTCTTGCCCTGGCGCCGCCACCACTCGCCGGAGTGCTCGTCGAACATGGTGGCGATCCAGCGGCGGGAGTCGGCGGGGTCGATCACGTCGTCGATCTCTCCGTACGCGGCCATGTTGACGCCGCGCCCCCGCTCGTACGCGGCGGCGACCATCTGCTCGTACAGGCGCTCGCGCTCCTGCGGGTCCTCGATCGCGTCGAGCTCGCGGCGCATGCCCAGGCGCACGGCGCCCTCGAGGCCCATGCCGCCGAACTCGGACGTGGGCCACGCGACGGTGAACAGCGGCGCCTTGAAGCCGCCGCCGGCCATCGCCTGCGCGCCGAGGCCGTAGCCCTTGCGCAGCACGATCGTGCCGGTGGGCACGCTGAGGTTGGCGCCGCCGAGGAACAGGCGCGCGAAGTGGCGCACGGTGGCGGTCTGCTCTGCCGCGGGGCCGACCATGAAGCCGGGCGTGTCGCACAGGAACAGCACGGGCAGCTCGAACGCGTCGCACAGCTGCAGGAAGCGCGCGGCCTTGTCGGCGCCGTCGGCGTCGATCGCGCCGCCCAGGTGCGTGGGGTCGTTGGCGACCACGCCGAGCGGGCGCCCGTCGACGCGCGCGAGCGCCGTGAGCATCCCGGGGCCGAAGCCGCGGCGCAGCTCCAGCACGGAGCCCTCGTCGAACAGCCCGTCGACGACGCGGCGCACGTCGTAGATGCGCTTGCGCTGCTCGGGGATTAGGTCGCGCAGCAGCTCCTGGTCGGGGACGGCGCCCGGTGCGGCGCGGCCGGCGAAGTAGGAGAGGTAGCGCTTGGCCAGTGCCACCGCCTCGGCGTCGTCGGCGGCGCGCAGGTCGACGACGCCGTTGGCCCACTGCATCGCGATCGGGCCGACGTCGCCGGGCGCGTGCACGCCGAGGCCGCCGCCCTCGATCATCGCGGGGCCGCCCATGCCGATGCTCGAGTCCTCGGTGGCGATCACCACGTCGCAGCAGCCGAGCAGCGCGGCGTTGCCGGCGAAGCAGTAGCCGGAGGCGATACCCACGAGCGGCACGAGGCCGCTGAGTTGGGCGTACAGCTCGAACGCGCGGCAGTCGAGGCCGGCGACGATCGGCATGTCGACGTCGCCGGGGCGGCCGCCGCCGCCCTCCGCGAACAGCACCACGGGCAGCCGCCGGCGCTCGGCGAGCTCGAACAGGCGGTCCTTCTTGGCGTGGTTGCGCATCCCCTGCGTGCCGGCGAGGACGGTGTAGTCGTAGGACATCGCCACGCACGGGCGGCCCGCGAGCCGCCCGGCGCCGCCGACGAGCCCGTCGGCGGGGGTGCGCGCGATCAGCTCCTCGCGCGGGCGCCGCGCCTCCTGGGCGGCGAACAGCAGCGGCCCGTACTCGACGAACGAGTCGGCGTCGAGCAGGTCGGCGAGGTTCTCGCGCGCGGTGCGCCGGCCGCGCTCGCGGCGTTTCGCGACGGCCTCCGGCCGCGCCGCGTCGAGCCCGATCTCGTGGCGCTCGCGCACCGCCCTGAGGTCCTCCCGCTCGCCGTCCGCCCGCTGCGGCTGGAGGCTCGGCGGGCTCGCGCCGTTGCCGGCGCCCGGCTCTCCCGCCGGGGACGATGCGAGCGTCAGCAGCAGCTGGCCCTCCTCGACGGCGTCGCCGACCGCCACCGACAGGACGCGCACGACGCCGTCGGTCTCCGCCAGCACCTCGTGCTCCATCTTCATCGCCTCCAGCACCACCAGCGCGCTGCCGGCGCCCACGGGCTCGTCGAGCTGGTGGGCGATCGCCACGACGACGCCCGCGAACGGGGCCGTCACCTCGTGCTCGCCGGCCGATGCCATCGTCAGATCATCGCTTACCATCCGCGCGATGTCCTCCCTGGAGCGTGAGCAGTCTGCGTCCGAGCGGCGTGAGGCCCTGAAGGAGGTCTTCGTCCAGGCGCGCAGCTGCACGCGCTGCACGGAGCTTGCGGCGACCCGCAAAACGGTTGTGTTCGGAGCCGGCAACGCCGACGCGGATCTGATGTTCATCGGTGAGGCGCCCGGTGCGAGCGAGGACGAGCAGGGGGTGCCGTTCGTGGGGCGTGCCGGCAAACTCCTGCAGCAGTTGCTGGAAGAGATCGGCATGGAGCGCTCGGAGGTGTTCATAGCCAACACGTTGATGTGCAGGCCTCCCGGCAACCGGGATCCCCAGCCAATCGAGCTCGACAACTGCCACGAGTACCTCCTGCGCAAGGTCGAGCTGATCCAGCCGACGGTGATCTGCACGCTGGGCAACTTCTCGACGAAGCTCCTGCGCGGCGACCCCACGGGCATCACGCGCCTGCACGGTCAGCCCGAGGCGCTCGTGCTGGGCACGCGCGCGGTGCGCCTGTACCCGATCTACCATCCCGCCGCGGCTCTGTACACGCCGCGGATGCTCGAGACGCTGCGCGAGGACTTCATGCGCCTGCCCGAGCTGCTGGCGCTGGGCGCACCGGAGCAGCCTTCCGTCGAGGAGGTCCCGGAGCTCGCGGACGAGCCCGAGCGGGCCGAGACGGTCGCCTCGGCGTCGCCGAGCGCGGGGCGGGCGGCGCAGGGCGAGCCGGATGTCGATCAGCTGGGTCTGTTCTAGACACATGTCCAGTGGCATTTTCCCTGTAAAGCAGGGCCTTTTGCGGGGGCGTCGAAAAATCTTGCTCGGGTCCTAAAGTCAAAAGGCACGGCTGCCGATGTAGGTCCTGTCTCCATCCCTCCAGGAGTAACGACCGGTCCGCGCACCATTCTCCCGCGGGCCGGTCATTTTTTTGGGCATCCTCGTTCGCGTCCGGGACGCGGGCCGGCAGGCTTTAGAGTCTCGGGGTGGCCGCGCGCAGCGTCGAGACGACAGGTCCCGCAGAGACGGAATCGCTCGGCGCCGAGCTGGCGGGGGCGCTGCGCGATGGCGATGTGGTGCTCGTGCGCGGCGAGCTGGGCGCGGGCAAGACCACGCTGGTGCGCGGCGCCGCGCGTGCGCTCGGGGTCGGCGATCCGGTCACCAGCCCCACGTTCAGCATCGGCCACCGCTACGCGGGCGCCGGGGTGACGGTCTCGCACCTGGACCTGTACCGGCTGGCGGGGCTCGAACGCGAGGACCCGGACCTGCTGGCCGACTACCTTGGGCCGGGACGGATCGCGTTCGTGGAGTGGCCGCAGGACGCGCACGCCGATCTCGCGGGTGCCCGCGTGCGGGTGACGCTCAGTCACGGCGGCGGCGATCGGCGCCGCATCGACGTCGAGGAGGCGCAGGCGGCTGCCGACCAGTCTGCCGCGCCGGGCATCGCGGACGGCGGCGGCGCGCGATGATCGTGCTCGGCTTCGACACCGCGACGTCCTCCACCGCCGTCGCGCTGCGCCGCGCGGACGGCGGCGTCACGCAGGCGCGCGACGATCCGCCCGCGGGCGCGCGCCCGGGCCACGCGACGCGGCTGCTCGACCTGGCGCGCGGCCTGCTCGAGCACGCTGGTGTCGCCTGGAGCGAAGTCGACCGGGTGGCCGTGGGGGTGGGTCCGGGCACGTTCACGGGGCTGCGGGTCGGCGTGGCCACCGCACGGGGCCTCGCGCAGTCGCTGTCGGCGGAGCTCGTCGGCGTCTCGAGCGCCCGCGCGCTCGCGCTGCCGGCGCTCGCGGGCGAGCCCGACGCCGTGCTCGCGGTGATCGACGCGCGCCGCGGCGAGGCGTTCGCGGCCGCGTATGAGGCGGGCGAGGACGGTTCGCCGCGCGAGCTCGTCCCGCCGCGCCCGCTGGCGCCACAGCACCTCGCCGGGGTCATCGCTGAGGTCGAACAGGGGGGAGGCGCCCGGCGCAAGTGGCTGGCTGTGGGCGACGGAGCGGTGCGCTTTCGCGAGCAGCTGCAGGACGCGGGCGTGCCGGTGGCGCCCGATTCCTCGGAGCTTCATCTCGTCAGCGCGGCCGCCGTGTGCGAGCTGGGCGCGCACGCGACGGCGGCTCCGCTGCACGAGTTGGTGCCCGACTACCGCCGGCGCCCGGACGCGGAGCTAGCCTTGGTGTCCGGGCCAGGGCCCTCCTGATGAGCGAGCGAACCGCAGAGCAGCCGATCGGGCAGGCGCCGGCCGTGGAGGTGCGGCGCCTCAGCTACCAGGACCTGCCGCAGGTGATCGCGATCGAGCGGCGCGTGTTCCCGACGCCGTGGTCGCTTGCGATGTTCGTGCTGGAGCTGTCCAAGCAGTCGGGGATCTGCCTGGCTGCGATCGAGCAGGGCGCGAGCGGCGAGCAGCGGCTTGTGGGCTACCTGATCTGCTCTCGCTACGACACCGTGTGGCACGTGATGAACGTGGCCGTCGACAATGATCACCAGCGCCAGGGCATCGCCTCGGCGATGCTCGCGGACCTGTACGCGCGCGTCGGCGACGCCGACGCGCGCTTCACGCTGGAGGTGCGCCGCTCCAACGCGGTGGCGATCCACCTGTACGAGCGCGAGGGCTTTCGCGCGGCGGGCATGCGCCGGCGCTACTACCAGGACAACGGCGAGGACGCGCTGGTGATGTGGCGCACGCCGGCGACGCTCGAAGGCTCGCTCGGCGACGTTCCCAATCCGGGGCCGGTGGGATCCGTTTGACGATCCTCGCGCTGGAGACGAGCTGCGACGACACGTGCGCGGCGGTCGTCGACGCGGACGGTCGCATGCGCTCCAACGTGATCTCCTCGCAGGAGGTGCACGAGCGCTTCGGCGGCGTCGTCCCGGAGATCGCCTCGCGCCATCACCTGGAGCTGGTGAACGTGGTTGTGGAGGAGGCGCTGGCGCGCGCCGGCGCGACGCTGGCGGATGTCGATCTGATCGCAGCCACGCAGGGGCCGGGGCTGGTGGGGGCGCTGCTCGTGGGCCTTTCCACCGCGAAGGCGCTGGCCGCCGCGCGCGAGCTGCCGTTCGCGCCGGTTGACCATCTGCAGGGACACGTCGCCGCGAACTTCCTGGCTGATGCGGGGGAGGAGCAGGCGGAGCCGTTCGGGCCGCCGTTCGTGTGCCTGGTCGCGAGCGGCGGCCATACGCTCCTCGCGCGCGTCACCGGGCACGACGGCTTCGAGGTGCTGGGGCGCACGCTCGACGACGCCGCCGGCGAGGCGTTTGACAAGGGCGCGCGGATGCTCGGGCTGGGCTTCCCCGGAGGCCCAGCGTTGGAACGGCTCGCCGCGGACGGCGATGCGACCGCGTTCTCGTTCCCGGGGTCGGCCGCCGAGCGCGCGCGCGGCGGCCGCGGCGCGCGCCACAAGGCGTTCGCGGACAGCCTCGACTTCTCCTTCGCGGGCGTCAAGACGGCGCTGCTGTACGCGATCCGCGACCTGGGGGAGGACGGGGCGCGCGAGCGCGCGGCGGACCTCGCCGCCTCCTATCAGGCGGCGATCGTCGAGTCGCTGGCGGTGCGCGCTGGTCAGGCGCTCGCGCACACCGGGCTCGGGCGCCTGGCGGTGGGCGGCGGCGTGGCCGCAAACGACGTACTGCGACGGCGCCTGCGGCAGTTGGGGGCAGAGCTGCACGTGCCGGCGCGCTCGCTGTGCACCGACAACGCCGCGATGATCGCGAGCGCCGCCCGCTTCCGCGAGCCGCTCGTCTACCCGCATTACCTTTCGCTCGACGCGTATGCCACAGGGGAGCGTCAGCCCGATGGCGACGGTCACCGTCTACTCCAAGCCTGACTGCCATCTGTGCGTCGACGCGATGCTGGCGCTGCGGCGTCTGCAGGGCGAGCTCGCCTTCGCGCTCGAGGAGGTTGACATCACGGGCGATGACGCGCTGCATCGCGCCTATTTCGAGCGCATCCCGGTGATCGCGCTGGACGGCGAGGGGCTGTGCGAGCACTTCGTCGATGAGGCGCTTCTGCGCGAGCGTCTAGAGTCCCGCCGATGAGCCACGGCATCGCCCCCGGAGGGGGGGAACGCACGGCGTCGCAGCCGTCCTCCGTGACGGGCGCGCGCGACGGCGTCGGCTCCTCCAGCGAGCGGCTCTCGCTCGGCGTGGCGGCGCGCCTGTCGCGCTACCTGCAGGTGTTGACGCAGGCGAAGAAGATGGGCAAGGAGACGATCTCCTCGCAGGAGCTCTCCGACTACACGCACGTCAACTCCACGCAGATCCGCCGCGACCTGTCGGGCTTCGGCAAGTTCGGCAAGCGCGGCGTCGGCTACAACGTCGAGGCGCTGGTGTCGCAGATCCGCAAGATCCTGCGCACGGCTGGACAGCACAACATCGGGCTGATCGGCGCCGGCCATCTCGGCCAGGCGATCGCGTCCTCGGAAATCTTCGCCGACCACGGCTTTCGCGTGGTGGCGATCTTCGACGCGGACGAGGCCAAGATCGGCACCAAGGTGGGCAGCCAGGTGGTGCGCGACATCGGCGAGCTGCGCCAGGTGGTGGAGGACGAGGACATCGTCGTGGGCGTGCTCGCGGTGCCCACGCAGGCCGCGCAGGGACTGGCGGACGAGCTGGTCGACGCGGGCGTGAAGATCATCTTCAACTACTCGGAGTCGCTGCTCGACGTGCCGCCGGAGGTGACGGTCCACACCTCCAGCCCGGCGGTCGATCTGCTCTACGCGCTGTACTTCTATCTGACGTGATTGGGCGCCCGTGGCGGGAAGTCTCCGCCCGTCGCCGAGTCTTGCGTCACACTGGACGCCCGCACGCCCCGCGCGCGAACCCCGCAGACGCCACGCGATGAACAGCCTTGATCTAGATCGAGCCGTCGACACGTTCGCAGCCGCCGCGGATCTCACCGTCGGCGTCGAGGAGGAGTTCTCGATCATCGATCCGCGCACGCTCGAACTGGTCCCGCGCTTCGAGCGCCTGCGCGACGCCGCGCAGAGCGATCCGCTGCTGCGCGACGGCATCGCCGGCGAGCTGATCTCGTCGGAGGTGGAGATCATCTCGGGCGTGGGCGCGGACCTGCAGGACGCGCTGGCGCACCAGCGCGAGCGCCGCCGACGCCTGTTCGCGCTCGCGGCCGCCGAGGGGGTGGCGCTCGGCGCAACCGGCACGCACCCATGGGCTGACTATCGCGAGCAGCCGATCATCGACACCGAGCACTACCGCCGCGTCGAGGACGGCCTCAAATACGTGGCGTGGCGCAACAACACGTTCAGCCTGCACGTGCACGTGGGCGTGCGCGACATCGACCGCGCGGTGCGCGCCTGCGATCGCCTGCGCCCGGTGCTGCCGCTGCTGCTGGCGATCTCGGCCAACTCGCCGTTCCTGGACGGGCGCGACAGCGGGCTGCACTCGGCGCGAACGCAGAGCTTCACCAAGAGCTTCCCGCGCTGCGGCGTCCCGGACGCTTTCGGCGGCTGGGCCGCGTATCGCGAGTACATCGAGTTCCTCCAGCGCACCAACTCGATCGTCGAGTTCACGCAGGTGTGGTGGTCGGTCAGGCCGCACTTCAAGTTCGGCACCGTCGAGGTGCGCATCTGCGACGCGCAGGCGACCGCGCCGGAGTCCGAGGCGCTCGCGGGCCTGCTGGTCGCGTGCATCGCGCAGGCGGTGCGAGACGTCGACGAGCGCGCGCCGTTCGTGGACCCCGCACCGCGGCTGATCGAGGAGAACATGTGGCGGGCGGTCCGCTTCGGGCTGGACGGGCGGCTGATCGACCTGGAGCGCGCCGAGGAGTATCCGGCGCGCGCGGCGATCGAGCGCCTGCTCGCGTGGACGGCGCCGGTGCGCGCCGAGCTGGCGATCGACCCCGTGTTCCCGGAGCGCAACGGCGCGCAGCGCCAGCGACGGATGATCGACGCAGGCGTCGCGCGCGAGGACGTGTTCGCGGCGAGCGTCGAGGAGACCAGAGAGAGCTACCCGGAGGAGGTAACGGTTTGAGCGCAGAGGACATGCAGGGCGAGGACAGCGCGACCCAGCCGGCGGCCGGCGCGGCCGGCGCCGGCGGGCAGCCGAGCGAGGATGAGCTGCGCGCGGCCTACGAAGCGGAACTGAGCCGGCTGACGAGCACCGACATGATGGCGCAGGCGGCCGTGTCGCTGCTGAACATCGGCGCGCACCGCCTCGCGCCGGCTGGAGCCAATCAGGATCCCGGCCGTTCCCCCGAACGCGATCTCGAGCAGGCGCGTGACGCGATCGACGCCGTCAGGGCGCTGCTGGAGATCCTCGAGCGCCGTATCCCGAACGAGCTGAAGCCGCTGCGAGACGCGCTGTCGCGCCTGCAGATGGCCTACGCGCAGGAGGTCGGCGCGGGCGCGCCCGGTGCGGGCGGGCCGCCTGGCGGCGGATCCGGAGGGCCGGCGGGGCCGGGGTCGTCCTCCGGCGGCGCGGGACCCGATCAGGCGGGCCCGGGGGCGCAGGGGCAGGGTCCGCCCGGCCCGGGACCGGCGGAGTCCAGCGGCAGATTGTGGGTGCCCGGACGCTGAGCGAGCGGCAAACCGCCGGCCGGCACGATACACTGCGCCCGCGTTTGCACCGGGTAGACGCTCGCGCCGAGCGAACCGGGCGACAAATGTGCGCGCGACAGATCCTCGCGCGGCACGCAAATCAGACCGCGGAGGATTTCTGTTGAGCAGCTTTCTGACGAACCATGGGGTCGTCGTCGCCCTCGTTTGCGCCGCCTGTGCTGTGGCCTACGGCCTCGTGACGACGCGGTCCCTGCTCGCGCTGTCGCCGGGCAACGAGAAGATGCAGAGCATCTCGCTGGCCGTGCAGCAGGGCGCGCGCGCGTACCTGAACCGCCAGTACATAACGATCGCCGGCGTCGGCGTGGTCGTAGTCGTGGCGCTGATCTTCATCCAGAACATCGCCGTCGCGGGTGGGTTCCTGATCGGAGCGATCCTCTCGGGCTCGACTGGCTACATCGGCATGAACGTGTCTGTGCGCTCCAACGCGCGTGTTGCCGAGGCCGCCAAGGGCGGCGTCTCGCCGGCGCTGAAGGTCGCCTTCCGCGGCGGCGCCATCACCGGACTGCTGGTCGTCGGCCTCGCGCTGATCGGCGTTGCGGGCTACTACGGCGCGCTGACGTCGTTCTTCAACGACAGCCCCAAAACGGCCGTCGACGCGCTCGTCGGCCTCGGCTTCGGCGGCTCGCTGATCTCCGTGTTCGCGAGGCTCGGCGGCGGCATCTTCACGAAGGCCGCCGACGTCGGCGCGGATCTCGTCGGCAAGGTCGAGGCGGGAATCCCCGAGGACGACCCGCGCAACCCGGCGACGATCGCTGACAACGTCGGCGACAACGTGGGCGACTGCGCCGGCATGGCCGCGGACCTGTTCGAGACCTACGCGGTGACCGCGATCGCGGTGATCCTGCTCGGCGTGCTCACGTTCCATGAGTCGACGCGCGTCGCGCTGTACCCGCTGGTGATCGGCGGCGTGGCGATCATCGCCTCGATCATCGGCACGTTCGCGGTGCGCACCAACTCCGACAACGTCGAGCGCGCGCTGCTGCAGGGCCTGGTCGTCTCGGGCGTGCTTGCCGCGGCGGCGTTCGCGCCGATCACCTACTGGCTGATGCGCAACCTCACGTTCAAGGTCGTCGGCAGCACCGTCAACGCCCCCAGCTGGAGCCACCTGTACCTGTGCTCGCTGATCGGAATCGTAGTCACCGGGCTGCTATTCGGACTAACCGAATACTACACGTCGACGCGCTTCGCGCCGGTGAAGAAGACCGCGAAAGCGTCGATCACCGGCCATGCCACGAACATCATCCAGGGCTTCTCGTCCGGCCTGCAGGCCACGGCGCTGCCGGCGCTCGTGATCGTGCTCGGCATCCTCGGTTCCTGGAAGCTCGCGGGCGGCGGCATCACCGGCATCTACGGCATCCTGATCGCGGCCATGGGCCTGCTGTCGCTGACCGGGCTGATCGTGGCGCTCGACGCGTTCGGGCCGATCACCGACAACGCGGGCGGCATCGCCGAGATGGCGGACCTGCCCGAGGAGGTGCGCCAGGTCACCGACCGCCTCGACGCGGTCGGCAATACCACCAAGGCGGTCACCAAGGGCTACGCGATCGGCTCGGCGGTGCTCGCGGCTGTCGGCCTGTTCGCGGGCTTTCAGAAAGAACTCGAAAACAAGCTCGGGCACATGATCAACTTCGGCATCAACGAACCGCCCGTGCTGATCGGGCTGCTGCTGGGCGGGCTGATGGTGTGCCTGTTCGCGTCGCTGTCGATCGAGGCCGTCGGTCGCGCCGGCGGCGCGGTCGTCGAGGAGGTGCGCCGCCAGTTCCGCGAGCACCCCGGGATCATGGACTACACCGAAGAGCCCGACTACGCGCGCTGCGTGGACATCGTCACGAAGACCGCCCAGCGCGAGATGATCCTGCCGTCGCTGCTGCCGATCGGCCTGACGCTGATCGTCGGGCTGATCGATCAGCAGGCGCTCGGCGGCCTGCTGATCGGCGTGATCGTCGTCGGCTTCTTCTTCGCGGTGATGATGACCGCGGGCGGTGGCGCGTGGGACAACGCAAAGAAGCTCATCGAGGACGGCTCGTTCGGCGGCAAGGGCTCTGACGCGCACGCCGCGTCGGTCACCGGCGACACCGTCGGCGACCCCTTCAAGGACACGGCGGGCCCCGCGATCAACCCGATGATCAAGGTGGCCAACATCGTCGCGATCCTGATCATCCCGCTGATCACCTGATGTGATGGGCCGCAGGGTCGCATGCGACCTTGCTCGGACGGCGCATGCGCCGTCCGTCGGACACGCCGCATGCGGCGTGTCCCGGGGCCGCACATGTGCGGCCCCGCCGGGTGGTGCATGCACCACCCGGAACAGTGTGACCGGCAGCGGAATAACCTCAGGATGAGATGAACGGCAGACAGGCGCACCGCATGAGCACGCTTGTGCTCTCACTGCTGATGGGCGCGATCGGCGTGGCGCTGATCGTGCAGGCGGTGAGCGGAAACGCAAGCGCGATCTCGCCGCGGCTGTTGCTGGGGGTGCTGTTCGTCGCGGCCGGCGCCGGTCGCTGGTACGTGGAAGTGCGGCGGGCGCGCGACAGATGAGCACGCCCACGCCAGGGGGTCCGCCGGAGGGTCACGGCTCCGAGCGGGCGGCGCACGCGCGCGTGATGGTGCGCCGCAGCATCGGCTCGCCGATCCTGTTCACGATCGTGTACTCGTCGCTGGCGAGCGCGATCTACTTCTCGCTGGGGGTCATCGCCGGCCACGCGCTGGGCCTCACGCCGCTCGTGTTCCTGGTCGCGGCGCTGCTGTACACGGTGACCGCGATGACGTACGTGGAGGGCGCTTCGCTGCACCAGGATCGCGGCGGCTCCACCGTGTTCGCGCGCTACGCGTTCAACGAGCTCGTCAGCTTCATCGCCGGCTGGGCGATCCTGCTCGACTACGTGATCCTGATCGCCGTCACGGCGTACTCGGCGACGCAGTACCTGAAGGTCTTCTGGAGCCCGCTGGGCAGCAGCGACGAGGCGCTGGGCCTCGCGCTGGCGTTCATCGCGCTGGTGGTGCTCGGCAACATCCGCGGCTTCGGCGGGCGCCGCGCGCGGCGCGTGGGCATCCTGCTCGCCGGCGACCTCGCGTTGCAGGGCTTCATCGTGGTGCTGGGGCTCGTGCTGTTCTTCAACCCGCACACCCTGCTTCACCCGATCCACCTGGGCACCGCGCCCACGTGGTCGCACCTGCTGTTCGCGATGACCGTCGCCGTGATCTCGTTCACGAGCCTGGAGTCCGCGTCGGGCCTCGCCGGTGAGGTGCGCATCAGCCGCGTCGGCCTCAAGCGCCTCGTCGGCAGCACCACCGCGACGGTCGCGTTCCTGTACGTGGGCATCGCGCTGGTGGCCGTCACGGCGCTGCCGGTGCACGGCACCCACACCGAACTGGCGGGCCGCTACCTGAACGCGCCGATGATCGGCGTCGTCAGCCACGTGCACCCGCACTGGCTGGGCAAGAGCCTCATGTACCTCGTCGCGGCGATGGCCGCAGTCACGCTCGTGGCTGCCGCCAACTCGGCGATGCTCGGCCTCTCGCGCCTCGCGTACTCGCTGTCCACCAACCGCCAGATCCCCAGCGGGCTCGGGCGGCTGCACCCCGAGCGCTCGACGCCGTACGTGCTGATCGTCATCGCCGGCGTGATCGCAGCGGGGCTCGCCGCCACCGAGAACCTGGACTTCCTCGTCGGCATCTACGCGCTCGGCGCGACGCTCGCGTTCACGATCGCGCACCTGTCGATCTGCCGCCTGCGCTACTCCGAGCCAGACCGCGACCGCCCCTACCGGGTGCCGTGGTCGGTGACGCTGCGCGGCGGCCAGCTGCCGCTGCCGGCGGCGTTCGGCGCGCTCGTGTCCGCGGCTGGCCTCGTGGCGGTGCTGGTCGTGCATCCCGCCGCGCGCTACGTCGGCCTCGGCTGGATGGTCGCGGGGATCGCCCTGTACGTGGTCTACCGGCGCGCGGACGAAGTCTCCCTGCTGCGGCGCGTCACCGTCTCGCCGCGCGTGCTGCGAGCGGAGCCGCCCGCCGAGCGCGACTACGGCTCGATCCTCGTGCCGCTGTTCGGCACCGATCTCGACGACGACATCGTGCAGACGGCCGCGCTGCTGGTCGCCGGCGAGCAGACCGACGAGGCGGCGATCGACGCGGCAACGATTGAGGCGGTGTGGATGTTCGTGATCCCGATGTCGCTGCCGCTGGACGCGAGCCTGCCCGAGGCGCAGATCAAGCACGCGCGCGGGGTGCTCGCCAGGGCCAAGGCGGTGGGGGAGGAGTACACCGGCGTACACGTCGCCACGGCGACCGTGCGCACGCGCCGCGCCGGCTACGCGATCGTCGATGAGGCGCGCAGGCGCGGCGTGGAGGCGATCGTGCTCGGCGCCGAGGAACCGTCGCTGATCCGCGGCGGCGGGCGTCTGGGGGGGCGTGGCGGCTCGCTGGAGGCGTTCGTTGGAGACGTCACCAAGTATGTCGTGCGCAAGGCCGACTGCAGGGTGATCGTGACCGCGCCCGCCGCGCGCGACTCGCCCGTGGAGCTCGCGCGTCGTGCCAACCGGGCCAGCGCCCCAATGGTCTAACCTGCGGGCCTATGGTCAACTGCGCATTCGCATGTTCGTTCTGATCGTCGGCGCCGGGCGCGTGGGCTCGGCGGTCGCCAAGTCGGCGCTCGCGGCCGGCCATGAAGTGTCCGTGCTGGACGAGGACCCGCTGTCGCACGAGCGCCTGGACGCCGGACAGAGCAAGAGCTGGGAGGACTCCGGCGGCCAGTTCACCGTCGGCACGGCCCTGGAGACCGACGCGCTGATCCAGGCCGGGATCGAGCGCGCGGACGCGTTCATCGCGTCCACCGCCGGCGACAACACCAACCTCGTGATCGCGCAGATCGCGCAGAAGCGCTTCGGCGTCGAGAAGACGATCGTGCGCGTGATGGACCCCGCGCGCGCCGACTGGTACGGCGAGCAGGGCCTCAGCACGATCTCTCCGACCAAGCACGCGATCGAGATGTTCAAGCGCGAGCTCGAGCCCGAGGCGGCCTGAGGGCATGTACGCGATCATCGCCGGCGCCGGCAAGGTCGGGCGCAACCTCGCCCGCGAGCTGATCTCCAAGGAGCACGAAGTCACGCTGATCGAGTCCTCGCGCGCGTGCTACCTGGCCAACGAGGACGAGTTCGAGCACGCGGTGCAGTACGGCGACGCGACCGAGCTGTGGGTGCTCGAGCGTGCCGGCATCCAGCGCGCCGACCTCGTGATCGCCGTCACCGGCGACGACGAGGACAACATCCTCGTGTGCCAGGTCGCCAAGGAGAAGTACCTGTGCGAGCGCATCATCGCGCGCGTCAACAACCCCCGCAACCACGACCACTTCCGGCTGCTCGGCATCCAGCCCGCCGTCTCCGCCACCGACTTGATCCTGCGCCTGATCGAGCACGAGGTGCCGCGCTACGGCCTCGTGCACCTGCTCGCGCTCGAAGAGGAGCGCCTGGAGATCATCGAGCTGGAGGTCGCCCCCGACGCGCCCACCGTCGGCGAGCGCGTTGCCGACATCGCGCTGCCCGAAGGCGCGCTGATCATCTCCGTGCTGCGCGGCGGCTCCGGCTTCGTGCCCAAGCACGACACCACCATCGAGGCCGGCGACGAGGTCCTGCTGGTGCTCGACCCGGGCCTCGAGGAGGCGATCACCGCCTACTTCGCGCCCAACGGCGCCCCGGCGGCGTTCTAGCGCCCTGGGCTGGCTCTCTCGCGACCGTGGGCGAGCCGTCCCGCGGGTTCGGCTCCGCTGTGCGGTTGGGTATTCTGTGGGCCAGACACTGTCCGGGATAGTCCAATTGGCAGTGACGCCCGGTTCTGGTCCGGGAGATTGGGGTTCGAGTCCCTGTCCCGGAGTTCGCTTACGCCCCGTGTTTACGGGGCGTTTTGCGTTTTAGGGAAGTCTTGGGCCAGGATTTGGGCCAGTCGTGCTCACCAAGAGCACTCGGTCCGAGGCGCTGCATAAGCTCGTTCGATGGCTCCAGCGAAGCGATCCAGGGAGAAGACCGACTCCGCTGCCGGTGGGCCGCCTCCGATCCGGCGGCGCTGGCGCGACTACAGGACCCCATCGGGTCGTAGTCCGGTCGAAGGGTTCATCGACAAGCTCTCCGACTCCGATGCCGCGGCCGTGCTTGCCGGCATGGAGGAGGTTCGCGATCGGGGCCTGCCTGCTGCCCGCCACCTCGACGGCGACATCTGGGAGGTCAGGGTGGACGGAGATCGGGTCATCTACCGCATCCTGTTTGCGGAGGAAGGCAGCCGCGGACAGATTCTGTTGGGCTTGGATGGGTTCAAGAAGAAGACGCAGAAGACGCCCCCGGCCACTATCGAGCTGGCGAAGAGACGTCTTGCGGATTGGCGGCGGCGTGGGGATCAGAAGCGCGTTGCGCGCGGCAGGCGCCCGCTGCATCAGTGAGAGGTGCTACTCTTATCTCTCAAAAGAGATACCGCTGTAGGTATCGACACCCATTCAGAGAGTAGGCCAAGGCAATGCCTGAGCGCGACTTCCTAGACAAGATGATCGACAAGCGCGCCGCGCGCAACCCCGAGTTTCCGCGGCTGCTGGATGCCGCTCGCCGGCGGCGTGAGTTGCTGCGTGCCCTGGCCGGGCAGCGTGAGGAGCAGAAGCGCTCGCAGACCGTGATCGCCGCGGCGATGGAGACCTCGCAGTCCTTCGTCGCGCGCCTGGAGAGCACAGCGGCCGATGCGAAGATCTCGACCGTCGATCGCTACGCGGAGAGCCTCGGCTTCGTCGTGCAGTACCACCTGATCCCGGCGGCCGAGGCGGCCAGCGCCCCGCCGGTTGTGGTTCACGCAGCATAATCCGCGCCCTGTCAGGGGAGACGGCGGAAGCCTCAACCCACGCGGCGACCCGAGACCACCCATCCGATCCCGAATATCAGCACTACCGCCGCTCCTGAGACCCAGAGCACCCAGTCGGTCGGGAAATTGCCGATCAACAAGAGGATGCTGCCTGTGATGACAGAACCGGCGCCGGCAAGTTTCAGCGACCATGCGATTCGCTCGTTCGTTCTACCCTGGGCCATGCGCATCCCGTCAAGTCCACGAGGCGGCCCCGCCGCAATCAATGCTCCGATCAGCATGAGCGCACCGAGCGCCAGAAACCAAAGACCATCGCTCTGTAGGTGGGTGTGGTGCGCGGCCGCAGTGGCGACCTGTGATGCACCATGAAACGGAACCGTCAACTGATACATACCTGAAAGGTAGCCCGGCTCAACATAGAGCCTTGTAGGTTGCAGCTATAGCGCGTCGGTCGCCCCGTTGGGTGCCGAGACGCTAATGCGGTTCTTCGACCCGAAAGGCGACTCGCTTGCCTTGCGCCGTGCACGCCACCGTGAAGCTATGGTTGTTTTCGCCTTTTGCTTCGGCGCATGCAAAGCCGCTAACAGTGCCAGCCTCTCCCTTCGGCTTGAGTCCGATCCACGTCTTTACAACTTCGATTGCGCCGCTGCAAGGTATGCCGATGGATGTAGTGTCTTCAATTGTGCCCGCGCCGCTAGGAAGCTCTTCTCCTCGTATCTGAAGGCCGTTGCTCGGGCACGGCTTGCCTGTGGATTGACTTGAAGTCGGTGCGGCAGATGGTTCTGGCGCGGACGACGTTGGCGTTGATTCTGTCCGATTGTCGGCTTCGGTCTTTTGCTTTTCTACGTAGTTTTGGCCTTCGACGTCTTGTGCGGTCATCTGGAAGAGCGACTCGCCGTCCATCACCGTGAGCTTCCCGTTGTTTTCCGATTCCGGTTCGCCCGGGAGGAGCTCTGGGGCCACCCGAACGTTGGCGTGTTCCACGCTCCAGGTTTCGGCTTCGCTTCCGATGGACCGAAAATATTGTCCTGAGGCGAGATTTGGCCCCACATCCCACAAGCTGCTGGTCATTTGTATCCAGACGCTGTAGCCCGCGATCACCATGCACGCACCTGGACGAATAGAATCGGAGGAGACGTACGTGGTTTCCGGCCCAGCGTAGATGGCTACGGTCGCGACGTGTGAATAATACGCCTGCGTAGCGATGTTGTTCCGCCCTGAGCTCGAAGTGTAGCCGGCTGAGCCGTTGTTCCACGCTTGCACGCACTGCGAGAGCGGACTCTCGGCTGACGCTTTCGTAGCCGCAGCACTCGGCGACGCGGGCTTGGAGGAACCGCACCCGGCCACGCCCCCAACAGGACGAGCGCCGTCGCGAGTACCGTTAGCTTTGTCATCGCTACGGAGCAACGGGCCTGATCTGGCCCGATCCCGTAGGCTTGCACAAGCTGCACGGAGCCGGAAAGCCGCTCGCCGGTTTGAGTACGACGTATGTGGAGCCGCACCTGTCGCACTCCACCTTGATGAGCGGTTCACTCATCGGTTGTAGACACCCAGTTGCCCGACAGCCTTGAGAAGCTCCGGTTGCGGCTTGTCCCAGCCGTGCTCGCGTATTTCGGCTCCATGTGTTTCAACGAAGGTAGCCGCTCGTTGGAGTGGACGGACGAGGACGACCTCATAGCCGTCTTGGTGCGTGTACTCATGAGTCGTCACGTAGCCTTCGCTTGCCAGCGATCTGGCTATACCCGGAAGCGTTTGGGAGCCACCCTCCGCGACAGCTACCGCGAGGGTGACGATGCGCTCTGTGATAATCAGTTGCCGCTGTAGCTTTTTGCGGTTTTCTCTCTTGCGGGCTTTGTAGAGCCAAAAAGGAATGGACGCGATGAGGTAGAGGACGCCGAGCGGAGGGAAGATCCAAAGGGCCACGAGCGCGACCAGGCCGCCGATGGCCATAGCGAGGATGGCGACCGCTTTCTCCCACGGCTTGTTGGGCGGTACTTTTACGACTTCCGATGCAAAGTTGTCGATCTTGCTCATCGTCGCTGTCCTTGGGCATTCATCGGTCGTTTGGATGGCTTGAGCGCTCGGACATCGCTACTATGCTGCCGCGAATGACGACTCCCGCCCTTGCTCTTCCCATGCTTCAGCGGCTCGCGGAGGAGACCCCGAAAAAGAAGTCGGACATGGTTGGCTGGTTCGAGGATCAGAGCGCAGCCGAGGTCGCGTTCGCGTTTGCGGTTCGGTGCGAGGCCATTGAACCGATCTCGGGGAATGACCAAGAGGACCCGTTCGCACGTTGGGTGATCTCCGCCAAGCTTGTCCTGCGGTTCGCAGCGGAAGCGTCGGCACGCTTGTAGCTTAGGCGGTACAGGCTTGGCTTGACCGGCACGCCGAAAGCGTCGGTGTGGGGGAGTAGCGTGTCGAGCTATCTGCAAAGCGCCCCCGCACCGTGGTCGCGGCCGGGGGCATGACACAGGAGGTTCAGCTCCCATGCAATCGGCACCGTACACCGCGGCATCGTCTGGAGGTGATTGCTGATGGCCAC